>JAZKXZ010000032.1:0-40282 GCA_045611845.1 Candidatus Enterocola sp. | reverse complement strand
GATAGAACTATTTTAAGGTGCAAAAATACATTTTTTTTTTCAAAAATTTTCGATAAAATCCTTATATTTACAAAAAAATATCACAATTATGTACGCACCTTCGGAATTAATTCTAAATGCTGATGGATCGGTGTTTCATTTGCATTTGTTGCCAGAGCAAATTTCTGACAAAATAATACTTGTTGGCGACCAAAATAGGGTAGATCTTGTGGCATCATTTTTTGATACCATAGAGTGTCGTGTGGAAAATAGGGAGTTCAGAACGGTGACAGGTTCTTACAAAGGCAAACGCCTAACTGTGCTTTCTACAGGCATTGGTACAGACAATATTGATATTGTACTTACCGAGCTTGATGCACTTGTAAATATCGATTTGAAGAGCCGCGAAGATAAGGCAGAAAAAACTTCACTTACGCTTGTAAGAATTGGCACTTCTGGTGGCTTGCAAGAGTTTGTTCCAGAGGGCACTTTTGTTGCTTCTGAATACTCGCTTGGTTTTGATGGTTTATTGAATTATTATGCTGATAGTGAAAATGTTATCTGTGAAGATTTTAGCGAAGCATTTATTGCCCAAACAGGTTATTCTTCTAAATTTGCATATCCATACGTGGTGAAAGATTCTGAAGAGCTTCTTGACAGAATTGCAGCGGATGATATGGTGCGTGGTGTGACAATTTCTGCTCCAGGATTTTATGGCCCGCAAGGCAGGGCAATTCGTCTGCCACTTTTAGACGCCGAACTAAACAATAAAATTATAAACTTCGATTATAAAGGGCATAAGATAACCAATTTTGAAATGGAAGGTTCTGCCATTGCAGGTCTTTCTGCTATGCTTGGCCATAAAGCCTTAACCATTTGCCTTATCATCGCAAATCGCTTTGGCAAACGCTTCATTGGCGACTACAACCCCTACATGAAAAAACTGATAGAAACAGTGCTAGAGAGGATATAATCTTACATTGCGCCTTCCATGAAGACTAGTGTCATGAAGCCGGCTAGGAGGGCGTAGGTGGCTGCTTTGTGGTAGCCGTGGGCATGAGTTTCAGGAATCATCTCATCGCTTATTACGTACAGCATTGCGCCTCCGGCAAAGGCAAGCATTACAGGTAGCATAACAAGTGAAATGGCTCCTAAACCATATCCAATCCATACTCCAATAATTTCAAGTACACCGATAGAAAGCGAGATAAAGAATGTACGCCATCGGCTTACGCCTGCTAGTAGTAGAGGCGAAATTACCACCATACCTTCTGGAATATTTTGCAGCGCAAGACCAAATGTAACGCTCCATGCTGCATCGTCTGTACTGTTGTTGAATCCTACACCTGCGGCAATGCCTTCAGGTAGTTTGTGTATAGCAATGGCAAGCACAAAAAGAAGGATTTTATTTAGATGTTTGTTATTTACATGGTCTTCGGTTTCTAGGCCTGTAAGTTTGTGTAAGTGTGGTGTAATGTGGTCGAGTAAGTTTAAGAATATAGCACCAAGTGTTACACCTATTGCCACTTGCCACCAGTTTGATGCGCCTGCCATTTCTGTTGCTGGCAAAATAAGACCTACTACAGATGCTGCAAGCATAATGCCTGCACAAAATCCCATAATAAGGTCGTTCCATTTATGGCTTAGTCCTTTAAATAAAAGTCCAATAATAGAACCAAAAACAGAAGCTAGGCATAGGCCGATAGCTGATATCCAAACTGATTGCATAGTGTATGTTTAAAAAGAGAGGCTGACGCAATGTCAACCTCTTGTTAGTTTTATCCTAAATAACTTTTTAGTAATTTGCTACGTGCGCTACTTTTTAATCTTCTGATAGCTTTTTCTTTAATCTGACGAACACGTTCGCGAGTTAAGCCAAATTTATCTCCGATTTCTTCTAGTGTCATTTCTTGGCAACCAATACCGAAGAAACAAACGATGATTTTCTTTTCTCTTTCGCTTAGAGTGTTTAGAGCTCTATCAATTTCTTTAGAAAGTGATTCGTTCATAAGTTCGCGGTCTGCGATAGGAGATTCTTCGTTTACAAGTACGTCTAGCAAACTATTGTCTTCGCCTTCTACGAATGGAGCATCCACTGAAATGTGACGACCAGATACTTTTAAAGTGTCTGCAATTTTGTCAACAGGAATGTCTAGTTCTTCAGAAAGTTCTTTTGGTGAAGGGCGACGTTCGTGTTCTTGTTCGAAACGAGAAAATGCCTTGTTGATTTTGTTTAACGAACCTACTTGGTTGAGTGGAAGACGTACAATACGTGATTGTTCAGCTAATGCTTGAAGAATAGATTGACGAATCCACCATACAGCGTAAGAGATAAACTTAAAACCACGAGTTTCATCAAATTTCTCTGCAGCTTTGATAAGACCTAAGTTGCCTTCGTTGATAAGGTCTGGAAGACTTAAACCTTGGTTTTGATATTGTTTTGCTACAGAAACAACGAAACGTAAGTTGGCACGAACCAATTTGTCTAATGCGCGGCGGTCACCTTTCCTTATCTGTTGAGCCAGTTCTACTTCTTCTTCTACGACAATAAGGCCTTCACGACCAATTTCTTGAAGATACTTATCTAAGGAAGCACTTTCACGATTAGTAATGGATTTTACGATTTTAAGCTGTCTCATATCTAATATAAATAGTTTTCGGGCAAATAAAGTGCAAATATAGTAAAAACTTATGTGAATTTCAAAATGAAAATAAAAAATAAATCGATATTTTTTGAAATGCTAGCCAAAAAGTAGTATCTTCGCAGTCTTAATAGAAAATTAGTGTGACGGTTTGTCGCTGGTTTTGCCCTTCGGGGTAAAAAAAGAGGAAAGTCCGGGCAATATAGGACACCGTGTTTCTGAAAGTAGAAGCTATCAGTGATGGTAGGTGAGCGTAGAAGAAAATAACCGCCCGCATAGGGTAAGGGTGAGAAGGTGGGGTAAGAGCCCACCAGCGTATATGGCAACATATATGGCTGTGCGTACCACGGATTGCAAGACCAAGTATACTGACGCATGTAGGGCTGTCCGTCCGATGTCAGGGGGTAGGTTGCTAGAGACTACTCGCGAGGGTAGTAGTAGATAAATGACAAACGCCTTTTTGTTAAGGTACAGAACCCGGCTTATAGGCACACTAAAAAATTAGGGCAACACTTCTATTGGAGTGCTGCCCTTTATTATTAAGGTGTATTTAGTTTTATTTTAAAACTGCTAAAGCTTCTTTGATGCGAGTGAATGCTTTAACTAGGTTTTCGTCAGATGTAGCATAAGACATACGGATACATTCAGGAGAACCGAATGCGCCACCACCTACACATGCTACGTGACCTTCTTCTAGTAAGTACATTGCTAGGTCTGCAGCGTCGTTGATAGCTTTGCCGTTAGGAGCAACTTTACCAAAGAATGAGCTACATTTTGGGAATACATAGAATGCACCTTTTGGTTCGTTTACTTGAAGACCTGGGATGTCTTTTAGCATATCAAGAACAAGGTTTCTTCTGCGTTCGAATGCTGCGCGCATATCTGCAATGCATTGTTGGCTACCAGTGTAAGCCGCTTCTGCTGCTTTTTGAGCCACTGAGCAAGGACCAGAAGTGTATTGACCTTGAAGTTTGTTGCAAGCTTTAGCAATCCATAGTGGAGCAGCAATCCAACCAATACGCCAACCTGTCATAGCGTAAGCTTTAGAAACACCATTGATGATAACCACGCGGTCGCGGATTTCTTCAAATTGGGCGATGCTTTCGTGTCTGCCAATGTAGTTGATGTGTTCGTAGATTTCGTCTGCGATAACATATACATTTGGATATTTAGCTAGCACTGTAGCAAGTGCTTGAAGTTCTTCTTTTGAATAAACACTACCTGTAGGGTTTGAAGGAGAACAAAGAATAAGCGCTTTGGTTTTTGGAGTGATAGCAGCTTCTAGTTGTTCTGGGGTGATTTTGAAGTCTTGTTCAATACCAGCTTCAACGATAACATTGGTACCTTCTGCAAGTTTTACCATTTCTACGTAGCTTACCCAATATGGAGCAGGAATGATAACTTCGTCACCTTTGTCAACTAAACATAAAATAGCGTTACATACAGATTGTTTTGCACCGCCAGAACATACGATTTGTGCTGGAGTGTAATCTAAACCATTTTCGTTTTTAAGTTTAGCTACGATAGCGTTGCGAAGCGCTGGATAACCAGGAACTGGAGAATAGAAAGAAAAGTTGTTATCAACTGCTTCCTTAGCTGCCTGTTTTATATGGTCTGGTGTGAAAAAGTCTGGTTCACCCACACTTAAATTAATCACATCTATGCCTTGTGCTTTAAGCTCAGCACTTTTTTGAGACATAGCTAAGGTTTCTGACTCAGAAAGAGCGTTTAATCTGTTAGATAGTTGGTTCATTTTCTTAAATTATACAAAATTTGTGCAAAGATAGTACTTTTTTTATAAATATAAAGTGTAATTGTGGCATTTTATAGCATTCCTTTTGTACTAGGAAGCTCATATTTATAAATGTCTCTTTTTATAGCCATTTTTAGGGCTCTTGCCAATGCTTTAAAGATGCCTTCTATTTTGTGGTGTTCGTTGTCACCTTCTGCTTTAATGTTTAGATTCATTTTTGCAGAATCGCTTAGCGATTTAAAGAAATGTAGGAACATCTCTGTTGGCATTTCGCCTATTTTTTCGCGTTTAAATTCTGCGTCCCACACAAGCCAAGCACGTCCGCCAAAGTCTAAAACAGCACTACATAAGCAGTCGTCCATAGGTAGGCTATAGCCATAGCGTTCAATACCTCTTTTGCTTCCAAGTGCAATGTAAAGTGCTTCGCCAAGTGCAATTGCAGTGTCTTCTATGGTGTGGTGCTCGTCCACGTAAGTGTCGCCAATTACTTTAATGTCTAGGTCGATGCCGCCGTGTTTTGCAATTTGTTCTAGCATATGGTCAAAGAAACCTAAACCTGTGCTAATGTTGGCTTTGCCGTTGCCGTCTAGGTTTATGGCAATGTTGATGTCGGTTTCTTTTGTTTTGCGGGCAACAGTAGCTTTGCGTTCGCCTGCGAATAGGAATTCTGCTATTTGGTCCCAGTTTTCTGCTTCAAATGTTGCTTCTGAATTGCCTAGTTCAGAGGTGATTAGGATAGATTTAGAACCGAGGTTTTGTGCTAGTTTCACGTCTGTTAGGCGGTCGCCAATTACGAAACTATTTTCTAAATCGTAGCTGCCGTCCATATATCTTGTAAGCATACCTGTACCTGGTTTGCGAGTAGCAAGACCTTCGTGTGGATATGACTTGTCAATGTGGATAGCAGAGAATGTAATGCCTTCTCCTTCAAGCACTTCTAGCATTTTATTTTGAACTGAGTCAAACACTTCTTGTGGGTAGTTTTCTGTGCCTAAACCGTCTTGGTTTGTAACCATAACTAGTTCAAAATCCAAGTTTTTAGCAATAAAGTATAGGTTGCGAATCACTCCTGGAAGGAATGTCATTTCGTCTAAGCTATTAACTTGTTCGGTAATAGGTGGTTCTATAATAATAGTGCCGTCGCGGTCTATAAAAAGTGCTTTCTTTTTCATGCTAGTGATGTAAGTGCGTTTAATAGTTCTTTGTTGTCTTGGGCAGTGCCAATTGTTATGCGTAAGCAGTTTTCACAAAGTGTTACGCTATTTCTATTGCGCACGATTATGCCTTTTTCTACTAGTTGAGCGTAGCGTTGGTTCGCGTCATCTACTTTCACTAGTATAAAGTTTGAGTCAGAAGGGTAGATGTGTTTAACGATAGAAAGTTGTTTTAGTTCTTCTATCATTAATGTGCGTTGAGATAGTATTTCTTTTACCCAATTGTTTTTTACTTCTATTTGTTCTAGTTTTTCTAGAATAAGTTTTTGGGTAAGGATATTTATGTTGTAAGGATATTTTACTTTGTTGAAGAATGAGATAATTTCTTCTGAAGCAAATGCCATACCACAACGTGCGGCTGCAAGTCCCCAAGCCTTAGAGAAGGTTTGAAGAATAACCATTTGAGGGTATTTGCTTAGTTTTGAAATCCAACTTGCTTTGTCTGAAAAGTCGATGTAAGCTTCGTCGATTACCACAATGCCATCGAATCCTTTAAGAATCTTTTCTATTTCTGTGGTGTTTAGTAGATTGCCAGTTGGGTTGTTTGGAGAACAAAGGAAAATAACTTTTGTATTTTTATCTACAGCAGCTAGTACTTTGTCGGCATTTAGAGAATAATCTGCCTCTAGGTTTACTTGTTTGTATTCTACGTTGTTGATGTCTGCGCACACGCCATACATACCGTAGGTAGGGTTAATAGCTACCACATTGTCCACTTTTGGCTCGCAGAACACTCTGAAGATAAGGTCGATAGGCTCGTCGCTACCCACACCAAGCATAATTTGGCTAGGTTTCACATACTTAATGTCTGCAATTTTTTCTTTTACAGCCCATTGAAGAGGGTCTGGATAGCGGTTGTATAATGTGTTAAATGGATTCTCATTCGCATCTAAATATGCTTTAGCTTCCCCTTTAAATTCGTCCCTTGCACATGAATATGGCTTAAGTTCCCAAATATTTTCTCTTACGAGTTCTTTTAATTGTTTCATTCTTTAGTTGCTGTTATGTAATAATTAAAATTCAAATAATAAGGATTGAACTCCTCTTTTGCATCGCAAGCGCTTTTAATGCTCAAGCTTACAGGAATTTTTGATTTTTCATCCTCTTTTGCACGTTTTGCTATTAGGAACAATGTTAGGTGCATATTTTGTATGCCAGGGTTGAAACTATATGTTCCTTCTTTTACGTTGGTGTACAGCGGGTTGCAAAACTCTAGAAATGCCTCTTGGTCATCGATAGAATCTTTTGCATATTCTCTGTCTGTATTTACATTAAAGTAAATTAAGTCGTCTGAATAACCATAAAGGTCTAGTGTGATTTTTAGAGTATCTCCTACAGGAACTGGTGTTGCTGTACTCTCTATTTTATTTGAGTTGATTGCCAAATTTCTCACTTGTATATATGGGCTACTTGTTGGTTCGCCAATACATGAAGTTAGAATTATAGCAGAAACGATAAAGAATACTAATTTAATGCTTTTCATAGATGTTTCTTTTATAATAAATTTAAAGAACAAAGATATAAAATAATTGGAATGTATTTTGTAATTTTGTGCAAAAATTTAAAGCAGTTTCTAATGAATTTTTCAAAAGAGATAAAAGCAGTGTTTTTTGATATGGATGGGGTGATTTTTGACTCAATGCCTCGTCATGCAAAAGCGTGGAGTGAAGCAATGGCACTGGAAGGTTTACCATTTTCTGAATATGAGGTTTACTTGCAAGAGGGTAGAACTGGTTCTGGAACAGTGACCGATGTATATTTAGCTCATGGTAGAAACGTGCCTACCGAGGAAGATATTAAACGTATTTATGCCAATAAAAGTCGTATTTTTGACTCTATGGGCGACCCTATCCCTATGCGTGGTATGGCTGAGGTGCTAGATAAAGTAAAATCTTTAGGACTAGAAATTTATATTGTAACAGGCTCAGGCCAAGCGAGTTTGCTTGATACTCTAAATCATTATTTTCCAAATACTTTCTGTAAGGAGAAAATGGTTACTGCATACGACGTAAAAAAAGGCAAGCCAGACCCAGAACCATATTTAATGGCGCTTGAAAAAGCAGGGCTTCAGCCAAATGAGGCTATGGTAGTGGAAAATGCTCCTCTAGGTGTGCGTTCTGCAAAAGGTGCTGGTATTTTTACCGTAGCAGTAAACACTGGCATCCTTTCCGACGACGACCTTTGGCAAGCTGGAGCGGATGTGGTACTACCCGATATGGCAGCGTTGCTAGGAAAATTATAAATAACTATATAAACCTATTAATTATGAAAAAACTATTTTATTGTGTATTGACTTGCTTACCATTCTTTCTGGTAGGTTGTAAAGAGAAAGAACCTGATGCTCCTAAGTATGTAGATTTAGGACTTTCTGTGAAATGGGCTACTTGCAATGTGGGTGCAAAAACTCCAGAAGATCTAGGTAAATATTATTCTTGGGGTGAAACAGAATCTAAAGAATTTTATGATTGGACTACTTACAAATGGTGTGAAGGAGAAGAAAATACCCAAACAAAGTATTGTACGAGTATATTCTATGGTGATGTGGATAATAAAGTTGTCTTAGAACTTTCTGATGACGCTGCAAACGTGAAACTAGGTGGCAATTGGCGCATTCCTACAACAGAAGAATTTGAAGAACTAAGTAATAAATGTTTGTGGGTATGGACTTCTGAAAATGGAGTGTTTGGTTATAAAGTGATAAGTACTATAAATGCAAATAGCATTTTCTTGCCAGCAACAGGTTATATAAAGGGAGTGAAACATAATGACCTTTACTCAGCTTGTTACTATTGGTCAAACCAAGTGCACAAGTTAACTCCTTTTGATGCTTATGCTTTATATGTCTCTAAAGATGGTGACACCTCTTGGAGCAGAACCGACCGCTATTATGGCGTAACCATACGTCCTGTGTATATTGAGTAGTAAAATTTACTGAAAAAGAAAAGGGGTTGACTTTTGAAGTCAGCCCCTTTATTTGTTGTGTTACTCTATCTTTAGTTTAGGGATTAATAGCATACCAGGGATAGTGCAAATGCAAACCCAAATAAAGAACTGATTATAGCCTAGAAGTTCTTGAATGTAGCCTGCTACCATGCCTGGAAGCATCATACCTAGTGCCATAAAACCTGTGCAAAGTGCGTAGTGTGCAGTTTGATAAGGACCTTTAGACACTTGAATTAGGTATAGCATAAATGCTGTGAAACCAAATCCGTAGCCAAGTTGTTCAACGGCAATGCAAGAAGTTACAATCCAAATATTTTCTGGCAGGGCGTATGCCAAATATACATAGGCAAGGTTTGGAATATTCATAGCTAAAACCATTGGCCATATCCACTTTTTAAGACCATATTTAGATGCCACTATGCCGCCAACTATGCCTCCAAGAAGCAGTGCTGCCACACCTATAGTGCCATAGATAAGACCTACAGTTTCTGTGTCAATGCCTAGCCCCATGTTTTCACGTGCTTCAAGCAAGAATGGTGAAGCAATTTTTGTAAGTTGAGCCTCGCCAAGTCTGTAAAGAAGTATAAATGCAAGTGAAATCCAAATGCCTTTTTTGCTAAAAAACGAGGTAAAAAGTTCTTTTAGGTTTCTATCACTACTGACGGTATCGTTTTGCGGACGAGGTAGTATAAAGTAATGGTAAACGGCCATAATTATCATAAGTATAGCACAAAACCCAAACACCCACGACCATGCAAGAGCAGGATTGTCTAGTTTTTTGATTAAATATCCTGCTATCATTACTAATACTCCTTGACCGAAAATATTAGATAGACGGTAGAAAATATTTCTAATTCCCACAAAAAGCGATTGGTCTTTTTCGTTTAGTCCTAGCATATAAAAACCGTCTGCTGCAATATCGTGCGTAGCAGAGCTAAATGCCATAAGGTAGAAAAAAGCCAGTGATGCTTGAAAGAAATAGTTGGTTGGTAATGAAAATGCAATACCAGTAAGTCCCACGCTCAAAAGTAGTTGCATACTATAAATCCACCAGCGTTTTGTTTTTATCAAATCTACCATTGGGCTCCAGAATGGTTTTATTACCCATGGCAGATAAAGCCAACTAGTATAAAATGCTATTTCGGCATTGCCTATGCCAAGGTTTTTGTAAAGTATAACCGATACGGTCATCACAAGCACGTATGGGAATCCTTCTGCTAAATAAAGACTTGGAATCCAAGCCCATGGGTTTCTATAGAGTTTTGTTGTGTTGTTCATTGTTTAATGTTTATTTGTTGATTTATAGAAATATTGACTCGTTGAGGCCTAATTGCCTACGGCGATTATTGTATTGGGATAGTAGTGTGCCAAAATCTCTTTGTAGGTATAGCCTTTGGTTGCCATTACGGCAGCGCCAATTTGACAAAGACCCACTCCGTGTCCCCAACCAGCACCATAAAGGATGAAGTTGTCATTTTCTTTTTCTACAATGAAGGCCGAACTGTATAAATGACTTTCAGAAAGCCATTTACGTATTTCTAACTCTTTGCCTACTATAAGGGTTTTCTTTGTTCCTACTATTTTTAATTCATAAATTCTGCCAGAAACTCCTCTTTTAATAGGCTCTAGCGAAAGAATTTCGCCAAAATCGATGCCAGATTTTTTACAGATAAGTGTGCTAAGTTCATTTGTGGTGTAACTTACCTTCCAACGATAAAAATCTATGGTTTCTTGGTCGTAGTCGTTGAGTACTTGACCTAAAATTTCTTTGTCGCTGGTATTGCAAAACGCTTCTGGCGAAGACATAATCCACTCACTTGCATTTTCTTCTTTGCTGAGGTCTAGTGAGCAATCATTACCATCTGTTACTCGAGTGAGATATTCATAGTGAGTATCCTCCCAACAAGTTTCAAACTCTTCTGTTACCCCTCCGCATGATTTGTAGTAGCGAGCATCACAGATTTTAAAATCGGTGGTTGAGCCTGTCGAATCCTCTGGGTTTGAGGGAGATACAAGTATTTCTCCTTTTGTTTCATTCACCGCTTTAATCGCATTTTTGTGATCTTTTGCACGTAGGCCTTGATAGCGTTGGCAGTGGTCGTCGGCGCATACATCAAAACCAATATGTGGTTCACTACCATACCAGCAAATATGTTTGTCTTCTGTGTCGTATGTGGCAAATGCTTTGCCTTGAAGTGAACGTTGAATTTTACATATAGCCCAACTACGTGAAATTACTGCATGTGCTTTAAGTAGTTCAATGTGTGAGGTCGCACTCATCTCAGAAGAAATTACACTTTGCAGATAATCTTCTATGTCAAGAATATTTATAGCAGTAAGTCCGCCATCTGCTTGTTTTAACACTTCAAGGCTACCTTTAAATCTTTGTGTTTCGTTTCTTTCCCAATGAAAATCTATACCAATAGTTACATCCATTAGCGAAAAACTGCAATCTTCGCTAATTGGAATGTACCAACCAGCCTCGCAGATTTCCTTTTCTCCGCTTATCACTTCTTCTCCGTGCTTGTACTCCCCATGGAATACAGCGCGAATCCTCTCTCTTGTATATATTCCAACACGTATTGTGCTCATTTTATTTATTTTTATTCATCAGACGTTTAGTCTCTTGTAATTCTTTTTGTAGTAATTGAACTCGTTCAGCAAGTTGCTCTTGGCTAGGAAGGGCGTCTTTGATTTTAATATTGTTGTATGTTGCTACACCCATAGGAGTGTTTATCCCTTTGAACGACCATTGAACATCTATTTTATTCATATCAGAGCAAACAAGCAGTCCTATTGTAGGATTGTCGTCATTCGTTTTTAATAATTCATCTACAGCATTTACATAATAGTTTAATTTACCTGTAAATTCTGGTTCAAATGGTTTTACCTTTAATTCGCAAACAATATAACAACGCAAACGGATATGATAAAATAAAAGATCAATTTTGCGTGTACGTCCGCCTACATAAATCTCTTTTTGACGACCAACAAATGCAAATCCGTTTCCTAATTCTAATAATAGATCTGTAATATTTTTTGTTAAAGCATTTTCCAATTCTGCTTCTTCGTATACGCAATGTTCTACTGAAGCGAATCCAAAGTCATAGTTTTCTTTTAACACCTCTTGTACTAACTTGCTTTGTAATTCTGGTAGGTGTTCGTTGAAATTGTTTATGATTTTACCTTGGTGTTCGTAGAGGTTCGCTTTGATACAATTGACAAGAGCTGTTCTGCTTAGCCCTTTATCTATAACTTGATTAATATAGAAAAAAGCTTCTTCAAGACTTTGGGTTCGTGTGATTATTTCTATATGTTGTCCCCAAGGAACGAGTGAAAATATTTGAGGGAAATCCACTCTTATCTTATTAACAATGTTAGAATTAGATTGTTGTTGGGATTCTCCAACGGGTTGTTGGAGTCTTATTTCTATCTTATTGATGGAAGATGTTATTTCTCCAATGAGTTGTTGGAGTTTTGTAGATGGTTTCTGGTTAGTATAAAACAAATACCATTTTTTCATATACCAAAGATTAGATGTAGAGAATCCTTCGGCCTCTGGAAACTCACGTTTCATATCTAAACTAATTTGCTCTACAACTCCTGCACCCCAACGTTCTTCAGCTTTCTTTTGAACTAAATCACGACCAAGTTCCCAGTTGAATAGAAGTTTTTCTGCATTAACCCTTACAGATGCTTTTACTTGTGCAGAACGATAACGGTGTTTTAATTCTGCAATCCATTTAGTGTAGTCAGAGTCAAGATTTATGTTATTGGATTTAACTATATGTGGATTTTTTATTGAATCAAATTTATTCATATTTTTCTATATGGTAGTTCTAATTGAGATATTTTTATCAAATGATGTTAGTACAATATTGCTAATAGAAATGCATTTACTTATATCAATGTTAATTCTTTTTCTTTTAAAAAAATTATTATCGAATTCAGTCTCTTTACAAGAAGTGTATTTGTCAATTTTTAGTTTGTTGCTTAATTCTATAAATAGTGCTTCTATATCTTTGTATGATATTATTGTTTTTTGGTTGATTAATTTAGAAATGTGAGCGTGTATGGTGTTACTAATGTATGATGTTGTGATGTCTTCCTCATACATAAAACCTGTAGTTTCATATATTACTAATGGATTCACCACATTATATTCAGCTTGGAAGTCAATAAGTATATTATAGGGGATAATAGATTTTTCTTCTGTTAATGTTATATGAAAAGAATGAGCACAAAATTGAACATATTTACTTCTCATGTCAACTTTGTCAAAATTATCTATAAGTGGAAGTTTCCAATAAAATCCAGGCTTAGTCCTCCATTTAATGGGATAACCTAAACGTTTTTTTATGATAGCTTCACCTTGATTGCATATGGTAAAGAATATTAATCTCTCCCAGCATTGGATCATTAATTGTACAATAAATTTTCCTAATTCTAATTTTTCCATTTTATTAGAAATTGTGTTTTTAGTCTTGTATGGTTGTTAATACCCCATTTTCAAAATAAAGATATTTTGTTGCATATACCCATTGCTCATATATCATTGATTTTGTTGTAGTTCTGTTGATTTTATATGGTCTGCCTATCGCTTCTATACATTGTTCTTTATTCATTCCGATAATTATTTTTCCCTTGAGGATGAGATTCCCGTAATATTCTCCATAAGTTGATATAATACGTATTTTTCGTTCTAAATCTGCTTTTTTTCTTTCTTCTTCAGCTTTTGCTGCTTTAGCTTTTGCTTCGGCTAATAATTTATTTTGTGTTGCTTTATACTTATGGTAATCTTCCATAGTTAAGAATTTGTTTTTCTTATATTCTTTTAATCTAAATAGTTCTGAGACGAAGATGTAGTATTTCCCAAATTGTGCATTTTCAATATTTAAGACAACTCTATTAAGGCCAATTTCTGTAAACTCATTAGGAAGAACTAATACATCTGTGCATTTCCAAATACTATTGTAAGGTATTATTTTTGTTAAATTTTTATTAGTTGTGTAATCCATAAATCTATCAGTAATACTATATGGACGTAAATCATATTCTTGGTCACGATGTATATATACCAATTCTTTATTTAAAAAAAGTTCTTTTATCTTTTCATAATAACCATTACAAACCCAAGCTAAATCAAGAGTCCATGCTTTATCTTCGTCTATTGTTATGGGAAAATTCCCTGATACATTTTTTTCATTTCTAAGATAAAATATATGTCCGTCTATATTATTATAATTAACACTGTCTATGTAGAAATTTATTCCATCCATCCACTCTAACGCACGATATCCTTTATATCCTTCCGATTTAATATATGGATTATCTCCAGTTGAAATACTTGTAATTTTTTGTCCTATAAGATGTTTATAGTAATCTTTGTATTCTATAAATAAGTTTATTCATAATTTACATTTATTTATTTGTTTAAAAATATCAACAATCACCTCTTTTGTGATTTTTTCAAAATCTTCTTTGCGCGCAGCTATTAGGTGACCTGTCATGTCAATGGCTCCAGGACTCATCATTAGGCGGTCGTCGCCTTCGCTGAAAAACTGACGTGGACGGTGTGTGATACGAGGGAAAATGGTAAACACCCATTCGTTGTTTTTGTATTCGCAAAATAGGTTTACATGGCTAGCAGGCAGTTCGCCCTCATGGTTAAGTCTGCTTATTTCTGCAATTATTTTTGCCTCAAGTTCGTCTGCATTGTTTGAACGAAGAACAATTTTTTCAATAACTCCAGGCATTGGAGTTTCTATTGCGTATGGGAAATAATCCTTGTTTACAAGTTGAAAATGCATGTGGTCTGGAGCAGAAGCGCCAGATTTTGAGCCATTGAAAAGCGCTATAAAATCTGAATATTCCTTTGCTAAATCTAGGAAATCACGCACTTTACCTTCAATGCTTTGAGGTTCGTGAAGTTTAGAAACCACAGTGAAGTGCTCATTGCAAATAGGGAAAGGGTTGATACAAATCTCATATTTCCCTTTAAAATCAATAGCTGTCTGTCCTTCTATTCTGTTTTTAGGACATAGAAAACAAGGTCTTTCTGCAATGCTTTTTGCATCTAATTTTGCAAGTGACGACACAGCTCGTGCAGGATTGAAATGCACGAAAATTTCATATCCATCAAACTGAAAAGACTTGGTTTTTATTTGTTTAAGTTTCTCATAATTAGCTTTCGCCACAGGAACTTTTTCAAGTTGCTCGTGTAAAAATGTATGTAGGTTCATGATTCTAAACTCCTAGTATTATGTCAGATGATATATTTAATTTACTACAAATCTCGCGACCTATTTTTAGGGTAGGTTCACATTTGCCAGTGAGATATTCGCTCACCCTTGATGGACTTACGCCAATGAGTTTGGCAAGTTGCCCTTGTGTAAGGTCCATTTGAGCCATGCGTAATTTCATAGCTTCTACTAGAGTTGGCTTGCCAATATTGAAATTTTCTTCTGAATAATCAGAAACCAAACCCGACAAAAGTTCTAATTCAATTTTTCTTCCGCCATACTCAACAGGGTCTTCACCAAGAGATTGTAGTAATTCTTCTACGCGGTTCACCGCCCAGTTGTATTGTTCTATGTTTTCTATTTTACCCATATATTGTTTTATTTAATTTTCTAATTTTACTTACAGTCGGTCCCTACAAAACCCCTAACTGCCTAACCCCTAACAATATCTCTAACATACACATATTGTCCTATAAACATTGTTGAGATAGAAAAATTAATCGCTTCTATATCAAATGTGAAAATACACTGTGTGTCTCCAATGATTTGAGCATTACTAAAGTCGTTTGTTATTTCTTGAATGCTTTCCCATTCGCATTTTTTTACTTTAGACGCCCAATCTTGCAGAGCAACCCTATATTGAGGATTGTTTTCTATGAAATCAACCAGTGGTTTTTCTGTAAATATTCTCATCGTTTCAATTTTCTACAAATATACGACAAAAATTCTAAAATGCAAAATAAAATTCTAGAAAATGGATGTAAAAATTTAAAATAAAATCTCTATCTTTGCGCTATGAAAAACAATATGAATAATAAACATAAAGCGTTTTTGCTGTTGTTTGTGGCGTGTTTTTGCTCGCTTGTGTCAATGTGCAAAAGTGGTAATGAACCTATAAATATAGCTGGGGTAAAAATTGATGACCCTATTACGCTCAACAATGAGAATGAGCAGATTCTAAAACATTATGCCATCACAATAGGGTATAATAAGGAATACTATATTCCAAATTGGGTGTCGTATCTTTTAACAAAAGAAAGATGTAATGGTGAGTTTGGTAGAGAAAATAAATTTTCGCCAGACCCACTAGTTGCAGACCCAGTTCTTCATAGTGATTACACAAACAATCCATACAAAATGGACCGTGGACACATGGCTCCAGCTGCTTCTATGAAGTGGAGCGAAACAGCTATGAAAGAGAGTTTTTATACTTCAAATATTTGTCCTCAAAATAGAAGTTTAAATCGTGATAACTGGGCTGATATTGAGGCGTTTGTGCGCGATGTGGCATATAAATACGATAGTGTTTATGTGGTAACAGGGCCGATAGTGTCTGCTGACCCACTTTTTATGGGAAATACTCATAATATTGCTATTCCAGATGCTTTCTACAAAGTTCTACTTCGTAAAGGTAAAAAAATTGGACTACACTTGCATTTATTTGCGAAAACGTAGCAGACGATAAACCTATCCTCACTTATGTAACAACCATAGATGAGGTAGAAAAACAAACGGGAATAGATTTCTTTCACTCGCTCCCAGACGAGGTAGAGGATGAGATAGAAGCGGAGATTAATCTCACAGAGTGGACTCTGTAAAAGTTAGGAGTTAAAGATATTTTTTACTATCTTTGTGGTCAAATTTGATTAATATGCATAAAGCAGGTTTTGTAAATATCGTTGGTAATCCAAATGTGGGTAAATCTACATTAATGAATGCCTTGGTGGGAGAGAGAATTTCTATTATCACATCTAAATCTCAAACCACACGTCATAGAATTATGGGCATCGTTAATGGTGAAGATTTTCAGATTGTGTATTCTGATACCCCAGGAGCATTAAAACCAAATTATCGTCTGCAAGAATCTATGTTGGAAGCCTCTGAGTCTGCATTTAAAGATGCCGACGTGCTTCTATACGTAACAGATACAGTGGAGTCTTACGATAAAAATCTAGATTTTCTAGAAAAAGTACGTAAGATGGAAACTCCTATTTTCTTGATTATAAACAAGATAGATTTACTATCTTCTCAAAAAGAACTTGAAGATTTGGTAGATAAATGGAAAGGTGTGCTTCCAAACGCCCGTATTATTCCTATCTGCGCAAAAGAAAAATTCAATGTTGAAAATTTACTAGCTCAGATTAAAGAACTTCTTCCTGAGTCTCCTGCATACTTCGATAAAGATGCTTTAACAGACCGTCCTGCAAGATTTTTCGTAACAGAAATTATCCGCGAAAAGATATTGGAACTTTACGATAAAGAAATTCCATATTCTTCGGAAGTGGTGGTTGAGAAATTTATTGAAGATAAAAAGATAATTCACATAAATGCGGTGATTTATGTGGAACGCGACTCTCAAAAATCTATAATCATAGGCAAGGGCGGTTCAATGCTGAAAAAAGTAGGCATAATGGCTCGCACCGATATAGAAACATTTTTCCAAAAGAAAGTGTTCCTAGAAATTTTTGTAAAAGTAGAAAAAGACTGGCGTAATCGCGACAAACAATTAAAAATGTTCGGTTACCAATTAAATAATTAATATATGGCATTAGTAGCAATAGTAGGAAGACCTAATGTAGGTAAATCAACTTTATTCAACCGCTTAACAGAATCTCGTAGAGCTATTGTAAGTGAAGAAGCAGGCACCACACGTGACCGTCAATACGGCAAAGCAGAGTGGGGCAAAAAAGAGTTTTCTGTGGTAGATACAGGCGGTTTGGTGACAAACTCTGACGACATTTTCGAAGATGCCATTAACCAACAAGTAAAAATTGCTATCGACGAATCTGAACTTATTCTGTTCTTGGTTGATGTGCAAAGTGGCATCTGCGACCTAGACGTGGAAGTAGCAAAAGTGCTTCGTACTAGTAAAAAACCAGTATTGTTGGTTGTAAACAAAACAGATAACAACGATTTAATCTACTCTTCTGCTGAGTTTTACAAACTTGGTCTTGGTGACCCATTCTGTATTTCATCACTTAGTGGTTTTGGTACAGGTGACCTTTTAGATGAAATCGTTAAACAACTTCCAGACGAACTTAGCAACGATGGTTTCGACGCTTCACTACCTCGTATTGCAGTGGTAGGACGTCCAAATGCTGGTAAATCTTCGCTTATCAATGCTTTCATTGGTGAAGAAAGAAATATCGTAACAGATATTGCTGGTACTACTCGCGACTCTATTTATACACAATACAATAAATTTGGAAAGTCTTTCTACCTAGTTGATACAGCGGGTATTAGAAAGAAATCTAAAGTAAATGAAGATCTTGAGTTCTATTCTGTAATGCGTTCTATTCGTGCTATAGAAAATTCAGATGTTTGTATATTGATGTTAGACGCCACACGTGGTATAGAAGGACAAGACCAAAATATTTTCTCTCTTATCCAAAGAAATAAAAAATCTCTTGTGGTGTGTGTGAATAAATGGGACTTAGTAGAAGAAAGAACTTCTAAATCTGTAAAAATTATGGAAGAAGCCATTCGTGCTCGTTTTGCTCCATTTACAGATTTCCCAATTATCTTTGCTTCTGCACTTACAAAACACCATATCTTCAAGGTGATAGAAGAAACCATGCGTGTGTTCGACAATAGACGTCGTCGTATTCCAACACCAAAACTAAATGAATATCTATTACCACTAATAGATAACTATCCACCTCCAGCAATTAAAGGTAAATACATTAAGATAAAATATGTGATGCAAATTCCTGACACACAAGTGCCAACAATTTTATTCTTTGCTAATTTACCACAATATGTGAAAGACCCATATAAACGTTATCTAGAAAACAAGATACGCGAACAATGGGATTTCTCTGGTACACCACTACAAATATTCTTCCGTGATAAATCACCAGATAGAAAATAGAGGTAGATTTGCACCTTCTCCTACTGGTAGAATGCACTTGGGCAATGTGTTTAGCGCATTGCTCTCGTTTTTATCTGCCCACTCAAAAGGTGGAAAATGGGTACTTAGAATAGAAGACCTAGACCCAGAACGCAGCCGTAAGGAATACTCTGAAATGCTAGAAGACGACCTAAATTGGTTGGGTTTAATATGGGACGAAGGTGGTAGTAAAGGTGGTGATTTTGGCCCTTATTATCAAAGTGAGCGTGCTCAAATTTATGAAAAGGCATTTAATAAGCTATCTGATTTAATTTATCCTTGCTTTTGTAAGCGTGCCGACCTTCTTGCTGCTTCTGCTCCACATTCATCGGATGGAAGACCAATTTACCCAGGTAAATGTCGTGAGCTTTCTGTAGATGAGATAAATGAACTTTCTAAACTTAGAAATCCTGCTTATAGAATAAAAGTAGGGGATGCGACCGTAAACTTTACAGATGGAGTATATGGCTATCAGTCTAAATCTTTGTATGATGTGGGTGGAGACTTTGTACTTCGTAGAATAGACGGTACTTTTGCTTATCAACTAGCCGTAGTGGTAGATGACGCTGCTATGGGTATTACAGAAGTAGTGCGTGGCAACGACCTTTTAGATTCTACACCTTCACAAATTTATTTATACAATTTATTAGGACTTCCTGTTCCTAAATTTTATCACTTCCCACTCCTAATGTCGGCAGAAAGCGGTGCAAGACTCTCAAAAAGAGATAAATCTCTAGATATGGGTGAACTTCGTAAAAGATATACAGCAGAAGAAATATTAGGGCTCTTAGGTTATTATGCAGGTATAATCCCAGAAAATAGAAAAGCAACTCTATTAGAGTTGCTAGAAAAATTCAGTTGGGAGAATGTGCCAAGGCAAAATATTATTGTAAAAATATAAAAGCGAGTTTCATAGAAACTCGCTTTTATATTAATCTATCATTCTGCCCCCTGCATCATAATCATCATCAAATGCATCTTCGTCATCAAAGTCAAAATCATCACCCCAATTTTCATCCACATCTTCTTCGCCAAATGTGCGAGTGAAATCTTTGTCTTTGTGAACTAGTGTAGAGTCGAAATATACAGGTTCTTTATTAATTTCGTCCCAAAGAATATCTTTTAGTTTGTCTATTCCTTTGCCAGAAACGGCAGAAATAAACACACAAGGAATGTCTGGAAGTTCTTTACTCAATCCTTCTTCTAATTCGTCGTCGATAAGGTCAGACTTTGTAATAGCAAGGATTCTACCTTTGTTAAGTAGTTCTGGATTGTATTGTTGAAGTTCGTTTAGCAAAATTTCGTAAGACTCTTTAATATCGTCTGAGTCTGCAGGAACCATAAATAGAAGCACAGAGTTGCGTTCGATATGGCGTAGGAAACGTAAACCAATACCTTTACCTTCGTGAGCTCCTTCTATAATACCTGGAATATCTGCCATTACAAAAGAACGACCATCTCTATAACCAACAATACCAAGGTTTGGTTCAAGTGTGGTGAAAGGATAGTTTGCAATTTTTGGTTTAGCAGCTGAAACTACAGAAAGTAGGGTAGATTTACCTGCGTTAGGGAAACCTACTAGACCAACATCGGCTAGCATTTTTAATTCCATAACTACAGTTCTTTCTATGCAAGGTTCGCCTGGTTGGGCAAAACGTGGAGTTTGGTGAGTTGCAGTGCGGAAGTGCCAGTTGCCTAGACCACCTCTACCGCCTTTTAGAAGTACTACTTCTTCGCCGTGTGATGTAACGTCGCATAGGTATTCACCAGTTTCAGCGTCGTAAACCACTGTACCACAAGGCACTTCTATGATTTTGTCTTCACCATCTTTACCGAAGCTTCTATTTGCCCCGCCGCTTTTGCCGTCACCGGCAAAAACGTGGCGGGCATATTTCAAGTGAAGTAATGTCCAATAGTTTGAGTTTCCGCGCAATATAATATGCCCGCCTCGGCCGCCGTCACCGCCGTCCGGACCACCCTTGGTAATAAACTTCTCACGATGCAAGTGTACAGAACCTGCTCCCCCTTTACCTGAGCGACAATATATTTTTACGTAATCTACAAAATTTGACATAACTTCTACTACTAACTATTAAAGTCTGGCGTCGATTGCTGCTTCTATTTGAGCGAATACTTCGTCTAGTGTACCAGAACCTTTGATACGAACGTGTTTGCCTTGTTTGTCATAGAATTGAATAACAGGCATTGTTTTTTGTTCGTAAACATTGATTCTTTCTTGAATTGTGATAAGGTTGTCATCTGCACGACCAGATGTTTTACCCCTGTTAAGAAGACGTTTAACAAGTTCGTTTTGTTCTACGTCGATATTTAGCATCACGCCTACGCGGATATTTTTTTGTTTTAAAATGCTATCTAGCGCTTCTGCTTGGGTTACTGTACGTGGGAAACCGTCAAAGATGAAACCTTTAGCAGTTGGATGTTCATTAATTGCATTTTCTAATACTTTAATGATAACATCATCTGGAACAAACTGTCCTTTAGAGATAAGACCGTCTGCTATTTTTCCAACTTCGCTACCTTTAGCTATTTCGGCACGCAAAATATCGCCTGTTGAAAGGTGAACTAAACCGTATTTTTCTACGATTTTATCGCTTTGAGTACCTTTGCCAGAGCCTGGAGCTCCGAAAATTACAACGTTAAACATAAATTTTAAGTTTTTACTATAGTGTATATTGATTTAAGATTTCTTCCTTTGTTATTATAATCCATTCCGTAGCCCACCACAAAGTCATTTTCTATTGCAAATCCAGTGTAATCTACTTTTATTTTATCTTTTAGAATGTCGTTTTTAACAAGAAGAGCTACAATCTTGCAACTTTTACAATTTTGGTTTAGAAAACTTTGTTGTATATGGTAAAGTGTATTGCCTGTTTCTATGATATCTTCCACAATAAGCAGGTCTTTACCAGCGATGTCTATTTTTAGGGGCAATTCTTCTGTGATAACACCAGTGCTTTGTAAACCATCGTAAGATGACACTTTCATAAAGTGAATTTCAACTGGTGCGTCAATTGCTCTTGCTAAATCTGCCGCGAAAACATAACTTCCATTAAGCACGCAAATAAGAATTGGAGGCTCATTATTGTAATCTTTCAAAATAAGTTCTCCTAACTCTTTTACTCTTTTATTTATCTCTTCCTCAGAGATATATGGCTTAAAAGAGAAGTCCCCGATTTGAATCGTTTTCATAAAACAAAAATTTCGTTCAAAGTTACGAAATTTTAGTTGTAAATCCGAATTTTTTGGCTGGAATTTTGACTTGTGTAGTATTTTTTTAGTCGTTGAGTAGCAGGGCCACTATTAACAAAACCTGTGCCATTGCCAATCTCAAATACAGAACCGCATTGTGGACAGGTTAAAAAGAAGCCATCATCTTCTAGTGCCACATCTCTATCTGCCTCGTATGTGCAGCAAATATCAAACGCATATAGATTGTTGTCGTATGCTCTCACTACTACCACGCCACTATATCCATAACTTCCATTAGGAGAAAGTTGTGAAGGACTATATTTTGTATAAATTCTAGAGTTTCCAAGTAGTCCATCTGCAAGGTGATTATCAACTCCAGAAATAGATACGTCTAGATAAAAACTTACGCGTGCGTTTGGTATATTTGTGTTTTCAGGTTCTGGCATACAGCCACCAAGAAAAAAGATTATGCTTGTTAATATAAATGCCTTTAGTTTCATTCTATATTTATGTTTGTGTTAAGTTCTTAATAGTTTGTTCTATTAAAAAATATTTGCAAAATTACTTTAATTTCTTATATTTGCAATTATAACTTAAAATTTAATACGTATGAAGAACAGAATCCTAAACCTTGTATTGATGTCGTTGAGTGCATTAATATGCTTCTCTTGTTGCTGTAAAAATAACGAGGCAACAGGTACAAAAAAAGATGAATTTACACGTAATGCGGTAATTTACGAAGTAAATCTAAGACAATATACAGAGGAGGGTACAATTAATGCCTTTGTAGAACATCTTCCATATTTAAAAGAATTGGGAGTAGATATTCTTTGGTTTATGCCTGTGCATCCAATCTCTCAACTTAATAGAAAAGGTGAACTTGGAAGTTATTATGCAGTGCAAGACTACAAAGCAGTAAATCCTGAGTTTGGAACTCTAGAAGACTTCAAAAATATGGTTAAGCAAGCTCATTCTTTAGGAATGAAAGTTATGATAGACTGGGTTGCAAACCACACTGGTTGTGATAATATTTGGATAGAAGAACATCCAACTTGGTATGAGTATGAAGATGGAAAATTTGTTAGTCCATGGGATTGGACAGATACATATTCTTTAGATTATGACAACGAAGAAATGCGTGCTGCTATGATAGACGCAATGAAATTCTGGGTTAAGGATATGGATATAGATGGTTTCCGTTGCGATGTTGCATTCCTTGTTCCAGTAGATTTCTGGGATACAGCTCGCAAAGAATTAGATAAGGTAAAACCAGTATTTATGCTAGCAGAAGCAACAGAAAAAGAACTTACAGACCAAGCATTTGATATGGTTTATAACTGGCCTTTACTTTTCTTGCTAGATAATATTTGCAAAGGCAACAATAGTATTAACGATTTAATCGACCTTTCTAAAAAACAACTTTCAGACCTTGCTCCTGATGCGTATTATATGAACCATATTACAAATCACGACCGCAACTCTTGGGATGGAACAGAGTTTGAACGTTATGGTGCAGCTGCAAAATCATTTGCTGTAATGTCTTATGTTTGGCCAGGTATGCCACTTATTTATACAGGACAAGAAGTGGGTATGGATCGTAGATTAGAATTCTTTGTAAAAGATACACCTCCTGTAAAAGAAAAGAATGAATGGTATGAATTCTACAAATCTTTAAACGACCTAAAACATAAGTCTAATGCACTTAAAGCTGGTGATGTTGGTGGTAAAACAGTTATTTATCCAACAACAAATCCTAATGTATTAGTTCTTAGCAGAGAGTTGGGAGAAGAAAATATAGTTTATATTGCAAATATTAGTGCAGAAGAAGTTGGATTCCACTTCGATGGTGATGCTCCACAAGGTGAATTTGAAAACTACTTTACTAAAGAAAAAGTTCTACTTCCTGCTGCATTTAAACTTGCTCCTTGGGATTTTATCTTACTTACAAAATAATGTAAATATAAAATAAGAAAAGGGCGATTTCACTAAGGAAGTCGCCCTTTATTTTTATAGTAAGGTTTTATTATAGTGCTTTTTGAATTTCTTTTACTAAGGTATCAAATTCTTTTTGGCACATATTTAATTCGCTGTTGATATTTTTAATTTCTTCTTTGCATTCTTTTTTCTCTTTGCCTTTTGCGGAACCGTTGCTTAATTTTTCTGCGCAGTCATTATATTCGTCAATTCTAGCAGAGAATGCTTTAGAGGTAGATTTGCTACCGTATCCGTTGTAATCGCAAATCACTGTTAGTTCTGTGCAGTGAAGTTTAATGCTGTTTTCTGAATATGATACCAATAAATTGATAGACATGTTTTCAGTGAAGTTGCCAGCAAATGGATTGTAACGCATTTTGGTGTTTTTTACGATGTGATAGGTAAGTGTGCTATCTGTAGAAGAAACAAGGTTTCTTGCAGAAAGATTGATTTTGTTGATAGCAACTTTTACTGCTTTAAGTGCAGATGCTTGGTCTTTTTCTGTTGGGATAACAATATCAACAACACATTCGCCGTCTTCATTGTTTTTAAAATTCCATGATTTTACATCTTCTGCCATTGTAGGAAGAGCGATTAGCATGCTTAATGCAAAAAATAATAGTTTTTTCATTTTGTAATAAATTTAAAATTGGATTTATAATTGGATTTATAATAAGTTTATCAATTACTACGACTTTTCTTTTTGTAAAAAGTTTATATTTTAAACAAAAAACGGAACCTTTTTGAAGGTTCCGTTTGCTTTGTGACCGCAACAGGATTCAAACCTGTAACCTTCACATCCGTAGTGTGACGCTCTATTCAGTTGAGCTATGCAGCCATCGTTTTAGTGAGTGCAAAGGTAATACTTTTTTTTATACTACCAAAATTTACACTCACTTTTTTTCTAAATTATTTTATAAAACTTGTGCTACGTTTCACAAATTTGCTTAAAGCTTCGCCTTTTAGCATGTTATTTGCAAGCAGAGCAAGGTCTATGATTTGGCGAACCATATCTTCTTTTTTAGCGAAATCCTTATAGATTTCGTCTTTTTGGCTATTTAGTCCGCTAATTTTATCGTTGTTTTCTTTGATAATTTCTTTATCCGCTTCCGCAATTTCTTCATCTTTTTTGTCTTTATTCATTTCGTTAATTTTGTTAACGGTAGCTTGAAGAGTAGAAATTTCATTATTAAGCGGAGCTACTTGAGCCATTGTGCTTTGGCTTATCTTGTCTATCAAAGATTTTATCAACTCGTGGTCTGTATTAACTACTAGGTTATAAGAGTCTGGCATTTGGCCATAGAAAGACATCATACCGCCTTGTAGTGCTGCCATTTCTTTCATTCTACGCATAAACTCTTGTTGAGTTACCATCATTGGCATTGCATCTTCGCCAAGAGATTCGAAGCTAACCATAAAGTTGGTGTCTTTCATTTGAGGAGTTTCTGCAGTGAATACTTTAGAAAGAGCATTCATTTCGTCGGCTGTAAGTTCCACTTTAGAAGCATCTTCTTTTACGATAATTCTGTCAATCACGTTGCTATCTACTCTCACGTATCTAGTTTTTTCATTCTTTTGTTCTAGCATAGATGCCATATGAACGTCGAACTGACCGTCGAATACAAGCACGTCGTAACCTTTTGCCTTAGCAGCTTCAATGTAGCTATATTGTTGCTCAGTGTCGTTTGTATAAAGATAGATTAGATTGCCATCTTTATCTGTTTGGTTTGTTTCGGTAAGTGCTTTGTATTCTTCTGCGGTGAAATATTTACCGTCGGTATTTTTAAATAAATTGAATTTCACAGCACGTTCGTAGAATTTTTCATCAGTTAGCATACCATAATTGATGAAAATTTTTAGGCTGTCCCATTTGTTTTCAAATTCTGTACGTTCTGCTTTGAAAATTTCTTGAAGTCTGTCTGCTACTTTTTTAGTAATGTGACTAGAGATTTTCTTCACGTTACCGTCACTTTGTAGGTATGAACGGCTCACGTTTAGAGGAATATCTGGAGAGTCGATTACACCGTGAAGCAGAGTTAGGAAATCTGGTACAATACCTTCTACGCTATCTGTAACAAACACTTGGTTGCAGTATAGTTGAATTTTGTTTCTTTGTAACTCAATATTGTTTTTAACCTTAGGGAAGTATAAAATACCTGTTAGGTTGAATGGATAATCCACGTTTAAGTGGATATGGAATAGTGGGTCTTCGCCAAAAGGATAAAGCTCACGATAAAATTTGCTGTAATCTTCATCTTTTAAATCGGCTGGTTTTTTCACCCATGCAGGTTCTGTATTGTTAACGATATTATCTTCGTCTGTTTCTACGTTTTTACCATCTTTCCATTCGTTCTTTTTGCCAAAGGCAATAGGAATAGCAAGGAACTTGCAATATTTATTTAAAAGTTCGTTGATTTTGCCTTCTTCAAGGAAGTTTTCGTTTTCTTCATCTATATAAAGAACAATATCAGTACCACGGTCTGCCTTTTCAATTTCTTCCATGGTGTAGTCTGGGTTGCCTTCGCAAGACCATTTTACTGCTTTTGCACCTTCTTTATAAGATTTACTAATGATTTCTACCTTTTTAGAAACCATAAAAGAAGAATAGAAGCCTAAACCAAAGTGACCAATAATAGCGTTTGCGTCATCTTTATATTTGTCTAAGAATTCTTCTGCACCAGAGAATGCAATTTGGTTGATATATTTGTCAATTTCTTCTGCAGTCATACCAATGCCGCGGTCGGAAATTGTAAGTGTTTTAGCATCTTTGTCTATTTTTACTCTTACAACAGCTTCGCCAATTTCTCCTTTAAACTCGCCTACAGAAGCTAGTGTTTTAAGTTTTTGTGTGGCATCAACAGCGTTTGAAACTATTTCACGAAGGAAAATTTCGTGGTCGCTGTATAAAAATTTTTTAATAACTGGAAATATATTTTCCGATGTTACTCCAATATTACCTTGTTTCATATAATGATGTTTATTTAATTATTTTCTTGTTACACATAATCTACTGCAAATTCCGTGCCAGAAATTCCTCTTTTAAAATAGATTTCTAATAAAAAAGAGTTAGGAAAACTCCTAACTCCTAACTCTATTGAAAAATGTAACCATACCCTTGTCTCGTAATCAAATTCTTATCGTATGGTTTTATCTTTTTACGAAGTCTTGTAATGTTTACGTCTATGGTTCTGCCTTGAATAAAACTTTCTTCTTTCCAAACTTCTTCGGCAAGTTGTTCGCGAGAAAGTACCATATTCTTACATTTAAGGAATAATTTAAGTAGTTCAAATTCTCTTTTGGTAAGAATTACTTCTTCTCCCTTGATAATTAGATTTTTTTGTGTAAGATTTAGTTTTAAATCTTCAAATTCTAATATTTCATCTTGGTTTGGTTTTACTGCTTTTTGATTGGTTGCTATGGCAGCATTTTTTCGAATAGTTCTGTTTAATACGGCTTTTACCCTAGCCATAACCTCGTTTATAGAATAAGGTTTGCTAATGTAGTCGTCTGCGCCCACAGAGAAACCTCTAAGTTTATCGGTTTCAGTATCTTTTGCTGTTAGGAATATGATAGGAGTGTTTGCTGATTCTTCCAATTTTTTTAGGTGCATAGCAAGCTTGAAACCTGAGATTTCGCCCATCATAATGTCTAGCATAAACAAATCGTAGTCATAAAGTTTCTTCTCTATAACTTCTTCGGCAGAATATGCCACATCTACAATATAACCTGCTTGTTCTAAGTTGAACTGAAGAATCTCGCACAAATCTTCTTCGTCGTCAACTACTAAAATTCTTTCTTTTTGCATAGATGTTTGATTTTATAAAAGCATTCAAAATTAGCGAAAAAATATTTCTTATACAAGTTTATTTAGTGCTGCTGAATGCAATTAGTTTGTCGTATCGGCATCCAAATGGTCTGTGGTAAACATAAATAGAGTATTCGTTTTCTGTTTCCCATGCATTGCCTTCTACTGTTTCCATTACTTTGGTGTTGTTATTTTTGTTTAATGCAGTAGAATTGCTACCGTATGGAACCACAGCATATAGGTAATTGTAGCCCCCTTGTTTCAGAAGCATATCTTTTTCGTATCTTCTATTTTGTGGGTTATAGGTCATTAGACCTTCGGATGAAAGTTTATTTCCTGTGAGCTCGCCAATTATATATACTTTAGCATTAAAAAATGGTTCTTCTGCAGGAAGGCTAAAGTGAGTGAAATAGTAGTCGGCTTCGCTATCGCTATCCCAAGAATTTTGCAAATTAACAATATATCGGCCATTTACGTCTGGATGATAGTAAAATTCTCCTGTTTTTCGATATACGTCTGGATATAGTGTTGCATGAAAATAAGGTTTAAAATATTCAATGCTTTCTACTTGGTCGCTTAGAATAAATTCAGACGAAATGTCAAAACTTCTATAGTCGTTGCCTGCTTCAAAAATCAGATTTTTATTGTTTGTATATTTAATTTTTTTGTGTTCGTAGTAGTTTGCATCGTTTAAGTAAACTTGGTTGTCAATTCTTTGGTTTTGACGTACCAATATTTTTATCTCATTTGCAGGTTGAGAGATATTATAATCGGCATAATCCACCTCAATATCAACTTGTTGGTATGTGTCTTTATACGATAATACTGTAAGTGGGGTAGATTGTGCATTTAATGCTACTTTTGGTTCTACTACTGAAAAGCATGCACTCAAAATAGGGAGTTCATTGTTGTCTTCGTATATAAGAATAACATAATTGCCAGAAATTATTGGTTTGCAGTCTTCGTTTGGGAAGTTTAGTTCATAATGGCAATATGGAAAATATGTATTTGTAGATGTACTTTTGGGCGAAATGTATCCTGTATAAAATCCATCTAAATATTCGCTTTCGCTAATGTTTGAATTTTCCCAGGTGGCGTTGCAATGTACTATTTTGTAAGTGTAGGTTTCTTCTTTATTTGATAAATCGTCAAATTTTAGAGTAACGAATTCGTCTTCTTCAAGAGAAATTACAGGATAGTGTGGGGCTTTGAAATAATTATTTATCTGTACAGACTTAATGTTTTTCTTTAGAGATTGGGTATAGTAGGTCTGAGCATGAGCCGCACATGCTAATATACTAAATAATATTACTAGTAAATTTCTCATTGTTATTTATCCTTCAGTTATTTTCTCTGTAAATCCACTACCAAATAGTGCAAAATCCATAATAGTAGGGTCTTCTGGGTAATATTTACTGCAGTTTTCGGTTAATTCTTGCACAGCCTTAAAGTCGGTTGCGTTCCTTTTTAAAAGTCCAAGTTTACGAGATACTCTATTAACATGGACGTCGAGTGGAATATAAAGTTTAGTTTTGTCGAGTGATTTCCAAATGCCTAAATCAACAATACCATCTTCTCTTATAAGCCAACGAAGCATAAGGCAAAGTCTTTTGCAAGCAGATTGTTTGTTTTTAGGAATGCCGTTTGCTTTTATGCCTGCAATTAATGCGTCAAGATAGTCTGCGTTGCTGTTCTGCTCTATGAAGAAGTTAATGTATTCTTCAAGGTCACTGTGCTCGGTGTAAATTTTATATAGTGAGTTCATTAGATTATAAAAATCTGAAAATTTGAATAATCTGTAGAACGAATTATTGTCTGTTTTATAAGTTTGCCAATCTTTTGACAAAAGGTATTTGTATGGCTCGCCACACATTAAATTGTATGCGAAATGGCATTTTTTGTTGATTTGCAGTCTGTTCCCGTATGCAAGCCATGAGCAAATCACTGCCATTATTTCAATGTCTTTCTTTTCTGTACACATCTTTACCACAGCCACAGGGTCGGTGGTGAAGTACTGCATGTTGTTGTATTTTTTAATTAATTCTGTGTACATTTAAAAAGTTAGTAGTTATAACTCGCTATGCTCGTTATGTCTATTAAAAAAAAAGAGGAAGTTCACAATAATGCGAAACTTCCTCTTCTCTTATTTTAGGTCAATATACTATTATAGTTGAGGACCAGCTGCAACTAGAGCTTTACCAGCTTCGTTACCAGTGAACTTGTTGAAGTTTTTGATGAAACGTTCTGATAAGTCTTTAGCTTTTTCTTCCCATTGGCAAGCACATTCGTAAGTGTCGCGTGGGTCAAGAATGTTAGGATCTACGCCTGGAAGTTCGGTTGGTACTTCGAAGTCGAAGAATGGGATTTTCTTAGTTGGAGCGTTGTTGATAGAACCATCTAAGATAGCGTCGATAATACCACGAGTATCTTTAATAGAGATACGTTTACCTGTACCGTTCCAGCCAGTGTTTACTAAGTAAGCTTTAGCACCTACTTTTTCCATTCTCTTAACTAGTTCTTCACCGTATTTTGTTGGGTGTAAGCTTAAGAATGCTGCACCGAAGCAAGCAGAGAATGTTGGAGTCGGCTCAGTAATACCACGTTCTGTACCAGCTAATTTAGCGGTGAAACCAGATAGGAAGTAGTATTGAGTTTGTTCTGGTGTTAAGATTGATACTGGAGGTAACACACCGAATGCGTCAGCAGATAAGAAAATTACTTGTTGAGCGTGAGGACCTTTTGAAGGTACTGCGATGTTGTTGATGTGATCGATAGGATAAGAAACACGAGTATTTTCTGTTACGCTCTTATCTGTGAAGTCGATTTTACCGTTAGCGTCAACAGTAACGTTTTCTAGAAGTGCGTTACGTTTGATAGCGTTGTAAATGTCTGGTTCGCTTTCTTTGTCTAGGTTGATAACTTTAGCGTAGCAACCACCTTCATAGTTGAATACACCTTCGTCGTCCCAACCGTGTTCGTCGTCACCGATTAGAAGACGTTTTGGGTCTGTAGAAAGAGTTGTTTTACCTGTACCTGATAGACCAAAGAAGATAGCTGAGCTAGTACCTTCCATATTGGTGTTAGCAGAACAGTGCATAGAAGCGATACCTTTAAGTGGGTTGAAGTAGTTCATTAAAGAGAAGATACCTTTCTTCATTTCACCACCGTACCATGTGTTAAGGATAACTTGTTCGTTAGTTTTTAGGTTGAATACAGTAGCAGTTTCTGAATTTAAACCTAGTTCTTTATAGTTGTCAACTTTAGCTTTAGCAGCGTTGTAGCAAACGAAGTCTGGTTCGCCGTAAGCAGCTAGTTCTTCAGCTGTAGGACGGATGAACATGTTTGTTACGAAGTGAGCTTGCCATGCTACTTCTACGATGAAACGTACTTTTAAGCGAGTGCTTTCGTTAGTACCGCAGAATGTATCAACAACGAATAGACGTCTGCCAGAAAGTTGTTTAACAGCTTTAGCTTTAAGGTCTGCCCAAGCTTCTTCTGAACATGGTTTGTTGTCGTTTTTGTATTCTTCAGAAGTCCACCATACGCTGTCTTCGCTAGCTTCATTTTTAACGAAGAATTTGTCTTTAGGAGAACGACCTGTATAGATACCAGTCATTACGTTAACAGTGTCAAGCTCTGTTAATTGTCCTTTCTCATAACCTTCTAGACCTTCTTTAGTTTCTTCTTCAAAAAGAACTTCGTAAGAAGGGTTGTGAAGAATTTCTTTCACGTCGGTAATACCGTACTTGCTTAAATCTAAATTTGCCATTTTAATTTAATTAATTTAGTGAATTTATAATAAGTTTTTTAACTCTCTTTTTATTAGGATTAAAGTTTAGCCCCTTTTAATCCACTATGCAAATATAATTAATAAAATCCAAACCACCAAACTAGACTGCCAAAAAACACGGCTGTTGTGCTCTAAATATTATTTTTTTTGTACTTTTGTAGGTGTAAATGAAATAAGAATGAAACAATATAAATTGACATATTTAAACGAGGGCAGTGATTGTATGGAGGCGGGGTTGCCAGCGTCAAAAAGTATTGCCAATAGAGCACTTGTGATAGCAGCACTTTGTGGAGCGGAAGAAAAACTGAATAATCTTTCAGGTTGTGATGATACTCAAGCTGTTATACGTGCACTTTCGTCTAACGATAAGGTAAAAAATATTGGTGCAGCAGGTACTGCGATGAGATTTCTTACAGCATACTATGCGATTTCGTCTGAGTCTGTGGTAATGACAGGCACCGAGAGAATGAAAAATAGACCTATTTCTATACTTGTGGAGGCACTAAGAAGTTTGGGTGCAGATATAGAATATGTGGAGAAAGAAGGTTTTCCACCTCTTAAAATAAATGGCAATAAACTACGTGGCGGTGAACTTCATGTAAAAGGTGATGTTAGTAGTCAATACCTTTCTGCTATTTTAATGATTGCACCTTATACTACAGAAGGTATTACACTTATAATAGAAGGTGATTTGGTGTCTCGTCCATATTTGCAAATGACACTTTCTTTAATGAGTGAGTTTGGTGTGTCATATACATGGAAAGATAATGTAATTGAAATTCTACCTGCAAAATACAATCCAATAGAATTTACTGTGGAAAACGACTGGTCTGCAGCGTCTTATTGGTATTCTGTGGTGGCACTTTCAGAAAATAAATCTGTTAAACTTAAATATTTGCTAGCAGATAGCCTGCAAGGCGACTCTCATCTTGTAGAACTTTACAAGCCACTTGGTGTGGAAACACAGTTTGTGGATGGTGGGGTAGTATTAAGCAAAAATGCTGAGGTGGAACTTCCAAAAATCTATGATATTTCGTTGAAAGAACAGCCAGACCTTGCTCAAACACTAGTGGTAAGTTGTCTTTTAATGAATATCCCTTTTAAATTTTCTGGATTAGAAAATCTTAAAATAAAGGAAACAGACAGAATTGCGGCCCTAATTAATGAATGTAAAACCTTAGGTTTTGTTCTTAAAGAAATAGAGTCTGGTACTTTAGCTTGGGATGGTGAAAATTGTGCTCAGGTAAACGAAATTGTTATTAAAACATATGAAGACCACCGTATGGCAATGGCATTTGCTCCTGCTGTGATACGTTTGGGTTCTATAATAATAAGTGAACCAGATGTGGTAACAAAATCTTATCCTTCTTTTTGGCAAGAATTTCAGAAAGTTTTGCCTTGCCAGATAAGTATAATCGATTAAAAATCATTAACTTTGTACAATAATTTAATTAAATATGAAACCATTAGATACATTACGCGTAGGTATAGCATGTGACCATGCTGGTTATACCCTTAAAGAAGAATTAAAATCTATTTTCGGCAAACAATTATTCGAACTAGTAGATTTCGGTACACATTCAGAAGAAAGTGTGGATTATCCAGATATGATTCACCCTCTTGCAAAAGAAGTAAATGAAGGCAAATTTGATTTCGGTATCATCATTTGCGGCTCAGGCAACGGTGTGAGCATGGTGGCAAACAAATATAAAAACGTGCGCGCTGCTCTTTGCTGGCAAGTAGAACTTGCAAAACTTGCTCGTCAACACAACGATGCAAATATCGTTTCTATCCCAGCTCGCTTCATCTCTCAAGCTACTGCAGAACTTATCGTAGAAGAGTTCTTGAGTACAGATTTTGAGGGTGGTAGACACTTGGCACGAGTAAGTAAAATCTCTGCAGGATTATAATTATTTTAAATGGCGACTTTCTCGTTGCACTCGTCCTATAAAAATAGAGGAGTTACGGTAGTAACTCCTCTATTTTTTTGCCATATCGTTCGAGTTCTCGCACTAGGGAAGATGAAATTTCTTTAAGCTCGGGTGAGGCGAGAAGAAAAACAGTTTCTACACCAAATAGAGTGTAATTTGCCCTAGCAATTTCGCTCTCATATTTTAAATCTACATCATTTCTAATGCCGCGTATAATACATGTGGCATTTTCTTCTTTTACCACATCGGCAGTGAGGGTGTTGTATGTAATAATTTTTACCCTAGGCTCATCTTTGTAGATATTCTCTATATCCTTTAGATTGTCTGTAGTGTTGTTTTGTGACTTGTCGCTATTTATGCCAATGCCAATAATAACACTGTCGAACATATTAAGTGCTCGAGATACTATATCTGCATGTCCTTTTGTAAAAGGATTGAAGCTACCTGGAAATAGGGCTATGCTGTTCATCTATTTTTTTATGAAGTCTGCTCTATTTACTTTTCCTCTCCAAGATTCTATCGTAGAAGTTTTGGTGCAATTAAACATAAAGATATAATCGTCTAAAGAGATAGCTGTGATATTATCTTTAGGAGAGAAATTGTTTGCTGGTCTTTGGTATGATTTTAGTGGATTCCAACTATAACCGTCGTTTCTGCTATAGTAACTTGTAGCAATCTTACCGTTTTTTGTGGTACCACCTAGAGTGTATATATAATCGAAATAGTCCACAACACAAGCATTTTTTACAGGTTCGTATAGTAGTGTGTCTGCTTGGTTTATAGTGTTTATCCAATAGTTACCATCTTGTGTGGCAAGAACGTTGTTTGTTAATTTGCCATTAAGCTCGCCTGAGATAATAAATAGGGTATTATCGTTGTTGATTTTTGCACTACCCACAGCGGTAAGTTCGTTTAACATGTTGCAAATTTCATCTTTCCATTCTGTACCGTCAAAACTCATATATACAGGGGCTTCTGCTTTTAATATAGTAAATAGTTTGCCGTTTATAATACCACAAAGGTCTATAATTTCTAGTCCTTCTGGTAGTGCTATAGCTTCAAAACCATTGCTTATATTGTCTAGGTTTAGATAGTATAGAGTGCTATTGTCGCCACTTACTACAAAACATTTGTTTTTGTGAACTATTGATGTATAGAAGTTTAGGTTTACTTCTGTAGTAGAGAATACTTGCGAACTTACGTTGTCTTCTGTAATGGTGTACACCTTGCTTTCGCCGTTGTCTTTAGTAAGGAATAGGTAAACAAGGTTGTTGTAGTTGCTAGATTTAATACTAGTAATATTTGATTCATTTATAGTGTTTTTGTTCCAAATGATTGAGTCTGGTTCTACCTTGTGTTGGTTTACGGTAACAGTGTATTCTGCGGTACGTTTTTTGTTTCCAGATACAGTGCTAATAGTGATAGGATTAGTCATATCTAGTGTGTCTTTGTAATTCCATTTCTCGTTGTTTACTTTGATGGAATTTAAAGATTGATATGATACTGGCACAGGTAAAACTCTACTTAAATCGCAGTTGAATGATACAGAGTCTTCGTTGTAGATTACGCATGCAATGGTATCTACAGTGAATATTACGTTCTCTATTCCTGCAATCTTAACGTGTTCATTAAAGTAGAATTCTTCAATGTGAGGGTTTGTTGAATAGGTTGTAGAAGTTTTGTCGTTTACACACGATACAATACTTAATAAGAATAGTATAGGTAAAAATAATAATAATCTTTTCATGTCTTTTATAATAATGCACAAAGATAATATAAAAAACAGAAATCTAAATAAAATAAAGGAGTATATACAAAAAAAAGAGGTTGACAAATTTGCCAACCTCTCATATCTTAATGCATTTATTATTCAGCAGATGCAACTTCAGCAGCTAAGAATTTAGCGAATTCTAAGTCTGTTAGAGCAGATTTAGCCATTTCTTCGTCAAGCTCTTTAACTTTAGCTAAGTTAGCTGTTACACCAGCAGCTTCACCAGCGCGAGCGGCGCAGATAGCAGCGATGTAGTATGATTTAGCATTTTTGTTAGCGATGTTTTCGATGATAGAAGCAGCTCTATCAGTGTTACCGCTAAGTAGTTGTGCTAAAGCAGCGTTGTTTGAAGTTGATAAACCGAAGTCGCTAACAGCTTGAGCGTAGTCACCTTTAGTGATGTTTAATACACCTTGAGCTTCGCCTAGTTGAGCAACGCCAGCAGATTTACCTAGTAACTCTTCAGCTTTTGCATAGTCGTCGTTAATCATAGAGATTAGCGCGTTGTTGAAGTTGATTTCAGCTTGTTCTGATTCAGAAGCAGCAGCAGCTTTGTCAAGATTTGCAGTTGCGTTAGCGTAGTTGTCACCAGCTAATTCTTGAGCACCTAAGTTGTTAACTGTTCTCCAGTCTGAAGCGTAGATTTCAGCAGCAGATGCGATGAACGCAGCAGCGTCTTCTTCTGTTTCTGCAATAGTAGCAGCGAACATAAGTTCTTCTACGTTAAGTGTGTCTGGGTTAGATTTAGCAAATGCGATGATTTCAGCGTCGGTTTTACCAGTAACTTTAACAGTTAAAGTTAGGTGAGAACGACGTAGTTTTGGAAGGATATCGTTTGCTAATTCTTTGTAAGCAGCAGAAAGGTTTTTGATTTCAGCTTCGCGTTGAGCTGGATCTTGGTATTGGCTAAGAACGCGTAAGATAAGTTCTTTGTCTTGGATTTCAGAAGCATTTACAAGTTCTTGGAAACCTTCCCAGTCTTGAGCGATGTATTTAGCGTCAATAGCAGCTTGGTTTCTACCTTTCATATAACGAACGGTATTTTTTTCACGAGCAGCAGCTAGTTTGTCGTTTAATTTAACACCACCGTCAGGAGAAGCAGCAGAAACTAATGTTAAGCTTTCTACGTTGCGTAGGCTGTCTTTAAGAGTAGCTTTAGCTACAGCGTTAAGGTTTTTAACAGCGTCGTTAGCTTTAACGTTAGATTGTTGGATTTGGAACATGATGTCAGCTTCTGTAACTTCAAATGTTTCGCGTTGGAAATTGTCTTTTGCAAATGCTGGAGCAATTTCAGAAGCGTCAACTAGAGTTTCAGTAGCGATACAACCTAATGCGATTTCGATTTCTGGGATTTGAACTTCTTTGTCGTTTAATGTTGCTTTGAAGCGTAAAGAAAGTTTTGAGTTACGCATAGCAGGAACATAGTCGAAAGAGAAGTTTTGAGATACTGTACCACCAGCTTTGTATTGTACAGTTTCGTTGTTACCTTCTACTTTAGTACCTTGGTAAGTTTTAGCTTCAGAAAGAGCTTCACCACCTTCGTATTTAAGTACTGGAGTAACTTCTACAACACCTTTTTCTGCGAAGTATTTTTCTGGGAATGTAGCGGTAATTGTACCTTCTACTTTACCACCTTTTACTTCTAGTGGGTTTGGATTAACTGTGAAATACTCTGGTTTTAGTTCACCTAGGTTTTGGCAAGATGCAAAAGCTAGGGCAACAAGCATACCAATGCTTAAACGAAATAAATTTTTCATTGTTATTAAAAAGTTAGTTAATAATATTCTATATGTAAATTAACGTACAAAGATAATTATAATGAGCAAAAGAAAAAAACGTAAATTGTATTTTTTGAAAAAATGATTTTTGTATGCTTGTGTTTTTAATTATTTTTAACATTTTAAAACTAGAAGACAAAAATTTAATATAGAACTTTGCCACGTGTACGCAATGCTATTAAAGAATATAACGTATTCGCGCCTAGTAAACTATTTGTCTGCTAGAGTAGGATACTGGTGTTCAAATATAACAAGAAATGTTTGTTTGAATGCTAAACCAGTGTCTGCGTCTATAGAACCTGCAAATTATTGTAACCTTTCTTGTCCGCATTGTCCTACAGGACGTAAACTTATAGAGAAAACAGATAAACGTTTGTCTATAAGTGACTTCAAAGAGTATTTGGATAAATTGTTACCTGAGTTAATGTACCTAAATTTATACTTTCAAGGTGAACCATTTCTAAATAAGGATTTGCCAGAAATGATACGTTATGCTTCTGATAATGGGGTATTTACATGTGTTTCTACAAACGCTCTTGCACTTACTGAAGAAATGGTTAGAAGACTTTCTGAGAGCGGAATAGGTAGGCTTATTATTTGTTTAGATGGAGCAAATGAGAAATCATATTCTACTTATAGGGTAGGAGGTGATTTTAATAGAGTAGTGCAGGCTATTAAATTTTCTGTGAAATATAAATTACCACTTGAGGTGCAGTGTTTGCTTTTGAGTACTACTGAGAAGGAAATAGATGAAATAAAATCTTTGTGTAAAGAATTGGGTGTGAATAGATTGGTATTTAAAAAGGCTCAGTTTTATGATGATTTTTTAGTGCCAGAAAATCCTAAATATTTAAGATATAAAAGAGATAAAGCAGGGAAACTCTTACCTAAAGCAAAACTAAAAAACAAGTGTTGGAGGCTATTCTCTACTATTGTGATAGATGTAGATGGTAATGTGCCTGCTTGTTGTTTTGACAAATCGGCAAAATATAGTTTCGGAAATCTTAAAACCTCAAATTTGAGAGAAGTTTGGCAAGGCGATAAGGCAGTGAGATTTAGAAAAACAATTTTAAAGAATAGAAAGTCTATAGATATTTGTAATAATTGCATATAATAAAAAATCCAGTTCATGATGAACTGGATTTTTTATGTTTGTTATCAAAGTTATTATTTTGCTAATTCTGAAGAAAGTGGTTCTTCTAGGATAAGTCTTAAGCCTCTGATGTATTTTTTGTCGGTGCCTTTAACTTTGTTTCTAGATTTAACATTTAGAATATCAGCATCGTTGTCGTATGCATGGCCACCACGCACTGAGTAATATGTACCAGTTGCAGCACCAGTTGGGTCTAGAGCTTCTGTTGCTTTGTATGCACCATATTTGTCTGCTGTCCATTCTTCTACGTTGCCAGTCATATCATAGATGCCAAGTTCATTTGGAGTAAGTTTGCCTACTTCATTTAAGTAGCCTTCTGAATTTGCTGCAGTCCATGCTACATCTGATAGGTTGTCGCTACCGCTGAATTTATAGCCTGTAGAGTTGATGCCGCCCATAGCAGCCCATTCCCATTGTGCTTCTGTAGGGATAGCAAATTTTCTACCACTCATAATGTTTAGGGCTTCAACAAATTTTTTTGCATCTTCTAATGTAATATTGTTTACAGGGCAATTGTCTGCATTTGTACCCTCTTTAATAAGTCCTTCGTTGTCTGAAGGGTTTTCAAGCATAACATTTTTCCATTGAGCTTGAGTAACTTCAGTAGTACATATATAATATGATTTGCTGAATTTAACCAAGTGTTCTGGAGATGATGTTGCTAAACTTGCATCACCCATTGTAAAGCCTAATGTATCTCTTTTAACTAATACAAAGTCACCAATTGTTGTGCTAATAGTTGCAGGCCATTTTGCTTCAATTTCTTCTTGTGTAGGAGGCTCTTTTACGCATGAGGTAAGACCTGTTACAAATAAACCTAGTGCTAGGATATATTTAATTGCTTTCATAATTCTTATTTTTTAATGATTCTGTGTGTTGAAATAGTATTGTCGATAATTACTCGTACTATATAGTGACCTTTTACAAGACCATCAATTGAAATATTATCTGTGTCTTGTGCCTTAGCAACAACGTTGCCAGAAAGGTTGATAACTTCTATGCTAGAAGGTGTTTCTTTTGCGATTACAGTGATGTTGTCTTCTGCAATTGTAGGAAGTACAATGCAAGATTCACCATCGGCTAGAGTTTCGTCAATAGAAACGATATTCTTCATATCTTTAGAAGTTAAGATTAGTAATTCACCTGGTTTAAGTGTTAAAATGTGGTCTTTACGTCTAATGTTGATTTGTTCGCCAGTTAGATAGTTGAACCATGTGCCTACTTTAGGAACGTCTGCTGTAGTAGTAACATTAGTAGAAGCACTAAAGTTTGCTAGTACAATAATATCAACTTCTCCGTTTGAGATATCCATTCTACGTGGTTTATCCCAGTTTGAAGAGTAAAGATTTGTTGCTGTAAAGTTTTCTGCTCTAAAGATTTCTGGATTTTTGGTACGTAAAGAAATTACTTTTGCAGAATTTTCGTATGCAGCCCAACGATCAGCGTCTTTATCCCATTGTAATGTCCATGGAATTGGTTTAGCATATGTACGGCATTCGTCTTTGATTTTACCATTTTCACATGTGTTGATAGAGTAGTCGTATCCAAGTTCTTGGAATTGCCATAACATTTTAGGACCAGGTATAAGAGTTGTGAAGGCAATAACTGCAGGAACACGAGCCATACGGTCTGCGTGAGCATCTTCGTTTTGTAAGTTACCGTCGCCGTAAGCTTTTGCTTTATACATGTTACGTTCTTCGTCGTGGCTTTCACCATAACCTACCCAAGTGTCTGTAAACATACCACCTTTTTTGTTTGAGTCAACAAAGCTAGAAGATGATGCCCAACCCATAGCTGCTTGGCTATAGTTGTGGTTCATGTTTCTCCAAGGTAGAATACCGTAGTCTGCATAGATTTTTTCTTCGCTATAGTCACCTAAGTGTTCAATAATGAAGTATGTATTTGGGTTTTTAGATTTAGCAGCGTCGCAATAATCTTTGATAATAGCGATACGACCTTCGTCTTTTTTGTTCCAATCGCCTTTTTGACCATTGTCACCATAATCTGTTTGTGTTAGACCTTTGGTTAAGTCCATACGGAAACCATCCACTTTATATTCTTCTACCCAATATTGAAGAACTCGTTTGAAGTAGTGACGAGTGCCAGAATATTCGTGGTTGATGTCGTGGAATACGTTGAATGGGTGTTTTGCAACGCGGTTGAACCATGGGTTGTGTGAAGCAGTTGCATTGCCATCCCAGTATAGTT
>JAZKXZ010000031.1:0-16360 GCA_045611845.1 Candidatus Enterocola sp. | reverse complement strand
TCCACAATTTGGACATCTTTCTCTACGAGTTTTTGCCATAAAAAAATAACTTTGATGAAACATGTTTCATCAAAGTTACTGTATATTGTTGAATGTTAGGTAATTACAAAGGTTTTACCAACCATTTTTGGCAACATTACCTCTTTTATAATAACCATTTAATGTATTTGAATAACGAGTATGGCATGTAGCGGAATGGGACGTCGAGCCATGTTGGGGTGTAGATAACGGTGCGTTTGTGAGAGAACGCTGCGAAGCTGTCTTTGCCGTGGTAGCAACCAAGACCAGAATTTCCTACGCCACCAAAAGGTGAGTTCTCGTTGGCAATGTGCATAATGGTATCGTTAAGGCATGCTCCACCAGAGCTGCACATTTTAATTGCATTCCATGCTCTCTTGTTGTTTCCGAAGTAGTAAAACGCAAGTGGTTTTGGGCGAGAGTTTACAAGAGCAAGAGCCTCATTATAATCTTCAAATTCTATAACAGGAAGGATAGGACCAAAGATTTCGTTGCTCATTACAGGAGAGTCTAGGTCTGTAACTTTAAGTAGAGTAGGCTCTATGTAACGTTCTTTTTCATCGGTGTTTCCACCAAGTAAAATTTCGCCGTCTTTTAAATACGAAGACACTCGGTTAAATTCTTTAGAATTTACCATTCGCACAAAGTGGGCGCTTGATTTCACGTTTTCGCCGTGCATCTTCTTTAAGTTTGCTTCAAAGCGTTTTACAAACTCCTCTGTTTTACTTTTATGTATTAAAACATAGTCTGGTGCAATGCAAGTTTGACCAGAGTTTAAAGTCTTTCCCCATGAGATACGGCGTGCTGCCATTTCTATATTTGCAGTGTCGTCTATTATGCAAGGGCTCTTTCCACCAAGCTCAAGAATTACAGGAGTAAGGTGTTTTGCAGCTGCTGTCATCACAGTTTTACCAAGTGAAGGACTACCTGTGAAGAAGATTGTGTCAAACTTAAGTTCAAGTAATTGACCATTCACTTCTCTGTTACCTTGTACCACTGCAATGTATGATTCGTCGAATGTTTCTTTAATCATTTGCTCCATCACAGTAGAAACAGTTTCCACATATGGTGAAGGTTTTAGTATTGCTGTACAACCAGATGAAATAGCACCAACTAGTGGGTTTAGCAGAAGCTGAACAGGGTAGTTCCAAGGTGCAATGATTAAGCTATTGCCTAGTGGTTCTTGTACTAAATATGTGCTTGAAGGGAAAAGTTTAAGTGGGGTTTTCACATATCTTTTTTTGCTCCAAGAGCGTACATGACGAATGTGATTTTTAATTTCGCCAAGCACAATGCTTATCTCGGTAAGATACGCCTCTTCATAACTTTTATGAAGGTCTTTGTAAAGTGCATCGCAAAGTGGTTTTTCCCATTTAAGAAGTGCTGAGTAAAGTTTTTTCAGCATCGCTTTACGAAATTTAATGTCGTAAGTGGCGCGTGTAGCAAAGAATTGCTGTTGTAGGGAGTGAATTTCTTTGATTTTTGAGAATTCAGTATTTATCATAGTTCTTACATTTAAAAAAGAGGAATCTTATTAAGGGGTTAAGATTTCTCTTTTGGTTTATAATAATTGTTTATTTACTTAAGATTATTGTGTAGCAAGTAACGTTCCGCCTCAATAGCAGCTTTGCAACCGCTACCGGCAGAGGTGATAGCTTGGCGGTAGATAGGGTCGGCTACGTCGCCTGCTGCATAAACACCTTCTACACTAGTAGAAGCAGAATTGTTTTTGGTTACGATATAACCTTGTTCGTCTGTTTCGATATAGTCTGCAAACACTTTTGAGTTTGGCTGATGACCGATAGCAAGGAAGAAACCATCGATGTCGATGTGTACGTTTTCTTCCGTTTCTTCACCTTTGTTTTTCACTAGGTCTGCACCATCTAGGTCAAATTTACCTGTTAAACCAAGGGTTTGGTGTTTGAATAGAACTGTAATGTTTTCTTTGTTTAAAACTCTTTCTTGCATTACTTGAGAAGCACGAAGCACGTCGCGACGCACAATCAAATAAACTTGTTTGCATAGGGTAGAAAGGTAAAGAGCTTCTTCACAAGCAGTGTCGCCACCACCTACAACTGCCACAGTTTTCTTTCTGTAGAAGAAACCGTCACATGTGGCACAAGCAGATACACCAGCACCGCGTAGTCTAGCTTCGTCTGGAAGTCCTAGATATTTGGCAGATGCGCCAGTGGCAATAATTACTGTGTGTGCTTCAAGTGTGGTTTCGCCATCGATAACCACTTTTTTTGGAGAGCAAGAGAAATCTACTTCGGTAGCAATACCTGTGCGAATTTCTGTTCCGAAACGAAGCGCTTGTTTTCTAATATCTTCCATCATTTCTACACCAGAAGTGCCTTCTGGATAACCTGGGAAGTTTTCAATATCTGTGGTAGTGGTAAGTTGACCACCAGGTTGAATACCTTCGTAAACCACAGGGTTTAAACCGGCTCTAGATGCATAAATTGCAGCTGTTAGTCCTGCAGGACCTGTGCCTAGAATAAGACATTTAATTACACTCATAGTATTTTATCTAAGGTCTATAAGCATTGCTTTTGGATATTTGTTTAGGTCAAATTCCAAGTCTGATGCTGTATAGTTTAAGTTTGTTTTTAGTTTAGTAATATTTATGGTACTAACCATACCATTTTTATTGTGTGTGCTCACGCCAACTGGTTCGTAGGTTTTAGCATCTACAGAAATTGAAGTTTTAAAGAATGGGTCTTCTATATTTTCTGGGAAAAGACTCACTACTGCAATTTCTCTGTTTCCTTCTGTTTTAAACTCAGGTGCTATTACTTTATAACCTTTTTTATAACCACCTAAAATAGATGTTGGGTCCATTCCTTGAATTTCTTCTGGAGCAGGAGCAGAAACGGTAATCTCGTTGGCTTGTTTGTTGTAAACATAAAGATACTTGCCGTCAAATGTCATATTTGCCATTGATGTTTCTAAAACGAAGGCGTTGCCTTTTGTTTTTAAAGTACCTTTAATGCTGTTTGCTGTGCCACTCTGACCGTCTTCAAGTTCTATTTTTAAACTTAGTTCTGTGCCAGTAGAGTTTTTGTAGATGTTAGACATTTTGTCTAGAATTTCGATAGACTTTTCATCTATTTGGCAGAATGCTACTGTGGCAATAAATAAAAATGCGATTAAACTAAATACTTTTTTCATATTATTTCTTTTTTTGAACTGACCATCCGAATTTTCCTATTTTGTGGCCTAAACCATAATATTGACCATGACTATAGGCTAAAAGTTTAGCGGCTTCTAGGTCGAATGCGTCTGTTTCTGGATTTATGTATTTAGCATCTGCTTGCACGTTTACCACTTTGGCAATAAACATATCGTGAGTTCCTAATTCTTTTACTTCTACCACTTCACATTCTATATTTAGTGGAGATTCTTTAATAATAGGAGCGTTCACCATTTGTGCCTTTTCGGCTGTAAGCTTCATTTCTGCAAATTTATTGTAGTCTTTACCACTTCTCACACCGCACCAGTCTGTTGCGTATGCCATATCTTCTGTGGTAAGGTTTAGTACAAAGCAACCACTGCGTTTGATAATATCATATGAATGACGTGATTTTCTCACAGATATATAACACATAGCAGGGTCTGAACATATTGTACCAGTCCAACTTACAGTAAGGATGTTATATTCGGCTTCATTTTCTCCACAACTTACCATTAAGGCTGGAAGAGGGTAGATAAGTGTGCCTGGTTTCCATTGAAGTTTGCCAGAAGGGCTAATGTTTTTTTCTTGCATTATTTTAAAATTAAGTCTTCTGCTTTAATATATCTTTCGCAATAGTGACATTTCACAGTGCGGTCTTGTTTATTAACTATGTGGAAATGTGTGGTAACATTTTGTTTGTTTGTGATACACATAGGGTTTACGCACTGAAGAATTTCGTACACTTCATCTGGCATCACGCATTCGTTTTTCTCTACCACTTGGTAGTCTTTAATAATGTTGATGCGAGCGTTTGGTGCAATTAAAGCAATTTTATTAAGTTCTTGTGGGTCAATATATTTGCCAGAAATCTTAATAACACCTTTTTTGCCTAACTTGTTACTATCTAGGTTGTTACCAATAGTAATTTGGTCAGAAATAGTATCTAGATGAAGGATGTTTACTATTTGGAATAATTTGTCGGCAGGAATATGGTCTATTACAGTACCATTTTCTAGTGCTCTTACTACTAATTCTTTTTTCATCTTCTTTGTTTTTTTAAACAAGTCCTAAAATATCGCAAATAACAGCTTGACGAGCAAATACACCATTACGAGCTTGTTCAAAATAGTAAGCTTTTGGATTGTCATCTACGTCTTCTGAAATCTCGTTGACACGAGGAAGTGGGTGAAGAATACGTAGGTTGTCTTTGCTGCCGTCTAGCATGCTGTTGTGTAGGGTATAGGTGTTTTTCACTTTTTCATATTCCACAAGGTCGGTGAAACGTTCTTGTTGCACGCGAGTCATATATAGAATATCGGTTTCTTTTAGTATCTCATTCATATCTTCTAGTTCTCTGAATGGGATATTGTGTTTTTTGCAATAGTCTATATATTGTTCTGGCATTTGTAATTCTTTTGGAGCAACAAAGTTAAATGTTGGGTTAAAGAAACGCATTGCCATTAGCAGAGAGTGCACTGTGCGACCATATTTTAGGTCACCTACCATACTTAGGTTTAAACCTTCTAGAGTGCCTTGGGTTTTCTTGATAGAATAAAGGTCTAGCATGGTTTGAGTAGGGTGTTGGTTTGCACCGTCACCTGCGTTAATCACTGGCACAGATGAGACTTCAGATGCTAATCTTGCTGCGCCTTCTACTGGGTGACGCATAATGATTAGGTCTGCGTAGTTGCTCACCATTTTAATAGTGTCTTTAAGGGTTTCGCCTTTTGAAGAACTAGATGTTGCAGCATCTGAAAAACCAATTACTCTACCGCCTAGTCTGTTTACTGCTGTTTCAAAGCTTAGGCGTGTGCGGGTAGATGGCTCGAAGAATAGTGTTGCAACAAGTTTGCCGTCTAGCAGTTTGTTGTTTGGGTTTTGTTCAAACTTTTCTGCTAAATCTAATATGCGTAGTATGTATTCTTTACTGCAATCTGATATAGATACTAGACTTTTCATAATTAATTAGGAATTAAAAATAGTTAGGAGTTAGGAGTTAGGAGTTAGGAGTTAAAAAAATAATTCCTAATTCCTCATTCCACATTCCTAATTAGATTAACTTGTGAATTACAAGACCGGAGCGAAGTTTTGGCTCAAACCATGTGGTTTTTGGAGGCATGATGTTGCCAGTGTCTGCAATGTCGATAAGTTGTTTCATTGAAACAGGATATAGAGCAAGAGCCACTTTCATTTCGCCGCTGTCAACACGTTTTTTAAGTTCGCCAAGACCACGGATACCGCCTACGAAGTCGATACGTTTGTCGCTTCTAAGGTCTTTAATGCCTAGGATTTCGTCTAAGATTAGGTTTGAAGAGATAGTTACGTCTAACACGCCGATAGGGTCGTTGTCATTGTAAGTACCTTCTTTTGCTGTTAGAGAGTACCATTTGCCACTTAAATAAAGTGAGAAATTGTGAAGTGCATTTGGTTTGTAGATTTCTGCACCCATTTCTTTTACTTCGAAGTTTGCTTCTAGAGCCTTTAGGAACTCTTCGTCAGAAAGACCATTCAAATCTTTTACTACGCGGTTGTAGTCGATGATGTTAAGTTGGTTATCTGGGAAACAAACTGCTAGGAAGTAGTTATATTCTTCATCACCTTGGTGATTTGGGTTTTGTTTGCGTTTTTCATCGCCTACTAGAGCTGCTGCAGCACTACGGTGGTGACCGTCTGCAATGTACATAGCTGGGAATTCTGCAAAGATTTCTGTGATGCGAGCAATTGTAGCTGCGTCGTCGATTACCCAGAAGTGGTGACCGAAACCATCAGGAGCAACGAAGTCGTATTCAGCTTCGCCAGCCACAACTTTAGCCACGATAGCATCTAGTTCGTCTTGGTGAGGGAATGCAAAGAACACTGGTTCGATGTTTGCATTGTTCACGCGAACGTGTTTCATACGGTCTTCTTCTTTGTCTCTACGTGTAAGCTCGTGTTTTTTGATTTTGCCAGTCATGTAGTCTTCTACTGCTGCGCAAACAACAAGACCATATTGTGTTCTTCCGTTCATGGTTTGTGCATAAACATAATATTTGTCTTCTGCGTCTTGTACTAACCAACCATTGTCTTGGAATTTTTGGAAGTTTTCTGCAGCTTTTGCATAAACTCTTTCGTCGTGTTCGTCTGTACCAACAGGGAAGTCAATTTCTGGCTTAATGATGTGGTATAGAGATTTTTCGTTACCTTCTGCTTCTGCGCGTGCTTCTTCAGAGTTTAATACGTCGTATGGACGAGATGCTACTTGTTCTACAAGTGCTTTTGGAGGGCGAATGCCTTTAAATGGTTTTACTATCATGATATTATATTTAAGTTATTTGAATTCTTTTTTTATTATTTATCATTTAACTCCTCACTCCTCACTCCTAACTGCCGAATGGCTGAGAGTTTTTCGCGTTTGCCGGGAGGACCGGGTAGGCGGTGTACGGTGAAACCTGCTTGTTGCAGATTGCGGCGTACATATCCTTTGGCACAATAGGTGGTGAGGATAGCCTCTTTGTTGCAATGCGAAAATATCTTTTCAAAGATTTCTAAAGACCAAAGTTCTGGTTGTTTTTCTGGCGAAAACGCGTCGTAATACACCAAGTCAAACATATAATCCTTTAGGTCTAATGAGCAAAAATCGCTATTTATTTTTACAATCTCAAAGTTACTGCAAATTTTTGAATTTTCACCCCATTTTGCTGTATGAAGTTTCAACAAAATGTCTTTTTTTTCTGGTGCAAGAATTTCTGCGTAGTTTAGACTCTCAACTTGCTCAGAACTAATAGGGTAGAGTTCCACTGTGTAGTAATAGATTTTCTTGTTTGTTTTCTCGGCTTCGAGTAGTGTGAGAAAGGCGTTTAGACCTGTTCCAAATCCCATTTCAAGTATGTGAATTTCATCTTTTTTGCACTCATAAAAGCCATCTTTTATAAAAATATGCATGCTCTCCTGTATAGCCCCATGGGTGGAATGATAATATTCCCCAATATTCTCATTGTATAGCGTGGTAGAACCGTCTTCTGTGATCATGTTGTTTTGTATTTTGTATTTTAACTTTTATCCCCCCTCTAAACCACAAAAGTAAATAAAAATTATTATCTTTGCGGTCATTATTAAAGAATTATGGAAAAAGATTTAATTTTATCTGTAAAAAACGCTGTACAAACATTGTACGGGGCAGAAATTAGTGATGCGCAAGTAACTCTTCAAAAGACTAAAAAAGAGTTTACAGGTGACTGGACTTTAGTTTGTTTCCCACTGCTAAAAATTTCACGTAAAAATCCTGCTGCTACAGCAGAAGAAATAGGTACATATTTAAAAGAAAATGATTCAAAAATTTCAGATTACAATGTAATCAACGGTTTCTTGAATCTTTCTATAAATGCAAATTCTTGGGTAGATTTACTAGAAAATATCTCAAAAGATGAGAAATTTGGTTTCAAAGAAGTTACCGAAAACTCTCCACTTGTGATGATTGAGTATTCTTCTCCAAATACAAATAAACCACTTCACTTAGGTCACATTAGAAATAACTTGTTAGGCTATAGCCTTTCTGAAATTATGAAGGCTAATGGTTATAAAGTGGTGAAAACCAATATTGTAAATGACCGTGGTATTCACATTTGTAAATCGATGCTAGCATGGCAAAAATTTGGAAATGGTGCAACTCCAGAGTCTATTGGTAAAAAAGGTGACCACCTTGTAGGTGACTATTATGTAGCGTTCGACAAGGCTTATAAGGCAGAAATTAAAGAACTTATGGCTGGCGGTATGGACGAAGAGGAAGCTAAAAAAGAAGCTCCACTTATGAAAGAAGCACAAGAAATGCTACGTAAATGGGAAGCAGGTGACGCAGAAGTTCGCGCTCTTTGGAAAACCATGAACGACTGGGTTTATGCTGGTTTCGACGAAACATACAAACGCCTAGGTGTTGATTTTGACAAAATCTATTATGAATCAGATACATACCTAGTAGGTAAAGAAAAAGTACTTAGCGGTCTTGAAAAAGGTCTATTCTTCAAAAAAGAAGACGGTTCTGTTTGGGCAGATATGACAGATCAAGGTCTTGACCAAAAACTTCTTCTTCGTGCCGACGGTACTTCTGTGTATATGACTCAAGATATTGGTACTGCTACACTTCGTTTTTCAGATTATCCAATCGACAAAATGATTTATGTGGTAGGTAACGAACAAAACTATCACTTCCAAGTGCTTTCTATTCTTCTAGACCGTCTTGGTATGGAGTGGGGTAAAGACCTAGTTCACTTCTCATACGGTATGGTGGAACTTCCAGAAGGTAAAATGAAGAGCCGTGAAGGTACTGTGGTTGATGCCGACGACCTTGTAGAAGAAATGGTTGGTACTGCAACAGAAATTTCTAAAGAACTTGGTAAACTAGATGGTTTAACAGAAGAAGAAATATCTTCTATCTGCGAAATGATTGGTCTTGGTGGTCTAAAATACTTTATCCTTAAAGTTGACCCTCGCAAAAATATGACCTTCAACCCAAAAGAGTCTATCGACTTCAATGGTAACACAGGTTCTTTCATTCAATATACACACGCTCGTATCTGTTCAGTGCTTCGTAAGGCAGCAGAACAAGGTATAGCACTTGCAGAGCTAAACAAAGATATTGAACTAAAAGAAAAAGAAGTATCTCTAATTCAAGCTCTAGCAGCATTCCCAGCAGTAGTTGCACAAGCTGGTAAAGAATACAGTCCTTCTTTAATTGCAAACTATACTTACGAACTTGTTAAAGAATACAACCAATTCTATCACGACTTTAGCATCCTAAAAGAAGAAAACGCAGACCTTAAAAATATGCGTCTAGTGCTTTCTGCTAACGTTGCGAAAGTGATTAAGGCGGCGATGTCGTTGTTAGGAATTAATGTACCAGAAAAAATGTAGGTCGAATGTTTTTTTTATAGCTTTAAGGGGTAGCGAATCGTTACCCCTTATTTATTATATTCTTTATATTTAGTAATAACTTAATTGTTGTATTTGTAAAAGTATGCCAAATATTTAAATGGATAGGGATATAATCATTAAATAATGGTTGAATGTATTCTATTTCAAAAATAAGTCTTAATTCTTCATCGTGACATTCCGGTATTACTTCATGTTTAGTTCCAATTCTTGCTTTTTTTATTATATATAAATCACGAATACCTTTGCCCTTAATGTATGGCACAAAATAATATAAATCATTCAACACGATGGTAGAAGGGAATGATTTTCCTGTGTAATATACCTTAGCAGATTGGTTAATATAATTTTTAATATTATCTTTTTTTACTAAACATATTAATACATTTTTGTCTAATTTTAATTTTGTTGTATTTTTTTGTGTTATATCATTAATAATAACATTGTTAGGATATATTTTTGAAATATCAGATATTTTTATCTTTTTTTCTTTTTCAGGATAACAAGGTACAATATCTTTAAATGCTTTTTTTATTTCTATAGCTAAAAACCATGCGAGACGTGGTGGAACTGCATTTCCTACCATTTTATAACCATCTTGTATATTTTTATAGAAGAATCTAAAATTATCTGGAAAAGTTTGAATTCTTGCACATTCTCTAATGCTTAGTCTTCTATATAAATGTTCGTATCCTTTGGCAAATATCCTTTTGTTAGGCGATATAAACGTCATTTTGGGAGCTTGAGGATGAAGAGGATTGTTCCTCGCTTGTGCTTGAATGGTAAATGAGGTTTCATTCCAACAACGGACACGATTTCTTGACATAAATTTATTATCATACTCTCCTACATATACATCATGATTTAGTCTTGTAGGGTGGTCACTATTAATTAGTTCATCGTGATAATATCTAGGTTCTTCAATAATATCTCCTATAGCTTGTTGTAATGTAATTGGATTTATACTAGTAGCATTAGGATAATGAAACTTATTTGGAAGATTATTTCTTATCCCAACAAAGAACACTCTGTATCTCTCTTGAGGTATCTTGTAGTCTGCAGAATTAAGAAGCTCGTATGTAACATTATATCCAATATTACATAACAGACTTAAAAAGCTGTCAAGTGATTCTTTATGTTTACCGTCTAGAATACCTTGTACATTTTCAATAACAAAAAATTTAGGTTTCTTTGCTTCAACTATCCTTATATAATCTAAAAATAATTGACCCCGTGGATCTTTTAATCCCAATCCTTTCCCTCCTTCACTCCATGATTGACATGGTGGACCTCCAATAATTCCATCACAATCTGGAATATCATTTCCTGTTAGTGTTCGTATATCAGCTGTGTTTAAAATTGTATTGGGATGGTTAAATCTATAAGTTTCATGTATAGATTTATCATATTCATTAGCCCATATTATATTAAATCCAGCATTTTTAAATCCTAAATCTAATCCTCCACAACCAGAAAAAAGTGAAACGATGTTCATTTCAATCTTGATAATTAATATTATGTTTATCTAGTGTTGCTCTTATACTCATTGCAACGTGATACGCAAGGTTTACTGGAACAGCATTCCCTATCATTTTATAACCGATATTTACATCTGTGTATAGGAATTTAAAGTCATCAGGAAAAGTTTGAACTCTCGCAACTTCGCGAACACTCATTCTTCTATATAAATGTTCTTGACCTGGAACAAAAATTTGTTTATTTTTTTCTACCTTAAGCATTTTAGGAGCTTGCGGGTGTAATTGGCATTGTCGACCACTAGCTTGAACCGTAAATCCAGGTTCATCCCATGATCTTACCCTATTACGTGATAAAAATATTGGAGAATAATCTCCTATAAAATATTCATGATTAGGAAAAATGCAATTATCTCCATTTGATTTATTGCGGGTTAAGGCAGGAATTGCATTGTCTTTAAGATCCCAAATACATTCTTTTAATATTGGTTTATTTTTGCATGGTGTAGGATATTCATAATCATTGATATGTAAATCTTTACGAAATCCGATGTAGAATACACGATAACGGTCTTCTGGAACGTTATAATCATTAGCATTAAGCAATTTTAAATTTACATCATATCCAGCTTCATCAAACATCTTCATAAATCCATCGACAGCGGAAGAATGACGTTTAGCTAGCATTCCTGAAACATTTTCAGCAACAAAGAAAAGAGGTTGTGTTGCTTTTAATATTCTTATGTATTCATAAAATAGTTGACCACGTGCATCATTGATGCCTTTTAGACTCCCTGCTTCACTCCATGATTGGCATGGAGGTCCGCCAATAATACCTGTGATATGTTCAGGGAATTCATTTTCGTGAATGTTACGAATATCACCTTCTATTAATAGTGTGTCTGGAAAATTTGCTTTAAATGTAGGACATATATTAGGGTCGTATTCGTTGGCTATAATAGTACGAAATCCTGCATTGTGGAATCCTTTGTCTAAGCCTCCAGCACCTGAAAAAAGACTAATAAGATTCATATAATTATTTCCATTTACAGTTATACTTTATATTTACATCTGCTGGCATTCCTATAATTTGAATATCGAATTTTAAAGAAGGTTCTATAAGGTCTTTTGCATTGTGTATTCTAAAAGAGAATTGCCATCCATTATCAAAGCACATTAGAATTGTTGTCTTACTATTTGGTTTAAAACCTATATGAATTAAATTATTTGGTAAATCAATTTTAGGAACTATTATACTAGGATTTTGAGTTTTACTTGGCATATTAAGAGTCCCATACATATTGAATGATTGTATAGTTGTAATTTCTTTATTATCTATACTTATTACCTTGTAGAAATCATATTTACTAAGTAAATATTCTACTAATTTTTGTGGTATATTTCTATGATTATTTACTTGAGTAGATATCTCTTTAATAAAAGCATTGAGTAGTGGTACATATATTTCATCTTCTTTCGATTTTAAATCCCTAAAAAATGTACCTTTTTTCTTTTCACTTTCTAAAAAATCAAATGTTGATTTTACATTATTCCAATATGTTTCTGAACATGGGATATTATACCATTTAGAACCAAAATCAAGTGTCTTTGCTATACGACTATGTTTAACAGCCATATGGTTGTGCTTTATACTCAATCCTATTTCCCATCTAATATTTTTTCTTTCAATAATAATATCTCTTACATCTGCTTCTTCGCCGTGTTTGTCATTTTGAATATAAAGAGTTAACATATCAGTGCTTTCTTCAACAATATTAGGTTCCATAGCAAATATTGTATCAATCGTAGATGTAGCACTTAAACTATATAATAATTTTTCTGAATTACTTAAGGTGTTCCATGCGTTCTGAGAAGCTTTATAACTACTATTTTCAATTATTTCTGCTGGTCGAATTGAAGAAATTGCATCCTTAAGTGAATGTAGGCATACATACTCATATGCTCTACCTTGGTTATTACTAGCACTGCTCATTTTATTTTATTTTATTTTGATTAAGAATAATGTAAATTTAGATACGCAAATTTATAAAATTTAAGGAAGAAAACCTAATTTTGATTATATGTTTTATTACATAAACATCCTATACCATTCATCAAACTGCTCTATGTACAATGGGTCGTGCTTCATTAACGACGCTTTTACTCGTTCGAGTGGTTTCTCCTCGCCGAGGTGAGTTTTTGAGAAGAATTTATCAGCAAAACATATAATCTGTTCTTCTAGAGAGATAGGGTAAAGTACTTTGTCTAGTGGAAGAGGCAGATTTCTTTCTTTAATAGAGGTGGGTATGAGACCGCAGCCAGTGTGGCGTTCTGCAATTTTGGCGTGCTGCTCAAGGCCTTCTGCGCGCAAAATCTCTGCACCCAAAATGCCATGACAAATATATGGCTCAGTGCCGTAGCAGTAGATGCCAGGTGCATTGCAACGCACCACGCCTATATCGTGAAGCAATGCGGCTTCTTCTAGAAACTTAAGGTCAATATTCCACTCTGGGTGTTTGCGAGCAATCTCCAAAGCTTTAGCAGCCACACTCTCCCCATGACTTATTAAAATCTTTAATAAATCTTCGTTGCCTGCACAATATTTTTCTAAAAGTTTTTTCATTGTTTAACCTAAGGTTCTATTGTTTTAAGGAATTTCTCTTGCATTATCTCAAGTGCCTTAATTATAGTTTCGTCTTTTGAGTTAAGGATAGGGTAGAATGCCTTTTCACCAATAATGTTTCTACTAATATAAGCTTTAAGGATATTGTTAATCACGTCTGCACATTCATCTCTGCCTGCAGTTTCAGTGGTTAAGCCCTTGCTTTCTGCAAACTTATAGAATTGTAGATTAATGTTTTCTTTGTCTAGATAATCACACAATTCTGTATATTCCTTAAACTTCTTAAGTGTGTCTCTGTTTTTGTCTGAATATTGGAATGCAAAACTATAGGTGTAACCCTTGTTTTGTGCTTCGGTGTAGTATGGAGTGTGACCAGTGGTGTCTTGTGGCACGAAATAGTCTGGCATAATACCACCACCGCCATATACTACACGACCATTTTTGGTATAGTATTTAATGCTGTCGCCAGCCACAATGCTATCAGAAGAGAAGAACTCACCATGCTCATAGCGGTTTAGAAGGTCTTTTTCATACTCTTCTAGATTGCCGCCCTCGTATGGTTTTTGAATACTTCTACCAGAAGGAGTGTAGTAGTGAGCAATAGTTATGCGCACTTGTGAATCGTCGAAAAGAGGCACTTGTTGTTGAACAAGACCTTTACCAAACGACCTACGACCAACAATAATGCCACGGTCTTGGTCTTGGATTGCACCAGCAAAAATTTCACTAGCAGAAGCAGACCACTCGTTAATTAGCACGCAAACAGGCACATTTTTAAACATACCTTTGCCATTGGCAATAGCGTCTTCTCTTGGGTAACTTCTACCTTCTGTATAAACTATAAGTTCACCTTTTTCAAGGAATTCATTTATCATTTTAATAGCTGCGTGAAGATAACCACCAGAATTGTATCTTAGGTCTATCATAAATTCTTCACAGCCTTGTTTTTTTAGTTTGGTAAGTTCTGTAACAAACTCGTTGTAGGTGTTTGCACCAAAACGGCTCACTTTAATGTAACCTATTTTAGGAGTAAGAGCATATGCAATATCTACACTGTTTACTGGAATGTCGCCACGAGTTATAGTGAAATATAGTGTTTCTGCACTAGAATTACGTTTAATACCAACATTTACTTTAGTTCCTTTTTCGCCTCGAAGTGTTTTTAGAACTTTGTTGTTATTAATATTTTTACCTACAAAAATGCTGTCGTTTACCTCTATTATGCGGTCGCCTGGCATAATGCCAACCTTTTCAGAAGGACCACCTGCAATTACATCTACCACCATAACGGTGTCGTTTTGTATGTTGAATTGCACACCAATACCGCTGAAACTACCTTCTAGCTCATCGTTTGCCATTTCAACCTCTTCTTTTGGCACGTATGTGCTATGTGGGTCTAGTTCTTCCAAAACCATTGGAATAATTTTCTCTGTAAGTTCATCTGTTTTGATAGAATCTACATACATAGATTTTAGAAGCAGAAGTACATAATTTAGTTTATTGAAATTATTGCCCCCTGTAGGAAGTGAAACCTGTGTTTCTGTAATTGGCGCATTAGAATTGGCAGCCTGATTTTCTTTAGGTAGCATTACACCTAAAACAACGCCTAAAGCTAGTGCCAACGAAGCTATGATAGGTAATCTATTTTTCATTTTCTTTAAGTGGTAGGTGACAAACTTCTACGCCTGCTCTTCTAAGTAGGTCTAGGCCGTCTGTTACATGATATTCTTCTGAGTAAACCACGCGCACAATGCCTGCTTGAATAATAAGTTTAGAACATTCAATGCAAGGAGATGTGGTTACATAAATAGTAGCGCCGTCGCTATTGTTGTGTGAGCGAGCCACTTTTGTTATGGCATTTGCCTCTGCGTGTAAAACGTATGGTTTTGTCTTGAAATCGTCGTCTTCACACACATTTTCAAAACCAGAAGGTGTGCCATTGAAACCATCAGAAATAATCATTCTGTCTTTAACTAAAATACCACCTACCTGACGGCGTTGGCAGTATGAGTTTTCACCCCACACATATGCCATTCTCATGTATCTTTTATCTATTTTCTCTTGTTTATTTTCCATTAGTTCAATAATAAAAATACGTAAACAATATATGTCGCAATCAAGCAAAATCCTTCAAATCTTGTAAGGATAGAATAAACTTTTTCGTCTTTGATTTTCTTCACGATTCTCTCAAATGGTATCACTGTTAGGGCAAGTATTGCTGCAAAGATTATCATCCAATAGAAGTCGAAACTAAATGATGCAAAATCGAAGTTTTCGATTGGGGTGATAAGGGCAGAACAACCAATAACAAATAGAATATTGAAAATATTTGAGCCAACAACGTTGCCAATAGCAATGTCGTTTTCTTTTCTAATTGCTGCCATAATTGAGGTGGCAAGTTCTGGTATGCTAGTGCCAAATGCCACTAAGGTAACAGAGATTACTCTTTCAGAAACACCAAAGTCTTTAGCTATACTCACAGCAGAATCGATAAGCAAATTAGCACCCACGGTAAGAGCCGCACAAGATGCCACAATCATAATAATGGCACTAATCATATTAAGGTCTTTTTCCTTTGGAGTTTCTTCCTTAACAGGCTCTTCTGCAGGTGGTGTTACTTGAACTGTTGCTTTGGCATCTTTCTTTCCTTTATATATTGAAAGTAATGTGAATAGTATAATTAAAATAACAAATATCAATCCTTCGCAACGACTAATAACGCTATCTTGTGCTAATATGTAAAATAGCAGAGAACAGAAAATCATGAAAGGAACATCTATTTTTACAGAGGTTCTATTTACAGCCATTGGAAGTATCAATGCTGTGATACCAAGTATAAGACCAATGTTTGCAATGTTTGAACCCACCACATTACCGATACTCATTTCTGGGTGTCCTTGAAGTGCCGATTGAAGCGAAACGATAAACTCTGGAGACGATGTGCCAAATGCCACAATGGTCATACCAATGATTAGGGTTGGTACTTTAAAACGTTTGGCAACAGCCACGCCACCTTTCACAAGATAGTTGCCTCCTGCGATAAGTAATAATAGACCTGCTATTAGATATAAATACGTTAACATCTGATATTTTGTTTATGATTTTTTATAATGTAGGGACAATGCGTACGCGGTTGCTGAGCCTGTTGAAGTATTGTTCGTTACA
>JAZKXZ010000030.1:0-8567 GCA_045611845.1 Candidatus Enterocola sp. | reverse complement strand
CTTCACGTAAGTTATGCCTCTGCCGAACATTTGGAACTCGTTAAGCAAGAGTAAGAGTCGATAGAAAAGGTGATAGGCAAACCACTTACGGCAAATAGAAATCACTATTTAAGACTAACGTCGAACAATCAGTTGGATGCTTTAATAGAGGCTGGTATTAAAGAAGATTTTACCATTGGCTTTGCCGAAATGCCTGGCTTTAGAATGGGAACATGTCGTCCTGTAAAATATATAAATCCATATACACTTGAGGTGACAGACTTAACCCTTCATCCACTTACCATGATGGATGGTTCTTTTTCTAAGTATTCACAAATGGGTCTCACAGAGGCCTACGACACTGCTTGCAGATTAATAGACCAAGTAAGAAAACACGGAGGCGAACTTGTGCTACTTTGGCATAATTCTGAGGTAAGAAAAGGAAATTATCACTGTCAGCTTTACAAAAATCTTATTTCTTATATAAAAAATGAGAAAAAAACGTTAACTTTACATTTGATGTAAAAAGTGAAATTCATAATATATGAAAACATACGAAAACTATTCTTTATTAAATAACAATACTTTTGGCATAGATGTGTCTGCAAACTATTTTGTGGAGTATGATTCTGTAGAGGAACTAGTGCAACTAATACACTCAGATTTGCTAAAAGAAAACAAATTTCTTCACATTGGTGGTGGTAGCAACTTGCTTTTTGTGGGTGACTATCAAGGTGTTATCCTGCATTCTAAAATGAAAGGCATAGATGTGGTGGAAACCACAAAAGATACTGTAGTGGTGCGTGCTGCCTCAGGTGAAGTGTGGGACGATTTTGTGGCGTTTTGTGTAAACAAAGGCTATGGAGGTGTGGAAAACCTTTCTCTTATTCCGGGTGAGGTAGGGGCTACTCCTATTCAAAACATTGGTGCCTACGGTATGGAGGTGAAAGATGTGATTGTGAAGGTGGAATGCGTGTCGGTGACCACTGGTGAGATAAGAGAGTTTACAAATGAAGAATGTAAGTTTGCATATAGAGATAGCGTATTTAAACGTGAGCTTAAAGGCAAATATATTGTAACTAACGTTTACTATAAACTTAAAAAGGTGGGCGTGCCTCAAATAAATTATGGTAGTCTTGAAGAAGAAATCAAGAAATATCCAGAGGTAACAATTGCAAATGTGCGCCAAGCTGTGATAGATATTCGTCAGCGTAAACTTCCAGAGCCAAAAGTGTGGGGCAATGCGGGTAGTTTCTACTTAAACCCTGTAATTTCAAAGGCACATTACGACGAACTTCTTAAAAAATATCCAGAACTACCTTGCTATGTGGTGTCAGAAATGGAGGTGAAAGTGCCAGCAGGTTATTTGATTGAGAAATGTGGTTGGAAGGGCAAATCGCAAGGCAAAGTGGCAGTGCACGGTAGTCAAGCCTTAGTACTTATTAATAAAGGTGGTGCAAATGGTTTGGATATTATCAATTTATCAGATAGCATTCGTCAGTCTGTAAGAGATAATTTTCAAATAGAACTTACTCCAGAAGTAAATCTTATTTTTGGGTAATTTTATTACATTTGTGTTAGTATTTCATTGGAAAGGCAACATTTTTAACTTTAAATTATATATTATGAAATTATTTACAAAATTATTTTTAGCCATAGCATTGGCTATGGGTTCGTTTGCAGCATTTGCAGCGGATCACTATGTGTACTTTGATGGCACAGGTTTTGGTCAACCACAAGTATGGGCTTGGAATGATACGGAAAACTGTACTGCAAAAGGTTCATGGGGTGGTGACAATATGACCAAAAAAGATGGTAAATGGTATTGGGAACTTCCAGCAGGAAAAAGCCTTCCTACTATGATTATTATTCACGAAGGTGATAATAAAATTGGTGCTGGCGACCTTGTGTACGTTGACCAAGCTACTTATCATCAAGATGGTTCTTGTACAGAGTATATTGATCCTACTATCCCAAATGTAACAGCTAATCCTGCTTCAGGTGCATTCTTTAAAGATGGCGAAGCTATCACTGTAACTCTAACAGTTTCTCCTGCAGCAACTATTTATTACACAACTGATGGTACAGAACCATCTACTGAATCTGCTATTTACAGCGAACCATTAGTATTTGATGAATCTACTACATTAAAAACTCTTGCTGTGGCAGATGATAAACAAAAAGCACAAACATTTAGCTACTCTAAAATGCCTGCTCCAGGAGAAGGTGAATCTGGTCCTCAACTAAATACCAAATATTATCAAGTAAACCCAAATGGTCAAGTGGGTTCTAAAAAGACCATAGATATGGCATTTGCCAATAGTGAAGCTACAAACGCGATGAGTCACTGGACAGCAAGTGATATTATTGCTCAAGGTGTGGCTCGTGACGTTTGCCAAGCAATTAAGGGTGTTCACGAACGTCCAATCATTGACTCATACGCTATTTTTGCTGCATACGACAATGATAATCTTTATCTTGGTGTACAGTTGGTATATACTGTTTGGGATATTGGTGGTGAAGGTAAACAACCAGGAGAATCTAAACCTCACAATATGGATGGTCGTATGATGTGGGCATTTGACCTAAGTCCTATTGAAGAATTTGATGGTTATATCAATGGTACCCATGCTATTTGGAATGGCGAAGGACAAAAAGGTGCTAAATTTGCTAATGGTGTAGATGCTATCTGGATTGGTTCTTCTAAACCAGGTGTAGGTACTCCAGGTTTCTTCCTTCCAACAGCAGATGGTCACGCTTGCTATAATTGTCCAGAATGTCCAAGTCCATCAGGTGTGAAATATGGTAAATATGATGATTTACATCCTGCTATCAAAAATGTTTATGGCCAGAAGAATTTTGGTTATAACCCAACAGTTCTTACTGGAGAAACTGGCTTTGCAGATTTAAAATCAGAAATATCTACTACTGCACATACATTCTATGAATGGAAATTCCCATTGTCACTACTAGGTATAACAGCAGATTACATCGCTGAATATGGTATTGGTGTAATGTATATTGATATCTATGGTTCTAGCCCAATTGGTGGTACTCCATACGATCCTTCTTACTTCGATAATGCTAAGAAAGCATACTCAATGGATGAATCTTCTAGTATGGAAAAAGAAGATGAAGACGTTATCACATACGCTCCAGCTCGTATTGGTAAACTTTTAAAAGCACCTACAGGTCCTGATGGTGGTGATACAGATACTCCTATCGATGAGGTAGAAGCAGAAGAAGCTCCTGCAGAATACTTCAACTTAAATGGTGTGCGCATTAGCGAGCCAAATGCAAATGAAATTGTAATTGAACGCCAAGGTTCAAAAGTTACTAAGAAATTATATTAAGAATAATATAAGCATAAGAAAAGGGTGACTCGCGTGAGCCACCCTTAATTATATTAGTAGGAGTTAACTCCTAACTTATAACTTCAAGTTATGTCCCATTCTTTCTTTCTTGGTCTGCATGTATTGTTCGTTGTATTTGTTGATACCTACTTCGATACCTACGTTTTCTACTATTTCTAGTCCGTAGCCTTCAAGACCAATACGTTTTACAGGGTTGTTTGAGATTAAACGCATTTTTCTAACGCCAATTTCACGAAGAATGCTTGCGCCCACGCCATAGTCGCGTTCGTCTGGGCTAAAGCCAAGTTGAATGTTTGCATCTACAGTGTCAAGACCTTTTTCTTGTAGAGAGTATGCTTTAATTTTGTTCATTAAGCCAATGCCTCTACCTTCTTGAATTAGATAGATAATTACACCTTTGCCTTCTTTTTCTACCATCTCCATTGCTTTGTGAAGTTGGTCGCCGCATTCGCATCTTAGAGAACCAAAAATGTCGCCAGTAACGCAAGAAGAGTGTACTCTCACAAGGATAGGTTCGTTTTCTTCCCAAGTACCTTTTACAAGTGCTACGTGTTCTAGTCCGTTTGATAGTTGGCGGAAAGGAATGATAGTGAAGTCGCCATATTTTGTAGGAAGATGAGCGCTTTCACCTTTTTCAATAATAGATTCTTTTTTAAGTCTGTATGAAATTAAATCACGAATAGTAATGATTTTAATGCCAAATTTTTCTGCTACTTTTTGTAGGTCTGGCATGCGAGCCATGGTGCCGTCTTCGTTCATAATTTCGATAAGAGCGGCAGCAGGGTATAGACCAGAAAGACGAGCAAGGTCTACAGCAGCTTCTGTGTGACCAGCACGACGTAGCACACCTTTATCTTTTGCATAAAGAGGATTGATGTGACCAGGACGACCAAATGTATTTGGTGTAGAAGTAGGGTCGGCAAGAGCTTTGATAGTAGCTGCACGGTCGGCAGTAGATACACCTGTTGAGCAACCTTCTATTTTGTCGATAGTAACAGTAAATGGAGTACCTAAAATAGAAGTATTATTGCTTACTTGTTTATCTAATTCTAGTTCTGCACAACGTGATTCAGTAATAGGAGCACAAAGTACACCTCTACCATTTTTTAGCATGAAATTTACTGCCTCTGGTGTAATTTTTTCTGCTGCTATAATGAAATCTCCCTCATTTTCACGATCTTCATCATCTACTACGATAACAAACTTACCTTCTCTGAAATCGTCTAATGCTTCTTCTATAGTGTTTAGTGCCATATATAATTATTTTTTGTTTTGTCTTAAATTTCTGATTTTTGCAAATATAACATTATTTTTACTAAATATCTTCTTAAATGCCATAATATAACTTTCGCCATTCATAATGCTAGACTCTGTAGCAGCCATATAGGTGAGTAAAATACCAAATGGAAGTAATATTGCGGCGCTTAGCCACATGCCTTGCCATACCTCCCAGATGGCCTCGCGAGCCATTTTGTATCCTGTGTTGTCGATGATATAGTATATGATAAATAAGATAGTAGAAAGCACCACAGGCATACCCATACCACCTTTTCTAATTATTGCTCCTAGTGGCGCGCCAATGAAAAGGAAGATAAAACAAGCAAACGCTAGAGTATATCTTTTATACATTTCTATTTCATGACTTCTTGCTTCACCTTTTAGCCATTCTACATCGGCATTGTATTTTCGTTGCTTATCTGTTATAGTTTTTAATTTATTTTTGGCATGCTGTAATGCTGATTTTTTGTTACTATTACTTAATTGTGCAAATTTACTTTGCAGTGTATATGGTATTTCTTCTAGTTTTATTGTTGTGTCTTTGAATGTTGTAATGTCTTCTGCTTTTTGATTTGCTCTATTGAAATATGTTCTAGATTTAAGACTCTCGTCTCTAATTGTTATGTATTGATTAATTCTTAATTCAATAGAGTCTACAGTTTCTTTTAGTTCGTCAATTCTTTTTGCTATATATTGGTCTTCTAAGAATGCAGAACTTAGTTCTTTGAAATTGGCGTCAAAGTCTATGATAAGTTCTTTTCTACTAAATGTTTCCCTTCTGTATGGAATGATTTTATTGTTCTTATTATTTGCTTTGTTTTCGTCTTGAAAATTTTCAAAACATTCGCCGTTTTTAAGGGTTAAAATAAGGTGTTTCTTATCTTCGGTAAGTTTAATGGTGCCTGTATCTGCCATTATAATACCTGTGTTGTTGAACCCTTTAGAGTAGTCGTAGATAACTACATTGTGCAATAAACCATTTCTTTTTGTTTCTACAAAAATGTTTCTACCTGTAATGCCATCGTAAAAAACACCTTGTGGAATTTCAAGCTCAGGAGATGCTTCTCTGATGGAAAATAGCAGAGTCCACATTCTAACTTGTGTTCTTGGAAGAATGTTGTCGGCAAAATAAAAACTACCAATAGAAACAAGTCCTATAAGCACAATAAGCGATCTCATTATTTTAAAAAGTGAAATACCTGCCGCTTTCATTGCAAGTAATTCTAGTCTTTCGCCTAGGTTGCCAAAGGTCATTAGCGAGCCAAGTAGGATAGAAAGAGGTAGTGCAAGAGGTACTACAGATAGGGCTGCGTAGAAAAAGAATTCTCCTAAAACAGAAATTGCAACACCTTTACCTACCATATCATCTACATAACGAAACATAAACTGCATTACCAAAATGAATACAGCTGCAAAAAATGTAATTGAGAAAGTTCTCAAAAAGTTTTTTAATATGTATCTATGTATGTGTTTTATCATTTAACTCCTAACTCGAATGCAAATGGTAATAATTCTTTTGAACTCTCTAATTTCTTTACGCCTTTTTCTCCATATAGATAAATAGAAATTTTGTGCCCAAAACGTTTCTCCATTTCTACTAGCACTTGGCAACATTCACCGCAAGGAGTAATTACATTTTCTGTAAAATTACCATTTTGATATGCGGCAATGGCTATGCTTGTAGGATAAGAGTCGCCAGCATTGGCACATGCATAAAGTAGTGCAACTCTTTCGGCGCAAAGACATGCGCTATAAGCTGCGTTTTCTTGGTTAGAACCTGTAAAAATTCTGCCGTCTGCCATACGCACCGCAGCACCCACCTTAAAATTTGAATAAGGAGAGTATGATGTGCAGGTGGCTAGTTTAGCTTTTTCTATTAATTCTAAATCCATATAGATATTATATGCCAAATTAAATCAACGCAAAGATAACTAAAATCTAAAGAATATCTTCATATATTTCATAAAAAAATAGTATATTTGCACGTTATTATATAAGCAAAATGAGAAAATTAATTAAGACATTAATAGTGTCAGTAGCAATATTTGGAAATGTTTTTTGTATGTCTGCGTCGCAAGATAATGAAGCGTATATACAAAAATATTGTAACATTGCTATGCGTGAAATGAACGATTATGGTATTCCTGCATCTATTACGCTAGCACAAGGTATATTGGAGTCTGCTGCAGGTACTAGTAGATTGGCAGTGCAAGCAAACAACCACTTTGGCATTAAATGTCACAACGATTGGTCTGGAGAAAAGATTTATCACGACGACGATAAAAGAAACGAATGTTTTAGAAAATACGAAAGAGCAGAAGAGTCTTTTATAGACCACTCTCAGTTTCTTAAAGACAGACCACGTTATTCATTCCTTTTTGAATTGGATAAAACAGACTACAAAGCTTGGGCAAAAGGCTTGAAACAAGCAGGTTATGCTACGGACCCAAACTATCCAAACAGACTTATTACACTTATAGAAAAATACGAACTATATAAGTACGATAAAGAAAGTTTTACCTCTAAAGAAGAAGGTGTAAAAACACCAGCGAAAACTGTAAAAGAGAAAAACGAATCTGGACTTAAATATGTTTATGTACAAAATGGCGAGTCTTATTATACTATAGCTGTGAAATATAACATTCCTTTTGGTCTTATTTATTCATACAACGATGTTGATAGAAAAACTCGTCAGCCAGAAGAAGGTACTATAGTATATCTACAAAAGAAAAAGAAGAAGATTACATGGGGTGAAGGTATTCATGTTGTAGAAAAAGGTGAGTCTATGCACGATATATCTCAAAAATATGGTATCCGTTTGCATAGCCTATACGATTTAAATAATATGCCTTACGATGCAAAGGCTGAAGTTGGACAATTATTAAAACTTAGATAATATGGAAAATAAAAATCAAGAAAAAGAACTAGATTTACTAGACTTATTGGCAATTTTCTGGAACTTTTTAAAGTCTTATTTCTTTAAACCTTTATGTCTTGTTATAAAAATCTGTTTTAAAAGATGGTATATACTTTTTGCTGCTGTCTTGTTAGGCATAGTTATGTCTATTGTTGTTCCAAAAGTTATTATCACAAAATATAATGCCGAAATTATTCTTAAAAACAATGTAGCAAACAGTACAAGTTACATTAAAGAAATAGAAGGTCTGTCTGAAATGAACAGAGGTAGATTGGCTACTATTCTGCAACTAGACAACGAAACTCTAAAAAATTTAGTTCAATTAAGACCACACAGAGTAATTTCTATCGACTCAACACTAATAAACTATACTGTTGACAAAGAAGATGTAACGAAGGAAGAAAACCATAAATATAAAATACATCCATATATGTTAGCCTTGGAAGTGATGGCAAAAGATACTGCTTCACTATCAATCTTTGCAGATGCGGTGATTAACTATCTAAACGAACGTTCTTCTTTCTCTATTCTAAACGATAGACGTCTTTCTGTAATGAGAAGCGAGTTAAGCACATTTAAAAATGAGATAAAATTATTAGATTCACTTCGTTATATTCAATATTTCACCTCAGATGCAAATCAAGTTGTGTTAGGTACATCTGGTGAAACATTCAGTATCAAAGACAAAAATCAATGGATTCAAAGCGATTTGATGGCTCTAAAATCTAGAGTTATCAATATCGAAAGCAGATTGAATAGCGATACATTGGCGTTAGAGAAAATTACAGCACTTTCTATCTCAGACACATATAGCAACCACCCAATAAAAACAGCTCCTAAATATTGTATTATATTATTTGTGCTAGCATTAATTTCTATTTTGCTTTTCGAATACAGAGGAAATATTAAGGAATGGCTTAAAAAATAAACTTTAATGAAAAAACTTATATCAATAATATTACTTGCTTTTGTAGCTACTTTAGCATATTCTGCGCCAGTGCTTGTGCCAATGAATAATG
>JAZKXZ010000029.1:0-60519 GCA_045611845.1 Candidatus Enterocola sp. | reverse complement strand
ATGTGGCATTAAGAAACACAAAAAGAGCAAATAAAGTGGCTAAAAAACGCTTAAAAGAGGCTCAAAAATGTCTAAAACTTGGAGAAAAATCTAAGTTCTATGAAGAAACAATGCGTGCTTTGTGGGGTTATATTGCAGATAAACTTACAATTCCAGTGTCTGAACTTACAAAAGATAATGTTCAAGAAAAACTTATTGCACATAATTGTGATGAGAAACTGATAGGCGAGTTCTTGTCTTGTCTTTCTGATTGTGAATTTGCAAGATTCTCTCCTGTGGTAGATGAAAGTTTGTCTATGGACAACATTTATTCAAGAGCAGCAGATTTAATAAGTGAACTTGATAATACTTTAAGATAATATGAAAACCAAGATATATAGTTTATTTGTAGCGCTTATAGTTTGTATAAATGTACAAGCTGTAGGAGATTTTAACTTATCAGAAGCTGAACTTGCATACACAGCAGGAGAATATGATACTGCACTTAAGGTGTATAATTCTGCTTTAGACAAGGGTTATGAGTCTGCAGATTTATATTATAATGTGGCAAATTGCTACTATAGAAAAGGCGAACTAGCAGCCTCAATTTTAAATTATGAACGTGCTCTTAAGTTAGACCCTTCTCACGAAGATGCTAAACACAATCTTGAGTTTGCACAGTCTCACACAGTGGATAATATAGAATCATTGGGTAGTATATTTCTTGTAGATTGGTGGAATGCTATTGCAAATATTACTTCTGCCGATGCGTGGGCTTGGATTTCTATTATACTATTTATCACTATTTTAGTAGGAATTTCATTATACTTTTTTGTAAGATCAATGCTAGTGAGAAAACTAGGATTTTCTGTAGCAGTGGTAGCTCTATTCTTTACTATAATTTCTATTTTGTGTGCATATACTCGCTATAATGTAGAAATATCTAAAACAGAAGCTATTGTTTTTTCTCAAACAGTAACCATTAAGAGCTCACCAGATAGCAGTGGTAATGACCTTTTCATCCTTCACGAAGGCACAAAGGTGAAGATAAAATCTACATTAGGTGAGTGGGTAGAGATAAGCACATTGGATGGAAATTCTGGTTGGATGCCTGCTAGTTCTATAGAAGTGATATAATGGATTGGTTTAATGCTTTAATAGAGTGGGATAGAGAATTATTGGTGAGCATAAATGCGCTCAACAATGGTTTTTGGGATAATATTATGTGGTGGATTTCGGACCGTTTTGTCTGGATTCCACTTTATCTTTCTATTATATTCTTCCTTATTAAAATAAAAGGTAAAGATGCTATTATTGCAGCGCTTGCAGTAGGACTATGCGTATTAATAGCAGACCAAGTGGCATCTGGCTTTTGCAAACCATTTTTCGAAAGACTTAGACCAACACACGACCCTCAGCTAAAAGATATTATCCATGTGGTAAACGATTATAGAAGTGCTCTATATGGATTTTGTTCTTCACATGCATCAAATACTTTTGGTATAGCTACACTTACTTGTTTGCTTTTTAGAAATAGATGCTATTCTGCACTTATATTCTCTTGGGCAGTGCTAAACTGCTATTCTAGAATGTATTTAGGAGTACACTTTCCAATTGATATTATTTGTGGGGCATTGGTAGGCGTAGCAGCAGGATTTATATCATATTATCTATACAAATACATAGTGAACAGGTTTGCATTTTTCAATGCAGATAAAGGCACGATGACAAATAAGCAAGTACTATGTATTTTTGGGGTGTATGTTTTAACGTTTATTTTTATGTTGTTTTAACCCCTAACTCCTAATTATTCACTGACGTTCATCAACACGTCCTAACTCCTAACTATTATGGCAACATTATACTTAATCCCATGTACACTTGGTGAAACAGAACTAAACAATGTTTTGCCAGGGGCGAATGCAACAATAGTAACTTCACTTAAATATTTTATAGTGGAGAATGTGCGCACTGCTCGTCGTTTCCTTAAAAAAGTAGATAGAAATATTAATATAGACGAACTTGAGTTTTTTGAACTTAATGGTCATACACCTGCTGAGGTGATTTCATCTTTCCTAAAACCCATGGCAGAAGGACATAGTATGGGTGTGATTTCGGAAGCAGGTTGTCCTGCTATTGCCGATCCAGGTGCGGATGTTGTGGGTATTGCACAAAGCAAAGGTTACACCGTGAAACCACTTGTGGGACCATCTTCTATACTTCTTTCACTTATGGGTTCTGGATTTAACGGGCAAAGTTTTGCTTTTCTTGGCTACTTGCCAATAGATGCAGCAGAAAGAAATAAGATGTTCAAAAAAATGGAACAAAGAATTTATTCGGAGCATCAAACTCAAATCTTTATTGAAACTCCATACCGTAATATGAAATTGGTAGAAGATATATTGAAAAACTGCCAAAATTCTACCAAACTTTGCATAGCATGCGACATTACACTAGAAACAGAATATATTAAAACTCAAACAGTTTCTGCATGGCGTAAGACAAATCTTCCAGACTTAGCAAAACGACCAACAATATTCTTATTATACAGATAAAAAAAGGGAGCTTTAGGCTCCCTTTATTATTTGTTTGTTTAGTTCAAGTATCAATGTTATACCTAGTGGTATAAATGCGTGGTTAGTGAAGTTCCAAAATATTAGGCTATAAAGTATAAACAATACAGCTAGCAATATAAGTGCTACATTTATTATCTTGAATGTTATTCCTTTGTCTTTAATCATTAAACCCACAAATGGGATTATAATTAGTGGGTTGAATATGAGAATATTCATATTCCAACTAGTGAATGGGTGTTCTGAGAAGAACATCAAGAATACAACTAAAAGCCCTATAAGAGTGTATGTAAAGAATATAGTGCCACTAAAAATATTGCTTGCAATGCGACATTTTTTACCAAAGATAAGGTTGATAATAGAAAGAACTAGTATAATACATACCAAAACTAAAGGTGAGAAAAGTGTACTTTCTACAGTGGTTTCGATAGGAGTAAGGAGTATTTCTTGTCTTGTATCAGGTTTAATATCTTCTCCGTCTCTGTTTATTAAACTATTATTTAGCGCAATATCTAGGTGTTCTGGTAAAAACTGCACTTCTTCTGGAGTCATTAGGGTATTGTAGTCTTTTCCTCCAAGGCAAATGTCGAACGAAAACATAAACCAAGGATAGTTTTCTGCATATTTTCCAATGATTTCTCTAAAAGTATATTCAGATGGTTGCAAACTTTCGCATCTATCTTTGTATGCAAACTTAACTATATCTCTAATTTTTGTAGCACAGTTGTTGAAAGCAAAGTTGTATCTGTACTCTCTGTTTTCTGGTTTTAGGTCATTGGTAAGTACTCTAATAATACGCTCTTTTTCGGTGTCGGTAAGGTCCAAAACAGTGGCTTTCACTCCGCTTCCTCGCCATGCATACGAATATAGAAATGAATTGTAGCCATCCACTCCACACATATAGTCTGTTTCACCTTTCACAAATCGATACACAAAACTATCTTGATTAAAATCGAATAGACCATAGTTTACCACAGCATCTAGTCCTGTGTTTTTATTGCATACTCTTATAGCGGTATGGCCAAAAATGGAATAGATTTCATCCCCGGGAGAACAAGTAAGCACAGAAATCTCTGCATTGCTTATATCTTGTGTCCATGCTTTATATCTCGTATTCGATGTCGCAAAACAACTCGCCACACCGAAAAAGAACATTAATATTATTAGTTTAAACTTCATTATAACAAATTACTTGCAAGCTCTGAAAGATAACTTCTTTCGCCTTTAATTAGGTTTACGTGAGCAAAAATGTTTTGACCTTTCATTTTATCAATGGTATAAACCAAACCATTTGAAAGCATATCTAGGTATGGTTGGTCTATTTGTTGCACGTCGCCAGTAAATACCACCTTGGTGTTTTCGCCTGCACGAGTAATAATTGTTTTAATTTCGTGTGGGGTAAGGTTTTGTGCTTCGTCCACAATAATATATGCGTCTGAAAGGCTACGGCCACGAATATATGCAAGTGCCTCAATTACAAGCTGACCAGATTGTTGCATTTCAGAAATGGCTGTAAGCTCACGAGAATTTGCGCCAAATTGGTGTTTAATCACATTTAGGTTATCGAACAGAGGCATCATATAAGGTGCTATCTTGTCTTTTTCTGTGCCAGGAAGAAAACCTAAATCTTTATTTGCAAGTGCCACAATAGGGCGAGCAAGCAAGATTTGTTTGTAGGTATGGCATTTTTCAAGTGCCGCAGCAAGTGCAAGCAGGGTTTTACCAGTACCAGCCTTACCTGTAATACAAACAAGTTTTATATCGTCGTTTAGCAGTGCATTTAGTGCAAAAGCTTGCTCTGCGTTGCGTGCCTCAATGCCGTATGCACGCTCTTTGTTTACGCGAGTGGCACATTCAAGGTCGCTATCGTAGCGCGCCATCACACTATTTCTTTCACTCTTTAAGATGAAATATTCGTTTGGAACAATATCGTCTTTAAAAGCAAATTCGCTTATTCCCACAGCCGAAGTAGCATACATTTTGTCGATAATAGCGCTGTCGATGCCATCGTATGTTTCTTGTTCGCGGTCGAAAATATCTTTGTTTGTGATTTTATCGTTGAAATAATCTTCTGCAAGGATACCCACAGAACGAGCCTTCATTCTAAGGTTAATATCCTTTGTAACCAATATGGTTTTGGTTGCAGGGTCTGCATTTTGAATACTTTCTGTAATGGCAAGTATTCTGTGGTCTGGAGTGTTTTCCATAAATGCAGCCTTAAGCGCCTCAGATGGCTCGCGATTTACTACAATAAACAGTTTGCCAAGTCCTTCACCAATTTCAGCTCCTTTTTCGAAGAAGTCGTTGTCGCTAATTTCGTCTAGTTCTCTGGTAAATTGTCTAGCGTTGTAATTTATTTCTTCATTCCCTTTTTTAAATTTATCTAACTCTTCTAGCACAACAATAGGAATGTAAATATCGTTTTCCTGAAAGTTATAAATACACTTGTAATCGTGTAGAATTACGTTTGTATCCAAGATGAAGTTCTTTTTAGCACTCATAGTAGTAAATTTTAGGATTTTAATATTGTAAATTTAATAAAAAAAAGAATTCTTTTGTAATTTTGCATACGAAAAGATATTAACAATGAGTAAAAAAACTCATAAAAAAAGTTGGGTCGTGAATTATAAAGAAACTTTAGATTATTTATTTGTTAAAACTCCTGCCTTTCAGCAAAAGGGTGAGTCTGCATACAAACCAGGTTTGGATAATGTAATGGAACTTGATGCGGCGTATGGAAATCCGCATAAACAATTTAAAAGCATTCACATAGCTGGCACAAACGGTAAAGGTTCTGTGTCGCATACCCTTGCAGCTATTCTGCAATCGGCAGGTTATAAGGTTGGTCTTTATACTTCGCCTCACCTAAAAGACTTTTCAGAACGCATTCGCGTAAACGGTAAACCAATTTCTGAGCAATATGTAATTGATTTTGTGCGCGAGGCAGACGAGATTATTGCCAAACTTAATCCTTCGTTTTTCGAAATCACTACTTTAATGGCATTTACATACTTTGCATATGAAAATGTGGATGTGGCAGTGATTGAAACTGGTCTTGGTGGACGACTAGATAGCACCAATATTATTTCTCCAGTGCTTTCAGTGGTAACAAATGTGAGTTTCGACCACGTAAACCTACTTGGCGATACACTTGAAAAAATTGCATTTGAAAAAGCTGGTATTTTAAAGTCTGGCATTCCTGCTGTAGTAGGAGAGATGCCTTCTGAACTTCGCTCAATCTTTACAGCTCGCACAAAAGAGGTAGTTTTTGCAGAAGATACCGTTGCTTCAGACTATGAATTTGAGCTAAAAGGTTATTGCCAAGAAAAAAATAAAAAGACAATTCTTTCTGCTGTGGAATTTTTAAAAAATGAATTTAATATCACAGAAGAAAACATAAAAAATGGTCTTAAAAATGTGGTAGAACTTACCTCACTTATGGGCCGTTGGCAAAAACTTTCTACTTCGCCACTTGTGATAGCCGACACAGGTCACAATGTAGCAGGTATGCAATATATTGTGTCTCAAATTGCTGATATCAAGGCAGATGTGAAACGCCTTGTAATAGGTATGGTAGGAGATAAAGACATTACTTCTATGCTAAAACTTCTGCCAAAAGATGCTACATATTATTTCTGTAACGCAAGCATACCACGTGCACTCCCAGCTGCCGACCTAAAAGCAAAAGCTGCAGAGTTTGGTCTGCAAGGTTGCGCATACGCCTCTGTTGCTGATGCTCTTGCTGCAGCAAAACGCGATGCTAGCGAAAATGATTTTATTTTTGTAGGAGGAAGTAACTTTACAGTTGCAGAAATATTTTAAAGGGTGCTTTAAAATAATTCTGCAATATATATGTTTGAAATAATAAATTACTCAAACTTAATCGATTTCGCTGGGGAGATTTTGGCGATAAGGTATGAAGGGATTACTAGAATGCAAAGAATTGCAACCCCCACGCCAATATTCAGTGCCACTGCCTGCCAAGGAATAAGCTCCACAGGCGCATAATCTACGAAGTAAACTTCAGGGTCTAGTTTTACAACTTTGAGATATTTTTGTATGAAGTACATACCAAGACCTATCACATTACCCCAAAGCATTGCTTTGCCAATAAGGAAAGAGGCTTGATATAAGAAGATTTTTCTTATTGTCCAATTGTTTGCTCCAAGCACTTTAAGTGTGCCTATGAGTGTGGTTTTCTCCAAAATAATAATAAGAAGACCAGAAATCATAGTAAAACTAGCCACCGAGAACATTAAAATAAGGATAATTACCATATTTAGGTCTAGAAGACTTAGCCAACCAAAAATTTGTGGTTGCAGTTCATATATACTTCTGGTGTAGTATGGATTGTAATTTCCAGTGAAATTTCTAGCTGTGGCAAGGTAGATATTATATGAAATGTCTGACAAATTATCCAAGTCGTTTACAAATACTTCAATGCTTGTGGCTGTGTTTTCGTCCCAGTTATTTAGCATTCTAATATGTTGAATGTCAGAAACAATAAACAATTTATCAAAGTCGGCAAGTCCTGTGCTGTAGATGCCAGAAATGGTAAATTGGCGTAGTCTTACTTGGTCTTGAATAAAATAGCAGATAAACTTGTCGCCCACGCTTAGTTTCAGCGCGTCAGCTTGTTTTTTAGAGATTAAAACCTCGTTTGAAGCAGTGCTATCATTATAAACTGGAAGTTCTCCTTCTTTTAAGTACTCTTTAAAAAAGTCCCAATTGTAATGTGCATCCACACCCTTAAGCACAATGCCCTGAAAATCTGTTTTAGTTTTGATAATAGCAGGTTTGGTGGCAGTAATTTGAGTGTAACTCACATTTGGCACAGCCTTAATGGCACTTATAAGTGTGTCTGAAAATGGAATAGGAGGTAGGTCGTATGTTCTGTTGTTTGTAAGGCTGGTAATTTGAATATGAGAACCAAATCCCATCACCTTTCTGCCCACTTCGTTTTTAAATCCTACCACTATGGCTAGTGAAAGTATCATTACAGCAAGCCCCAATGCTATGCCGCCAAGAGCAATGCGCACAGCAGGTTTAGATACCTTTTTCTTGTTGTTTTCTTTAGAAAAATGTATTCTTCTTGCTATAAAGAGTGGGAGATTCATTATTTCGTACGACCAGGATATACTTCTAGTGCTTTTTTCAAGATGAATAAGGCTTTTTCTAAGTCTTCTTTCTTAAGAACGTATGCCAAACGCACCTCATTTGAACCCACATTTTTCATAGTATAGAAACCAGAAGCAGGAGCCATCATAACGGTTTGTTTTTCATATTCAAACTCACTTAAAAGCCATGCACAGAATTTGTCTGAGTCGTCGATAGGAAGTCTTGCCACAGTATAGAATGCTCCCATTGGGATAGCAGAATATACTCCAGGTATTTTATTTAGGCCTTCGATAAGGAAGTTTCTACGTTCTAGATACTCGTTGTACATTTCTTGCATATATTCTGCGGGAGTATCGATAGAAGCCTCTGCAATTACCTGACCCACAAGTGGAGGACTAAGTCTTGCTTGGCAGAATTTCATAACGCTTTCCTTAACAGATTGGTTTTTACAAACCAAAGCACCAATTCTAATACCACATTCGCTGTAGCGTTTTGAAACAGAGTCGAATAGCACCACATTTTCTTCAATGCCATCTAGGTGGAAAGCAGAAACGTATGGAGCATCTGTATAACAAAATTCGCGATAAACCTCGTCAGAGAAAAGGTAAAGGTCATATTTCTTTACCAAATCGCGAATTTGATTCATTTCTTCTTTTGTGTAAAGGTATCCGGTAGGGTTGTTTGGGTTACAAATTAAGATACCTTTGGTGCGAGGAGTGATTTGTTCTTCAAATTTTTCAATGCTAGGAAGAGCAAAACCATCTTCAATTGTAGATAAAACAGGTTTAATAATTGCTCCGCAGCTTATAGCAAAAGCAGTATAGTTTGCGTAAGCTGGTTCTGGAACAATAATTTCGTCACCTGGGTCTAAGCAAGCCATAAATGCAAAGTTTACAGCCTCAGAACCACCTGTGGTAACAATGATATCTTTGTAATCTACGTTAATATTAAATCTGTGATAATATTCAGCAAGTTTCACACGTAGTGATTTATAACCATCACTAGGGCTATACTCAAGAATACTTCTATCTATGTTTTTGATGGCCTCTAACGCCACTTTAGGTGTTTTAAGGTCTGGTTGTCCAATGTTTAAATGGTAAACCTTAACACCACGTTCTTTAGCTCTGTCTGCTAATGGAACGAGTTTTCTAATAGGCGATTGCGGCATTATCCAGCTGCGTTTAGAGGTCTGTGGCATAGTAATTTAATCTTTAATATAAACGTAGATACAAAGATAATTATTTTATGCTTATTTAAACTAAACTTTCAGCTTTTTTTAATGCCTCGTTGATATTAGAACAAATAAATTCTTCTTTTAATACCTTGTTGAAGCCAGCTTTATGTAAAGTTTTACGTACGTTTACGTTTACACCAGAAAGAACTATTTGGATACCTTCTTTAGCAGATTGTTCACAAAGAGCCTCTAGGTTGTGAATACCAGTTGAGTCGATAAATGGCACTTTACGCATACGAATGATACGCACTTTAGCAGTTTCGCCGATAGATTTCATCACGTCGTCAAACTTGTTTGCGATACCAAAGAAGTATGGACCATCAATTTCATACACTTCTGTACCTTCTGGAATGCTAAGTTTATCTTCGTGAAGCTCAAGGTCTGTTTCGTCTGTAGGGTCGATTTCGTGTCTGAATACCTTGATAGAAACAGATTCGCTAGTACGTTTTAGGAATAAGATAATAGCTAGCACTAAACCAACTTCAATGGCAATAGTTAAGTCAAATACCACTGTAAGAACAAATGTGGTCATAAGTACTGCAAAGTCTGATTTTGGGTTTTTAGCTAGCGCAACAAATGTTTTCCAACCACTCATATTGTATGAAACCATAATAAGTACAGCAGCAAGGCAAGGCATTGGGATAAGACCAACTAGGCTACCTAAAAGTAGAAGTACAAGTAGAAGAACCACTGCGTGAATAATACCAGCGATAGGGCTACGACCACCGTTGTTGATGTTGGTCATGGTACGAGCAATAGCACCTGTAGCAGGAATACCACCAAAGAATGGCACTACAATGTTTGCTACACCTTGACCAATAAGTTCCATATTTGAGTCGTGTTTACCACCGATAACACCGTCTGCCACCATAGCAGAAAGAAGAGATTCGATAGCACCAAGTATAGCAATAGTAAATGCAGCAGGGAATAAAGATTGAACTATACCTAAAATAGTTTCGCCTTCTGCAAGTTCAAGTTTTGGCATAGATGGCATTGGCATGCCTTCTGGAAGGGTGTAAAGGTCGCCAATAGTAGCAATATTTTTTGCACCTTCCCAAATATTAAATTCCTTAAGAGCCCAAACACCTAGTGTAGCCACGATAATTGCAATAAGCGAACCTGGCACTTTGCTAGATACTTTAGGTGAGAAAATTATAATTAAAAGGCTTATAAGACCAACTGCAAATGATCCCCAATCCACTTTATCCACATTTTGGAAGTAGAACCACCATTTGTGAAGGAAGTCTGCAGGGATGTTTGTAAGTCCTAAGCCAAACATATCGTTCATTTGTGTAGAGAAGATAGTAAGAGCTATACCTCCAGTGAAACCAACGATAACAGGATAAGGAACGAACTTAATTACATTACCCAATTTTAATACGCCCATTAACACAAGCATAATACCCGCCATAATGGTGGCAATGCTCAGACCAATAAGGCCATGTTGTTGGATAATACCATAAATAATTACAATAAATGCACCAGTAGGTCCACCTATTTGTACTTTAGTACCACCTAAGAAAGAGATAAGAAAACCTGCAATAATAGCAGTTACTAAACCTTCTGTAGGTCCCACACCTGAAGCTATACCAAATGCGATAGCTAGAGGAATCGCCACGATACCCACAATAATACCAGCCATAGTGTCGGTGGTAAGTTGTTGAGCATTATATCCCTTTAAACAACGAAATAGGAAAGGGATAGGAAAACTAAATTTTTTAGAAAATTTGCCCATAAAAATATGTTTTAAAACATAGTTCTTGAAAATAGAGCGCAAAATTAATAATTAATTAGCATATAGCAAAAAAAGAGGTGAACAAATTAAATTGTCCACCTCAATTATATAGTAAAAATACTATTATTTGTTTACTTGGAATCTGTTAATTCCATCACGAATAAATCCTACGATTTGTTTAGCTGCTGCTATACCTGCATTGATGTTTGCTTCTGCAGTTTGAGCACCCATTTTCTTAGGAGTAGAGAAATAACGTGTTGGGAATTGTGCAGCAAATTCTGCGTTAGCAGCTGGCATAATGTCAGTTACATAGCGGAAGTCTGCTCTGTCTTCCATAAGTTTGATTAATTCAACTTCGTTGATTACTTCTTTGCGAGCGGTGTTTACTAGTACAGCATTTTTAGGCATTCGCTCTAGTAATGCATAGTTGATTGAATTTTTAGTTTCTGCTGTTGCAGGGATGTGTAATGAAATGAATTGGCAAGTTTCATAAAGTTCTTCAGCTGAGTCTAGAGCTTTAACACCATCATTTTCGATTACTTCTTTTGGACAGAATGCGTCGAATGCGTAGATTTCCATTCCGAAACCTTTAGCTACACGAGCTACGTTTCTACCTACGTTACCGTAAGCGTGGATACCTAATTTTTTGCCCATAAGTTCTGTGCCTGATGTACCATTGAATAGGTTACGTACTGCGTAAACCATAAGACCAGCAGCAAGTTCAGCTACAGCGTTAGCGTTTTGACCTGGAGTGTTCATTACTACTACGTTAGCAGCAGAAGCAGCTTGTAGGTCAACGTTGTCGTAACCAGCACCAGCACGAACTACTATTTTAAGTTGTTTTGCAGCTTCGATAACTTCTGCATCAACAATATCACTACGGATAATGATAGCGTCTGCATCAGCAACTGCGTCTAAAAGTTCTTTTTTGTCTGTGTATTTTTCTAGAAGGGCCATTTCGTAGCCTGCTTCGTCTAATACTTGTTTGATACCATCTATAGCTACTTTAGCAAATGGTTTTTCTGTAGCAACTAAAACTTTCATTTTATTATGCGTGTAATTTTTCAAATTCTTGGATACAATCAACTAATGCTTGTACGCTTTCGATAGGAAGAGCGTTGTATGTAGAAGCACGGAAACCACCAACAGAACGGTGACCTTTGATACCAACCATACCTTTTTCTGTAGCAAATTTCATGAAGTCTGCTTCAAGATCTTTGTATTCGTCTTTCATAACGAAGCAGATGTTCATTAATGAACGGTCTTCTTTTGCTGCAGTACCTACAAACATTTTGCTGTTGTCGATAGCATTGTAAAGAAGTTCTGCTTTAGCAACGTTTTTCTTTTCGATTTCAGCAAGACCACCTTGAGCTTTTAACCATTTAAGGGTTTGAAGAGCTGTGTAGATAGGAAGTACTGGAGGAGTATTGAACATAGAACCGTTGTCGATGTGTGTTTGGTAGTTAAGCATAGTAGGGATGTAACGGCTAACTTTGCCTAACACGTCGTTACGAATGATAACGAAAGTAACACCTGCAGGAGCTAGGTTTTTTTGAGCACCACCGTAGATAACAGCATATTTAGTAACGTCTAGTGGACGAGAGAAGATATCAGAAGACATATCAGCTACTAATGGAACTGGAGAATCGATATCTTTTCTAATTTCTGTACCGTAGATAGTGTTGTTTGTTGTGATGTGGAAATAGTCTGCGTCAGCAGGAATTTCGAAATCTTTTGGAATGAAAGTGTAGTTTGCGTCAGCTGATGAAGCTACTTCAACAACTTCACCGAAACCTTTAGCTTCTTTCATTGCTTTTTTAGCCCAAACACCAGTGTTTAGGTATGCTGCTTTCTTTTCTAATAGGTTGAATGGAAGCATACAGAATTGTAGGCTAGCACCACCACCTAAGAAAATAACTGAATAATTTTCTGGAATACCTAGAAGTTCTCTCATAAGAGCTTCTGCTTCGTCTAATACTGGTTGAAAGTATTTAGCACGGTGGCTAATTTCTAGGATTGATAAACCTTCACCTTGGAAATCTAAAACTGCTTTTGCTGTGTTTTCAATTACTTCTTGAGGAAGAATAGAAGGTCCAGCGTTAAAATTATGTTTTTTCATGTCGCTATAAGTTAAATATCTTATTTTTTTAGAAAGTGCAAAGATACTAAAAAATTATCTATTTGTATATTGTTTTTCGTAATATTTTGTATAATCACCAGAAGTTACGTTGTTTAACCACTCTTCGTTCTCTAAATACCAGTCTACAGTCTTTTCTAGACCTTCTGCAAATTGAAGAGATGGTTCCCAGCCTAGTTCGTCGCGAAGTTTGGTAGGGTCGATAGCGTAACGTAAGTCGTGACCTGCGCGGTCTGAAACGAATGTGATAAGTTTTTCTGAAGTACCTGGCTCTCTGCCTAATTTTTTGTCCATAACTTGGCAAAGTAGGCGGATAAGGTCGATATTAGTCCATTCGTTGTGTCCACCAATATTATATGTTTCACCTAATTTACCATTGTGGAAAATAGTGTCGATAGCACGAGCATGGTCGTTTACCCAAAGCCAGTCACGTACGTTTTCACCTTTACCATAAATAGGAATAGGTCTGTTGTTTTTAATATTGTTTATTGAAAGTGGAATCAGTTTTTCTGGGAAGTGGTTTGCACCATAGTTGTTTGAACAGTTTGACATCACCACTGGAAGACCATAAGTGTGGAAATATGCACGCACAAAGTGGTCTGAACTAGCTTTAGAAGCTGAATATGGGCTACGTGGGTCGTATGCTGTTTTTTCGGTGAAATAACCTTCTTTACTTAGTGAACCGTAAACTTCGTCGGTAGAAACGTGGTAGAAGCGTTTTCCTTCGTAGTTGCCTTTCCATAGGTTGCGAGCAGCGTTTAGTAGGTTTGCAGTACCCATTACGTTAGTACGGATAAATGCAAGTGGATCTGTGATAGAACGGTCTACGTGAGATTCTGCTGCAAGGTGGATAACACCATCAAATTGATATTCTTGGAAGAGATTTTCTATAAATTCAGTATCGGTGATATCACCTTTAATGAATTGATAGTTTGGAAGATCACAAATGTCTTTTAGATTTTCTAAGTTTCCTGCATAGGTAAGTGCGTCTAGGTTGTAGCACATGTAGTTAGGATACTTAGTAACGAAAAGACGAATAACGTGCGAGCCAATAAAACCAGCTGCGCCAGTGATTAAAATTTTCTTGTCCATATTAATATATTATACGATCGTTTTCTTATGGATTGTAAGTTAGTAGCCAAACATCTCTAAATTGAGGATATTTTTTTGCTATTTGTTGAATGCCTAAATTTCCTAAATCTTCTGTTTCGTAGCTATCTGCAATGATTCTAAATCTATTGTCTGAATATACTATCTTGCTGTTTGATAGTTCTTTAGGAAGATTATTTAAGAATTTTAGTGCTTTAGCCTGTGTATTGAAACTGCCAATTACTGCATGGAATGGTGTGCAAATCACTTCTTCCTCTACTTCTGGTGTAATTACGATTTCGTCTAGTGCAGTGATAGGTACAAATGTGGCACGATATACTACTTGTTTTTGATTGAAATTGATAGGGATAAGTAGTAAAAGAAGAATAGCAGCTACACATGCCACTGCATAATTAAATGCTCTTGTGGTTTTTATTTCTTTTTCTTCTTGTTTAACTTTTTCTGTTAGAGAAATGGTGTTGCTACTTACTTCTGGGAAATAGAATGTTTGAAGACCATATGAACTTTTAAGTAGATTGTTGGTTTGAGCAGGCTCAAAGCTAACTTTTTCTCCGTTCAAATGGAATGTGCCAATATTAGCAAATGAAAGATGTTTGAAAGTTTTAAGAGTAGTGTTAAGTTTTTCTACTTTCTCTGCAATATAGTTGTTGGCTTCAATTAAACTTAAACCTTCTGCTTTAGCAATTTCTTGTACTAAAAGACCATCGTTGTAGGTTAAGTCGGGGTTAAAACCAATAGTTCTGCTTGGAGGTAATAGATAACCATTTTCCATCTGAGCAGATTTCTCAGATGCTACGAAGCCCCCGAAAGCAGGAATTATTACAAAATCGTGCTCTCTTAGTAGATTCTCTATGTGGTTTTCTAATTTTTGCATTAACTGCAAAGTTAAATTAAAAATTGCAAATAAACTAAAGAAAAGTAGAATATTTGCAATTAAGTTATGAACAATATAAAAAAATAGAGGCTGACGTGATGTCAGCCTCTTATCTAGTGTGCTAATTTTAATTATTCAGCTACAACATTAACAGTGATTTCTGCGCTAACTTCGCGGTGAAGTTTAACAGCAACTTTAACTGTACCAAGTTCTTTGATAGCTTCTTTAAGAGCGATGGTACGTTTGTCAATGCTAATGCCTTGTTTTTCTAGTTCTTCAGCTATTTGCATAGATGTTACAGAACCGAAAACTTTACCAGCTTCGCTAGCTTTAGCAGCGATAGTAACGCTAGCTTCGTTAAGTTTAGCAGCAAGTGCTTCAGCGTCAGCTTTGATTTTAGCTAATTTGTGAGCACGTTGTTTAAGATCTTCTGCTAACATTTTTTCTGCAGAAGCAGTAGCTAGGATAGCTTTACCTGTAGGGATTAAAAAGTTACGACCATATCCGTCTTTAACTGTAAGGATATCATCTTTGTATCCTAATCCGTGTACGTCTTCTTTTAATATAATTTTCATAACGTGTCTCCTTTTAATTATTTCATCATATCGGTTACGTAAGGAAGCAATGCTAAGTGGCGTGCTCTCTTAACTGCTTGTGCTATTTGACGTTGGTATTTCAATGAAGTACCAGTTAGACGACGAGGAAGGATTTTACCTTGCTCGTTTAAGAATTTTTTCAAAAATTCTGGATCTTTGTAATCGATATATTTAATGCCTAGTTTTTTGAAACGGCAATATTTTTTCTTCTTTGTATCCACTGATTGTGGAGTCAAGAAACGGATTTCAGATTGATTCTGTGCCATAGTTTATGTCTCCTTCTTAAGCTTCAACGTTAGATTTTACTTTTTTTCTTCTCTTTTCTGCGTATTCGATAGCGTATTTTTCCATTTTTACGGTTAAGAAACGTAAAATACGTTCGTCACGACGGAATTGTGTTTCTAGGTTTGCGATAACTTCTGGTTCTGCTGTGAACTCAAATAGTTGATAAAAACCTGTAGATTTTTTTTCAATAGGGTAAGCAAGTTTGCGTAAACCCCAGTTTTCTTCATTCAAAATAGCTGCACCTGCATTTGTAAGTACAGTTTTGAACTTTTCGACCGCTTCCTTCATCTGAGCGTCAGATAAAACGGGAGTCAAAATGAAAACGGTTTCGTAGTGGTTCATAATGTCCTTTGTTTAAATTGTTAATAATTAATTGATTAGTGCTTACATAAAAAGCGGTGCAAAGATACAACAAATTTTTTAATCTACCAAATGTTTTTAATATGAGTAATGAAAACTTTAATAATTTGATATTGACGCAGAAAAATGTATTTTTGTAGGCTTAATTTTATTAGACTAAAACTTAAATAATTATGGCAAAAAAACAAGGCGTAAGAAAATTGTTTGACAATATAGCTCCAGATTACGATAAACTTAATCATATTCTCTCTTTGAATATCGACAAAGGTTGGAGAAAAAAGGCTGTCCTTTATCATATTGGCAACGATGCACCATAATATACCCGCATCAAAAAAGGCTCCCAAATATTTGAGAGCCTTTCGTTTTATAAGAGGGGCGGGATTATTTATTTAATGCTTCAGCAACGCCTACAGCAACTGCTACAGTAGCACCTACCATTGGGTTGTTACCCATACCTAGGAAGCCCATCATTTCTACGTGTGCAGGAACTGAAGAAGAACCAGCGAACTGAGCATCAGAGTGCATACGACCTAATGTGTCAGTCATACCGTAAGAAGCAGGACCAGCAGCCATGTTGTCTGGGTGAAGAGTACGACCAGTACCACCACCAGATGCTACTGAGAAGTATGGTTTGTCAGCAAGTACACGTTCTTTTTTGTATGTACCAGCTACTGGGTGTTGGAAACGAGTAGGGTTTGTTGAGTTACCTGTGATAGATACGTCAACGCCTTCTTTCCACATTACAGCTACACCTTCACGAACGTCGTCAGCGCCATAGCAGTTTACTTTAGCACGTGGACCGTTTGAGTAAGCTTTAGTTTTAACTACGTTAAGTTCACCTGTAGCATAGTCAAATTCTGTTTGAACGTATGTGAAACCGTTGATACGTGAAATAATCATAGCAGCGTCTTTACCAAGACCGTTTAGGATAACACGTAGAGGGTTTTTACGTACTTTGTTTGCCATTTCAGCAATTTTGATAGCACCTTCAGCAGCAGCGAATGATTCGTGACCTGCTAAGAATGCGAAACATTGTGTTTCTTCGCGAAGAAGACGAGCAGCTAGGTTACCGTGACCTAAACCTACTTTACGGTCGTCAGCAACAGAACCGGGGATGCAGAATGCTTGCAAGCCTTCACCGATAGCTTCGGCAGCGTCAGCAGCGTTTTTGCAACCTTTTTTGATAGCGATAGCACCACCTACTACGTATGCCCATTTAGCATTTTCGAAGCAGATGTTTTGTGTTTGTTCGCATTCTAGATATGGGTCTAAACCATATTGGTCGCAGATTTGGTTTGCTTCTTCAATAGAAGCTATGCCGTATGAGTTTAATGCTTTTAAGATTTGAGCCTCACGACGATTTTGGCTTTCAAATTTTACTTCTCTAATCATAATTTGTTTCTCCTTTCAATTAATCAATACGTGGGTCAATAAATTTAACTGCACCTTGTTCTTCGGTGAAACGTCCGTATGTAGCAGTAGCTTTTTTAAGAGCTTCGTTTGCATCTACACCTTTTTTGATTTGTTCCATCATCACACCTAGACGAACGAATTGATAACCGCAAACTTCATCATCACAGTCTAGAGCGATTTTTGTTACATAACCTTCAGCCATTTCTAGGTAACGAACACCTTTAGCTTTGGTAGAGAACATTGTACCTACTTGAGAACGTAAACCTTTACCTAAGTCTTCAAGACCAGCACCGATTACAAGACCACCTTCTGAGAAAGCAGATTGTGTACGTCCGTATACGATTTGTAGGAATAATTCACGCATTGCTGTATTGATAGCGTCACACACTAAGTCTGTGTTAAGAGCTTCTAATAATGTTTTTCCTGGAAGGATTTCTGCAGCCATAGCAGCTGAGTGAGTCATACCAGAACAACCGATAGTTTCAACTAATGCTTCTTCAATGATACCTTCTTTTACGTTTAATGTAAGTTTACAAGCACCTTGTTGAGGAGCACACCAACCAATACCGTGTGTTAAACCAGAAATATCTTTAATTTCTTTTGATTTTACCCATTTACCTTCTTCTGGAATTGGGGCAGGACCGTGGTTAGGACCTTTTTTCACAACACACATGTGTTCTACTTCATGAGAATAAATCATAGCGTTTTGTTGTTTTATTTATGTTTATAAAAAAATAATTGCTTAAACTCTGCAAATATAATATTTTTTTTAGAAATTTGGTACAAGTGAGAAGAGAAAAAGAAAATTGTGACCGTTTGAGCCATCATTAAAATTCATCCCTATATACTTTTTATTAATTATTTTGTTTCTTCAGAACTAAACGAAGTCCTGCTTTTTTACTCTTGTTTTGACTTTTAAATGGTTGAACAGATGTTATCTTGCATGAATTTTTACCATCAAGATATGAACCTCCGCGTGTAACATATCCAGAATCTTCATTTTTGCAAATTTCACTTACACCTCCGCTCATATCATAAATATTTAATTCATTTGGCTCTTTTGTGGCTATATAGTATTTATTGGCTGTGTTTACACCATACCAAGCCACTTTGTTAATATTATTACCACCAGAATAAATATTTGTGTTAGACATTTTTCCTCCTTTAGCAGCTAATTCCCATTCTAAACTTGTTGGGATTGTAAATATATACCCGTTTGGAAGTTCAGATTCGAAATATTTATTCAATTTTTCACAAAAAATCTCAATTTCATTTATACTAATATTATTAATGGCAACTTTATTATCATCAGATGACATTTCACTAGAATTTAATTCCATTATTGTATTCCATAAATATTTGGTAACTTCTGTTTGACCTATACCTATGTAGAAATCATCATTTGTGGTGTTATTAGTTTTCAATAAAATAATATTGAATTTTCCTGATTCATTTATATTAAAGGTTAGAACTTTTGTATCAACAATATTTTTATTTATTATATCTTCTTTTACAGTCTTTTTATTTATAGTTTTTTCTTTTATAATATCTTCTTTTTTAGTGTTTTTATTTACTATATCTTTTGTCATTTCTTTTTTTGGTTCAGATGATTGGCTTTTGTTTATTTTTATTTTATATCCAAAAGCATGGGCTCTTACAATACTTACAATACCTAAGTAATTTGATACTGATGTAGTAGTAGAAGGATATATTATAGCTTCGTTATTTTTTAAATCAGCATTTTTATACATATCAGCTTTAGCATTTTCTACAAGAGATTTTTGAGATAAACCTCCAATACCAAAAACATAAGTTTGTTTTGAAAAGCCTTCTACTGTTTTTAATATCTCATAATCTGCATTAGATAAATCAACAACAGTGTTAACTGCATCAACATTTGAATAAGAAGTTGTATTAAAGTTACAACTGGTTAACATAGTAACCCCCAATGATAAAATAAAAATGATTTTTTTCATAATTAAATTGTTTTAGTTATAAATTTGATTAATGTTAGCTTTATATTTTTATTAATTCTATCAAATGAATGCGTGAAAGAAATTATAGATATGTTTAATTCGCATATCGGCGAAGTATATTATACGCCCCATAAAGTCCAAGTTCTCCCGCTTTCGACAAATCTTCTCTGCCTTGCTCGGTGTTGCCTTGATAAATGTAGATAAGTCCACGGTTGTAGTAGCTTTCGGCAAAGTCTGGGTTTATCTCGATTGCCTTGTTGAAATACTCAATCGCCTTTCTAAATTCTTTTTGTACTAGGTGGATATAACCTATATTATATAGGGCATAAACTAGCGAACTATCTTCTTGAAATGCCTTGGTGAAGTCGTTGATGGCAGATTCTAGATAATCGCTATTTTGAAGTGCAAGTTTTGCGTTGCCACGATTGAAATATGCTATAGCAAGACTCTTTTCACTTACTAGACTATCAAAGTCGGCTATGATATTTGTGTAATCTATAGTATATAAATCGTTCTTTGTGCAAAACTGTAGATTGCTATTATGATTTTTGTTGTATCTTTCTAAATCGTTGTTGTGCCAACGTATGGTTGGCTCGTTTTTAGGCAGACCAATAATAAAATATTGAATTGGTTCAATGTCTATATCGTTGTATTGTACTTGTCCTCTAATTTCGCTCTTGTATTTTTCTTTAGAGCTTGTATTTAGATTTTGAACAATGGCACGTGCTTCGGCTGATGGATGAATTTTCTTCTCCTGAGCGGTTTTTGGCGCTCTTTTGCCACTTTTTATTTCATCTTCTATTTGTCTTGCTGCGTAAATATCTTTTTCGGCAGCAGTAGTTTTTCTAAGTTTTTTATAGGCATCGCTTCTGCCATAATAGGCTGGTACAAAGTCTGGATAAACGTCTATAATAAGTGAATAATCTGCTATTGATTTTTCATATTCACCCACTTTAAATTCAAGTAGGGCACGTTGCAGATAGGCATTATAATTGTTTGGTTCTAGCGCAATACAAGTACTTAGGTCTTCAATGGCTCTGTTTTCGTCGCCAATTTGTGCTCTAAGAATAGACCTATTATAATAACTAGTAGGATTCTTTTTGTCCATGTCAATGGCTTGGTCGAAATCTTGCATAGCGCCCCTAATGTCGTTTGTGTTCATTCTTATAATAGCACGGTTGCCAAAATAATCTGCTCTAAAAAGGTTGAGTCTTATAGCTTGGTTTAGGTCGTTAATTGCAGCATCATACTCTTTTTGAGAGTATTTTACCATACCTCTTATGGCGTAGGGTAGGTCGGCTAGTTTGTTGTGCACAATGGCGGTGTCGAGGTCGGCAATAGCTAGTGTGGTATCTTGCATGTTAAGATAAATCTGGCTTCGCAGAATGTATCCATTCAAGTTTTTTGGATATTCTTCTAGCAATGCGTTACTTGCAGAAAGCGCTTCGCTGATACTGTCTTGTCTAATAAGATTTTCTATTACAAGACAATTTGTATTTATGTTGTTAGGGTCAAATTCTAAGGATTTTTTGAAATCTTCTGTAGATTCTTCCATTTCGCCGAGCAGACGATATGCATAACCTCTGCAGTAGTAAACTTTTGGCAAAAATGGATTTATTTCTAATGCTGCGTTGCAGTCGGATATGGCGCCGTAGTAGTCTTCTAGATTCAATTTGGCAAAAGCCCTAAATAAATAGGGCTCTGTCAAATATGGTTTAGCTTTGATTACTTGATTGAAGTTTTGGATAGCCACCACGTAGTCTTCAAAATATAGAGCATTGCGCCCTATATCTAAAAGACGTTGTGTGTTTATCTGTGCTACCAACGAAAATGTTGATATAACCAGGAAGTATATGATATATCTAAATTTCAAACTCCTAACTCCTAACTCCTAACTACTTTAGTGCCAACGCAAACACCTCTTTTAGGTCTTTCACATAGTGGAATCTCACACCTTTAATATAAATAGGTTTAATATCCTCTATGTTTTTTTGATTTTCTTTACATAGAATAATGTCGGTTACGCCAGAGCGTTTTGCTGCAAGGATTTTTTCTTTGATACCGCCCACAGGAAGCACTTTGCCGTGAAGAGTGATTTCGCCTGTCATAGCAATGTGTTTGCGCACTTTTCTGCCAGTGATAGCAGAAAGTAGGCTAGTAGCCATTGTTACGCCAGCTGATGGACCATCTTTTGGAATAGCACCTTCTGGCACGTGAATATGAATATTTTTGTCTTCAAAGAAGTCTTCGTTTATGCCAAGTTCTTCGGCATGTGCTCTAATATATTGAAGTCCTAGTGTGGCAGATTCTTTCATTACATCGCCTAAGTTGCCAGTAAGGGTAAGTTTACCACCTTTACATTTGCTTATGCTGGTTTCTATTTGAAGAATTTCTCCGCCTACAGAAGTCCATGCCAATCCTGTTACAATACCTACTTCTTCTTTATCGTCTTGTTCGTCTTTGCTAAATGGTGCAAGGCCTAAATAGTCGTATAAAGAGCTTTCAAGCAAGGTTTCTGTAAAGTTTTCGTCCATTGCACGTTTTTTTGCTGCTTTACGAGCAATTTTTGCAATAGTTTTATCCAATGCACGCACACCAGACTCACGTGTATATTGTTCTATAATAGCACGAATAGTCTTTTTAGGTATAGAAATTACATTTTCTTCTATACCGTGGTTTGCAAGTTGCTTTGGTATTAGGTATTTGTTTGCAATTTCTATTTTTTCTTCCACTATATAGCCACTTATGTTTATAAGTTCCATACGGTCTAATAGTGGTTTTGAAATACTGCTAAGTGAATTTGCTGTAGCTATGAACATCACATTTGAAAGGTCGAAGTCCATATCTATGAAATTGTCGTGGAACGCATTGTTTTGCTCTGGGTCTAAAACCTCAAGTAGTGCAGAACTTGGGTCGCCTTTGTAGTCGCTTCCCACTTTATCTATTTCGTCTAGGATAAACACAGGGTTTGCGCTACCTACTTTAAGTAGGTTTTGGATAATGCGTCCTGGCATTGCGCCAATATATGTGCGGCGGTGACCTCTAATTTCAGATTCATCGTGAAGACCACCAAGTGAAATACGTGCATATTTTCTGCCTAATGCTTCTGCCACAGATTTTCCAAGTGAGGTTTTACCCACCCCTGGAGGGCCATAAAGGCAAATAATAGGGGAGTGAAGACTTCCTTTAAGTTTAAGCACAGCAAGATGCTCAATAATTCTGTCTTTCACATCGTCTAGGCCAAAGTGGTCTCTGTTAAGGATTTTCTCTGCGCGTTTTAAGTTGAAATTATCCTTTGTGTATTCGTTCCAAGGTAAATCTACCAGGGTTTGAACATAATTATTTTGTACAGAATAGTCTGGTGAATGTGGAGAAAGTGCTTCTAGTTTTTGAATTTGTTTTTCTACTGCAGCTTTCACCTCGTCAGACCATTTCTTTTTAGAAGCCTTTTCTTTTATTTGTTTTAAATCTTGCTCAGAAATACTTCCGCCAAGTTCTTTTTGAATGGTTTTAATTTGTTGTTGTAGGAAGTATTCGCGTTGTTGTTTGTCTATGTTTTCCATAGCCTGAGATTGGATAGAAGATTTTATCTCAAGCATTTGCGACATAGTGCTTAGTTTCTTAAGTAGTTCAGACGCGCGTTCTTCTAAGTCTTCAATTTCTAGAATGGTTTGGCGGTCATCTTTTTCAAGACCCACATTCGCAGCAATAAAGTTTACGATATAACCATTGCCTTCAATGTTTTTAAGTGCAAATAGCACGTCTTGTTGCACATTGCCAGACATACGAATAATTCTCATAGCAAGATCTTTAATAGCCTCGATAAGTGCTTTAAAGTTTTTGCTAGGGTTCTTTTCGTATTTTAGATTACTCTTTCTTGGGCTAATAATACCTGTTAGGTAACCTTTTTTGTCTTCAATAATGCTATTTAGTTGGAATGTTTGTTTGCCTTGAACAATTACTGTAGTGTTGCCTTCTGGCATTTCTAGTATCTTCAAAATATTTGCAGTGGTGCCCACTTCGTGTAGGTCTTCAAATTTTGGAGCATCTACACTTTTATCTCTTTGAGCTACGCAGCCTATTAGATTTCCTTTTTTATGGTTTTCTCTAATAAGTTTTAGTGAAGATTTTCTGCCCACGGCAATAGGCATAATAACACCAGGAAATAGAACAGTATTCCTAAGTGGAAGAATGTCTATTTCCGTGTCTTGTTTTATAGATTTAGAATGGTTTTCGGCGTCGCCTTCCGACATTAGTGGAATAAAACTAGCGTCTTCTAGGTCTTCGCCGATAGCATTTATAATAACCTTTTTAAATTCTTTCATGATTAAAGGGCTGATTCAAATTGTTTTAGGAAACGTAGGTCATTTTCTGAGAACATACGTAAGTCTTTACATTGATATTTTAGGTTGGCAATACGTTCCACACCCATACCAAATGCATAACCGGTATAAACTTTAGAATCAATACCACATTCTTCTAAAACGTTTGGATCTACCATACCACAGCCTAAGATTTCTACCCAACCTGTGTGTTTGCAGAAAGGACAACCTTTACCGCCACATAAGTTACAAGAAATGTCCATTTCGGCACTAGGCTCTGTAAATGGGAAGTATGAAGGACGAAGACGAATTTGTGTTTCTTCGCCAAACATTTCTTTTGCAAAGTATAAAAGTGCTTGTTTTAGGTCTGCAAAAGACACGTTTTTATCAATATATAAACCTTCTACTTGGTGGAAGAAACAGTGAGCACGATAAGAAATAGCTTCGTTTCTATATACTCTACCTGGGCAAAGCACACGGATAGGAGGTTCCTGAGAAGTCATTACACGAGATTGTACGCTAGAAGTGTGAGTTCTAAGAAGTACATCTGGATTTTTCTCAATAAAGAAAGTATCTTGCATGTCGCGTGCAGGGTGTTCTGGTGGGAAGTTTAGAGCACCAAACACGTGCCAATCGTCTTCAATTTCTGGACCTTCTGCCACGGTGAAACCAATGCGTGAGAAAATGTCGATGATTTCATTTTTCACTAGTGAAAGTGGGTGACGTGTGCCTAAATTGAAGTCTGAAGCACTACGAGAAAGGTCGATTTGTTCTCCTAAGTCGCCACTTTCAAAAGTATCTTTTAGAGAATTTATCTTTTCTTGTGCTGCGTTTTTAAGTTCGTTAAGTAGTTGACCTACAGCGCGTTTTTCTTCGTTAGGAACGTTTTTGAAATCATTAAATAGATCGTTTAATATACCTTTTTTACTTAGGTATTGAATTCTTAAACGTTCTACCTCTTCTTTGCTACTTGCTGTAAGATTTTTGATTTCCTCTAACAGGTTGTTAATTTTTTCTATCATGATATATTTGTTTATTTATTAGCTAGTTAATAAATTTAGAGTGCAAAAATAGCATTTTTCTTTTAGAAAATTAATTTTTTATAGCACTTTTACTCCTCAAACGTCCCTTTTTTTTATTACTTTTGCAAAAATATTTTTGTAGTATGGGAAAAATTATAGCATTAGCCAATCAAAAGGGTGGTGTAGGAAAAACAACTACCGCAGTAAACTTAGCTGCTTCACTTGCAGTTATGGATAAGAAAGTATTGTTAGTAGATGCAGATCCTCAAGCCAATGCTTCTTCTGGTTTAAACATTGATATTACTAGCATAAAAGAAAGTATCTATGAGTGTTTGATTAATAATTTGCCTGTGGAACAAGCTATTAAGAAAACTGAGATAGAAAATCTAGATATTATACCTTCTCACATCGACCTTGTAGGGGCGGAAATAGAAATGTTGAAATTAGAAAACAGAGAAGAGTATCTTAAAAACATTCTGGCTTCACAAAAAGACAAATACGATTATATCTTGATTGACTGTTCTCCTTCGCTTGGTCTTATCACAGTGAACTGCCTTACTGCTGCAGATTCTGTGATTATCCCAGTGCAAGCAGAATATTATGCGCTAGAAGGTATCTCAAAACTTCTAGTTACTATCAAGATTATTAAAGGTAGATTAAATCCATCTCTTGAAATTGAAGGTTTCCTTCTTACTATGTACGATTCTCGTCTTCGTCTTGCACGTCAAGTTTATGACGAGGTGAAACAACACTTCCAAGATATGGTGTTTAAAACTGTTATCCAAAGAAATATTAGACTTAGTGAATCTCCAAGTCACGGTGTGCCTGTGCTTCTTTATGATGCTGAATCTACAGGTGCTAAAAACTATTTATCATTAGCTCAAGAAGTTATAAATAAAAACAATTAATGGAAAAGAAATCTGCATTAGGAAGAGGCTTAGGTGCCTTAATAGATATTCAACCAACAGTGCAAACTAGTGGTTCTTCGCTAATAGACGAGGTGGAACTTTCAAAAATTGAAGCGAATCCAGACCAACCTCGTACCAACTTTAATGAGGAGGCGCTTAGTGAGCTTGCTGCGTCTATTGCCGAATTGGGTGTGGTTCAACCTATCACCATTCGTGAAATAGGTAACGACAGATATATGATTATTGCAGGTGAACGCCGCTACAGAGCGTCTAAACTAGCTGGCCTTACTAAAATTCCTGCATATATTAAACGTGTTTCTGACGAAACAATGATGGAAATGGCGTTGGTGGAAAATATCCAACGTGAAGACCTTAATGCCATTGAAATTGCTCTTACATACCAACGTCTTCTAGACGAATACAAATTTACTCAAGAAAAACTTAGTGAAAGAGTGGGTAAGAAGCGTGCTACTGTGGCAAATTATCTTCGTCTTTTAAAACTTCCTGCAGAAATTCAACTTGGTCTTACCAAAAAAGAAATTGATATGGGACATGCTCGTGCATTAATTAATGTGCAAGACCCAACTCAAATGATAAAACTTTATGAAGAGGTAGTGGCAAAAGGTTACTCTGTGAGAAAAGTAGAGGAGTTAGTAAGAAGTTTAAATGAAGAAAAACCTGCCAGCAAACCTGCCGACCCAGAACTAAAAGCTGCATATTCACAAATTGCAGACCGTCTTTCTTCTATCTTCGGTGCAAAAGTAAAAGTGGACAGAAACGAAAAAGGTAAAGGTAAAATATCTCTTGTTTTCTCTTCTGACGAAGAACTTGAAAACATTTTAATGGTGATAGATTCTATAAAAAATTGAAAAATAGACTAGCATTCATATTATTCCTTATAGCATTTGTTGTAGTGGGAAATGTTTCTGCTGCCACATTGCAAAATGATACTATTTACCAAGTTTCTTATGCAGATACAGTAAAAGTGGTAGAAACAGAAAATGTTTCTACTACACAGTTTAAGCCCGATGCAGATAAATCTGTATGGCTTGCTGCTGTGGTGCCAGGCTTGGGACAAATTTATAATAGACAATATTGGAAAGTGCCTATTATTTATGCAGGAGCATTAGGACTAGCCTATGGTATCACTTGGAATGATAAACTCTATGTAGATTATAGAAAGGGTTATGTTGATTTGATGGATAGTGATCCTAACACAAATTACTTTCAATATCTATTACCAGAAGGGGTGGTACTCAATAGTTCAAATCAAAGTTATTATACCAAAACAATAAAAACAAGATTAGATAATTATAGAAGAAACAGAGACCTTTGTATTATAGCAACAGCTGTGTTTTATTTGTTGACCATAGTAGATGCCTATGTAGATGCGCAGATGTTTGACTATGATATTAGTCCAGATTTGTCGTTGGAGGTGCTGCCTACTGTTATTCCTGTTAGTTCTTCCTACGAACAGGATTCTTCAGTGGGGTTAAGTTGTAAATTGAAATTTTAATGAAGAAATTATTTATATTGCTAGCAGTGTTGGGTTTGTCTAATGCTGCTTTATATGCTCAAAATGATAGTTTAGTATTTGATGCAGCATTTGCAGATTCTTTAATGGTGATGCCTATAGATTCTGTTTCTGCGGTAGATACACTTACCGTAGATTCTCTAGAGAGAGCAGCATTTGAATCTATTATAGAAGAAAAGTTTGTAAATTGGTTTAGCGAGGTTACATTTACCGATTCGTGTTTTAATAATCCAGTAAAAGACCCTCTTTCTAAAGAGGAATATGTGCAAAAGATGTCTGAAATACCTGCAGAAATGGAGCTTTCTTATAATCAGGTAGTTCGTTCATATATTGATTCATATGTACATCGTTATCCAAAGAATCTTTCTAAACTTTTAGGACTTTCTAAATATTATTTCCCTATTTTTGAGCGTGAACTACTGGCAGAAGGCTTACCTATGGAGCTTAAATATCTGCCTGTGATAGAATCGGCGCTTAATCCTACGGCACGTTCTAAAGTGGGTGCAATGGGTCTTTGGCAGTTTATGCCATATACAGGTAAACTTTATGGTTTAGAGATAAATAGTTTAGTAGATGAGCGTTGCGACGTGATAAAATCTACAAAAGCAGCTGTTAAGTATTTAAAAGACCTATATGGCATTTACAACGATTGGCTTTTAGTAATAGCAGCATATAATTGTGGTCCGGGCAATGTGAATAAGGCTATTAGACGTGCCAATGCAGGTACAGATTATTGGGCAATTTACAACTATCTACCTCGAGAAACTCGTGGTTATGTGCCAGCCTTCATAGCAGTGAATTATGCTATGGAATATGCTACAGAAGTGTATAATATTTGTCCTTCTGAGTCTAAAATGCCTGTGCTTATAGATACCGTTATGGTGGCAGAGAAGATGCACTTTGAGCAAATTGCTGCAAATATGGATATTACAGTGGATCAGCTTCGCAGACTAAATCCACAATATAAACTAGATATAGTTCCTGGAAATAAAAAAACTTGGGGTATTGTTTTCCCAGATACATCTGCAGTAGATTTTATTTCTGCAAAAGATTCTATCCTTGCATATGAAAAAGAAAAGTATGCTAAACGTATGGAAACAGCAGTGGTGCTACAAACCACATATAAAATACGTTCAGGGGATAATTTGTGGGATATTGCAAAGAAGAAAGGAACTACTGTTTCTGCTATTAAAAAAGCAAATCCAGGTAAAAATCTAAAAGTTTTAAAAATAGGACAAGTAATTAACCTTCCAGTAAGATAAAATATTATGGCAAATTGGTATGAATGTAAAATCCGTTACGAAAAAACTATCGACGGAAAAACAAAAAAAGTGAACGAATCATATTTAGTAGATGCTCTAACCTATACCGAAGCAGAAACTCGTATTTTAGAGACTCTATGTCAATATATTTCTGGTGAATACACCATCACAAACATTAAACGTTCTAGAATTATCGAAATCTTCACTTCTGAAGTGGATGCTTATGACAGATGGTACAACTGTAAAATCAATATCATCACTCTAGACGAGGAAAAAGGTATAGAAAAGAAAACTCCACAACTAATGCTTGTACACGCCGATACTATTGACACCGCTCTTGCACGTCTTCGTGAAGGTCTGAAAGATACTCTTTACGATTACACTATTGTGTCAATTGCTGAGAGTGCTATATTAGACTATTTCCCATATACAGTAAAATAATTCAACAATGCAAGAAGAAATAAAACGACGCCGTACATTTGCGATTATATCTCACCCCGATGCGGGTAAAACTACACTAACCGAAAAATTACTTCTTTTCGGTGGTGCTATTCACATAGCTGGGGCTGTGAAGTCAAACAAAATTAAGAAGACTGCCACATCAGACTGGATGGAAATAGAAAAACAACGTGGTATTTCTGTGGCAACTTCTGTAATGGGATTTGAATACAAAGATTACAAAATCAATATTCTAGACACCCCAGGTCACCAAGACTTCGCAGAAGATACATTCCGCACCCTTACCGCTGTGGATAGTGTTATTATTGTGATAGACTCTGCAAAAGGTGTGGAAACACAAACTCGTAAACTTATGCAAGTTTGTCGTATGCGCAAAACTCCTGTTATGGTGTTTATCAACAAAATGGACCGTGAAGGTAAAGATCCATTCGACCTACTTGATGAGGTAGAATCAGAACTTGGCATACGCGTGCGTCCACTTAGCTGGCCTATTAATGGTGGTGTGGGCTTTAAAGGTGTTTATAATATTCACCAAGAAAGCCTAAACTTATATACTCCAAACAAACAAACTGTTTCTGAAACTGTAGAAATAGACCTAAATAGCAAGGCTCTTGAAGATTATGTAGGTGATACAGATGCTGCAAAACTTCGTGAAGACCTAGAATTAATAGAAGGTGTTTATTCTGAATTTGATGTAAATGAATACCTTGCGGGCGACCTTGCTCCAGTATTCTTTGGTAGTGCGCTAAATACCTTTGGTGTGAAAGAGCTTCTAGATTGTTTCGTAGAAATAGCTCCATCACCACGTCCTGTAGAAACTCTTGAACGTACTGTTGATCCATACGAAAAAGGTTTCTCTGGCTTCGTGTTTAAAATTCACGCCAATATGGACCCAAATCACCGTAGTTGTATTGCTTTCGTTAAGATTTGCTCAGGTAAATTTGAACGTAACGTAAACTACAAACATATTCGTCATGGTAAAATGATGAAATTCTCTGCTCCAACATGTTTCATGGCTCAAAAGAAAGAAACAGTAGATGAAGCATACGCAGGAGATATTGTAGGTCTTCCAGATACTGGCAACTTTAAAATTGGTGATAGCCTTACCTCTGGCGAAGAAATCCACTTCAAAGGTCTTCCAAGCTTCTCTCCAGAAATGTTTAAATACATTGAAAATGCCGATCCAATGAAGCAAAAACAACTTCAAAAAGGTATCGACCAACTTATGGACGAAGGTGTGGCTCAGCTGTTTACCAACCAATTCAACGGACGTAAAATTATTGGTACTGTAGGTCAACTTCAATTTGAGGTTATCCAATATCGTCTGCTTCACGAATATGGTGCTCAATGTAGATGGGAACCAGTAAACCTTTACAAGGCTTGTTGGATAGAAAGTGATGACCCAGCCGAACTAGAAAACTTTAAAAAGCGTAAATATCAATATATGGCCAAAGATAAAGAAGGTCGCGACGTGTTCCTTGCTGACTCAAACTACGTCCTTCAAATGGCACAAAGTGATTTCAAAAATATTAGGTTCCACTTTACTTCAGAGTTTTAGGCGAGCCTAAAACTCTGAAGTAAAACTCCTAACTCCTAACTCCTAACTATTATGATAGGTTCATACAACACATTACAAGTAGTAAAACGAGTAGCATTCGGCCTATACCTAGATGGTGAAGAAATGGGTGAAATCCTACTTCCAAACCGTTACGTGCCAGATAATGCACAAATAGGTGATTATCTAACTGTATTTGTTTATACAGATGGTGAAGATCGCCCAATTGCCACCACTGCCCAGCCACTTGCTGTGGTAGGTGACTTTGCATTTATGCAAGTAAAATCTGTGGCTTCTGTAGGTGCATTTTTGGAGTGGGGCATAATGAAAGATTTGCTTGTTCCATATAGCGAACAAACTGTGTCTTTACGCACAGGTCAAAAGGTGTTGGTGTACGTATATCTAGACAACAAAACCAAACGTGTAGTTGCCTCTGCCAAATGGGAAAGATATACAGAAAAGCAAGACTTCTCTGAAATTTCAGAAGGCGATGAGGTAAACGTTCTTGTGGCTTCTGAGACTGAACTTGGTTACAAAGTGCTTATAAACAAACGTTATGTAGGCCTTATCTATAAAAATGAAGTGTTCTCAAAAATAAATATTGGTGACACACTTACAGCTTATATTTCAAAAATTCGCCACGATGGTAAAATAGACGTTCGTCTGCGTCGTTCTGGATATGTTGCTATAGAAGGAGAGGCTGGAAAATTGCTAGAACTAATAAAAAAAGCAGGTGGTTTTCTTCCAACTACAGACAAATCTCCTGCAGAAACTATTTACGAAGTATGCGGTATGAGTAAGAAAACCTATAAAAAAGCCGTTGGAGAACTTTACAAAAAACGCCTTATAACTTTAACAGATTCTGGTATTAGTTTAATTTAAAATCTAATGTTGAAAGTTTTAAAGATAAATCAATAAAATTAAAGACTGGCTAAATTTAGTCGGTCTTTTTTCTTTGTAAACTATTGTGTTTCTCAATCAAAATACTTAAATTTGTCTTTTGTGAAAATTATCATTAACTACAATAATCAATTTATGAAAAAAATCAGTTTAATTGTCTTTTTGCTGGTGGCTTCGCTAATGAGCGTGTTTGCTCAGTCTTATACAGGCGACCAAGCCAAACGAGGTTATGCTATCTTTAGTGATAAGGTAACCTTTATCTTTGACGAAAACATCTACGGAGTGCGTCCAGAACGTGTGTTCGTAACAGGTGATTTTCGTGGATGGGATGCTTCTACCGAGGTAGGAGAGTGGGAACTTAAAAAAGTAGGCGAACAATGGATGCTTACTTTCGACAACGTTGACGAAAGTGTGATTAAACCAAACACTGGTTTCAAATTCCGCATCAACAACGAAGGTGAATGGCTAGAACCTACAGACCAATCTCCAAACGTAAAAGGTGGCAACCTTATTTACGAAATGGACCGTGTAGTAGCAGGTCTTACTGCAGAAATCAGAAAAAGCAACCTTATTTGGGCAACAATTTCTGGTGTAAAACGTTCTTTTGACCCTGCAGATTACATCATTAAAGATGCTCAAGGAAACGAAATTAAAGTAGTAGGCGTACTTCCAAACGAATCTACCACTACTCTTATTGTTCCAGAAAAAGACTTAGACATTCGTCGTGTTTATTACCTAGAAATTCCTTCACAAAAACTTAGAGCTGCTTGTTCATACGACGGTTGGTTCCGTGAAGTGTATTCTACTAAAGAATTGGGTGCGAACATTGATAATGGAGTTACTTCTATTCGTGTATTCGCTCCACGTGCAGAGCTAGTTAAACTATATCTATACAAAGGTGCTAACGACACTCAGGCATATCAAACTTATGATATGAAAGTTGACCAAGATGGTGTTTGGGAAACAATTATCAACGAAGATTTACACGGTGTTTACTATGATTTCACAGTACATGGTTCTACCGATCCAGGTAACTTCTTCTATGAAACACGTCCAGAACATATCAACGATCCATACGCTCGTGTAAGCGACGATACATTTGGCAAATGCCGTATCTGGCACCGCACCAAAGCGGCTACTCCTCTAAAAGGTGGTATTCCAAAAATGGAAGACGTGATTTCATACGAAGTACACGTACAAGACTTCACCGACAATCTACCATTGCCAGATAGCCTAAAAGGTACTATCCGTGGTATGATTACACCAGGACTTAAAAACTCAAGAGGCGAAAAAGTAGGTTTCGACTACTTAGTAGACCTTGGTATCAACGTAGTTCACTTAATGCCAGTTCAAGAATACCTACACTTCCCAACAGACGACTGGTATGAGTCATTCAAAGATGATCCATATATGATTGAGCAAGGTATTGCTCACGAAAACTATCAATGGGGTTATCGAACTTCATTTGCTATGGCAGTAGAATCTCGCTATCGCGTAAAAGGTTCAGAACTTGGTTCAGAACGCGATGATATGCGTGACCTTGTTCAAGCTTTCCACGACAAAGGTATTGCCGTTATTATCGACATTGTGCCAAACCACACTGCAGAAGATATGGATGGTAAACAATTCTTATTCAACTTCAATGGTTTCGACAAACAATACTACTATCGTACCAAAAACTTCGAACACATTGGTGCATACGGTAACGAAGTGAAAACAGAAAACCGTCCTATGACACAACGTTGGTTAATCGACCAAGTTAAATACTTCATCGACGAATTTGGTATCGACGGTGTACGTGTAGACATTGCAGGTCAAATGGACCAACAAACCCTTACAGCATTCTGGGATGCTATTGGTCGTGACAAAATCGTTTATGGCGAACCATGGATTGCATCAAACGACCCAGACTACGAAGCAAACCCAGATTGGGACTGGTACAAAGAAGATTCTCCAATTTGCTACTTCCAAGACGAGTCTCGTAGCTCATACAAAGGCCCTGTATTCCAATTACAAGACCCATTCAACGACCGTGGCTGGGCTGGTGGTAAATACAACGAACGCGAAGGCGTTATGCGTGGTTTAACATGTACTTGCAAAGACGACAAAAATCCAAACAGTGGTATTTCTTATCTAGATATTCACGACAACTTTGCACTAGCAGATCAATTTGGTCGCAACTTCGATGGTCGCGACTCTGTATATCACAACGAATACAAAATTGCTGTAACACTTCTTTACACCACATTAGGACCTATCGTTACTCACGGTGGTTCAGAAATTATGCGTAGTAAAGCACACGCTCCACTTCGTGAAGAAGTACGTACCACAAAAGCAGGTTACAATGCTTATATGCACGGCTATCGTGACACCTACAACCACCGTACCGCAAACACATTTGTTTGGGAACAAGTGGGTCAAAAACCAACAGGAACAAACTTCAACGACTACGACAATATGTACAAATTCTGGCGTGGTTGGAATACCTTCCGTAAATCAGAATACGGTAAAGTGTTCCGTCAAGGTGAAGCAGTACCAGAAGGCTACTACAAATGGTTCCTTCCAGAACCAGAAAGCGCACTTGGTTACTTAGTAGACGACAAAGTACTAGTTCTTATCAACGCAGGTCACGAACCAATCGACTTTGAAAACGTAGAACTTCCAAAAGGTAAATGGCAACTAGTAGGTACATCTGATGCTATTAATATTAAAGGTGTTAAATCTAAAAACAAAACAACTAAAGTTAAAGCTGGCGTAAACAAAGTTACTGTTGAACCACTTTCTCAATACGTTTGGATTAAAAAATAATCCATACCATCACTCTTAAAAGGGCAATCACTTCCAGTGGTTGCCCTTTTTTTAGTAAGAATACATTTGTTATATATTTTTTAAATATTTTATTAAATATTTGTTAAATAATTTTATTCTTATTATTTTTGTATGGTTATGAATTTATGTTTATTAAATACTAAGAACATTTGTTGTATGCACGAACTTTGTGAGTGCATACATACATACATACATACATACATACATACATACATACATACATACATACATACATACATGGCGCGCGTAAGGTGCGCGTAAGAAATAGTGTAAAATATATTCAAAGCACGTTGTTCCTGTAGAATGGAGCAACGTGCTTTGTTTGTTTGTAAACTAGGCTCAAAAAAGGACCAGTCGAGTGTATAATTTAAACTTACTTTTGTAGAAAATTATTAAGAAAACATATCAATTTTTAAATTATAATATTATGAAATCAAAATTATTTTTATTAGGTGCCATTGTGGCAGTAGTATTAAGTTCTTGTGCAGCTCCTAAAGCAAAGAACTATACATCGGTAGAGTATAGAACAATTGAACCAACACAATCTGTTTATACCGCTCCATTAATTGCAGATTTGCAGGTTTCTGAAAAGAGAATTACTTATGCAGAACGCATCAATGTAAAAGTTAATACTAAAACAGAAGCAGAAATTCAAGCTATTGCAGAAAAAGAAAAACAAGTTGTAATTAGTAATGCTGTGAAATCAAATGATGCAGATGTGCTTGTTGCACCTATTGTGGAAATTCAAACAGATGCTAATTTGTATTTAGTAATTTCAGTTACAGGTTATCCTGCATCTTATAAAAACTACAGAAATGCGACACCTGCAGATTCTTGGATCATAGAACATAAAGGTGAAGGAAAATCTACATCTACACCAAAACAAGGTGGTTTATTAGACATTTTTAAAAAGAAATAAATTTAAAATGTTATTAAAATGAAAAAGATAGTATTGTTATTATCTATCTTGTGTATTGTGCCGAGCATAAGCTTGGCACAATTTTCTCGTAGTGTTGTTTTACCAACCAATGGTAGAACATTGACAGAACAATTGGAGGTAGAACGCCTTGAAGCAGAGAAAAAAGCGCAAGAAGAGGCTGAAAAAGAGAGAAAAAAGCAAGAAGAAATTGCTAGACAAAAGGCAGAAGAAGCTCGTATAGAAGCGGAAAAGAAAGCAGAGCAAGCTCGTATAGAAGCGGAAAGGAAAGCGGAGCAAGCTCGTTTGGAAGCAGAGAGAAAAGCAGAACAAGCTAGAAAAGAGGCAGAAGAGAAAGCAGCCGCAGAGCGTAAAAAATTAGAATTAGAAGCAGAGCGTAAACGACAATTGGAAGAAAAAGCTCGTATAGAAGCGGAAAAAAAGGCGGAAAAAGCACGAATAGAAGCAGAACGCAAAGCAGAAGAGGAGAGAAAGAAAGCAGAAGAAGAGAAAAGGAAGGCAGAAGAAGCTGCAGAACGTGCCCGCATTAAAAAAGAAGAACAAGAAAAAAGAGAAATAGAAAGAGAAAAAGCCAGATTAGAAAGAAAAGCGCGTATTGCAGCATATCCATGGTCTAACTTTATTATGGCAAATGGCGGTTTCTCATCTACACCAGATTATACATTTGGTATTACTTACGCTCGAGTAAAACTTGGTGGCTTTTATGTGAGTGCAATGTCAAACTTTGGATTTAAGTTTGATTCTGATTATCAAGGTGCTTCGGATGGCGCAATATATGGAGAATATTATAATGATATTAAAGGTAGCTATCAATACTATTTCTATGATTATTATCCAATGTATACAGGCAAGAAAAAACATACACGTATGTCTGTTACTGCAGGTGGTGTGATACGCATGGGTATTCCTTTGTATGCGTATACAGGTTTAGGATATGGATATAGAGGTGTTTTCTTACAAACAGTAGGAGATGAATGGGTAGAAATACATAATGGTAATACGGTATATCATGGTGTTGCCTTTGAGGTAGGTTTAATGGGTAACATAAAAGGTTTTGCTATATCAGCAGGCTTTTCTATGTTAGGAAATTTAAATGGAATCTATCCAGAAGCTAAAATAGGTCTAGGTTATTGTTTTTAAAAAGTAATATACAATGAAGAAATTTATAAATATAATAACTCTATTTTTTGCGTTATGCTTTATGTGGAGTTGTCTTGATGAGCCTACAGTTTATCCTCTTGAAGTAACAACAGATGACAATGTAGAGTTTATTCAAGGAGGAGTAAAATTAAAAGGAACTATATCTTCTGAAGGAATTCGCTCTACAATAGATAGATGTGGTTTCTGTTATAGCGTATCGCCAAATCCTACATTATCAGATAGTGTGTATGTTATGGCTAGTTCAAATAAAACTAGATTAATAGCAGGAGAAATAAAAAGTCTATTAGACTCTACTACATACTATGTAAGAGCATTTGCTCAAAATATAACAGGTGTAGTTTATGGTGAAGAGATTAAATTTACAACAAAATGTCGCCCTTCAGTGAATACATTATCTATTACAGATATTACAGCAGAATATATTGTAGTAGAATCAGAATTGCTTTCATTGGGTAGTGGGGTGGAGAATTTAGGATTATGTTATTCTAGTTCAAGTGATGAACCTACATATACATCTTTAAACTTTGTTAAAGCAGATAAAATAGAAAAAGGTAAATATATTATTAAAATCTCAAATTTAATATCTAATACTAAATTTTGGATACGTGCTTACGCTGTAAACATTGCAGGTGAATCTTATGGTCAAACTCTAGAGGTTACAACTAAAGCAAGACCAATAGCAGAGACTATAAATGTGTTTAAGATAGGTACAGATTCTGCTACAGTGCAGTGCAATATAGATACAGATGGAGAAAGTGTTATTATAGAACGTGGTATTTGTTTTGGTACAGAATCTACGTTAGATATATCTGATTCTATTATAGTATGTGGTAGCGATATAGGCAATTATGACTATATACTTACAAACCTTAAACCTACTACACAATATTATGTTCGTGCATATGTGAAGTATGATGTTGATGCTATAAATTATGGTAGAGTAATAGGATTTAAGACAAAAACACTACCTCAAGTATCTACTAAAGAAGTGTTTAACGTTACAGAAGCATCTATATTCTCTGGTGGTGATGTTATATCAGAAGATTATACTATCAAAAGCCGTGGTATTTGCTATAGTACAGAACACAATCCTACAATCGAGGACAATTGTGTTGCAGCATCGCCAACTACTGGTTCATTCTCTTCGAAAATCACAAATTTAGAAGAAGGTAAGAAATATTATATTAGAGCATATGTGACATATATTAATGGGGTTATATATGGTAATGAGGTAGAATATTATAAATCTATCATACCAACTATTCCTACTATAAACATAGATAAGATAACAGAGAATACAGCATCTTGTGTAGCGGAAATTGTTTCACAAGACTTAGAAATTACCGAACGTGGTGTATGTTATAGTACTACAGAAGAACCTACTATAAACAATTATATATCAAAATCAGGTTCAGGAGCAGGCTCTTTTACAGCAAATTTAACCGACTTAACACAAAATACCACATACTATGTGCGTGCCTATGCTAAGTATGTATTTGGTGTAATATATAGTGAAATAAGTGAGTTTAAAACATTAAAAGCTCCAGAAGTAACCACTTCTTCTGTAAGTAATGTAACAGAAACTTCTGCTACTTGTGGTGGTGAAATTATATCACCAGACAAAGAAATTACAGAACGTGGTGTATGTTATGGCACTTCATCTAATCCAACTATCTCAAATAGTGTAGTAAAATCTGGAGTTGGCGCTGGCTCGTATACATGTAGTTTAACTGGCTTAACTAATGGTACTACATATTATGTACGCGCATATGCTAAGTATTCTGGTGGAACTATTTATGGTAATATTAACTCATTTGAAACCAAAACCACACCAATAGTAACCACTTCTTCTGTAACAAATTTAACAGAAAATTCAGCTACATGCGGTGGTAGTGTTACTTCTCCAAGTTACTCAATTACCGAACGTGGTATATGTTATGGTACAAGTGAAAATCCAACAGTTTCAAATAGTGTGGTAAAATCAGGTAGTGGTACTGGAAGTTTTACTGCAACTTTGTCTAATTTATCAATACATACTACATATTATGCTCGTGCATATGCTAAGTATGAAAATGGGGTGATTTATGGAGAAATTAAAACTTTCTATACATCAAAAGTACCAACAATTACGATTAGTGAAGTAACAAATATCACAGACACTTCAGCTAGTTGCGGCGGTGATATTACATCTGCAGATTATAGTATTACCGAACGTGGTATATGTTATAGTACATCTTCAAATCCAACAGTTTCAAATAGTGTGGTAAAATCTGGTTCGGGAACAGGTTCTTATACTTGTAGTTTAACTGGCTTAACCAATGGTACTACATATTATGTACGCGCTTATGCTAAGTATGAATTAGGTGTGATATATAGTGAATCAAGAGAGTTTAGAACATTAGAAAGTCCTGAAGTAACCATATCTTCTGTAAGTAATGAAACAGAAACTTCAGCTATATGTGGTGCTACTGTTGTATCTCCAGATTATAGTATTACAGAACGTGGCATTTGTTATAGTACATCTTCATATCCAACAGTTTCAAATAATGTGGTAAAATCAGGTACAGGTACAGGCTCATTTTCTTGTAGTTTAACTGGCTTAACTAATGGTACTACATATTATGTACGCGCATATGCTAAGTATTCTGGTGGAACTATTTATGGTCCTATTAATTCATTTAAAACTAAAACCACACCAATAGTAACCACTCTTTCTGTAACAAATATAACAGAAACTTCAGCTACATGCGGTGGTAGTGTTACTTCTCCAAGTTACTCAATTACCGAACGTGGTGTATGTTATAGTACATATTCAAATCCAACAGTTTCAAATATTGTGGTAAAATCAACATCAGGTACAGGCTCATTTACTTGTAGTTTAACTGGTTTAACTAATGGTACTACATATTATGTACGCGCATATGCTAAGTATTCTGGTGGAACTATTTATGGTGATATTAACTCATTTGAAACATTGGATAATGAAACATCTGGTAATAGTATATATATTCGTGGTAATGGTGATTGGACATCATTAGATAGAGAATTCCAATACGAGGGCAACGGAATTTATACTTATAATAAACCAATAACTATTGATAGTCCATTTAAAATTGGATCTGAAGATTGGTTAACTGCAGATTATGGTTCATCTTATAAAGCTAAAATTGGAACAATATCACTAATAGAATCTGGTACAAATATAGGTGTTGATAGAGTTATAAATGCAACTAAGATAGTGTTTAATATGAACACATTAACATTACAAATTACAGGTACTTATGCTGCTCAAATAACACTTGATTATTGGACTATGTGTGGTGTAGAAGAATTATTTGGAGAGGCGTGGAATCCAGCTTCTACAGCCAATATAATGACAGAAACTTATTCTGGCTCAGGTATATTTGAACTTGTTGTACAAAATGTATATCTATATGAAGGTTTTAAAACAGAGGGAGTTTCAGGTTATGGTTATAAGGTTGTAGCCAATGGTAAATGGGGTGTAAAAGAAGTTCCAGCATCGGGAAATAAATACTTTTCAGTTTCTTACAGCGGATACTATGATCTTATCTTTACATATAATGCAAATAATGAAAGTTTAAGTGTAGACATATGGTAATTTTATAAATGACAAACAGTGGTGTCTAAATTGATACGAACCTTGGTATAAAGCTCGGTATTTTACCGGGCTTTTCCCATTTAGCCTCAACTTAATTCTATCGTTATTATAATATCTTATAAAAAAACCGAAAGTTTTTTGTCCAACTTTCGGGGGTATATAAAAATCTATGGTTTCGGTTTTGCTTTTTTTCTCAAAAAACATTACTTTTGCATAACCCTTGAACTCAACAAGGGTAGCTCATACATTATGTACTTTAGAATTTATGTCGCCAACAGCGATGTAATTCTCACACCTAAATTATATCTTAATTCTTAATAATTATGGATTTTTTTGATACTTCATAAACTTTATCTATTCTATTTTTAACAAGTAAATAAAAATTGTGCTTGTATTTTGTATTGTATGTAAACTTTTTAGTTAACTTTGCAAATGAATTAAATATGTCGAAAAGAATAATAAGGTTTTATAACCACCATTTTAATGAATTCTATTTGTCTCAATCGGAGAAAGTAAGAAAAAAGATTCTACAGACACTTGTATGGATTGAGAATTTAGATGTTATACCAGTTACGGTTCTACGAAGTATAGAAGGCGTAACAGGATTGTACGAAATAAGGGTCGAATTTAGTAGTAATATATTTAGAATATTTTGTTGTTTTGATGAAGGTTCATTAGTAGTTTTATTTAATGGATTTCAAAAGAAAACACAAAAAACACCGCCTAATGAAATTGAAAGGGCAGAGAGATTAATGAAAGAATATTTTGAATCTAAAAAAGCAAACAATGAAAAACGAAAATAAAAAAGAGGCAATTCTAAATTGTAATAGCTTAGAAGAGTTGTTAGACGTAGAATATGGTAAAAAGGGCACTGCTAAACGTGAGAAGTTTGATAAGGAAACTGAAACTTTTTGTTTGGCACAAACATTACGTGAAGAAAGGAAACTTGCAGGTCTTACTCAACAACAACTAGCAGATAAGATAGGAACTAAAAAAACTTATATCTCAAGGCTAGAAAATGGTCAATCAAATATTCAATTAAACACACTGTTTAGAATATTTGAAGGCTTGGGTAGAAAAATTAGTTTTACTGTGCTGTAAATCCTCAAAAAACATTACCTTTGTGGTTTAAGAAAATATTTAGTAAAAATAATACAACAAGATATGTCTAAAATTATACTTACGGGCGACCGCCCAACAGGAAAACTTCACATAGGACACTATGTGGGTTCGTTACGCAGAAGAGTGGAACTTCAAAATTCTGGAGAGTTTGACAAAATCTTCATTATGATTGCGGATGCTCAAGCTCTAACCGACAATGCCGACAATCCAGAAAAAGTTCGTCAAAATATTATTGAAGTGGCGTTAGATTATTTAGCATGTGGTCTAGACCCAGCTAAATCAACACTTTTCATCCAATCACAAGTGCCAGAACTTACAGAACTTGCGTTCTATTATATGAACCTTGTTACAGTTTCTCGTCTTCAACGTAATCCAACTGTGAAGACAGAAATTCAAATGCGCAACTTCGAAACTAGCATTCCAGTAGGTTTCTTTACATATCCTATTAGCCAAGCTGCAGACATTACTGCATTTAAAGCAACCACAGTGCCAGTAGGTGAAGACCAAGCGCCAATGATTGAGCAAACAAACGAAATTGTTCGTCGTTTCAATGGTATTTATGGTGAAACCCTTGTGGAACCAAAAATTCTTCTTCCACAAAATGCAGCGTGTCTTCGTCTGCCAGGTATCGATGGCAAGGCTAAAATGAGTAAATCTCTTGGCAACTGTATTTATCTTTCAGAAGAAGCTGCAGACCTTACCAAAAAGGTAAAAGGTATGTACACCGACCCAAATCACATCAAGGTGGAAGACCCAGGTCGTGTAGAAGGCAACGTAGTGTTTACATATCTTGATGCATTCTGCAAAGACGAATATTTTGCTAAATATTGGCCAGAATACAACAATCTTCAAGAAGTGAAAGACCACTATACACGTGGTGGTTTAGGTGATATGAAAGTAAAGAAATTCCTAAACGCAGTGCTTGAAGAAGAACTTTCTCCAATCCGTGAGCGCAGAAAAGAATTCCAAAAAGATATTCCATACGTATATCAAGTATTAAAAGAGGGTAGTGAAAAAGCTCGTGAAGTAGCTGCGCAAACACTAGCAGAAGTGCGTGCTGCCATGAAGATTGACTATTTTGATAATACCGAATGGATAAACGAACAAGTAGCTAAATTCCAATAATTATGTTAGAACAAGCTAGAGCACTTTTAAAGGCAGGCAAAACCGAACAAGCCATTTCGGTGCTTGACCAACACTTAGAGTTTGTAAATCCACGCTCTGACGAGGCTTATTACCTTATGGGCAACGCTTATCGCAAACTAGAAAACCTAAGCGAAGCCATGAACTGCTACCTAAAAGCCGTAGAGTTCAACCCTAAAAGCCCAGCAAAGGAAGCGTATGAACAAGTGTCTGAAATATTAGATTTTTATTTTAAAGACATGTATAATCAATAAAAAAGAGGACGCAAGTCCTCTTTTTTATTGATTATATTATCATACCATCTTGCATTGTAATTACTCTATCCGACACTTTTGTAAGGTCGCTATCGTGAGTAACTAGCAAAATAGTTAAACCATAATCGTCGCAAAGTTTACGAAGCAGGCTGTGAAGTTCTTTTTTGTTTTCGCTATCTAGGCTACCAGATGGTTCGTCGGCAAGAATTAGTTTTGGGTCGTTGATTAACGCTCTTGCCACTGCCACCCTTTGTTTTTCTCCACCAGAAAGCTCGTTTGGTTTGTGATGAAATCTATCTTGAAGACCAAGTTTAGTAAGAAGCTCTTTTGCTTTTGCCTCTACTTCTTTATTGTTTCTTTTGGCAATATAGCCAGGAATACAAACATTTTCTAGAGCAGTAAACTCTGGAAGAAGTTGGTGAAATTGAAATACAAAGCCAAGTTGTTTGTTTCTAAAGGCTGAAAGTTGTTTGTCAGAAAGTCTCTTTATCTCCACACCATTAATAACTACTTCTCCCTCGTGAGCTGTGTCTAATGTGCCTATAATTTGAAGAAGTGTGGTTTTACCTGCGCCAGAAGCACCTACAATAGAAACAAACTCTCCTTCGTTTATCTGAAGGTCTATTCCTTTTAGTACTTCTAGCTTACCAAAACTCTTGCGTATTCCTGTTAGTTTAATCATAAATTATTTATTACGTATGCGGCTAAATAACAGCCAAATAGTGCTGGAAAATATGAAACAGTGCCTAGTGTAGAGCATTTGTTTCTCTCGTCCGTTACTGTTATTATTGATTCTTTTTTTACTGGTTCTGTAGAGAACACGGTTGGCAATCCTGTGATGATGCCTTGTTTTTTAAGTCTTTCTCTCACTGTGCGTGCTAGGGCACAATTTGTGGTTTTTGAAATGTCGGCATATTGGATTTTTGATGGGTCGAGTCTGCCTCCTGCACCCATAGATGAAATAATTTTTACATTATTTTCTATGCAATATTTTATAAGTGCAATTTTGGGGGAAATAGAGTCGATTGCATCTATCACAAAGTTTGGTTTAAATCTTCTAATAAACTCACCCACATTGTCTTCATCGATAAAATCTCTAATAGCAAGTACACTTGCCTGAGGGTTTATCTCTAAAATGCGTTCTTTCATTATTTGCACCTTGCTAGTACCCACATTTTTAGCTGTAGCAATTATTTGACGATTGATGTTTGTTTCCTTTACCACATCGTCGTCGATAATAACAAGATTTCCAACTCCTGCTCTAGCGAGCATTTCTATCGCATAACTACCTACGCCTCCTACACCAGCTACTAGCACTGTAGAAGATTTAAGGCATTCATTTTTCTCTTTGCCAAGAAGCAATTCTGTTCTACTATCCCATTTCATAATTACAAAGATAATATTTATAGATTAAAAACTATGTGTAGTAACAGATTTTTTTAGTATCTTGCAAACTATACACTACAAACCATCCTATAGACTACATAGAGCGCAGAAAACCTGTGCTGATAGCAGGAAATCCGGCGGTGATAAAGAAGTATTTGAAATATAAACAAAAGGGATTTCGCAATGAAATCCCTTTGTTATATTAAGTAAAAGAACTTTTATTTCTTAATAAACTTCACAAATCTGCCATCTATTTGTAGTATGTAAGTGCCTTGGCTAAGTGAACTAACGTTTAGTGTATTGCCATTTTCTTTCATTATACACTTTCCGCTAAGGTTATATACTGCAAGAGTAGCACTCTCATCCACACCCATAATATTTAATGTATTAGACACAGGGTTAGGGAAGACGTACACAGAAACCTCGCCAATGCCATCAATAGAAGTAGGAGCCTCGTGAGCAAAAAGTAGTTTTGTATATCCACCTTGGCTTTCTTTATTGGTTTTCACCACAGTCATTTCGCCACTATTGTATGTTGCGTTCACCTCAATGCGTTTAATATCTGCAAGTGCATACGTGATTTTACTTCCATCAGCAGACACTGCTACCATATTTTCTACCTCTTCTGCAAGTAAGCAAGAAGCAAATGCCACTGCCAAAATAGTTAATAAAGTTTTTAATTTCATAGTGTATTGGTTATTTCGAGCGCAAAATTACTACAAATAATCAAATAAATTAACTACCTTTGCACCGTTTTTTTACAAAAAGAAACTTTTTAAACTGAAAAACTTATAAAACTTAACTATGAAGAAGCTTTTTATTCTATTAACTTCCATTTTTGCTGTGTCTTTGCTTTCCATGGCACAACTTAAACTCTATGTGCACCAAAACGATGGTTCATACACAGAGTTCATTGCCGCAGCGGTAGATAGCATCACCTTCAGTGAGCAAAAACCAGAAAAAGATGTAGCAAATGGTTATGATTATGTTGATTTAGGATTAACATCAGGTGCTTTGTGGGCTACATGCAATCTAGGTGCAGATAAACCAGAGGAATATGGGGACTATTTCGCTTGGGGTGAACTAAAGCATAAGTATAGATATGAAATGAATAATTATGTTGGTAATGCTTCTGGTAAATATGATGTGTATAATATTTTGGAGTTGGAGGATGATGTTGTTTATAAAAAAATGGGTGGAGCATGGCATATTCCATCACCAGCAGAAATAAATGAATTAAAAGATGAATGTGAATGGACCTGGACTTCAATAAACAATGTGAATGGTTATGAAGTAAAAGGACCTAATGGAAATACAATCTTCTTGCCTGCAGCAGGTGTCTTCTATGAAACATTAGATAATGTTGGAAAAGGAGGTATTTATAGAGCAAATGCAAAAATAGGAAAAACGACATTCAATCTCTATTTGGATGAAGAATATGGAGTTCGTGCTTATTATGAAAACGAAGCACATCCAGGACATTCTATTCGTCCTGTATGTCATAAAATTAATGAAAAATACACATTAACATTCTCTGCTAATGGTGGAGAAGGCGAAATGGAATCTATGTCATTACAATATGGTGAGCGTAGAATCTTGCCAGAAGTTTCTTTTACTAGAGAAAATCATGCTTATACCACTTGGAATACAAAAGCAGATGGTACAGGTACTTCTTATAATAATAAATCACAAATATCAATTACAGAAGATATAGTTCTTTATGCTCAATGGCGAGAAATAAAACTGATTGATGGTTATGAATATATAGACTTAGGTCTTCCTTCTGGTCTTCTTTGGGCAAATCAAAATATTGGTGCTAGCAAACCAGAAGAATTTGGTGATTACTTTGCGTGGGGTATGACAGAACCAGTAAAATTAGATAATTACAAATGGAGGGACGATAATAAATATGGTGATGAATGTGCTGAGGTGGGCTTTGAATTAGTTGATGATGCTGCTCGTCAAGTTTGGGGCGGAGGTTGGCGTGTGCCACTTCCAGAGGAAATAGAAGAGTTGATAGCAGAATGCGAATGGACTTGGACTTCAATAAACAATGTGAATGGTTATAAAGTGAAAGGTCCTAATGGAGATTCAATATTCTTACCTGCTGCAGGATCTTTTGGAATATGGGGACCAAATGAAGAATTATACCTGTCTGTAGGTGAAATAGGATTTTATAGAGGTAATTTCAAGCAATGTCAGGGCTATGCAACAAAATTAACTAGAAATCAGATAAGTGCATCTGTTAATAGTGAATCTATTTTTGGAAATAAAACAGAAGGTTATTCTATCCGTCCAGTACGTAATAAAACTACAGAAACTTATACTCTAACTTTCGACGCTAATGGTGGTGAAGGTAAAATGGATGGTTTAACTTTAGAAAATTCAGAGTATAAAATTCTTCCTGGGTCAACTTTTACAAAGGAAGGTTATGTATTTGCTTCATGGAATACAAAAGCCGATGGCACAGGAGTTTCATATACAGATAAAAGTCAAATAACTTTAGATGAGAATGCCACACTTTATGCTCAATGGAAGGAAAAAATCATTCTTACATTGAATTCCAATATTGAAACTATAGATAATGTAGAAAAAGGATATTTAAATACAAGAGTTGTTCAATTAAATAATCCTTTCGCTAATGAAGAATATAAGTTTATAGGTTGGAATACAGAATCAGATGGTACAGGAATTTCATATACAGAAGATGAGGAAATTACATTGTCGGAGAGTATCACACTTTATGCTCAATGGAAAGCATATATAATTCTTTCATTTAATGCAAATGGTGGTGAAGGGGAAATGGAACAAGTGAAACTTCTAGAAGCACAAAATATATCGTTAGCTGAGAATGCCTTTGTTCGTTCTTCATATAAATTTAATTCTTGGAATACAAAATCAGATGGAACAGGTACTAAATATAACGATAAAGCCAAAATTAATCTTACAGAAAGTATTACTTTGTACGCACAATGGGATCGTTGTTTAACAATCTATTTTTCTCCAAATGGTGGTTCAGGTACAATGTCTAGTGTTAGTGTAGTAGTTAATACAAATTATACTTTGCCTGCTAATAAATATGTACGCAATGGATATTTCTTTAAGGGTTGGAATACTAGTGTTTTGGGTTCTGGGACTTTTTATGCTGATAAACAACAGGTAAAACTAAGTAAAAATACTACACTTTATGCACAGTGGGAAAAAATAGAAGAACATAATGGTTATGAATATGTGGATTTAGGTTTGTCTGTAAAATGGGCGACTTGTAATTTAGGAGCAGACAACCCAGAGGAGTTTGGTGGTTACTATGCTTGGGGAGAAGTATCAACTAAATCAACATATACACTCGATAATTACACATTGACTGCAAGTCCAACTGTATTACCACAGCATTTAGACGCTGCAAATTACATTATGAAAGGCAATTGGCGTATGCCTACTAAAGCTGAGTTTAAAGAGTTGATAGATAACTGTAAAATGACTACTTTGAGTTATGGAGTTAAATTTACAGCATCAAATGGCAAGTATATAATTCTTCCTTTTGCAGGTTTTAAAGAAGATAAATTGAAATCTACCGAATACGGTTATTATTGGACTAGTAATTTATATCCAAGTACATCATCTAAAGCGTATGATATTATAATAGGTACATCACAACTTTATTATGAAGGTAATAGATTATGTGGACTTTCAATCCGTCCAGTATTACCTTAATATGCCTGACAAACAAAAAAATACGCATAAATATACTGATAATTAAATAATTTATATTATCTTTGCAAATGAATAAGAGGGGGACACTTTAGTCTCCCTCTCGCTTTTATTAAAATGATAGATAAGTTAGTAATAGAAAATTTGGTAACAGAGTGTCTAGACGGCACAGACTGTTTCCTAGTGGATGTGAAGATTAGTCCATCTAATCAAATTGTAGTGGAGATAGACTCAGACTCTATCGTGGATATCGACCTATGCGTGAAAATATCTCGTCATATCGATGAAAATATGGACCGCGATGTAGAAGACTTCGAGCTTGAAGTTGGTTCATGCGGTATTACATCTCCATTTAAACTAGTACGTCAGTACATTAAAAACATTGGCAATGAGGTAGAAGTGCTTGCCGAAGGTCAAAAAATGACAGGTGTGCTAGTAGATGCAAATGAAGAAAACTTTAGTGTAGATGTGCAGGTGAAAGAAAAAGGCAAAAAGAAACCTGTTATCGTTACTAAAGTATTCGACTACAAGAATGTAAAATATACGAAATATAACTTAAAATTCAACTAAAACTAAAATGGCAAAAGATTCATTAAAGTCGTCAACAATGATTGACAGCTTTGCAGAGTTTAAAGACTTAAAGAATATCGACAAAACCACTATGACTAGTGTGCTTGAAGATTCTTTTCGTTGTGTAATTTCAAAAATGTTTGGTACAGATGAAAACTTCGACGTTATCATCAACCCTGATAAAGGTGACTGCGAAATCTGGCGTAACCGCGAAGTTGTAGCAGATGGTGAAGTAGAAGATTCTGTAAAACAAATATCTCTTTCAGAAGCTCTTGTTATAGACCCAGAATGTGAAATCGGTGAAGAAGTTGCAGAATCTGTAAACTTCCTTTCATTTGGTCGTAGAGCTGTATTAAATTTACGTCAAACCTTAGCTTCTAAAATTTTAGAACTTCATAAAGAAAATATCTACGACCAATACAAAGATAAAGTAGGCCAAATCGTTTACGGTGAAGTTTACCAAATCTGGTCTAAAGAAATTCTTTTAGTAGATGCTAATGGCAACGAAATGTTATTACCAAAATCTGAACAAATCCCTACCGATTACTATCGTAAAGGTGATACAGTTAAAGCTGTGGTAATACGTGTTGACAATAAAAATAACAAACTAAGAATTATTGTTTCTCGTACATCAACAGAATTCCTAAGACGTTTATTCGAATTAGAAATTCCAGAAGTTCAAGAAGGTATCATTACAATTAAAGGAATAGCTCGTATCCCAGGTGAACGTGCTAAAGTGGCAGTAGAAACATTCGACGACCGCATCGACCCAGTTGGTTCTTGTGTGGGTGTTAAAGGTTCTCGTATCCACGGTATCGTGCGTGAGTTACGCAACGAAAACATCGACGTTATCAACTATACATCTAACGTATCTCTTTATATCACTCGTGCTTTAAGCCCTGCAAAAATTATTTCTCTACGTGTTGACGAAGAAAATAAACGTGCAGAAGTGAGCTTAAAACCAGAAGAAATTTCTATGGCTATCGGTAAAAATGGTTTAAATATCAAACTTGCTGATAAGCTTACAGGTTATAAAATAGAAGTATTCCGTGAACTAGAAAGCGCAGATGAAGAAGATATCTACCTAGATGAGTTCAACGACGAAATAGAACAATGGGTAATCGATATCCTAAAAAGCTTAGGCTACGATACCGCTAAACGTGTTCTAAATGCCTCTCGCGAAGAATTAATTAAGAAAACAGACTTAGAAGAAGTAACCATAGATAATTTATTAGCCGTTATACGCGCTGAATTTGAATAATATGCCAGTAAAGTTAAATAAAATAATGCGTGAACTAAATGTAGGGCTTCCTACTATCGTTGACTTTCTACAAAAGAAAGGCATTGAGGTAGAAGAAGGAAACCCTAATGCTCGCGTTTCTGATGATGTTTACGAAACTCTTAAAAAAGAATTTGGTAGCGATCAAGATCAGAAAAAAGAGTCTGAACTTTTACGTTTACGCCACAAAGAAAAATCTAAAAACGAAGTAGTAACAATCGAAGCTGTACAAAAAGAAGAACCAGAAGAAGTAAAAATCGAGGTCTCTGCTCCAGTACAATTCAAAGCTGTAGGTAAAATAGATTTAGATAGCTTAAACAAAAAGCCTAAAGCAAAACCTGCAGTAGAAGAACCTAAAGAAGAAGTTAAACCAGTAGAGGTGAAAGAAGCAGTTGTAGAAGAAAAACCAGCTCCTCAAGCACCTGTAGTGGAAGAGGCTCCTAAAGCAGAACCTGTTACTATTGTAGAAGAGGCGGAAGAAACTGCTCCTGCACAGCCAGTAGTGGAAGAAGCGCCTGTGAGCAAACCAAAGGTTGAAAATAAGGTGAATGTAATTGGTAAAATCGACTTAGATAGTCTAAACCAACAAACACGTCCTAAAAAGAAATCTAAAGAAGAACTTAAAAGAGAACGTGAAGAAAAATATCCACCAAAGAAAAAACACAACCAAAATCAAAATTCTAATTCTTCAGAATCAAATTCAAATTCTGATGAAAAGAAAAAACGTAACCGTATTCAAAAAGAACGTATTGATATAAACAAAAATTACGATCAAAAAGGCCAAAAAGGTGGTAAAAACAATCGTAACAATCGTTCATTTGAACGTGTTCAACCAGACGAAGAAGAAGTACAACGTCAAGTAAAAGAAACTCTTGCACTTTTAACCAACAAACAAAAATCTAAAGGTGCTAAATATCGTAAAGACAAACGTGAGGCTGCATCACTTCGTATGCAAGAAGAAGCAGAACAAGAACGTCTAGATAGCGAAACCATTAAGATAACAGAGTTCGTTACTGTAAACGAACTTGCAACCATGATGAATGTTCCTGTTACTAAAGTTATTGGAACATGTATGAGTTTAGGTCTTATGGTGTCTATCAACCAACGTCTTGATGCAGAAACTATCAACTTTGTGGCTGACGAATTTGGTTTCAAAACAGAATATGTTTCTGTTGAGGTGTCTGAAAAAATCAACGAAGTAGAAGACAAACCAGAAGATCTTATCCCACGTGCTCCAATTGTTACTGTAATGGGTCACGTAGACCACGGTAAAACTTCTCTTCTAGACTATATCCGTAAAGCTAACGTTATTGCTGGTGAGGCAGGTGGTATTACCCAACACATTGGTGCATACAACGTTACTCTAGAAAATGGTGAGCGTATCACATTCCTTGATACCCCAGGTCACGAAGCCTTCACCGGTATGCGTGCTCGTGGTGCTCAAGTAACTGACGTGGCTATTATTATTGTGGCTGCCGATGATGCAATCATGCCTCAAACAGTGGAAGCTATCCAACACGCTTCTGCAGCAAACGTACCTATCGTGTTTGCTATCAACAAGATAGATAAACCAACTGCAAACCCAGACAAGATTAAAGAAGCGTTAGCAGGTATGAACTACTTAGTGGAAGAATGGGGTGGTAAATACCAATCTCAAGACATCTCTGCTAAGAAAGGTATTGGTATCAACGAACTTCTAGAAAAAGTTTTACTTGAAGCTGAAATGCTTGAGCTAAAAGCTAACCCAAATAAAAATGCTGTTGGTTCTATTATTGAATCTTCACTTGATAAAGGTCGTGGCTATTTAGCAACAGTACTTGTAGAAGGTGGTACACTACGTCAAGGTGACGTTCTTGTGGCTGGTACACACTACGGTCGTGTAAAAGCTATGTTCAACGAACGTAACCAACGTGTAAAAGAAGTACGTCCAGGCGAACCAGTTCTACTTCTTGGTCTAAACGGTGCTCCACAAGCAGGTGAGAAATTCAATGTAATGGATTCTGAACAAGAAGCACGTGAAGTAGCAAACAAACGTGAACAACTTCAACGTGAGCAAGGTCTTCGTACTAAGAAACACCTTACTCTTGACGAACTTGGTCGTCGTATTGCACTTGGCAACTTCCAAGAACTTAACATCATCGTTAAAGGTGACGTGGACGGTTCTATCGAAGCACTTTCAGACTCATTAATCAAACTTTCTACACCAGAAATTCAAGTTAATGTTATCCGTAAAGCTGTAGGTGCAATTTCTGAATCTGACGTTCTTTTAGCTGCTGCTTCAAATGCTATTATCGTTGGTTTCCAAGTGCGTCCATCTGTAGATGCACGTCGTTTGGCAGAAAAAGAAGAAGTGGATATCCGCTTATATTCAATCATCTACGATGCTATCGAACAGCTTAAAGACGCTATGGAAGGTATGCTTTCTCCAGAAATCAAAGAAGAAGTTACCGCTACTCTTGAAGTACTTAACATCTTCAAAATTTCTAAGGTTGGTACCGTTGCCGGCTGTTTAGTACGTGAAGGTAAAGTTAAACGTTCAAATAAAGTTCGCCTTATCCGTGATGGTATTGTGGTTCACACTGGTGAACTAGGTTCTTTAAAACGTATGAAAGATGACGTTAAAGAAGTTGGTACCGGATTTGAATGCGGTCTTAACATAGACAGATTTAATGATGTTAGAGTAGGTGACTTCATTGAAACCTACGAAGAAATCGAAGTAAAACGTACATTCTAATGGAATTTAGTTATTTAGACATATTCTTTGCTATCCCTCTTATTTGGGGGATAGTAAGGGGTCTAATGAGCGGATTTGTTCGTTCATTATCAGTTTTTGTAGGGTTGATTTTAGGCATAACTTTAGCACAAACTTATGCTGCAGATTTATCACCAACCATTCAAGAATGGTTTACATTGTCGGCAAGACAATGTCTATCAATAGCATATGTAACCATTTTCGTGGCTGTGATGATAGTAGTTGCCATAATAGCACGAATATTAGATAAATTTTTACACTTAATTTTATTAGGTTGGTTAAACAAACTTTTAGGAGCTTTATTTGGCTTCTTTAAATGGGCAATTATACTTAGTTTCTTCATAATGGTAATAGAATATGCAAACAGTAAATTTGAGTTTCTAACACCAGAGAAAAAATCAGAATCACTTCTATATGAGCCTATTAAAAACGTAGTTCCAACCATTATGCCATACGTTAAGCTATAAATATGGAAAGCAAAGAAAACGGAATTATAGAGGAAATAGCTTCTGGCGAATATAAATATGGATTTTCCACAGACATAGAAACAGAAACCATTCCTGTTGGTTTGTCTGAAGAAGTGGTAAGATGGATTTCTGCTAAGAAAGAAGAACCAGAATGGCTTTTAGAGTTTCGTCTAAAAGCATTTGCATACTGGAAAACACTTTCTGTGCCAACATGGGCACATCTTGATATTCCAGAAATAGATTTTCAGTCTATTTCATATTACGCAGCACCTAGAAAAAATGCTCCACAAAGCTTAGATGAGGTGGACCCAGAATTATTAAAAACATTTGATAAGTTGGGTATTCCACTAGAAGAGCAAAAAAGACTATCTGGTATGGCAGTAGATGCTGTAATGGATAGTACTTCTATTAAAACCACATACAAAGACGAACTAGCCAAGCTTGGTGTTATTTTCTGTTCTATCAGCGAAGCTGTTAAAGAACACCCAGAACTTGTAAAAAAATATCTAGGCTCTGTAGTTCCTTATACAGATAATTATTACGCAGCCCTAAACTGTGCTGTGTTTAGTGATGGCTCTTTTGTATATATTCCAAAGGGAGTACGTTGTCCTATGGAACTTTCCACATATTTCCGTATCAATGCTGTAAATACAGGTCAGTTTGAACGCACCCTAATAGTGGCAGACGATGATTCGTATGTGTCATATTTAGAGGGTTGTACAGCTCCACAACGCGACGAAAATCAGCTTCACGCAGCTATAGTAGAAATTGTAGCTATGGATAGAGCTGAGGTGAAATATTCTACCGTTCAAAACTGGTATCCTGGCGACAAAGACGGAAAAGGTGGTATTTACAACTTCGTATCAAAACGTGCCATCTGTAAAGGCGAATCATCTAAAATTTCTTGGACACAAGTAGAAACAGGTTCTGCTATTACATGGAAGTATCCTAGCTGTATCCTTAAAGGTGACAATTCTGTAGGAGAATTTTATTCAGTGGCATTTACAAACCACTATCAACAAGCCGATACAGGTACAAAAATGATTCATTTGGGTAAAAATACCCGTTCTCGCATAGTGTCTAAAGGTATTTCTGCAGGCAAAAGCCAAAACTCATATCGTGGTTTGGTACGTGTAGCATCAAATGCAGACAATGCCCGCAATTTCTCACAATGCGATAGCCTTCTTTTAGGTTCAGAATGCGGAGCACATACATTCCCAGTGATAGATGTACACAATCCTTCTGCCATTTTAGAGCACGAAGCAAGTACATCAAAAATTAATGAAGACCAACTATTCTATTGCAACCAACGCGGTATTTCCACAGAAGATGCTGTAGGACTTATCGTAAATGGTTTTGCAAAAGAAGTTCTAAATAAATTACCAATGGAATTTGCTGTAGAAGCACAAAAACTATTGCAAATTTCTCTAGAAGGAAGTGTAGGTTAATATGTTAGAAATAGTAGATTTACATGCCGAAGTAAACGGCAAAGAAATATTAAGAGGGATTAACCTTAGTGTAAAAGCAGGTGAAGTACATGCCATTATGGGTCCTAACGGCTCTGGTAAAAGTACACTTTCATCTGTACTTGCAGGTCACCCAGCATTTACTGTAACAAAAGGTTCTGTAACATTCAATGGAAAAGATTTGTTGGCTATGCCAGCAGAAGAACGTTCTCGTGCAGGTCTTTTCCTAAGTTTCCAATACCCAGTAGAAATACCTGGTGTGAGTATGGTAAACTTTATGCGTGCAGCAGTAAACGAACATCGCAAATACAAAGGTCAGGAAGCACTTTCTGCAGGTGAGTTTCTTAAACTTATGCGTGCAAAAAAAGAAATTGTAGAGCTTGACAATAAACTTGCAAACCGTTCTGTAAACGAAGGTTTCTCTGGTGGAGAAAAGAAACGTAACGAAATCTTCCAAATGGCTATGCTAGAACCATGTTTATCTATTCTAGACGAAACAGACTCAGGTCTAGATATTGATGCTCTACGCATAGTGGCAAACGGCGTAAACCAACTTAAAACCCCAGAAAACGCATCTATTGTTATCACTCACTACCAACGTCTTTTAGACTATATTGTGCCAGATATTGTACATATTCTATACAAAGGTCGCATAGTGAAAACTGCAGGACGCGAATTAGTGGCAGTTCTTGAAGAAAAAGGATACGATTGGATTAAAAAAGAAGTAGGAGAGTAATGGTTCAAGACAGTTACATAGCGTTATTCAACGAAAATAAGGCTCTATTTCAAGCAGATAAGCCTCTTTGGTGGGAAGAAAAACGCACCGAGGCAATTAATTTTCTTGCTGATAAAGAAATAGAATCTTTTAAAGATGCATACGCCTTAGACTACGGCATCAATGTGCGTCGCTTGCCTTTTCAAGGCGACCCATTTAGCCTTTTCAGATGCGATATCCCTGGTTTGGCAACCTCAAACTACCTTGTGTTAAACGATAGTTTCTATGCTCAAGTAGCAGAAGCAAACCTTCCAAAAGGTGTAATTATTTGTAGCCTTTCCAACGCATTTAAAAATTATGCAGATTTAATAAAACCATATTTCGAGCAAACAAATGTTTCTTCTTCAGATATGGCAATAAACACTTTGCTTGCGCAAGATGGTATGTTTATCTATATTCCAGATGGAGTAAAACTAGAAAAACCTATCCAACTTGTAAATCTTATGTATGGCAAGGTAGATATGATGGCAGTGAGCCACAATCTAGCCATTATAGGAGAAAATGCAAAAGCACAAGTTTTGGTCTGCGATCACGCATACGGCGAAGAGGTAAATTACCTTTCAAACCGTCTTACACAAGTATTTGTGGGTAAAAATTCTACATACGAACACTATAAATTAGAAAGTTCTTCATCTAAAACCACAAATATTTCCACTCTTCAAATCTATCAAGAAGAGGGTTCGCAAGTGCTTTCAAATTTAATTACACTTGCCAATGGTAAAACTCACAATTGTGTAGTGGCAAACCTAAATGGTAAAGGTGCATATCTATCACTTAATGGCTTAGGTTTAGGTCAAGACTCAGAAAAAATAGAAAATCACACCTTTATAAACCACAATGTAGCAGGTGCCACAAGCAACGAATTATTCAAATATATTCTAGATGATAATTCGGTAGGTGATTTCTATGGATTAATTAAAGTGCTTAAAGATGCACAACAAACCCAGGCTTACCAAACCAACAGAAACCTATGTCTTTCTAAAGAAGCTCGTATGCACACACGTCCACAGCTAGAAATCTATGCCGACGACGTTAAGTGTAATCACGGAGCTACAGTGGGTCAGTTAGATGAAAATGCGTTGTTCTATATGCGTGCTAGAGGTATCGACCCTGCAGAAGCAAAAATGCTACTTATGTTTGCCTTTGTACACGACGTGCTAGACAATGTGCGCATAGAACCTCTAAAAGATCGTTTGCAACTATTAATAGAACGCCGCCTACGTGGAGAAAACTCACACTGTAGCGGTTGTAAAATTTGCAGATAATGTATATAAAAAACAATATAGAGCAGATTCGCGAAAGCTGTCCAATCTTAAGCGAAACAGTACACAAACACAAGTTGGTGTACCTAGACAATGCTGCTACCACTCAAAAACCTTGGTCTGTAATTAAAAAAATAGAAGAAGGTTACACTCGTCAAAATGCCAATGTGCATCGTGGCGTTCACTTCCTTAGCCAAATGGCAACAGAAGCGCACGAAGATGCACGCAAAACAGTGCAAAATTTTCTTGGTGCAGAGCATTCACACGAAATTATTTTCACTCGTGGCACCACAGAGTCTATAAATCTTGTTGCATACAGCTTTGGCGAAACATTCCTAAAAGAAGGAGATGAAATTATCATCTCAGAAATGGAACACCACTCAAACATTGTTCCATGGCAACTTCTTCGCACTCGCAAAGGCATTACAATTAAAGTAATTCCATTCAACGAAAAAGGCGAGTTGGACCTAGAAACTTACGCTTCACTCTTTACAGAACGCACAAAACTAGTAGCATCTACCCATGTTTCTAATGTTTTAGGTACTATAAACCCTGTAAAAGAGATAATTAGCATTGCTCATTCACACAATGTGCCTGTTCTTATCGATGGTGCACAATCTGTGCCACACATTTCTGTAAACGTAAAAGACCTAGACGTAGATTTTTACGTATTCTCTGGTCACAAAATTTATGGTCCTACAGGAATGGGTGTGTTATATGGAAAAGAAAAATGGTTAGATGCCATGGTACCATACCAGGGCGGTGGCGAAATGATTGCACAAGTTAGCTTTGAAAATACCACTTTCAACGAACTTCCATACAAATTTGAAGCTGGAACACCAGATTTTATAGGTTCTACAGCACTAGCAGAAGCTATTCGTTATGTGCAAAACATCGGTATGGACGAAATTGCAGCCTACGAAACATATCTGCTAAACTATGCCACTGAAAAACTAAAAAATCTTGGTGACATTCGTTTCTTTGGCACATCAGAGCACAAAAGTGCTGTAATTTCTATGCAAGTGGGCGATATTCATCACTACGATATGGGCACACTTCTAGACAAACTAGGTATTGCACTACGCACAGGACACCACTGCGCACAACCAATTATGAAGCACTTTGGCATTGAAGGCACACTTCGTGCATCATTTGCTCTATACAATACCACAGAAGAAATCGACGCCCTAATTGCAGGTATTGAGCGAGTGAAAAAACTTTTTTAAATAGTATAATTTATTTAAATCTAGTAAGTTATGACAATTAATGAGTTACAAGACGAAATTATCGAAGATTCCTCAATTTTCGACGATTGGTTCGACAAATATAGCCGTATTATAGAATTAGGAAATGAACTTCCAGCATTCCCAGACGAGAAAAAACTTCCAGAAAACCTTATCGAAGGTTGTCAAAGTAAAGTTTGGATTGATGCCACATTAAACGAAGAAGGCAACATAATCTTCACAGGCGACAGCGATGCTGTTATTGTAAAAGGTATTCTAGCACTACTTCTAAACGTAGTAAGTGGTCACACACCACAAGAAATCCTTGACAGTGAGCTATATTTCATCAACGAAATTGGCCTTAAAGAACACCTTTCACCAACACGTTCCAACGGCCTTCTTGCCATGGTAAAACAAATCAAATTCTACGCCATCGCATTCAATAGATAAGATGAAAAAACTACTTTTTCTTTTAAATATCCTTATTTTATCTGTGCTTACTTCATGTGTAGATAAAGATGAAGAGCCAATATCTCTAGATGGTAATATAGATTATTCTTCTGCAGGAATGTCTGAAGGTCATGCTTATGTAGATTTAGGACTTTCTGTGAAATGGGCAACATGCAATGTGAGTGCAATAACTCCAGTATATAATGGAGACCGTTTCGGATGGGGTGAAACAACTAAAGCTAAAACCTTGTTTACCAAGAAATTATATAAGTGGTACCAACCATCTGGAAGTAATGATATTAGCGAAATGACAAAATATGTCTCTGGTGAAAAGGGAGATGGTATAGATAATAGAACAGTACTTGAACTTATAGATGATGCTGCAAATGTACATTGGGGAGGCAATTGGCGTATCCCTACAAAAGAGGAATTGGAAGAACTAATTAATAATTGTACCTGGACTTGGACCACTCAAAAGGCAGTATATGATACAAGGGAAGGTCAAAAGGTATTTACTAATAATGGTTACAAAGTCACAAGTAACATAAATGGCAATAGTATTTTCTTACCAGCATCAGGTATCGACTGCGATGGTAAAATATATGGAACACATGAATATACAGCCATCTGGGCTAATTCAAAACCGATTAAGTATAGCCTTTATAGTTCGAAAGAAAATTCTTATGCATATTGTTTAATTACCAATGAAGATTCTATACGTATCACAGGAATAAATCGTTATTATGGCATTGCTGTGCGTCCTGTATTAGCAGACAATTTTACATGTACAATTAGTTTTAATAGTAATGGTGCAGATGGAAATATGTCTTCAATTACAGCCCAATGTGGGGAATTGGTACAGCTACCTCCTATGTCATATAAATGTAGAGGCTTTGTTGGTTGGAATACCAAAGAAGATGGCTCTGGCATTATGTATGAAGATGGAGCAAAACTAACAGTTTCTTCAGACATAGAACTTTATGCACAATGGGTTAGATTAAGTTGTGAGTCTTTTTTTGATGCAAATGGTCACGAATATGTAGATTTAGGACTATCTGTGAAATGGGCTACGTGCAATCTTGGTGCATCTTCGCCAGAAGAATTAGGTGATAAATATGCATGGGGTGAAGTGCAAACCAAACAAGAATTTACATGGGATAATTATATGTTGTGTAAAGACGGTGATTATACACAATTAACCAAATATGTTCCTCAAAAATACTCGTCTAAAGTAGATTTGAAAAATACACAACTAGATTTTGAAGATGATGCAGCTCGTGTGCATTGGGGTGGAACATGGGCTATTCCTACTGCATCAGAGATAAAAGAATTGATGAATCCAGACAATTGTACGTGGATTAGAACAAGGAAAAATGAAGTGCCAGGCTTCGAGGTCATAAGTAATATTAATGGAAATAGTATTTTTATACCATTTACTACAAACATTGATCAAGAGTATTATTTTGGTGTTTATTGGAGCTCCACGATAGTAGAAAGAGTACGTCCAAGAAATGCTTGTGCTTTTTATTTTCAGGGTGCTAGTTTAAGGACTACAAGTTATGAACGTTATTGGGGATGGTATATTCGCCCAGTATTATTATAAAATCTACAGTGTAAAATATGAGAACCGCATTATAGCGATTTATCACATAATAACAAGATATTAAAGCATGCTTGAAATAATCTTGCCCACGGCAACAAAGTGGAATGCATCACCAAGCATAATAAACACATGGAACACGCTATGCATATATTTAACTTTGTGTACACAATATAGCACAGCACCTGTTATATATGCCACGCCTTCAAGTATTACCCATATTACAGTGTCGAAACCTACTATGTCATAAAATGTTTTAATAGCAAATACTATTGTAAGTCCCATTAGCACATAGCAAGCGGTTTCCAAATAATTTTTCTCTTTTACCTTTCTAAGCAGCATAGCAGAACCAACAGCAGCAAAAAGCCAACAGAACACAAACATTCCCCATCCAAGTGTAATTTCGCCACCTCTTAAGAATGCAATAAGTGTAATAGGGGAGTAGCATGCCGCAATATGCCAAAATATAGAAGCATGATCAAATTTTCTTAAAGTTTGTTTCACAGGGTTGGTATGAGAAATACCATGATAAACAGAAGAAAAAATATAAGATATACTCACGCCCAAAAGCATAAGAATAATACTTAAAAAATCTAGTCCGTTACCTTTTTCATAAACTTGTACCGCAAAAATTCCACAAACCACCAACGTTCCCACCGCACCAATACTATGAGTAATGGTGTTTACAACCTCTTCTTCTTTACTGTACTTTGCTTTTTTCTGTTCTTTTTCCATAAAAATAGGGGTGTCTTTAATTAATAATGTATATAATATCAGCACAAATATACTGAAATATTACTCTTTTTAATAGAAATCTAGTATTTTATAGATAAAAATTGAAGCAGTTTATGCAAAGTCTAGGAAAGTATAATAAGACTATTTAATTAGTTTTGTAACATCATTGTAACATTAGCGAGAATAGCCTAGAAAAGCGATTTTTTACCACGCTTGATTTTCAAGCAGTTATAAAAAAGTTGTATTTTCTTTAAAAAAAGTTGCTGAAATATTTGGAGCGTATGGTGAAAGTTTCTACCTTTGCATTCGCTTTTCGACCAAGAGTGGTCAACACAACAAAAAGCTTTGACAGTTTGATAGAGTTTAAGTTTAATGATTCTAAAAAATATTTTGAAAATTTTTCTCAAAATATTTGGTAGAATGAAA
>JAZKXZ010000028.1:0-54705 GCA_045611845.1 Candidatus Enterocola sp. | reverse complement strand
AAATCTAAAATTAGAGGCGTTGAATCTTTTGGTATGCTTTGCGCAGAAGACGAAATTGGTATTGGCAACAGCCACGAAGGCATTATTGAACTTCCAGAAGGCACTCCTCTAGGTGTTCCTGCTAAACAATACTATAATATAGAAGACGACTATCTAATTGAGGTAGATATTACTCCAAACCGTAGTGATGCTATTTCTCACTTTGGTGTGGCTCGCGACCTTGCTGCAGGATTAAATCTTCCACTTAATCGTCCTTCTGTGGATAGTTTCAAAGTAGAAAACAACGACTATGTTGTAGATGTAACTGTAGAAAACTCAGACGCTTGTCCTCGTTATAGTGGTGTAACTGTAAACAATGTAAAAGTTACAGAATCTCCAGACTGGCTTAAAAACAAACTTTTAGCTATTGGTCTTCGCCCTATTAATAATGTGGTGGACGTAACAAACTTTGTTCTTCACGAACTAGGTCAGCCTCTACACGCATTTGACGGCGACAAAATTAAAGGCAACAAAATTGTTGTTAAAACATTGGCCGAAGGCACTAAATTTACCACTCTAGACGGTGTAGAACGTTCTCTTGGCGAAAACGACCTTATGATTTGCAACGCAGAAGAAGGTATGTGTATTGCAGGTGTATTTGGTGGTTTAGACTCTGGCGTAACAGAAAGCACTACTAAAGTATTCATCGAAAGTGCATATTTCAACCCTGTGAGCATTAGAAAAACAGCTCGTCGTCATGGTTTAAATACCGATGCATCTTTCCGCTACGAACGTGGTTGCGACCCAAATATCACTCTTTTCGCACTTAAACGTGCTGCTACACTTATTCAAGAAGTGGCAGGTGGTCAAATTTCATCTGAAGTTATCGACATTTATCCTAATGTAATAGAAGACTTTAAGGTAAGTGTTACCTATAACAAAATAAACTCACTTATCGGTGCAGAAATCTCTAAAGACAGAGTAAAAGAAATTCTTTCTGGACTAGAAATTAAAATTGAAAGTGAAACAGAAGACCAGCTAAATCTTCTTGTTCCTCCATATAGAGCAGACGTTAAACGTGACGTGGACGTTATCGAAGATATCCTTCGTGTATATGGTTACAACAACGTAAATCCAGGAGTATCACTTCAATCTGCTATCAGCTATTCTAAACAACCAGACTCAACAAAACTTCAAAACAAAGTTTCTGATTTCCTTTCTGGTGCTGGATTTAATGAAATCTTAAACAACTCATTAACAAAGGTTTCATATTACAACGACCTTAAATCTTATCCAGTAGAAAACGCTGTTAAAATTATGAACCCACTTGGCACAGATTTAAGTGTAATGCGTCAAACCCTACTTTTCGGAGGTCTTGAAAGCATTGCAAGAAACTTAAATCACCGTCAAAACCGTATTTGTATGTACGAATTTGGCGAATGCTACCACTACAATAGCGAAAATGCAAAAGAAGATAACGCACTTGCAGCATACTCAGAAGAACTTCACTTAGGTATGTGGCTTGCAGGCAACCACACTAATGCAACTTGGGCAGACAAAGAACGCAAATTCTCTTTCTTCGACCTTAAAGCATACGTGGTTTCTTCACTTACTCGCATTGGTATTAAAGCAGAAACTTGCGTTTCTAACAAAAACGAAGAAGACATCTTCAGCCAAGGCATCAACATTTGCACAAGAGGTGGCAAAGTGCTTGTTAGCATGGGTATTGTAAGCAAAAAACTGCTTAAAGCATTCGACATCAACACAGAAGTTTACTTCGCAGATTTCAACTGGAAACTTATACTTAAACAACTAAAAAACAGCACTGTTAAATATAAAGACATTCCTAAATTCCCAGAAGTAAAACGTGACTTAGCACTACTTCTAGACAAAAATGTAAACTTTGAAGAAGTAGAAAAAATTGCATACGAAACAGAACGTAAACTTCTTAAGAATGTAGTTTTATTCGACGTGTACGAAGGTAAAAACCTAGAAGAAGGCAAAAAATCTTATGCTATTAACTTCACCCTTCAAGACGCAGAAAAAACTCTTCAAGACAAACAAATTGACAAGGTAATGCAAAACCTAATTAAAGCATACGAAACAAAACTTAACGCAAAAATCAGATAATAAAAACAAAAATATCATGGGAAGAGCATTTGAATATCGCAAAGCGACCAAAATGAAACGTTGGGGAAATATGGCCCGCGTTTTCACCAAAATTGGTAAACAAATTACTATAGCTGTACGTGAATCAGGTAGTGATCCAAACGGCAACCCACGTCTTAGAATGCTTATGCAACAAGCTAAGAAAGAAAACATGCCTAAGGAAAACGTAGAACGTGCTATCAAAAAAGCTTTATCAAAAGACGAAGCAGATTACAAGGAACTAAACTATGAAGGATACGGCCCTCACGGTATCGCTATCTTCGTAGAAACAGCTACAGACAACCACAACCGTACAGTATCAAACATCCGTAGCTACTTTACAAAACACGGTGGTTCTCTAGGTACATCTGGTTGTCTTCAATTCCTTTTCGACCACAAATGTGTGTTCTCTATCGTACCAAAAGAAGGTATGGAACTTGAAGAACTAGAACTAGAACTTATCGACTTCGGTGTAGAAGAATTAGATAAAGACGACGAAGGCAACATCGTATTCTACGGCGACTTCCAATCTTATTCTGCTATTCAAAAATATCTAGAAGATAACAACTTCGACATCAACAGTGCAGAGTTTGAACGTATTCCAAACGACTACAAAACTCTAACTGAAGAACAAAAAGCATCAGTTCAAAAACTTCTTGATAAGATTGAAGAAGACGAAGACGTACAAAACGTATATCACAATATGGCTGAGTAATTTATACTCGCTGTAGGAAATGACAATAAGCAGCAGCAACGGCGTCGGTTGCATCAAGTTTTTTAGGAAGTTCTTCTTTTGAAATACAAAGCAATCGGCGAACCAAGTCTGCTACCTGTTCTTTAGAGGCTCCACCGTTACCGGTGAGAGCCATCTTTATTTTTAGAGGGCTATATTCATATACCTTAAGTCCAGCCTGCATACAAGCAGCAATAGCCACACCTTGAGCACGACCAAGTTTTAGCATCGACTGCACATTTTTACCATAAAAAGGCGCTTCGATAGAAAGTATTTCTGGGTCAAATTCGTTTATGATCTCGGTAACGCGAGTAAAGATTTTGTTTAGCTTGTCGTAATGAGTTTCACAATCTTTAAAGTCGATTACACCCATTGTAAGCAGAGTAGCCTTATTCCCCACTGTCTTTATCACCCCGTATCCCATCACTGTGGTACCAGGGTCGACACCTAAAATCACCTGCTCTCTGCGTTGCAGATTTCTCATACTTATTACACTCATATACAATACCTTATCTCAAACGAGCATCTGCTCCCCACATTAGTTTTTCACGAAGTGTATTGAAATATGTATGGTTCAATCTCTTAGCCACCTTCACAGAATAAGGAGCCTTTTCTATGCTTAAGCGTACATTGTTTGTACACAAAGAAGAACGACCGTCAAGCGAAACCAAGAAGTGATTAGTTCTACTTTCTACCTCTAATTCTATTTTCCAATTGTCTGGGATAATTACAGGACGCAAGTTTAAACTATGAGGAGCCACTGGCGATAGCATAAACGACTTATTTTCTGGCATCATAATAGATGCTCCCACGCTAAGTGCATAAGCTGTACTACCAGTTGGTGTAGATATTAAAAGACCATCGGCTCTATATGTACAAAGATATTCTCCGTTTATGATTGTGTGTACACGAATCATAGAAGACGAATCTTGTTTGAGCACCGCTATCTCATTCAGTGCCACAGAATTAGCTTCATTATCACTTCTTTTTAAAGAAAGCACAGAACGCTCTTCTATTGTGAAACCACAAGAGAAAATTTCATTTATTGCAGCAGAAATTTCATCACCAGGCACGTCCACTAAGAACCCTAGATTTCCTAGGTTGATACCCAAAATTGGGATGCCAGCCTCACCCACTTTGTACGCAGTTCTTAAGAAAGTACCATCGCCACCAAGACTCAATGCCAAATCAAGCGACGAATAATCTTCCTTTTGTAGTTTCTTGAACTCAGAAATATCTGTTAGTATCTCAGTAGCTACAAAACCGCTAACTTCTGAATCTAAAAATATTTCTACAGACTTTGCAGTTAATACTGCAAACAATTCTCTCAAGGCTTTTGTAAAACCCTGTTTACGAACGCTACCAAAAATGGCTACTTTCTTTATTTGTGTAAAACTTTCTAACATTTATTAATAGAAAAAAGGTAATATTTTTGTATCTTTGCTCGTTGATAATATAGAGTTCGATACTGCAAAGTAAACTATTTTTTACGAAAATGACAAAATTAAGTGTAAATATAAATAAAATTGCTACTATTCGTAATGCTCGTGGAGGAAATACTCCTAATCTTTTACAAGTAGCTTTAGACTGCGAAAAGTTTGGTGCAGAGGGGATTACAGTACACCCACGTCCAGATGAGAGACATATTAGATACGCAGACGTTCGTGAGTTAAAACCATTACTAACTACTGAATTTAACATAGAAGGTTATCCATGTAAATCTTTTATGGACTTAGTAATTGAGGTAAAACCTGCTCAAGTAACCTTAGTTCCAGACCCACCAGAAGCACTTACTTCAAATGCAGGTTGGGACACAATCAAAAATAAAGATTTTCTTATCGAGGTAGTTTCTGAATTTAAGAAACATGGTATTCGTACCTCTATTTTTACAGATACTCGCAAAGAAATTATAGCAGAAGCAGCAAAAATAGGCACAGATAGAATCGAGCTTTACACAGAGCCTTACGCAGCAAACTATGCTTTAGGCAGAGAAGAAGCAGTTGCTCCATTTGCTGAGGCTGCACGTTTTGCAGCAGAATGCGGTCTTGCAGTAAACGCTGGTCACGACCTTAGCCTTGAAAACCTAAATTATTTCTTCGAAAAAGTACAACCACTTAGCGAAGTATCTATAGGCCACGCGCTTATCTCTGATGCCCTTTACCTAGGACTTGAAGAAACGATTAAACAATACCTTGCTCAGTTAAAAAAACAAAACTAAAAACATAACAATGAACCTATTACAAATTACAGACGTAGCACTTACAACCGCTATTGATAGCACTGCACAAGTGGCAGCAGACACAGCACAAATGAACTATTGGGAAATGGCAAAAAAAGGTGGTCCATGGATTATGATTCCACTTTTAATCCTTTCTATTATGGCAGTTTATATCTTCATTGAAAGATACGTTGCCATTAAAAAAGCATCTAAAGAAGACAAAACCTTTATGGACAGAATCAAAGATTACATTACCGAAGGTAAAATCGATTCTGCAACCAAACTTTGCGAGCAAGCAAACAACCCTATGGCTCGCATGGTAGAAAAAGGTATTTCTCGTCTTGGTAAACCAATGAACGACATTCTTGTGGCTATCGAAAACGTAGGTAATATCGAAACCAACAAACTAGAAAAAGGATTCAATATGCTTGCTACCATCTCTGGTGGTGCTCCTATGCTTGGCTTCTTAGGTACTGTTATCGGTATGGTTCAAGCATTCTACGATATGGCAAATGCAGGAAACAACATAGACATCACAGTGCTTTCTAACGGTATTTACACCGCTATGATTACCACAGTTGCTGGTCTTGTTGTGGGGATTGTTGCATTCTTTGCATACAACTTCCTAGTTTCTATGTTGGATTCTGTGGTACAAAAAATGGAACACCGTACTATGGAATTTATGGACTTACTAAACGAACCTATAAAATAATTTTATGGCATTAAAGAAAAGAAATAAGGCAAGTGCTAGCTTTAGTATGTCTTCAATGACAGACTTAGTGTTTCTACTTTTGATTTTCTTTATGATTACATCAACAGTAGTAACTCCTAGTGCCATAAAACTTCTTCTTCCACAAAGCAGTTCTCAAGCATCTGCCAAACCACTTACACGTGTTTACATAGATTCAAATATCAATTTCTATGTGGCAGAAGGCAAAAATGCAGAACGCCAAGTGGCATTTGAAGACATAGAACCATTTCTGCAACAAGTGGTACTTGAAGAACCAGAAATGTATATAGCACTTTATGCAGATGAAAGTGTTCCATACAGAGAAATAGTTAAAGTACTAAACATAGCGAACAAAAACAAATTTAAACTTGTTATTGCAACACGTCCTGTACGCGAATAACACGACCTGTAAAACAGAATGAAAAACAATAAAAAAGACAACGATAGTAAGATAGCTGGTACCATTGGAACAATTGTGGTACACGCTTTGCTGCTGCTTTTGCTTCTTTTTACAGGCATTACCACTATTATTCCAGACACAGAAGAAGGTCTTTCTGTAAACTATGGTACAGATATGAACCTTGGCGATGGTCTTTTTGAACCAGCCCCACAAAGTGCTATCGAAGACCAACTTGTAGAAGAACCAAAGGTAGAGCCAGTAACTCCTACCACACCTCCTACAGTTTCTGAACCAGATATAGTGGAAGAAGAACTTGAAACTCAAGACATTGAAGAATCGCTTGCAGTGAAACAAGCACGTGAGGAAGCAGAAAAAAAACGTAAGGAAGAGGAAAAACGCCTAGCCGAAGAAAAACGCAAACAAGAAGAAGAGGCTAAACGTATTGCTGAAGAAAAACGCATTGCAGAGGAGAAAAAGAAAGCAGAAGAAGCTAAAAAGCAACAAATTGCTAACGCACTAAAAGGCGCATTCTCTACTGCTGGTCAAGGCTCAAATACCTCATCTTCTAGCCAAGGCGACAACAGTACAGCTGGCAACAAAGGTAATCCTTTTGGCGATGCTACTTCAAACTCATACACAGGAGGTGGCACAGGCAACGGACACAGTTATAGCCTGAACGGACGTTCACTAAATGGTGGTCTTCCTACCCCACAATACAACAGAAACGAAGAAGGTGTAATTGTGGTAAGTATAGAAGTAGATGCCTCTGGCAATGTTGTTTCTGCAAAAGCAGGAGCGCTAGGAACCACAATCATCGATGCTTCATTAAGAAAAGAAGCTGAAAAAGCAGCTATGAAAGCTAAATTCAATGCTAGCAAAGGCGCTGCATTACAATCGGGAACAATCACATATAGATACAAATTAAATTAAGATATATGAGTAATCAACGTTACATGATGCGCGGTGTTTCTGCATCAAAAGAAGATGTACATAACGCCATTAAAAACATTGACAAAGGTCTTTACCCAAAGGCATTTTGTAAAATCATTCCTGATATTCTAGGCGGAGACCCAGAATATTGCAACATTATGCACGCTGACGGTGCAGGTACAAAATCTTCTTTGGCATACCTTTATTGGAAAGAAACTGGTGACCTTTCTGTATGGAAAGGCATTGCGCAAGACGCATTAATCATGAATATAGACGACCTTCTTTGCGTAGGTGCTGTAGACAACATCTTGGTATCTTCTACCATTGGTCGTAACAAACTTTTAGTTCCAGGTGAAGTGATTTCTGCTATCATCAATGGCACAGACGAGCTTCTAGAAGAACTTCGTGAAATGGGTGTTGGCGTTTACGCAACTGGTGGCGAAACTGCAGACGTAGGCGACCTTGTTCGTACCATTATCGTGGACAGCACCGTTACTTGCCGTATGAAACGTAGCGACGTTATTAACAATGCAAATATTGCTCCTGGTGACGTTATCGTAGGTCTTGCTTCTTATGGTCAAGCAACATACGAAAAATCTTACAACGGCGGCATGGGTAGTAATGGTTTAACATCTGCTCGTCACGACGTGTTTGCTAAATATCTAGCAGAAAAATATCCAGAAAGTTACGACGCTGCTGTACCAAACGAACTAATCTACTCTGGTGGTTTAAAACTAACCGACGAAGTAGAAGGTAGTCCAATCGATGCTGGTAAACTAGTGCTTTCTCCAACTCGTACATACGCACCTGTTGTGAAAAAATTATTAGACGCACTACGTCCACAAATTCACGGTATGGTTCACTGCTCTGGTGGTGCTCAAACCAAAATTCTACACTTCGTAGAAAATGTTCACGTAATTAAAGACAACTTATTCCCTATTCCTCCACTATTTAAAACTATTCAAGAACAATCTGGCACAGATTGGGCAGAAATGTATAAAGTGTTTAATATGGGACACCGTCTTGAGGTTTATCTACCAGAAGAATTTGCTGCTGAAGTTATTGAAATAAGCAAATCATTTGGTATAGACGCTCAAATTGTGGGTCGTGTAGAAGCATCAGACCACACACACCTAACTATTAAAAGCGAAAAAGGAACATTTGAATATTAATTTATGTCTGCATTATTAGAAAAAATAGAAGGTTTATATCATAAGTTTGAGGAAGTTTCTACCCTTATCACAGACCCTGCTGTGATATCTGATATGAAACGTTTCGTAAAACTAAACAAAGAGTATCGTGACCTAGAACAAATTGTTAATGCAGGTAACAGATATAAAACTCTACTTCAAAATATAGCTGGAGCAAAAGAAATTCTAGAAACAGAAAACGACCCAGACCTACGCGAAATGGCAAAGGCTGAGCTTGACGAACTAGAACCACAAGTGGCTCCTATGGAAGAGGAAATTAAGATTCTTCTTATTCCTTCAGACCCAGAAGATGCAAAAAATGCGATTGTGGAAATTCGTGGTGGTACTGGTGGTGACGAAGCAGCTATCTTTGCTGGCGACCTTTTCAAAATGTATAGCAAATATTGCGAGTCAAAAGGTTGGAGAGTGGAAGTTACCAATGCCAACGAAGGCACTGCTGGTGGTTACAAAGAAATAGTTTTCAACGTAACTGGCGAGGGCGTTTATGGTATTATGAAATATGAATCTGGTGTACACCGTGTGCAACGTGTACCTGCCACAGAAACCCAAGGTCGTGTTCACACCTCAGCTTCTACAGTAGCAGTACTTCCAGAAGCCGACGAGTTCGACGTAGAAATCAACGAAGGTGAAATTAAATGGGATACATTCCGTTCTTCTGGTGCTGGTGGTCAGAACGTAAACAAAGTGGAATCTGGTGTTCGCTTGCGTTATATGTGGAAAAACCCTGTCACAGGCACAGTAGAAGAAATCTTAATTGAATGTACAGAAACACGTGACCAACCAAAAAACCGTGAACGTGCTCTTTCTCGTCTTAGAACAATGATTTACGACCGTGAACACCAAAAATACATCGACGATATTGCATCACGTCGTAAAACTATGGTTTCTACTGGCGACCGCAGTGCTAAGATTCGTACATACAATTACCCACAAGGTCGTATCACAGACCACCGTATAAACTATACTATTTACAACCTAAACGCATTTATGAATGGCGACATTCAAGACTGCATCGACAAACTAATCATTGCCGAAAATGCAGAGAGAATGAAGGAGAGCGCGTTGTAAGTTAGGAGTTAGGAGTTAAATTTAAACAATTTTATAATTATGACAAGACAAGAACTTTTTGAAAACATCAAACGTAAAAGATCATTTCTTTGCGTTGGTTTAGATACAGATATAAATAAAATTCCTGAGCATCTATTCGAGGACGAAGATGCTATGTTTGCTTTCAACAAAGCTATCATTGATGCCACAGCAGACCTTTGCGTAGCATACAAACCAAACCTTGCATTCTACGAAAGCCTAGGCATTGCAGGTTGGGAAGTGCTAGAACGCACAGTAGAATACATTCGTGCAAACTACCCAGACCAATTTATCATTGCTGACGCAAAACGTGGCGACATTGGCAACACTTCTGCTATGTATGCTCGCTGTTTCTTTGGAAATATGGATTTCGACACTGTTACAGTAGCTCCTTATATGGGTGAAGATAGCGTTTCTCCATTCCTTACCTACCCTGGTAAATGGGTAACTCTTCTTGCTCTTACTTCAAACAAAGGTGCTTTCGACTTCCAATTTACAGAAGACAAAGAAACTGGCAAAAAACTATTTGAACAAGTACTTGAAACCTCTAAAAAATGGGGTAACGAAGACAACATGATGTATGTAGTAGGTGCTACAAAAGCTAATATGCTACAAGATATTAGAGCAATCATTCCAAACAACTTCCTTCTTGTTCCTGGTGTTGGTGCACAAGGTGGTAGCCTAGAAGCAGTTGCAGAATTTGGTATGAACGACGAATGCGGTCTTTTAGTAAACTCTTCTCGTGCGATCATTTATGCAGACAGCACAGAAAACTTTGCAGAGGTTGCACGTGCAGAAGCACTAAAAGTGCAACAAGAAATGGATGCACTACTTGCTAAGAAAGGAATTTTTGCGCAAACCGAGAGCAAATAAGTTTACTTAATTTGCCGAGGTGCAGCCAAAAATCACGGAGGCGAAGCCTACGTAATTTAATAACTAAATATAAATACACTTTGAACAAAAGAAAAATAGTAAACGACCCTGTATTTGGTTTCATAACAATACCATGCGACCTAATATACGATTTGATGCAACACCCAATGGTGCACCGCCTTACTCGTATCAAACAATTAGGTCTTACATGTTATGTTTATCCTGGAGCACAACATACTCGTTTCCAACACTCATTGGGTGCACTATACCTAATGACCGAAGCGATTAAAACCCTTCAAAACAAAGGAAACGATATCACGCAAGAGGAAGCAGAAGCAGTTTACGCAGCTATTTTTCTACACGACGTGGGTCATGGTCCTTTCTCACACACACTAGAAGATTTCTTCTATAAAGACATTTCTCACGAAGACATTGGCATTGCCATAATAGAAAAACTCAACGAAGAACTTGGTGGTAAACTATCTCTTACCATAAGCATTTTAAAGAATACTTACCACAAAAAGTTCCTTCACGAACTAGTTTCTGGTCAGTTAGACATGGACCGCCTAGACTACCTAAGACGTGATAGTTTCTTTACAGGTGTGAGCGAAGGTAATATTGGTTCTGCCAGAATTATAAAAATGCTAAACATCAAAGACGGCAAACTTGTAGTTGAAGCCAAGGGTATTTACTCAATAGAAAACTTCCTTATGAGCCGCCGCCTAATGTATTGGCAAGTGTATTTGCATAAAACTGCCTTTGCTGCAGAACTTATGCTTTGCAAAACTCTGGAGCGTGCTAGATACCTTGTACAAAAAGGAGAAAACATTTTTGCGCCAGACAACTTAATGTATTTCCTAAAACAACAACCAGAGAAAATCACTTGCGAAAACCTTTCCCTATTCACCACCCTCGACGACACCGATATTTGGGTGAGCATGAAAGTATGGGAAAACCATTCAGACAAAGTCCTTTCTACACTAAGTAGAGGAATTATAAACAGAAATATATTTAAGTTAGAAATATCTAACGACCCTATCGAAGAAGAGGTTTTAAACAATAAACTAGAAGAAATAGAAGCTAAGTTGAGTTTAAGTAGAGAAGATGCCGAGTTTCTTATAGCACAAAAAATAGTTTCAAACCACCTATATAGTAAAGGTGAAACTGGTATAGATATTCTTTATGGCGATGGTAGCACAAAGAGTATTTCACAAGCCTCAGACATGTTCAATTTAGATTTACTTTCTAAAAAAGTATCTAAATTCTATTTTTGTTACGTTAGAGGGTTATAGATTTTGATTTAAAAATAAAACTTATTATTTTTACCCAATTTTTAGCAATAAATTATGGAGTTTTCAGCTTTACAAATTGCAACATTATTAGGTGGTACCGTAGAGGGCGACCAAAACGTACTTGTAAGCAATTATTCTAAAATTGAAGAAGGAAAACCAGGTACACTTTCGTTTTTAGCCAACCCTAAATACGAAAGTTATATCTACGAAACAAACGCAAGTATTGTTTTGGTAAACAACGATTTCAAACCTTCAAAACCTATTAATGCCACTCTAATTAGAGTGCCTAACGCATATTTGGCTCTAGCAAAACTTCTTCAATTTGCAGAAAAACACAAGCCTCATAAAAAAGGCATAGACAAAACTGCAAAAATAGAACGTTCAGCAAAAATTGGTAAAAACGTGTACCTAGGTGCATACGTATATATTGGCGAGAATGTGGTGATTGAAGACGATGTACAGATTTACTCTCACGCCTCTATAAACGACAATGCAAAAGTGGGTGCAGGCACAAAAATTTATAACTCTGTGGTAGTGTACAACGACTGTGTGGTGGGAGCTAATTGTATTATTCACGCAAACTCAGTGATTGGTTCCGATGGTTTTGGCTTTGCCAAAAATCCTGACGGAAGTTACTTCAAAATGCCACAAAATGGAAATGTTATCATAGAAGATAATGTAGAAGTAGGTGCAGGCACCACTATAGACCGTGGTAGCATGGGTCCTACTATTTTAAGAAAAGGTGTAAAAATAGACAACCAAGTACAAATAGCTCACAATGTAGAAATAGGAGAAAACACAGCTATGGCAGCATGCTCTGGCATTGCAGGTTCTACAAAAGTGGGCAAAGATTGTATCATAGCTGGTATGGTAGGTATTTCTGGCCATATCCAAATAGCAGACAACACCACAATAGGTGCATTCTCTGGAGTGAGCAAATCAATCACAGAACCAGGACAAATTTATCAAGGTGCAGTAGCTATTCCTGCTATGAAAAACAAACGTTCATTTGCTGTTTATCGTAATCTTCCAGATTTAAGTAAAACAGTTTACGAACTAGAAAAACAAATTAAAGAATTAAAAGAAGCTCTTAATAAATGAGTAAACAATTTACCATAAACGAACCTTTTTCCCTTTCTGGCAAAGGCCTTCACACAGGGTTAAATATTGAGGCTAATTTCCTTCCTGCAGAAGAAAACACAGGTATTATCTTTAAACGCATCGACCTAGAAGGTGCACCAGAGATACCTGCTATTGCCACATATGTATCTGCAACAGAAAGAGGTACTGTGCTAAAAAAAGGCGAAGCTGCAGTGAGCACAATTGAGCACATTATGTCTGCCTTTATGGCTCACGGCATCGACAACTGCATTATTGAAATTAACGCACCAGAAGTGCCTATCCTAGACGGCAGTGCCAAATATGTAGTTGAAGCCATTGCCAAGGTTGGTAAAAAAGAACTTGATGCAGAAAGAAAATACTTTGAAGTAACAGAAGAGATGACTTTCACCAACGGTACTTCTAGCATTAAACTTCTTCCTGCCGAAGATTTCACAGCAGAAGTAACCATCGATTTTGGCTCTCCTATCCTAAAAAAACAAACAGCAAGCATCTGCGGTTTTGATGGATACGACAAAGAAATTTCTTCTGCTCGCACATTTGTGTTCGTTAGAGAAATTGCTCTGCTTCTTCAACACAATCTTATTAAAGGTGGAGACCTAGACAATGCAATTGTTATCTACGATCAAGCGCTTTCTAAGGAAGCTATCACAGACATTTGCGGCAAACTAAACGTGCCTGTTATAGAAGTGGAAGACCTAGGTTACTTAAACCACCGCCCACTTGAATGGGAAAACGAACCAGCAAGACATAAACTTCTAGACCTTATTGGAGATTTATCGCTTATTGGCCTACCTATTAAAGGAAAAATTGTGGCTGAAAAGCCAGGTCACGGATACAACACATTCGTGGCTCAAGAAATTTTAAAACTTATAAAATAATATAATATGATTTCAGAACAAGCATTCGTACACCCTAATGCAGAGATAGGTAAAAATGTAACCATCGATGCGTTTGCATATATCGACGAAAATGTTGTTATCGGTGACGGAACACATATTTATCCTCACGCCACAGTGCTTTCTGGCGCAAGAGTTGGCAAAAACTGCAACATTTTCCCTGGAGCAGTTATTTCTGCCATTCCACAAGACCTTAAGTTTGTGGGCGAAGAAACCACAGCAGTGATTGGCGACAACACCACTATTCGTGAATGTGCCACAGTAAACAGAGGCACAGCTTCAAAAGGCACAACAATTGTGGGCAGCCATTGCTTAATTATGGCATACGCTCACGTGGCTCACGACTGTAAACTTGGCGATAGAATTATCATTGGCAACGCTACCCAACTTGCAGGCGAAGTAGTTGTTGACGACTGGGCTATCGTTAGCGGCGGCACACTTGTACACCAATTCTGCCACTTAGGCGCACACATTATGGTACAAGGTGGTAGCAAAATTACCAAAGATATTCCTCCATATGTGATGGTGGGTAGAGAACCACTTGGATATATGGGTTTAAACATAGTAGGACTTCGTCGTAGAGGTTTCGTAGCAGAACAAATGAACGCTATTCAAGAAAGCTATCGCTATGTTTATCTTTCTGGTCTAAACACCACTCAAGCCCTAGAGGCTATTGAGCAAAACATTCCAGAAAGCAAAGAAAGAGAAGATATTGTAAGTTTTATTAAAAGTTCAGAACGCGGTATAATTAAATAATTTATGGAAAACGAAGTAAAAAAATCGTTGAATTTTATTGAAGAAATAGTAGAAAAAGATCTACAAGAGGGCAAAAACGACGGACGTATTCAAACTCGTTTCCCACCAGAACCAAACGGTTACCTACACATTGGTCACGCTAAAGCTATTTTCATGGACTTTGGCATTGCTCAAAAATACAATGGTATTTGTAACCTACGTTTCGACGATACAAACCCTACAAAAGAAGACGTAGAATATGTTGATTCTATTCAAGAAGACATCAACTGGCTTGGCTTTAAATGGGCTAACGTTTATTATGCTTCAGACTATTTTCAGCAACTATGGGACCTTGCTATTAAATTAATTAAAGAAGGTAAAGCATATATCGACGAACAAAGCGCAGAAGAAATTGCAAAACAAAAAGGAACTCCTACCACTCCAGGTACAGAGAGCCCATATAGAAACAGACCAGTAGAAGAAAACTTGGAACTTTTCCAAAAAATGAATACTGGCGAGATTGCAGATGGTGCAATGGTGCTACGTGCTAAAATTGATATGGCATCACCAAATATGCACTTCCGCGACCCTATTATGTATCGTGTTATCACCACTCACCCACACCACCGTACTGGCACTGAGTGGAAAGCATATCCAATGTACGACTTTGCACACGGTCAATCAGACTATTTCGAAGGCGTTACCCACTCTATCTGTACACTAGAGTTTGTGGTACACCGCCCACTATACGATTGGTTTATCGACCAATTTGCAGATACCGACTACAGACCTCACCAATATGAGTTCAACCGCTTAAACATTAGCTACACAGTAATGAGTAAGCGTAAAATGCTTCAACTAGTACAAGAAGGATTGGTAGCAGGTTGGGACGACCCTCGTATGCCTACTATTTGCGGTCTTCGTCGTAGAGGTTATACTCCTGCAGCTATTGCAGACTTTATCGACCGCATTGGTTACACCAAAGTAGATGGTATGATAGACGTGTCACTTCTAGAACACTCTATCCGCGAAGACCTTAAACCAAAAGCACACCGTGTGAGCGCTATCTTCGACCCTGTAAAACTAGTTATCACAAACTACCCAGAGGGTGAAAAAGAATATATGGTTACAGAAAACAACCCAGACTGCGAAACCGCAGGCACACGCGAAATGCCATTCTCACGCGAAATCTTTATTGAAAGAGGCGACTTTATGGAAGACGCTCCAAAAGATTTCTTCCGTCTTACCCCTGGTGGTAGAGAAGTGCGACTAAAAGGAGCATACATTATTCAATGTACAGGTTGCGAAAAAGACTCAGAAGGCAATATAACCACAGTTTACTGTACATACGACCCAGACACCAAGAGTGGCACAGAAGGCAGCAAACGCAAAGTTAAGAGTACAATCAACTGGCTAGACAAAGATGGCTATATAGAAGCAGAAGTGCGCCTATACGACCGTCTATTCAAAGTAGAAGACCCAGCATCTTACGATGGCGACTTCCACGACCTACTAAACGAAAACTCACTAGAAGTGAAAACAGCCCTTGTAGAAAAACACCTAGATGGTGCAAAAGCAGGCGACCACTTCCAATTCCTAAAAGTGGGTTACTTCACAGTTGACAAAGACTCAACAGCCGAAAAACTAATTCTTAACCGCACAGTATCTTTAAAAGATAATTGGAGTAAGAAGTAAAAAACACTCTCAAAATACATTTTAGAACATATCGGTGGCTTCACCGATATGTTTTTTTTATGGTATAATTGCCAATTAACCCTATAATAGAGCAACAAAAAAAGTCCAAACCTTTCGGATTGGACTTTTATCATATATTTAGTAGTTTATTACTCAATAATACCTAGCAGTCTTGCGTTTTTAGCAATTTTTTCTACTGCTTCGTCGATTTGGTCGAATGTATGTGTAGCCATTAGAGAGATACGGATTAGAGTATCTTGAGATGGTACAGCAGGAGAAACCACTGGGTTTACGAATACACCATCGTCCATAAGCATACGAGTTAAACGGAATGTTTTTTCGTTGTCACGTACATATAGAGGAATAATAGGTGTGGTTGTGTGACCTGTTTCGAAACCTTTGTCTTTAAATGCTTGAAGCATTCTGTGAGTGTTGTCCCATAATGCTTTTTGACGCCATTTTTCTTCTTCCATTACTTCTAGAGCAGCAAGTACTGCACCTGCAGCAGCAGGAGTGATACTAGCACTGAAAATAAGTGTACGAGAATTGTGTTTTAGGAAGTTGATAACGTCTTTGTTTGAAGCGATGAAACCACCGATAGTAGCAAGAGATTTACTAAATGTACCCATTACTAACTCTACATCGTTTTGTACACCAAAGTGTTCACAAACCCCTGCACCTGTTTCACCGAATACACCTAGAGAGTGAGCTTCGTCAATCATAATAGAAGCATTGTATTTCTTAGCTAAATCTACCATTTCTGGAAGTTTTGCTAAGTCGCCTTCCATAGAGAAAACGCCGTCTGCTACAATAAGTTTAATTTTGTCTGGCTCACATTGTTGAAGGAACTTTTCTAGTTGTTCCATATCGTTGTGACGATATTTGAATTGTTTAGCCATACTCAAACGAGAACCTTCGATAATAGAAGCGTGGTTTAAGCGGTCTAATAGAAGATAATCTTCTCTACCACCAAGGCAAGGAACTACACCAGAGTTCACTGTAAAACCAGTAGCATAAACAAGAGCTTCTTCTTTACCTACAAGTTTAGCAAGCTTTTCTTCTAGTTCAATGTGAATATCCAATGTTCCGTTTAAGAAACGAGAACCAGCACAACCTGTACCATATTTTTCAACAGCTTTGATAGAGCCTTCTTTAATCTTAGGGTGATTTGTAAGACCTAGATAACTGTTTGAACCAAACATTAATACTGGTTTTCCATCAATTTGCACCACTGTGTCTTGGTCTGATGAAATTGGTCTAAAATAAGGATAAACTCCGGCTGCTTTTGCTTTTTGAGGCACATCATATTGTGCTAAGCGTTCACTTAATATACTCATAATATTTCAGTTTAATAAACAATTCTAATTAAGTAACATACAAAGTTAGGAATTTTTATTTAATTCCACCAATTCTATAGGATAATTTGTGTATAGAATTTTATTTTCGTTATCAACCTCTTCTATGAAATCTTCTACTGCAGGTAGTAAAATCTCGCCGTCGTCGGTTTTAATTCCAAATAAAATGTTTACAGTTTGGTCATCTACAAAAGAAATTTCTCCAAGTTTTTCTTCGGCATTTACCACTGTAAAACCTACAAAATATTCATACGAAAGCATATCTTCCTCTTCCATTAATGCGATTGGTAGGTAAATATCCTTTCCTATTAGTTTGCGAGCTTCTGTTTCGTCTTCTATGTGTTCTAATGTAATAAGTGCAGCATTTTGTGATTTCACTCTTATATTAGAAATAAAGAAAGGCACAAATATACCATCCATATCTAGGACCATATATTCAGCCTTGTCTATTGTGTCTGCATTTACAGCGCAATTAAGCTCACCATTTACACCGTGAGTCTTATTTATCTTACCCGCCTTAAAAAGTTCTTTCTCTAGAATCATTTTTGCTTTGTAGTTTAAAGTTATTGTACAGAAAGAATTTTATCTACAACAAATTCGCTTACTCCGCGCCATGGAAGTGATTCTAGGTATTCTTTGTAGTGTAATTCAACGTTTTTACCACTACAACGCATTAGCGAATCTGCTATTGCAGGGTCTTCTACCGAAAATTTAAACTCATAAGATTGAATTGTACCTGGCGCTTGCGCTTTAAAACCACTTTGAATTAATTTTCCCTCGTAGGTTTTAAATACATATCCTTTTTTTACAAGGTAATTTAATTCACCAGATTTAACACCCTCACCAAATACAAAATAGAATTGAAAATAGAGGTAACCGCTTAATGCTAATACTAGCACAATAGTTACTATAGAAATTATTTTTATTTTCATACAATTTTATATTATCATACAAAAATAACAATTTTTAGCATAAATAGAAAGAAATATTGATGAAAGTTAATTTTACAAGTAGAAAAGTAGTATATGAAATAAAAATTGACTCAAATATGGCGCAGTAGAAGGGTGGATAATAAAAAAAGAAGCAAATCTTTTGATTTGCTTCTTTTTGTGGGCGATGACGGATTCGAACCGCCGACCCTCTGCTTGTAAGGCAGATGCTCTGAACCAGCTGAGCTAATCGCCCTTTTGAGTTGTTTTGTTCCTCAATTGCGATGCAAAGATAGCACACTTTTTTGGTTCTACCAAATTTTAAAGTAACTTTTTTACAAAAAAAATGCATTTTTCTTCAAAAAAGTAGAGAGTAGCACATTTTTGCACCACTCTCTACGTATTTTTTAATTAAGAAAAATCATTTTATAGACTTTCACCGAAATCTTCACGGAATTTCGCTACTAGTTTTTCTTGCCAATCAGAAGTTGGACGAAGACGACCAAAGAAGAAGCGAAGAACTTTTGGTTCATCGTAGAATTCTAGGCCACCGATAAGGTTACGGTTTTCGTAAACCCATTTAATACGGTCAATAGCGTAATTAACTTGTGATAGAGTGTAAACACGACGTGGCATAGCCATACGAACTAGTTCTAGTTCTGCATAACGTTCGCTACCGTCTGGGTTACGTTGTTCTGATAGAGTACCACGTTCCATACCACGAACACCACTAGCAATGTAGATAGCAGCAGCAAGAGCAGCAGCAGGATATTCTGCATGGCTTAAGTGAGGAACAATTTCACTAGCATTTAAGTGGCAACCAAGACCACCTGCAGGAACTACCACTGGCACACCAGCTTTTTGAAGTTCTTTCACCATATATTCAATGAAAAGAGGACCTTGAGAAATGATATCGAAGTCCATAGTTTCTTGAAGACCTACAGTGATAGCTTCCATTTCACGAACTGACATACCACCGTATGTTAAGAAACCTTCGTAAAGTGGAATAAATTCTTTCATTTTTAAGCAGATTTCTTCGTCGCGCATAGCGATACCACCACCACGACCGAAACCAAGTTTACGAGCAGAGAAGTAGATAATATCCATTGCGTTAGCAATTTTTAAAGTAATGTCTTCAATAGACATATCTTTTGCTGCTTCTTCACGCACTTTGATGAAATATAAGTTGTCTTGTAGTAAAGATGCGTCTAATACTGTTAAGATACCGTTTTGTTTACAGATATCAGCCACAGCAAGCATATTTTCCATAGAAAGTGGTTGACCACCTACAAGGTTTGTACCAGCCTCGATACGAACAAATGCTACATTCTCAGCACCAAGAGTTGCAATACGTTCACGAAGAAGATCTAGGTCGAAGTTACCTTTAAATGGACTTAAATCGTGTGGATCAAGACCTTCTTTTACGATAAGTTCTTCTACAGTACCACCCATACGTGTAATGTGAGCTTTTGTAGTGGTAAAGTGGAAGTTCATAAGAACTGTTTGACCTGGTTTAACAAATGCTTCTGCAAGGATATTTTCGCAAGCACGACCTTGGTGAGCAGGTAGGAAGTATTTAGTATTAAACATTTTACCTACTTGAGCAGAAAGGCGGTTGAAAGTTTCAGAACCTGCGTAGCTATCGTCAGCAATAAGCATAGCAGCTTGTTGTCTGTCAGACATAGCGTTTACACCAGAGTCTGTAAGCATATCCATAAAGATATCTCTATTTTGAAGAAGGAAGGTATTATTACCTGCTTCATTCATAAATTTTAAACGATCTTCTACTTTTGGTAAGTTAAGTTTTTGTACAATACGTACTTTGTGCATCTCTAACGGTATTTTTTCACCGTATGCCAGTTTAATTTCTGTGCTCATAATATTTATATTTTAATTTTTTAATTTCGCTATTGATTCTTCCAATACCGCAATTTTACCTTCGGCATCAGCTTTTTTCTTACGTTCGTTTTCTACAATTTCTGGTTTAGCATTTGCCACAAAACGTTCGTTAGAAAGTTTTGCGTTCACGCCTTTAAGGAAACCTTGAAGATAAACAATTTCTTTTTCCATCTTCGCAATTTCTTCTTCTACGTTGATTCTGCCTTCCATCTTCACTGCATATTCTACCGCACCTACTAGGAAACCAGCTGCTGTAGCGTCTTTTTCTTCTACTTTTTCTACAGAAGAAAGATTTGCCATCTTCACAATAAGAGCATCTAAGCTACCGTCGTGAGCACCTACAATTTGTAGGTTAAGTGCATCTTTATTTGGAATATTTTTTTGAAGACGAATAGTACGAATACCAGAAACTACTTCTTTAGTTTTTTCAAATTTAGCAAGAAGTTCTTTGTTTACTTCTTTAATTGCAGGCATTTGTTCTACCATAATACTTTCACCTGCTTTGCGGTCTGCAAGTGCTTGCCACAATTCTTCTGTGATAAATGGCATAAATGGGTGAAGAAGTCTTAGTAGAGAGTCGAAATAAGAAACTGTAGCTTCGTATGTAACAGCATCTATTGCTTTTAGGTATTCTGGTTTAACCATTTCTAGATACCAAGCAGAGAACTCATCCCAGAATAGTTTATACACTGCCATAAGAGCTTCTGACAAACGATATTTTTTGAATAAGTCGTCGATTTCAGCTACTGTTTCTGCAAGTTTTGCATCAAACCATTCCACTGCAAGTCGTGCAGATTCTGGTTGTTCTATAGTAGAATCTACTTTCCAACCTTTTACTAAACGGAAAGCATTCCAGATTTTATTATTAAAGTTACGACCTTGTTCGCATAGAGCTTCGTCGAATAGAATATCATTACCAGCAGGAGCTGCAAGCATCATACCCATACGCACACCGTCTGCACCAAATTTTTCAATTAGTTCGAGTGGGTCTGGAGAGTTGCCTAATGATTTACTCATTTTTCTACCAATCTTGTCACGAACAATACCTGTGAAACACACATTTTTAAATGGCATTGCACCTTTATATTCGTAACCAGCCATAATCATACGTGCCACCCAGAAGAAGATAATATCTGGACCTGTCACTAAGTCGGCTGTTGGATAGTAATAATTGATTTCTTCATTATCTGGATTATTAATACCATCAAATAAAGAGATTGGCCATAACCAAGAAGAGAACCATGTATCAAGGCAGTCTTCGTCTTGACGTAGGTCTTCTATTGTAAGATTTTCGTTTCCTGTTTTCTTTTTAGCTTCAGCTAATGCTTTTTCTGCTGTTTCAGCTACCACAAAACCACCTTCTGGAAGGAAGTATGCAGGAATGCGGTGACCCCACCAAAGCTGACGGCTAATACACCAGTCTTTGATATTTTCCATCCAGTGACGATAAGTATTTTTATACTTAGCAGGATAGAACATAATATCGTCGTTCATAACTGGTTCCAAAGCAATCTTAGCAAGATGTTCCATTTTCAAGAACCATTGCATAGAAAGTTTTGGTTCGATAGGCACGTTTGTTCTTTCTGAACAACCCACCTTGTTTGTATATGCTTCTACTTTTTCTAAAAGTCCAGCTGCTTCAAGGTCTTTTTCGATTTGGTTACGAACATCGAAACGATCCATACCAACATAAAGACCAGCTGCTTCAGAAATAGTACCATTATCGTTGAAAATGTCAATTGAAGGAAGATTGTATTTCTCACCTAACATGTAGTCATTTACGTCGTGTGCAGGAGTTACTTTTAAACAACCTGTACCAAACTCAATATCCACATATTCATCTTCTATCACAGGGATAACACGATTTACAAGTGGAACGATTACTTTTTTACCTTTTAGGTGAGTGTTTTTAGGGTCGTTAGGGTTGATACACATAGCGGTGTCACCCATAATGGTTTCTGGACGAGTAGTAGCAACCACTGCGTAACCATCTTCACCCTCAATCATATAACGTAGGTAATATAGTTTACCTTGTTGTTCTTTGTAGATAACTTCTTCGTCAGAAAGTGCTGTAAGCGCCTTTGGGTCCCAGTTTACCATACGCACACCGCGATAAATTAGGCCTTTGCCATAAAGGTCGCAGAAAACTTTTAGCACACTTTCGCTACGAAGGTCGTCCATAGTAAATGCAGTACGAGACCAATCACAAGAAGCACCAAGTTTTCTTAATTGTTTAAGAATAATACCACCGTGTTCGTCTGTCCACTCCCAAGCATGTTTCAAGAACTCTTCGCGAGTAAGATCTGTTTTCGCAATACCTTGCGAAGCCAAACGACCTACCACTTTTGCTTCTGTAGCAATAGAAGCATGGTCTGTACCAGGTACCCAACAAGCATTTTTGCCTGTCATTCTAGCACGACGCACAAGAATATCTTGAATAGTGTTGTTTAACATGTGACCCATATGAAGCACACCTGTCACGTTTGGTGGAGGTATAACCACTGTATATGGTTCACGAGCATCTGGTTTAGACTCAAAAAGTTTGTTGTCTAACCAATATTCATACCACTTCTGCTCTATCTCAGCAGGACTATATTTACTATTTAATTCCATACTTTTTTACTACTCCCTTAAAATTTTGCAAATTTATAAAAAAGTTATGGATAAATGAATTAAAAGAGAAAAAATATACAAAAAACTCCCACACTTTTTTTTATATAAGGTGCGGGAGTTAATTGTTTCTTACTAGAATGTTTGAGTAGAAACTAGGCGAACAGCCAAACCATCGTATGGGAAAGTAAATGCAATTTCTGCCTCCATAGCATTGGCATAAAACATTCCAGCAGAGGTAGTCATATGCCAATATCCAGCCCAATAACGGCAACTCTCTTGCAATTCGTTGATTGTTACGCCTTTTCGATAGCCAATTGCAGGTAGAAATATAGCACCAGCAGCTTCTAGTTTTTCCCACATAGGCTCAGAAATTATCTGAAAACTTGCATACCCTTCTTCATACGAACTAAAACCAATCTTTAAATCCACATCATCTGGACAAACCCAATTATCTGGCAGTAAAATCACACCATTATTGCCCTTTACACGGCCTACAGTTATTAAATCTGAAGCATTTTCACGAGAGTGAAGTAAATATTCCCATTCGTTCAACGATAGTGTACGCCATGTATTAGGTTCATCATCGCCTATTTTATTAGAGCCCCAATCTACAAAGGTTGAATAACTATCGTAAGACATAGATGTTTTTGTAGGATCATCACCTGTACCCCAACCAAATAGGTCTATCCAACCACTATAATTAGGACTAATATTCTCATTTTCTTTCCCCACATGAGCTGTCTGATCAGGAGCAAAACGCCATTCTTTCCTTCTAGGATAATATTGTAAATTACCAGGTGAGAACAACACTCTATCTACAGGGTTTATAGAAAAAACTTTGTAATCATTATCTGGTGTATAAGGCTCGGCATCGGGTGCTAAAACAATACTATCAATATCAGAAATGAAGAATTCTGTATAATTGCCACCATTTTCACAAACATAGAGTTTTTCTTGAGCAATAGTCTCAAAAACAAATATTTGCAATAGAATTAAAAATAGAGTAAACTTTTTCATTTTCATTTATTTTATATACTATAATCTGTTTCTCTAGGAAACGTTTGAATCACAACTCTAAAGTATATAAAATGAAAAATTGCCTGCTTTCTCTTAAACATTTTTAGCAGAGAAAACAAGCAAAAAAATATATTTTAAACAAAAGATTACAAAGATTTTACAAAATATTAATTTTCTAGTATATTTGCTACATTCTCACTTTCACCCTTTCTTCACCTATTTGAAGTACATACACCCCAGCAGGTAAAGCACCATTTAAAGAAGTTACATCTTGACCCTTTATGTTGTAAATAGACAGTTCTTTACCTTCGCACAAAATTTTTCCTTCAGAGATTGTAATATTTGCATCAGAAAGTATTTCAGTAATATCTACAATATCTTGTTCTGTTCCATCTGTGCAACGAATAATTTTAAACTTACCAAACACTATATTTTTACGATACTCCTTCATAGAAGAACATGGCACATATAATATTGCGTAATGATAACCATTTATCATACTAGCATTAAACATACCATCGTTTACCTTAGGCACAGACACGGGATATGATGTTACTTTTTCTATATTCACACAATTATAAAATGCACTATCACCTATTTCTTTTACACCTTCGCCAATTGTTACATCGTATAAAGATTTACATCCATAAAAAGCTTTTTCACCTATCGTTTGCACACTACTAGGAACGTTAATTTTCTCAATATTTTCTATACCATAACACAAATTTGTTGGAATATACTCCACCTCATCTCCAAATGAAAACGAAGTAATAGTTTTATTTGTGATAACATGATCCATTTTGCCTTCTTCATCTAGAAGCATTCTAGAAAATAAAGGTCTCGATATATCAGAACAATTCTTTGCATTCCAAACCACAGTTCTTAAGGCACCATCCTTCGGAAATGAATGCGACTGCACACTAGTCACAGACTTTGGAATTACTATTTCTTGAATACCTCCCATAAACAGACATAAAAGGTCAGGTATTTCTTCTACACCTTCCTTAAATACAAAAGACTTAACAGAAGGAGAACTACTATCAAAAGGTTCTGAACATTCACATTTTCTAGCTCCCCAGACAATTGAGTTGATAGAACTAGACTTCTCAAACGCATTTTCCTCAATTTTTTGTACCCCACTGCCTATCTCTACAAAATTTAAACCAGTACAACCGTAAAATGCATTTTCTCCTATTGACTCCACAGTATCTCCTATTTTTAGAGATTTTAGACTTGCACATTTATAAAATGCCAAATTCTTCACCCGACTAGCAGAAGTTAACTCTACCTCTTCCACCAATTTATTTTTTATATAAAATTTTGAAACTGTAATTGGATTTGAATATTCATCTACAAAATCTATCTCAACCCATTTGTCCACTGTGCCTAAATAATTTACTTTGGTTAGATTTTCACAACCATAGAATGCATCTTCACCTATAGAAATCACGCTTTCTGGAATGGTTATCTCACTTATATTAAGTGATTCATTTAAATAATTTAATTGACTAAAGAAAGATGCTGGTATATGTTTTACCTTGTCACCAAATACTACAGAAGACAATTTAGAAATAAACTTTGCGAGTCTTATTTCTTCAGTATAATTTATTGCATTCCATTCTATCTTCTCCAAACTTGTACAACCAGAAAGATTTATTTTCTCTACACTTTCACCCACTACTATAGATTTTAGTCCTATACAATCTCCTAAAACTACAGTCTTAACATTATCACCTATAACCAAAGAAGCAAGTGAAGTACATTCATCAAATGAATAATTACCCAAAGAAGTTACATTATCTGGTATAATCATAGAAGTTAAACCACTACACCCAACAAAAACTACACCACCTATAGAAGTAACACTTTTAGGTATAGTTATCTCTTTTAGTTTTTTCATTCCCACGCATAAACCTTCTGGAATTTCCTCTACCTTATCCCCAAAAACAAAAGACTCTATACTTTCTCTTGCATCAGAAAAGAAACGCTGAGCAACACCTGTATCACAAGGAGCTTTCTTAGGATTCCATTTAACGGATACAATATTACTACAGCCTTCAAATGCACTTCCGTCAATACTAGCAACTTCTTCTCCTATTTCCACACTCTTTATACATAAACAATTTTCAAATACGGCCTTGTTTATTATACTAGACTCTATTTTTGCATCTACAACCAACTCACCTTTTATATAAAGATTTTTGGAAAAATATGTTGGATTTGATGTATAAAAGTCGAAACTTATTTGAACCCAATCATCTATAGTCCCTAAATAATTTACTTTAACAAGTTTATCACAACCCTTAAATACATTGATATCATAAAATCTTTTTATAGTAGTTGGAATTTCAATAGAAGTTAAATTTACTGCACCTTCAAAAGCATAATTTCCGACACTAGTAACTGTGTAAGTTTCAGAATCGTAGGTAATAGACGATGGAATTGACACTTCACCAGCATAATATTCCTTAATATCTTTTCCATATGGTTTAGTAACAGACGCAGTTTTATTTGTTTCGTCTAGAATATAGAACAAACTTCCAACCTCTACCCTATAAGCAGACCATACATTTGCAGCGCACAACAAAGTAGCAATAACAAGAAAAAGTTTTTTCATCGTAAATAGTTTGAATTCAAGGTGCAAAGATAAGTGTTTTTTGTTAGAATCTGTATTTTATACAATTTTAGGCGAGTAAAATTTCCATTCTTTTACTATATTTGCAAGGATAAAAAATCACAGATATTCACAGATATGAAAGATTTTACCTTAAAAAAATATAGAGAACTACTTGTGGCATTTAAAAATGCTGGTTATGAGTTTTATACTTTTGAGCAATACCTAAATAAATTGGATTCGCTGGCTGAGAAATTTATAGTTTTGCGTCACGATGTAGATTTAAAAGTGGACAATTCTGTGGCTACTGCCATGATAGAGAACGAATTGGGTATAAATTCTACTTATTATTTTAGGGTAATACCAGAGAGCAATCAGCCAGATAAAATTAAGGAGATTGCTGCTTTAGGTCACGAAGTGGGCTATCACTACGAAGATATGTCGCTGTTCGATGGCGATGTGGATAAAGCATACGAACACTTCAAGGAAAAACTTGAATATTTTAGAGGTTTTTATCCTGTGAAAACCATTTGTATGCATGGTGCACCTACCAGCAAATACGATGGCAAAGACCTTTGGAAAAAATACGATTACAAAGCACTTGGCATTATTGGCGAACCTTATTTTGATATAGATTTCTCAGGGCTATTTTATCTAACAGACACCGGTATGATGTGGGACGGATACAAAGTGAGTGTTCGCGACAAAATACCTGTGTATCAAGATATTTGGGTGCGTGAAGGCAAAGTTTATCATTCTTCTGATGATATTATTTCAGCTATTGGCGGTAGCCTTCCTACCCGCATTATGATTACCACCCACCCACAACGTTGGAGCGACTCAAGCCTAGCATGGTGGAAGGAGTTTGTGATGCAAAATGCTAAAAATATTATAAAAAGAATTATGATAATTAGGAATGAGGAATGAGGAATTTTGCGAGTAAGAGAGAGCAATGATAAGCTTGCTTAAGCATTGCCGAGCGGGCGCAAAATCATGAGCGGAGCGAATAATTTTATTAAAAACTAATGAGCAATATAACCTCAATCGAGTGGCAGGAGCTATTGGACGAAAGCCCATATTCCAATGCTTTTCAGACGGAAGAAATGTACAATTTCCTTTCGTCGCTAAGGTGTTTGCACTCATTCCTTTCCTACGTTAGAAACTCCAATGGCAAACTCGTGGGGCTTGCGGTGGGTTACATACAAGCAGAAAAAGGCATAAAAAAACACTTTTCACGTCGAGCCATTATTCAAGGTGGACTTTTGCTCGCAAAAGATATTGCCGAAGGCGAACTAAAAACTCTTTTAGAAGACATTAAACAAAAAACCTCATCTGCCATTTATGTAGAAATAAGAAACAATGCAGACTATTCTCAGTATAAAGAGATTTTCCAAAAATACGGATTTGAATACAGACCTCATCTCAACTGCCTAATAGACTGCTCCGATGCAGACCAAGCATTCAAAAACATGAATGAGAGCCGCCGCAGACAGGTGCGCATTGCCACAGAAAGTGAATATGAGGTAAAAATGGCAGAAACAGAAGCCGAAGTAGATGATTTTTATAAACTTCTTTCTGCACACTACAAAAACAAGGTTAAAAAGCCTATTTTCCCTAAAGAATTTTTCGCACAAATACTTGCCCAAAAAGTAGGCGAAATCATGCTTATAAAAATCAACGGCAAGGTTGTTTCTGGTATGCTCCAACTTAGCTACGGCAACACTGTGTACGATTATTATGTGTTCGGACTCGACACCCAATACCCAAACAACTACCCTTCTGTGCTCGTTTATTGGGAGACTATTAAGCGTGCCGCATCATTGGGCTACACTTGTTTCGACACCATGGGCGCAGGCACTCCAGACGTGCCATACGGTGTGCGCGACTTCAAACTTCGCTTTGGCTCGCAACTAGTAGAACACGGCCGTTTTCTTTGCATAAACAAGCCCCTTCTCTACAAACTCGGCACATTAGCAATAAAACTCATTTCCTAAAAACTCAAATGCTCGCCACTTTTTTGTAGCGAGCATTTGTGTTTATTTTTCTATCAGCCAATATAGTATTTTTTTCATATCAAACGCCATAATACAGACAAAAAGACATTTTCTAACGCCATAAAAAAAGCAAGAATGTACTTTTGTTTTTAATTAGAATACTATTTACTTTAAAAAACTAACTTTTTCTTGTGAAATAAAAAAAATATTCAGTATTTTTGCAAAAATTTATAAGAAAATGAAACAAAATCTAGTCGTCGTGTCTATTTTAGGCTTAGTGGTGGTAGTCCGCCATTAACACGGGTAGGTTTTGTATATATAATATATGTGTAGCCTTCCCTCTTTTTGGAAGGTTTTTTTAATAATATAAGGTAATATGAAAATTCAATTACGCAGTGCACAAAGCACAGAAGGAAGACGCATGGCAGGTGCCAGAGCATTATGGGTAGCCAACGGTATGAAAAAAGAACAACTTGGCAAACCTATCATCGCTATTGTTAACTCATTTACACAATTTGTTCCAGGTCACACTCACCTACACAAAATAGGTCAAGAAATAAAAGCAGAAATTGAAAAACTTGGTTGCTTCGCAGCCGAATTTAATACAATTGCTATCGACGACGGCATTGCAATGGGTCACGATGGTATGCTTTACTCACTTCCTAGCCGCGACATTATTGCCGACAGCGTGGAATATATGGTGAACGCACACAAAGCTGACGCAATGATTTGCATTAGCAACTGCGACAAAATCACCCCAGGTATGCTTATGGCATCTATGAGACTAAATATTCCTACCGTGTTCGTTTCTGGTGGTCCTATGGAAGCAGGCGAATGGAACAATAGAAAACTAGACCTTATCGACGCCATGGTTATGTCTGCCGACAAGTCTATTTCTGACGACGACGTTTCAAACATTGAACGTTCTGCTTGTCCTACTTGCGGTTGTTGTTCTGGTATGTTCACAGCAAACTCAATGAACTGCTTAAACGAGGCTATCGGTCTTGCACTTGTGGGCAACGGCACTATCCTTGCAACACACAAAAACAGACACGAGCTATTTATGAAAGCGGCTCGCCTTATTGTAGAAAACACATATAAATACTACCGCGACGGCGACGATAGCATCCTTCCCAAAAGCATTGCTACACGCGACGCATTCCTAAATGCTATGAGCCTAGACATTGCTATGGGAGGTTCTACAAACACTATTCTTCACCTTTTGGCTATTGCTCAAGAAGCAGGAGTTGATTTCAACATGGACGACATTGATGCACTTTCAAAGAAAACTCCATGTCTATGTAAAGTAGCTCCAAACACTACAAAATATCACGTTCAAGACGTAAACCGTGCTGGCGGTATCATGGGTATTATGAACGAACTTGCACAAAAAGGTCTTGTAAACGCAAATGTAAACCGCGTGGAAGGCATTACACTTGCCAAGGCTATTGAAGAATACGATATTACAAAAGAAAACATCAGCGAAGCTGCTAAAAATATTTACTCATCAGCTCCTTGCCGCAAGTTTAATATTGAACTTGGTTCACAAGAAACATATTACGATAGTCTAGATGCCGACAGACAAGAAGGTTGTATCCGTAGCGTAGAAAACGCATATACAAAAGACGGTGGTCTTGCTATTTTAAAAGGTAATATCGCATTAGATGGTTGCGTAATTAAAACTGCAGGCGTGGACGAAAGCATCTGGAAATTCACTGGTAAAGCAGTGGTATTTACCTCACAAGAAGCAGCTTGCGACGGCATTCTTGGTGGCAAAGTAAAAGCTGGCGACGTGGTTATTATTACACACGAAGGTCCAAAAGGTGGTCCTGGTATGCAAGAAATGCTATACCCTACCTCTTATATTAAATCTATGCACCTTGGCAAAGAATGCGCCCTTATCACCGACGGACGTTTCTCTGGCGGTACATCAGGTTTAAGTATCGGACACATTTCTCCAGAAGCAGCATCAGGTGGCAACATCGGACTAATCGAAGATGGAGATATTATTGAGATTGATATTCCAAATAGAACTATCAATGTAAAACTTACAGACGAAGAACTTGCAGCACGTAGAGAAAAAGAAATGGCACGTGGCAAAGATGCGTTCACTCCAAAAGACCGTAACCGTGTAGTTTCTAAATCACTTAGAGCATACGCTTCACTTGTAAGTTCTGCAGACAAAGGTGCTATAAGATTAATTTAAGACAAAAACAATACTCTATATATGGAAAAAATTTCTGGTGCTCAGGCACTTATCAAAGCATTATTAAATGAAGGTGTAGATACCATTTTCGGATACCCTGGTGGAGCTATCATTCCAGTATTCGATGCTATGTACGATTTCTACAACGATTTTAAGTATGTGTTAACCAGACACGAACAAGGTGCAATTCACTCTGCACAAGGCTACGCACGTGTATCTGGCAAACCAGGTGTTTGTATTGTAACTAGTGGTCCTGGTGCAACCAACACTATTACAGGTATTGGCGACGCTATGCTAGACAACACTCCACTTGTGGTTATCACAGGTCAAGTGGGTAAATCTTTGTTAGGTACAGACGCATTCCAAGAAATAGACGTGGTAGGTATTACTCAACCTATTACAAAATGGAGTTACCAAATTCGCGACGAAAAAGAAATAGCATGGGCTGTGGCACGTGCATTCTATATCGCAAACAACGGAAGACCTGGTCCTGTGGTACTAGACTTTGCTAAAAATGCACAAACTGCATTGGTGGATTTCAAACCAGAAAAATGTAACTTTATTAGAAGCTACATTCCTACCCTGCCACTAAAAGCAGAAAAAGCAGAAAAGGCAGCAGAACTAATCAACAATGCTAAAAAACCACTTGCACTTGTTGGTCATGGTGTAACAATTGGCAAAGCCGAAGAAGAATTAAAAGCATTCCTAGAAATTGCAGACATTCCTGCTGCATGGACTATGCTTGGCGAAAGCGCTATGGCTACCGACTATCCTTTAAATAAAGGTATGCTTGGTATGCACGGCAACATTGGTCCAAACATTAAAACCAACGAATGCGACCTTCTTATTGCCATTGGTATGCGTTTCGACGACCGTATTACAGGCGACCTTAACACATACGCAAAACAAGCAAAAGTAATCCATTTCGATATCGACCCTGCAGAAATAAACAAAAACGTGAAAGCAGACGTGGCTATCCTTGGCAACGTAAAAGAAACACTTCCTGCCGTAACAAAACTGCTAAATAAAAACGAACACAAAGAGTGGATTGCATCATTTGACGAATACGACAAAAAAGAATACGATAGCGTAATAAACAAAGAAGTTTACCCTACCGAAGGTCCTATCAAAATGGGCGAAGTGGTAAGAAAAATCTCAGACGCTACAAATCGTAAAGCAATCCTTGTAACAGACGTTGGTCAAAACCAAATGGCTGCTATCAGATATTTCCAATTCACAGAAAAACGCAGCGTGGTAACATCTGGCGGTGCAGGTACAATGGGATTTGGTATTCCTGCAGCTATCGGTGCAAAAATAGCTGCACCAGAACGCACAGTTTGCCTATTCTGTGGCGACGGTGGTTTCCAAATGACTATGCAAGAACTTGGCACCATTATGCAAGAAAACCTTGGCATTAAGATGATTATTATGAACAATAACTTCTTAGGCATGGTTCGCCAATGGCAAGAATTGTTCTACAACCAGCGTTATTCATCTACCCCACTAGTAAACCCAGACTTCACCACTATTGCAAGTGCATACGGCATTAAATCTCGCCTTGTAAACGAGCGTGAAGAACTAGATGGTGCTATCAACGAAATGCTTTCAGACGACAAATCATTCCTACTTATCGTAAACGTAGATATGAAAGAACTTATCTACCCTATGATTCCAGCAGGAGGCTCAGTAACAAATATCTTGATTAATTAAACTTAAAGAACTCTATGGAAAAGAAATTATATACAGTAACCATATTCTCAGAAAACACCCCAGGTTTGCTTAATCAAGTAACCATCGTTTTCACTAGACGTCAGATAAACATTGAAACACTTTCTGTGTCACCATCTGCCCTTAAAGGCATTCACAAGTTTACAATCACTGTAAACACCGACAAAGACACTATAGAAAAAGTTGTTAAACAAATAGACAAACGTATCGACGTTATCAAAGCATATTACAACACCGACGAAGAACTTGTTTTCCAAGAAATTGCTCTTTTCAAAATTTCTACCGAAAAAGTTCTTGCTATGGGCGGCATTGAAACCCTTATTAGAAAATACAACGCTCGCATCCTAGAAATACTAGAAAACTGTATCGTGCTAGAAAAAACTGGTCTTTACACCGAAACACAAGAAATGTTTGACGAACTTCAACAAAGCATCGGTGTGCTACAATTCATCCGTTCTGGCCGCGTTGCCGTTACCCGCAGCAATATCGAACGACTTTCTGATATGCTTGCAAATATTGACAAGATAAGACAAGAGAGTGAGGAGTGAGGAGTTAGGAGTGAGGAGTTAGGAGTGAGGAGTTAAATTTTATACTTAAAAATGCGATATTGCGATGAGCGGAAATAGATTTTAAGAAATTAACGTATAAAATTTATTAATCATAACAAGAAATAATATTAACGAACAATGAATAAACACACAATTACAATTCCTGTGGCTCCACGTGAATCAGATTTCCTTTCACAAGCCAATCTTATTACATTCTTTATGTATGTGCTAGATTCATCTGGATATGCTAGTCACGACAAAGATTACGGTGTTGACAACCTACACAAAATGGGTTTTACATGGGTATTATCACGCTTTGCAATGGATATTTTTAAATACCCAAAGATGTATTCAACCATAAAAATTGACACTTGGATAGAAGATATAGGTGCAATAGTTTCTACACGTAACTTTAGAGTTTATGACGAAAGCGGAGAAGTGATTGCACAAGCTACTTCATACTGGTCTATGATAAATTTACAAACCAGAAGACCAATAAACCTTCTAGATTCTCCATTTAAAGACGCTCCTATCAATCCAGAAAAGAACGACATGAACAGACCTGCAAAAATCCTTGAAATAAAAGGAGAAAAAGCAGATGAAATCAAGGTAAAATGCTCAGACATAGACTTCAACGTTCATGCAAACAGTGCTCGCTATATCAAATGGCAGATAGATACATACAACCTTGAAGACTTTAAAGACAGACAAATCAAAAGATTTGACATCAACTTCCTTCAAGAAGTGCTTTTTGGTGAAACAATTGAAATTTACAAGGAAGAAAGAGGAAATGAGCACTATTTCGACCTAAAAAATGAAAAAGGAAGAAGTATTTGCAAAACGATTTTAACTTGGGAAGATAAAAAATAACTAATTATCTTTGAGTTAAATAAAAAAATCGTAACTTTGCAAACCTAAAAAATAAATTAACTTAAATTATATAAACACTTATGGCACAAATGAATTTTGGCGGTGTAATTGAAAATGTTGTTACCCGCGAAGAATTTCCATTAGAAAAAGCACGCGAAGTGCTAAAAAATGAAACTATCGCCGTTATCGGTTACGGTGTACAAGGCCCAGGCCAATCATTAAACCTAAGAGACAATGGTTTCAATGTAATCGTAGGTCAACGTAAAGGTGGCAAAACTTGGGAAAAAGCTATCGCTGATGGTTGGGTTCCAGGTGAAACATTATTCGACATTGAAGAAGCATGTCAACGCGGTACTATCATCCAATATCTTCTTTCTGATGCAGCTCAAATCGAAGTATGGCCAGTAGTAAAACGTAACCTTACTCCAGGTAAAGCACTTTATTTCTCTCACGGTTTCGGTATCACATACAAAGAACGTACAGGTATCATTCCTCCAGCAGACGTAGACGTTATCCTTATCGCTCCTAAAGGTTCAGGTACATCTCTTCGTAGAATGTTCCTACAAGGTAGAGGTCTAAACTCTTCTTACGCTATCTTCCAAGATGCAACAGGTAAAGCAATGGAACGTACTGTAGCTCTAGGTATCGGTGTTGGTTCTGGTTACTTATTCGAAACCACATTCGAAAAAGAAGTTTACTCAGACTTAACAGGCGAACGTGGTTCATTAATGGGCGCTATCCAAGGTCTACTTCTTGCTCAATACGAAGTACTCCGTGAAAACGGTCACGAACCATCAGAAGCATTCAATGAAACTGTAGAAGAGCTTACCCAATCACTAATGCCTCTATTCGCAGAAAACGGTATGGACTGGATGTATGCAAACTGCTCTACTACAGCTCAACGCGGTGCTCTAGACTGGATGGGACCTTTCCACGATGCTATCAAACCAGTTATGAGAGACCTTTACAACAGTGTTAAAACTGGTGAAGAAGCACAACGTTCTATCGACTCAAACTCTAAACCAGACTACCGCGAAGGTCTAGAAAAAGAACTTGCAGCTCTACGCGAAAGCGAAATGTGGCAAGCAGGTGCAGTTGTTCGTAAACTACGTCCAGAAAACAACTAATAAATAGATAAATTCTATATACAGAGGGTGCTCATTTTTTTGTGCACCCTCTATTTTTTTTGTCATTTTTATTTTCTATCTTTGCTTTTCGTTGAATGTTATTCATCTTATTATTAATCATTAAAAATTAAGCAAAATGGCAGAAAAAGAAACAGAAAAAAAGCAAATCAATGCTGACAAGTTGAAAGCCCTACAAATGGCTATCGACAAAATTGAAAAAGACCACGGTAAAGGTACCATTATGAAACTTGGTGACAATCGTGTTGTTGACGTACCTGTCATCCCTACTGGTTCAATTGGTCTGAATGCAGCACTAGGTGTGGGTGGTTATCCACGTGGTAGAGTGATTGAAATATTTGGTCCAGAATCTTCTGGTAAAACCACTCTTGCAATTCACGCTATTGCAGAAGCACAAAAAGCAGGAGGCATCGCAGCTATCATCGACGCCGAACACGCATTCGACCGCTTCTATGCAGAAAAACTAGGCGTGGACGTAGAAAATCTATTCATTTCTCAACCAGACGACGGTGAACAAGCCCTAGAAATTGCAGACCAACTTATCCGTTCTTCAGCTATCGACATCATCGTTATAGACTCTGTGGCAGCACTTACTCCAAAAGCAGAAATCGAAGGCGATATGGGCGACAACCGCGTAGGTCTTCAAGCAAGACTTATGTCACAAGCATTAAGAAAACTTACAGCTAGCATCAACAAAACAAATACTTGCTGTATTTTCATCAACCAACTTCGTGAAAAGATTGGTGTAATGTTTGGCAACCCAGAAACCACCACTGGTGGTAACGCACTTAAGTTCTACTCTTCTATTCGTTTAGACATTCGTCGTGCCACACAAATTAAAGAAGGTGACGAAGTAATAGGTAACCAAACCAGAGTAAAAGTAGTGAAAAACAAAGTTGCTCCTCCTTTCCGCAAAGCAGAGTTCGACATCATGTTTGGCGAAGGCATTTCTAAAGCAGGTGAAATCATCGACATGGGTGTAGAAACTGGCATTATTAAGAAAAGCGGTTCTTGGTTTAGCTACGGCGATAGCAAACTAGCTCAAGGTCGTGATGCTTGCAAACGCCTAATTCAAGACAATCCTGAGCTTGCAGCAGAACTAGAAGAAAAGATTATGGCTGTACTAAACGGCACTCAAGAATAAAAACACTGAGGCATCTTGGCTTAAAAGGTGCCTCTTATATTATAAAACTATGTACAAAGACAATTTCAAAAAAAACAACTTTAAGCGTGGCAATCGTGGTGGAGGAAACAACGCAGGAAAAGAGCCAGGCAACAAAATGATTTTTGGCATACGTGCCATTATTGAAACCATAGAAGCAGGTCACGAGATAGACAAAATTCTGCTTAAAAAAGATATGCAAAGTGAACTTTCACAAGAGCTTTTTGCAGCAGTAAAAGGAAGAAACATTCCTGTGGTGCGTGTTCCTGTAGAGAAGATAGACCGCATTACAAATAAAAATCACCAAGGTGCTATTGCATTTATCTCACCAGTAGCTTACGAACGCATCACTCACCTTATCCCACAACTTTATGAAGAAGCAAAATGTCCATTCATTGTGGTGCTAGATGGTGTAACTGACGTTAGAAACTTTGGTGCTATAGCTCGTACTTGCGAGTGCGCAGGCGTAGATGCCATTATGATACCTCAGCTAGGCAGCGCTTCTATCAATGCAGACGCAATCAAAACATCGGCAGGTGCGCTTCTTTCACTTCCAGTGTGTAGAGAGCACAATCTTGCTGCCATGGTAAACTACCTAAAAGAGTGTGGACTTAGAGTATTTGCCGCATCAGAAAAGGCAACACAAACATATACCGAAGCAGATTACAGTGGTCCTATAGCCATCGTAATGGGCTCAGAAGACGTTGGTATTTCACCAGAAATCCTAGAACTTTGCGACGAGCACGTTAGCATTCCTATCAACGGCAACATTTCATCTCTAAACGTATCGGTAGCAGCCGGAATTTTAATCTACGAAGCGGTAAAAGGACGTTAAAATGCAACCAATATACGAAGACAATCATATTATAATTGTAAACAAGAGCAGTGGCGAGATAGTGCAAGGCGACAAGACTGGCGACACACCACTTGTGGAAACTGTGAGGGCTTATATTAAAGAAAAATACAATAAGCCTGGCAATGTTTTTTGTGGTCTCACACACCGCCTAGACCGTCCTGTGAGTGGCGTGGTTATCTTTGCCAAAACAGGCAAAGCCCTTGAACGCATCAACAACATGCTCAAAAACCACGACATAAAGAAAACCTACTGGGCTATCGTGAAAAACCCTCCAAAGCAAAGCGAGGGCACATTGGTGCATTATCTGGTGCGCAACGAAAAACAAAACAAATCGTACGCCTACCCTACAGAAAAACCAAACTCAAAACGCGCAGAACTGAACTATAAAGTAATAGGCAAATCGGACAACTACACTCTGCTAGAAGTAAACCTGATCACTGGCAGACATCACCAAATACGTTGCCAACTTGCCGCTATGGGTTGCCCAATCAAAGGCGACCTTAAATACGGTTCAGAACGTTCAAACCGCGACGGAAGCATTAGCCTTCACGCCCGAAGCGTTGAGTTCATCCACCCTGTTTCCAAAGAACTCATCCACGTAGAAGCCCCTACCCCAAACGACACCCTCTGGAACTCGTTTTAAGTCCACAAACCGAACAAGTACCGAACAAGTAGCGAACAAGTTCAACAACAAAACAGGACAAGTACAGGGCAAGTGCAACGCAATATAAAAGCGGTTTGCTCGAAAGAGTCAACCGCTTCGCATGTACATTAGTACTTTTATCTGATGAGATGAAACCATCCTTGGGGCGTAGCAAAGTATTTGGGAATTCAAAAACTTTGGTAATTCTTATTTTATTAACTTGCAGTGTTTGGTTAAATCGTCTAGCGAGAACACTAGTTTATCTGCAATTGATTTGGTAGGCTTGACTAAATCCTCACCTAGTGTGTCATTAATCGACTTTGCAACAAGCTCAGTACAGTAAAGCAGACTGTCTGTAGTGTTATCGAAATCGAAGTCGAAACGTGCTCCGCGAGCATATCGCATCAAAGCCTTATTAATAACTTCATTTCTCACCTCTAGCGGATATTCTAGCCGATAAACAGCAAAAGTATCTGCCAAAGCTAAAAAGTTTTCTATTGACTCGATGCGCACAGAACTTGGTTCTTTTGTTTCTTCCATTTCACAATGAAGAACACTTATTTCACCTACAGAATCTACCACCACTATTCCTATATGCGAGAAAACCCCACCAGTGGAAGCTACAGTAGAAAACATTGTTGAAACAAAACCGTCTTCTCTGCGAAGAACGATGTCACCATTTTCTATTGTTTGGTTAATTATTACCCTTGGTGCCTTTGTATCTGTGCTACAAGACACCAAGAATAATAAGAAAATCCATATTATTTTTTGACATCTACAAGCCACTCACCATCAACTTTCTTTAAGTCAATTTTATCTTCTTTGCCTTTTGCATTGATATACCATACAGCAGCAGAATCATCGCCAAAAACAGAATCTCTTACAATTTCTGTTTTCCAATCTTCAACTGGCTTATGTTTAAAACTTACAGCCAAATCAACTAATGATTTTGCACCTTCGGTACAATATTCTTTTGCTTTATCGTAGTTACCAGTATTGAAGTTTGTGATAAACTCTTCAGCCACATCCACGTGGTTGCTTCCACAAGAAGCTAAACCTAGAGCCACAGCTACTAGAAATAAAATTCTTTTAATTGTTTTCATATTGTTTGTATTTAATTTATGTAAAAAATTGCTTTGTTAAAAAATTACCACACACTGATTAATCTGTTACCATCGGCTGTTTTCACAATATAGATGCCTTCTAGTGAACCATTTAAATGTGTAACATTAATACCAGATAGGTTAAAGATTTCAAAGTCTAGTTCTGAATAAATAGTACCTTCTTTTGCATAAACTGCTATTGCAGGCACCTCGTCTATTGCCACATAGTCTCTATGAATTACAGGACGAATTGGTAAGCCTTCTCTACGAGGATTTTTATTAACCTCAAGACTCCAGACATTATTAAAGAATAAAACATTAGCCTGATCTTGATAATCCTCGTGCAAAGTTGAAGTCCAATATTTACCACAATCAGTACATTCCTCGTAGTTTTCCTTTACCATTTTTCCTACCGCTGGTAAGAAGATTACGTTTCCATTAGGTCCTTTAATATAATAACCTTCCACACCTTTGTATTCTAATTTTTCTACAGTACACTCACGAAGTAGTTCTTCTGCATCTTGCAAAGTTGGAATATGCCATTTACTCTTTAGAATTTCATTTGCAGCATCATCTTCTTGGCCAAGTGTAGTTCTAAGGTCAACAAATCCATATCTCTCTTTTGTTACATACTTAATATACTCATTGTCTTCAAGTAGATTTGCCCATTTATATGTAATATATGAATAGTTTTCTTTAGGTTCAATTTCACCCCAAGCAAAGAATTTACCTTCTTCTTCTGGTTCACTTGCTCCTAGATTATGGGTAGCCCAACATAAACCACTAGAAAGACCTAAGTCTATATAACCTTTATCCCAAGGGTCGCCAAGAGGCAGTAACTCATAATAATATTTAAATTCTGTTTCCCAGTTTGAATCATCTAAATAGATATTTATTTTGAAGCCTTGTGGTATTTGTCGTTTGTTTTCATCTAAGAAATTACCTAACTTAGTTAAACCTAATTCCATAATAGGATCTTCTTTGTCACCTAAACAAAAGTAAAAACCATCATTCCAGTCACCTTCTTCTACAGCTTCAAAAGTAGCTACAAGTACACCATTAGAATCCGCTTGCATTTTTTCAATAACAGCTTCATCATAATTATCAAATTCATAAACCACACGCCATGTCATCGCATCTTCTATGCTTTCATACCAAACCTCTTTTGCATAACATGGGGTTTTAGAGATATCTACACCTTCATAATCGTCGAATGTATACCAACCGCTAAAAGTACTATTGTAAACATCATCTTTGTTCCAAACTCTAATTCCTTCTGGGTTGCGCACCTCAAACTTGTAAATATCATAACCATAAATCTTTTGTTCTAGTTTTTCTGGAACTAAGAAATATTCAATATCATCATCAGATATTGGCTCATATTTAGCGATTTCATCGTAACGATCATTTTCACAATCCACTATGTAAAGATAACCTATAACAGGATACTCTGGATATGGATCAGGTTCTGGTTCAGGCTCTGGGTCAGGGGTTGGTTCTTCACCTGGACCTGGCACAGGGTCATCAGATGGATCATCACTAGGGTCATCGCCTGGGTCTGGAGTTGGAGCAGCAGTGGTTTTACCCTTTAGATTTGCAGTAACTGTTTCATTACCAGCATAAATAGTTAAGGTAGCATTATATTCGCCTTCCTTGTTTGGCACAAATTTAATTTTTGCCTCACCATTGCCATTTGTTACAGATTCAGAAACTACTTTAAATGAACCTGCTTTCTCACCACTTATTTCAGCTGTGGCACATGTGGTACCTTGTACTTTAAATGTAGCAGTTACAAAAGAAGTTTTTCCCACCTGTGTAGCATCAAATGCTGGTACTTTAAGGTTTGAAATTGTTACCTTTTTATCCACCACTGGAGTATAAGTTGCAGTTTCACACACTGCAACAAAATCTATGATTGCAGTCAATCCTTCTGCTGTTCTCACTGTTATAGTAGCTTCGTATGCACCCGCTACTTTAGGAGTAAAGGTGATAGGAGTGGTATAATCTTGAGTATTATATTCTCTTGAGGTTGTTCCTAAAGTAAAGTAACCTAATTCCGCATCTGTACCGCTTATACTTACAGTTGGTGAAGATGCCTCAACAAGTGTAAATGTTATATTAGCAGAAGACGAATTTTTGGGTTTTACTATTGCAAATTCTTCTACCTTCAAATATTTAATTGCAGGAGTTACAGGAGCTTCATCTGCAATAGCATTAAATGAAATACTTTCACTTTTTTTACCAGCAGTAATGGTAAGTGTAGCATCATATTTACGAGAGATATTTGGTGCAAATTCCATTTCTACAGTACCCACTCCGTCATTTACACTTACAGAAAGTACTTTAAAGTACGACGCATCTGCACCACTTATTGTAGCTGTAGCAGTTTTAGCTCCCTCCAATGAGAATGTTACTTTGGCAGTAGAAACTTTATCTTCTTCTGCGCCTGTAAAACTTGGTTTTTGAATATTGCTAATAATTATCTCAGGTTCTATACCCAAACCACTAAGAGTTACATTCTCACTTACTTTACCAGAGGTAATAGTTAATGTAGGTTTAAAGTAACCTTCTGATTCAGGAGCAAACTCTATTACTACTGAACCACTAGTACCTGTTACACTTTGAGAAAGTATTTTAAAGTAGCTAGCATACGCACCACTAATAGACGCTGTAGCACTAGTTGCATTTTCTATGGTATAAGTAGCCACAAGAGTCTTTGTTTCACCTATTAACACTTGACCAAATGAAGCTATTTGGATATTGCTAATTACAGGATCTGGCACTGGCGCTGGCTCTATACCAAAAGCTCTAATGCTTTTAGTTACAGTCACACTACCAGAAGTAATATTTAATACAGCATCAAATTTATTTTCTGAATCTGGTGTAAATTGAATTTCTACAGTTCCTTCTCCATTTGTTACACTTTGAGATAGTATTTTAAAATACTTAGCATGTGTGCCAGTAAGGGTTGCAGTAGCACTAGTAGCATTTACCAGTGTATATGTTGCTGTAGCAGTACTACTTTGACCCACTTCTGTATATGGGAAAGAAGACACTTTTATATCTATAATCTCAGGAACAGGAGTTGGTTCTGGCTCTGGTTCTGTCTCTGGTTCTGGAGTTACAGTGCTTTCTGTAAGCAATAGTGTTGCAGTCCAATCTGACGTAAAAGTAACTTTTACATCAAACACATCGCCTGCTTTCCAATCGCCTTCTTCTGGATATACTGCTGCAAATTGCATTTCACCTTTTTTCAGTATATATGACTCTCCTAAAACAATGTAATTCCCATTCCAACCAAAATCGATTGTGTTGAAGTTTCCATCACCGCCTATCTTTAAATAGAATTCATAATTTGGAACTGTATATGTACCTGTGTAAACACCATTACCTTTGAAAGATAATTTAGAAACAAACTTCTCTCCATTGGCACTAGAAAATTCTGCCAATGAAACTCCTTGGTCTTTAGAGAGGTCAAATAGATTTGCAGAAGTAGCACCTGTAATTTTAAGTGTAGCTGTAGATACTGTAAATTCAATCTTAGTAATCTTTATTTTACCTACTGCATTAAGGTTTCCGGCTCCTTTTACTAAAGTGTAAGACTTACCAGCTTCCACACTTAAAGCTCCACCATAGTTGAGGATATTCCAAGTAGGGTCTGCCAACTTGAAGTCACCAGAAAGCTCTATTTCACTACCTTTAGAGTATGTTGCCACATAATAATCCCCATCTGTAGTCGACAACTCATTCTCTGGTGAAAAACCCCAACCAGAGAAACCACCAACTAAGAATAGTTGTGTATTTGCAGCCATTAGTGCACTTATGGCACCAATCAGAGCAATTAATAATGAATAACATCTTTTCATAATCTATATATTTTAAATATTTCTCTTCTTTTACCAAACACTTACTAGGCGGTTGCCATCAGCTGTTTTCACTATATAAACACCTTGTAATGAACCATTAAGTTTTGTAACATTTACACCTGCAAGGTCGTAGATTTCAAAATCTACTTCTGAGTACACAGTACCTTCTTTTGCGTAAATTACCACTGCAGAAACTTCTTCTACAGATACATTTGGATTATCTTCTGGAGTTTCTGGGTTTACTGGGTCTGGGGTTAGTTCTGGCACATCACCTGGGTCAAATGATACATCACCAGCCACTGCCGCAAAGTCTATGCTTAGGCTTACATTATCGTCTGTAGTAACAGTTAATGTAGCATAATAAACTCCTTTTACAAATGGATTGAACATTATTTGTACAGAGCATTCACCTTCTGTAATATCTTGTTCACCTATTTCAAAGAAGTCTGCATCCATACCACTTAAACTTACTGTTGCTGTACTTGCATTTTCAAGTATAAATGTTGCTACAGTGCTAGTAGAGGTTTTTGGAAGGATTCTTTCAAATGGTTGTAACATTAGTTCTCTAATTGCCACCACTGGTTCTGGCTCAGGTTCTGGTTTTACAGGAGTATCTGGCTCGTCTGGGTTTACAGGAGTATCAGGACCCACAGGAGTATCTGGCTCTGTTGTGCTACCTTGTTTCACATAAGTAATAGTGAACTCTGGAGTTTCATAATCACCATTGAATACAATAGTAACTTCATATTTTCCAGATTCAGTAACTTCCACTAGAAGACTATTTTCATACACAGCATAGTTACAATTTCCTAATATTCTGAAAGCTGCATAACCCAAACCATATTCCTCAGAAACTTGAATATCTACTGTATATTTAAGAGTATTGTTATTTGCTGCAGTAAATCTATTTTCTACCAAACATTCATCAGTATTTGCTACTGAGAAGTAGTCTATTTTTACTTTTCCAAAGTTTCCAGAAGGAGTGGTAAGAGTAATTTTGCCATCTGCAGAATCTATCTTAATTGTAACATCTGCAGCATTTGATAGTGAAAAGGCAATATTTCCACCATTTTGTATTGTATAGCCTGCTGAAGAATTTACTTTATCTAGAAACTCTCCTCCAAGCCATTGTTGTGGCGCAGTATTCACTACCACTTTAAAGCTCCATGTACCAGCAGGCACATTAGAATATGTGATTTCAAAAATACCATCTTTATCGGCATCAGTCATTCTATTCGCTTCTGCAGAAGGATTCCATTCAATACCATTACACCATATACCTGTAGCGTCGCTACCACCATTACCTGCTACAATGAATGCAGGCACTGCTGGGTCTGGTTTAGGATCTGGAGTTGGGTTTGGTTCCGGTTCTGGTGTATCAGGATTTTCTGGTGTATCAGGATTTTCTGGATCCTCACCATCTCCTTCATTGGAAATACATTGAATTTCATACACAAAATAAAGTGCATTCTTATACAAATCTAGAGATTCACAAGGAACATACAAATGAATATAATCATGTGGTTTCCAATTTGACGCTAAAGTTGGTACTGTTACTGCATGAATTGTTAATTCAGAAAGAGCGTTAATATACCTAAAAGCAACATTACCAATACTTGATATATTTTCACCAATTTCCACTCTTTCTATATTAGTAGCACCTTCAAATGCGCTTTTTTGTATTTCTATTACACTATTTCCTAATTTAACACTAATAATAGAACTATTATAAGTAAAAGCATATTGTTTTACTACACTTGCTTTTTCTATTGATACTGTAGTTAATTTTTCACCTTTTATATAAAACGTAGCATCCGAACGCATTGGATTAGAGTGCTCATCTGCGAATTCTATTTCTGCCCATTGATCTACTGTACCTAAATAATTTATAGAAGTTAGATAATTAGTTCCCCAAAAAGCATCACTCTCCATGGTAGTTATAGTAGCAGGAATTTCAATTTCTGTAAGTTCAGACCCTAAGAAAGTATTTGCTCCTATTGTTGTAACAGAATAAGTTTTCTCTTTATAAGTTATAGTTGATGGTATTTCAATATTACCGGAGTAATCAATACGTTCACCGTTTTTATCTCTCAAATACACAACTTTTGCTGTGTTATTAGATTGTAGTTCGTAACATATTCCGTTAATTATAACTATACCATCATCAAATTCACCTGTACCTCCTTCTTCTGCGTCAAAATTAAGCGAAGCATACCAAGCACCATCATAAAAATAATGTTTCCCAGCATCAATTAATAAATCACTTGTTTGATTTCCACTTCCACCACTACCATTGTTAAAAATAATGTTATCAGCTTTAGTTGACTCAAAAGTGTATGAATATACATCATAACCATTTACAGTCATATCTGTTTTAGTTGCAGGAGCCCCAGGCCAAGCCAAAATACCTTCTCCGCCAGTTGGCCATACATAGGCATATACTGTAGCCCAATTGGTATTATTTACATAATATAATGTAATATCTCCACCAGGTGTTGGGGTTGGGGTTGGTGTTGGATTTGTACCAGCCTCTTGCACATTTATAAGGATACTTGAATTCCAATCTTTATCGAATAATACAAGAATATTTAGCACATCACCCACCTTATAATCACCCTCAATTGTAAAGCCATCGTAGGCTCCTTTGACCATATCGTAAACGAATTTAGGCATCACAGGTTGACCATTTGTACCATAGTCAATCACATTGAAGTTTGTCAAACCACCAATTTTTGCAGTAACGCCAAGTTCTGTAACAGTATATGTGCCAGTATATTGAGCTGTTTGAAATTCTGCATTATAACTATGTGTTAGTGGCACATACACAGGAGTAGTTCCTCTTGGGTTCACCACAAATGCTACACCTTGGTCTGTGGTTGTATCAAATTCATTAGAAAATGTAGTACCAGTAATTTTTAGCACACCAGTAGATAGAGTAAACTCTACTTTAGAAGCTTTAATTTTTCCTGCTGTATCAAGATTTGCTCCACCTGCAGTCAACGTATAAGACTTGCCTGCTTCTACTATAAATGCTCCACCATAATTTACACTCCAATCTTCATTTGAAATTTTGAAGTTTCCTGATATTGTTATCTCATTACCTGCTGAATAGTTTGCCACATAATAGTTACCATCAGCAGAGGTTAGTTTGTATGTGTCGTTTACTTCCCAATTATTGAAACCGCCTTTTATATATAAAGGCGCCACATTAGGGTCTGGCGTAGGAGTTGTACCAGAGTTACCACCATTATTATCACCCTCTTCTTCTGTAACACATTCAATATATTTAAAGCTACCAAATATATTATGTAAATCATAATCTTCTTTAGATGCACAAGGTACATATAAATAGGCATTATAATTAGAGAAAGGAGTTGAATATACTGTTGGTACAGTAGTAGGATAAGATGTTATATATTTTAGATTATTACAACCTTTAAAAGTTTCTGTACCAATAGTTTGAACACTACTACCAATTTTTAAAGTCGTAAGACTTGTACAATTTATAAAAGCATAAGATCTGATAAAAGTTGCAGATGTTATATTTGCTTCTGTCAATAAATTCCCATTTATATAAAGGTTTTTAGCTTTATAAAGTGGATTTGCATCTTTATCAGCAAAATAAATTTTTGCCCACGTATCTGCAGTACCTTTATATTCCACTATAATCTCTCCATCGTCAAATGCAGAATAAAAGGCACCAGTTCCAATTTCAACTATACCAGAGCCAAGAGTAATATGCCTTAATACATTTTTATAATTACAACCTATAAAGGAAGCAAAAGCCCCACCACCTATCTTAGTAACGCTATTGGGAATTGTAATTGAGGTTAAAGAAGGACAACTAGAAAATGCCTGACCACCTATTTCTTGAAGGCCCTCAGATAAAGTAATAGAAGTCATACTAACGCAATCCTGGAACGCAGAGCTTCCAATAGAAATAACACTATAACTTACACCATTATAGGTTATTGATGCTGGAATCTTTACTACACCTGAATATTCTTCATAGTCTTCATAAGAATCTCCTCGATATGTTACCTCAGCAGTTTTATTAGTAGTATCCAAATTATAGTAGATACCATTCACTTCTGCATCGTGCGCCATAAGCGAGCTTAATACGCCTAAGTATAATATTAATAATGTGTAAAATCTTTTCATAAGTATGTTATTTTAAAGTTATTATATGCAATCGTTTGTTTTTTACTTGTTAAAAAAAATACGACAAAGCGTATTGAAAAATCTATATCTCTTAATAAGAGAAATAGCCTTTAAATGCAACTTATTGATAGTATGTGATATAAAAATATCGGGGAGGGTGAAAACTTTTATTTTCTTGTTAAAAATTGTAGATTTTTGTTTAAAAATATTTGCATAAGTTGTTTGGTAATAGTACATTTGCATTAAATCTACCTCTCTTATTAAGAGACATAAAAAAACGTCCAAAAAAAGTCAACATAAAAACCGCACAAGACACTAACGTCAAGTGCGGTTTTCATTTAGATATAGTTAGAAACAACCCCTAACTATTTATTAAATATATCCTTAATACCACCTAGCGAGCCAAGAACTCCAGTTGCTTCGTATGGTAGGTAAACAGTTTTGTTGTCTTTGCCAGAGGTCATTTCTTTTAGGCCTTCAATATACTTAATAGCAAGAAGATATTGCACTGGGTCTGAACCTTTGTTTGATGCCACGGCAGCAGAGATTTGTGCAATAGCTTTTGCTTCTGCCTCTGCTTGTAGCACTTGAGCCTCTGCAAGACCTTGCGCACGCAAAATGCTTGCTTGTTTTTCAGCTTCAGCAGCATTGATTTCAGCAGATTTTTCACCCTCAGATTTAAGAATTGCAGATTGTTTTTCACCTTCAGCTTTAAGAATTTCTGCACGACGGTCACGTTCTGCTTGCATTTGTTTTTCCATTGCAAAACGAATGCTTTCTGGAGGGGTAATATCTTGAAGCTCAACACGATTTACTTTCACACCCCATTTATTTGTAGCGTCATCTAGCACAGCGCGAAGCTTATTATTAATAGTATCGCGCGATGTAAGAGTTTCGTCTAATTCCATTTCTCCCACCACGTTACGAAGTGTAGTTTGAGTAAGTTTTTCTATAGCTAGTGGCAAGTTCTTAATTTCATAAACACTCTTCACAGGATCTACAATTTGGAAGTAAAGCAGAGCGTTAATCTCTGTCATTACGTTGTCTTTTGTAATCACGCTTTGTTTGTCGAAATCTATCACTTGCTCGCGAAGGTCTATCTTCTTTGTCATACCAATAAAGCCGTTTGGCATACGCACCGCAGTAGCTTTAGGTTTTTCCACAATAGGAAGAATTATGTTAATACCCGCTTGAAGAGTACGATTATACTTTCCAAGACGTTCAATAATCACTGTTTCAGATTGAGAAACAATTTTAATACCTTGTGAAATATAAATTACCACAAGTACCAACAATACAATCAAAAATTCAATCATAACTTTATTATTTTAAAGGTTTTACATTCAAAATTATACTTTCACGGCTCATTACTTCCACTTTTTCGCCCACGGCAATATTTTCAGAAGAGACTGCCTTCCAGTCGTCGCCGTCTATTTTTACGCGACCAGTGTTTTTATCAGCGTTTATTTCCTCTGTCACCACGCCTATTCTACCCACCACCGCATCGGCATTTGTAAGCACTTCGTCTTTCTTTTTAAGTAAAAACTTCACTATCACAGGGCGAATAAACACAAAAGCCACAAACGACACTATAGAAAAAAGTGCCAATTGCCACACTGTGCCCAAATTAAAATACGCAGCAATGCCAGCCGCCGCAGCCCCAAAAGAGAAGCAAACCACGCCAAAACTTGCCGTAAAGAGTTCCACTATAAGCAGAACTAGTGCCACAATAAGCCATACTACATAAATTTCCATAATCCTATTCTTAAAATTACTACTATTTATCACAAAGTTATAATAAAATTACCTAATTCCTAACTTCTAGTTCCTAATTCCTCATTAAATTTTAGGAAATTTTGTTTTTTTTTAATACTTTTGCAAAAATTATGTTGAACCTTATAGCCTATGAATTAAAAACTTACTAACCTTAATTATAAAGCACACAATTTAACTATAAGAATCATGTATAAAAAATTAATTTACGCACTATTTATTTTACTATTCGCTATGTCTTCTTGTACAGAAAAACCTCAAAAATACAGTTCATTCCACGATTACCCAGTGTATGAGGGTAACGACCTTGAATACACATACACCCCAAATCTTACCACATTTAAACTTTGGTCTCCAGAAGCAGAACAAGTAAAAGTACACATCTACGACGCTGGTCTAGGTGGCGACAGACTTTGCTCTGTAGATATGGACTACGATGGCAAAGGTGTTTGGTCTACAAGCTTCGACGAAGACCTTAAAGGTAAATTCTACACATTCCAAATCCTTTTCGAAGGCAATTGGCTTGACGAATCTGTTGGCGCTTACGCAAAAGCTGTTGGTGTAAACGGAGTGAGAGGTGCTGTGATCGATATGGCAGATACAAACCCAGAAGGTTGGGCAGAAGATAAATCTCCAGTACTTAACAACTTCAACGAAATTTCACTTTACGAAGTTCACGTGCGCGACTTCTCTGTATCTCCTACTTCAGGTATGAAAAACAAAGGTAAATTCCTAGCATTCACAGAAGAAGGCACAGTAAATGACTTTGGTCAATCTACTGGTATCGACCACCTTAAAGAACTAGGCGTAACACACGTTCACCTACTTCCAGCATTCGACTATGCGTCTATCGACGAAACAACTCTAGAAAAAAATGTCTATAACTGGGGTTACGACCCAGCAAACTTCAATGTACCAGAAGGTAGCTACGCTACAGACCCATACGATCCAATCAGCCGTATCAAAGAATTTAAACAAATGGTACAAAGCCTACACAAAAACGGCATTAGAGTAATTATGGACGTGGTTTACAACCACACAGCTACATGGGAAAATCACCCATTCACACGCACAGTGCCAGATTACTACTATCGTCAAAACGCAGACGGTTCTTACTCTAACGCATCTGGTTGCGGCAACGAAACTGCTTCAGAACGCGCTATGGTACGCAAATATATCGTTGAATCACTTAAATATTGGGTGAAAGAATACCACGTAGACGGTTTCCGTTTCGACCTTATGGCTATTCACGACATCACCACAATGAACGAAATTCGTAAAGCAATGGACGAAATCGACCCTACTATCTTCATCTACGGTGAAGGTTGGACAGCAGGCGACTCTCCACTTCCATACGAAGAACGTGCAGTGAAACAACACGTGGGCAGAATGCCAGGCATCGCAGTATTTAGCGACGACATCCGCGACGCCCTAAAAGGTAGCTGGGCTAACGCAAAAGAACCTGCATTCGCAGCTGGTTACCAAGGCTACGACGAAACTATCAAATTTAGCGTAGTAGCATCTACCGAACACGATAGCATCCACTATGGTTTAGTTAAATATGTAAACTTCCCATACGCAGCACAGCCATCACAAGTAATCAACTATGTATCTTGTCACGACGACCTTTGCTTAGTGGACAAAATCAACTATTCTTCTCCATACGGAGCTACACCACTAGAAAAACGTAAATTTAACCGTCTTTCTCAAAGTGTTGTATTCCTATCACAAGGTGTACCATTCATCTACGCTGGCGAAGAACTAATGAGAAACAAAAAAGGTGTACACAACTCATACCAATCTCCAGACAGCATCAACCAAATTGACTGGAACTTCAAACACACAAACCTTGATATGTACAACTACTATAAAGGTTTAATCCAAATGAAGAAAGCACACCCAGCATTCAGAATGACTAGCACTGCAGACCTACAACGCAACCTACAATTCCTATTCACAGGTCAACAATGCGTGGTAGCTTACACACTAGACGGTGCAGCAGTAGGCGACAGCTGGAGCAAAATCCTAGTTGTACACAATGGTAACAGACACAATATTTCTTTAAATATTCCACAAGAAAACTGGACTATTGCTTGCAACGGTGAAGAAGTAAAACCAAGCGGTATCTTCAACTGGAACCAACCAGTACTAAACGTACCTGCTTCTTCTACAATGGTTCTTTACAAAAAATAATGACCACTAGAGAAATAGTAAATATAATAGAATCTGAATATCCCAAATTCTCGCAAGAGATTTGGGATAATTCTGGTTTATTGATAGATAATGAAAACGCAGAAACCACTGGCATTCTTATCTGTTTCGACATCACCGAAAAGAGCATCCACGAAGCCATCGAAAAGAAATGCAACTTCATTATCTCTCACCACCCATTGTTTATCAATGGCCTGAAAAAGATTTCTAGGGACACCTACACCGAACGCTGTGTGCGTCTTGCCATTAAAAACGACATTGCCATCTATTGCTGCCACACACCAGTAGACAAATCACGCCACGGCATTAGTTTTAAAATGGCAGAAAAACTAGGCCTACAAAATGTAGATTTTCTAAACAAAGATGCAAACGGAGATTTTGGTTTAGGCATTATGGGAGAGCTTAAAGAGGCTATGAGCCCTATGGATTTTATCGCACATGTGAAAAACGCATTTACTCTAAACACAGTGAGATACAGCCTCGAAAAAGAAAAACCAATAAAAAAAGTAGCATTCTGTGGAGGTAGCGGTGCCTCACTTATTGCTAGCGCAATGAAAGCAGAAGCCAACGCATACATCTGTGGAGATATAAAACACCACGATTTCTTCTCAAGCGAGGAGGGCATACTACTTATAGACGCAGGGCATTTTGAAACAGAGATAGAGATAAAAGATTTATTTTTTTCAGTTTTTTCAAAAAAAATTCCTAACTTTGCCGTCTATTTAGCAAAAACAGATAAAAGTCCAATAAATTACTTCTAACGATATGACAGAAAAAACAAAAGAAATTTCAGTAGAGCAAAAACTTAAAGCTCTATATGATTTACAATGCATTATGTCTCAAATAGACAAAATCAAAATTTTACGTGGCGAGCTTCCACGTGAAGTACAAGATTTAGAAGACGAAATCATTGGTTTACAAACTCGTATCCAAAACTTCAATAAAGACTGCGAATCTCTAACACTAGAAATAGGCAAACTTCAAGAAGCTATTAGAGTTTCAGGGGAAAGCATGGCTCGTTACAAAGAACAAATGGATAATGTTCGTAACAACCTAGAATACGAAAAACTAAGCAGAGAAGTTTCTTTTGAAGAACTTAATATTAAGGCATACGAAAAGAAAATTAGAGAGTTCGAAGCAAGCATTAAATACAAACTTGACGAACAAGACAAAGCTAATGCTCTACTTGCAGAAAAAGCTAAAGATCTAGACGACAAAAAAGCTGAGTTAGATAGCATTATCGTAAGCACTAAGAAAGAAGAAGAAGAACTTAGAGAACAAGCTAAAACATTAGAAGCATTAATTGAGCCACGTTTACTTGCTGCATTTAAACGTATTCGTAAAAATGCTATGAATGGTCTTGGTGTGGTTTACATCCAACGTGACGCTTGCGGTGGTTGCTTCAACAAAATCCCAGCTCAACGTCAACTAGACATTCGTTTAAGAAAGAAAATTATCGTTTGCGAACACTGCGGCCGTATCATCATCGACCCAGAACTAGCAGGTGTAGTAGTAGAAGAAGCTCCAGCACCAACAAAGAAAAGATAATACAACATAAAAAAAGGTGGTTTCATTTGAAACCACCTTTTTTTTATTATACCTTTTATTATAAAACCTTCTCAATTACCTTTGGATACCACTCATACTCCAAAGCATGCACCTTAGAGGCCACATCATCTGGTGTATCTGTAGGCAATACCTCACATTTATATTGAGCAATATGCTCACCTTCGTCAAATCTTTCGTTTAAAAAGTGAATGGTAATACCACTTTCTGTTTCTTTGTTTTCCACCACAGCCTTGTGAACATTATCACCATACATACCCTTACCACCATATTTAGGCAGTAGTGAAGGGTGAATATTTATCACTTTGTTTGGAAAAGCCTCAAGCATATCGTTTGGCACTCGAAGTAGGAATCCAGCAAGCACAACCAAGTCTATATTGTTTTCCACAAGAAACTTAGTCACTGCCCCATTCTCAAAATCTGCTTTAGGCATTACATACGATGGCACACCAAGATATTTACATCTTTCGTGCACATATACTTCTCTTCTGTTAGAAATTACAAACGGAACTTCTACATTCTCATTACCTAAGAAATATTTTATAATATTCTCAGCATTACTACCTGAGCCTGACGCTAAAATTGCTACTTTTTTCATAATCGGGCACAAAATTAATAAAAAATAAGGATTTTATAAAATTTAATTACGAACTTCGTTCGTGATTTTTTACACGACTCGGCAATGCTTAAGCAAGCTTATCATTGCTCTCGCTGCTCCAAAAATTCCTAATTATTTTGGATTATAAGCAAAATTTTATATTTTTGCGTCTATAATCCAAAATTGAGTTATGTCTTTTTTCAAACCTAACGCACCACAATATAAGTTCAACAAGAAAACCCTTAAGTACGAGAAGGTTGAATACACCTTTTGGTACAAGACTAAGGGTGTACTTCGTTTTATATTTACAAGTGCATTACTAGGTTTTGCATTCTTCCTTTTCTTTATTTTCATTTTACCATCGCCATCGGCAAAAAAACTTCAAAAAGAAAATGAAGAAATAGCTACCCAATACGAAATTTTATCAAAAAAACTAGACCACGCCTTAGAGATAATGGATATTATCCAAGAGCGCGACAATAATTTCTACCGTGTAATGCTAGAAGCCGATTCTATCCCATATATACTAAGAACTGGCAACTACGACGCCACCGCTCGCTACGACAAATGGGACGACTTCCGCACAGCATCGCTAGTTAAAAGCACATCGAAAAAGATTGACAAACTAAACAGAATGCTTTACACCCAATCAAACTCTTTCGACGAGCTTATGGTACTTGCAAAACAAAATGAAGATAAACTTCTTCACATTCCATCAATACAACCTATTCTAAACAAAGACCTTAAACGCACAGCATCTGGCTATGGCCGCCGCATAGACCCTATTTATAAAACCATTCGTTTCCACAAAGGTATGGACTTCTCTGCCCCAACAGGCACCGAAATTTTTGCCACAGCCGACGGTGTAATCGAAAAAATATCTTGGGATAAAACAGGCTACGGCAACTGCGTTATTATAAATCACGGATACGGTTATGTTACCCTATACGCACACTGCCACAAATTCCAAAAAGGTCTTAGAAAAGGCCTAAAAGTAAAACGTGGCGATGTGATAGCCTTTGTAGGTAACACAGGTAAATCCACAGGTCCTCACCTACACTACGAAGTAAGATACAAGGGCAAACCACAAAACCCTCAAAACTATTACTTCCAAGACCTATCACCAGAAGAATACGATAATATGGTACGTATTTCTTCAAACAGTTCAAAAACATTTGACTAATGAGTCAGGAAAAAGAAAAATATTATTATTCCATAACAGAGGTAGCAGAAATGTTTAAAATACACGCCTCTACCCTTCGTTTTTGGGAAAAAGAATTTCCTACACTTAAGCCTGATACCAACCTAAAAGGCAATAGAAAATACACTAAAAAAGATATTGAACTCATAAAACAGATTCATTATTATAGTGTAACAAAAGGCATGACACTCAAAGGTGTTAAAGCCCAACTCGTAAGGAATAAAAACAAAAAATACGACACTATCTCAATAATAGATGAACTTCTATCTGTTAGAGCTCAACTTGAAGAAATTAGAAAGGAACTTAATAATTTTAAAGAAAGTTAGAAATTAATTTAAATACAATGAAACATTTACTTATCATTTTATCAACATTGGCACTAAGCATCTCAACCTTCGCCAGTGAACCAGTAAAACAAGTTATTTTTATTATTGGTGACGGCATGGGGTTAAACCAAATGTGCAAATTAGACTCACCAAACCACTTTGAACGTGCAAATTACATTGGACTTTCAAAAACATACTCTGCAAGCCATAAAGTAACCGACTCTGCTGCAGGTGGCACAGCACTAGCATGTGGCGTAAAAACCAACAACGGCA
>JAZKXZ010000027.1:0-34600 GCA_045611845.1 Candidatus Enterocola sp. | reverse complement strand
TAATGTGTACCTATGTATTTAATAGAATATCCATCTTCTAACATATGCATATATTTCAATCGTTCTGCATATCCATGTTTCTTGCGCTTTTTTGACATAAAACCCCGAAAGTTTTTTGTCTAACTTTCGGGGGTCATATCACACTAATAGCACACAAAGGGTGGCTATTGCTAATCCTATATTATAAGGTAATGTAAAACCTTCTGGTGCTATTAAAATATATAGCACTGTTACCATAGTCATTAGTAGTGCTGGAATTAATGCTACTAAGGTATATTTTCTTTTGTTATTATACAAATAAACTGTCATTGCCCATAGGGTAAATACCGAAAGTGTTTGGTTTGACCATGCAAAATAACGCCAAATAATATCAAAACCTTGTTTGTCTGCCAAACTATACCACAATATACCTGCAGCCACAATAAATAATGGCACACAAATAATCAAACGGTTTTTAATCTTTTGTTGAGGCATTTTTAGCATATCTGCCACAATAAGTCTTGCCGAGCGAAACGCTGTATCGCCAGAAGTAATAGGAGCAAAGATAACACCAAGCACTGCCACCACTGCACCTATAGCGCCAAGCCAGTGTTTTGTAATGTCGTTTACTATAATTGCAGCATTAGACACATCTTTACCATTTTTCATAAAGAAATAGTTTGCAGCTGCAGCCCAAATAAGAGCCACTATACCTTCCACTATCATTGCACCATAGAAAATAGGTCTGCCTTGTTTCTCATTTGTCATGCAACGTGCCATCATAGGCGACTGAGTGGCATGGAAACCAGAAATGGCACCACAAGCAATGCTTATGAAAAGCATTGGAAATATAGGCACATTTTCTGCATTTGGGTGAGTATTTCCCACACCATCCCAAACCTCTGGTATTGAAGGCCAATGCATTACAAGTTGAAACATAATACCCACTGCCATAAAGATAAGAGCAAGAGCAAAAAGTGGGTAAACCTTACCTATAAGTTTATCTATAGGTAGCATTGATGCAAGCAGATAGTAAATGAAAATAACTACTGTCCATGTGAAAGAATCTATAGAAGTAAGATTTTCTAGCAATCCTGCTGGACCACTCATAAACACCACACCTACTAGTATCATTAGTACAATAGAAAACACCCTCACCACATTCATGGTTTTCTTTCCCAAATATCTACCTATTAAATCTGGCAGGCTCTCTCCACCATGTTTAAGCGACAACATCCCTGCCACATAATCGTGAGTAGCTCCCGCAAATATGCATCCTATTACTATCCAAATATATGCAGAAGTACCAAACTTAGCACCCATAATGGCGCCAAAGATAGGTCCAAGCCCCGCTATGTTTAAAAATTGAATCATAAACATTTTCCACGCAGGCATAGGCACATAGTCCACACCGTCTGTCATGGTATAAGCAGGAGTCTTTCTATCTGCATCTGGCTGCATAATTTTCTCTACAAACTTTCCGTAAGTAAAGTATGCCAACACCAAAAGCGCAAAACAGATTATAAATGTTATCATAATGTTTGTATAACGAAAAAAGGACTGCAATATGCAGTCCTTTTTATCTCTTTTTTAAATTCTAACTTTAAAAAATTATTTTCTTAGAGCAGCTTCGTCAGATACTGTTAATTTTTTTCTGCCTTTAGCGCGGCGTGCTGCTAATACTCTACGACCATTAGCTGTTGCCATTCTTTCACGGAAACCGTGTTTGTTTGCTCTCTTTCTGTTAGAAGGTTGAAATGTACGTTTCATAAGGATTATATTTTTACTTTTTCTATTTTCTTACAATATTCGGACTGCAAAGGTAAAAATATTTTTCTTAACTACAAAATAATTTGCAGTTTTTTATCCTAATAAATTTTTTCCGGTCATTTCTTTTGGTTGCTCCAAGCCCATAATGCTTAGAATAGATGGTGCTACGTCGGCTAAAATACCATCGCTCACTTTAGCATCTTTATTTTCAGTTACATATACACATGGCACTGGATTTAGTGAGTGAGCTGTATTTGGGCTGTCGTCTTCATTCACAGCATTGTCTGCATTACCGTGGTCTGCAATAATGATTACTTCATAACCGTTTGCTTTTGCAGCTTCAACAGTTTCTTCCACGCATTTATCTACAGCAACTACTGCTTTTTCGATAGCTTCGTAAACACCTGTGTGACCTACCATGTCGCCATTTGCATAGTTCACAACGATAAAGTCATATACATTTTTATTAATTTCAGCCACTAAAGCGTCTTTTACTTCATATGCACTCATTTCTGGTTTAAGGTCGTATGTTGCCACTTTAGGAGAATTAATAAGTACTCTATCTTCACCTTCGTATGGAGTTTCTCTACCACCATTAAAGAAGAATGTTACGTGAGCATATTTTTCTGTTTCAGCAATGTGTAATTGTTTTTTACCTAGAGAAGAAAGATATTCACCAAGAGTATTTTGTACATTTTCTTTATCAAATAAGATATAAACACCTTTAAATGAAGCATCGTATGGAGTCATACAGTAGTATTGAAGACCTGGAATAGTCATCATACCTGCTTCTGGCATATCTTGTTGAGTAAGTACCACTGTTAATTCTTTTGCACGGTCGTTGCGGTAGTTAAAGAAGATAACCACATCACCTTCTTTGATTTTACCATCAACATTTGCATTAACAACTGGTTTGATAAATTCGTCGGTAACTCCTTCTGCGTAAGATTTTTCCATAGCAGCCACCATATCAGTAGCAGCTTCGCCAATGCCATTTACAAGAAGGTCGTAAGCCACTTTCACGCGTTCCCAACGTTTGTCACGGTCCATTGCATAGTAACGACCCACGATAGAAGCAATTTTACCAGCAGATTTTGCAGTGTGTGCTTCTAGTTCTTCGATGAAACCTTTACCACTTTTTGGGTCGGTATCACGACCATCCATAAAGCAGTGGATGAAAGTATTTTCAATTTCGTAATGTTTAGCAATATCACATAGTTTAAATAGGTGATCAAATGAGCTGTGTACACCACCATTTGAAGCAAGACCCATTAAGTGAACAGATTTACCATTTTCTTTAGCGTAAGAGAATGCTCTCACCACTTCTGGGTTTTCTAATATTGAGTTATCTTGACATGCTTTGTTGATTTTTACTAAGTCTTGATAAACCACGCGACCTGCACCAATATTTAAGTGACCCACTTCTGAGTTACCCATTTGTCCGTCTGGTAAACCTACGTTTTCACCAGATGCTGCAAGTTGAGAGTTTGGATAATTTGCTATTAAACTATCCCAATATGGAGTTGGAGTATTATAAATAACATCGGCTTTACCTTTATTACCGATACCCCATCCATCTAAAATCATTAATAATGCTTTTTTTGCCATAATTTTATTATTTTTTTGTTTAACATTTATTCAATTTTACAACTTCTTGCAAAGATAATAAATTTATAAATATTAAAGGTTCCAAAAAAGCATAAATATTACTTGATAGTTTCAAAAAAAAAGAATATTTTTGTAACTTGTTAAATATTGTAAACGTTTGAAAACCTCATAACTTTATATAACATGAAATCTCAAGTTACCATAAAGGACATTGCTAGAGCTCTAAACATTTCTATTTCAACAGTATCTAGAGCACTTCAGGACCATCCTGATATTAGCAAGAAAACTAAAGAGTTAGTAAGTCAATATGCAAAAGAGCATCATTACAGACCTAATGCTATCGCACTTAGTCTTAAAACAAAAAGGACTAATATTATTGGTGTAATAGTTCCAGAAATTGTACACCACTTCTTCTCATGTGTATTCGCAGGCATCGAAGACACCGCAAATAGACACGGACTATCTGTTATTATATGTCAAACATCAGAAGACTTTGAAAAAGAAGTTAAGAGTTTGGAAACACTACAATCTGCTCGTGTTTGCGGCGTTATCGCTTCACTTTCTAAATCTACCACAGACTTTAACCATTACAAAGACTTAATGGAAGATAATATTCCTCTTGTATTCTTCGACCGCATCTGCACAGAGCTTAAAACAGACCGCGTGGTTACCGACGACTACAATGGCGCATATATGGCAGTAGAACACCTAATTAAAACAGGCTGCAAACGCATTGCATTCTTCTCTGCTCCTTCAAACATGGAAATTTCTAAAAACAGAGAAAACGGCTACACCGACGCCTTACGCTCTCACTCACTTCCTGTTGACAGAAGCCTTATTTTTGAATGCGACACCAAAGACAAAGCTATAAAACTTACACCTGAAGTTCTAAAAATGGAAAATCGCCCAGATGCATTCTTCTGTATCAACGACGACACTGCCTCAGGCGTACTATATGCAGTTAAAAGAAGCGGTCTTTCTGTTCCAGAAGATATTTCTATCTGTGGATTTGGCGATGGTGAAGTAGCAAAAGCATGCGACCCTGCCCTTACTACCATCGAACAAAATGGTTACGACATGGGTGTAAAAGCTTGTACATTGCTTGTAAACAGAATTAAAAACGGCAACACCCTACGCGAAGTAAACCACAGCGTTATTCGCACAAGCCTAGTAATTAGAGAATCAACCAAATAAATTTATATAGATGAAAAAATCTTTACTATTATTAGTAGTTTTAGGACTGTTTAGCAGCTCATTTGCTACATGTTATAAAATACAACATGTAGAACCACTTAACTGGTGGGTTGGCATGGCTCAAAAAGAGCTTCAAATTGCTATTCACGGTAAAAACATTTCAGAAACAGAGCCAGTAATTAATTACGAAGGTGTTAGCATTAGCAGAAAAGTTTTAACCGACAATCCAAACTACATTTTCCTTTATGTGAACATAGAGCCTACCACAAAACCAGGCACAATGACCATTCGTTTCGAGAAAAACAAAAAACGTGTAGCTTCTTACAAATACGAGCTTAAAGCAAGAAAAGAAAATTCTGCTCTTAGAGAAAGTTTCTCTTCAAAAGACGCAGTTTATCTTCTTATGCCAGACCGCTTTGTAAATGGCGACCCTAAAAACGACAACGTAAAAGGTTATCACCAAAAAGTAGATCGTTCAAACCTTGGCGAGCGTCATGGTGGCGACTTAAAAGGTGTAATAGAAAAAGTTCCATACATTGCAGACCTTGGTTGTACTGCTCTTTGGATTACTCCTTTCTACGACAACAACGACACACAATTCTCATACCCACACTATTCTGCTGGCGACTACTATAAAGTAGACCCACGTATGGGTACAAATGAGGATTACAAAAACCTAGCAGATAGCTGCCATAAATATGGTGTTAAACTTATCATAGACGTAGTTCCAAACCACTGCGGTAGTTCACACTGGTGGTGCGGCGACCTTCCTGCAGAAAACTGGTTCCACAAATGGCCAAACTTTACAGGTTCAAACTACCGTATGACCGCGTGGACAGACCCACACGCTTCTGATATCGACAAAAAAATCCTTCAAGATGGTTGGTTTGCAGGCAATATGCCAGACCTTGACCTTACAAACCCAGAACTATTCCGCTACCTATCTCAAGCATATATCTGGTGGATTGAATATGCAGATGTAGACGGCATTAGAGTAGACACATATCCATACAACGACATCAATGTGGCTGCAAACTGGATTAAAACATTCCGCGACGAATATCCAAATATGAATATCGTGGGCGAATGCTGGGTGAAATCTCCACTTGAAATTTCATACTACCAATCTGGCAACAACAATAAAGACGGATTTGATTCTCAACTTCCTAGTGTAATGGACTTTGTGCTTAAAGACCACCTACACGCAGCATTCAACGAAAGAGAAAGTTGGGACTTCGGTATGGCTCGTTTCTATGCTCACTATGCACAAGACTTTGCATATCCAGACGTAGACAACATTATGAACTTCTTAGACAACCACGACATCGACCGCTTCTCTACTGCAGTAAAACGTGACGCTAAGAAATACAAAATGGGTATTGCAATGCTTATTACCACTCGTGGTTACCCACAAATCTATGCTGGTACAGAAATTATGATCGACGGCATTCCTGGCAACTACGAAGGTCACCGTTTCGACTTCCCTGGTGGTTGGGCAGAAGATGAGCGCAACGCATTCACAAAAGAAGGACGTACAGATGTAGAAAACGACATTTTCAACTACACCCGTGCCCTATTAAATTATAGAAAAACTGCAACAGCTCTTCACAATGGAAAAATGAAACAATTTATTCCATACGACGGCATTTATTTCTATGCTCGTTACAACGAAGACCAAACCGTTCTATGTATCTTCAACAACGAAGAAGCAGACCGCAAAATCAGCCTAGAACGTTATGCAGAAGTAATTAAAGATTTCACCTCAGCAAAAGACGTAGTAACAGGCGAAACCTTTAACCTTGCAGATGGCCTTACTATTAAAGGTAAATCTGCACTCATAGTTGAGCTAAACTAAACCATATAAATTATGAACAACAAAACAAACTTATCATTTGCTAAATTATTCAACCTAAGTTTTGGATTCTTTGGCGTGCAAATTGCTTATGCACTACAAAGTGCAAACATAAGCCGTATTTTTGCAACATTGGGCGCAGACCCACACCAACTTTCATTCTTCTGGATTCTACCTCCACTTATGGGTATGATTGTACAACCAATCATTGGTAAATATTCAGACAAAACATGGTGTAGCCTTGGTCGTCGCAAACCATATTTACTTGTAGGTGCTATCATTGCTATCCTTGTAATGATTCTACTTCCAAACGCAGGTAACTTCACATTTACCCAATCATTATTCTTAGGCCTTAACGCAGCAATGTGGTTTGGTTTGTTCTCACTTATGTTCCTAGACACTTCTATCAACATTGCTATGCAACCATTTAAAATGATGGTAGGCGACATGGTAAACGAAGAGCAAAAAGGTCTAGCATACTCTATCCAATCATTCCTTTGCAACGCAGGTAGCCTTGCTGGTTATATCTTCCCTATCCTATTCACATGGATTGGCATTGCCAACACAGCTCCAGAAGGCACTGTACCAGACTCTGTAAAATGGAGTTTCTATGTAGGTGCAGCACTTCTTATTTTCTGCGTGCTATACACATTCTTCACTGTTAAAGAATTAAATCCAAAAGAATACGCAGAATTCCACGGCATTAAAGAAGAAGAGGAAAAAGAAGAAGCAGGCTTTATTAAACTTTTAATCAACGCTCCTTCTGCATTCTGGACTGTAGGTCTAGTACAATTCTTCTGTTGGGCTGCATTCCTATTTATGTGGACATACTCAAACGGTGCTATCGCATCTCAATGCTTTGGTTGGGACGGCATCAACGCTTCAGCTCCTGCATTCCAAGACGCAGGCAACTGGGTAGGTGTTTGCTTTGCTATTCAAGCAGTAGGTTCTATGCTTTGGGCTACAATTATCCCACTACTAGAAAAACGTTTCACCATGAAAGGTGCATACGCCATCTCACTACTTGTAGGCGCATTAGGCTTTATCTCTTGTATGTTTGTTACAGACCAATATATCCTTCTAGTTTCTTACGCTCTTATTGGTGCTGCATGGGCTGCAATGCTAGCTATCCCATTCACCATCCTAACCAACGCTTTACAAGGAAGCAAGAGCATGGGTTACTACTTAGGTCTATTCAACTGTACTATTTGCTTACCTCAAATAGTTGCAGCTCTACTAGGTGGTGTATTACTAAACCTAATAGGTGAGTCTCAATCTGGTATGATGGTAGCAGCTGGTGTACTACTTATTCTAGGTGCATTTAGCGTATATTTGATTAAAGAAAAACACTAAAAAATAAAATCAAATACCATGAAAAAAATCAATCTTTTATTAACATTAGCGCTAGCGGTTATACTAGCATCTTGCGGAGGAAAATCGCTAAACCTTCCTGCAAAAAGCCAGTACAACTATGGTTTAAACTCAACCATTACACTTATTCCTGGTTACAACGAGTTTAACACATTAGACTACATCACCGACGTAGCAAAAGTAGATTCTGTAACATCAGATTTCGATGGAGTAAAGGTGAAATTATCAGACGACAAGTCTAAAGTGCTTATCGACATGATTAAAATGCCAAACCTTGTAAACATTGCACTTTGGGTAGAAGGCACTCCATATAGCATCATCTGTAAACGTACTGACAAAATTGACTACACTTTCCGTTACAACCCTAACGGCAAGAAATTCAAAAGAGTACAACTTGCTGGTCAAATGAATGACTGGGTTCCAAGTTTCCACCCAGATTTAACACTTAATAGTGACGGTATCTACGAAGTTACTATCAATGTAAGTCCAGGTACCTATATGTACCAAATCGTACGCGACGGTGACTGGAATCACGATGAAACAAACCCAGAAAAAGTGGACAACAATGCAGGTAAATTTAACTCAATCTTAAATATTCCTAGCACACAACACCTTGCTCCAATTCTACTTACAGAGAAATTTGACGAGAAAAAAGTAACTATTGGCGTAAACAACGAACTAGATCAAATCTATGCATACTGGGAAAACTACCTACTTCCAGCAAACTTCCTATATATTGAAGAAAGCCAAGTTGGTATCTCTATTCCTGCAGAAGCAAAAGATGTAAAACGTTCATACATTCGCGTTATTGCTGCTAATAAATACGGTATTTCAAACGACATTCTTGTACCACTAGAATACGGCAAAGTTATCAACGACGTAAAACAAATAACACGTTTCGACAAACACGCAGACGTTCTTTACTCTCTAATGGTAGACCGTTTCAAAGATGGTAACAAAGACAACAACAAACCAATGAACCGCCCTGACGTAGACCCTCGTGCCGACTATCATGGTGGTGACTTAGCTGGTATCACAGAAGTTATCAAATCTGGTTACTTCAACAAAATGGGCTTCACCACTATCTGGATGACCCCACTTAACCAAAACCCATACGAACCATACGGAGAACAAATGACACCAGTAAGAACTAAATTCTCTGGTTACCATGGCTACTGGCCTATCTCATCTACTAAAGTAGATTTCCGTATTGGTACAGAAGACGAACTAAAAGAACTTACAAAAACAGCTCACGAACATGGCTTAAACGTTATCCTAGACTACGTTGCTAACCACGTTCACCAAGAACACCCAATGTTTAAAAATGACCCTACTATCTGTACTCCACTTATCCTTCCTGATGGTAGCAAAAACATTGCACAATGGAACGAACACCGCCTTACCACATGGTTCGACGACTTCCTTCCAACACTTAACTACGACCGCAAAGAAATCGTAGAAACCATGACAGACTCAGCTCTATATTGGATTAAAAACTACGACCTAGATGGTTTCCGTCACGACGCTTGCAAACACGTACAAGAAAGCTTCTGGCGCACACTTACCTATAAGATTAAAACTCAAATTGAGATTCCAGAAGACAAACCATTCTACCAAGTTGGTGAATCTTACGGTAGCCCACAACTTATCAGCAGCTACGTAAACTCAGGTATGCTTAACGGTCAATTCGACTTCAACACCTCTGACGACGCTTCTGCAGTATTTGCATTAAACTCAGAAGACTTCCACAGAGTAAGCAACACACTTAACACTAGCTTACGTGTGTATGGTTGCCACAACCTAATGGGTTATATCTCAGGTAACCACGACCGTGGTCGTTTCATTTCTTACGCTTCTGGTTCATTAAAATATGGCGAAGATGCTAAAGCAGTAGGTTGGCAACGTGAAGTAGGCGTAGGCGACCCTGCAGGCTACGACAAAATCGTTCAACTTAACGCATTCAACCTTACTATCCCAGGTGTGCCAGTTATCTACTACGGAGACGAATTTGGTATGCCAGGTGCAAACGACCCAGACTGCCGCAGAATGATGCGTTTCGATGGCGAACTAAACGAAAAAGAACAAACCACACTAGAATCTGTTGCAAAATTAGGTCAACTTCGTAAAAACAACCTACCACTTATCTATGGTGACTTTATCGAACTTTACCTAACCAACACAGAATGGGCTTATGCTCGTAACTACTTCGGTGAAATCGTTATCACAGTATTCAACCGCAACTTGGAAGAAAAAGAACTCCAAATCCCACTTCCAAAAATGATGCAAAACAAAAAATATGAAACTGCATTCGGTAGCGACTTTAGTATCGAAGATGGCATCCTAACCATCAAAGTTAAAGGCAACGGTGTAGATGTCTTAACAGAGAAATAATAAAAAAACATACAAAAAAATAGGGCGAGATTTTTTCTCGCCCTATTTTTTTACTATCTTTGTAAACTTGTAAAATACTAATATGCAAAACACTAACGAACAATTCGACGCTATTATAAAAATATGCCGCGACATATTTTATAAAAAACTGCAAGACTATGGTGCTGCTTGGAGAATTATGCGCCCAGAGTCTGTTACAGACCAAATTTTCATTAAAGCAAACCGCATAAGAAGCCTAGAATGCAAAGGCGTTAGCATGGTGGGCGAAGGCATTAAACCAGAATTCATTGCTATAGTAAACTATGGCATCGTGGGTCTTATACAGCTAGAACTGGGCGCAGCCGATACCGAAGACCTTACTGCAGAACAAGCAATAGAATACTACGACAAATATGCCCTTGAGGCTAAAAACCTAATGCTAGCTAAAAATCACGACTACGGTGAAGCATGGCGTAGTATGCGTATTAGTTCATACACAGATCTTATTTTAATGAAACTTAATAGAACCAAACAAATAGAAGACAACAATGGCAACACCCTTATCTCAGAAGGCATTGATGCCAACTACTTCGATATGATAAACTATGCTGTGTTTGGTCTAATTAAAATGGAATTTGAAGCATAATGAGAAAACAATCTAAAGCAAAAAGTAATTTACTTCTTATTGCCAGAATTATTTTTGGCCTAGTTTTCTTATTCTCTGGATTTGTGAAAGCAGTAGACCCGCTAGGCACTGCATACAAAATCAGCGACTATTTAGAAGCATTTTCACTTACTCCACTAGATTTTCTTGCACTGCCAGCTGCACTTATGCTTATTGCAGCAGAATTCACCATTGGCTTCAACATCCTATTCAACGTACATTTAAAAGGCACCACATGGGTAGCTAGCCTATTTATGCTAGTTATGACACCAGTTACACTATACCTTGCCATTTCAAACCCAATCTCAGACTGCGGCTGTTTTGGCGATGCTATTGTAATGACAAACTGGCAAACATTCTACAAAAACGTAGTTCTATGTATCATTTTAGCCATCATAGCACTGCTTCAAAAACAAAGTAGACCATGGCTATCAAATTGGGGAGCATGGGTAGTAACCCTACTTCCAATCCTTATTTCATTTGGTATTTCTATCTATTGCTACAACCTTTTACCAGTTCTAGACTTTAGACCATACAAAAAAGGCAACAATATCATAGAAGGCATGCAAATACCAGAAGATGCTCCACTAGATAAATACGAAACCACCTTCTTCTACGAAAAAGATGGTATAGAACAAGCTTTCACACTAGACAACTATCCAGCAGAAGATTCTACTTGGACTTTCGTGCGCCAAGAATCTAAACTTATAGAACAAGGCTATGTGCCACCTATTCACGATTTCTCTATCGTAACAGAAGATGGCGACATCACAGACCTTATCCTTGAAGATGCTGGCTACACCCTACTTGTTATTAGCCACAAAGTAGAAAAAGCAGCTACCAAAAACATTAAATGCGTGAAATCTACCATTGCAAATGCAAAAAAAGCAGGAGCAAATGTTATTTGGCTTACCTCTTCATATTCTGACGAAATAGAAGAATTTAAAACCCAATATGGTATTGAAGACACATTTGGTGCCACAGACGATATCACACTTAAGACCATCGTACGTTCAAACCCTGGTCTTGTACTTATAAAAGATGCCACAGTAATAGAAAAATGGCATCACAACGCACTGCCAAGCAAAGACAAATTAAATCAATTAATAAACTAAGTTACTAATTAAATTATGAGAAAAAACATTGTAGCAGGTAACTGGAAAATGAACAAAAACCTGCAAGAAGGTGTAGCTCTAGCTACTGAACTAAAAGAACTTTTAGCAAGTGAAAAACCAAACTGCGAAGTTATCATTGGTACTCCATTCATTCACCTTGCAACTGTGGCTGAACTTCTTAAAGACAGCGTAATCGAAGTATCTGCAGAAAACTGTGCAGACAAAGCTTCTGGCGCTTACACTGGTGAAGTTTCTGCTGAAATGGTTAAATCTACTGGTGCTACTTACTGTATCCTAGGTCACTCAGAACGCAGAATGTACTATGGTGAAACATACGAAATCCTAAAAGAAAAAACTCTTCTAGCTCTTGCAAACGGTCTTAAACCAATTTTCTGTATCGGTGAGCTTAAAGAAGAACGCGAAGCTGGCAAACAAAACGAAGTGGTTAAAGCTCAACTAGAAGGTTCTGTATTCAACCTATCTGCAGAAGACTTCTCTAAAGTTGTTCTTGCTTACGAACCAGTTTGGGCTATCGGTACTGGCCTTACAGCTACTTCAGACCAAGCAGAAGAAATCCACGCATACATCCGTAGCCTAATCGCTGAAAAATATGGCAAAGAAGTTGCAGAAAACACAACTATCCTTTACGGTGGTAGCTGCAAAGGTAGCAACGCTAAAGAACTATTCTCTAAACCAAACGTAGACGGTGGTTTAATAGGCGGCGCTTCATTAAAAGCTAATGATTTCAAAGAAATTATTGACGCATTTTAATTAAACAAAAAATGAAGAATCTCGTTTTTGCAACGGGAAATTCACATAAATTACAAGAAGTGCAAGGCCTATTTAAAGAAGGCTTTGCACTTTCTTGTCTTAAAGACGTGAATATCACCGAAGAAATTCCCGAAACAGCAGACAATTTAGTTGATAATGCACTACAAAAAGCATGGTACGTATATAATAAATGTGGTATTCCATGCTTTGCAGACGATACTGGTCTAGAAGTGGATGCACTTGGCGGTGCACCAGGAGTGTATTCTGCTCGCTACGCTGGAGAGCAAAAAGACAGCAAACTAAATATGCTATTATTGCTTGAAAACATGAATGGCAAAACAAATCGTAATGCCCGTTTTAGAACCATAATAGCATATATAGACGAAAACGCAAAAGAACATATCTTTGAAGGGGAGATACGTGGCACTATTATAGAAAATATGGCAGGCAGCAATGGTTTCGGCTACGACCCTATCTTTGTGCCAGAAGGATACGAGCAAACATTTGCCGAGCTTTCATCAGAAATTAAAAACACCATTAGCCACAGAGCCAGAGCTATGGAAAAATTTCTTTCATACATAAACAATCAATGAAAAAATTAGCACTTATATTATTATTAGCTTTAACAGCTTGTCTAGCATTTGCCAACAACTACAACGAATACTGGAACACACATTTCTCATACTACAATACCAAAAGAGTGTGTGCCACAGAAAACAAAGTTTTTGGCGTAGCCAACAATCACCTATTCTCTATCACAAAAGAAGATGGAGCAATAGACACTTATACCAAAATAGACGGCTTTAGCGAAAACGAAATAAACGATATACAATATAGCAAAGAATATAAAAGCCTAATAATAGTATATACAAACTCTAATATTGACATATTAGAATCAAATGGCGACATCTACAACATTCCAGACCTATATCAAAAAAATCTATCCGTAGACAAAACTGTAAATCAAATTACAATAGATAAAGAATATGCATACCTTGCCACAAACTTTGGTATTGTTGTAGTAAACATTAAGAAAAAAGAAATTGCCAACACCTATATCATAGGTCCAGACGCCACAAAAGTGCCTGTTTATGGCATTGCCATAGACGACAAGCATATATATGCCCTATCAAACGATTATATCTTTAAAGCGCAAAAAGAAGGCGTTAACCTACTAGACTTCAACTTCTGGCAAGAAGATAAAATATCATTAAACACAACTAAAAGTTGCAAATCACTATACAAATTTGCAAACTCATTATTTACTATCAAATCAGATAGCATAGTTTACCAATACACTACAAAATGGAATGATTTCTACAATTCTGGTAGCTACGCAAAAATATCAACATCTAGTGACAGACTCTTTATAAGTGTAGGATACAATGGTCTAATTGCATACAAAAATGACCTTACTGAAGACACCTCTATAGGACACGGCACCTGGGACACAGATTATAACCCACAAACCGATACATATTATTTCGCAACAAACACATTAGGCATCACTTCATACAAGATAGGTGGTCCTTCTAATAGATACATACCACACTGTCCAAAACTCACAGATGGTCAAAGACTTATATACTCAGGTGATAGAATGTATCTACTAAACGGCAGAGGTCACCTCACCGATAGAGGATACAAGCAACCTATTATTTCATTTGTAGAAAATAAGCAATGGAAGAGCCTTTTCCCTACAGAGATGGGACTATACGACTATATAGCATACGCATTCGATGTTACATCAGTAGCTACAGACCCAAAAGACAAAAGTCACTGGTTTTTCAGCACATTTGGCGAAGGAGTTTTTGAAGTAAAAAATGATAAAATTATAGCATTATATAACCATGCGAATACTAATGGCGAAATAAAATCTGCCAACAACGACTATTATCACTACAATAGATGCGACGGTCTTGAATTTGACAGTTACGGAAATCTATACACTGCACTCTCATCTGTCACAAATCCAGTTTCAATTTACTCAACAAGCACTGGTTGGGAAAATCTCGACCTTAAAACATCATCATGCAGATTTGAATGGTCAAATAGCTTAATCTTTACAAGCAAATACAGAGCATTACTTGTTACAAGGTCAAATCCAGCGATACTATTTTGGCACGACAACAAGACTCCATTCGACACATCTGATGACAAAATAAAATACTATCAATCAAACACATGGATAGACAAAGATGGTAAATCTGTAAGTCCAACTTATATTTACGATGCACAAGAAGACAAAAACGGCACTCTGTGGGTAGGTTCTGAAATGGGACCAATTCTACTGCCAAATCCTGATAAGATTTTCACCAACACAGACTATAGATGCACAAGAGTAAAAATAAATAGAGACGACGACTCTGGACTAGCCGATTATCTACTCGATGGAGAAACCATTTACGCCATTGAAATAGACTACGGCAATAGAAAATGGTTGGGCACAGCCAATTCTGGCCTATACCTTGTATCGGAAGATGGCACAGAAACTATTGAACATTTCACCAAAGAGAATAGTCCACTATCATCAAATTCTATTTCAGATCTAGAACTAAACCCTAAAACAGGAGAACTATTCATAGCTACACCAGAGGGTGTTTACTCATATAAGACAGACTCAACAGAACCTGTAAAAGAGGCTTCAAAAGAAACTATCTATGCCTATCCAAACCCTGTAAGACCAGAATACTTTGGCGATGTTATTATCGGCGGCCTTGAAGACAATTCCCTAGTCTGGATTACAGACGCATCTGGCGATCTAGTCTTCAAAGACAGAACAGTAGGAGGCTCAATCTCATGGAATTGTAAAAACAGAACAGGGCAAGACGTCTCTGGCGGTGTTTATATGGTTCTAGTTTCAAACGAAAACTCCGACAAACCAAAATCAGTAGCAACAAAAATTTTAATAGTAAGATAATATATGGCTTTAATTAAAGAAATAAGAGGTTTCACTCCTCAAATAGGCGAAGACTGTTATTTAGCTGAAAATGCCACAGTAGTAGGCGACGTAATTATGGGCAAAGGCTGTAGCATTTGGTTCAATGCAGTATTACGTGGCGATGTAAACTCAATTAGAATTGGCAATCACGTAAATATTCAAGACGGAGCAGTACTACACACTCTTTACCAAAAATCTACCATAGAAATTGGCGACTATGTATCTGTAGGTCACAACGTCACCATTCATGGTGCCACTGTTAAAGACTATGCTCTTATTGGCATGGGAGCCACCGTGCTAGACGGAGCTGTAATTGGCGAAGGAGCCATCATTGCTGCAAATGCTTTAGTTCTATCAAACACTATAGTAGAACCAAACACTATTTGGGCAGGAGTACCAGCCAAGATGGTAAAAAAGGTAGATCCTAAGCAATCTCAAGAAATCAACCAACGCATTGCACACAACTACGCAATGTACGCCTCATGGTACAAATAACAAAAATGGCTGACCCTTTATAAAGAGTCAGCCATTTTTTATTTTAATTCATTCTCTGCTATTAAATATAGCGTATCCACATCTATTTTCTTAGCAAAAATCTTATGTTCCTTATCCATCACATACACCATTGGTGTGGTTGAAGTATTGAAATAATACCAATAATAAGACTCTCTGTTTGGGTCCCACACATTTACAAGTGCAGAGAGATCTGCCTCCTCAATAAACTTAGTCCACTCCTCTTTATCCTCTAGCATATACACTGCCACCACTTTTATACGTGGATCCGAAGCGTATTTCTTTGCAAACTCACCCACTTTTGGCATTGTTTTTCTACAATGACCACACGAAGGCTCATAGAAATAAAGAATAGTTACATCGGTACCACCTATATCATATAGTCTTTTATAATTATTCTCCACATCGGCAAGTTGAATATTTGCAGCCTTCATACCAATAAGCGAGCGTTCATTTTTATAAATCTCTTCTTGCAAGTTTTTTAGCCAAGTGCTATCTGCCCATTCCGTAAGACCATTTAAGTAATAACGTTTGCCAAGTGTCACCATTAGATTTTCCATGCCCATGATTTTGCTATTAATTGCATAATTCATACAATGATTTAGCACCACTCTAAAGCATTCGTCATTTGCTCTACTTCTTTCCACTAGTTTTACCACAGGTGCAATAATAGAGTCGCTTATTTGAAACAATCTTGTATTAATGTAATTATCTATTGTACTAGGTAAATATGAAGTGCGAAGAGTTCTTGCGTCAGAAAAATCCAAATTATCTAAAAAGTGCTCTTTTTCAAACAAATATCTGTGCATAGGACGCAAAGAATCTGGAATGCTCTCATCCACCACATATTCTGGAGTTTTAATTCCACTTAAGAAAATAGACAACATAGAAGCAGGATATGCATCTATCAAACTATCTCTTGTCACATTTACAGACTTATAAATAGCTTTTGCTTGCTCTTGTAAATTCACTTTAGCAAGAGAATCTTCTGTAGTCTTCAACTGTTCACCTATTTTATTATAAAGCACTTGAGAGGTCTTTAATTTTAAAGCATATTTATGAAAATCTACAGTTTCGCTTGCACCTTTTATAACTACAGACTCTGGCAAAGAAAGTGTATCTTTAATTTCAACAGAAATATTCTTATCCTTACCAATAATCATATCAAAATACTTACTACCATGAAAATACATAATATAAGAACCTTCTTTAAGTTCTTTTTCACGGCTCAGCACACCTCGTCCGCTTTTATCCAAGCGAATAGTATCTTGAATATATGGCTTACCATTATAATAATAACCTAAAAATATTGTATCATTTTTAAGTTGAGTAGCCTTTACCTTAATTTCATAATCACTTGCCTGTTTTGCACTTGCATTAAAGGCAAACACTCCAAAAATAAAAGCAAGTAATACACTCTTATATCTCATAAATCCTTTCATTTAACCACTTATTTTCGTTATCAGTTAAAAAATCATGTAATTTTACTTTAATTTCCCTATGAAAATTATTTATCCAATCTATTTCTGTTTTGGTTAAAAGAGCCACATCTATTGCTCTCACATCTATAGGGACTAATGTTAAATTGCTAAAGTTTAAAACATTTTCATCTTTTGCTGTGCAAAGTAACATATTTTCTATCCTAATTCCAAATTCACCAGCCTTATAAAAGCCCGGTTCGTCGGAAGTAATCACATTTTTATGCATTTCACCCTCACCTTTTGGTGAAAGTCTTACCCCTTCTTCGTGCACACAAAGCACACTACCCACTCCATGACCAGTGCCATGCAAATAATCAAGCCCATCTTCCTGCAGAAACTGCCTTGCAAGAGCATCTATATCTTTACCCTTTGTCTTATGTGTAAATTCTGCCGTTGCCACAGCAATCATACCCTTTAGCACCTGAGTAAATCTGCGTTTCTCTTCATCGGTAAGTTCTGCGCACACTAAAGTGCGAGTAATATCAGTAGTACCATATATATAATGTGTACCACTGTCTATTAGTAGCAGGCCTTTAGCTTCTATCTTTTTATCAGTTCCCTTACTTGGAGCATAATGCACAACAGCTGCATTATCTGCATACGCCACTATCGATTCAAAACTCTCGCACACAAAATCCTTATTCTCTGCCTTTAGCTGAGTCATTTTCTCAGAAACTGATATTTCTGTAAGTTTTTCACCTTTTTCAAGTGCATCTTCCACGTACATCATTAGTTTCACCCACACCAGAGCATCATTAAGGTTTGCCTTTCTACAACCAGCTATTTCTTTTTCACTCTTCACAGCCTTCATTAAAGTAATAGGACTTTCTACTGTAATTACATTAAAGTGTTCATTACACACCTTATATAATAAGGCATTAACTTTTCCTTTGTCTAAACACAAAGCACCATTAAGCGTAGAAATCACATTATACAACTCGTCATAATGAAAAATTTCTACTCCCGGAAGTTCTATCGCCTCTTCTGCATCTATAAAAAGAAATATATTGTCTATAGCCACAATAGCAAAACCCTTCACCACTGGAGTGTATTCAATATCATACGCTCTTATATTAAAAAGCCAAGAAAGTTCGTCTAAAGCAGACACTAAATAATAATCAGCCTTATTCTCCACTAAAGTTTGGCGCAAATCATCTATTTTCGCAGAATAAGAACGCTCATTTTCTGCCCAATCAAGTTTCCAAATCTTTGATTTCTTTATTTGAGGCCTATCATGCCAAATATTTTCCCACTCAGCATCGTGTACAATAGTGCATTTTTCCTTTAGTGAATCGCAATATTTTGCAGAAATTGTATTACAGTTTGCAACAACTTTATCTGAAAAGGTAAATTTCTCACCCAAAAACTCCACTAAAGTAGGAAAACCTTCCACATTCATCTTGTAAAGTTCTATCCCAGTACCTTGTAGCTCAGCCTGAGCTTGTATGAAATACCTTCCGTCTGTCCACAATATTGCAAAGTCTTGCCCAATAAGCAAAGTACCCTCAGAGCCAGTAAAAGAAGAAAAACACTCCCTAATCTTGTAATAATCAGATACATATTCACTCAAATGCGGATCATTCTGAGGAATTATACAAGCAGAGTAGTTTTTTTCTTTCAAATAAGACCTAAGTTTCGCTATTTTTAATATTTCTTGTTCTTTTTCAGCCATTTCTAAGGTACAAAGTTATGATTTCTCCATCTTTTAACAAAAAAACCTCAGAAAAAATTTGTTAATAAGATTTGATTGCGTAAATTTGCACACTCAAAAAAAATAGAAAAAGTTTAACCAATTATATATTCTAAATTAAGGTATGATAGTAGTTCCTGTAAAAGAAGGCGAAAACATTGAAAAAGCCTTGAAAAAATTCAAAAAGAAATTTGAAAAAACTGGCGTAGTAAAAGAATTAAGAAGACGTCAAGCATTCAACAAACCTTCAGAAGTGAAACGTGAACGTAAAATGCACGCTGTTTACGTTCAACAACTACAACAAAACGAAGATTAATTTTTTCTTTTGATTGTAATTTACTATATTTGTCTTAAGAAAATTAAGACAAAATGGTAAAATCGTTTCTACAATATATACAGTACGAGAAGAAATATTCTTCTTGTACTGTTTTTTCGTATCAAAACGACATCTACCAGTTTCAAGATTTTCTCACCGAAAACTACTCACTTTCCATAGAGCAAACCGAACTCAAACACATTAGAAACTGGATTCTCCAACTAAAATCTAAAAATATAGAAAGTTCTTCAATAAACAGATATCTCTCTGCTCTAAAATCATTGTTTAAGTTTGGATTAAGAAACAATCATGTAAAGTCAAATCCTTGCAGCAAACTTCAAGCACTAAAAACACCTAAAAAATTACCTGTTTTTTTCAAAACTAACGAGCTCGACACCGCATTAGAATCAACAGAAAATGCAAAAAATGACTTCGCCGAGATAAGAAATAACATAATTTTAGAAATTTTATATCAAACCGGCATAAGAAGAGCAGAATTAATCGGTTTAAAAGATAGTGATTTTAATTTTTTTTCATTAACTTTGCGTATAGTCGGAAAGGGAAATAAAGAAAGAATAATACCTATAAGCAAAAACTTAAAGGAAAAAGCAGAAGAATACATAAACCTAAAAAACCAAATATTCGACTCACCCTATTTTATATTAACAGACACAGGAGAGCAATCATATCCTAACCTTATATATAGAATAGTAAAATCAAGCATGGGCGAAGTTTCATCACTGAGTAAAAGAAGCCCTCACGTTATAAGACACAGTTTCGCAAGCAGTCTTTTAAACAACGGAGCCGAAATAAGTGCAGTAAAAGAATTATTAGGCCACGCGAACCTAGCCGCAACACAGATATATACACATACGTCATATGAGCAGCTTAAAAAAACATATAAGCAAGCTCACCCTAGAAAATAAATTATTAACCTTTAAAGTGAAAGATCATGGAAGTAAAGATTCAAGCAATCAATTTTGATGCTACCGCTAAACTAAAAGAGTTCATAACAAAAAAAATGAACAAATTAGAACGCTTTTACGAAGGTATCGAACTAGTAGAAGTTACACTAAAAGTAGTAAAACCAGAAACATCAGACAATAAAGAAGTAGAAGTCAAACTAATAGCACCTCACCTAGATCTATTTGCATCTAAAGTCTCAGACACCTTCGAACAGTCTGCAGATGAGTGTGCAGAAGCCATCCAAAGACAGCTAATTAAGGCAAAAGAGAAAAAACAATAAAATTTTGCAACTTTTTTGTCGAAAAATTTTGCCAATACAAAAAAAGTACCTACATTTGCAAACCATTTGCGAAAAACACCACTCTTATGGTTTGTAAATGAAGGTTTACTAAACAACCCTGCCTCTTTAGCTCAGTTGGCCAGAGCACGTGATTTGTAATCTCGGGGTCGTTGGTTCGAATCCGACAAGAGGCTCAGATTTTTTTACTTTAAAAATCAAAATACGTTGGGCAGTTACCAGAGTGGCCAAATGGGGCTGACTGTAACTCAGCTGTCTTTCGACTTCGGTGGTTCGAATCCATCACTGCCCACAAATTTTGACTTACAGATGGCAATGCTATCTAAATTGCGGGAATAGCTCAGTTGATAGAGCATTAGCCTTCCAAGCTGAGGGTCGCGGGTTTGAGCCCCGTTTCCCGCTCTTTTTTTTGCCGATGTAGCTCAGCTGGTAGAGCGCATCCTTGGTAAGGATGAGGTCACGGGTTCAAGTCCCGTCATTGGCTCTTTTTTTGTATATCATTCAATCAGATAATTCAATTTAAAAACGTACAATTATGGCAAAAGAAAAATTTGACCGTTCAAAACCACACGTAAACATTGGTACAATTGGTCACGTTGACCACGGTAAAACTACCTTAACTGCTGCTATCACAACAGTATTAGCTAAAAAAGGTCTTTCAGAATTAAAATCATTCGATCAAATCGACAACGCTCCAGAAGAAAAAGAACGTGGTATCACAATCAACACTTCTCACGTTGAATATCAAACAGAAAATCGTCACTACGCACACGTTGACTGCCCAGGACACGCCGACTACGTTAAAAACATGGTTACTGGTGCTGCTCAAATGGACGGTGCTATCATCGTAGTAGCTGCTACTGACGGTCCTATGCCTCAAACACGTGAACACATCCTACTTGCTCGCCAAGTAAACGTTCCTCGTCTAGTTGTATTCATGAACAAATGTGACATGGTTGACGACGAAGAAATGTTAGAACTAGTTGAAATGGAAATGCGTGAACTTCTTGCATTCTATGAATTCGACGGTGACAACACTCCTATCATCCGTGGTTCTGCTCTAGGTGCACTTAACGGTGAAGCTGAATGGGAAGAAAAAGTAATGGAACTTATGGCTGCTGTTGACGCTTGGATCCAACTTCCTCCACGTGACATCGACAAACCATTCCTAATGCCAGTTGAAGACGTATTCTCAATCACTGGTCGTGGTACTGTTGCAACAGGTCGTATCGAAACTGGTATCATCAAAGTTGGTGAAGAAGTTCAAATCATCGGTCTTGGTGCTGAAGGTATGAAATCAGTTGTTACTGGTGTTGAAATGTTCCGTAAATTATTAGATCAAGGTGAAGCTGGTGATAACGTAGGTCTATTACTTCGTGGTATCGACAAAAACGAAATCAAACGTGGTATGGTTATCGCTCACCCAGGTCAAGTAACCCCTCACAACAAATTCAAAGCTTCAGTTTATATCTTGAAGAAAGAAGAAGGTGGTCGTCACACTCCATTCCACAACAAATATCGTCCTCAATTCTACATCCGTACATTGGACGTAACTGGTGAAATCACTCTTCCAGAAGGACGTGAAATGGTTATGCCAGGTGACAACTTAGAAATCTCTGTAGAACTAATCTACCCAGTAGCATGTAACGTAGGTCTACGTTTCGCTATCCGTGAAGGTGGTCGTACAGTAGGTTCTGGTCAAATCACAGAAATCATCGCTTAATATTAATTAAGTATATACTCCCAAGGGTTCACCGCGAGGTGGACCTTTGTTTACGGGTCTAGCTCAGTTGCCTAGAAATAGAAGAGCATAAGTGCTCTACCAACTGAGTGAAAAGTTAGAAATAACCGACCTATTTTTACGGGTCTAGCTCAGTTGGTAGAGCACTGGTCTCCAAAACCAGGTGTCGGGAGTTCGAGCCTCTCGACCCGTGCTAAAACAAAATAATTAAACAAACCATGAAGTTTGTAACTTACATAAAAGAATCTTACAACGAACTTATACATAAAGTTTCTTGGCCTACTGCAAAGGAATTAAGCAATAGTGCTGTCATTGTGTTAACTGCTTCCATCATAATGTCACTCATTATTTGGTTAATTGACCTTGGCTTTGAAGAGATTATGAAATTTATTTATAATTTGATAGGCTAATTGGAGGATTGTATATGTCTGAAACTAATAAAAAGTGGTATGTCCTTAGAGCTGTTAGCGGTAAGGAAAACAAAGTAAGAGAGTATGTTGAAGCTGAAATCAGAAACAACCCTCTTTATCACGGACGTGTGTTTCAAGTATTGATCCCTACTGAGAAAGTTTATCAAATGAGAAACAACAAGAAGATAGTTAAAGAAAGAAGCTATCTTCCTGGTTATGTTTTAGTAGAAATGGTACTAACTGGTGATATTATGCACGAGTTACGTAACGTTCCTAACGTTATTGGCTTTTTAGGCGGTAACGACTCTAAAAACATAGTTCCACTTCGACAAACTGAAGTTAACCGTATCTTAGGTACTGTTGACAAACTACAAGAACAAGAAGAAGAACTAAGCGTTCCATTCTATGTAGGTGAAGAAGTGAAAGTAATCTCTGGACCATTTAACGACTTCAAAGGTACTATTGAAGAAGTTAACAATGAAAGAAAAAAGCTAAAGGTTATGGTCATGATCTTCGGACGCAAAACTCCGCTAGAATTAAGCTTTATGCAAGTTGAGAAAGGACAATAAGGTTACGCTCTACTTGTCCGTTTTTCACCAATAAATTTATTAACAACAAAAAGTATTTGATAACATGGCAAAAGAAATTGCTGGCCAAATCAAATTGCAAGTAAAAGGTGGTGCTGCAAATCCATCTCCTCCAATTGGTCCTGCCTTGGGTTCCAAGGGTATCAATATTATGGAGTTTTGCAAACAATTTAATGCCAGAACCCAAGACAAAGCAGGAAAAATCTTGCCTGTGGTCATTACCTATTACACTGATAAATCTTTCGATTTTATCATCAAAACTCCTCCTGTGGCTATCCAACTACTTGAAGTTACAAAACAAAAAAGTGGTTCTGCTCAGCCTAACAGAAAGAAAATAGCAGAAGTAACTTGGGAACAAGTTAAAGCTATTGCAACTGATAAAATGGCAGATTTAAACTGTTTCACTATTGATTCAGCAATGCGTATGGTAGCTGGTACCGCAAGAAGCATGGGTATCTCAGTTAAAGGAGAATTTCCAGAAAGTAATTAACCCTTCAATTTTTAAAACATGAGTAAACTGACAAAAAATCAAAAGTTAGCTGCTGAGAAAATTGAAGTAGGTAAAAGCTACTCTCTTGCAGAAGCAGCTCAATTAGTAAAAGATATCACATTTACTAAATTTGACGCATCAGTCGATATCGACGTTCGTTTAGGTGTAGACCCTCGTAAAAGTAACCAAATGGTACGTGGCGTAGTTTCACTTCCTAACGGTACTGGTAAAGAGGTTCGCGTATTGGCCCTATGTACTCCCGACAAAGAAGCAGAAGCAAAAGCTGCTGGCGCTGATTATGTTGGTCTTGATGAATTTATCGAAAAAATTAAAGGCGGTTGGACTGATATTGACATCATCATTACTATGCCTTCAATTATGGGTAAACTTGGTGCTCTAGGTCGTGTTTTAGGTCCTCGTGGTTTAATGCCAAACCCTAAAAGCGGTACAGTAACCAACGAAATAGGTAAAGCAGTTAAAGAAGTAAAACAAGGTAAAATTGACTTCAAAGTAGATAAAACTGGTATCGTTCACGCAGCTATCGCTAAAGTATCTTTCGATGCAGAAAAAATAGCTGAGAATGCTAAAGAATTTATCAGCACTTTGATTAAACTTAAACCTACTGCTGCTAAAGGTATCTATATTAAGAGCATTTATCTTTCAAGTACAATGAGTAAGGGTGTAAAAGTAGACCCTAAATCAGCTGAATAACCACTAAAATTATTGTAAGCATGAAAAAGGAAGATAAAGCAAATGTTATAGCTCTTATTCAAGAAACTATTGGTCAATATGACCACTTCTACGTAACAGATACTTCTGAATTAAACGCAGAAAGAACACACCTATTACGTAAAGCATGTTTCGAGAAAGACGTAAAATTAATGGTGGTTAAAAACACCTTGTTCCAAAAGGCATTAGAAGGTCTAGATGCTGATTTCAGCGAAATCTACGGCACTCTAAGTGGCTCTACCTCTATAATGTTCTCAAACAATGGTAATGCTCCAGCTCGTCTTATCAAAGAATTAAGCAAAGACAAAGCTAACAACGGCAAACCAGTTTTGAAAGCAGCTTATGTATACGAAAGCATGTATGTTGGTGCTGACCAATTAGATGCTCTAGTAGCCCTTAAATCTAAGGAAGAACTTCTTGGCGAAATCATCGGCTTGTTACAATCTCCAATGCAAAATGTGCTTTCTGCACTTCAATCTGGAGGCAATACAATCCATGGCGTGTTAAAAACACTAGGCGAGAGAGAATAATTACCAAAAACAACAAATTAGTAAAAACTTTTTAAATTTTATAAAAATGGCAGATTTAAAGAAACTTGCAGAAGAACTAGTAAACCTAACCGTTAAAGACGTAAACGAACTAGCTCAAATTTTAAAAGATGAATATGGTATCGAACCTGCAGCTGCTGCTGTAGCTGTTGCTGGCCCAGCTGCTGCTGGTGCTGCTGCTCCTGCTGCTGAAGAAAAAACATCTTTTGACGTAGTATTAAAATCAGCTGGTGCTAACAAACTAGCTATCGTAAAACTAGTTAAAGAACTAACAGGTCTTGGCCTAAAAGAAGCTAAAGATATCGTTGACGCTGCTCCTGCTAACGTTAAAGAAGGTGTAAGCAAAGACGAAGCTGAAGCATTGAAAAAACAACTTACTGAAGCTGGCGCTGAAGTTGAGTTAAAATAATCTAACTTCCTGTAAATCAGGAGGCTCGGTTTAGAACCTTAGCAAAATAAGGTTCTAAACCTTTTTATGCTTAAAATAGTGGTCTGCTTTTCCACACATAAAAAAGCAATCACGAGTTAGTCTTTAACCGTTTGATATTAAACCTCGTATGAGTAACAACAGAATAAATTTCTCATCAATTAAAAATCCGTTGGAATACCCTGACTTCCTAGAAGTTCAGTTAAAATCATTCAAGGATTTCTTCCAACTAGATACTCCTCCGGAAAAAAGAAAAAACGAAGGATTGTATAAGGTATTTTCCGAAAACTTTCCTATAAACGATACTAGAAACAACTTTACACTTGAGTTTCTAGACTACTATATCGATCCTCCTCGCTATTCTATAGATGAGTGTATCGACCGTGGACTTACATACAATGTTCCACTAAAAGCTAAACTTAGATTATCTTGCACCGATCCAGATCACGAAGATTTTGAAACTGTGATCCAAGACGTTTACCTAGGTCCTATCCCTTATATGACCGAAAAAGGAACATTCGTTATCAACGGTGCTGAACGTGTAGTTGTATCTCAATTACACCGTTCTCCAGGTGTTTTCTTCGGACAAAACATGCACACCAATGGTACTAAGTTATATTCTGCACGTATTATTCCATTCCGTGGATCATGGATAGAATTTACTACAGACATTAACAACGTGATGTATGCATACATCGACCGTAAGAAAAAATTACCTGTTACTACCCTACTTCGTGCTGTAGGTTTTGAAAGTGATAAAGAAATTCTTGAAATTTTCAACCTTGCAGAAGAAATCAAAGCAACTAAAACCAATCTTAAAAAAGCTATTGGTAGAAAATTAGCTGCTCGTGTACTTAAAACTTGGGTAGAAGACTTTGCTGACGAAGATACAGGAGAAGTTGTTTCTATCGATCGTAACGAAGTTATCATCGACCGTGAAACTATTCTAGAAGCAGAACATATTGACAAAATTATAGAAACTGGTGTTTCTACAATTCTTCTTCACCGCGAAGATGCTAATATGTCTGACTACACTATTATATACAACACATTACAAAAAGACTCTTGTAACTCAGAAAAAGAAGCGGTGTATTATATCTATCGCCAACTACGTAATGCTGAACCTACAGATGAAACTAGTGCACGCGAAGTTATTAATAACCTATTCTTCTCTGAAAAACGTTATGACCTTGGTGATGTGGGCCGTTATCGTATCAACCGCAAATTAAATCTTGATATAGCTGCAGAGATTAAAGTATTGACTAGAGAAGATATTATTGCTATTATTCAATATTTAATTGAACTTATTAACTCTAAAGCGGATGTTGACGATATTGACCACTTAAGCAACCGTCGTGTTCGTACTGTTGGCGAACAACTTTACAACCAATTCGGTATCGGTCTAGCTCGTATGGCTCGTACTATTCGTGAAAGAATGAATGTTCGTGACAACGAAGTATTTACTCCAATTGACCTTATTAATGCTAAGACTATCTCTTCAGTTATTAATTCGTTCTTTGGAACTAACGCGTTATCACAATTCATGGACCAAACCAACCCACTTGCAGAAATCACTCACAAACGTCGTTTATCTGCTCTTGGTCCTGGTGGTCTTTCTCGTGAAAGAGCTGGTTTCGAGGTACGTGACGTTCACTACACACACTATGGTCGTCTATGTCCTATCGAAACTCCTGAAGGTCCAAATATCGGTCTTATCAACTCTCTTTGCGTATTCGCTAAGATTAACGATTTAGGTTTCATCGAAACTCCATATCGTAAAGTTGAAAACAAGACTGTTAACCTAAATAAAGATGAGGTAGTTTACCTAGCTGCTGAAGAAGAAGAAAACAAAATCATTGCACAAGGTAATGCTCCATTAAACGATGACGGTACATTTATCCGTACTCGTGTTAAATCTCGTCAAGACAGTGATTTCCCAATCGTTGCTCCAGAAGAGGTTGAACTTATGGACGTAGCTCCTCAACAAATTGCATCTATTGCAGCTGCGCTTATCCCATTCCTAGAACACGACGACGCGAACCGTGCGCTGATGGGTTCTAACATGATGCGTCAAGCAGTGCCACTTCTACGCACAGAGGCTCCTATCGTGGGTACTGGTATAGAAGGTCAATTAGTACAAAATTCACGTACTCAAATTGTTGCTGAACGTGATGGTGTAATTGAATATGTAGATGCTACAACTATTCGCATTAAATACGAATACACAGAAGAAGAATTGTTCGTACGTTTCGACGAACCTGTTCAAGAATACAAATTACCTAAGTTCCAAAAAACTAACCAAAGCACTACTATCGACCTTCGTCCAATCTGTAAGAAGGGTGATAAAGTAACTAAAGGTCAAATCCTTACCGAAGGTTACTCTACTCAAAATGGTGAACTTGCTATTGGTAGAAACCTTAAAGTGGCATTCATGCCTTGGAAAGGTTACAACTATGAGGACGCTATCGTAATTAACGAACGTGTTGTTCGCGAAGACTTACTAACTTCTGTTCACGTAGATGAATATACACTTGAGGTTCGTGAAACCAAACGTGGTATGGAAGAACTTACAGCGGATATTCCAAACGTAAGTGAAGATGCAACTAAAGACCTAGACGAAAACGGTATTATCCGCGTTGGTGCTCTAGTTAAACCTGGTGACATCCTTATTGGTAAAATCACTCCAAAAGGTGAATCAGATCCTTCACCAGAGGAAAAACTTCTACGTGCTATCTTCGGTGATAAAGCTGGTGACGTGAAAGACGCTTCTCTTAAAGCTAACCCATCACTTCGTGGTGTAGTTATTGGTAAACGTCTATTCTCTAAAGCACAAAAAACTAAGAAAGAAAAATCTGAAGAAAAAATTCAGATTGCAGCAATGGAAGCTCGCTTCGAAGAAAACGTTGCTAAACTTAAAAACATTCTTGTTGATAAGTTGATGGTTCTTACAAGCGGTAAAACTTCTCAAGGTGTGAAAGATTTCTTAGGTGCAGACCTAATCGCTAAAGGTAACAAGTTTACACAAAAACAATTACTAGAAATTGATTATACCACTGTTCAAGTAAGTAAATGGACAGCTGACGCTCACAAAAATGATTTAATCCGTGACGTTATCCTTAACTACTTACGTAAATATAAAGAACTTGATGCTGTTCTTAAACGTGAAAAATACAACATCAGCGTTGGTGATGATCTTCCTTCTGGTATTGTTCAACTAGCTAAGATTTATATCGCTAAAAAACGTAAAATCCGCGTTGGTGATAAAATGGCGGGTCGTCACGGTAACAAAGGTATTGTTTCTCGTATTGTTCGCCAAGAAGATATGCCATTCCTAGAAGACGGTACTCCTGTAGATATCGTTCTAAACCCACTAGGTGTGCCTTCTCGTATGAACTTAGGACAAATCTTTGAAACTGTTCTAGGATGGGCTGGTAAAGAACTAGGTGTGAAATTTGCAACTCCTATCTTCGACGGTGCATCATTAGACGACTTAAATACATGGACTGACAAAGCTGGTGTGCCAAGATATGGTAAAACTTACCTATTCGATGGTGGTACTGGCGAAAGATTTGACCAACCTGCTACTGTAGGTGTTATCTATATGTTGAAATTAGGCCACATGGTAGAAGACAAAATGCACGCTCGTTCTATCGGTCCTTACTCACTTATTACTCAACAACCTCTTGGCGGTAAAGCTCAATTCGGTGGTCAACGTTTCGGTGAGATGGAAGTTTGGGCGCTAGAAGCATTCGGCGCATCACACATCCTTCAAGAAATCTTGACAATTAAATCTGACGACGTAGTAGGACGTGCTAAAGCTTACGAAGCTATAGTTAAAGGTGATCCAATTCCACAAGCTGGAATTCCAGAATCTCTTAACGTATTACTACACGAATTACGTGGCTTAGGTCTTAGCATCAACTTAGAATAAAAAAGTACTATGGCATTTAGAAGTGAAAATAATAAACAAAAAACCAATTTTAGCAAAATAACCATTGGTTTAGCTTCTCCTGAAGAGATTCTAAAACAATCTAGTGGTGAAGTGCTAAAACCAGAAACCATCAACTATCGTACATACAAACCTGAACGTGATGGTCTATTCTGTGAACGCATCTTTGGTCCTACTAAAGATTACGAATGTCACTGTGGTAAATATAAGAGCATTCGTTACAAAGGTATCACTTGCGACCGTTGTGGTGTGGACGTTACTGAAAAGAAAGTACGTCGTGAACGTATGGGTCACATCAAATTGGTGGTTCCTGTTGCTCACATCTGGTATTTCCGTTCTTTACCTAACAAGATTGGTTATCTTTTAGGATTACCTACAAAGAAACTTGACTCTATCATATATTATGAAAAATATGTGGTAATTCAAGCTGGTATCCACACTGAACTTGCTGTTGGTGATACTCTTAGTGAAGAAGAATATGATGAAATCATGGATAACCTTCCACGTGAAAATCAACTTCTTGACGATAGCGATCCAAACAAGTTCATCGCTAAAATGGGTGCTGAAGCTATCCAAGATATGTTAATGCGCATAGACTTGGACAAAGTTTCATACGAATTACGCGACAAAGCTAGCACAGACCTTTCTCAACAACGTAAAACTGAAGCGTTAAAACGTCTTCAAGTTATTGAGTCTTTCCGTGCTTCTAAACATCGCAACAAACCAGAATGGATGGTTATCAATGTAGTTCCAGTGATTCCACCAGAACTACGTCCTCTAGTTCCACTAGATGGTGGTCGTTTCGCAACATCAGACCTTAACGACCTATATCGTCGTGTAATCATCCGTAACAACCGTTTGAAAAAACTTATCGAAATTAAAGCTCCTGAAGTAATTCTTCGTAACGAAAAACGTATGTTACAAGAAGCTGTGGACTCTTTATTCGATAATACTCGTAAATCTACAGCGGTTAAAGCAGACGCAAACCGTGCTCTTAAATCACTATCTGATAGTTTGAAAGGTAAACAAGGTCGTTTCCGTCAAAACTTATTAGGTAAACGTGTAGACTACTCTGCTCGTTCTGTAATCGTCGTTGGTCCAGAACTTCGTATGCATGAGTGTGGTCTTCCAAAAGACATGGCTACAGAACTTTACAAACCATTTATCATTCGTAAACTGATTGAACGTGGTATCGTAAAAACTGTAAAATCTGCTAAGAAAATCGTTGATAGAAAAGATACAGTAGTTTGGGATATTCTTGAACACGTAATGAAAGGACACCCAGTTCTTCTAAACCGTGCTCCTACTCTTCACCGTTTAGGTATTCAAGCATTCCAACCTAAGATGATTGAGGGTAAAGCTATCCAACTTCACCCACTTGCATGTACCGCGTTCAACGCCGACTTCGACGGTGACCAAATGGCTGTTCACTTGCCACTTGGCAACGAAGCTATCCTTGAGGCCCAAATCCTTATGCTAGCTTCTCACAACATTCTTAACCCTGCCAACGGTGCTCCTATCACAGTACCTTCTCAGGATATGATTCTTGGTCTATACTATATGACCAAAGAACGTTCTGGCGCTATGGGTGAAGGTTTGAAATTCTATTCTCCAGAAGAAGTTAATATTGCGTACAACGAACGTCGCGTTACTCTTAACACTAAGATTACTGTTAAAACTAAAGATGTTGAAAACGGTTTATTAGTAACTAAATTAATCGACACCACAGTAGGTCGCGTTTTATTCAACGAATGCGTTCCAGAAGAAGTTGGTTTCATTAATACACTTATTACTAAAAAATCTCTTCGTGACATCATTAGCAAGGTAATCGCAGTATGTGGTGTAGCTCGTACAGCAGACTTCCTTGATGATATCAAGAACTTAGGTTACTATATGGCGTTCAAAGGCTGTCTATCATTCAACCTTGAAAACGTTATTATCCCAGAAGAAAAAGAAAAACTAGTACAAGAAGGTTACGATAAAGTTGAAGCAATCCTTAGCGACTATAGCATGGGCTTCATTACCTTCAACGAACGTTATAACCAAATCATTGATACTTGGACACACGTTAATAACAATCTATCAAATATTTTGATGGATCAACTTAAGAAAGATGACCAAGGTTTCAACTCTGTATATATGATGTTGGACTCTGGTGCCCGTGGTTCTCGTACTCAGATTAGTCAGTTATGCGGTATGCGTGGTCTGATGGCTAAACCTCAAAAAGCTGGTGCTGAAGGTGGTCAAACCATTGAAAACCGTATTCTTTCTAACTTTAAGGAAGGTGTATCTGTGATGGAATACTTTATTTCTACTCACGGTGCTCGTAAGGGTCTTGCGGATACAGCGTTAAAAACTGCCGATGCTGGTTACTTAACTCGTCGTCTAGTAGACGTTTCTCACGACGTTATTATTCAAGAAGAAGACTGTGGTACTCTTCGTGGTCTTATCGCTACTGAGCTTAAGAATAATGAAGATGTTATCTCATCTCTATATGAACGTATCTTGGGTCGTGTATCTGTTCACGATATCATCCACCCTGTAACTGAAAAAATTATTGTAGGTGCAGGTGAAGAAATCACAGAAGACGCTGCTAAGATGATTCAAGAATCTTCTATCGAACAAGTAGAAATTCGTTCAGTTCTTACCTGCGAATCTAAGAAAGGTGTTTGTGCTAAATGTTACGGTCGCAACCTTGCTACTGGACGTATGGTACAAAAAGGTGAAGCTGTTGGTGTAATTGCTGCTCAATCTATCGGTGAGCCAGGTACTCAGCTTACTCTTCGTACTTTCCACGTGGGTGGTGTGGCTGCCAACGTTGCTACTGAAAACAAACTTATCTCTCGTTACGATGGTGTTCTTGAAATAGATGAACTTCGTACAGTTAAGTCTGAATCTGGTGAAGAAATCGTTGTAAGCCGTTTAACTGAGCTACGTATCGTAGAACCTAATACTAAAGTTGTATTAACAACTCAAAATATCCCTTACGCATCTACAATCTTCGTGAAAAACGGTGCTAAGGTGAAAAAAGGTGATGCTCTTTGTGAATGGGACCCATTCAACGCTGTAGTTATCTCTGAAGTAAAAGGTAAGATTAAATTTGAAAATGTAATTGAAAACATTACATATAAAGTTGAATCTGACGAACAAACTGGTCTAAAAGAGAAGATCATTGTTGAGGCTAAGGACAAAGACAAAAACAAAATTCCTTCAGCTCTTGTACTTGACGAAAAAGGTAAAGTGGTTCGCACATATACACTTCCAGTAGGTGCTCACATTTCACTTGACGAAAATGCTAACATTCAAGTAGGTCAAACTTTATTCAAGATTCCTCGTGTTGTTAGTAAAGTGGGTGACATCACCGGTGGTCTTCCACGTGTAACTGAGCTATTCGAAGCTCGTAACCCTTCTAACCCAGCTATCGTTTCTGAAATTGATGGTGAAGTTAGCTTCGGTAAAATCAAACGTGGTCAACGCGAAATCATTATTACTCCTAAGATTGGTAAAGAAAAGATCTATCTAGTTCCACTTTCTAAACAAATCTTAGTTCAAGAAAATGACTTCGTTCGTGCTGGTGGTGCTTTATCAGATGGTGCTATTACTCCTTCTGACATCCTAGCAATTAAAGGTCCTACCGCTGTTCAAGAATACATTGTGAATGAAGTTCAAGACGTATATCGTTCTCAAGGTGTAAAAATCAATGACAAACACTTTGAAGTAATCGTTCGTCAAATGATGCGTAAAGTTGAAATCGACGATCCAGGCGATACACACTTCCTTGAAAAACAAATTGTAGACAAACAAGCGTTTATGGAAGAAAACAACCAAATCTGGGGCAAATATGTTGTAACAGATGCTGGTGACTCTGAAATCTTCCAACGTGGTCAAATTGTTACAGCTCGTAAGCTACGCGACGAGAACAGTTCTCTAAAACGTAAAGACTTACGTATTGTTGAAACTCGTGAAGCAGTTCCTGCTACCTCTAACCAAATCTTACAAGGTATCACACGTGCTGCTCTTCACACCACAAGCTTCATGTCAGCTGCTTCGTACCAAGAAACCACTAAGGTATTAAATGATGCTGCTATTAACGGTAAAGTGGATTACCTAGAAGGTATGAAAGAAAACGTTATCACAGGTCGTCTAATCCCTGCTGGTACTGGTCTTTCAGCTTACGAAAAAATAGTTGTTGCTTCTCGTGAAGAATATGAAAAAATCATGGAAGCTAAACGTAATCTGATTGAAACTAAAGAAGAAAGTGCTGCTGAATAGGCAGTATTCTAATAGAAAAAGGGAGGCTCACTGAGTCTCCCTTTTTTATTGCTGGTAATGTTGCCAAACTTTAAATCAAATTATTTTGCCCAAAGTATATATTCTCCATATTTAGCAGTAATAACATCTACATAATAAATTGGCTCATTACCCCTACAATATCCATATTTACAAACCTCATCGTTGTAATACTCTGGATTTGATTTTAATCTAAGAAAATCTTTTACATCATCCCATAAATCAGGATTCTTGCCGTGTTTCACAGTTAATGCCCTAGCGTCAAATATATGTCCAGGACCAGCGTTGTATGAAGCTAAAACAAACTTCACTTTCTCACGTTCATCTGTTATATTAGGGAATAGCTTCTTCATTTTGTTTAAATATTGTGCTGCAGCACGAATATTTTTTTCAGGATCATAGAATTCTTCCTCTGTAAGCCCTAAAGAAATTGCAGTTTTAGGCATTATCTGCATAATTCCGCATGCGCCTGCCCATGAGGTAACATTTGGATTAAATTTCGACTCTTTATATGCAACGGCTGCCAATAA
>JAZKXZ010000026.1:0-1529 GCA_045611845.1 Candidatus Enterocola sp. | reverse complement strand
AGCACCGTCTTTAAGGTTCTCAAGGGTAGAGCCAATACCGTGGATAAGTTTGAACCAGAGCTTAGCGTGCTCTTTCTCTTGTGCAGCGGTCTCCTCGAAGAGAGCTGCTATTTGCTCATAACCATCCTTCTTTGCTTTGCTAGCATAGTAGGTGTACTTGTTGCGAGCTTTAGATTCGCCTGCGAATGCCTCCCATAGGTTGGCTTCGGTCTTTGTGCCTTTAAGATCTTTCATATTCGTAAGTTATTTTAAAAGTTGTTTACATTATCGGATATTATATCGGGTGCAAAGGTAATGTTTTTTTTTGATATGTGCAAGAAATACGCCAATTTTATGAGAAATAGATAGAAAAGGACAACCATATTTTATAGCACCTGCCTTTTGTATACCCTTAGTATACCTTTGGTATAGGAAAAGCGACTTGCAAATTAGGCGACCTGAAGGAGTGCGACGGAACGCACTCCGAGGGTGGAGAAGCCAATTGACTTTTGGCTTCGAAAAGGGAAGGCGGTCGGGGAGACCAAGCCGACCGAGACAAAGAGAGAAGTCCCCACTCTAAGGAATAAGCACGAGCATAGAACAAAAAAAGCACATCTATCGCCTAGTTGTGCCCTATCTGTGGCAATTGTGTATCAGAGATTTATGCCTCTATTTATAGTAATGCCGTATCTTCGGCATTTTGGTGCTTTTGTGCCGAAAAATCGCTTGAGGGCAGTTACTATCTCTTTCCATAAAAAAAGAATGCTACCTTTATACAAGCAGCATAAAGGTAGCACATAAAGAAGTATAATACTTGATTATTCTGGAACAAAATCAAAAGTGTTTATTACCTGAAGTTCTTCTATTATACCTTCCAGTTTTTTCAATTTTTTAACATCAGTCCAAGAAATAGTAATCACAAATAAATCATTATTTTTCTTAAAACAATACTGTCTTATTCTAGCACCTTTTGGCTTTTCTACATCTACAAATTTGCAGGTCATATCACCGACCATTCCATCGTATATGTCTGAGACTGACTTTATTTGTTGTTTTTTAGGTAAATTAAATGATTCTTCCATTGTTTTCTCAATAAACGACTCTAAAAATTGTTCTGGTGTTTTCTTGGAGTTTTTTACACGAGAAATAATTACTGGACTAGATGATTTTAGGACTTCATTTTGAAGAGTTTGAGGATCAAATCCAGCAAAGACAATCTTGGCAGGCTCTTTTATCATTGATAGATAAATCCAATCTGTTCCATTTTCTGAAATAGAATGAGGATACAATCTTACTTTACCTACTTTGTGCTTATATTGAAAACTCATTCCTTCGTAATAGAAGTCTTTAGCTTGGCATAATATACAAGAGCACAAGAATAAAGCTACTAATAACTTTTTCATAACGAGCCTTTATCTAATGGCATTAAACAAATCTTGGATAGCTTGATTATAGGTTTTGAGGACGCGGTCCCATTGTTGATAGCACTCATCGCCACCACCACAATCGTGCCAAGCATACTCAGATTGCAACTTAACGCGATAGCGGAG
>JAZKXZ010000025.1:0-414576 GCA_045611845.1 Candidatus Enterocola sp. | reverse complement strand
GTGTGTACCTATGTATTTAATAGAATATCCATCTTCTAACATATGCATATATTTCAATCGTTCTGCATATCCATGTTTCTTGCGCTTTTTTGACATAAAACCCCGAAAGTTTTTTGTCTAACTTTCGGGGTTCATATCAAGGGGTCAAGTGTGGTTGTGTGGTATAGAGTTTATTTGGGATTATTCTTTAATAATTCCTCTGTTTTATACCAGTAATAAAAAGCTTCAGGATTATTAAGTTTTAACTTATTAAGTTTGGTTGAGAATATCTTTCCTATACTTAAATCGATAATTTGATTTATGTTTTCATAATGAACTAATTTATCTTCACCCATTTCTATACAAGTTGCTAAATATGCAGCTTTAGCAGAATCTACAATTGCTTGTTCTATCCTATATTGAGATTTGTGCATAAAGGATTTTATACTTTTAATTCCTTTCTGCAATAAATAAAATTTATCTTTATCAACCATTCCTCTTGTTGTAATATTTAACGATGTATTTCTTATGTCGCTAAATATTTGAGATAAATCAGAGGTACACAACCCACGATACGACAACTCTATTGGTGCAATTTTATTAAAAGATAGTTTGGTTACATACAAATCTGTCACTTTATCAAATAATCTTCCTATATCATATAGTTGCTTTATTATTTCTAAAGTTGCTAAATACTCTCCTTTGTAATAAGGTATTCCTGTTGTTTCTGGTGCAAATGCAGTAAGTTTGTCGCCAAGAATATCTCCTACAGATGGAATATTTACAAAAAGAGGATTCCCATCACATTCAATTAACTCATGTTCTATAATAACCGTATTTACTTGGTGATAGTGACAATCCTCATACAACACATCTAAAAGAATAAAAGACTCTTTATTGGCATACTCATTAAATGCAACCTTATAATAGAACTTAGAATGTTCTTTGGGAACATCTTTACCTGCCTGCTTACGCTCTATCAGTTCATAACTAATAAAACCACTCTTAACATATTCAGAAAGATATTGTTCTATATCTGTTCCTGGAGGGCACATAATATCTATATCAATAGACAATCTGTGAGTGGACTTATTAAATATAAGCATCAAAGATGATCCACCCTTAAAACAAAATGGACATCCTGAAGATGCTAGCATATCCAATAAAGAGAATGCACGTATAACCTTTTCAATTAGGTTTTTATCAGAATAATTTAATTCTTGGGACTTTTGTTCAATCCACTGTTTGGTAAAACATTTTTTGTTAATCATATTGCTCTATTAATTTTAATCCTCTTCTTCTAGCATATCTTTTCAGTCTTGATGGATTAATATTATATAGAGACTTGGCATTTTCATGCATACGTTTGGCTTCTAAACCTTGAAGGTAAAAAAAGTCTTCGTCCTTATTAATATCAACTAATAATTTTTCTAAGGTAGGAGCATATACCCCATTTATCTTCTGTAGAGGGGATTCTGTTACAAGTGGCTTTACTATAATAACATTGTCTTTTAAGTCTATATACTTATACACTATATCATTATTTGGTTCTATCCATACTTTGTAACCCAAATCTTGAAGAGTATGAAATACACTCTCAATTACATTTCTATCTACCTCGATATAAGTAACATTATTCTCAGACAAATGGTGTTGCAATGTTGAGAAACTATTACCATTGTAAACACAAAAAATGGCCAATGGAAATTTTTCATTAAGGACCTCAACTACCTTTAGTTCACTTTCTTTTACAACAGGTTTAAAATACATTTTATGGTTAGGAGTCATATAATTCCCCCTGCCTAGCCTAACTAGTTCACCTTTGGAAACCATTCTTGCTAGGGTAACATTGAAAGTATTTTTACTAACACCACCTTCTTTAGAAATATAATTCCACAATTCATCTTTTGAGAATTCATTTCTAAAGTTAGAATACTTTAATATGAGTTGCTTATATCCGTTCATTTTTAATCTTTCTGCAAATATAGTACATTTTTGGCAATTATTATATTTTATTGCCGTTTTTGTACTATTTTAAAAATAAAATATTCTACATTACTCATATATTCCTTTTTGGAATGTATGTTAATGCTTAATCAATATGTACTGAGGTAATACAAATAGAATTAAGATTAAAAATAAACGTGTACTTTTTAACGTACAAATTATTTATCAAGACCTGAAGAGCTTCTACAAAGATAAGAAATTATTTTTAATTATAAAAAAAACCACACTTGTGATATGACCCCCGAAAGTTAGACAAAAAACTTTCGGGGTTCACATCAGTGTGGTTGTGTGGGATTTTATTTGTAGGATATTTAATAATATCTCATAATCTCTTGTGCATCCGTTGTTGCCATAAGGTCTGAGAGGGTGAGATTTTTGTGTGCTTTCATAAACGAAGACACAATTTTCCAACCCATATACACGCCTAAACGGCCTGGTGAATGCTCTTGTGAGTAACCATTGGTGAATGGCGCAGGTTGAGTATACTTCATGATGGTACGCCAATCGGTAGAATATAGTTCTTTGTTTTCCACAATTGAATGCCAAATTCTTTTTTCGTGCTCCTCGCACCAAGCAAATTGCTCTGGAGTGTATGAAAGAATCTCACTCATTTGGTAATCTGGAAAGAAAGCTTCGAGTAAATACATTACTTTACCATGATTTATCATAGACTCTAGCAATCTGTAATCATCTGTTTGAATTTCTGAACTAAGCCAACCTAGCATAACATCCACTGGCAAATGATTGCGAGTAAGATATGGCACTTCATATTGATATGCCACAGTAGCATATAAAGGATAATCTTTTCCTAAATAATAATCTGCGCTCACAGACACCCTACCTGGCAAGGTTATCACACATTGGTTGAAACCAGACACATGAAAACTCACTTTTGGCACATCATTTTTTGGGAAATAGTATTTATAATACTTAAACGCCTTGGTTAAAGTATTTTCTATGTCCTCAGTAGACGAATATTCTTTTTCTACATCGGCAAACAAGCCACGCACTACACTATCTGCTTTGAATTTTTCTATCTCAGAGGCAGGCAATTCTAGGATATTTCTAATGTATAGAGGATAAAAATCTGGATATTTTTCTGCAAGCGAAGCAGAGTCCATATATAGAAAATCGTGGTCGAAACGTTCGATTTCCACCTTCAAAGGAAGATTTTCTGCCTCTTTACTATAGAACCTGCCCTTTTCGGAGCAGGCACTACAGATAAGTGTCAATATAGAAAATATTAAAATTTTTCTCATTTAGTGACGAACTTTTTTACCAAACTTATTTTGCTACTAATTTTAGCATCCAAGCATCTGGATATTTTTTTCTAGCTTTTGCTAGCACTTGTCTTACTTCTGGTTCGTTGTCTGTTGAATAATAGAACACACGATATAGACCATTTTGGTTTCTAGCCACAGTAGCCTTCACGCCTGATTTGTTTAACTCTATAGAAAGGTTATTGGCATTTGCTCTGCTAGAGAAACTACCTACTACCACATGGTATGCATATACTACATCTTTACCATCTTCTGTAGTATATTTATCAGAAGATTCTACAATTTTTTCTGCTTGAACAGTTTGTTCTACTTCTGTTTTTACAGTATCAACTACTTGTTTTACAGTGTCAACCACTGGTTTCACATCTTCTACCTTGGTGGTATCAATGAAAACATTTTCCATTTCGTCCTCACCTGCTTTTTCATACATTTGAGGGTAATATTGCTTAGAACAAGCAGAAAGCACTAATAATGCTGACGCAAATAATAATAATTTTTTCATATAGTTTTTAGTTTAGATTATAAACAAAGTGAGTGAATTTAGTTTAAACCAAATTCACTCACAAAGATAATATATTAATTAAAATTTTAAACCCATTAAAGAGTTTTTTTAAAAAACTCGACTACCATATTACTGGTTTTGTTGTTGGTATCACAAACGACAACATCACCTCGTGAGTTGAAGATGTTAGGTTCCAAACTGGTCCAACACTTAAATCGTAGCAGTAACCTACACGAAGCCATTGCCATTCAAAACCTGCCATAAAGCTTACTGCGGTGTTTACACGATAACCTACACCAAACCAATATTTACCATCGTAAAGTGCTGTAACACTTAGGTCCATTAGGTGTTCTTGACCTATAGATACTTTTTCTGCATTGTCTCCAGAAATAAGTGTACCTGTGTTGCAAGCACCTATGTTGGTATATGCAAATGCTGGAATAAGGTTAAACTTCTCTGGTAGTGGAATATTACCACGCACGTATGCGTTGATATGAGATGGTGCTGCAGTGGTGCGCACATCTTGGGTAATACCAGGAAGGTGTGTAATAGAAGCAGCTACTAGTAAATATTTGTATGAGAACTCAAAACCAAAATCTAGGTCGAATGCTGTGGTATTTGTTTTTTCTGCTCCATCTAGAGGGTCACCTCCATCGCGCCATACGTGTCTTGCAGGGTCGAACATTTTGTTAACCACACCTGCAGAAAGACCTAGAGAAAGCAAACCTCCTTCAAATAAGTCTAAATTGTAGGCATAGCAGATTTTAGCATCAATAGTTTGGTTATAAAGACCCAACTCATCGTATGAGAAAGAAATACCAAAACCAGATTTAAGATTTTCGTTGTAATAATGGCCGTTTAAAAGCGCTGATGTTGGGGTTTGTTCAAGTCCCATACCCACATATTGCATACGACCAGCTGTAAAGACTTGTATCTTCTCGTTGTTACCAATCGCAGCTGGGTTTTGATTGATACGAGAAAACATTTGTTCAGACAATCTAAAATCGCCTTGTGCAAAAATTGAAGTACACACAAACAAAAGTACGGTGATTAAAAATAGTTCTTTTCTCATGGCGATTATTTATTTTCAGTGTTAATAATACGAACTTCTACACGACGGTTTTGAGCGTGTTGGGCATCTGTTTCTGCATCACGCACATGTAAGAAACGTTTACCTTTACCAATAATTGTTAGGTTTTCTGCTTTAAAGCCTTTTTCTATCAACGCTTCTTTCACCGCTTTTGCACGACGTTCTGATAGTCTATCGTTGTATGCATCGCTACCACGTGCATCGGCATAACCTGCAATTTCATATTTAGCATCTGGGAATTTTCTCATTTCCACTGCTAAACGTTCCATATCGGCTTTAGATTGTTCTGTAAGTTCTGCTTTGTCGAATTCAAACATAAAGTCTACCCAATAGAACTCTTTCTTGATTTCTGCTGGAGCTTGGTATGAAGCTTGAGCCACACATTCGTCTGCAGTAAATGAAACTGTTACAGTTCTTTCAAGTGCTTTTTCATCACAATCTATATTGTCCATTTCAAAGCTAATAGGTGATGTTTGTGGCATTGCAAATGTTTTTGAAACACCTGTAGCATCTGTAATTTTCAATTCTCCTGTGATAGGAGCATCTACAAATGAAACCTCACCTTTAATAGCATACGCTGTACCTGTGAATTCTTGAATTACTTGAATTCCACCCACAGACACTTGGCAAGGGCGTTTTACGAATGCATAAATATCAGAACCATTGCCAACATTTCTTTCACTTATTAAATAAGGTGTACCTTCTACTACAAGCATATTGTAATCGTTAGCTGCGCTATTATATGGTTCTGGCATTTTTTCTGATTGTAACCAAGCATTTCCATTGGCTTTTGACATATAAAGATTATATATACCTTCTTTGTTTGATGAATAGTATAAAATCTCATCATTTTCTACGAATGCATAATCTTCGTCAGAAGCAGAGTTTATTGTTTCGCCTGCATTTACAGGTTTTGTCCAAGTACCATCTGATTTAAGGTCCATATACCAAATACGTTTTCCTCCTTTACCATCTTCTTATGTGGCAGAAGTGAAATATAATCTCTTGCCATCTTTTGATAGTGCTGGGTTTTGCATAATAGCTTTAGTTTTGGTAACATAGCTCCATCCTGCATTTGCCATAAATGGATTGTTGCCACGCACCTTACCCATTCCTTCTATTTCTAGACGTTTTAGATTGGTCCAAGAACCTTTTTTAAGAGTTGCTTCATATAGCCATTCTGAGTCTGAAGACTCTACCACTGAGAAATATATCTTGCCAGCAGCTTTATCGTATGCTACATTACCTTTAAGAGCTAAATTTGCCAATGCTTTTGCTTTTACTGCTTTCAATAGGCTTTCTTTTCCTTCTGAAAATTCACTAAGATATGCTTTGCCATTTTGCAAAAATAGCATTTGGTTTTCGGCAAATAGAGAGATATTTGTTTCGTTTTTCTTGCTATTTACAGACAATGATTTTAAATCGTGTCCGTAATTGTACTTTTCACTTATAGCTGCATTTAATGCACATGCACTACCTAGGGCTACAAGCATTACTATTACTTTTTTCATATTGTATCAAATAATAGGTTATTTTAATTTTTCATCTAATAATTCTACATTACCTTTCACTATTTCGCCGTTTGGTAATGTTGCTACATAATAGTAAACATTTGGCATTGCATATTTGCCATCTGCATATCTACCATCCCAACCATCTGTGGTTTCTATGATTAAGTTACCATAACGGTCGGAGATTTTCAACGCTATAGCAGGAGACATTCCAATTAAGAAATCGTCATTGAAACCATCCACAAGCATTGGTGTGAACACTGTAGGCCAAACTACTGAATTTAATGTAACTTCATTAGCAGGACAACCTCCTTGAGTTACTTTATAAGTAGCGCCTGATAATGGTTTCACTGTATATGAATTGCCAGAATTATCTATCTCTTCATTGTTTTCGAACCAAATTATATCTTCAGAAGAATTGTCTGTATCAGCGCTAATAGTTACTTCTTCTCCTAAGATAATAGATTCTTTATCAATGGTAAGTATTACTCCCCAAAGTTCTATAATGTCTGTTGGTTCACTTTCTACTTCATCTGTTTTCACTCTAAATTTGGTGTTTTCTGTGATGGTTACAGTGATTGGGCTACCTGTTTCAGACATATCTGTCCAAGTATTACCATCTTTAGATTTTTGCCATTTATAAGAAACACCTTCTTCTACTGTGGCTTTAAGGGTAATTTCGTTACATTCGCGAGATACAAATGCCACAGATGCTGGTTGAATTACATTGATAGAAACTGATTCTGATTCACAACCTTCTAACTCTACATAGAATGTAGCATCTTTTTGAAGTGTTGGTGAATAAGGATTGGTTGTATTTTCAATGACTTCACCATTTTGATACCATTTAATATCAAAATTGCTAGAAAAATCTGCTGTTGCAGTAAGAGTAACTTGCTCGTCGCGTTTAATTTCTTCTTTATCAACTTCTAATGTGATAGAATGCACATCGATAGCATAAGATGCATCACTAGGCATATCTAAAGCATTATTTACTCTAAAGTATGTAGTTTCAGTGATAGGAACTTCTATCTCAGTCTTATTATCGAAACCATTTAGTATGCTCCAAGTAGTACCATCTTTAGATATTTCCCAGAAGAAGTCCCCGTATGTAGGGTCCACTGTGGCTTGCATTGTAATGTCATTACAACTACGAGACATAAATGCCACAGATGCAGGAAGAATAACTTTTACAGTAGCATTAGCCTCACATCCATCCCATACTACCTTATAATCAGTAGTTTTGGTAAGTGAAGTAATTTCGTGCTCTGGGAATGCAGAAGGCATAAAATCTACTTCAACATCTCCAACTACTTCATACCAAGTAGCAGCTGTAGTAGGATCGAAGTTTTCATAAACAAGAGTTAGTTTAGAATCTTCACCTTCTTCTATAGAAGTAGGATTCGCTGTTAATTCTAATTTCTTATATTCATATTCTTGTATTTGGTCTTCATTGCTATAAAAACCTGTTTCGTTACCAGAAGCATCCACTTCTGCTATGCGGAACATAGTTTTTTGAGTAATAGAAATACTCACTATGCCAGGCATATTTTCATCTTCCACAGCTTTTACTTCAGAAGCAGGAACATCTTCCCAAATAGTGCCGTCGAAACTACGTTGCCATTTATAAGGAAGAGGTTCATCGTTTCCTAAAATAGCAATAGGCATTAAGATAATATCATTACATACTCTATCCATAGGTTCCACACCTATTTCTATTTGTTTCACAATGGTTTCTGCTTCGCAACCACTTGCAGCCACCACAATCTTAGCTTCTCTATCTTCTAGAATATAGTCTTTTTCTTCCACATTAGTAGAGCCTAAATTTGTATAAACATCAGACCCATCACCTGCAGTCACTTTATACCAATCAAAGTAAAGACCATTATCATTTTCTATATTTTTGTGAGTTACATTTAATTTAATTTCATCACCATAGAAACCTCTGTTTGGAGTAGCAGTAAGAGAAAGTTCTTTGTAATCGTATTTTTCTGTAGGGTCACTCACTACACTACTCAATCTAGGATCTACAGCCTTGATTCTAAAGTAAGAATCTTCTGTAATAGTGTATTGTATAGTATCTTGATTAACAGCACGATTTATATCTTTCCAAGTGGTACCATCATTTGAGATTTGCCATTTGAAATCTACAGGACCATTTGTAATTTCTGCTTTCAATGGAATCATATTACAACTTCTATTATAAGGCATAATAGAAAGTTCTGGCATACACATCAATGTAAATGTATTTGAAATACCCACTGGAGCACAAACTGATAACTGACCATCGATGTATGCAAATTTATCCATTTCGGTAGCTGTAACAACAGCATAAACTTCTGTACCTGCAGTGATAACTGTATCTAAGACAGAACGATTGTCATTGTAATTATTTAGTTTAAAATCATCATCTCCTGCACCTTTTACATACCATATATATTGTGGATTATCAAAAAGAATCTCTGCCATACCAGTAGATAGTGACAAGGTAACAGGATCTCCACAAGGACCTTGAACTAGTGATTCCTCTGCATCTACAACTACTTTATTTGATGTAGAACTTGCAGATAAAGTTACTTCTGGAGCACAAATACTAAATGAAATATCGTCCACCATAAAGTCGTTGCCATCACCACCTTCTATACAGTTATAAATTTCTACTGTAAGTTTAGTATTATCTCCCGAATTGAATGAAGTCTCACCTTTCACCCAACCATCGGCAGGTTTAATCTCATCAATTTGAAGTGTAGCAGATTCTATTATATCGCCATTTTCGTCACGAACCACAAATTTCATAGAGATTTGTGTACTTACACGATCTGGATTGGCAGCATTTGCAAACCATGCGGAGAAGATCATATTGGTATTTGTACAAGGCATATCAACAGTTCTGCTATAAACTAATTGTTCTGCTTGTCCATCAAGATATGCCGCATTTACCATTAGCATAGCTCCCCACTCTCCATCTTTAAGCCCACCTCTTGTGTGGTCATTAAGGTCGCGGAACCATAAACTTTGTCCTTCTACTCCGTTACAAGAATTATCATTATGTTCCAAACCACCATAACCTGCAAATTTAGGGTTGGTCATAAGCGCATATGTACCTTCTGCTTTAAGTGGCTTACAATCACCCACATATTTATAGATTCTTGTGTTGATATACTCTACATTTCCACCATAACCTCCATTGTCACGGTCTGTTTCGTAAGATAAATCGCCAAAGTCTTCTATGAAAAGATTGTGTTGTGCAGAGTTTGTAGCACATTTATATTCTGAGTTTACACAAATTTCTTCTGAATAAACCTCTGTACCACTTACTAATGCCACCGCGCGATAACAAGTTTGACCGGCTTCTGGTATATCCGTTACGGTTTCGCCTAGTTTTGGAGCACCACTAGGATCAAGTATGTCGCGGAAATCTGGATTTCCAAAACGTTTTTGCCATCTAATTTCGTTTAAGGCTAAACCAGTTTGAGAAGAAGCGGTTAATGTAACAGACTCTCCTAATGCTAATTCGGTTTTACTTGCAGAAATAACCAAATATTTAGGGATTGTTACTTTTATAGTTATAACATTAGACTGTTCGCCATCACACTCCGCATAATACTCTGTTGTTTTTTGAGGAATTAATGTGATTGGATTTGAGGTATCACTCAATGCTAATGGGAAAAATGTATTTTCTTCTTTTTGATACCAAGTTAGAGTCGCATCACTAGGGAAACCTGTTAAATTTGCAGTTATTACTACAGATTCTCCTAGCATAACATCTGTTTTATCTACAGAAATAGAGATAGATTGAGCCTGCATTACATGACTCACACTGAAAAGAGCAACCAATAAAACAGCTATTCGCTGAACAGATTGCCATAATTTGATTTTTTTCATATTGATTTTTTTGGTTTAAAGTTTAAATCAAGTGCCAAAAATAATGATTTTTATTAACAATTAATAAAAATTCGGTTAAAATAGTGTATTTTTGCAATATGAAGAAATTAGATTTTAACACTTTGGGTCATATAGGCGAAGGAATATATAAAGAGAAAGGTAGTAAGTTTATTGGTTATGCCTTATATGTGGATAGCACCGACAAAGTGAAAGAAATAGTAAACGCTTATAAGAAAGAACACCATAAAGCACGTCACGTGTGCTATGCCTACAAGATAGGAAACGACATACGTGCCAACGACAATGGCGAGCCTTCTGGCACAGCAGGACGCCCTATCTTGCGTCAGATAGAAGCTTCGGGCAGAGAGAACCTACTTGTTATAGTGGTGAGATACTTTGGTGGCACACTGCTTGGCACGGGAGGACTAATAAACGCGTATAAACTAGCATCTCAAGAAGCGATAAAAGAGTTTATAGTTTTGTATAAGTAACACTCAACCTCATATTCGAATCATTACTACCACTACGGAGTCTCACACCAGAAGGACGAAATTGATGACGAATAACAGCATCGGTACCAAGAATATCGGTAGCACCTGTTACTGGTAGTATATAGAACGGATTCACTTCTTCTTCAGAATCTCCATTTAGTAGAATGCTATGTAGATAATCTGCTAGATTATTAAATCTATATGCTCTGATATCACTTTCGTACACACCAAGCACACTTGTAATGCCTTCGGCTGGATACAAACTTTGAGTAAAGAACTTCTCTGTATCGGCTTCGCGTATTAAGATTACAAACGGAGGCATATCCAATTCTGTAAGTGAACTATCGGCACAAAGAGCTTCTTCCACTATAAGAGACATATTGTTTATGCTAATAATATCACCTTCTTCGTAACCTAGTCTTTCTCTGATACGCTCAATTGGAAGTTGCAGTTTAGGCACCATACCTATATAAGAAGACATATACACCAAACTATCTGGTATTGTTTCTAAATCTGGAGCTTTAACATTAGAAATTCTAAGTACACTTGTAGTTTCTTTGTTTACTGGATAAACTCTCACCTTGTTTACTATAGAGTCTGGTTTAGTAACTTTTGGCACATAATCGTATGCCACTTCCAAGTTTACAGAGTCTACATTTAATACCACTTGACCAGTGAATTCATTTGTAACGTAAACACCCTTAAGCAGATTTAAGAAATTTTCTTGACTTTGTGTTATACTTCTGTCTGAGATAAGTTTTTCACCAATTGAAAGAGGTAGGTCTATTCTTACTGTATTACAATAATCGTCTTCTTCTAGAATAGAATCTGGCACAGTAGGGTCGTATGCCACATATACCTTTTTACCTAATACTACCGACTTGTCGCAGTATTCTTCTACACTTATATTTGTAGTATAGTTGGTTTCAAATTCTAGAGGTTTGCTAAGTTGATAAACAGTAGCTTCTTGCACTGCAGTGGAGTCGCCAAAGAAGGTTTTGTAATAAAGCACCACTTGCACAGAAGTAGCCTTGGCTGTAGAAGGATAATCTGCATTCAAATATCTAAACTCTGCAAGAAAGTCTAATCTGGCAGTACCATAAATAGGATCTTCATAATTACCCAATAGTAATTTATCAGATTCAGAATATCTGTCTTTTATAAACGCAGTGGTAGCCGAAACAGAAAAAGAATCTGTTTTGACTGACAATTTATCTTCGGTTGGTTGGATTTCAGTACCTATTTCATTTGCCTCGCAAGCGGCAAATATTAAAGAAGCAAGGAATAATATTATTCCAGTCCAATTTTTCATCTGTAACTTATTTTTCTAATACTTTGTCGTAAAATTCGTTGTACGAAGTTACATAATTTTCTTCAGAAACGTAAGGAAGGAACAATTTTTGAGAATTTTTAATATCTTCCAACAAATTTGCGTTCACATTTTCAGACGCCTGAATGATACCATCAGAATATTGCATAGCAAGTTTTGATAGAGTCTCATAATTTGCATTACCTGCTACTGCAGACACATCTGCAAGGTCGATGCCGTTCATTAAGATTTTCTCATTCAATCTGTCTGACATTGGAGTAGTAAACTCATCATTGTATAAAGAATAGACTACCTTAGAATTTTCAAAGAATGGGTCGTCGTGATATGCTGTTTTAACCATTACTGGCACAATAGCCGACATCCAACCATGGCAGTGAATAATATCTGGAGTCCAACGTAGTTTCTTAACTGTTTCTAATACGCCACGTGCAAAGAAGATTGCTCTTTCGTCGTTGTCTGCAAAGTCTTTTCCTTCTTCGTCTTTCACCACAAAACGACGTTTGAAGAATTCTTCGTTGTCAATAAAATAAACTTGAATACGTGCAGCAGGAATAGAAGCCACTTTAATAATCAATTGATGGTCTGTGTCATCAATTATAAGGTTCATACCTGAAAGACGAATAACTTCGTGTAATTGATTTCTTCTTTCGTTTACACAACCATATTTAGGCATAAAAGTGCGTATTTCCCTACCCAATTCTTGAATTGCTTGGGGCAACTGACGGCTCTTATTTGCGATTTCAGACTCTGGTAAATAAGGGAAAATTTCTTGTGTTATGTATAAAACTTTTACTGCCATAATAATAAAAAAACAATTACTTTGCAAAGATATAAAAAAAAATCCTTAAATTTACAATTATTTAGATATAAATTTTTATCTAATGCTTTGGTACAATGGTAATTTTATCTAATTTTGTGCCCTAAAAATAAACCAAACTATGATAGTAGTAGAAACTATAAAAGACTTAAAACAAGAGTTAGCAAAGTACAATTCTAAAAATATTGGTTTTGTACCTACAATGGGAGCACTTCACAGTGGTCACATTTCTCTTGTAGAACGCTGTGTGAAAGAAAATGATGTTTGTGTGGTGAGTGTTTTTGTAAACCCTACACAATTCAACGATAAAGCAGACTTAGAACGCTACCCTCGCACCGAAGAAGCAGACAAAAAACTTCTTGAAGCTGCAGGTTGCGACATTGTGTTTATGCCTGGGGTAGAAGAAATGTATCCAGAAGAAGATACTCGCGTGTTCAACTTTGGTAGCATCGAAACTGTAATGGAAGGCAAATATCGCCCAGGTCACTTCAATGGCGTGGCACAAATTGTGAGCAAACTTTTCGACGCTGTAGAGCCTACTCGCTCATATTTTGGCGAAAAAGACTTCCAACAAGTGGCAATAATTAGAGATATGGTTCGCCAACTAAATCTACCTGTGGAAATTATTGCTTGCCCTATCATTCGTGAAGAAAGTGGTCTTGCTCGTAGCAGTAGAAATGAACTTTTATCTGCCGAAGAACGTAAAAAAGCGGCTTTAATTTCACAAGTTTTGAGTAAAAGTGTTAACTTTGCAAAAGAAATGTCTGTGGACGAAGTAAAAAATTGGGTTATCGACCAATTTAAAACAGACGAAGTCTTCAGAATGGATTATTACGATATAGTAGATGGCAACAGTCTTCAAAGCGTTTCTTCTTGGGAAGAAAGTGATTACATTGTGGGTTGCATTGCTGTTTATTGTGGCAAAATAAGATTAATAGATAATATACACTACTAAGATATGATGATAGAAATTCTTAAATCTAAGATTCACAGAGTAAGCGTAACCGACGCAAATCTTAACTATATTGGTAGCATTACCATCGACGAAGACCTTATGGATGCTGCAGGTATAATTGAGAACGAAAAAGTGGCTGTGGTAAACAACAACAACGGCGAACGCTTTGAAACATACGTAATCAAGGGTGAAAGAGGCTCTGGTATTATTTGTACCAATGGTGCTGCTGCACGTAAAGTGCAACCAGGGGATATTCTTATCATCACAGCTTACGCTTACATGGATTTGGAGGAAGCCAAAACTTTCAAACCAAAAATTGTTCATCCAGATTCAACAACAAACTTACTTAAATAATTGAAAATTAGAGATTAGAAGTGAGGGGTTATGGATTAGAAGTTTTGCCGCAGGCGTCTTTTTCAACTTCTAAGACTTAACCCCTCACTTCTAACTAACCAATATTAAAGTTTGAAACTAAGATTTTGGATTAAAAAAAGACCTGCGGAAATAATCCAAAATCTTAGTTCCCAACTTTAATCATCGCATACAACTTTTGATTTTAAAACTATGGCAAAGGTAACATACAGCTGCAAAGAATGCGGTCACAAATCGGGTAAATGGTTTGGCCGTTGCACTGCATGTGGTGCATGGGACTCTTGCGAGGAGGAATTAGAAGTAAAGGTAAGCAAAAAATCTCCTACACCTTTTATTCAAAGCGAAAACAAATCTGCCGTTTCAATTCACGAAATTAGCACCGAAGAAGAAATTCGCATAGACCTTGGCAACAATGAGTTTAACCGCGTGCTTGGCGGCGGACTAGTTTCTGGTTCGCTTGTGCTTATTGGTGGTGAGCCGGGAATAGGCAAATCAACTTTACTGCTTCAAACAGTACTTTCACTTAAAAACAACAAGGTGCTTTATGTTTCTGGCGAGGAAAGCACTCGTCAGCTTAAACTTAGAGCCGACAGAATAGGTATTCAAAACAACGAATGCTACATTCTTAGTGAAACTTCACTTGAACAAATTTATCATCAAGCCAAAGATATCAACCCAGATATTTTGGTGATAGACTCTATACAAACTATTCATTTAGAAAGCATAGATTCATCGGCAGGAAGCCTTGTACAAGTGCGTGAATGCACAGCTTCCCTACTCCGCTATGCAAAACAAACAAACACACCTATTTTCCTAGTAGGACACATTACAAAAGACGGCAATATTGCTGGGCCAAAAATCCTTGAACATATAGTAGATACAGTTCTGCAATTTGAAGGCGACCAACATTATCTATATAGAATACTTCGCGCTATTAAAAACCGTTTTGGTAACACTAGCGAAATGGGTATTTTTGAAATGCGTCAAGAGGGCTTAAGAGAAGTGAGCAACCCTTCTGAACTACTGCTTACACAAAACAGCGAGGGTATGAGCGGCATAGCCATTGCATCTGCTATAGAGGGCGTAAGACCATTCTTAATAGAAGTGCAAGCACTTGCAAGCACTGCTGCATACGGCACACCTCAGCGTTCTGCCACAGGTTTCGACCTACGTCGCCTAAATATGCTACTTGCCGTGCTTGAAAAACGCGCAGGCTTCAAACTAGCTCAAAAAGACGTATTCTTAAACATAGCAGGAGGCTTGAAGATAAACGACCCTGCTATAGACCTTGCAGTAATCTCTGCTATACTTTCTTCAAACCTCGACCTTGAAATACCCAAAGGCATTTGCCTGGCAGGCGAAGTGGGTCTTTCTGGCGAAATACGCCCTGTAAACCGCATTGAGCAACGCATTGCCGAAGCAGAAAAATTAGGTTTCGAGCAAATCATCCTCCCAGAGCACAACTACCAAGGTCTAACAAAGAAAAACTACAAAATTAAACTTCTCCCAGTCAAAAAAACAGAAGAAGCATTTAAAATCTTGTTTACATAAATAATCCCGTAAGTACCAACTTACGGGATTATTTTTAACTTCCTTTTTTCTCTCTACTAACAAGATAAATAAATCCTATTAGCATTAGCTAATCACTAACGTTGCAAAAATGTTTCATTACCATTTTTATCAACTAGTCCACCATTGAAATTTTCATCAACAACCATAGCAACACCAGCTTTACAAAATCCTCCTGCTATAGGATATTTGCAAGGAATAACAACGTCACCTTTTAGGTTTATAAAACCATGATAAAAACCATTAACAACAACAGCCATTCCATTGCCAATTTCTTTTATTACATTAAAATCTCCTAGAAATAGTATTTCTCCATTGGTGTTAATTAATCCACATTTTTTATCCTTTTTAATAACAGCCACACCATCAACGAATGATTCTGCCGAGCTATATTGACATGGTATTACTTCTTCACCATTTGTATTTATATACCCATATTTTCCATCTTTTTTAACTCTAGCAAGTCCATTAGAGAAATCTGCTACATCTTCATAGCTTAAAGTTTTTATAATTTCACCTAGGTTATTTATAATCATAAATTCTTTATTCTTGTAGACAATAGCCAAATTCTCTTTAAAATCGCTAGCCCATTCATAATTTAAAGGTATTACTAATTCTCCTTTTTTATTTACATATCCATTAAGTCCCTGATGTTTAACTCGCGCTAATCCACATGAAAAACTTTTTGAATCATCATATTTACATGTGAATACTACATCTCCATCTGCATTGATGTAACGTAAGTCCTCTCCATCATATACTAATGCTAGTTCTTCTTTAAAATCAGCCGCATACTCGTATGCACATGGAATAACTTCTTCTCCCAATAAGCTTATATAGCCGTATTGTAAATCTTTATTAACCAAAGCTAATCCATTTGAGAAATTTCCAATATGATTGTATTTCAGTCCAATTATTTCTTTACCATTTGAATCTAATAAACCTTGTTTTTGTCCTTTACTTACTCTAATATAACCATTGTCTAATGGAACAACTGTATCATATTCTTTTAAAATATTTTTTAAAGACTCTGTAATCTCAATAGTTTGATTGTTATCCGCTATGATATTAAAAAATGGGAATAACAAAATAACTAATACTAATGATGTTTTAATAAATTTCATTTTCTTTATATTTACTATTTGTATAATTATTTGATTTATTTCAAAAGTTCTGAAAGTTTATTTATAAGTTCCTCTCCACGAAGCGATAACGCTAGGATTTTACCATCCTTATCTATAAGAACAGAATATGGAATGCCACGCACTCTATACTCTTTTGCCACAGGACAATTCCATTGTTTTAGCGAACTTACATGATATGGCCACACAAGACCGTCTGCCTCAATAGCACTTTGCCAAGAAGAAGCATTTGCATCCAGCGACACGCTATACACAGTAAATCCTTTGTCTTTAAACTCGTTGTAGGCTTTCACCACATTTGGATTTTCCATTCTACATGGGCGGCACCAAGAAGCCCAAAAATCTATAAGTACCACCTTACCTCTAAGCGAAGACAATCTAATAATATTGCCATCCACACCAGGTAGCTCTATATTTGGAGCCTTCTTCCCTACTTCAATAGGATTTTCTACTAGTTTACCTATTTCTTTTACTATAAAGTTGTCTGGGTATAAAGTTTTTTGTTTGTCATAAATCTTTTTAAGAATACCTGATTTTGCCTCTACAACAGAATTTGAATACTCTGTGTAACCAACCAAAGCTGACGCCAACAAATGTGTATTCGCAGATAAAAGAGCTTTGGTTTTTGCTTGATTGGCAGTCATAGCATTATAAAACTCTTGTTGAATGGCTTGTTGCGCAGCAGGTGTTTCTGCCTCAGAAAATTTCTTTTCCATTTCACCTGCAAACATTGAAAGTTTGTGATACTCGTTTTGGTATTGCTGAATTAGTTTCATGTTTTCAGAGCCTTCCACCTCTTTCATAGCAAACACTCCATATTCTATACCAAACACCACACTAATGTTTTCATTTGGAAGCATTACAAGTTGATGAACAGGAGTTTGACTACCTGCTGTGGCAAATGCTAAAGTATAAACCTCAGCCTTTTTCACATCATCGGTAAAAGCGAAATCACCTTCTGGAGTAATTACCACTGTGGTAACAAAGTCGAACGAACCTTCGGTGTTTAATTTTTGCACATTAACTGAAGTAAAGGCTTTTGTGTCAACTACTTTTCCTTTAAATGTGCTTGCCAACAAGGCAATAGGCATAAATACTGATAATAAAACTAATAATTTTTTCATGGCATTAATACTGATGAGTCTCCGTAACTCAAAAATCTATAATCGTTTTCTAATGCGTATTTATAAAGTTCCCTCCATTTCTCACCCACAAATGCTGCAAGAAGAAGCAAAAGTGTGCTCTTTGGTTGGTGGAAGTTTGTAATAAGAATATTTACAATATTAAACTTATATCCTGGCACAATCATAATTTGTGTGGTAGCATACAAAATATTAGACCCACTCTGCTCCATATAATTTAATATTGCCTCCAAAGATTCTTTTGCAGAAAGTTTTGGTGCATTCTCGTATGGTTCCCATTGGTTTACAAGTAGCTTAGTATCACCACTATGTAGTTGCACTCCCAGATAATAAAGACTCTCTAGAGTTCTCACAGAGGTAGTACCAACGGCAACAATATTGCCAAGATTTTCAATCAAATTCTCTATAAACTCTCTAGATACCTCTATTTTTTCTGCGTGCATTGCATGACCACCTATCTCCTCTGCTTTTACAGGTTGGAAAGTGCCAGCACCCACGTGCAGAGTAAGTTCCATGGTTTTCATACCCTTGCCGTGCAGAGCAGAAATCACCTCTGGAGTAAAGTGCAAGCCTGCTGTTGGCGCAGCCACAGAACCTTTAATCTTTGAATAAACGGTTTGATAAGTGGTTTTGTCACTCTCTTGAGTTTTTCTATTCAAATATGGAGGAATAGGAAGTTCGCCAAGAGCATCTAATATCTCTGAGAAAGAACAACCTGTATTCCAAGAAAACTTAATAAATGACGTATTGCCAGAGGTTTCTAGACGTTCTGCCTGTAATACCAATTGCTCCTCACCCACAAGCACCTGCTTGCACAGCACCTCACCTTTCCATTTCTTTAAGTTGCCCACCATACACTTCCAAACACAAGATTCTGTGCTAGAAAAAGATTGTTCGTAGGCAGCTGGCATATGTGGTTCTAAGCAAAATATTTCTATCCTACTACCTGTGGTTTTAAAAAACTCTAAGCGAGCTTGTATCACTCTAGTGTTGTTGAATACTAGGCATGAACCAGCAGGAAGTATCTCTGGCAGTGAGCTAAAAGTGTTTGTGCTCACCGCGCCAGAGGTATATGTTAAGAGTTTTGATGAATCACGTTTTTCAAGAGGAAATTTTGCAATCCTCTCGTCGGGCAATTCATAATTATAATCTGATATATTTATTTGCTTTACGCTCATTATTTTTTCTTCTCAAAGAATTTTTCTTGAATCTTTTGCCAGAACTGATAGAAGTTTGGAATAAAGAATGTACCCACAATAGTTGACATCAACATACCAGCAAATACCGATAGACCAAGTGATACACGGCTTTCTGCACCTGCGCCAGTAGCTGTTACAAGTGGAAGCACACCCAAAATAAATGCAAATGATGTCATAAGAATAGGACGCAGACGCACCTTACCTGCTTCAAGTGAAGAGTCGTAGATGCTCTTACCTTCTTTTCTATAGTCGCGAGCAAACTCTACAATAAGGATGGCGTTTTTGGCCGAAAGAGCAATCATAAGCACCATACCAATTTGGGTATAAATATCGTTTGAACGTCCTGCAATGACGCACGCAATAATGATACCAAGCAGAGCCACTGGCACCGCCATAATTACTGCAAGTGGGCTAGTAACACTCTCGTATTGAGCAGCAAGCACCATAAGCACCACAATAATAGCAAGGGCGAAAATCATTACTGTAGAGTCGCCTGCCATTTGTTCTTGGAATGCCATTGATGTCCATTCAAAACCAAAGTTGCTACCAAGAGATTCTTCTGCTACTTTAGCAAATGTTTCTTGTGCCTGACCAGAACTATATCCTGTGGCAGGGTTACCAGACATATAGGCCGCCTTATACATATTGTATCTTGCTATAACCTCTGTACCAAGTTGTTGTTCCACTGTAACAAATGCACCAAATGGCACCATCTTGCCTTCTGAGTTTCTTACAGAAAGTTTCATTAAATCGTCGATTGTGGCACGGTCTTTTGCTTCTGCTTGCAAACGCACTTGATATACTTTACCAAATAGCACAAAGTCGTTTGCGTATGATGAACCTAAATATGCAGAAAGAGTGTTGAACACACTACCTATAGAAAGGTTGTGAAGTTTCACTTTGTCTCTGTCGATATTTAAGTAATATTGAGGCACAGTAGCTTTAAATGAAGAACGCACTGCGCTTAAGCCTTCGTTTGTGTTTGCAGTGGCAGCAAGTTCTTCTGCCATGCTTTGAAGTTCTAGCACACCTTGGTTCGATTTGTCTTGCACATAAAGCTCAAAACCACCAGAAGTACCAAGACCTTGGATAGCTGGCATAGGGAACGCATACAAACTTGCATTCTCTATGGTTTGAGAGGCCATTGCATTGAATTTTTGAATAATAGCCAAGTGACTCTTTTCTGGTTCTTCTCGTAAAGACCAGTCGTCTAAGATAACGAACATAGTAGCCTTACTAGATATTTGAGCTTGTTCTGCCACAGAGTTACCAGAAATACTTACGTGTGCTTTCACACCAGGGATTTTGTCTAAAATAGCACCTGCTTTATCCATTACTTGCATTGTTTCCACAAGTGAAGCACCAGGAAGTAATTCGCATTGAACCATAAAGTAACCTTGGTCTTCTGTAGGGATGAACGCTGTAGGAAGTTTCTTAAATCCAAACGCCACAAGAGCTAAAATCACACAGAATGTAGCTAAAATAGCAGTAGATTTACGTAGGAAAACTTCCAATACTTTAGAGTAACCTATGTGAAGTTTATCGAATATTTTATTGAAATATTTATAAACAAAGAATTTGCTTTCTTTACCTGGCTCTTTTGGTTTTAAGATAAGCGAACAAAGAGCAGGGCTCAGCGTTAGCGCGTTAAGACCAGAGAAGGCTGTTGATACCGCAATGGTGATAGCAAATTGTTTGTACATCTCACCTGTAATACCGCCCATAAACGCTGTTGGCACGAACACAGCAAGAAGCACAAGCACAGTACCAATGATAGGACCTGTGATTTCTTCCATAGCCTTAATGGTGGCTTCGTATGGCGACAGACCACTCTCCTCCATGTGTCGGGCAGTGTTTTCCACCACCAGAATGGCGTCGTCCACCACAATACCAATGGCTAGGATAAGACCAAAGAGTGTAAGAGTATTAATTGAGAATCCCATCACACCCATCACGGCAAATGTACCGATAAGCGACACTGGAATGGTGATGGCTGGGATAAGTGTTGAACGGAAGTCTTGAAGGAAAAGTAAAATCACAATAATTACAAGCACGAATGCTTCAAATAGTGTGTGATATACCTCTTCGATAGACACCTCGATAAATTTGGTAGTATCTAGCACCACTTCTGCTTTTACACCTTCTGGAAGGTTTTTGGTAATCTCAGCCACTTTTGCATTTACATCTGATGCCACTTTAATTGAGTTTGCACCTGGTAGCTGATAAATACAGATAGATGTGGCAGGTTGGTGATTGATTTTACTGTCGATAGTGTAGGTTTTACTACCTAACTCTATTTTTGCAACATCTTTTAGTCTTAAGATATTGCCTCTATCGCCTGCGCGCACAATAATATTTCCAAACTCTTCTATGCTGGTTAAACGTCCTTGCACATTAAGAGTGTATTGAAATGGTTCGTTGTTTGCTGTAGGCATTTCCCCTACTTTACCCGCAGACACTTGCACGTTTTGCTCTTGGATAGCAGAAATCACGTCTGATGGAGTAAGGTTACGCATTCTAAGCACCTCTGGGTCTAGCCACATACGCATACTATACACGTCGGCACCAAAAGTACTCACAGCACCCACACCTTCAATACGTTTAAGTTCGTCTACAATGTTTAGCGAAGCGTAGTTTGTAAGGTATGTGTTGTTGTAAAGGTCTGGATTGTCTGATGTTAAACCAATCATCATAAGAATACTACTAGACTTCTTTTCTGTGGTTACACCCAAACGTGTTACTTCTGATGGAAGGCTAGATGTGGCTTGGTTTACACGGTTTTGCACAAGCACGGTGGCCATGTCGATATCTGTGCCTACTTCGAATGTTACTGTAAGGGTATAAACACCAGCAGAAGACGATGTAGAGTTCATGTAAAGCATGTTTTCCACACCATTTACTTTATCTTCGATAGGAGCAGCCACTGTTTCTGCAATTACCTCAGCATTTGCACCAGGATAGTATGCAGTAACAGATACTGTTGGTGGAGTAATATCTGGATATAGCGATATTGGTAGCGATGTAAGTGTTATTCCCCCTGCCAAAATAATAAGCAGCGAAATAACAAACGCAAATATTGGTCTATTAATAAAAAACTTAGACATAGTAGTTTTTATTTAGATGTTTCTTTTTCTATTGGTTTGATTGCCTGACCGTTGCGCACTTTGGTAAGAGCTTGAGTAATGTACCATTCGTCGGCTTCAAGACCTTTGATAATTTCACGTTTGTTGTCGGCTTCTAGTTGGCCTACTTGCACGCTTCTGTAGCGAACAGTGTCGTTTTTCACCACATAAATGTATCTACCAGATTGGTCTGTGCCGATAGAAGACTCAGGAATAAGCACTGCTTTTTCCACATTTTTAAATGGAAGTGAAATATTTACTACCACGCCATTGTTTAGTTCTTTTGAAGAATTCTTTAACACAGCTCTCATATCTACTGTACCTGTAGAAATATCAGAAGATGGAGCAAGGTAGTCTAATTTTGCTTGGTATGGATATTTATTGCCTTGTGAGTCGCTAAGGTAAACATTTACAGTTTCAAATTTGCTTCCTTTACCTAGTTTTAGGTTTGAGCTTTTAGCTTGTGCTTGAGCCCAAATAAGTTTGCTAGCCTCGATAGAGAAATTTACATATAGGTTGTCGTCTTTGTAAAGAGTAGCAAGCAAGGTTTTTGGGGTAACATAGTTGCCCACATCCACTTTGTTTACACTCACTCTACCGCTGCAAGGAGCTTTCACATAGCAGTAGTCTAAGTTTGTAGCAGCAAGAGATTTGCCAGATTCTGCTTTTTTCACAGCAGCTTTGCAAAGATCTACTTGAGTTTGTGCTTGAATTACATCTAGTTCGCTCACTGCTTGGCTTTTTGCTGCTTCTAGCATTCTTTCTAGAGTGGTTTCTGCAAGTTTTAGATTTGCTTTTGCAGTTTCTAAACTTGCTTCTGCTTCTTTAAGTTTATCTTCGTAGTTTTTAGGTTCTATTACAAAAAGCACGTCACCTTCTTTTACATTTTGACCAGGTTTAACGTTCATTTTTTCTAGATAACCTTCGGTACGTGATATAATATCTACTACTTGTTCAGATTGAAGGAAACCTGGATAATCTAAATGATAAACAATATCACGAAGTTCTGGTTTTTCTACTGAGTATTGAGGTAGAGGTGCTTGTTTTACCTCTTTTTCTGCACATGCTGCCACAAAAACAGCCACTAAAATAGTTAATGCAATGTTTATAACTCTTTTCATTATATTAATTTTTTGTTGTTTATATCTTATTAATATCCACCGCCTAGGGCTAAATAAAGTTGAACTAAAGAAAGTGAAACATTTGCTTCTGACATTACTTTTGCTTCTTCGTAGCTAAGTAGATTTCTTTGTGCATCTAGCACGTTTTGAAACTCGATAAGGCCTTTTTTGTAAAGGTCAAGAGCAAGGTTGAATGTAAGCTCGGCTTGTTCGTATGCCACTGCGTATGCGTCTTTTTCGCTAATGCTGTGTTTGTACGACACCATAGAGTTGTCTACCTCTTGTAGAGCATTTAGCACTACGTTGTTGTATGCGTTCACTGCCATTTCTGTTTTGGCTTTAGCCTCCTGAATCTGACCAGAAAGTGCAGTGCCTGAGAAGATATTCCACTTAATAGCTGGAGCTACTTGCCAATATAGTTTATCTTCTTGGAAAAGGTTTTTAAAGTCTTGAGATGCTACACCAATTTTACCTGTTACATAAAATTTTGGTAGCCAATCTGCCACTGTAGCACCCACAAGTGAAGCACATGCGTCGATAGATTTTTCTGCTGCACGCACGTCAGGGCGTTGGCGAAGAATTTCTGCAGGCACAGACACTGGTATCATTTGAGTGCTTGAAGCAGGAATAGCTGAGAATGTAGAAATATTTAGCTCTGCATCTAGCATCCATGGAATTTTACCACTTAAAATACCTATTGCATTAAGGCATTCAGACACTGTGGTTTCAAGTTCTGGCACTTTTGCTGCTGTGGCATAGTAAATAGATTTTGCTTGTGCCACATCTAGTGCAGAAGCAAGACCAGTGTTGAAACGTGCTTCTGTAATGTCTTTTGTTTGTTCTTGTATATGAAGGTTTGATTCTACCACCTGAAGACGAGCTTGCGCTGTGCGAAGGTTTATATATGAAGAAACCACTTTTGCAATAAGCGATGTCATTACTGCATTGTATTCTTCTTGTGTGGCTTGGAAATTGTATTTTTGAGAATTTGCCCTGCCTCTGACTGCACCGATAATGTCTATTTCCCACTGCATATCTGCACCAAGCGACCCCATACGGGTGATGCCTTGTGTGGTAACATTTTGGTTGTAGTCGTAGGCTGCAGAAATATTAATTGATGGATAGTATCCACCTTCTGCCTTACGCATAGAAGCTTTTGCTGCATCTACTCTGTAAGCGGCCTCTGCCAAATTGTAGTTGTTTGCAATGCAGATATCCACTAGAGAGTTTAAAGTGGCATCGCCAAAGCCAAGCCACCATTTTTGGTCGATATCTTGCTGAACAAATAGTGTATCTAAATTATTCCAAGATGTTGGAATATCGGTTTCTACCTTTTGTGATGATGTTTTTGCTACCACGGCAGAAAAGCATAATGCACTGATACACAACAAAAGAAGTTTCTTGATATTCATATTCATTTATTTATACTAATAGCTGACAAATTTAAGCTTTTATTCATTAACTACCAGATTTTCTATCTTAGTTTGAATATTTTTTAACTCACTTTTACACGAGTTAATAAGTTGCTTTGCTTTTTCTACTTCGCTTGCAAGCTCGGCAAGGTTCACCTCGCCCTTGTCAATCTTTGAGATGATGCTCTCAATCTCACGCATGTTTTTTTCAAAATCGTTCATGTCTTTATAAATTAGGAATTAGGAATTAAAGTTGGGAGCTTGGATGTTGGAATATTTGCCGAAGGCTCTTTTTTTTATTCCAACATCCAAGATTCAAACTTTAATTACAGCTCCCACCTCTCCATCTATTAATGTTATTTTAATCTCATCATCAGTTTTTAAGTCCACCGCTTTCACTGCCTTGCCGTTTTTAGACACTATCGCAAAACCCTTTCTTAAGGCTGCCTCGGGCGACATCAGCTCAAGACTTCTTTCCATAAGTTCAAGCGCGTGCAGTTTTTTGTCGAGCATTCTGCCGGCGTAAAGCGGAAGAAGCGTTAAGCATTGGTCCAAACGTCTTGTGTTTTTATCTAAAAGAGAAGTGACAGACTGATATAGTAGCGCCACGTACGAATCTATTTTTTCTTCGAGTGTGCGAGTATGATGAATAAGAAAATCTGCCACTGCAGTAGGAGTTTTCAGCGGCATATTTGCCACCATATCCACCACCGACACGTCTCTTGTGTGCCCAATACCTGTAAGCACAGGAAGTGGAAACTGCGCCAATGCAGCAGAAAGATTGTATGAATCGAAACAGTCTAAATCAGACACCGCGCCACCGCCACGTATCATTACAAGCACGTCAAATTCATCAATACTCTCTAAAACTTTGTCTAGGGATTCTAAAATAGAGGCTTCGGCTCTTTCACCCTGCATAATGGAGTTGAACAGGGTAAGGTTATATGCGTAACCGTATTTATTGCCAAGAAGTTGGTGAACAAAGTCGCCATAGCCAGCAGCACCCTCGGCAGAAATCACAGCAATATTCTTAACTAGTGGCTTGATAGACAGAAGTTTGTTCATATCTATAATGCCATCGTCTTCGAGGCGTTTTATCACTTGTGCTTTTCTGCGCGCACTCTCGCCTAGTGTATATGTAGGGTCTATATCCACCACATTTAGGCTTATGCCATACACTTCATGAAAGGTTACATCTACGCAAAAAGCCACCTTCATGCCAGCGGCAAGAGTTTTGCCTGTTTCGGCTAGAAAATATGCCGAAATTCCTTTATAAATGTTCGCCCAAATATTGGCACGAGATTTGGCAATAATATTGCCGTTATTTTCATCTTTTTCTATAAGTTCTATGTAACAATGTCCTACACGCTGCACGTTTATGCTATTAATTTCTGCATGAACCCACACTGCGGTAGAAAGTCCTGTCTTTATAACAGAGCCAATTTGCTTGTTTAAATCATATAAACTTATAGAATTCATAATTTACCAAAATAGGCCTCAGGATTGTTTATATAGTCTTCTGGGTCTAAAATTTTAGGGTCTACGTCGTATGAGTCTAGTTTCTCTTGTAATTTAGCATCAAGTTCGGCCTGATTTGTGGCCACGCCATCTACATAGTGTATTTCTTGTACCTCTGGCGATTCCACATCATACACTAGCCAAAGTCCATCCTTTTTACCGTTTAGAAACTCACCTTGTTCGCCAAGGCTACCACTCTCGAAAAAGAACTGATAAAGACCATTTAGCACACCCATTTCATAGGTATATCTTGTCATCATATTGCCGTATGGGTAATAAGAAATGCGTTCGCCATTTAGAAGTCCGTCCACGAAAAACATTCTTTCTAGCACCACACTATCGGCAGAAAACACTAGTGCTTCACCTTGTCTTATGCCTTTTTCATAGTTTTCCATCATAAACAGATAACCAGAAGATGCATAATAACGCCATAGACCAACTTTGTTATGACCTTCGTAATTTCCTCTTGCAGAAAGTGTGCCATCACCAGCATAAATTTCTGCTTTAGAAGTGCCATCTTGAGCGAAAATCTGGATACCTTGAAGTTTACCGTTTTCGTGATAACGCTTTACCTCACCTACAGGATTACCATTTTCGAAATAACCCTCCATTTTTGTGTTACCATTTGGATATTTTGTCTTTTTATACTCTGCTTGCGCTTGTAAAGACAATGTGGCTATAGCCAACAACGAAAGAATTACAAATTTTCTCATTTCATTAACTTTTTAAATTCCACTGGCATTGGAGCCTCAAATTGGTGATGTTTTTTGGTTACTGGGTGCACAAAGTGAAGCATACCTGCGTGTAAGCATACTCTACCAGCTGTTTTGTATGTGCTACCGTATTTTTTATCACCCACAATTGGACAACCCACGCTTTTTAGTTGCACACGAATTTGGTTTTTACGGCCAGTTTCAAGGCTAAGTTTCACCAAAGTGTATGGATGTTTTTCTTGGATTACTTCATATTCTAGCTCTGCGTAGTCGCCACCGTTGTCTTTTTCGCTTGCGTGCATAATAAGCGATTTGTCTTCTGTAAGATAAGACTTAATCACACCTTTTTTGTCTGGCATTGTGCCTGTTACAATGGCAAGATAACTTCTTTCTGGCACCATTTTTGTCCAGTTTTTTTGTAGCGTTTCTTGCACCTCTTGGCTTTTTGCAAAAATAAGAAGACCAGAAGTTTCTCTATCCAAACGGTGAACCACATAAATACGTTTGTCGCGTCCGTAAGACTTCATGTATTTATTTAGCACATGATATACGGTGTTTATTTTGTCTTTTTCTGTGCCCACAGTAAGGAAACCTTCTTTTTTATACACCACCATCACATCGTCGTCTTCGTGCACCACATGCATGTGTGAGTGAATAAGTTTTTTCTTCTTAAGCATGGTTTTAGAAGAACGAATCTCTAGTTTGTCACCCTTTTTAAGAGGAAATTCTCTATCTGTAAGCATTTTAGTGCCGTTTAGCCAAATTTGACCGTGAACTATAAGTGAACGAAGCGATGTTCTGCTATGATCGCTAAGTTTTTTTGTAAGATACTCCATTAGCGGAGCATTCTCTGTCACCGAAATTGTATATTGTTTGTTTTGCATATTATTCTTTTGCATCTTCTTTTCTTTAAACATTATCTCAACTTGCAAAGATAAGAAAATCTTTATACTTTTGCAGTATATGAGTACAGATTATTCTTCTTCATCGGGTTTTATGGAGCCAGGCTCTTTTTCAAAAGACTGGACCGGCATTTCGTGCTTTCAAGTGCGCTCACGCAATGCGCTTTATGTGGGCACACGTTATGGCAGACGTTTTATCATTAAATCGATAAAAAAAGAGTTTCGCCCATTCACCGAGTATCAAATTCTGCACGAAAAGGAATTCAGACTTGGTATTTCGCTGGCGCATCCAAATATTGCCACAACCTACTCTATGGAAGAAGTAGCAGATTTGGGGCTTTGCATTGTGCAAGAGTATGTAGAAGGCACCACATTGGGCGCGTGGATTGAGCAAAATCCATCGTTAGAGCTTCGCAAAAGAGCATTTTTGCAACTTCTTGATGCACTTAAATATATACACAGCCTGCAGCTTGTTCACCATGACCTTAAGCTAAGCAACATAATGATTACTAGCAATGGGAACAATGTAAAACTCATAGATTTTGGTCTGTCGAACACCGACGATGCCGTTACGGCGGTGTCTAACGACCCAAAAGAAGATATAAGGAAGTTGGGCGAGATTATTGTTTCGCTGTTAGGAAACAAATATTCACGCATTGCCAGCAAGTGCCTGCGTGGCGAGTTTGCAAATATTGAGGCTGTAGAAAAAGCATTTCACAGGCAAAATAGCAGACTAAAAATAGTTATTCTAAGTATTGCGGTGGGTGTGCTTGTGGCACTTTTTGTCGAGCCACATTTAAAAGTGGCGTACAATGATTACAAGCAAGCTGAGTACAAACAAGAAGCCACTCTGGTGCTAGACTCTGCCTACCAAGCGACATGCGAAAAACTAGAAAAGTTCCCATACAAAGAACTTGCCTTTCATACAAAAAAAGACTACGTAAACTATTACACAAGCCTTGCTGCCAAATTACCAAAAGACAAATACGCACCCTACTACGAAGTGCACTGCGCACACATAGCTCACATAGACTCCATTGAGAAAACCCTACCCTCTATGCCTGAGGAAAACTCCTTTGAGTTATTCCTAGAGTGGGCAGACTATAAAGTTGAATAAAGAAAAACCCTTTAATAAATATTCCTTAAGAACTTTATTTGCCCACTGGCGGAATAACACGCCTTGACTACTTTTAACACGATACCAAACAGATATTATAACGTCTAAATTATAATATTCCATATCAATAACTTGAGTAAAACCATCTCTACGAGCATATTTCTCAGTTGTCGCAAAATTTGCGACAGCCAAGGGAGAAAATATTTCTTGAATTCAAATTCTTTTAACACAATTATTTTGCAAATACAAATTAAATATGTATTTTTGCAGTACAATTATCCCCCTTGGTTGGGAAAGACCAAGGCCCGCCCTCAACTATGAGGGCTTATTTTTTATCCTAACTTAATTTTTATGGAAGAAAACAAACAAAAAGTAATAGCCTACATTGATGGCTTCAACTTCTACTACGGTTTAAAACAACATCCTTGGAAAAAGTATTATTGGTTGGACATAGTAAAATTAATGGAATCATTTTTACGTCCTAATCAAGAACTAATTGCAGTAAAATATTTTTCTGCAAGACCTACTGACGTAGGGAAACGTAAAAGACAAGACGCATTCTTCCAAGCCAATAAAGAAAACCCAAAATTCAAACTTATCTTGGGTAAATATCTAAAAAAGGAGATTGAATGTTATAAGTGTCATAATATCATTCAAACATACGAGGAAAAAGAATCTGATGTACGTTTTGCTACACAGATTGTTGCAGACGCATATCAACACAACTGTGACTTAGCTATAATAGTTTCTGCTGATAGCGATATGATTCCTGCAGTAGAACTTGCCAAAGAAGCAAAAATAAATGTCTTTATATACTTCCCACCTCATCAATTTTCGAGTAACCTAGCTACAATGGGGAGTGGAATTCCATTACAAATGAGACGCTACGAAAATAAATTTAAAAATGCGCTATTCCCAGATACGATTACTCTGTCAAACGGATTTGAATTATCTATCCCATCAAAATGGAAAACACTACAAAACAGCAAAATTAAATATTAACAAAAAAAACCTCGAGCCACATTGAATGACTCGAGGGATTTTTCACAAATTTACAGCCTTAGTAATTAAGATTCAATAGCTAGCGTTGTTTGTTGAAACATCATATTGATAATTTCGTCTGAACAACCCATTTCTTTGGTTTCTTATTTCTATTCAACATACTATAATCCTAATGCGCTGTAATGCAAGGATACGTATCGGCCACTCCTTTTGTAATGAAAAGATTGCCTATCTCATCCTCTACAATCTGAAGTGATAGCCCTTTTAAGCATGACCTAACAAACTCTTTAATCTCTCCCTCACAACCAGACTTTGCAGAGATTTTATATAGTTCGGTTAATAAATTCATTGTTTAAAAACTTTCTATTCAGAAATACATTTCACCAAATTATAATTGTATTTCATTAATAATTCTTCAATTTTCTGCTTTCTAGTATATGTTCACGCCAGTTTTCGCTTATTGAAGGGTTGCCATCAATATTTAATGGATATGAGCCTAGTGCTATGCATATACCTTCTATGCATTCTATTAGATATTCTTCATCTTTAAATGAAATCCACTCAAAATAGCATTTTTCTAAGATCTCATCTATTAATTGCTCTTTGGCTTTATCATATTTGTTGCCGATGCACAATCCATATAAGGTATGGCGTATGGTAGAGACACGAGCATTACCTTTGGCGTGTTGAATATATCTGCGATAGCCTTTATTGCTCTTGCCAAAATAGATGGCATAATATAATTTACCATTTATAGTGCAAGTATGTATTTGTTCTATAAATTTGGCTAAAGCTGCATCTTTAGTTCCTCGCTTTAGAATTAGTTTTACCACCTCTGCATCATCAGGAAACCACCAACGATACAAAATAGGTTCCTTGGGCACTTTCTCCGATTTCAGCTGTTTTACCAATGTACGTGTTGTACTCATTTCTGTTAAAACAGAATCTACAATGCTCCTACATTCTTCTTCTAAAAGCTTTTGGTATTTCATTCTTTCAATTGTTTCTTTAATTCTTCTATAGACTTCTGCATTTCATCTAGTTTTTGCATCACTTCATCATTGTTGTCTGCCACCATAGCATCCACGAAAATTGAGTTTATAAAAGACATACCAATGATACCACCAAAGATTAAAAGTAAACAGAAATAAAAACGGACTAGTTCTGCCAATATAGTAGAAGTACCATAATATTCTGCTATTGTATTGGGTATTTCATACCATCCCTCTACAGTGCAAATTTGGAAAACTGCATAAATGGAGCGCAAAGGAGTTTCAAAATGTTCAGGGTCTGCTTCTCTAAACAAACTACAATTGAGCAAACCAAAAACTATAACAATAACAAAGAAACTAAGCCATATTGCATAAGACTCTTTAAGTGCCACTTGAAAGCCTTTTATTACTTTTGAAAAGTTTGGAAAGAAGTGTAACATCCTGAAAATACGCAATACGCGCAACACCCTTAGCACTAATAACACAGACAAACTTGCCATGTTATTAGGTATAAATAAGGCAACAAGCGACGGAATAGACAAAATAACCAAGATGCCATCTAGTTTGTTCCAACCGTCTTTCCAGTAGCCACGCCAACCAAATTCTGCAAGTTTTACCACCATTTCACATATAAAAATGATAGTACAAAGCACATCTATACTATTTACAATAGAGTTTTCAAAACCTCTAACTTGCAAATAAATAATAATAGCGTTTATTAAGATTACAGATAAAATAAATTTATCTTGCAGAAAGATTTTCTTTAATAATTGTTTCATTGTAATGTAAGATTACTTGCAACGCTTTAAGCTCTCTTTTGCACTTTCAATTTGCTTTTTATAAGATTCAATGTGGCGGTCGTGCGATGCTGCTCTATCTACTTTATTTTTGCGATAGCTTGCTTTACTACTTGGTGATGATGCACCTTTTATTAAGTTTGCATAGTATGCGTTGTCTTTCTTTTTAGCCTCTTTTTCTTTGGCAAGAGATGCTCTCAAATCAATGATTTTCTTTTTGTAATATTCTTTGCTCATAGTATTTTATTTTAATTAATTATTTCTCAGTCGTTTTTACATTTACAACATTAAATCCAAAAGCTTTAAGTAGATTTGTGATATGTTCCTTACCATTTATATTTGCTTTTTCAAGAATACCACTTTGTAGAGCATTGTTGAGTGTACGCATTTTACCATTTGATTGTAATTCAACAATTTCCTCATGACTCCATTTGCCTTCTTCAACAAATATTTTATAATCTGATGGGTTACTTATTACATCAAAAATTTCTGGTGCTGGTAAATTTATATCAACACTATCACCGTGAACAACAAAATCACTCTCACTTAGTTTTGCAAGGTTAAATCCTGCTCTAACAGAGCCTTTTACTGTAATTACTATTTCGTGATGAATATTCTTTTCTGAAGTGCCACCAAATAGTCTCTTTGTTTCTTGCTTTTCATCTTTCTCGGATTTTAAAATATACTCTTCATAAAAACAGCATGTTGTCAACTCTGATATGCTACGTACTTTCTCTACCACATTAGCTGTATCTTCTATTTTAAGAGTATTATTTTTAAAGCCTAAATCAATTTTCCAACCAAAAGGATTATAATAAAGTAGTGCAATAGTAGCTGCTATAGCGATAATAGATACTATAATTATTATTAATTTAACTTTTATAGCCTGAATACCAGTATTAACACTCTCTACACCTTTATCTAAAATTACATTTGTTATTTTAGACATTGTATCTGGTTTATTTATATTTTGAGTTTCCATTACTATTTTTCCTTTTCAACTTTAGAAGTGAATACTATATTAACATTATCAAATCCAACTTGGTTAAGTAAAGACTCAAAAAAGATAGTGGTATTCTCTTTTGCTTTATCAATAATACCATAACTAGCAATATCAGCACGAATCGATTCTTCTCCTTGTACCAATAGTTGATTACGATCATCTGTATCAAAGTCTTGACGCAACATATCAACTTTCATATACTCACATTTGATATCTTCTATTGGCATATTCATAGATAAAATAGTTGGTTCAGGAAGATTTACAGTTACGGCATTATTATGAATAACAATGTCATCCTTGGTAAAATCCTTCATATCTATACCTGCCTTCAATGTAGCTTTGCATGAAAAAATTACCTTACGGTCACCAAAAGTGTAAAAAGCATCATCATCGGCAATAATAAGTTTGGAAATAGTATATTCTACTGTTCCCAATTGCGCCATATTTTCTATTTTGCTAAAGGCTGTTTCTTTTGCATTTTCATCATTTCCACACGATGATAATAACACAATTGTGGAAATTATAGCAATTAAACTATATACTTTCTTCATATTATTATAGATTCTTTATCTCTTTTGAGAAGGCATTAAGTTTTTCAATATAGTCATTGGTTTTTGAGAACAAGCCAGTATCTTCTTTACTTTTAGCTTCTTTGATAAGACCTAAAAGTTTCGTTTTCCATGCATCAGATAGTTCCATATCATCTGTCATAATTGCTTTATTAACTAATCCTTCTGTTTTATTAATAACCTTACTAGCAAAACCTAGAGTAGCAACTTTACCAACCAAAGAAGCAGATTTAGCTACAGTCATACCAACATTGGCAAATGTTTTGGCCGCTTCTGATGTAACTGATGTTTTACAATATGGTTTTGTTCTAACAATAAGTTCTAATACATCATCTTTTGTTTTTGGTAATGTTATACTATTGATAAATACCAATAAAGCATTATGAGTTTTCTTTTCCTGATTTTTATTTATTGGCAAGGTAAATAAATTGCCAATTGAGATATATTTATTAATCAATTCATCAATAGAATCTTCTGCAGAATACTTAAACTCAGATATTTTCTTATCAATTTCTTCTTCTGTAATAACAGGTTCTTCTTTTTTCTTTGGAGTTTCTTTTTGCAAACGAAAATCTATGATAATGTCCAATTCTGCCGCACTTATATCAAATTTTTCTGCTTTTGCGTACAAAACTGCTCTTTCTTTTTCGGTTATTTCACCTTTTGAAAGAACCATATTTAATAAGTTTTCTAATTCTTGTGGTAATGAAGAATCATTTTTTTTAAATAAGTCAAAAAATGCCATAATAAAATTTATTTTTAAATATTAAATTCAAATTTTGCTACTGTACCATACAATTTGGTGCGATAATCTTCTATTTTCTTATCTACAGGATCAATAATATCATCCACAAACCTGATGCGTTCTTCAACTTCTTCTACCTGAGATAAAGCTGCATTATAATTAGTTTTTATGTTTTCTAGTTCAGATTGAAGAGTTTTCTTTTTACTCATTTGTAGGATAGAACATTTGCCTATTTCCTCCTCTACTGCAGCTATTTCATTATTAATCTTTTCAAGTTTGGTTTCTTTATTTTTCAAATCACTTTGCAATGTACGTTTAATACTTAGCATAGATTCGTAATTGTATCTTTCTTGCAAATCTGTATTTTGTGATAAAGAAGAGAAAAGCATAGAAAAAGGATTAGATTCACTAGGAGCAGGAGCATCTTTTTTAAACCCTACTAAAGAATCCAATCTATCACACTCTACAGAACCTATAGATTTTGCCACAGATTTGTATTGTTCCATAGAAAAGCGTTCTACAAGTCCATGGGCATATCTGTTTAGCATACCATATAGTAAAATAGAAGGTCCTATTAATTCTGCATATTTATCAAGTGTTTCAAAAATAAAATTAAGAGTCTTATCGAAATCACGTTTTTTCTCTTCAATAATATCTTTTCTGCCTCTTACTAAAATCAATCTGCTTAAGAAACTGCCTTGTGCGGTATTGGTAGCAAGAACATTCACCATTTTTGGCAGTGCGCACCCTACTTTTGCACCTGCAGCCACAGGAATAGCAAGACTTCCAACAGCACTCACACTAGACATCAACATATCACCTGCTTCTGCAAGCAGACGCACAGATTCTTCTTTGTTACTATCTATCTCGTATTTTAGTTGTGCTTCTGAAACGAATATAAAACTTTGTAAAAGTGAAGCAAACACTTCTCTCAACTCCTCTTTTGCTTGTATGCTTTCTGCACTTTTAAGTGATTTGTATAGACAAACCATAATATTATCTATCGCCATTAAAGACATTGTAGGCGATTTTATATGTTTAAGTAATTGAAGTTGAGATTGTAATGCCATTACTATGGCAGGAGATGCGCCTTCTTGTAGTCCTTGTAGATAATCACCTAATGATTCTATAGAATCTATTGTTTGTACTTTATCTTTTTTATCACTTTCCGATACTTCTTCATCACTTTCAGAAGGTCCCATAACTGAAGATGCTATATTAGATATGGTATCAAATGTCTTACCAAGATCTACTTCTTTAAGCTTGTCTAAGAAACTTAGTGCCATTTTTATATATTGTTTTTATTTTATTGTCTGATTTGATATTATATGTTTCTATTATTGAGCGAAACAATAAATTACTGCAACTACAATAAATATTATTGTACCTATTGCATGAAAAATAAATCGCATAAACTTTCCACCACTTGTTCTTTTATCTGCGATATTATACAACCACTCTACAATCCCTATTACAACAAAAAATGCTAATGCTAAATAGCCAAACGAATCTTCCATATAATTAGTTTATTTTACATAGTAAACAAGTGGACAGTCAAGTCCACTTGTTCTCAAAAACCATATTTTATTATTTACCAGCTGCGCAAATAGTACCGCTGTTGTCTGCTAATGCACTGTCGTCAGCGTTTGCAACTTGTACACCGATACCATACATTTCAGCAACTTTTTCTTCGAAATTACCTACTTTCATGTTACCTTTAATAGCTAGTTCGCCGCCTTTAGCACCTTCTGTGCGGATAGATGCTAATGTAGCATCGTCATCTGCGAAACCGCCTTTGCAGCTTTTGCTTTTGTAAACACGTAAAGTAGCACCGAATGCTTCTTTGAAGTTTGCTTTTAAAGTTTTTACTTTAAGATTGCCAGTTAATTTAATTTCTGCCATAATTGTAATTTTTTAATAAGTGAATAATTATAAGGTATTTGTTATTAACTAAATAAGCGTTTTAGTCTATTTTTTAGGCTGCCTTTTGCTTTACGAGCAGCTGCCATGCGTGCTGCTGCTTCTTTTCCTTCTTTTGTACGTTGGTCTAAACGGCCATCTTTACGACGAGAAGAAGCAGAAGATTTTTTAATTGTTGTTTTTTTAGCAGCTTTCTTTTTTTCTGCACGTGCTTTCTTTGCGCGTGCCACCATTTCTTTATATTCTTTGGTACGTTTATCTACTTTACCAGATGCTGTTTTTTGTATTGCCATGATTGTAACTTTTTTAAGGTTAATCTTCTTCAATAATTAAATCTTCCTCTTCATCAACAAATTCGTCAAGAATTTCTTGTGCTTTGTCTTCGTCGATACCTAAGATATCTGCAAACGCAAAGAAATTATCCATCTCGTCTGCTGATAAATAAGCATCTGCACATAGCATTTGCAAACAAAGAGCCAAAATGCCTTCTTTTTCAGAAGGTGCAACACCTTTTGCAGCTTCTTCTAAAGCATCTGCCAATTCTTCTTCCGACATATTTTCGGTAGCAGCAATTGATTCTTCTAGGTCTTTATCTAAACCTTTAACACCTAATTCATCGCCAATTTCTAAAACAAGTTCTTTTTCAAACTCGTTGTACTCACCATCTGCCCAAACAGCAGCAGCAAGAAATGTAGCTAATACATTTGATTTTGTTTTCATATAAAACTTTCTTTAATTGATTATTCGATTACAACAAATTCTGTTCTACGGTTTTCTGCAGCCATAGGATCTGCCTCATTCTTTGGTTGGCTACTACCTAAACCTTTGTATGACACACGGCTAGGATCTACACCTCTTTCAATCACCAAGAAATCAACTGCAGCCTTTGCACGCTCTTCTGATAATTTTTGGTTATACGCTGGATCACCTTCGGCAGATGTATGACCTTGAATTTCCAACTTCACATTTTCGTTGCCATTGATTACTTTTGCTAAATCGTGTAGCACAAATTTTGCACTCTCAGTTAAATCTGCTTTTCCTTGTGCAAATTCTGCTGCATTAAAGTTTTTCTCAATTTCAGCAATTTGTTGAATGAATAGTGTGTCTCTTACTACTACAACTTTTTCTATTTCAACCACTTTTTCTACTACTTGTGTTTCTGGTTTTCTAAGGAATAGCCATAACAATAAAGCTATAATAGCCAAAACTAATATACCAATCAATGCTTTTAACCACATTGGCATGCCAGTGCTAACAACAGGCACAGGTGGTACATAACCATTTAGATATTCTAAGCGAAAACCTCCTTTTTCTCCTTTTACACCTTCTGTAAATTCTGCAATTTCAATATCGTATTGTTTTGCATGATTTACAATGTTTTCAAACTTATCCTTTGGCCATAACTTTAAGAATATTACCTCAGAACCATCTTGAAGTTTAAGTCTTTCATCCTTTTCTCCAAACCAAAGACCTTGATTGGCTACATGTTCATTATACTCTGTTTCAGTTCTAAAAAGTGAATTCCATGTTCCTTTTGGTTGTAATTCCAATGGGAAAGCTTTTTCTAAATCTTCTTTAGTTGCATGAGGATACATTACAAGATATGCATTGACAATACCCAATGCCGTGCGGTTTTGAGCTTTACCATAAACTCTTACTTTACTTGCCATAATATTTGTATTTAATAGTTAGTTATTTTTTCTTTCCGAATATTCCTTTTATAATAGCACCACCTATTTTGCGTTCCAAACCTTGTTTGGTGGTAGGAATTCCTACTTTTCGAGCCACTTTGGTTTTTAAGCCCGATATACCTATAGCTCTTTTAAGCGAAAAACTTAATCCTGGAATTTTTGCCATATTCTTATTTTCTTAGTTTTTTTAATATCTGAACCGCAGCTAGAGTGCCCAATGAAAATGCAGCCACTCTCAAACGACTTCTTTTTTTAGGTTTACTTTTCGTAGAAACTTCTTCACTTTCCTCTTCTATTACTTTGCTTCTTCTTGTTTGTTTTTTTGTATCTTCATCGGCTTCTTTTACTAACGGACTATCACCTAGCACAGAGAATAAGTATATTATAACAGTGTAAAATGTTGGTAGAAAGAAGAATACTCCAATTAGTTGTATCCACTCAGAAGATTCTGCACTAAATGGTCCTTTTACTGAGAGTTCAATCAGTAGAAGGCCCATCCCCACAAGAAGTATGTGTAATAATATTTTTTTAATTATAGCCATAGATTTAGTCTATATAATACTCTGTTTTGAAATATTCTGTAATAGGTTTTGAGGCTAATACTTCTACCCAAACATAGTTGTTGTATCTTGTACGTTCGTTTTCAAAACCTAAGTAAATAGTCTTTTTGCCTTTTACAGGGATGCGGCCATTGCTAGATTGCATACCCATAATAGAATGGTCTATATCATAAACTATATTGCCATTGGTTTTGCGGTCGTTGAATTTCTTGGCATGTGCACCACTATTGAATACATACATATTAATGTAGGCGTCTTCCTCTCTTAGCGGTGTATATTCTCCTAGAATGGTATTTAAAATGCCAGTACTTTTAGAAGATTCATAAATAGGAAGTCCTAACATTTTAATTTGTTTATATGAATAATTCATATCTTCGTTGAACTCGCCATCGCTACTAGAATCGGCTTCGTTTGTAGAAATACGCATTCTATATAGAATATCTGTTGTACCAGCAGGAATTTGCACCGCCACTACCCCACGATACGATCCAGAAAACGCTGCTTTTAGCTGACCACGAAGAGTAAATTTTCTAGGTTCGTCAAAAATTGGTTCTATTTTAATACCCTTGGTAGACCATGCACCATAATCTGATGCCACAGCATCTACAGTACGTTCTTTTATTCTTGTTATGTAGAAACGATCAAATGATTCTGTAGTATACGACACCTTAATGTCTGCATACTGTGCACTACTAGGAGTTAATTCAATTAAATAGATAGCACCATTTTCCACATCCATAATGTATGAAATGCCACGTTGGTTCTTTATATTTTTTACAGTAGTACGAGTATTGTAGTTATAAATCTTTAAAGAAATAGGATTTTTTGTTTTCACATCTATGTGTAATTTTTCACCACGAAGTAGATAAACAGGATACACAGTCTTTTTCTCAAGTATAATGTCGTGCTCGTTTACTATTTCAACATGTGTTCTATGTAGATTGTTTTTAGCAAATTTATCGATGTGTTTTTCTAACGCCTTACAACGTTTTTGAAGTTCTTTACATACTCTTTCAGATGCTGAGTCCATTTCTGTTGTAGGAGGAGTATATTGCAAACATTCAGAGAAAGTAATAAGTTTTCTTATGTGTTTAGCATTAAATGTCACACTCTCGGCAGATTCTTCCAACTCTGTTAAGAGTTTTTCTATCTCTTCCACCTTTTCTAATGTGCTATTATATTGTTCCAGTTCTGCGCCACTAAGTGAAGATTTAGAACAACTTAACAAAAATGTTAGTACTAATAAGGATACTAAATAAACTGCTTTTTTCATACGTTAACTTTATTTTACAAAGATAACGTTTGCAGAAACACGTGTCAAAGTCCTTATTAGTCCTTATTTTTGTGGTAGATTTGAAGAAAGACAGAAATAAAAAAAAACTCGCTACTTTAAGCAACGAGTTTATGAATATTATGTTATTTCTCTTTAATTTTCACTGTAAGCAAGCCTCTTTTGGAGCCTGCCACGTAGGAAGTGGGTTGACGCCCTTCTTGTAGTAGATTGTCTAGGTACATTGGATGACCTTCTAGGAAGCAGATGGCTTGGAAGGTGTCGCCTACTTGTAGTTTGGCATTGGAATTTTCGGTTACCATATAGGTATTTTGACCAAGGTATTTGAACACACAACGGCGGTTTGGAAGCCATGTTACTTCTACCTCTTTTCCTGGTTGAAGTTCTTCTGAACGCACACCTTTATCTTGAAATGTTTCACTCTCGTCGTCTTCACATTGTTTTAAATATTCCAAATATGCTTCCCAATCTTCGTAGCCTAAAAACTTAGAAAGCAGACAAAGAGTAGAACGACGTGTGGTATCTGCACCTTCTATATAACCCCACAATCTTTTTAGAGTGGTAGGTGAGATATACTCGTGCAGACGCTCCCAAATAACGCCAGCCAAGAATTCAAAGTCGTAAGGTGTTTTAATCAAACGCTTTACTTCACTTTCTATATCCTGACGCAGTGAGACTATTTCTGGTGATTTTTTATTCATATCACAAAGATAATATTTATTATGTTAGGCGTTGCAGTCCTTGTTAGTCCTTATTATTTGCTTGTTTAGTCCATTTTGCGTTTTAAACGTACCTATTTTTCTTTTGAGGGGCTATCACCATAAAAAAAATGGTGCAGGCAGGCTATACGAATCTGAGGTACTGGCATACCGACGCAACATATAAACACTACCCACACCAAAGTATGGGCGTTATGTGCTTATTGACTTGTTGCTTATGAAAAGTGCCAGTTTCCAGATTCAAGACAATAGCATAAACGCTATCAAATATATTTTATAATCTAACTTCTAAATTTCTTAGTTCTTATTATTCCCTTTTAAACGATTGCCTCACAAAATTATAAATATTTTTCTTTTAAACACAATAATAATAGACAAATCATTAAAAAAACATAAAATCTCAATTTATTACAAAAATAACTCCCAACTCCTAACTCCTAACTCCTAACTTTTTATTATATTTGCACTAAGCACTTACCCAAACGGGGAGCAAAAGTGCAGTATTTATTAATCCTTTAAAAGCGGAGGTTATTATGAGCTTAAAGAAATTATTAATATTTGCAGGTGGTATTGCAGTGGGTGCTGCAGCAGCACTTTTACTAGCGCCAACATCTGGAGCAGAGCTTCGTGGCAAAATTATAGAACTACTTAAAGCAAAAGGTTTTAGCAAAGAAAAAATAGACGAACTTCTAGCAAAAATCACAGAAAAAGTAAAATCTGTAACCAACCTAGAAGACCTAGAAATCATTGTTGACGAGGTAATTGCAGAAGACACAGCAGAAAAAGCTATTACAGAAAAGAAATAAGCTATGACAACAGATTACAAACAAGTTTTAAATGAGATGAAGAGTTACGCAACCATGCGTTTCGACCTCATCAGATTGGAACTTCTAGAGAAACTATCAAAAATAATTTCTCTTATCCTACTTGTAGTAGTTTGCATACTCGTATCTGTTATCATTTTCACATACCTTTCTGTGTTGCTTTTGCTATGGCTCAACGAGGTGTTTTCTAGTATGATACCAGGAGTTTGCATCGTTGCAGGCATTTATGCCATTGCCTTAACTATTATGATACTTTTCAAGGAAAAAATATTCTTGAATCCTATCATTGGCGCACTGAGCAAAATTATTTTCTCAGACAAAGAATCTAAACAAGACGTTACACCTATAAATCCACAGCCATGAGATACTCAGAACTTAAAAACATAGATGCAGTCATGGCCGAAAAGGAACTTTTAAGGTTGCAGATTGCCAGAAAAGAAGAAAATATTGCTAATCAATACGCGAAGGCAAAAGCATACTACACCGATAGCAGCAATTGGTTTGGCATTATTAAAACACTTATCTTTGGAAAAAGTATGCTATCAAATCCTATAAGTAAACTATCTATTGGCTTTAGCATAGCAAAATACCTTATAAAAAGGTTTAAACGTTAATAAAACGTTTGCAATTTTTAAGAAAATAGGCGATTTTTCACCCGAAAAGTCGCTTTTTTTTGTTTTTTTTTATATCTTTGTGAAAACCTTAATAAATTTATGACAACAAAAATCACATTTTTGCGCAGCATAATATTACTTTTAACTATCTGCGTAAGTTCTTCTCTTTATGCTTTAACATTTAGCACTACCAAAACAGACGTTAGTTGTAATGGTGCGAAAACAGGAAGCATCGTAGTTTCCGTATCAGATGCAGTAGGCAACTGCTACTACTCTTTAACTGCAGACTTCGCTCTTCAACAAACAAGTAACAAATTTGAAAACCTTGGCGCAGGCACATATTCTGTGTATGTAAAAGACGACAATGGCATAGTTGGTCCAGACAATATCACCATCAACGAGCCTAGCGAACTTAAAATCACAGAAACAGCCACTACAGCCAGTGTCTGTGAAAATGGTACTATCGCCATTGTTGCACAAGGCGGTAAAGTTCCATACAGATACAGCCTAGATGGTTTTGCCACAGAGCAATACAGCAACACCTTCTCTTCGCTGCAAGCTGGCACATACACAGCATACTTAAAAGATGCCAATGGTTGTGAAACAAACACCGCTTTAAATAGCATTGTAATAGAAAACAAAAACCTTTCTATTGTGCAAGAAGCTAGAACCACTGCTGCAAAATGCTACGAATCTGCCGACGGTATTGCTACTCTCGCTGTGCGTGGTGGTATTTTCATCAACGACAACCAACCATACAAAATTACTCTAAACAAAGACAATGCTCCATATAGCGAGGCTACATACACCTTTACTATAGATGGCAATATTGTAAACATAGAAATTTCAAATCTTGCAGGTGGCGTGTATGCAGGTACTATTGAAGACCTATACAATTGTAGCATACCTGTTGCCTTCAACATTGCTCGTCCAGACAAACTTGAAGTAACACTAGTAAACAAAACTGACGTGCTTTGCTACGGTGCAGCCACTGGTGCTCTAAAATTCAATATTTCTAAAGGCACAGAGCCTTACACAGTGGTATCTACCGATGCAGAGTTTGCTGGTAGCATTACTACTATCGGTGGTGAATGTGTTGTTGCAAACCTTGCCGATGGCACATACGAGTTTAACATTACCGACGCAAATGGTTGTGCAGCAAGCACCACACAAACAATCACTACCCTAACAGAAGAGCTTGTTTACAATCCAAATAAAAACAACGTATCTTGCGCAGGCAGCGCTACTGGTAAAGTATTTGGCACTGCAACAGGTGGTGCACTTCCATACACATACACACTTGTGGGCCAAAACATCAGTTTCGAAGCCATCAACTCAATCGGCACCTTCGAAAACCTTGCACAAGGCTCTTACATTGCTTCTGTAAAAGACAACAATGGTTGTGTAACTAGCGCCCCTGAAACTATCTACATCAACGAGCCAGAAATTCTAACTGTAGATCCACTTACTGCAAAACCTGCTGCAAATGTGGTTTGTGAAACAGACAAAACCGCTTCTATAACATTCACAGTAGTTGGTAGAGAAGAAGTTGTAGCTACAAACGACACTGCTAGATACTATAGCGTAAAACTATTCGACATCACAAATCAACACGAAATTATAGCACCAGACTTGAAATTTACAAACAAATTCCACCCTGTTCAAACCAAAAACAGAGTAGAAAAAGAGCCAGTGCTAGACGAAGAAGGTAATCCTACATACAACGAACTTGGCGAACTTATCACCAAAAATGTTTCCTATAAAGATACTATTTGGACACAAGGTTGCTACGAGCCAACCAAAGTGGAAGAAGTAAAAGAAGTAAGCCATAGAGAGTATACAGAAGATTTAAAAGGTTTCGACTGCAACGATAAAATTACAGTTTCTGGCCTTGGCGCAGGTGCATACGCAATACGCTTCTTTAGAGGCGAATGTCAGTTTGCCGAAGAAATGACATTCACTGTAGGCATTACAGGCGATATTCCATTTGTTCAAGTAAACGAAGTAGGAAGTTTCTGCGACGAATCTACCTACACTATTAAGCCTACTATAGAATCAAATCCTGGTGTTACAAAATACGAATGGACACTAGACAATATTGTAATAGGCACAAGCAAAGAATTATCACATAAATTTATTATAGGTGAAACAAATCGTTCACTAAAACTTGAGGTTACAAACCGTTGCGGTAGCGCCGTATCAAACACAGTGCTTGTACAAGTAAATCCTCGTCCTACAGCTGTGCTTGAAACAAGCAAAGACTACCTATGTAAAAATCAACAAACAGAAGTGACTATCACACTTAAAGGTAAAGGTCCTTTCACCTACACACTACCTGATGGCACCGAAAAAACTCTTGCAGAGGTATTTATTGCAGAAGAAGTTGTTCCTGTTAAAGACACCGTATTTACTCTTACAGCACTTAAAGATGCAAATTGCGCAGCAAATATTGCAAAAGACGTAAACACAGTAGAAACAAAAATCTATCCAGAACCAGAATATGATATGACAATCACAGTGCCAGAACCTATGGTAAGTGGCAGATATGTGGTAGTAGATGCTACTGAAGGTTTCATAGATTATTCTCTATTTATCAACGAAGAAGAAATACCAGCAAAAGGTCCAAGCAACTTATTCTGGGCTAAAAAATTCGCATACGGTCTATCTACAAACGACTTTAAAATGTTGTTGACCGACAAAAATGGCTGTATTTGGACTCTAGAAGAAACAAAAGTGATAGAATCTACCATATTCCCAAATATCTTCACTCCAAATGGCGACGGTGTAAACGACGTATTCCTAGCAGATTACGACTTAAAAGTATATGACCGTCAAGGTACTCTAATGTATGAAGGCACAGAAGGTTGGGATGGTACACACAATGGAGTAGATGCAAAACAAGGCGTTTACCTATACACAGTATTCATTCCTACAGAAGATGGTAATTTAGAAGTAATTAAATCAACACTAACCCTAGAACGCTAATATACTATGAAACTAAATCGCATTTCTATAATATTTTGCTTACTTGGCTTAACAATGCCATCGTTTGGCTCTAATATTACTGGCAACACAGAATTCCTAAAAAGAAATTACGAGGGTGCCATAGTAGAATACAAAGAAACACTTAGCAATGCCGACAGCACAAAAACCGACAAAGAGGCATTTGCACTTTATCGCATAGGCGAGTGTTATTCAAACCTAAACAATCCAGAAGAAGCTGTAAATTACCTAAACGATGCTATTATATCTGGTTATCAAAAGGCTGATGCATACCTTATTTATGGTAAAAACCTTCAAAAATTAGGCAAATACAAACTAGCCAAAGCAGCGTTTGAAGAAGTAGAAAGACTTCAACCTGCCAACCCACTAGTTAAAAATCTAAAAGCATCTTGCGATTTTGCAATGCTTTATAGTTCACAAAACCCTATTTCACCAGAAGAATACATCTCTGGAGTAAACACTTCAGACTTAGAATACGGTATTGGCTTCTACAAATCTGGTATCATCTACGCTACCACATCTAAAAGTAAAGATGAATATCGTTCACAAATGTATTTCTCAGACTCAAGCGACGACTTTAGCACTTCTCGCTCTGTAGATAATATGGTGAAATCTGGTAGCAAACCAAATATTGGCACATTTGCAGTAGATACACTTAATAATATAATGTATTATACCAAATGTATAAATAACGAAAACAACGACTGCTTCATCTATTACTCAGTGTTTAAAAAAGACAAATGGGTAAATAAAGGTCTTCTTCCTATTGGCGACCGCCACACAGATGCTGCACACCCTGCTCTTTCTGCAAACGGCAAACGCCTATACTTTACATCAAACCGTGCAGGAGGCTATGGTGGAAGCGATATTTGGTACATTGAAAAGAAACAAAACGGTAAATGGGACTACACCCCTATCAACGCAGGTGCAGTAGTTAACACCGCAGGCAACGAAGCCTTCCCATACGTGGTAGCAAACACACTTATCTTTGCTTCAGACGGCGGAGTTGGCTTTGGTGGCTACGACCTATATAGCGCCATTATCGATGGCAAATCTATTTCTGGCGTACAAAACCTATATCGCCCAATCAACTCATCATTCGACGACATCAACATTATTGTTTCAGAAAAAAATGATGAGGCTTTCCTTATAAGCAACAGAAAAACAGAAACAAAAGACGATATCTACAGATTTAAAGGGATCTTCTCTGCAACTATGATTTCTGGCCATGTTTACGACAAGAAAACTGGCGAGCCACTATCAGGAGCACAAGTAATCCTAAACGGCATGGGCAAATCTCAAACAGTACAAACAAACGAAGAAGGTTACTACTACGCATTTGTTGAGGCAGGCGATTTCTACAAACTTATTGCAAGTAGCATGGGTTACCTTTCAGACATTGCCATGGCAAAAACTCAAAAAACATCAATTGGTAGTTTCCCTGTAGAACAAGACTTCTATCTATCTCAAGCTGCTATGTCTATTAGCGGTAGAGTTTACGATATGGAAACCAACGAGCCTATCATAAACGAAGACGTTATGCTTCTACAAGATGGCACTGTGGTGCAACAAACCAAAACAGACATTACTGGTAGATACACATTCACCGACCTAGAAAACGGTAAAGAATATCAAGTGAAGGTAAACAAACCAAACTTCCTATCTATTAGTAGTAAGCCATTTAGATATTCAGAAACAGATAGCAACAATAGCCAGTTCGACCTTGCATCTATTTCAAGCAACACAAACTCTTGGGGACGTGAAATTTTCCTATACGATATTTATTACAACTTTGATAGTGCAAAACTACTTCCAGAGTCAAAAGCAGCGTTAGACAGAATTATTCTTCTGCTACAATCAAATCCAACGCTAAAACTTGAGTTTGGTTCACACACCGACTCTCGTGGCACACACGAATACAACGACAAACTATCAGAAGAACGTGCAAAATCTGTTGTTGACTACCTAGTAAACGCAGGTATCAACCGCACAAGACTTTCTTGGAAAGGTTATGGCAAACGTCATCCACTTATTGCAAGACCAGCCACAGAAGGCGAACACAGAATGAATCGTAGAACCAGTTTCAAGATAATTGAAAACTAAAAACATATAACAAATGAAAATACTAAATAAAATATGGTTAGTGCTACTATTAATGCCAATGTCATTAATGGCACAAAATGACGTACAAGTAAGTCAGCATTTGTTTACACAGACACATTACAACCCTGCCCTTACAGGTAATTCAATATATGCAAACATCACAATGCTTGCACGTCATCAGTTTATGGACTTTGCAGGTGCGCCTACCACCGGACTTCTAAACTTCGACATCCTTGCACCTTCTATAAACTCAGGTTTCGGTTTATCTGTTATTTACGATAAATATGGCCCGCTAAACACCTATAGCGCCACAGTGAACTATGCTTATCATATTCCACTAGGTGAAAATCACAAACTTTCATTTGGTTTGGGTGCTGGTGCCACATTTGCTCAATACGATGCATCTGGCAATATTTACGAACAAGAAGGCGACCCTACAGAATATTACGACAAAGACAGTCACGTGAGACCAAATGTAAACTTTGGTATCCAATACCAACTTAAAAACTGGACTATCGGTGCGTCTTTAACACATATTCAAGAATTCTTTATGAAAGAAAACTTGAGATTTTCACCTGTAAACTATTATCTTTACACAAAATATAAATTTGAAGTGGGAAGAGACTGGGATATCGTGCCTGCTATCTCTGCACACTACAATGGTGTAACAGTAAACGAAGAACTTAGCCTTATTGTAAACTATACAAAAGCCCTTTGGTTTGGTGTAGCATACAGAATGAGCGACCTATTTGTGGCAGAATCTATTGTGCCAATGATAGGATTTAATATAACCGACTACGTAAGACTAGGTTATGCATACGACTTCAACCTTACTCACCTACAAGGTTATACATCTGGCACACACGAGCTAATGCTTACAATAAGATTTAAAACAAACAACGAACAATACAAAACCCCACGTTTTGCAGAGTGGAATTAATGTTTAATGTAATCTAAAAAATTACTACTATGTCCAAAGCGCAAGTATTACAGAAAGAGAATGAGATAATGGACAAAGCTTTTGAAGAGCTACTAAATGATTATGTAAACTCTCATCATAGCAAAAAAACTGAGATAATCAGAAAGGCATATCAGTTTGCAAAATCTGCACACGCAGGTGTGCGCAGACGCTCAGGCGAGCCATATATCATTCACCCTATTGCAGTAGCCCATATCGTATGTAAAGATATAGGTCTGGGTTCTACATCTATTTGCGCTGCCCTACTACACGACGTAGTAGAAGATACCGACTACACAGTAGACGATATTAAAGACCTATTTGGCGAAAAAGTAGCCCAAATTGTAAAAGGCTTAACCAAAATTTCTGGTGGTGTATTTGGCGACCAAGCATCGGCACAAGCTGAAAACTTTAGAAAACTTATTATCACCATGTCGGAAGATATTCGCGTGGTGCTAATTAAGATTGCCGCCCGCCTACACAATATGCGCACTCTAGACTCACAGTCTGTGGCAAAACAATACAAAATTGCGGGCGAAACCGAGTATATCTATGCTCCACTTGCACACCGACTAGGTCTATTTACCATTAAAACAGAGCTTGAAGACCTAAGCTTTAAATACAACTTCCCTGAGAAATACGAAAACATATCTAATCGCCTAGAAGCCGAACGCGAAAAACGCATGGCAGTGTATGACAAATTCTCTCTTCCTATTATGAATAAACTAAATAGCTACGGCTATGAGTTTATAATGAAAGAAAGAATAAAATCTGCATTCTCCATTTGGAAAAAAATGGAAGCTAAACATATTCCATTTGAAGAAGTTTACGACATATTAGGTGCACGTATCGTATTCAAACCAAACCCAGGTGCCGACGAAAAGATAGAATGTCTTAAAATATACAACCTTATCACATCTATCTACCCTCTACACCCTGGCAGAACACGCGACTGGCTAAACACTCCAAAAGCAAACGGATACGAAGCTCTTCACGTGACCGTTATGGGCCCAGATGGTCAGTGGATTGAGGTGCAAATACGTAGCCAAAGAATGGACGACATTGCAGAAAAAGGTCTTGCTGCACACTGGAACTACAAAAAAGATTACTCTTCTAGTGAATCTAAGATAGAAGAATGGCTAAGCACTGTAAATGAGCTACTTAAAAATCCAGACTCAAATGCAATGCATTTCTTAGATACATTTAAACTTACACTTTACGATGCAGAAATCTTTGTGTTTACACCAAAAGGCGAAATGAAAACCTTACCTTCTGGTTCCACAGCACTCGACTTTGCATTCGACATTCACTCAGATATAGGTATGCACTGTATTGGCGCAAAAGTAAACAACAAACTTGTGCCACTAAGCTACGTGCTTCAAAGTGGCGACCAAGTAGAAATACTTGTTGCCAAAGGCCAAACACCTCAGCCAGAGTGGATAAACTATGTTACCACAGTAAAAGCAAAAGAAAAACTTACTACCATATTCAAACAAAGTTCTAAACTATTTAGAAAAAAAGGTGAAGAAATTCTTCGCGACACTCTAGAAGCACTAGGTTATGTAGTGAAAAAAGACTTCAACCAAGAAACTATTAAGCTATTGCTAGACCATTTCAAACTAGAATCTTTAGACGATGTGCTTATTAAAATAGGTAAGGAAGAAATTTCACTAACAGAAATACCAGAACTTGTTAGAAACAAAACAAAAAGACTTACTATTAGGTCTCTTACCCCACGTTTCCTTATAAGCAAAGGTAAAAAGAACAAAGAAACAATAGAAAGTTCAGATTGTAATCTTGCTCCATGCTGTAAACCTATTCCTGGCGACGACGTAATTGGTTTTCAAACAGAAAACGGAGTTGTTGTACACAAAAGAGATTGTCCAGAAGCCCTAAAACTTAAATCTCAACACGGTCCTAAAATTGTAGAAGTGAAATGGGAAATAACCAAAGAACAAGTCTATAGTGCAGGCATTGAGATAGAGGGCATTGATAGAAAGCATATCTTAATGGATATTATACAGATAATATCAGAAGATTTGAATGCTAATATCCAAAAACTAACAGTAAAAACATTCGACGGCATCTTTAATATCAAAGTAAATGTGTATGTTAGTCACGTTGATGACATCAAAAAGATTTGTACAGAAGCTCTAAAAATTAATGGTATAGAACGAGCAGCACGCATCAACGAGCATGACATTTAAATCCTTTAAATTAACCTTATTATTTATTTTCGTAACGTTATCTATGGCTAACGCAAACCCATTTTTGCAAGAATTTGACCTAAAATTCTCTGCAGTACCTTTCGACAAAATAGAGTTAGACCACTATGCAGAAGCATTAGAACTAGGTCTGAAAGAGCAAGAAGAAGATATAAAGAAAATAACAGACTCTACCGAGGAACCAACATTTGAAAACACCATACTGGCACTAGAAAATAGTGGTGCTATACTTTCACGTGTGTGTGGCGTGCTTTTCAACCTTACAGAGGCTGAAACATGCGACGTATTAGACTCTATATCAGAGAAATACTCTCCTATTCTATCAGAAGCTTCAAGCAAAATAAAACAAAACGAAGCACTATTTGCTAGAGTAAAAAAGGTGTATGAAAATATTGAAAACTACTCAGACCCTATTCAGAAAAAGCTTATAGAAGACTCATATATAGGTTTTGTGCGCTCAGGTGCAAACCTAGACAAAGACAAAAAAGAAAGACTTAAAACCCTATCTAGCGAACTAAGTCTACTTACATTCAACTTTGGTCGCCTTGCCCTACAAGCCACCAATGCCTACACTATGCACCTTAATAATATAGAAGACCTAGACGGGCTACCTGAATATGCCGTGGCCGCAGCAAAAGAAAAGGCTACGGAAAAAGGTCTTGAAGGTTGGGTTATAGACCTATCTGCACCTTCTTATATTAGTTTTATGCAATATGCCACAAACAGAGAGTTAAGAAGAGAGCTTTACATGGCATACAACACCAAAACTAGCAAGGGTGATGAAAACGACAACTCTGAAAACATTAAAAATATAGTAAACAAACGCCTTGAAGTGGCTCAGATAATGGACCGCTCTCACTATAGCGAGTATCGCCTTGAGCGCACTATGGCACAAAATGACAGTGCTGTATATAGTTTGCTAGACGATTTACTAGAAAAATATATGCCTTTTGCTATAAAAGAAAGAGAACTTATAAAGGAGTATGCAAAAAAACTAAACCATGATGAGAACTTCACTCTAATGCCATACGACTGGGCATATTACAGTGAAAAATATAAAGAAGAAAAATACAATTACAGCGAAGAAGACCTTAAACCATATTTTGAGCTTGAAAGAGTAAAAAAAGGTGTATTTGGTTTAGCAACAGACCTTTATGGCATAAAATTTGTGCCAAACAAGGAGCTTCCTGTATATCATAAAGATGTGGACTTATTTGAAGTGTATGATGCAGATGATAAGTTTATGGGGCTACTTTACACCGACTTTTTCCCACGCAAGAGCAAACGTCAGGGTGCTTGGATGACAGAGTTTAAAGGTCAATATCACAACGCCGATGGCACAGATAGTCGTCCACTTATATCTCTAGTAATGAATTTCACACCTCCTACAGCAGGTGGTCCTGCTCTGCTTACCTACGACGAGGTGAAAACATTCCTACACGAGTTTGGCCATGCCCTACACGGGCTGCTTTCAGAGGTGCCTTACGAAAGCCTAAGTGGCACTAACGTGTATAGAGACTTTGTAGAACTACCTTCTCAAATAATGGAAAACTTTGCTAGCCAGCCAGAGTTTTTAAATAAAACAGCTATTCATTACCAAACTGGCGAGGTAATCCCTACAGAACTTGTAGAAAAACTTAAAGCATCTGAACAATACATTGCGGCATATTCTTGCATCAGACAGCTAAGTTTTGGTTATTTAGACATGGCTTGGCATGGCATAAAAGAGGCATTTGATGGAAGCGTAATAGAATTTGAAAGAAATGCTTGGAAGAAAACCCAACTTTTCCCTTCTATTGAAGGTTGCTGTATGAGTACACACTTTACTCACCTGTTTGCCGGAGGCTATGCTGCTGGATATTATGGCTACAAATGGGCAGAAGTGCTAGATGCAGACGCATTTTCTGTGTTTCAAGAAGCAGGTGGCATCGACAAAACTGTGGCAAAAAGTTTTAGAGAAAACATACTTTCAAAGGGCAGCACCGAGCATCCTATGGATTTATACGTTAAATTTAGAGGTAGTAAGCCTAAAACTGATGCACTACTTAAGAGAGATGGGATAAAATAGTTAGATGTTAAAACCTCTTTTAAACGTTTGAAATAAAAACTTCTTGAAAATCAAGATAAAAGATTTCAACAATAAGACCGATTTTCTAAAAAAAAACTTGAAATTGCAAAAATAAACCTTATCTTTGCAAAGTTTTTCTTTGTGCATTTTGCACATATTACATTTAAAAAATATAAAAAAACATAATTATTAACTTTAAACTTAAGAGATGAAACTACAAGTAAGTAATTCTAATTATCCTAATTGGACACCTATTACTGTACAATTCAATGTACCTGCTAAGTTTGAAAAATTAAAAGAAATCGCAAACAACTTATGGTGGGTATGGAACTATGAAGCAGTGGATCTATTCACAGAAATGAATCCAGAATTATGGACAAAATGCGGTGGTAACCCTGTTTTATTCCTTCAAAAACTTAACAGCGTACAATACGCAGAACTAGCTAAAAACAAAGGCTTCCTAAAACGTATGGAAGATGTTTACGCTAAATTCTCTGCTTACATGAACGTTAAACCTTCTAAAACTATTCCTTCAGTTGCTTACTTCAGCATGGAATATGGTTTAACTGATATCCTAAAAATCTACTCTGGTGGTCTTGGCGTTCTTGCTGGTGACTACTTAAAAGAAGCTTCTGACTGCAACGTTGACATGGTTGCTATCGGTTTCTTATATCGTTTTGGTTACTTCACCCAAAACCTTTCAATGAACGGTGAACAAATCGCTGTTTACGAAGCTCAAGAATTCGACAAACTTCCTCTAGAACAATATCTAGACAAAAATGGTGACCCTATCACTATTTCTGTTGCTTACCCAGGTCGTAACATCTACGCAAACCTATGGAAAGTAAAAGTTGGTCGTATCAACCTTATCCTTCTAGACACAGACACAGACTTAAATAACGAAGCAGACCGCACAATCACTAGCCAACTTTATGGTGGTGACAACGAACACCGTCTAAAACAAGAAATCATGCTTGGTATCGGTGGTATGGCTGCTCTTAAAGAACTAGGTCTATCTAAAGAAATCTATCACTGTAACGAAGGTCACGCTGCATTCTTAAACGTTCAACGTTTAATCGACTACATCAAAACTGGTCTTAGCTTCAACGAAGCTATGGAACTTGTACGTGTTTCTGGTCTATTCACCACTCACACTCCAGTTCCTGCTGGTCACGATAAATTCGAAGAAGGCGTATTCCAATATTACATGAACGACTTCGCAAACCAACTAGGTCTTTCTTGGACAGACTTCATGAACATGGGTAGAGAAAATCCTGGTGACTTAACAGAAAAATTCTCTGTAACAGTATTTGCTTGCAACACTTGCCAAGAAGTAAACGGTGTGAGCTGGTTACACGGTGAAGTGTCTAAAGACATGTTCAAAACTATCTGGAAAGGTTACTACCCTGAAGAATCTCACGTTGGTTATGTAACTAACGGTGTTCACTACCCAACTTGGGCTGCATCTGAATGGCAAAAACTTCACGTTAAATCATTCGGCGAACAATTCCTTGCAGACCAATCTAACACTGCTCACTGGGAAAACATCTACAATGTTTCTGACGCAGAAATTTGGGAAACACGTAAAGCGCTTAAACTACGCTTAATCGACTATATCAAAGCTCGTTTCACAGAATCATGGTTGAAAAACCAAGGTGACCCTGCTCGTATCGTAAGCCTATCTGAAAACATCAACCCTAACGCATTAACAATTGGTTTCGGTCGTCGTTTCGCTACTTACAAACGTGCTCACCTATTATTCACAGACCTTAACCGTCTAGCTAAGATTGTTAACAATCCTAACTACCCAGTTCAGTTCTTCTTCACTGGTAAAGCTCACCCAGCTGACGCTCCAGGACAAAAATTAATCCAAAACATTATCGAGATTTCTCGTCGTCCAGAATTCTTAGGTAAAATTATCTTCTTAGAAAACTACGACATGGCTCTTGCTAAACGTTTAATCTCTGGTGTTGATATCTGGTTAAATACTCCTACTCGTCCACTAGAAGCATCTGGTACATCTGGCGAAAAAGCTGAAATGAACGGTGTATTAAACTTCTCAGTTCTTGACGGTTGGTGGTATGAAGGTTACAAAGAAGGTGCAGGTTGGGCTCTAACCGAAAAACGTACTTTCGTTAACCAAGCACAACAAGACCAACTTGACGCTGCTACAATCTATTCAATGCTTGAAAACGAAATCATTCCATTATATTTCGCTAAAAACAGCAAAGGATACTCTCCAGAATGGATTCAATACATTAAAAACTCTTTAGCTAAGATCGCTCCTATCTACACTACAAAACGTATGTTAGATGACTATATCGATCGTTTCTATAGCAAACAAGCTAAACGTGCTAAATCACTTAAAGCTAACAACAACGCTAAAGCTAAAGAAATCGTAGCATGGAAAGAAAACATGGCTGCTAACTGGGACAACATCGAAGTTCTAGAAACATCTGTAAACAACATGTCTCACTACATCGCAGACAGCGCTGCTAAACAAGTAGTTACTGTATCTGTTGACGCTAAACAAGAAGCTGTTGCAAACGGTCTAGGTTTCGAACTAGTACTAGTTAAAATGATTGATGGTGCTGAAAAACTACACAAAGTAGTTCCATTCACCGAAGTTAAAGTTGAAGGCAACAAAGTATCTGCAAAACTTGAAATGACTCCTACCACTGGTGGTTCATTCAAATGCGCAATCCGTATGTATGCTAAAAACGACGCACTTCCTCACCGTCAAGACTTCTGCTACCTACGTTGGATTTAATCTTATAAGATTATATAACGTGAAGCTCCCAAGAAATTGGGAGCTTCTTTTTTGTATATATTTCAGCCGAAATTTGTCTATTTCTTATATTTTTATATTATTTTTGTAGATTGTGGACAAAATATCGCCACTCATAGTTTTATAAAATGAGAAGAAATAGATTTATCCTTTATATCATATTTTCGCTTGCGTTGCTACTAAGTAGTTGCAACGTAACTAAATACGTACCTGAAGGACAATATCTACTCGACCACGTAAGCATTACTGCCGACAGCAAAGACATAAAAGACACAGACTTTAGTGTTTACCTACGCCAACAACCAAACCTAAAACTTTTCAAGTTTATTCCATTCAACCTTGGACTTTATAGCATATCTAGCCCAGACACCACACTATGGATAAACCGTTTCCTGCAAAAAATTGGTGACGCTCCTGTTATCTACGACTCTACTCTAGTAGAATCGTCGGCAAACGAGCTTAAAAAAGCCATGAACAACAAAGGCTACTTAAATGCAAAAGTAGATCACACCACCACATTTAAAAAGAAAAAAGCAAAGGTAAAATACACCATTACTGCTAGCACTCCATATAGAATAAAAGACATTAGATACAAAATCAAAAATGACGAAATAGAAGAGATTGTACTAGCAGATACCACAAACTCACTTATCAAAAGAGGTGATTTATTTGATATAGATGTACTTGAAAAAGAAAGAAGCAGAATTGCCGACCTACTTAAAACAGAAGGATTCTTTACTTTCGACAAAGACTATATAGGATTTCTTGCCGACACTGCAGTGGGCAACAAACAAGTGAGAATAGACATGATTGTGCGACCAATGCGTAAACTTGTTGGTAGAAATGAGTTTATAAGCATAGAGCACGAAAAATACAATGTTAGAAATGTAAACTATTTTCTAACAGACGACGTAGCATCACTATCAAACGACAGTGCTATATCTACAATGCAATACGAAAAATATAAAGATCTAAATATCTATTCCAACAACGATTTCGTTAGAAAAAGCACACTACACAATCTTACTAGCATAAGTAGCAACTCTTTATACAACGAAAAAACTGTTGACCAAACATACGCAAAACTTGCATCCCTTAAGATATTTAAATATCTAAACGTATCTTTCAACGAGGCAGAAGATAGCATTAGAATTGTAGAAAACGCTCTACAACAAGATAGTTTGCTTTATGGTATCGAAACATCATCTACCAACGACACCATTAGAATGAAACAACTAGATTGTAATATCGTTATCACACCAGATAAAATACAATCGTTTAGTTTTGAACTAGAAGGCACAAACAACGAAGGCGACTTTGGTATAGCAGGTAAACTAGGATACAGCCACAACAACATATTCAAAGGAGGCGAACAGTTTAAGTTTCAAGTGCGTGGAGCAAACGAATCTATCATTGGTCATCGCTCTATTTGGGAAGTTGGCACAGAGGCTAGTATTGGTTTCCCTACCATTTTATTCCCATTTGTAGGCAGAAAATTCTTCCAAGACAATACTTCAAACACAGAATTGCACTTAAACTTTAGTTACCAAATCCGCGACGAATATTCACGTATTATTGCTGGTCTTGGTATGAGATACAATTGGCAAACAAAGCAAAGAATAAACCACTCTGTGAGTTTGCTAGACTTAAATTATGTATATCTGCCATATATCTCAGACAATTTCAGGAAAACAATCAACAATTCACTTCTGAAATATAGTTACGAAGACCACTTTATTATGAGTGCTGGTTATGGCATTTCATTCACCAACAAGAAAAACGAATCATACAACAATTTCTACAATGTGCGTGCATCTGCAGAAATTGCGGGCAACCTTCTTTATGGTATATGCTACGGAGCAAAAGCCAATACCGATGCCAATGGCTCATATCTTCTTGGAAATATTCCATTTGCACAATATGCTAAAGCAGACTTCGACTTTAGTTATACTCACCTTGTGGATAATAAAAACTCATTAGTATATCACATAGGATTAGGCGTAGGTGTACCATACTTAAACTCTACCATCCTACCATTCGAAAAACGTTACTATGGTGGTGGCGCCAATAGCGTGCGTGCATGGTCGGCACGTTCACTAGGTCCTGGTTCTTACAATGCAGGATCTACTATCGACTATATGAAGCAGTCTGGCGACATAAAATTCAACATAAACCTAGAATACAGAACAAAACTTGTTTGGCTACTAGAGATTGCAGCATTTATCGACGCTGGTAATATTTGGACACTAAAAGACGAAGGCCAACCTGGTGGTCAATTTAAATTTGATAAATTCTACGAACAAATTGCTCTTGGCTACGGTATTGGTCTAAGACTAAACTTCGACTATTTCGTACTTCGACTAGACTGGGGTATTAAAGCATTCGACCCTTCTCGTGGCGATGGCGAGCGTTGGCGTTTCGTTCCTGGTTGGAATATCGTAAAAGACACAGCCCTACACTTCGCCGTAGGCTATCCGTTCTAAACATAAATCACACTTAAAATCAAATCAATATGAAAAAAATCTTTTTACTTTTAAGCGCAGCCCTAATATTGGCGGCATGCAAAGGAGAAACTCCTGATATTCCAGAAACACCAGAAGCACCAGACACAGAGCAAACTACACCTAATGAACCACAAACTCCTGCTGAGCCAGAAGCTCCAGCTGTGGATGAAAATGGTATTAGTTTTAAAAAATCTCCAAAAGCAGTTACCACAGGTAAACTTTACAGAACTTCTGTTAAAGGCGAAACATTTAAAAGCACTGTAAACCTAGACATTTGGGTGCCAGACTGCTATACACCAGATGAAAAATATCCAGTTCTTTATCTTCACGATGGTCAAAACCTTTACGACGCAAAATCTTCTTGGAACAAACAAGCATGGGAAATCGACGAAGTGGGTGGCAGACTAATTGCAGAAGGCAAAATTAAACCTTTTATCGCAGTGGGTATTTGGAGTATCGACGCCACTCGCGTGTGCGACCTTATGCCAGAAAAAGTGCTTACTGAATACTTCGACCACGAAAAATACACCACCACTGGTTTTGAGGGCTATTGCAAAAAAGAAATTAGAGGTGACGAATATGTAGACCTAATTGTAAATACAATCAAACCTATGATTGACTCTACATTCTCAACTCTACCAGATATGGAAAACACTGCAGTGATGGGTTCTAGTATGGGTGGTCTTGCTTCATTCTATGCAATGTGCGAACGTCCAGATATTTTCGGCACTGCAATTTGCGTATCAACACACATGAGTGTTAGCGGTGAAACATGCTGGGCAGAAGCTGTATTTGCATACCTAAGAGACAAACTTCCTACCGATGGCAACCACAAAATCTACTTCGACTGTGGCGACAAAACATCAGATTACTACTATGTACCATTCTGGGACGAATTAATTTCTATTCCTCAAGAAAAAGGTTACACAGTAGAAAACGGCAAGTTAAGCTATGGTTTCTATCCTGGTACATCGCACGACGAGGCATCATGGTGCAAACGTGTTGACGTACCTCTAACCTACCTTTACGCAAAATAAAATAAGTATTGATAACAAAAAAGAGAGCGAAAACTAAAGTTTCCAGAAGCCGTTACCGAAGGTAACTAGCACCCTTCTGGGTGCCGTGCCTTGGGCACGTATATATAGAATGTTTATCACAACAAAAGGGTTTACACGATGTGTAAACCCTTTTGTTGTGATCCCGGCGGGATTCGAACCCACGACCCACAGCTTAGAAGGCTGTTGCTCTATCCAGCTGAGCTACGAGACCATCCGCAAAATTTGCGACCACAAAGATAATACAATTTATTTAAAATCAAAAGAATTTAAACAAATAATACCTCTATATACTTTAGGTTTATTTTTTACCTCTAAAATAGACCTATAAAAGGTTAGTACTGAAATATCTCTCAATACGGTCTGCAAGTATTGTGGCTACGCGTTTTTCTTTGCCATATTTGTTTGCCATTTGAATGGCAGCCCACACGTTGGCACCAGAAGAAGTTCCGCAAAGAAGTCCATACACCTCTGCCATTTTGCGAGTGGTATAGATTGCGTCAGCATCAGACACTTCCACTACTTCATCAATTAATTTAGTATCAAGCACTTCTGGAATGAAACCATCGCCAATTCCTTGAATTTGGTGAAGACCTGGTTCGTGACCAAGAAGAGCAGACACATCTTTTGGCTCCACTGCCACAATCTTAATATTTGGATTTTTCTCTTTTAAAAATTTACCTATACCTTGCAGTGTACCACCACTACCAAGACCTGATACGAAAATATCAATTTCGCCAGCCATTTGTTCGTATAGTTCTACTGCTGTGGTGCGATAGTGAATATCTGGATTGTTTGGGTTTACAAATTGTTGAGGAATAAAGGCGTTTTCACCAAGGTCTGCAGCAATTTCTTCTGCACGGCGCACTGCTCCGTCTAGGCTAAGTTCTTTTGGAGTAAGTTCAAGACCTGCACCAAGGCAACGGATAATGCGTTTACGTTCTTCAGACATATTTTCTGGCATCACGATTATCACTTTATAACCTTTACGCACACCCACAAGTGCAAGACCAATACCAGTATTGCCAGAAGTTGGTTCCACGATAGTCATACCTGGTCTTAGTTTGCCATCTTTTTCTGCTTGGCAAATCATATTGTATGCCACGCGGTCTTTTATGCTACCGCCTGGGTTAAGAAATTCACATTTTGCGTAAATGTTAAGGTCGTCAGAGACTCTCACAAGAGGTGTATTGCCAATTAAATCTAGAATATTATTCATATTATTTTATTTCTTTTCTTTGAACCGCAAAGATAAAGATTTTATGCATACAAAAAGGGAGTTAAGTCCTAATTTTTTATTAATTTTGTGCCGATTATAAAAAATACGTTCAGATGGAATATAATTTTAAGAGTATTGAACAAAAATGGCAATCATATTGGAAAGAAAATGCCATTTACAAAGTTGAAACAGACAAAAGTAAACCAAAATTCTATGTATTGGATATGTTCCCATATCCATCAGGTGCAGGTCTACACGTAGGTCACCCACTTGGCTACATAGCTTCAGATATTTATAGCCGTTATAAAAGACTTCAAGGCTTCAACGTGCTTCACCCAATGGGTTATGACGCATACGGTCTGCCAGCAGAACAATATGCTATTCAAACAGGTCAACACCCAGAAATTACCACTAAAAACAATATTGCACGCTACCGCGAACAATTAGATAAAATCGGTTTCTGCTACGATTGGGACCGCGAAATTAAAACTTGCGACCCAGAATACTACAAATGGACTCAATGGGCATTTATTAAAATGTTCGACAGTTGGTATTGCCAAAGAGCAGATGCGGCAAAACCTATTAGCATGCTTGTTGACATTTTCAACGAACAAGGTAATGCAAAAGTAAAAGCAGCTTGCACAGAAACCCCTATCTTCACAGCAGAAGAGTGGAAAAGCTACGACGAGAAAAAACAACAAGAAATCCTTATGAACTATCGTATAGCTTACCTAGCAGACATTAGTGTAAACTGGTGTCCACAACTAGGCACTGTGCTTGCAAACGACGAGGTTAGCGAAGGTCTTTCTGTGCGTGGCGGTTTCCCTGTAGAACAAAAAGTAATGCGCCAATGGAGTTTACGTGTAAGTGCATACGCACAACGTCTTCTAGATGGTCTTGACAAAATCGATTGGACTGACTCTCTAAAAGAAACTCAACGCAACTGGATTGGCAGAAGTGAAGGTGCAGAAATGGACTTTGCTATTGCAGATAGCGACATTACCATGACTGTGTTTACTACACGTGCCGATACCACATTTGGTGTTACCTTTATGGTGCTTGCTCCAGAGAGCGATTATGTGGCACAAATCACCACAGCTGAACAAAAAGCAGAAGTAGAAGCATACCTAGACGCAGTAAAACGCCGTACAGAACGTGAACGTATTTCAGACAGAAAAGTGAGCGGTGTGTTCTCAGGTGCTTACGCTATCAACCCATTCACTGGCGACAAAATTCCAGTATGGATTTCAGACTACGTACTAGCAGGTTATGGTACAGGTGCTATTATGGCTGTGCCAGCACACGATAGCCGCGACTACGCTTTCGCTAAACACTTTGGTCTTCCTATCATTCCAGTAATTGTAGGTTGCGACGTGAGCGAAGAAAGCTTCGATGCAAAAGACGGCATTATGTGCAATTCAGGCTTCCTAAACGGCCTACAAGTGAAAGAAGCTATCGCAAAAGCAAAAGTTTACATTGCAGAAAAAGGTATTGGTAAAGTAAAAGTAAACTATCGTCTTCGCGATGCTATCTTCTCTCGCCAACGTTATTGGGGCGAACCATTCCCAGTATATTACAAAGAAGGAATGCCTTACACACTAGACGTAGAAAAACTTCCACTTCTACTTCCAGAAATCAGCACATATCTACCTACCGAAACAGGTGAACCACCACTAGGACGTGCTCAAAACTGGAAAACAGAAGAAGGTTATCAACTAGAATTAAACACTATGCCAGGTTTTGCAGGTTCATCTGCATATTACCTACGCTATATGGACCCACGCAACAACGATGCTCTAGTAAGCACAGAGGCAAACGAGTATTGGCAAAACGTGGACCTTTACATTGGTGGTACAGAACACGCTACAGGTCACCTTATCTATAGCCGTTTCTGGAACAAGTTCTTATTTGACCTAGGCCTAATTTGCAAAGACGAACCATTCCAAAAACTGATAAACCAAGGTATGATTCAAGGTCGTTCAAACTTTGTTTATCGTGTTATTGGCACAAACCAATTCGTATCACTAGGCTTAAAAGACCAATACAAAACACAAGAAATCCACGTAGATGTAAACATCGTCTCAAACGACATTCTAGACCTAGACAAATTCCGCGCATGGATGCCAGACTTTGCTAACGCAGAATTTATCCTAGAAGATGGCAAATATATTTGCGGTTGGGCAGTAGAAAAAATGTCTAAATCTATGTTCAACGTGGTAAACCCAGACGATATTGTAGAAAACTACGGTGCAGACACACTACGTCTTTACGAAATGTTCTTAGGACCTCTAGAACAATCTAAACCTTGGGACACAAACGGTATCGACGGTGTTCACCGCTTCCTAAAACGTCTTTGGGGATTATTCTATAAAGGTGACGATGTGAATATTTCTGACGCTGAACCAACAGCAGAAGAACTTAAAACACTTCACAAAACTATTAAGAAAGTAACAAGTGATATAGAACACTTCTCATTCAACACCGCAATTTCTGCATTTATGATTTGCGTGAATGAGTTAAACTCTGCAAAATGCAACAAACGTGCTATCCTAGAACCACTAGTAGTGCTTCTAGCACCATTTGCACCACACGTAGCAGAAGAGTTATATCACGTTTTAGGCAACGACACCACAGTTTGCGACGCTGCTTTCCCTAAACACGATGAAAAATACTTAGCAGAAAACACTGTTAAATATCCAATTTCATTCAACGGTAAAGTACGTTTCACTCTAGAACTTGCAGCAGATTTAAATCCAAAACAAGTAGAAGAGATAGCTCTAAACAACGAGCAAACTGCGAAATACTTAGATGGCAAGTCAATTAAGAAGGTTATTGTTGTTCCTAAGAAAATCGTTAATATCGTAATTTAGTCCGTGAGTGAAAATCTAAAACATAAAATGCTTGGTGCCCTTGCTTGGAGCTCTGTAGATAGAGTAGCCCAGCAAGGCACTCAGTTTATTATAGGTATCATACTTGCCCGCTTGCTCTCGCCTACCGACTACGGGCTAATGGGTATGGTAATGATTTTCGCTACACTTTCTTACGTGCTTGTAGAAGGCGGCCTTACTGCAGCCCTTGTACGCACAAAAAACATTACAAAAGAGCATACAAACACTGTTTTCTACTCAAATTTGGCAGTTTCCACCGCTCTTTACCTTATTTTCTTTTTCACTGCTCCACTTCTTGCTAGCTTTTTTGCTCAACCAAAACTAGTAGCACTTATAAGAGTAACAAACCTTGCCCTTATATTCAACTCGCTCTACATAGTGCCTTACGGCCTAATTGAAAGAGACCTCGACTTCAAGAAACTAGCAAAAGTAAACTTTATAAGCACATCTATTAGTGGCATTGCAGGAGCCGCATCAGCCTTTTACGGCGCAGGAGTATGGGCACTTGTTATCCAACAAACAGCATATCACTTTATAAGAGTGATTTGTTTCTACATTTGGCAACGCTGGATACCAAACCTAATATTCTCAAAACAAATATTTAAGCAGTACGCATCGTTTAGCATTCACATATTATCTTCAAATATGCTAAATGCAGTATTCAACAACCTATACACATTCCTACTTGGTAAATTCTACACAGTAAGACTACTTGGTTATTACACCCAAGCCAACAAAATAGCAGAAACATCAAACTTCACTTTCAGTGCTATTTTCGGTAAAACCAGTTACAACCTTTTTGCCAAAATACACGATGAAAGAGATAGAATGATACACGCCATGAGGCAAATGATACAGAAATCGTCGCTTATTGTGATACCATGTACTATTTTCCTTATTTTCACTGCCAAACCAATATTCTTCACCCTATTTGGTGAAAAATGGCTTACATCAGTGCCATATTTCCAACTTATCTGCATTGCAAACCTATTTACTTGCGTGTATCAGATAAACAACAACGCACTAAACTCTGTAGGCAAAAGCAAAGAAAGCTTTAAGGTGGAACTTACTAAAAGAGGTTTGATTATTGCATCTGTGCTTGCTTGCTTTGAATATGGGGTAATGGCGCTACTTATTGGCTATGCCATCTCTTGCTTTATGGCATGGTTTGTATCGCTCCTACAAGTGAAAAGACATATTGGTCTGAAGATAGGTTCTCAACTTAAAGATATTGTTCCTGCTATGATTTGGGGCATTATTATCTCATACGTAGGCTACTTATGCGGTCTTAGCACAGAAAACCTATACCTTAAACTTGTAGTTCAAGGCATAGTAAGTGGTATTACCTATCTAGGTATTATCTACACTTTCCACAAAGACCTTTGGGATTATATTTTGAAGTTTCTGAAACTTAAGAAATAGAAGAATAATACTCTACTAGTTTGCGAGCCACTGCCTCGGCAGAATATTTCTGGTAGCAATCTTTCTTTATCTTCTCAGCATCATATTGCTTTAGATACATCTTACTAATTGCCACACCCGCTTCTTCCATATCGCCCACTGGCACAAGCATACCGTTAGACTCATTAATAAAGTCTTCTGGGCCACCACAACGTGTAGCAAGCACAGGAAGACCCACGCTAAGTGCCTCAAGGCAAGACACTCCAAAAGTTTCTGAATGAGAAAGCAAAGCAAACATATTTGCGGACTGCAAATAACGAACAATTTCTTCCCTGCTCTTCATTCCCACTACTCTCGTTCTATTGTTTACAAGAGATTGGTTTAAGAAATCCTTAAGCGGACCATCGCCAATAATAATTAACTCAGAATTTTCAGGTAGTTGCGCTTGATAAAATGCATTTACAAGATGGAAGAAACCTTTACCCTTCACTAATCTGCCTACAGATACCACTCTAAATACATTTTTATCTTTTACAACTGGCTCTACCTCTGGTAGATTAAACATATCAGGAATCACCTCTGCATCTACAGAGAAATTTGTCTTCAATCTCTTTGCCAAAGCATTAGACACTGCTATTACTCCATCTGCATACTCGTATGCCTTGTGAGCAAGTTTTTTATCAAGTTCGCTTATCAAAGAAGCATCTTTATTTAGTTTGCTACTATGCTCTGTTATCACAACAGGACAATTTGGTCTTGTAGGCATAGACGCAAGTATTGCACCCATAAAGTAGAAGTGTGAGTGAATCACATCCGGCTCACCTTCGGCACATAGCATATCATTATATACTTTACCACAGATACGACCTAAAATAGGCAGAAGACGACGATAAATGCCTGTATGAAGTGAATATTGATACACATTTATTCCATCTTTTTTGTAATATTTTTTGCCAAAGCGTCTGTCTAGCACACGACGAAAATCTAGCGCCATTACACTCACCTCGTGACCAAGATTTTTAAGTGCCAATGCTTGATCCCACGCAAAAATGCCATTAAGTGGAGCAGAGGTAGAAGGAACACCTTGTGATATAATAAATATTTTCATAAAAGAGAAGCTATCTTTTGAGCAAGCGATCTGCGAGAATAAAGTTTAATATGGTCGTTACCAGTATAGTCCTGATTTAAAAATTTATCTAAACAAAAGTTTTCTGTATAACAAGCCCCCGCACCACACTCAGATATTAGTTGCATAGCATCGCCATTTTCTGGTCCAAACAGAAGTATCTTTCTGCCCGAAGCAAGATATTCAAAGAGTTTACCCGTAAGAATACCTTCATTATTTGGCACATTGGGAATAAACAACAATAATACATCAGAATCCTGCATATAATTCACCGCCTCTTTATGACTTACATATGGAATAAGTTCGGTGCTAACACCCCAAGACTTTATCTCCTGTTGTATTTCCTCGCTCACAACACCCACAAAACGAAGTTTTATATCCTTTCTGCCACTCACAAGAGCCTTTAATGGCAATAGGTTGTGCTGCGGAGCCATAACTCCTACATAAGACAATATATAGTTAGGAGTTACTTCTCCTTTCACAAGTTTATTTTCTTCAAAGTCACTCTCGTCATAGCCATTTGGCACAACTGTGATTTTATCGGCTACATCTGCTTTTTCTGCAAATAGGCGTTTACAATCTTCACTTACAGTGATTATTCTATCCGCAGAAAGCAATACAGAACGTTCATAATTTAAGTTGCGTTTTTGTGCCCAAGACGTAGGATAAAGGTCTTGGTTATAGTAAATATCTGTCCAAGGATCACGAAGGTCAGCTACCCAATTTATATTAGGATATTGTTTCTTAAGTTCTAAACCAATTAGTTGTGTTGAATGCGGAGGAGATGTAGTTACTATAGTAGTAATACCTTCGATTTCTATCAACTCTTTTGCCTTGGCAAGTGCAAATTTATTCCAACCACGTCGTGGGTCTGGCAAAAAGAAATTACCACGAATAAAGCGAGAAATCTTCTGCAAAAGAGTTGGATTTGGTTCATTGGCAAATCCACCGTATGGCACTTGCTTATTGGGTGAAACTCGCTTATAAAGACTTAATATTTCTTTTGTTTTAGTAGTATACACCTTTAGTGAAGAAGGCACATCAGCACACAAACTTTCATCCACTTGTGGATAAGAGGCAACTGCAGGGTCCACAGTAAGCACTATAGCCTCCACACCAAACTCTGGCAAGTACTTAATGGTTTTAAGCCAGCGCTGCACACCGGCTCCCCCACTTGGCGGAAAGTAATATGTAATAAGTAATACCTTTTTCATTAAGTGTCCGCTAAAAAACGACTAACAAATGTACAAAAAAAACCGCAAGTCACAAAACTTGCGGTTTCTATTATTTAATTATTCAAATTAGTTATTGAATACTTTTACTGCTTTACCTGAAGCATATTGAAGGATAATTAAACCTTTAGCGTCAGCAGCAACTGGTTTACCAGTGATGTCATAAGCAGCAACAACTGCGTCTTCAGCATCAACATCTTCTAGGTCTGTAGTAGTAGCAGGAGTAGCAACTGCATCTAAATAGTTATCAGCAACATATAATGTGAAAGTAATGTCGTAAGTACCATCAGCATCAATTGTTAAAGTGTTATCTCCTTGTTGTGGATATTGATATACACTATAAGAGTGATTTCCAACTACCTTATAACTATAATCACCTGCAGTTAATTCTACACCTTCTTTTACTAAAACCCATTCAGAACCATTTTGGGTCATATTGTTTTCTTCTGCATTAGTATCCCAGTTAACACCTAAAAGTGCTTCAGCACCAACAATTGTATAAGAAGTAATTTCAACATTTCCAAATGGTACAGTTGATTTTAAGACAATACTTGTTCCATCAGTAGAGATAGTAATAGTAGCTGCTGATTTAATTGTAAATGTAACGTTATCAGCACTAGGATTATAACCTGGTGTACTTTGAGAAGCATCTACAGCACCTGTTCCTAAAGCATTTGTCCATGTACCATTAGTAACTTTAAATTCATAAGTACCAGCAGGTACATCTTCAAATACCGCTGTTCCATTAATAGGATAACCTGCAGCATCCCAACTTAAACCTGGTAATGTACCAGCAAGATAATTTTGTGCACTTGCAGTCATTGCAACCATAGCAGCTGCGATAAAAAGTAAAATTTTTTTCATAATAAATAAGTTTTGAGTTAAACAAATAAGTGAATTGTATTGATTTTAGTTTTAATATACTTCTAATATACTAAGAGTGATTTTTTAAGGAGGGATTTTTAGGCGTGTGCACAAACACAACGCCTAAAGCGCCCTTAAAAAACGCTCTTATTTTACCAAGCTTTTATTTCATCATATTGAGTAGAGAAACCTTGGAACTTAACTACACGTTTGTTAGCACGTTCTACTGCTTCTGCACTGTTTTTATAGTAATATAGATATTCTACAGCATCACCTTCAAATGAAGTTGGAGACACATGGAATGTCCAGTTGTTGTTACCTGCGTCTACCATTCTAGAGTACTCCCAATTGTTGAAGTTACCAGATACGTAAACTTCTGCTGTGCTACGAGGCACTGTAACATTTAGAGTCATGTCACCCCAGTATTCTACTTTGTCGTTTACTACAGAACGAGCACCTAATGGACGGTGGTTGAAACGATATTCAGATTGGTCGGTACGTGGACCCCATACATATAAGTAGTGAAGATCTGCTGGAACATTTTTAAGTGTACCTTCGAAGTGAGTTTCATCAACTTTTTTAAGTTGTAATTTAGCATCAGCGTGTTTCCAGAATAGTGGATCACCTTCTTTACCAAATGTACCTGCTACCCACACTTCTTTAGTACCTTCTGGCACTTGAACAGTGAATTTAACAGTACCGTTGAATTTTTCTTTCTTTTTGTTTCCTGCATAGATAGCTACATATTTGTCGTCTGTTTGATAGTTATCGTTTTTAAGGATAACAAACATACCAGAAACATGTTCTACCTCAGCATCTGTTAAACCAAAATATGATTTAATGTTAGAGATTGTATAAGTAAGTGTACCATCAGAATTTTTGGTCCACATAAAGGTTCTAGTATTACATTTAGACCACTCTGCTTTTTCTTTTGCCCATTCACCATTTTTGTCTAGCTCTAAACAGGTATAAAGAAATACATTCTCTGTTTCCATCCATTTTTGATTCACGGTTGGTGTATAAGTAAGTACTATAGCACCATTAGGATTTGGAGTCTCTGGAGTAACAACTAACTCGCCAGGAGCTGCATTCAGCGATAGTACTGACATCGCTAATCCTACAAATGCAATTAATAATTTTTTCATACTCTTTTCCATTTTAAGTTTACATAACAAAGATACAGCATTTTTTTCAATCTCACACTTTATTTACAAATTATTTTAAAACGATTGCAGAATTATCGCATTTTTTAACATATTAAACACAAAAAAACAAGAGATTGACGCATTTGTCAATCTCTTGTTTTTTATTTAGACTATTTTTTAAAGGAGGGAGTTTATCTCGTTTATTAAAAGTGCATTTATAGTGAGGGATTTTTAGACTTGTGTAGTCTGAACAACCGGAGTTTACTGGACGTAAATGAGGATTGTGAAGGCAAACAAGGCGAGAAAATCACCACTAGAAATCACTTTTAACCTTTGTATTCATCCCATGCTTTGATTGAAATCTCGCTTTCTTTCACGCTACAGAATGCGTGAATAAACGCAGATGCCAAACGAGCATTGGTTAACAATGGAATATTGTGGTCGATAGCAGCACGACGTATTTTATAACCATTGGTAAGTTCGCGACGAGTTTGATTTTTAGGGATATTGATAACTAAATCAAATTTCTTACCTGCCATCATATCAGTGATTTTTAGTTCACTTTCTTCGTCTGGCCAACCTACCACAGTGGCATCAATACCGTTTTCTGCTAAGAATTTTTGTGTACCTACAGTAGCGTAGATATTGTAACCATTTTTAGCAAGTTCGCGACATGGTTCTAGTAAGTCCACTTTAGATTTTGCATCACCAGAAGATACCATGATATTCTTTTCTGGAATAGTAGTACCAACAGCGATAAGTGAGCTTAGAAGAGCTTCGTTGAAGTCGTCACCGATACAACCTACCTCACCGGTAGAAGCCATATCCACACCTAAGATTGGGTCTGCTTTGTGAAGACGAGCAAATGAGAATTGAGAAGCTTTTACACCAATGTGTTCGATATCGAATACAGATTTGTCTGGTTTAGAGTATTCTGCACCTAGCATAATGCGTGTTGCTGTTTCGATAAAGTTTCTGTTAAGCACTTTAGAAACAAATGGGAATGAACGTGAAGCACGTAAGTTACATTCGATTACTTTAATATCGTTGTTTTTAGCTAGATATTGGATATTGAATGGACCTGTAATTTGAAGTGCTTTTGCAATTTGTTTAGAAATTTTCTTCACGCGACGCATTGTTTCAAAATAGATATTTTGAGCTGGGAAGACCAAGGTAGCGTCACCAGAGTGTACACCAGCAAATTCTACGTGTTCTGAAATTGCATATTCTACTACTTCACCATCTTTTGCTACAGCGTCGAACTCAATTTCTTTTGCATTTTGAAGGAATTGAGAAACTACTACTGGGTGTTCTTTAGAAACTTGAGCAGCAAGAGAAAGGAATGCGTGTACTTGTTCTTTGTCGTAGCAAACATTCATAGCCGCACCAGAAAGCACGTATGAAGGTCTGATAAGCACTGGGAAACCTACTTCTGCAATGAAATCGTCGATATCTTCAAAGCTTGTTAGCTCTCTCCAACGTGGTTGGTCGATGCCAAGGCTATCTAGCATAGCAGAGAATTTGTGACGGTCTTCTGCACGGTCGATATTGCAAGCTTTTGTACCTAAGATAGGCACATTTTGTGCGTCTAGTTTCATTGCTAGGTTGTTTGGAATTTGACCACCCATAGAAACGATCACGCCTTTTGGATTTTCTAGGTCTAATACGTCAGACACACGTTCAAATGAAAGTTCGTCGAAGTATAGACGATCACACATATCGTAGTCGGTAGATACTGTTTCTGGGTTGTAGTTAATCATTACTGATTCGTAACCAAGTTTACGAGCTGTTTGTACAGCGTTTACACTACACCAGTCGAACTCTACAGATGAACCAATACGGTATGCACCAGAACCAAGTACTACGATGCTTTCTGCACCTGTTCTGTTTGGAGTAAATTTAACTCCTTCGCCGTATGTGAAGTATAGATAGTTTGTTTTGTCTGGATTTTCAGAAGCAATAGTGTTGATTCTACATACAGTAGGAACTACTTCCAATGCTTTTCTGTGAGCACGCACTCTAAGTGCAGCGTCGTGCATTTTACCTTCTGGTTTTTCTACATAACGTGCAATTTGGAAGTCTGAGAAACCAAGTCTTTTAGCTTCTGCCATTACATCTACTGTTAGGTCTTCGATCTTGTTGAAAGAAGAAAGAACTAATGTGTATTTGTAGATATTTTCAAGTGCTGTAAGCAACCAAGGGTCAATTTTGGTAAGTTTTTCAATTTGTTCTACTGTGTAACCTTGCTCAAATGCGTATGCAATAGCAAAGATACGCATATCTGTTGGATGAGAAAGTGCGTGTTCAATATCGTCAAATTTAAGGTTGTTGCCCACAAAACCGTGCATACCTTGACCAATCATACGAAGACCTTTTTGGATAATTTCTTCGAAAGATTTACCAATTGACATGATTTCACCTACAGATTTCATTGCTGAACCAATTTCACGGCTCACGCCAACGAATTTACCTAAGTCCCAACGAGGGATTTTTGCAATGATATAGTCAACTGAAGGTGCTACGTATGCAGAGTTTTTGGTACCCATTTCACCGATTTGGTCAAGTGAATAACCTAATGCAAGTTTTGCCGCAACAAATGCTAGTGGATAACCAGAAGCTTTAGATGCTAGAGCAGAAGAACGGCTCAAACGAGCATTGATTTCGATGATACGATAGTCGTTTGTTTCTGCGTTGAATGCGTATTGAATGTTACATTCACCCACGATACCAATGTGGCGAACCACTTTAGTAGCGATATTTTGAAGAAGTTCGATTTGGTCTTGACGAAGTGAAATAATTGGAGCTACCACGATACTTTCACCTGTGTGAATACCAAGTGGGTCTACGTTTTCCATTGGAACTACAGTGAAACAGTGGTCGTTTTTGTCGCGAATTACCTCAAACTCAATTTCTTTCCAACCTTTTAAGCTTTCTTCTACTAGAATTTGTTTTGAGTATGCTAATGCACTTTGACAAAGTTCGATAAATTCTTTTTCGTTTGTACAAACACCAGAACCTAAGCCACCTAGAGCATATGCAGAACGCACCATCACTGGGAAACCAATTCTGTGAGCTACTTCTAGAGCATCTTCAAGTGACTCTACTGCTTGTGAAACTGGAGTTTTAGCTTCAATCTCGTCTAGTTTTTTAACGAATAGGTCACGGTCTTCTGTAATCATAATTGCTTCTACAGATGTACCTAGCACTCTCACACCATATTTTTCTAGTGTACCGTTTAAGTAAAGTTCTGTACCGCAGTTTAGTGCAGTTTGACCACCGAAAGCAAGTAAGATACCGTCTGGACGTTCTTTCTTGATAATTTCAGTTACGAAATATGGGGTAACAGGAAGGAAATAAACTCTATCTGCTACACCTTCAGATGTTTGAATGGTAGCAATATTAGGGTTAATCAACACTGTTTCTATGCCTTCTTCGCGCATAGCCTTTAACGCTTGAGAACCAGAGTAGTCAAATTCACCTGCTTGACCAATCTTAAGCGCTCCTGAACCTAATAAAATTACTTTTTTACAATTTTCCATACTGTTATATAATATTTTTGTTTATTTCAACACAAAAAAAATGCGTCGGTTAAAAAAATAACTAACGCATATATAAAATAAAAAAGATATTCCACTTAGTAGAAAACATTGATTTAGAATGTGTTACGTTAGGTTTCATATCTTTAATTATTTAGAGTTAAAGAGCCCCATTTTCGGTATGCTCAAATTGGTACAAAGGTAATTCTTTTTTTGAAAATTCACAACAAAAATTTCAAAAAAATTCCCTCTCTTAAAATTGTATTTTAATCTCTTCTACCTGCAAGTATCATCGCATAGTAAATCAGCGTAGCCAACGAACTTAACGCTGCTACTACGTAGGTGTAGGCTGCAGATTTTAGCGCATCTATTGCCATAGAGCGTTTTTCACCTTGCACGTAGCCTTTGCCTGTAAGCCACTCAACTGCACGAGTACTTGCATTTATTTCCACTGGAAGTGTAATGAAACTAAATAAGGTAGTAAGAGCAAAAAGTCCCACTCCCACCTCTAATAATATAGGTGTAGTTTCTATCATTATAATACCTAGTAGTAATACCCATTGCACCCATCTAGAAGCAAAACTAACCACTGGCACTAGAGCAGAACGCATGCTCAACCATTTATAAGCATAAGCGTGTTGCACAGCGTGACCACATTCGTGTGCTGCCACAGCTGCCGCCGCCACAGAATTTGAAGAGTAAACACCTTCACTAAGGTTTACTGTTTGGTTTTGTGGGTTGTAGTGGTCGGTAAGCATACCCGATGTAGAAATCACCTTCACATTGGTAATTCCGTGGTCGCGTAGCATTTTTTCTGCCACTTCTTTCCCTGTCATCCCATTTGTCATTGGGATTTGAGAATATTTTTTAAACTTGCTTTGCAAACTTTGTTGCACCACAAAACTTAAAATTGCAATACCAATAAATAAAATCCAATACATAGTTCAAAATTTTTATAAAATTTTAGTTAGGAGTTGGGAGTGAGGAGTGAGGAGTTAACACATATTATTTAAAGAAAAACCCTCAAAACGAGGGCTTAACTTATGATTATCTATATTTAGAAGATAAATTTACAAACTAAATTCAACTCCTAACTCCTAATTCCTAACTATTAGATACATTAGATGTATCTAACTATTGTTTGTTCGCGGTCTGGACCCACAGAAACAATCTTAATAGGAACTTCTAGTTCGTCTTCTAGAAAGTCTAGATATGCGTTGAATTCTGCTGGGAATTCATCTTCAGATTTCATTTTTGTCATATCTGTTTTCCAACCAGGAAGTTCTTTATAGATAGGTTCAATGCTATCATTGATTTCGTATGGGAAATAATCAATTTCTTCACCATTGATTCTATAGCCAACGCAAGCTTTGATGGTATCGAAATCGTCTAGCACGTCGCTTTTCATCATAATTAGCTTGGTTACACCATTAATCATTACAGAATATTTAAGAGCAACAAGGTCTATCCAACCACAACGACGTTTACGTCCTGTTACTGAACCAAACTCGTGACCTTTTTGGCAAAGGGTCTCACCTACTTCGTCAAACAATTCACTTGGGAAAGGACCAGCACCTACACGTGTACAGTATGCTTTGAAGATACCATAAACGTCGCCTATTTTATTAGGTGCAATTCCCATGCCAGTACAAGCTCCGGCACAAATTGTGTTTGATGATGTCACAAATGGATATGAGCCAAAGTCGATATCTAGCATTGTACCTTGAGCACCTTCACAAAGAATAGTTTTGTCTTGTGCAAGAATATCGTTTAGATAGTGTTCGCTATCTATTAAGGTGAAGTTCTTAAGATATTCAATTCCTTCTAGCCATTGTTTTTCTGCTTCTTCAATATCGTAAGCGAAGTTCATTGATTTTAAAATAGCTTCGTGACGAGCTTTTGCCACAGCATATTTTTTGTCAAAGTCTAAAAGGATGTCACCTACGCGAAGACCATAACGACCTACTTTGTCTGTATATGTAGGACCGATACCTTTACCTGTGGTACCTACTTTTGCATCACCTTTTGCAGCTTCGTTTGCAGCGTCTAACATACGGTGAGTAGGCATAATAAGGTGAGCCTTTTTAGAAATGTATAGTTTTTTTGTTAAATCGTGACCAGATTTTGCTAGTGCTTCTGCTTCTGCTTTAAATAAAGCTGGATCTAAAACCACACCATTTGAAATAACATTGATTTTATCTCCTTGGAAAATACCAGAAGGAATAGAACGTAACACATATTTTTCTCCGTTAAATTCCAATGTGTGTCCTGCGTTTGGACCGCCTTGGAAACGTGTAATAACGTCGTAGTTTGGAGTTAATACGTCAATTACTTTACCTTTACCCTCGTCACCCCATTGTAGGCCGAGTAATACATCTGCTTTAGTCATATTATAGTTTTTTATTTGATTTTCTTACACAATAATTCAAAATCGGTTGTAAAAATACAAAAAAATTAGGAATTAGGAATTAGGAATTAATTACTATCTTTGTGAAAAATTTATTAATTAATAAAATTTACACTATGGCACACGTTATTTCAGATGATTGCATTGCATGCGGCACTTGCATCGGCGAATGTCCAGTAGAAGCTATCAGCGAAGGCGATATCTATTCTATCAACGCTGACATTTGCACAGATTGTGGTACTTGCGCAGAAGCTTGTCCTACAGGCGCAATCAATCCAGCTTAAGTTCTAGATTAGAACTATCAAAACAAAGAGAGGTGACCAAATGGCCACCTCTTTTATTTGGTAACAGAAACTTCTTACTCACTTACTTCATCATTTGTTCTCTCTTGAGAAGGCTCTTCTTTTATTTGAGCACGCATAAAATCTAACGCTTCTTTAAAAGCAGACTCAAACTTGTCAAAATCTTCTTTGTACAAGAAAATTTTATGCTTTTCAAATATGAATTGACCCTCTTCTGTTACAGATTTACGTTTACTCTCAGTGATAGAAAGGAACAAATCGTTTCTGCGATCCTTTTTCACATCAAGGTAATACATACGCTTTCCTGCTTTGATAGACTTCGAAAAAACTATCTCCTTGTCTTCTCTTTCCTCACGTGGAGCACTTGTAGAGGCGGGTGCAGGAGAAGTTACTTTTTGTATGTCTCTTTGCAGTTTTCCAAAAAAGTTTAACATCATATATAATTTTACAATTTGGTTACAAAAATGCACTATTTTTTTTAAATTTCAAAATAAATACAAACTTTTTCATTTTTTTTGACATTACGTCTTTTTTCTTAATAAATAAAAACTTAACTTTGCACTTCATACAAAAAAAATATCATAACGATGATAAACAGAGTCTTAATCCGTATCAAAATTATTCAACTGCTTTACTCTAACCAACTTAATACAGGTAAAAGCATTGAAGAGTTCAAGAAAGAGTTATTAGAGAGCCTAGACAAAACGTACGAACTCTACCACTGGCTTCTACAGTTAATAATCGACCTTAGAGATTTTGCAGAAAAGCGTATCGAATTTGGTTTAAACAAAAGATACCCTACCGACGAAGATCTAAATCCAAACAGACGTTTTATCGAAAACAAAATAGCAATTGCTATTGCAAACAATGCTGAGCACAGAGAATATGCCAAAGCAAATGGTATTTCTTGGGAAGAATATGCAGACCTTATCAAAGGCCTATTTGAAGCTATTTGTGCATCTGAATATTACAAAACCTATATGTCTGCAAGAGAAAACACATACGCAGACGACAAAATGATTTGGAGACAAATCTTCAAAAAAGTGATTTTCACTTACAAACCTTTCGAAGAACGCCTAGAATCTATGGACCTATATTGGAACGACGATATAGAAATTGTGGCTAGCTTCGTAGAAAAAACTATCAAAAAATGCGAAGAAGAAAATGGTTCTAACCAAGAACTTCTTCCTCAATATAGAGATGAAGATGACAAAGACTATGCTCTACTTGTACTTTCTAAAGCACTTGAGTTTGGCGAAGACTACAAAGAACTAGTTAAATCATTCTCTCAAAACTGGGAAAAAGACCGTATCGCTACTATGGACATGTCTATTATGCAAGCGGCCATTGCAGAAATCAACTTCTGCCCTACTATCCCTGTAAATGTTACTCTAAACGAGTTTATCGAAATAAGCAAATACTATAGCTCAGAAAAAAGTAGCTTATTTATCAACGGTATCCTAGACCGCGTGGTAAACAAATATAAAGAAGAGAAAAAACTACTTAAAGTAGGTATGTTTGTTAAGTAGTTAGCTAGTAAAAAAATTAAAGAACAATAAATAATTAAACTATGAACAACATTTTATTACAAGCAGCAGCTCCTGTAGCAGAAGGCAACGGTTGGAGCTCTATCTTAATGATTGTTTTAATGTTTGTGGTAATCTATTTCTTTATGATTCGTCCACAACAAAAACGTCAAAAAGAAATTAAAAAATTCCGCGATAGCATTAAAACTGGCGACAAAGTTATCACAGCTGGCGGTATCTATGGTAAAGTTAAAGACGTAAAAGACACTACAATTTTACTTGAAATTGCAGACAACGTACGCATTACTATAGACAAAAACTCTGTTTATGCAAATGCAGTAGATTCTAACACTGCAGCAGAAGCAACCAAAGCATAATTATGCAAAACAAAGCTAGAAATAAAATAACTAGATTTTTAAAAAAAATGAAAGCATTCCTTACCTCGAGGGATGCTCTCATTTTCTTGTTTTTCTTAATCTGTTCTTCACTTTTTTGGTTCACCATTACCTTAAATAAAACTTACGAACTTACTGTATCTATACCTATTAAATATAGTAATGTTCCTCCTGAAATAGAATTTACCACAGAACTACCAGATTCTTTTAGTGTAAAACTTAAAGACAAAGGTACTTCTATGCTTATATATCAGTATAAGAAATTTGACCCTGTTGTTATCAACTTCAACGAATATTCTGTTTATTCAAATAGCAATTCTTGGGCTATTTCTACCACTACCCACTTTGAAAAATTTGTAAAAAAACAAATAAACCAAAGTTCTCTTATTTTAAACTATTATCCAGAGGAAATAGTTATAGAAAAGAAACTTTTAGATTCTAAGAAGGTGCAAGTAAGACCACTTGTAAACATTAAGTTACAAAAACAATACTTTTTGTGCGACGACATCACCACCTCTCCAGATTCTATTATGCTTTATGGTTATAAAGAAATTTTAGACACTCTAAACTTTGTTTATACCAAAGAATATACTTCTGAAAATTTAAAAGACACATTAAATGCTACTTTGCAACTTGATATTCCTAATCATTGCAAAGCAAATCCAAACAAAGTAAATGTAATTGCCCCTATCGAGTTTTATACCGAAAGAGACATAGAGTTATCTATAAGGGTAAAAAATCTACCTGAAAATATTGTTGTTAAGACTATTCCTGAGAAACTAAATCTTAGTTTCCTTGTGGGTCTTAGCAAATACAAAGATATTAGACCTTCAGACTTTATTCTTTCTATAGATTACGAATCGCTACGACAAAGCAATTCTAACACAGAAACTGTTACTCTAGAGTCTTTCCCTCCATACATAAAACAACCATACCTTAAAGAAAATAAGGTGAAATGGTTAATCGAATTTGTTGAACCAAAATGATAAAAGTAGGCATCACAGGTGGTATTGGTTCTGGCAAAACGTATGTTTGCAAACTGCTAGAACTTATGAATTTTTCTGTTTTCTATTCAGATGCAGAAGCAAAGAAAATTCAAGATACCAATGCCTATGTGCGTAGCAAACTTATTGAACTATTTGGTGAGCAAGCCTTTACAGAAAATGGTCTAAACAGAAAATACATTGCTGAAATTATCTTTAATAATCCTACTGCTAAAAAGCAACTAGAAGAAATTATCCATCCTAAAGTGGCCGAAGCATTTGCTACTTGGTGCCAAGAAAAGGAAAACACCGACGAGAGAATTGTATTTATTGAAAGCGCTATTCTTTACGAAAGTGGCTTTGATAAAATAGTTGACAAGGTGATTATGGTGTATGCCGATGAAGATGTACGCATAGAAAGAAGTATGCAAAGAGATGGTGCAGACCGTGCTGCTATTGAGGAAAGAATAAAAAACCAATCTTCCGACAAAGACAAACGCCTGAAAGCAGACTTTGTTATCCACAACAACCCAAACGACCAAATAAATAGACAGCTCCTTAATATAATTAAAGAGCTGTACTAAAAGAGATACTCAAAAGTATCTATGATTACTTCTTAAGGAATACCTTTTCTAATTCTTGAGAAATATTAATAATAAAGTCTCCCATTCTTTCTAGTTCGTTTACTATATCCATATAATAAACACTAGTTTGGTAGTTCTTTTTAGTATCTTCTATTTCGTCTATTTCTGCGTCACGCAGTTTATTTCTTAGTTTATTGATATTATCTTCTTCTTTGTAAGCATTTGAAATACCTAATAAAACATTTTCGTTTGCCTGCATCAAGTTGTATATCATAGTAGAGTATGCAGCATCTACAGCTTCTACCATTTCATTCAATTTACCAATAGTGTCGGTATCGAATGTTTTGTTGTGCATATTTCTTCTAGATAAAATGCGACTAATAGCATCGCCTGAGTCTCCTAATGATTCTAATTCACCTATAACTTTATACATAGACTTAATCTTCATAGAGGTTTCCTCACTAATATCGCCTGCAGATACAGAATTTAAGAAGGCTGCTATTTCATATTCTATTCTGTCGGAAATCTCTTCATATTTCACCAATTTTGCTCTAAAGGTTTCAAAATTATCTTTGTCAGACTCATTGATTGCAGATTTAATGTAGCCCAAACCTTTTCTAGATATGTTTGCAAAGTGAATAATTTCATTCATAGATTGACCAAGCGCCAATTCTGGCGTAGCAATAGGACCTGCATTGATGTATTTAAGTTTGTATTCTTCTTCCTCTTTGTTTTTAGGTCCTTTTATCACAAAACAAACCAATTTTTCTATTACTGGAATAAACCAAATAAGAATAAATGTGTTTATGGTATTGAACAAGGTGTGAAGCATAGATAATCCATACAAGGCTGCTATTTGAGCTTCTGTTTGCACAGGCATACCTTTTGCGTCGTATTCCATTTGAATAGCAAAGTTGTCTGAAGCAGGATTTGGCAAACCAAATATTGTTGATGTAACCCAACCTATAAGTTTAAGGAACAATGAATATATAAGAAGTGCCCAAATTACACCAAACACATTGAATATTGTGTGTGCCAATGCTGAACGTTTTGCTGATGTATTTCCTACTGCCGCCGCTATGTTTGCAGTAATTGTGGTACCTATATTTTCACCCAATACCATAGCACATGCCATATCGAATCGTATCCAACCCATATTTAGCATAATGAGTGTGAGAGCCATAGTGGCACTAGAAGATTGTAGAACCAATGTGAGCAGTGTACCAAACACTAAAAATATCAACACAGAACCAAATCCATAACCTTGCCAACCTTGAATAAATGAAAGCACTTCTGGGGTTTGCTGTAGGTCTGGCACTGAATTTTTCATTAATGATAGACCTAAGAATAGTAAAGAGAACCCTACTATTAACTCAGAAATATTTCTTCTCATATCTTTTTTTGATAGAGAAAGCACAAAACCAACTGCCATTAATGGCACTGCTAGTATTGAAATATCGGCTTTAAATCCTAGCCAAGATACCAACCATGCTGTGACTGTGGTACCAATATTTGCACCCATAATCACGCTTATGGCTTGTGCCAAGGTAAGTAATCCTGCATTTACAAAACTTACTACCATCACAGTGGTGGCACTTGAAGATTGTATCACAGAGGTGATACCAAGCCCTGTAAGCACGCCTTTAAATGGATTTGAAGTCATAGCAGAAAGAAAGTTGCGAAGTCTGTCGCCTGCCGCTTTTTGAAGTCCCGAACTCATTAAGTTCATACCGTATAGGAACATACCCAATGCTCCCAACAACGTAAATAATTGTAGAATCATAATTTATATATAAAATTTATTATGTAGTCACTATAATCTAGTAACATTCTGATTATTAGAGGTTTATAAATATGTACATGTAAAAAAGTATATTCCTTTTCTACTAAATAATAAACTCCCGATGCAGTATCAGCCTACAGTTTGGCTGAGAAATAAAAGAATGAAGATTTATAGAATTTTCTTGTAATGAATACTTTAAGCCTGTATTCACCACTTTATCAGATTTTATATATGTGAAATTATGCTTTAGATTTTCAAATCTTTTCAATGTGCGCTGCACACGAGCAGGTATCGAGTTGGAAGAAGAAATTGAATTGTTTGAGCAAAGATTTGCGTGGGTAGAATATGCTTGAAAGGTACTAGAGTTTAACTCAGTCTGAGGAATCTCAAAATTCTCCTCAGAAACCGAATCTACATCTGTATAATATGCAAATGAACAAATTAAAATTACAAATACAGACAAACAAACTAATAACCTATTCATTTTTTCAATAAGTAATTCAATGGCAAATTTAATAAAAATCTTAAAAACTCAAGTGAATCTGCCGCAATAATATAGTTTATATACTATTATTAAGATAATTATTGATTTTTCCACTGTTTTTAACTAACTTTGTAGCAATTTTGTAGCACATTATGGGAAGAATATTAGCTATAGATTACGGACGCAAAAGAGTGGGTGTGGCAGTAACAGACCCTCTACAACTTATTGCAAATGGACTTACCACTGTGCCAAGTGCAAATATTGTTGATTTTATTTGTGATTATGTAGGCAAGGAAAATGTGGAAAGAATCATTGTAGGACTACCAAAGCAGATGAACAATCAACCTTCTGAATCTATGAAATACATTAAGCCTTTTGTGGCGACCTTGAAAAAACGTCTTCCTAATATGCCTATTGAATATTCTGATGAGCGTTTTACTTCTGTGCTTGCCCACAAAGCAATGCTAGATGGCGGACTTAAGAAAAAAGACAGACAAAACAAGGCGCTTGTAGATGAAATTAGTGCTACTATTATACTTCAAGATTACCTAGAATTTAAAAAATACAGTATATGATTTACCCAATAGTTGTTTACGGAAACGCAGTATTAAAAAAACAAGCTGAGCCTATTACTAAAGATTATCCAGAACTTCCTACTCTTATCGAAGACATGTATAAAACTCTGGATAGAGCAGAAGGTGTGGGTCTTGCAGCTCCTCAAATTGGTCTTCCTATAAAATTGTTTATCGTAGATTTAAGCCTACTTAAAGACGAAAAACCAGAATGGGCAGACTTTAAAAAGGTGTTTATCAACCCAGAAATTACATTCTTTAGCGAAGAAAAAGAAAGCAAAGAAGAGGGTTGTTTGAGTATCCCTGGTATTTCTGAAAGAGTACCTCGCTCACTTTCTGTAACAATTCACTATTTCGATGAAAATTGGGTAGAAAAAACTGAAACTTATTCTGGTTTTGAGGCTCGCGCTATTCAACACGAATACGATCACCTAATGGGTCACGTGTTTGTAGATAGAATTTCTCCTATCCGCCGCCAAATGATTTCATCAAAACTTTCTTCACTAAGTAAAGGCAAAGTGAGAACACACTATAAAGTAAAAAACTAACAAAACAAAATAATATGAAAATTTTAGTAACTGGAGGTACAGGTTTTATTGGTTCTCACACTGTGGTGGAACTTATAAACGCAGGTTGCGAACCTATTATTATCGACAACCTTTCTAACTCAAACATTGGAGTGTTAGACGGTATTGAAAAAATCTGTGGCGTAAGACCTAAATTTTATGAAATAGACTGTAGAGACAAGGATGCATTGGATAAATTAATGGAAGAAAACCAAGGCATCGACTCTATCATTCACTTTGCAGCCAGCAAAGCTGTGGGCGAATCTGTAGAAAACCCTCTTTTATACTATAGAAACAACCTTGTTTCACTTATAAACCTACTTGAGTTAATGAAGAAACACAGCATTAAAAACATTGTGTTCTCTTCTTCTTGTACCGTTTATGGTCAGCCAGAAATACTTCCTGTTACAGAAAATGCTCCTATTCAAACAGCACTTTCTCCATACGGAAATACAAAACAAATCTGTGAAGAAATTATCACAGACACTGTAAATGCCGACGGCAATATTTCTGCTATTCTGCTTCGTTACTTCAACCCAATTGGTGCTCACGAAACAGCAGAAATTGGCGAACTTCCTATTGGTGTGCCACAAAACCTTATCCCTTACGTTACTCAAACTGCCGCTGGCATTAGAGAATGTTTAAGCGTGTATGGCGACGACTACAACACACCTGACGGTTCTTGCATTCGTGACTATATCAATGTAACCGACCTTGCAAAAGCTCACGTGGTGGCAGTGAAACGTTTGGCAGAAAAACTAAACAAAAAGCAAGTAGAAGTATTTAATATTGGCACTGGTAGAGGCCTTTCTGTACTAGAAATCATAGACGTTTTCCAAAAAGTAACTGGCGTGAAACTAAACTACAAAATAGTTGGTCGTAGAGCTGGTGATATAGAACAAGTATGGGCAGACCCTACATGGGCAAACACAGAACTTGGTTGGAAAGCAGAAAAAACAGTAGAAGAAACTCTACTTTCTGCATGGCGTTGGCAAGAAAAACTAGGCAAAAAGAATTAAGATGAAACCATACGTATTTAATGTAGCAGAAATTACAGACTCTTGTATAAAATGGATACAAGAGTGGATGCAAAAAAATGGCAACAGCGACACTAAAGTTGTTATAGGCATAAGCGGTGGCAAAGACTCTACCGTGGTGGCTGCACTTTGTGCAAAAGCACTTGGCAAAGAACGCATTCTTGGCGTAATGATGCCAAACGGCGTGCAACCAGACATTTCTGACTCACAAAAAATAGTAGATTTTCTTCAAATTCCACACCTTACTGTAAACATAAACAATGCATACACTGGGCTTACAGAGGAAATTAAAACCCAAATGAGTTTAGACACATTGAGCCCTCAATTTCTTACAAACACCCCTGCCCGCCTACGTATGACCACCCTTTATGGCATAGGTGCTATACTTGGCAATGCCCGCGTAGTGAATACTTGCAACCGCTCAGAAGACGTGCAAGGCTACTCTACCCACTATGGCGATAGCGCTGGCGACTTTGCTCCTGTGGCAAAACTTACCACCGAAGAAGTGGTGGCAATGGGCGACTATCTAGGCCTACCATACGACCTTACCCACAAAGCGCCATCTGATGGTATGTGTGGCAAAACAGACGAAGACAACCTTGGCTGGACCTATCATGAAATAAATCAAGTGATAAGAGAAAACGAGATAGGTGAACACTACGAGCAAATAGTTAGAAGATACAAGTTTATGCAATTTAAACTACATGCAGTACAACTTCCTGCCTTCTTACCAGAACTACCAGACTATTTCTTAGAGGAATACGGAATATAGTTAGGGGTTAGGGGTTAGGAGTTTTAAATTAGTAATATTAATTTAACATTTTTTAACTTAAGAAGTTTTAAGCAATTTCTTGATTGACTTATCTTTGCATCGTTATTAACAACAGTTGTTTAATATTTAAATTTTTAGAAAATGAAAAAAATCGTTTTATTCGTAGCTGCTGCTGTTGCTGTTGCTTTCGCAGCTTGCAACGCTTGCCAAGAACAAGCTGAAGAAGCAGTTGTTGAAGAAGTTGCAGTAGAAGAAGTTGCTGAAGTTGCTGATTCTGCAGTTGTTGTAGAAGAAGTAGTTGAAGCTGCTGCTGATTCTGTTGTTGCTGAATAATTTCACAACGCAAAAAAAATAAAACCGTAAGGCTTAGCTTTGCGGTTTTTTTTGTATCTTTGCGTCGCTATGATTCAACGTATCCAAAGTATATACCTTTTCATTGTAACTGCCTTAGGCATAACACAATGCTTTTTTCCTTTTGCCGCAGTGCAAGGAACCTCTTTAGGCATGGAGAACTGCTATATTTATGCAGGTCTTGCCGCTATTGCACCAGTGATTTCACTAGTGAGTATTTTTATGTTTAAGAAACGCATTCTGCAAATGCGACTTAATAGTTTTAACATAATATTGATGATTTTCCAAATCATTGCTATGTTGGGTTACTTTTTCTACAACAAATCAAATGCTATATTAGAAGAAGTGCTTCCTACACATATCCTAATGCCATTTGCACTTCCATTCATCAATATTATTCTAACCTACTTGGCTATTCGCGCCATTGGTAAAGACGAAGCGTTAGTACGTTCGCTAGATAGATTGAGATAAACTACGATAATAAATAAAACAAAAATATGAGCAAGAAATTTACAGAGTATCAACAATTTAACCTATCTGCTGTAGGCAAAGGGGTACAAGCAGAATGGGAAAAGAATGATGTTTTCAAAAAAAGTATTGAAACCAGAGAAGGCTGCACTCCTTTCGTTTTCTTCGAAGGTCCACCTTCTGCAAACGGTATGCCTGGTATCCACCACGTAATGGCTCGTTCTATCAAAGACTTATTCCTTCGCTACAAAACTATGCAAGGATTTAAGGTTACTCGTAAAGCAGGTTGGGACACACACGGTCTTCCTGTGGAACTTGGTGTAGAAAAAGCACTTGGCATTACCAAAGAAGACATTGGTAATACTATCTCTGTAGAAGATTACAACTCTCACTGTCGTAAAGACGTGATGAAATATACAAAAGAATGGGAAAGCCTTACCAGTAAAATGGGTTACTGGATTGATATGGAAAACCCATACATCACATATACAAACGATTACATTGAAAGTTTATGGTGGCTTTTAAAACAACTTTACAATAAAGGTCTGCTTTATAAAGGCTATACTATCCAACCATATTCTCCAGCTGCTGGTTCTGGTTTGAGTTCTCACGAGCTTAACCAACCTGGTTGCTATCGCGATGTAAAAGACACTACTGTAACTGCTCAATTTAAAGTTAAAGGCGAAGAAAACCTTTATATTCTTGCATGGACCACTACCCCATGGACACTGTCTTCAAACACAGCTCTTTGCGTGGGTCCAAATATCGATTATGTTCGCTACGCCACACAAAACCCTTATACTAAGGAAGATATAGAAGTAATTCTTGCTAAAGACCTATTTAAAGTATACTTTAAAGATGCTGAATGCCCAGCTGAAACATTTAAAGGCAGCAAACTTGTAGGTCTTGAATATGAGCCACTGCTTCCTTTCTTCACTCCACAAGAAGAAGGTGCATTTAGAGTAATCGCTGGCGACTATGTTACCACAGAAGATGGTACTGGTATCGTACACATTGCTCCTACATTTGGTGCCGACGACGCTCGCGTGGCTAAAGCTGCAGGCATTCCTCCTATGCAAGTGCTTGACAAAAACGGAAACCTACGTCCACTTGTAGACCTTCAAGGTAAATTCTATGCTCTTGAAGACTTAGATGCAGAATATGTTTCTAAATATGTAAACGTAGAAGCATACAAAGAATTTGCTGGTCGTTTTGTGAAAAATGCATACGATGCAAACCTAACAGACCAAGACGAAACTCTTGATATTTCTATCTGCATGTACCTAAAACAAAAAGGTCAAGCATTCAAGATTGAAAAACACACTCACAACTATCCTCACTGCTGGCGTACAGACAAACCAGTGCTTTACTATCCTCTAGATAGCTGGTTTATTCGCTCTACTGCTTGCAAAGACGAAATGGTTGAGCTAAACAAAACCATCAACTGGAAACCAACCTCAACTGGTACAGGTCGTTTTGGTAAATGGCTTGAAAACCTACAAGATTGGAACCTTTCTCGTAGCCGTTATTGGGGTACTCCACTTCCTATCTGGCGCACAGAAGAAGGCAAAGAAGAAATCTGCATTGGTTCTATCGAAGAGCTTATGAACGAGATTGAAAAATCTATCGCAGCAGGCTTTATGACAGAAAACCCATTCAAAAACTTTAAAGTGGGTGACTATTCAAAAGAAAACTACAGCACAGAAAATATAGACCTTCACCGTCCATATGTAGATAACATCGTGCTAGTTTCTGCTTCTGGCAAACCAATGTATCGCGAATCTGACCTTATCGACGTTTGGTTCGACTCTGGTGCTATGCCATATGCTCAACTTCACTATCCATTTGAAAACAAAGAACTTATCGACGAAAACAAGTTCTTCCCTGCAGACTTTATCAACGAAGGTGTAGACCAAACTCGTGGTTGGTTCTTCACTCTACACGCTATTTCAACTATGATTAAAGGCTCTGTGGCATTCAAAAATGTTATCTCAAATGGTCTTGTTCTAGACAAAAATGGCAACAAAATGTCTAAACGTTTAGGCAACTCTGTTGACCCATTTGGTGCTATAGAAAAATATGGTGCAGACTCTGTTCGTTGGTATATGATGACCAACTCTGCTCCTTGGGACAACCTTAAATTTGACCCTGCTGGTGTAGAAGAAGTATTAAGAAAATTCTTTGGTACACTTTACAATACATATTCATTCTTTGCTCTATATGCAAATGTTGACAACTTTACATACGCAGAAGCAGAAGTGCCAATGAATGAACGTCCAGAAATTGACCAATGGATCCTTTCTAAACTTAACACTCTTGTTAAAAATGTTAAGGACGGATTTGATGCATACGAACCTACTCGTGCAGGTCGTGAAATTTCAGATTTCGTTACAGAAAGTTTAAGTAACTGGTACGTACGTCTAAACCGTAAACGTTACTGGGCAGGCAAAATGGATACAGACAAACTTTCTGCATACCAAACACTTTACACCTGTTTGGAAACTGTAGCACGCCTAATGGCTCCTATCGCTCCATTCTATGCAGACCGCCTATTCTGCGACTTAAATGGCGCTACAGGTAGATTCTCTGAATGTTCTGTTCACCTATGCAGTTTCCCAGAAGCAAACGAAGAATTAATAAACAAAGAACTAGAAGACAAAATGGATATTGCACAAAATATCACATCACTAGCTCTTGCCCTTCGTAAAAAAGCTAACATCAAAGTACGTCAACCACTTAGCCGTATTATGATTCCTAGCACAGATGCTACTACCGACTCTCACATTAAGAGCGTAGAAGATCTACTTAAAAACGAGCTTAATATTAAAGACATAGAAATTGTGACCGACTCACAAGGTGTATTTGTGAAACGTATTAAACCAGACTTCAAAAAACTTGGTCCTAAATGTGGCAAAAATATGAAGACTGTGGCTAACACACTACAAAACCTTGCACAAGAAGAAATCTATCGCTTCGAAGCAGATGGTTTCTACAAAGTGAATGTAGATGGTACAGAAATAGAAATTAGCACAGAAGACGTAGCTATCTTCTCTGAAGATATTCCAGGTTGGTTAGTGGCTAACGAAGGTAAACTTACCATTGCACTAGACATTACCCTAACAGAAGAACTTGAAGCAGAAGGTACTGCTCGTGAACTTATCAACCGTATTCAAAACCTTAGAAAATCTAACGGCTTAGAAATTACAGACCGTATCAACATTAGCGTTTATGCAGAAGGTCAAAACCTATCTGACATCAACAATGCTATTGCAAATCACAAAGAGTATATTCAAACTCAAATCCTTTGCGACAGCCTTGAAATTTCTGCTGAAAAAGCTGGTGAAGAAATAGAATTTGGTGCTGAAAACATATTTATTGATTTGAAAAAAGCATAATTGTTTATAAAAAATAACGATGATGATTAGTTAATGTAGAATATTTTTCTTATATTCGCATTATACTTTAAAATCATTACGTTATGACCGAAAAAACAAGATATAGTGATGCTGAATTGGAAGAATTTCGCACACTTATAATGCAAAAATTAGAGCAAGCTAACGCAGACTACGAGATTTATAAAAGAGCATTAAATAATGTAGATGGAAACGACATCAACGATACATCTCCTACATTTAAAGTGCTTGAAGATGGTGCTGCTGCAACCAACAAAGAAGAAATAGGACGTTGTGCACAACACCTAATGAAATTTATTCAAAACCTGCAAGCTGCTTTAGTTCGTATAGAAAACAAAACTTACGGTATTTGCCGTGTAACAGGTAAGTTGATTCCTAAAGAAAGACTTCGCGCTGTACCACACGCTACCTTAAGTATAGAAGCTAAAGAAGGTAAAAAATAAATATGAAATCTATCACAAAAAAGGCACTGTATAGTGCCTCTCTTGTTTTTATAATACTACTTTTAGACCAAGCCTTGAAGCTATGGGTAAAGACCTCATTCATTATGTATGAGGAGCTTTATATCACATCATGGTTTAGACTACTATTTGTAGAAAACGACGGCATGGCATTCGGTATTGAGTGGGGAGACAAAATCTTCTTAACCATTTTCCGTATGATAGCATCATTAGGCATTGCTGGATACATAGTATACTGCATTAAGAAAAATGAATCTTGGTTGCTACTTTCTTGCCTAAGCCTAGTACTAGCAGGCGCAACAGGTAATATCATAGACTGTATATTCTATGGCCAATGGTTTGATTACGCGCCATATTTCTACGGCAAGGTAGTAGATATGTTGTATTTTCCACTAGTTGAAGGACATTATTGGAACTGGATTCCAATTATAGGAGGAGAACATTTCATCTTCTTCTCTCCTATCTTCAATCTAGCAGACACTGCAATATGCATAGGTATTTTTATGCTTATAATATTTGAAAGACGACTATATAAATGAGAAAGCTATTAGCCATATTAACAATATTGCTTCTTGCTACATCGTGCAAAAATAACGATGCAGTAAATAGTGATAACAAGCTTATACGCAACCCTAAATATATGGCTAATCTTTTGTTTGATATCCACCTAGCAGAAGGAATGGAAACTGGCAAATTTGTAACTTTCAATGAAAGCAAGATTATATACTCAAAGATATTAAAAAAGCATAAAGTAACTCCTACAGACTTTGATAGTGCTGTTGTTTACTACTCAAACAACCATAGTCAGCACAAAGTTCTTTACGAGATAATCACAAAAAAAATCGACTCATATCTACAAATCTGCGATAAAAAATTCTTTAGCAGATACCCAAAAAGCAACACAAACTATTGGAAAGACTACGCTGTTTTTCCCGATAGTTTGTACAAAACAACCCAATTTCTTCCATTTTATATCTGTCCTAAGCCAGAATACTTAAATAAACCACTCATAATTGAGAAATAATACGATTTTTAGGTAAAACTACACTTTTAAATTTTAATTAAATTTATTATATTTGTAGTGCCTAAAATCAAATATATGAGTGATATTGCAAATACTCCCGCACACAACTACGCAGAAGATAATATCATAACATTGGAAGGACTACAACACGTCCGCCTTCGCCCTGGTATGTACATAGGGAAACTTGGCGACGGTTCTTCTAATGACGATGGTATTTACGTACTCCTTAAAGAAGTTATAGACAACTCTATTGACGAATTCAGAATGAATTTCGGCAATCAGATAGAGATAAACATAAACGAAAGAGAAGTGAGTGTTAGAGACTACGGGCGTGGTATCCCTCAAGGCAAATTGGTAGATTGCGTGGGCACCATGAACACTGGCGCAAAATATGACACTAAATCTTTCCAAAAATCTGTGGGCTTAAACGGTGTGGGTACCAAAGCAGTGAACGCACTTTCATCTTCATTCACTGCCATTTCATTCCGCGATGGTATGGCTAAGAAAGTAGAGTTCTCTAAAGGCGTACTTGTTAAAGAACACGACCTAGAACCTACAACCGAAAAGAATGGTACATACATCTCGTTTACACCAGATACAGATACTACTATTTTTGGTAATTATCACTTTAGATTTGATTATGTAGAAACAATGATTAGAAACTATTGTTATCTAAACCAAGGATTAACAATATGGTTCAACAAGCAAAAATTTGTTTCTAAAAATGGGCTTTTCGACCTATTAAATGAAAAATGTACCTCTGAAATTCTTTTCCCTATTGTTCACTTAAAAGGAGAAGATATCGAAGTGGCATTTACACATACAAACCAATATGGCGAAGAGTATTACTCATTTGTCAATGGACAACATACCACACAAGGTGGTACACACCAAGCTGCGCTTAAAGAACATATAGCCCGCACCATAAAAGACTTCTATGGCAAGAATTTTGAACTTCAAGATATTAGAAGTGGTATTGTGGCTAGTATTGCTTTAAATGTAATGGAACCTGTGTTTGAGAGTCAAACTAAGACTAAACTTGGTTCTACAAATATGGCTCCAGATTTAGACAAAGATGGCAATCCATATGAATTCTCTGGCATTAGTATTAATAAATATGTTGGAGATTTCCTAAAGAAAGAACTCGACAATTATCTACACAAGAACCCTGATATGACAGAGGTTCTACTTAAAAAGATTCAAGCCTCTGAACGTGAACGTAAAGCTATTTCTAACGTAACTAAACAAGAGAGAGAAAGGGCTAAAAAAGTAAATATGCACAACCGCAAACTTCGCGACTGCCATATTCACCTAAACGACAACAAAGGCGACAGAAGAGAAGAAAGTTGCATCTTTATTACCGAGGGCGACTCAGCGAGTGGTTCTATTACAACAAGTAGAGATGTGAAAACACAGGCTGTATTCTCGCTTCGTGGTAAGCCACTAAACTGCTTTGGTATGAGCAAGGTAGAGGCATACAAAAATGAAGAATTCAACCTACTTCAAGCTGCATTAAACATAGATGAAGGCCTTGAAAACCTAAGATACAACAAAGTCATAATTGCTACCGATGCCGACGACGATGGTATGCACATTAGACTTCTTCTTATGAGTTTCTTCCTTCAGTTTTACCCAGAGCTTGTAAAGGCAGGTCACGTTTACATATTACAAACCCCATTATTTAGGGTAAGAAACAAGAAAGAAACACATTATTGTTATACCGACGACGAAAAGATTGCTGCCATTAAAGCAGTGGGCGCTAAGGCAGAAATAACTCGATTCAAAGGTCTTGGTGAAATTTCTCCAGATGAATTTAAGCATTTTATAGGAAAAGACATTAGACTAGAGCAAGTTAGCCTAAACAAAGAAGACGCCGTAAACCAACTATTGCGCTTCTATATGGGAGAAAACACCACCGAAAGACAAAGCTTTATTATCGAAAACTTAAGAATAGACCAAGATATAAACGAAGAAATGTTTGAAGAAAATGAAATTTAACTCACTTTTCTTTGTAAACATAAAAAATATTGATTTACTTTGCATAACCAATAAAAAACAATAAATATTATGAGATTCATAGGCGTTATAGTAGTTCTTTTAGGTGCTATCCTTTTAATAGCACAGTCATTCCTTACAACTGCTCAACATAGCAATACATTGCTAGCTGTGGGTGGTGCATTATTATTAGTAGGTGCTATACTTCACGTATTCTGCACAAGAAAATCTATGGATAAATAAGCTACAAAAGTAGCATAGCCCTATGGGGCAAATTCTAAGATTCATAAAGAACTGGACGCTTCTATTTGCCATTATTATAGGCATTGTAGGAGCTAAATGGTGGAATATATTGGCAACATCCTTCACTGGATTGTTGCCATCTATTATATTCCTTATGCTCATTCTATCACTCTCAAAGATAGAAGACGCCAAACCTCAAAAGATAAAACTACACGTTATCTTTATTGTTCTACAAACCATAATCGGGATTTCTTTCTATTATATCTTTAAAAGTTATGATATTTTCCTTGCACAAGGCCTTATTATGATTATATTCGGGGCTGCAGCCAACGCTTCTCCAGTGGTAGTGTCACTAATGGGCGGAAAGATAGATTTCTCGGCACGATTTGTACTTATAGACCACATATATATAGCACTAATTGCCCCTATCCTATTCCCACTTTTAGGCAATGGTGCAGAGGGCAACTTCCTAGTAGATTTCCTTACTATAGTAAAAAAGATAATACCTACAGTGGTATTACCTCTTTCTATTATTTTGCTACTAAAGCGTTTCTCGCCAAAGGCAATAAATGCCATTAGAAAGGTAGCAACATTATCCTATTATTTTTGGGCGTTTGCCATCACATTAATCATTGGACAGGCATTTTATCAGTTTATCAATTCTGATATTGAAATCTCTTTCATCCTTAAAGCAGTAGGACTAGCCTTTGCGTGCTTCCTTTTCCAATGGGGCACGGGCCGATTCGTAGGCAGCAAGTTTGACGAAACCATTGCAGGTGGTCAAGCCCTTGCCCAAAAGAACGTAATCCTAAGCATTTGGCTTGCGCAAATGTATTTCAGCCCAGAAGTAATCTGGCTCCCTATCTGCTACATCCTTGCCCAAAACACCATCAACTCCATCCAAATTTCATTAGCAAGACGCTAGTTAAAAGTTATGAGTTAGTCCTCGCAGAGGACATTTCTCTAGGTAGGCAGGTGTCAGTTGTCGCAAAATTTGCAACAACTGCGACGGATACCACATACAAAAAAAATGACCTCAATTTCTTGAGGTCATTTTTTATATATTGGGCGACAAAATCACCCTTATAAACGCTCTATTATAGTCCTAATGAAGCTTTTACTGCTAACACTTTCTCTTCTGCTGCTGCATTCACTGCGTCGTAGTCGGCGCGAGAAGCGATAGGAAGTTTCACTTCGATATAGAACTTGATTTTTGGTTCTGTACCTGAAGGACGAACAGAAACTTTAGTACCGTCTGCTGTAAAGTATTGAAGCACGTTAGAAGATTCTGGCATTTCTAGAGTTTCAGTTTTGCCTGCTAGAACGTCGATCATACGTAGTGTGCTGTAGTCTTTGATAACTACTACTTGAGAACCTGCTAGTTCTTTTGGAGGAGCAACACGGAATTGAGACATCATTTGTTTGATTTCTTCTGCACCGCTCTTACCTTTTTTCACTACAGAAATACCTTTTTCTTTAGAGAAACCAAATTCTAAGTAAATATCTTGGATAAGTTCGTAAACTGTTTTGCCGTTGTCTTTTGCCCAAGCTGCAACCTCAGCAATCATGGTACAAGCAGAAACTGCGTCTTTGTCACGAACGAAGTCTTGGCATAGGAAGCCGTAGCTTTCTTCACCACCACCGATGTATTGCATTTTACCTTCTTGTTCACGGATGATAGCTGCAATCCATTTGAAACCAGTGTAGCAAGCGAAATATGGCACATTGAATTTCTTAGCCATAGTAGCGATAAGTTCTGTGGTAACGATAGTTTTTACTAAGTATTCTTTACCAGTGATTTTGCCTAGTTCAGACCAACGTTTTACTAGATAGTAAACAAGCATCATAGCTGTTTGGTTACCATTAACTAGAATCCATTCGCCTTTATCGTTTTTCACTGCGATACCAACGCGGTCTGCGTCTGGGTCTGACGCCATAACGATGTCTGCGCCTACTTCTTTAGCTTTATCTACAGCCATTTGTAGAGCAGCTGGTTCTTCTGGGTTTGGAGAAATTACTGTTGGGAAGTCGCCAGAGATAACATTTTGTTCTGGAACGTCGATAATATTTTCGAAACCATACATTTTAAGAGCACGAGGAATCACTGTTATACCAGTACCGTGGATTGGGGTATAAACAATCTTCATGTCTTTGTTTCTCTTGATAGACTCAGGAGAAAGTGTAAGTTTGCTAATTTTGTCTAGGTAAACGCTATCAATATCTTCGCCAATGATTTGGATAAGTTCTTTGTTGCCTTCAAACTTAATTTCATCAACAGATTTGATTTTGTTTACTTCGTTGATAATATTGTGGTCGTGTGGAGCGATAACTTGCGCACCATCAGACCAATATGCTTTATAACCGTTGTATTCTTTTGGGTTGTGGCTAGCGGTAATTACGATACCACTTTGGCAACCTAAATGACGGATAGCAAATGAAATTTCTGGAGTAGGACGAAGTGATTCAAATAAATACACTTTAATACCGTTTGCAGAGAAAATATCTGCTGCGCTTTCTGCGAAAAGACGGCTATTGTTGCGGCTATCGTGACCTACAACTACGCTAATTTCTTGTCCTGCAAATTCTTTTTTAAGGTAATTGCTTAAACCTTGTGTAGCACTACCTACAGTATATATATTCATGCGGTTTGTACCTACACCCATAATGCCTCTTAAACCACCTGTACCAAACTCTAGATCTTTGTAGAAAGATTCCACTAAATCAGTTGTGTCAGAGTTTTCTAGCATAGCACGAACTGCACTTTTTGTAGCCTCATCATAGTTACCATCTAACCATACTTGAGCCTTTTTCTTTACATCATTGATTAAATTGTTTTCCATATATTTTTCAAAATTTATACGGCAAATTTACGTTATTTTTTCATATTGACAAAATCAGTATTAAAATTTATTTAACTTTTCATTTTTCTGTTGTATCTTTGCAGAAATAGACATATAAAAATATTACAAAATGAATACAGTAGAAAGTTTAGTAGCATCTCGCCTACTTGGCGTTCAAGCCGTTAAGTTACAACCAAATCAACCTTTTACATGGGCTTCTGGCTGGAAATCACCTATTTATTGTGACAACAGAAAAACTCTTTCTTATCCAGATGTTCGCAGTTTAATCAAATTGGAGCTTGCTCGCATCATTTTAGAAAAATATCCAGATGTAGAAGCTATCGCTGGTGTGGCTACAGGTGCTATTGCACAAGGTGCTTTAGTTGCTGATGCTCTTGGTCTTCCATTTGTATATGTGCGTTCTTCTAAAAAAGACCACGGTATGGAAAACCTAGTAGAAGGCTATCTAGAAGAAGGTAAAAAAGTTGTTGTAGTAGAAGACCTTATCTCTACTGGTGGTAGTAGTTTAAAAGCTGTTGCTGCTCTAAGAAACGAAAAGAAATGTAACGTACTTGGTATGGTTGCTATCTTTACATATGGTTTCCCAGTAGCACAAGAACAATTTGCTGCGGCAAACGTAGAACTTACCACACTTTCAAACTACGAAGCTGTGCTTAAATTGGCTTTAGATACCAATTACATTAGCGAAGAAATGCTTCCAACCCTACAAGAATGGCGTAAAGATCCAGCAAACTGGAAAAAAGATTAATATGGATACATTTGAAAGCAAGATAGTTCACATTAATAGTAATGCTAAAGCTATTTTTGAAAAACTTTCTAACCTAGAAAATCTTAGACCTATTATTGCAAACATTCCACAAGACAAGATAAAAGCAGAAGACATTAAACTTACTGCCGACACTTGTAGCTTTAAAGTGGACCCTGTGGGCGAAGTAGGCGTAAAAATAATTGAAAGAGAGGAATTTAAGTGTATTAAGTTTGCTTCAGACAACTCTCCTATGGAATTCAATATTTGGATTCAACTAGTTGAGAAGGCTCCTTACGACACTAAAGCTAAAATTACATTTAAGGCAGACCTTCCTTTTATGATTAAAATGTTTATTAAAGACAAACTTGCTACAGGTCTTGACCAAGTAGCAGATTTACTTACTAAAATTCAATACTAATTATATGGCAAACAAACTTTGGCAAAAGGAAACCATCGTAAATAGTGACATAGAACGTTACACCATAGGCAAAGATGCAGAGATGGATATGTATATAGCTCGCTACGACGTGCTTGGCTCTATGGCTCACGCCAAAATGCTAGAATCTATCGGTCTTCTTGAAAAAACTGACTTAAATGCAATCCTAAAAGGTCTGAAAGAAATCTTTGAACAAATTGAGAAAGACGAGTTTGTAATTGAAGACGGCGTAGAAGATATTCACTCTCAAGTGGAAATGCAACTTGGCGAAGTAGGCAAAAAACTACATAGCGGACGTTCTAGAAACGACCAAGTCCTAGTGGACCTACGACTTTTCTCTCGTGCCAAACTTAAAGAAGTAGTAGAATCTGTTTATGCTCTATTCTGCAGTTTGATTAGCCAAAGCGAACGCTACAAAAACGTTCTTATGCCAGGCTATACTCACCTACAAATAGCTATGCCATCGTCTTTTGGTCTTTGGTTTGGTGCATACGCAGAAAGCCTTTTAGACGATATGCAACTACTTCTAAGTGCTTATAAAGTGGTAAACCGCAACCCTCTAGGTTCTGCTGCTGGTTATGGTAACTCATTCCCACTAAACAGACAAATGACCACCGACCTACTAGGTTTTGATAGTATGGACTACAATGTGGTTTATGCACAAATGGGACGTGGTAAAACAGAACGCATTGTGGCTTCTGCCCTAGCATCTGTGGCTGGTACAATATCTAAACTAGCGTTTGACAGTTGTATGTTTACAAACCAAAACTTTGGTTTCTTGAAACTTGCAGACGAGTTCACCACTGGTTCTAGTATTATGCCACACAAAAAGAACCCAGACGTATTTGAATTAACTAGAGCAAAATGTAATAAAATACAAGGTGTTCCTCAACAAATCACAATGATTATAAATAACTTACCTTCTGGTTATTTCCGTGATTTACAAATAATTAAAGAAGTTTACCTTCCTCTTTTCGACGAAATGATAGACATTCTAGCTATGACACGTAGCATGATTGAAAAAATCAAAATCAACGAAAACATCCTAGACGACCCTAAATATGACCTAATATTTAGTGTAGAAGAAGTAAACAGACTTACTCTAGAGGGCACACCATTTAGAGATGCTTACAAACAAGTGGGACTCGCAATTGAAAAAGGTAATTTCACACCAAACAAAACAGTTAATCACACCCACGAAGGCAGTATTGGAAATCTTTGCAACGATAAGATTTCTGCACTTATGGAAGGCATCTTAGCAGAATTCCCATTTGAAAAAGTAGAAGTAAAAGAAAAAGAACTATTAAATGTTATTTAATACCACAATATTCGGACCTATTCGTAGTCGCAGACTAGGAAACTCGTTGGGTATAAACCTTTTACCTAACAATGGGAAAATATGCTCATTCGACTGCATTTATTGTGAATGTGGACTAAACAAAGATGGCAGAGAAGACACAAAACTATCTACCAGAGAAGAGGTTGCAACAGAGCTTGAAGCTAAACTAAAAGAGCTTAAAGCCTCAAATGCCATTATAGACACATTTACCTTTGCAGGCAATGGAGAACCTACTATGCACCCAGATTTTAAAAACATAGTAGAAGATGTAATCCATTTGCGCAACACATATTATCCAGATGCTGTAATTTCTGTGCTTACAAACGCATGGCAACTAGCAAACAAAGATGTGATTTTTGCTCTTAAAAGAGTGGACAACAACATTCTAAAACTAGATAGTGCAAAGAAAGAAACTATCCTTAAGATTAACCAACCTGTGAATCCAAAATTCGATGTAGAAACTCTTATTTCACAGATTGCACAGTTCAAGGACAATTGCATTGTACAAACTATGTTTGTGAAAGGTCCTGGCATAGACAATACCACAGAAGAAGAGGTAACAGCATGGATAAATGCTCTTAAAACCATTCAACCTAGACTAGTTCAAATCTATAGTATAGATAGAAAAGTACCTATCGAAGGACTAGAGCACGTAGATGAAGATATACTTAGAGATATTGAAAAACGTGTTAAGAAAATAGGTTTAAATACACTAGTTACTCCATGAAAACTCCTAGACGCATATTAATATCACCACTAGATTGGGGATTGGGTCATGCGTCTAGAATTATTCCCCTTATAAACAGATATATAGAACAAGGCGATTATGTTATTATCGCCGGTTCTGGTCTGTCTTTAAGTCTGCTTAAAAAGCAATTCCCTACTCTTGAGAGCATTGAGATACCTTCATTTAAAATGAAGTATTCTGCAGGCAAATCTCAAGTATGGGCAGTAGCGAAGGCATTCCCTAGGCTAATTTATTATAGCATTCGCGAACACAGTGCTCTTAAACGCATTGTAAAGGAGGAAAATATTGATTTCATTATCTCCGACAACAGATTTGGGCTATACCATAAAACTGTGCCTTGTGCTTATATCACACACCAACTTATGATAAAATTGCCACGACCTTGGGTCTTTTTAGAAGCTTTTGTGGCGTCTGTGCATAGATGCATTATAAATAAGTTTACGGAGTGTTGGGTACCAGACTTTAAGGAGGTAGAACTTTCACTTGCAGGTGAGCTTTCGCATCCAGCTATAATACCACGAAATGTGAAATACATTGGGATTCTCTCTAGATTTAAAGAGTTAGGAGTGAGGAGTGAGGAGTTAGGAATTTCTGTGCAAACGAGTGGAGAACCAAGCTTACTTGAGTTATCCCGAGTGCAGCCAGAAATCACGAGCGGAGCGAGTAATTTGAGGAATTTAGTTTTAGCGATTTTATCTGGAGCGGAGCCACAACGCAGTATCTTCGAGAAAGAACTTCTTGCATCGCTGCAAAGCAAACCTCACGAGAATATAATTCTAGTGCAAGGAAAGATAGAGGCAGAGCAAAAGATAACACAAGTGGGTAAAGTAAAAGTGTATAACTTTATGAGCAGTGAAGAGCTACAAGAATACATACTAAAGGCAGATGAAATTATTTGTCGCAGTGGCTATAGTAGCATCATGGACCTACATGCACTAGGCAAACTACAAAACGCTACACTTATTCCTACTCCAGGACAAACAGAGCAAGAATACCTAGCCGAGTACATCAGTAATCACATCAAGTGATTTGATTGCACCCATAGAAGGTAAAAAGTAATGATAATACTTTAAAAGAAGATTTATTGCTTTGCGTCTTTCTGCCCTACTTAGATCTACAGTATTTTCCAACGCTTTTAAAATCAGCATTTTATCTTCAGCACTCAACAAACGAACAAACTCATTTTGCTCGCCATCGTCTGGATAAATACCCAAATACTGAGCATAACCAAGTAGAAAATCTAAAGGGAAAGTACCTAAATTTTCAGAAGAAGAGATTGTGCCAACTAAAGAAGTGAAATAATCGAAAAGCTGGTCGTCGGCATTGTTGTGCTCAAGTGTTTTACTCACCACCTCTGCCATAAACTGACAGATTAGCCCTTTAACAGGGCTTTCCACCACCCCATAAAACTCTGCTGCAAGACTAGCTTCACGTATTTTTTGAATATCTCTATTCTCTTTATACTCAATCTGCATATCAAGAAGAGAAAAAGGCATAAGGTGATAATTTCTTATCGAGGCCTTTTTGCTCTGCGGGCGATGTACAGAAAAACTAACCTTACCAAACCTTTGGGTATAAATTTCCGCAATATAACTGTTGTCCTTATATTGAACTAATCGCAGAACTATACCTTTGGTAGAATATAACATTAATGGCAGATTATTTTGTGAGTTTCTTTTTCACCAGTGTTTGGAAGTAATTCCAAGATATAGAATCCTTTTATAGGAATATTTATTTGAGAATCAAACACACCTGAACCTACCATTTTACCAGTCATATCAAATAGTTTATATTCTCCCTCGAAAGAAGGAGTTATAAACACTTCGCCTTGTGTTGGATTTGGATAAATAGCAAAATTTGATTTAGATTCAGATGCTTCACCTATACTTGTTGACTTACTTTTAGCTACTACAGGGTCTAACCAAATACTCACATTTAAATTTCCGTATGGACATTCTGTAAATGGTTTCCACTGATTGTCGTAAAAATATGCAGTACAATCTCTATTTTCTTCTATCACACACGACATTCCAAATAGATTACTTGTAGTTATATTATCATAATTTAAACTCAAAACTACAAATAGATTTTCATTTACAGTAACAGGCACCTCTAGTGGCACATATATTTCTTGTTTTTTATAATTAACTATATCTTGTTCAAAAGGTGTGCCACTTCTGTAGAAACTTGCTTCTGTAGGGTGAACTAGAGTACTTGAAAGAAGTGTTTCTGGCACATCTACACCTGAATAAATTTCTAAAGTAATAGGTATAGAAATATCGTATTTACCTCTGAATGGAAGCATATACACGCCATATACAAGAGTAGGTTCTTTAAGTTCATATTTCTCTGCAAACTTTGTATATTTATTGTATGTATGCCCTACTAGTGGAGTGCTATTAACTGTGTACGATCCAATATCTTCACCTACTTTTATATTACTTAATCTTTTTACCTGCAAAGCAGCATACGGATCATAACCCTCCATAGACATCATCTCTGTGTCATTTGGAGACATAAAGGTTGCTATTTGCATATTTTCATCTGCAAAATAGTTCCAAGCTGCAGAAAATTGACAGAAATAGTCGTAGTGAGGTGTATCACAATAAGAACGTCCACCTGTTAGCTCGCCTATTATATATCCATCGGCATCAAAAAGTGGAGAGCCAGAAGAACCAACTTCAGTAACACCTTCTGACCAAGTTTGTACATCCCAATATGTTTTATAACTTGTCAGACTAAAATATGTAACTGGAAGATAATCTGCATCAGTATAACTAACCTTCTTAACATCACCGTATGGATGTTGAATGCACATATAAGGTCCTTTTGGAGAACTGCTTCTATTCCATCCAGCCATATATGGTCGATAGTCGGCAGGAGGCATTTTATATAATTCCGCAAGTGCAAAATCTACATTACTATCTCTGGCAAGTAAAGTAGAACCAGACATAGTAAACTGTCTTGAGCCTTGAAAATTCTCATCCTGTGCTGGCACTTCGTAGTTGAAGTAATACACTGTGCGAGCAGCTACGCTAGCACTTGTTAAATTGTGCCCGGCTGTATAAATGTAAGGTTTATGTTCTGTGTTATTAATTAGCGCTCCTGAGCCCCAATAAGATTCTACATCATCTACCATGAAAAGCATACAAACAGATTGTCTTAATTTTTCTGTTTTCTCTTCGTGGGTAGCATGAGGAGAACATTCATTAGAATAATTAAATTTATTTGCACCTCTCAACTCGTGTGTAGCTAGCGAGATATGCAGTTGAGCCTCAAACGAAGCACCTAGCGGTTCTTGATATTCTACCACAACAGAATCTGACGCAAGTGGACGAATAAGTAACTTATTCTCTTTATTGTTATTTTCCGATGTAAATGCACCATACACTACAGTTTGTTCAGGATTGTAAACAAACAATTTACCACCTTCTGGCAACAAAAATTTATCAAAGTAAAGAGATATACCTTTTGCATTTTCTGAACGCACCCCTACTCGCCACACTTTTAAATCACCTTCTACGAATGAGTTTCCGTCGTTCATAGAAATATCCACAGGACATGTTACCCCAGAAACAAATCTTCTGTTTGAATCATCGATAGACACCTTTGTAGTATCTGCATTGATATCTATAAAGAAACTAGAAGCACTACGCTTCATACCCTGTTTTTCTTGGGTAAATTTCATTGGCATACCAGCCGACTCATATTGCGCAAAAGCTTGGCTTACAACAAATATAGATATTATATACAATAAAAATCTTTTCATCATACGTAGGAATCTTTTAAGATTAAAATACTTTCGTTGCCCATATTAAACAGCAAGTCGTAGATACTTAGGTTTTCTACAAACCCAAATTTTTCTTTAAAGACTTGATAATATGGTTTGGGTGTAAAATTTAATGTTTCACCCTTATATTTAGGAGAAAGTTTTTCTCTGAAGTCTAACTCGTTTGGTTCTGTATATGAATCTGTGAGAACGAGTTTTATCTCTAAACCAATTAAAGAAGTAATAATATCTTGAAGTTGTAGGTTAAAATCTAAAAGAAAATCAAATTTCTTCTCGTAAAGTGGCTTGATATCGTCTGAATAATATAGAAAAAAAGGACTATTGTTGTATGCAGATTCTATTGCAGTCCAGTGTACACGTTGCCAGTCGGTGTTTGATATTCTAACGTCTTTATCAAGCATTTTTTCGCCTGAGACTTTCTCTACAGGAATAGTCAGATTCATTACTCCATTTGCAGTAAGAATCTGACATCTATTTCTGTAAGTTTGCTTCACATAATGAGCATACTGCTCCAGATATACCTCTCTGAAATTTGCCAGTATCGAGTAATACTGAATATTTCCAGAGTATGCTGGTATAACTATAGGGGTTATCATTTTATATTATCTACCCATTTAAAGAAACGCTCCCATCTGATACCTAATCCTGGTTGGTCTTTATCTATAGACAACCATACGAATAGAGGTTTACCCACAATGTGGTCTTCTGGCACATATCCCCAATAACGTGAGTCTTCTGAATTGTTGCGATTGTCGCCCATCATCCAATAATAGTTCATTTTGAATGTGTACTCAGTAGCCACCTCACCATTGATATAAATAGTAGAATCTTTCACTTGAAGTTCATTACCCTCGTATGTACGAATCAAACGTTCGTATAATGGATAGTTTTCTAGATTTACCTCTACAGTAGCTCCTTTTCTTGGAATGTAGATAGGACCATAATTGTCTCTAGACCAGTGTGTATATGCTTTTGGATATACTTGGTGAGAGAATAAATCTGGGTCGTCTAACACCTCTAGCACATTTGGGAAATTCTTTATCTGATTAAGTGCCTTTGAAGTTAAAGGCAGATAATAAACTGGATTATAAGAGTTTTTCTCATTTAGTGGATATTGAAGTGACTCTAATATCACATCACCATTTCTCCAATTATTAACTAAAACTCTATCATCAACACTCACATCAATTCTCTCAAATTGTTCATCTGAAATTCTTCTTCCATCTGTCATTACAAGATAGTTTCTTTGAAGATTTTCTGGATTTTGTTGAGCCTCACCATTGATATAGATTTGACCGTCGATAATTTGAAGACTATCACCAGGTAGGCCTACGCAACGTTTTACATAATTTTCGCGCCTGTCCACTGGACGCACTACTATATCTCCAAAGTATTCTGGATTATTCCACACCTTGTCTCTACCATAGAACTCACATAATGTGTAATAATCTGGAGCTTGCACTTTCAGTGCCACAGTATCACCTGCAGGAAAGTTGAAGACAACAATATCCAATGCCTTAATTGTATCTAAACCTGCAAGTCGGCGATAATCCCATGATGGAGTTTCGATATAAGATTTGCAATTTAAGATTGGTAGTGTGTGTTGTGCAAGTGGAAATGAAAGTGGAGTCATAGGCACACGAGGACCGTATGTTACTTTATCCACCAACAAATAATCTCCTACTAAAAGTGATTTTTCTAGTGAAGATGTAGGAATTTTATAGTTTTGGAAAAGGTAAGTATTGATAAAATATACTGCTACTAACGCAAACACAATTGCATCTACCCAACTCATTACAGAGTAAAGAAATTTACTCTTTGTCTTTTTCCAAAATGTCCATGGAATTATTTTGGTTAGATAAACATCTAAAATAACTGGTAAAAGTAATAACCACCAGAAATTACCTACCCAATAAATAAACAATACATAAAATACTGTTGCAAGGGCAGCTTTAATCCATTGTTTAAATGGAATATCTTTAAATTTCACCATAATCAGAATTTTAACATATCGTTCATGCTAAGCATGCCTTTTTTGCCACAAGTAAACTCAGCTGCAAGCACTGCTCCTAATGCAAAACCCATTCTGCTTTTTGCATCATGTGTAATAGTAATTGAGTCTACATCTGATTCGTATCTAATAGTGTGAATACCTGGCACTTGACCTTCACGTATAGCCTTGATAGGAAGTTTATCTGAAGCAGTTTCTTGTTCGCCAAGTTCCCAAGCAGATTTTCTATCTAGCTGAGCAAGAATATCATCTGCCAAGCTAATTGCAGTACCACTAGGAGCATCTAGTTTTTGTGTGTGATGAACCTCTGTCATAGAAACATTATAGTTTTCAAATTGGTTCATAATTTTTGCTAGATATTTATTCACAGCAAAGAACACATTCACACCTAAACTAAAGTTTGAAGTCCAGAAGAACGCCAATCCTTTTTCGTTGCAAAGTGCTTCTACTTCTGGCATCTTTTCTGTCCAACCTGTAGTACCAGAAACCACTGAAACCCCAGAATTGAACGCTTTAATATAATTTTGTACAGCTACTTTTGGTGCTGTAAACTCTATAGCTACATCAGCAGACTTGAATTCTTCACTATTAAAGTCTTCTTGATTGTCTATATCTATTCTACTTACTACTTGGTGACCTCTAGAGATTGCTATTTGCTCTATGGTTTTACCCATTTTTCCGTATCCAATTAACGCAATTTTCATATATTTATTTTTTTTACAAAGATAATTAATTTCTTTACATTTTTAATTACACATATATTAAAAAGGAATATTTCATAAAAAAACTATAAAAAATAGTGAGTTAATAAACTTTTTATGTAAATTTGCGTCTTGTAAATGTAACAAAATTGTAAAGAGTTAGGAGTGAGAAGTTAGGAGTGAGGAGTTAAAAACAATATAAATAAGAATTATTAATTAATACGTAAATAAAACATTATGAAAGCAAAACTATTTTTATTAGCTCTTCTATTCTCTGTTTGCGGAGCATTATGGGCACAAGACACACAAGCTATTGAATTCGAAGAAAGAGTTCACGATTTTGGAACTATCAACGAAGTAGATGGCAGAGTATCTTTCGACTTTGAATTTAAAAACATTAGCAAAAAAGCTATTACTTTAACAAACGTGCAAGCTTCTTGCGGTTGTACCACTCCAAACTGGCCAAAAGAACCTATCGCACCTAAGAAAAAAGGTTTAATCAAAGTTACTTACAACCCAGCAGGTCGTCCTGGCAACTTCAGCAAGAGCATTACAGTACGTTACATGCAAGCAGGTGAAGAAAAAGCACAAGTTATTGTGTTGAATATTAAGGGTAACGTTATCCCAAAACCAAAACCAGCACTTGAGAATTAATTCTAAGGGTGTATTTCTCGAGAGAGACATAAATATTATAAAAAGAGTGAAACTTTATCCGAGTTTCACTCTTTTTTTGTACCTTTACAATGCGTAAAATTATTGTATGAGAAACATTTTCCTAAGTATATTACTTTTTACCACTATCAACCTTAGTGCCAAAGAGTTAAAAACAGAAGAACTAAATATAGAGACAGACTCTATTGCAGCCGACTCTATCATTATTAGTCAAGACCCAGTATTTGCATTAGATATTGAGAGTTACCATTTTGGCGTAATCGACACCTTAAGACAAGACCTTGAATACGACTTCAACTTCTGTAACGAAGGCCTAGACACTCTAAAAATTCATAGAATTATTACAGCTCCTGGCGTAACCATTCTAGAAAGAGAGCTTATAGACCAATACGGATTTGACGAGGGTGGCACAATACGTTTTGTGATAGACCCAAAAGAAATAAAAGGAAAATTTAAAAAGTCAATATTTATTTATTCAAACACACCAACAAGAAAATTAACCTTATCGGGAACTGTTTTAAGACCACGTTACTAGTTAGGAGTTAGGAGTTAGGAGTTAAATTCTAAATTTATAAGTTATGCATCCAGAAAATGATCCACAATATAAAGGACTTACAGTAAACAAAGGCATTGCACAGCCACCATCTGTAAATCCATACCTTGTTAGAGTAAAAAGAAAAAGAAATCTAACAGCAGGAGAATATGTAGAAGGCATCCTAAAAGGAGATATTTCTATTTTAGGACAAGCCGTTACACTAGTAGAAAGCACTCTACCAGAGCACTATGCCCTATCGCAAGAAGTGATAGAAAAATGTTTACCATACGCTAGCCGTTCTGCTCGTATTGGTATTACAGGTGTGCCAGGCGCTGGTAAGAGTACATTTATAGAAGCATTGGGTATGCACCTTGTAAACAAAGGTAGCAAACTTGCAGTGCTTGCTATCGACCCTAGTTCAGAAAGATCTAAAGGTAGTATTCTGGGCGACAAAACCCGTATGGAAGAGCTATCTGTAAGCGACAAAGCGTTTATTCGCCCTTCGCCATCGGCAGGTTCATTAGGCGGTGTTGCTCGCAAAACAAGAGAAACAGTGGTGCTTTGCGAAGCAGCAGGCTTTGACAAAATCATTATCGAAACCGTAGGTGTAGGCCAAAGTGAAACCGCCGTGCACTCAATGGTGGACTTCTTCCTACTTATCCAACTTGCAGGCACTGGCGACGAACTTCAAGGAATAAAACGTGGTATTATGGAAATGGCAGACGGCATTATCATCAATAAAGCCGAAGGCGCAAACCTAGAAAAAGCAAAACTTGCACAATGCCAGTTCCAAAACGCACTTCATCTATTCCCTGCTCACGAAAGTGGTTGGGTGCCAAAAGTGCTTACTTGCTCTGCATTCCACAAAATAGGCATAGAAGAAGTTTGGCAAATGATGGAAGAGTATATTGCCTTCACAAAGAAGAATGGTTATTTCGACGTAAAACGTAAACTCCAAGCTAAATATTGGATGTATGAAACCATCGACGAAGCACTACGCAACCACTTCTACAAAAATCCAGAAATAGAAGCAAGCCTTCAAGAAATGGAAATAAAAATCAGCAATGACGAACTAAGTTCATTCATTGCTGCTAGCAAACTCCTAGATTCTTACTTCAAGAAATAATCTATATCGCACAATATTTTAAATGGTATGTCGGAAATTCCGACATACCATTATTGTTTTAAATATTCTTCCCAAGCTTGCTCTATTGCTTCAGCCCTTTTTGCAGTGCCTACTGTGCCAAATTCTTTGGCAAGCTCTGCACTAATATCATATATTTCAGCCTTTTTATTCATAAAATCACCTCCATTAACAAGTACAAGATATTTACATAAAATACAAACACCGCACCCAAAAAACTTTGAGTGCGGCGTTTTGTATATATAGGAAAATTATTTTATAAATTTCTTGGAACCATTAACGATATAAATACCATTTGTTGTTTCCTTAACACGACGTCCTGCAAGGTCATAAATAACAGTCTCTTCTGTATCCTCTTCAACATCCTCAACCGAAGTAGGTATAGATACAGTCACTTCCACTTCACAAGTTGCAGAGAATTCTCCTGCAGTAGCTTTAATAGTTGTTGTTCCTTGAGCCACAGCTGTAACAACACCACCTTCAACCAAGGCTACACCTTCATCACTACTAGACCATGTTACTGTTTTATCAAGTGCATTTTCTGGGCTTACAGTAGCAACAAGAGTGATTGTCTCTCCAGCAACAAGTGTTGCTGATGTTTGATCCAATGTAATACCACTAACATTAAGTAAATCTATAGATTTAATATTATCTCTACCATTACTATTTAGCTTACCCCATGAAGAATCTTCCTTATAAGTTTCAACACTTTCTGATGGAACATATAGAATCATATTATCAAAATTTGAAGCACTTAAGTCTGTTCCACCATATACAGGACATTCTTCTGCTTTTAAAACAACTGTTTTCAATTTATTACATCCATAGAACGTACCAGCTCTCATTTTAGTTATAGTTGAAGGAAGAATAAGAATTTCTAAATTATTCATTGCACGAATAGCTTGATCTTCTATTACTTGAACTCCTTCTGGTAGTACAAGAGACTTTAAACTTGTTCCATAAAATGCATCTCCTGATACATCTGTCACACCTTCTGGAACAATATAAGAATCACCTTCTTTGTAAGGTGGATACGAAAGCAATTTTGTTTTGTCTAAATTAAACAAAATACCATCAACTGCGCTATAATACATATTACCTGCTGCTACTTCATATTCTTTAATTCCGCATCCATAGAATCCATCTGAAGCAAGGTATTCTAAAGAAGCAGGTAAAGTTACTTTTGATAAATAATAAGAATTGTCAAAGGCACGATAAGTTATTTGCTTTAATCCCTCGTTTAATACTAGTGTTTTCAAGTTATAATAACCACTTGTTGGACCACGTTTCAAGAAACCATCTGTAATACCAATTGTTTCCTCTGGCATTGTTAAAGATTGAGGAACCACACCTCTATGAGCTATAGCCCAACCACCAAACAAATATACACCTTCTCCTTCTAGAGAGTTTATCCATTTAGTATCATTAAAAGCACGCCCTCCCATATACTCAAGTGTAGTAGGAATTCCTGTTACTGTTTCTAGGTTTTTACAATGTTCAAATGCATAACGTCCAATTCTTTTAAGTCCAGAAGGCAACTTCACAGAAGTGATTTCGTTTGTACGTACAGTATTATACAAAAATAAACCATCTGTAATCGCTACAACAGTAAGTTCAACTCCCTCAATTTCCACTTTGTCTGCAATTACCATTGCCGCAGGTAGATCATTGGTATAATTAAGAACTATAGCTTCTCCATCTTGCAGAGAACTATATTCAGCTTTATCACCATAAACTATACCATCTATAGTAACTTGTGCTGCAAATGCGTTCATTACCATTAAAGTAATGAAAGTTAAAATAGTAAATTTTCTTTTCATAATATTTGATTCTAAAGTTAGTATTTAATTGAATAACAAATTTATGAAAAGCCGAGTCAAAAAAAAAAAAAAAACGTTAATGTTCGTTAATTTTCAAATAAACACACAAGTTGAAGCATAATGAAGAAAAACCGCACCTCAAATAATCTTGAAGTGCGGTGTATATTAATTATATTAGTAATATTGGAATCTTACTCTTCCGTTGCCATGCCTTCAACTGGGATTTGGCGGCGGAAAGCTTCGCCTAGAGAAATAAGTGTTTCGGTAGAGGCTATGCCTTGAATATTTTGGATTTTGTCGTGAATTATGCTTAGGAAATGTTTGTTGTCGCGAGCATAAATTTTTACGTATAGGGCAAACTTACCTGTGGTATAGTGGCATTCTACCACTTCTGGTATGTTTTTAAGTCCGTCTACCACATTTGTAAAGTCGTTTGCATCTTTAAGGAATATACCCATATATGCACAGGTGGTGTAACCTACTTTAACTGGGTCTAAAGTAAACTCTGAGCCAGTAATGACACCCATACCAATAAGTTTTTGCACACGTTGGTGAATAGCCGCACCTGAAACATTGCATTCACGTGCCACTTCTAGAAACGGTGTTCTTGCATTTGAAGACACTAGCGCAAGTATCTTCTCGTCCAATTTATCTAATGTAATTTTTTCCATATCAAATAACTGTAAATTCTATAAACCAAGTTATAATTGGCTGTGATTTTCACATACAAAGATATGATATTATCACAAAAAATGCAAAAAATGCTATAATTTGAGAAAAATATTGTATTTTTGTGCCGAAAAACATATTTTCTAAACATAGATTTTGATTTTAATGGCAAGCAGAAAGAAAATTTACAACCCAAAACAAGTACTTGAAAACCTAGAACTTTGGCAATCTCTTACAAAAGAGGAACAAGTATATCTTGAATCAAACATAGAATTTATAAGCTACAAAAAGAATTCTATTATATATTCAGATGGAGAAGAGCCAACAAAACTGCTAGGCGTGTTGAGCGGGTTCGTAAAAATTAATAAGGAAGGAATTGGCGTGCGCAGCCAAATAGTGAGAATTATAAAACCAAATGAACTTTTTGGTTATAGAGCTATGTTTGCTGGTGAGAGATACATTACCACTGCTTACGCTGTGGAAGCATGTGTTATTTTTGCAATTCCTAAAGAAGTAATCACAAAACTACTAAGCGAAAATGCTAAACTTGCATTTGAGTTTATCAGATTCTTATCTATCGACCTTGGTATTTCCGACTCTCGTGGCATTGTGCTTACACAAAAACACCTACGTGGCAGACTTGCAGAAACCATTCTTCACCTAAGAGACAATTATGGTACTCTAGAAGATGGCGAAACATTGATACTAAACCTTTCGAGAGAAGACCTTGCAAGTTTATCTAATATGACTACTTCTAATGCTATTAGAACACTATCTCAGTTTGCAACCGACGGACTTGTAAGTGTAACAGGTAGAAGCATCAGAATTTTGGATTTAGACCTTCTTCGTAGAATTGCCAAATACGAATAATTATGGATTTCTTAAGTGGCAACATAATACAAATACTTGAGATAGCAGGCACGATATTAGGGTTAATCTACCTTTATTACGAATATCGCGCGAGCTCATCTTTATGGATTGTAAATATAATTATGTCTGCCATTTACACATTAATATATTTCTCTGAAGGCATCTATGCATTGGGATGCTTAAGCATTTACAACATTCTTGCTGCCATTTATGGTATATTAGTTTGGAAATATTCTAAAACTTCTGAGCAAAAAGAACTGCCTATTACTAGCATTCCTAAAAAGGTACTAGTAAACTCTTCAATAGTAATGCTGCTTATTTCTGCTGCATTTATCTATGTTTTACATAAAATTTCAGACTCAGGAGATTTACTATACAACACACTAGATGGCCTTGCCTCTAGTGCAACCATTATTTCACTTTATTGGCTTGCAAAAAAATATAAAGAGCAATGGTTTGGTTGGATATTTGTAAATTTCATTAGTGTAGTGTTATATCTAATTACAGGTCTATACTTCACTGCTGGCTTATACCTTATTTATATAATAGTGGCTGTGGCTGGTTATAAGAAATGGACTCAACTTATGAACGATGCTAAAGCTTAACAAAATAGAAGTTGTAATATTGGCCGAAGGAGAATTCCCTACTCACCCACTCCCTCTAAAGGTGCTAAATGAATGTGAAAAAGTGATTTGTTGCGACGGTGCTGCCAACACCTATATTAATATAGGTAAAATGCCAATGGCAACAATTGGCGATGGAGACTCTATTGCCCCTGAGCTAAAAGATAAACTTTCTTTTATTCAGGTAGACGACCAAGAGACCAACGACCTTACAAAAGCAATTAACCATGCAAAAGATTTAGGCTACAAAAATATTGCTATTTTAGGCGCTACTGGAAAAAGAGAATGCCACACTATAGGAAACATTAGTCTGCTTATGGAATATAGAAAAATGGGACTAAATGTAATTATGCTTACCGACTACTGCAGCATTTTTCCATGTAAAGACCACGTAGAAATAGACACCAAGGCAGGCCAACAAATTTCAATTATAAACTTTGGCGCCACAAACCTAAAAAGCCAAGGTCTTAAATATCCTATCTACGATTTCACTGCCCTTTGGCAAGGAACGCTAAATGAGTGTAGTTCTGAAAAATGTAGCATCAGTGCAGATGGGGAGTTTTTGATTATACTTGACTACGTTAGTTAGGAGTGAGAAGTTAGGTTTTAAACCTTTTATATTATATAAGGTCTAAGGAATATAAACAATTAAAATTTTATAAGTTATGAAGAACATTATTTTATCAATTGTATTAGGTTTTATGTGTATGTCATGTTGTTCTAATAAATATACAGCTGCTAATATTTCTGGTGATTGGAAAATTGACAATGTATTTGGCACACAAATAAACTCTTCTGAAGAAGAAACTCCATTTATATCTTTCCAAAAAGAAGAAGCACGCTTCTATGGCACAACTGGTTGCAATAGTTTCTTTGGTGAATTTAAAACATCAGACAACAAAAATGAAATTACACTAACTAACGTTGGTTCCACCAAAAAACTTTGCGTAGACATGAGTACAGAAGACGCTATCTTCTCTGCTTTCTCTCAAGTAGCAAGTGTAGATTATAACAACGATAAGATGCAACTTAAAGATGCAAGCGGAAAAGTTGTAATGGAGTTATCACCTATCAAATAATAATACAAATATGTTACAAAACATACTTTTTTGAAAAATTTAAAAGTTAAATATTGCACAGATTTTTTGAATCTGTGCATTTTTTGTATCAAAAATTAGAATAGTTGTAAATTTATAATTATATTTGCATCGTTTAAAAGAACTCAAATTATTAACTAAAATTTAATTGTTATGTCAGCAGTTGCAGATAAAGTAAAAGCAATTATCGTTGAAAAATTAGGCGTTGAAGAAAGCCAAGTAGTTAATGAAGCTAGCTTCTCTAATGATCTAGGTGCAGATTCTCTTGACACTGTAGAAATGATCATGGACTTCGAAAAAGAATTTGGTATCTCAATTCCAGAAGAAGAAGCAGAAAACATCTCTACCGTTGGTGACGCTATCGCATTCATCGAAAAAAACGTTAAATAATTCTCATACATGAGAGAAAGAAGAGTTGTTGTAACAGGTCTTGGTGCGCTTACCCCAATAGGTAACGACGTCCCAACTTTTTGGGAATCATTAGTTAATGGAGTCAGCGGAGCAGGACCTATTACACATTTTGATACATCAAAGCACAAAACGCAATTTGCCTGCGAGGTAAAGAATTTTAATCCCCAAGATCATTTCGATAGGAAAGAAATAAGATTACATGATATTGTATCTTTATATGCTATGGTAGCCGCTCGCCAAGCTGTGGCTGACGCTAACATAGATACCGAGGCGGAAGATTTGAACAAAATCGGAGTTATCATGGGTGTGGGTATTGGTGGACTTGGAACATTCGAAAAAGAATTGGAAGAGTTCGATAAAGGCGATGGAACCCCTAGATTCAGTCCTTTCCTTATTCCTAAAATGATTGTTGACAGCTCTAGCGGTCATATCTCTATGGAATTTGGATTTAGAGGTCCCAATTATGCATGCGTTTCCGCTTGTGCTACTAGTACAAGCGCTATCTCCTCTGCATTCGACCAAATTAAACTAGGTCGAGCTAATATTATGATTACTGGTGGTGCTGAAGCTCCTATCACTAAAGTTGGTGTAGGTAGTTTCAATTCAATGCGCGCTATTTCCACAAGAAATGATAGTCCAGAGACTGCTTCTCGTCCATTCTGCCAATCTCGTGATGGTTTCGTAATGGGTGAAGGTGCTGGATGTTTAGTACTTGAAGAACTTGAACACGCATTGGCTCGTGGCGCTAAAATTTATGCTGAAATAGCAGGTGTAGGCGCATCTGCCGATGCATATCACATCACTGCTCCACATCCAGAAGGTCTTGGTGCTATTGCAGTTATGCAAAACGCCCTTGAAGATGCTAATATGAAGCCAGAGGATATAGACTATATCAATGTACACGGCACATCTACCCCTCAAGGTGATATAGCTGAAACAAAAGCTATTAAAGAGGTATTTGGTGAGCACGCGTATAAGCTAAATATCAGTTCTACTAAATCAATGACTGGACACTTGCTTGGTGCAACAGGTGCTGTAGAAACTATAGCGAGCATATTGGCAGTAAAAAATGACATCGTACCTCCAACAATCAACTTTACTGGAGAAGAAGATGAAAATATAGATTATAATCTGAATTTTACCTTCAATAAAGCACAAAAACGCGTAGTGAACGCAGCCCTTTCTAACACATTTGGCTTCGGCGGACACAATGCAAGTATAATAGTCAAAAAATACAAATAAAATTTGTGATACTGACTCTTATACAAAGAATAAAACTTTCTAAAAAAGAGAGACAAAATTATTCCAAGCTAAAAAATATACTAGGTTTTAGTCCCAGAAAATGGGACTATTACCAATTAGCTCTTACCCACTCTTCTGTGAGTAATGAGTCGAGAAGCAGACTGCAGAACAATGAAAGACTAGAATTTTTAGGAGACTCTGTTCTAAGCACCGTCATTTCTGAAATTCTATATCAGAACTACTCAAACAAACGCGAAGGCGAACTAACAAATCTACGTTCAAAGATAGTTCAACGCGCCACATTAGACGACCTAGCAGTAAAGATAGGTCTAAACAAACTTGTATCTTCTAACGAGCACACCCCACAATTTAAAGCACATATAAATGGCAATGCCTTTGAAGCACTTATGGGCGCTATTTTTATGGATAGAGGATACGCAAAAAGCAAAAAATTTATACTCAAACTTATTAAAGAAAAGCATATAGACATAGAGAAGTTGGCTAAACAAGAAATCAACTTCAAATCTAGGTTTATAGAGTGGACTCAACACAGAAAAGTTGATTACGAATTTATTTTCGAACCTCCAATTTACGAAAAATCAACTAACTCATCTAGGTTTACTACAAAACTTAAAGTAGAAGGTATATTAGTGGGGACTGGCACTGGTTATACTAAAAAAGAAGCTCAACAGTTGGCATGCAAAGACGCATTGGTCAAGATTAAACAAAAGAGTTTTAGAAGAGAGCTTAGCAGTATAAAACCAGACATTTCATTGGTAAAAGATCCTAACAATACTAATATTAACAATTAAAAAATGGAAAAAGAATTTGTATTATCAACCTTGATTCACCAACAAGCTGAAAAGTATGGTGATCGTGCAGCTATTTATGGCAGGAATGATGAGACAGGTTTGTGGGAGGGGATTTCGTGGAGAGAGATGGACAAAACTGTAGAGGGACTGGCTGCGGGTATTATCGGATTAGGTGTAAAATCTAATGACCGTGTGGGTATCTTCTCACAAAACATGTGCGAAATTATAATGGCAGACTACGCCAACTACTCTGCACATGCAATCACAGTGCCACTTTATGCAACATCTACCGCTGCACAAGTGGAATTCATTGTAAATGACTCTGAAATAGGTGTTATTTATGCTGGCGAGCAATATCAATACGATGTGGCTTTAGAGGTTTTAAAGAAATCTAAATTTCTTCGCACTATTGTGGCTATCGACCCTAGCATCGACCTAAAAGGAGAAAAAAGAGCTATTCGCTATAGCGATTTATTGGCAGAAGGCTTAAAAAATCCTCGTACAGAAGAAATTGCAGCTCGTAAAGCTCTTGCTACAAACGACGACCTTGTAAACATTCTTTACACATCTGGTACTACTGGAAATCCTAAAGGTGTGGAACTTCGTCATTACAACTATGCAGAAGCAATGCGTATTCACAACATTCGCTTAACATCTGCTTCTGACAAAGACACTTCAATGGCATTCCTTCCTATCACTCACGTATTTGAACGTGCTTGGGATATGTTTTGCTTACAAAAAGGTATTCAGATTTATGTCAACAAACGTCCTGCAGAGATTGCTAAGATTATGCCAGAGGTACGTCCTTCACTTATGTGTGCAGTGCCTCGTTATTGGGAAAAAGTTTATGCTGCAGTAAACGACAAAATTAATGGCAGTCCTAAACTTCTTAAATCTATCTTCAAATGGGCTATAAAAGTGGGCAGACGCAGAAATCTAGATTACTATCGCAATGGTAAACACTCTCCACTAAACATTGGTCTTGCATATAAATTTATTGCTAAACCATTGTTTAACAAGGTTAAGAAAGCTGCTGGCTTAGACAATGGTAACTTCTTCCCTGTGGCTGGTGCAAGACTTGCTGATGAAATTCTAGAATTTATGCATGCTATTGGCATCAACCTAGTTTATGGTTATGGTCTGACAGAATCTTGTGCTACTGTATGTTGCTTCCCTCTAAACAATAGAGGCTACATCATTGGTTCTATCGGTCAAATTATGCCAGACCTACAAGTAAAAATCTCTAGCGAGGGCGAAATCCTTCTTAAAGGTAAAACTATTACTCCAGGTTATTACAAACGTCCTGATGCTAATGCAGAATCTTATACAGAAGACGGATTCTTCAAAACTGGTGATGCTGGTTACATAGATATGCAAAACAACCTTTACATCACAGACCGTATCAAAGACTTGTTTAAAACAGCTGGTGGTAAATATATTGCACCTCAGCACCTAGAAGGTTTATTCTCAGACTCAAGCTATATCGATCAATGCGTGGCAATAGGCAACGAACGTAAATACGTGTCTATGCTTATTGTACCAAACTTCGACAATTTATCTAAATATGCTACAAGCAAAGGCTTAACATTCTCTTCTAAAGAAGAACTTATTGCTCTTCCAGAGGTGGTTGCTCTTTACGACGGCATTATTATAGAAAAGAACTCTGAGCTTGCTCGTTACGAACAAATCAAACGCTTTACTCTGCTTCCAAACGCATTTACAATGGACCAAGGTCACTTAACAAACACCTTGAAAATAAAACGTAAAGTAGTGAACGAATTGTTTGCAAAAGAGATAAACGCAATGTACGAGTAAAATTTCTCTTTGTATAATATAAAAAAGCGCTGCTCATTTTCTTCCTGAGCAGCGCTTTTGGTTTATATTAGGCAGTTCCCCTTTTTACGTTTTAAAATTATTTATCTAAAAATCTATAATAAATAAATGCTGCGATTGCTATTGCAGAAACAAAACCACATATTAAAATTGTTCCCATATTTTTTTATATTTTAATGTTTCTTATTTTTATTGTTCTGACACTTCGGCAGATACTGGCGCTGGATCTGGAAGAGTATCTTCAACTACTACTGGTTCGTATTTAATCTTTTTCTTTTTGCAACCAAAGGTTAATACTAAACCTGCTTGTACGTTTACTGCCGATGTTTTATAAGGGATACCTACTGCTGAGTAGTGTACTGGTGTGTAATCTGACACAGCATAGAAACTAAATGGTGGTATTCTTAAGTTTACTCCTAAACCAAATGTGCTACTTCTGCCAGAGATTAATGAATAGCTAGCCGATAGACCAAACCATGAGCAAGGACGCAGGTTGTAGCCTACAGTAATTTCTTCATCCCAGTGGTTGTAGTTATATGAGGTTTTAGAAACAAGTCCTATACTCATCATATTGTCTAGGAAATTATATTCTATACCTGCATAAATTTTACCATTCATCATTGAGGTATAGCGACCCAACTCGTTGTTGGCATATAGATTTACACTCGACAACACGTCTGTTTCCACATCTACCTCTGGCTTATCCTCAGAGGCAGAAGTACCTATTTCTACACCTTTGAATGAATAATCTACTGCTCCTGTTAGCTCTGTAGTGCCTGTATCCCAGACCATAAAGCCTAAATCTTTTACAGAGAAAGAGATTTTTACCTCTGGCACTGGTTGATATACGGCTCCTAAGTCTAAAGCGGCACCTATACTTGGCTTGTAGGCTGAGAATATGTCATCTAAACTTTCTTTAAATGAGAAACCATTCAACTTACCATCTTCGTCTGTAGTAAAGTCTAACAATGGTTGAGAGATTTTTGCATCAAGAGTTCCAGAAATATTCCACTCTTCATGAGACATATTTAAAGTGGCATCTTGAAGTTTTGCATTTACATTTAGTAAACCTAAAAGTATATGAAGTTTTGCACCAATTGTCCATTCATCGTTTATTTTGTGAGAATATCCTACATTAAAGTCTGCGTATGCGTTTAGCATTGCACGAGTAGTTAGATCGTAGGTATTTACAGTTAAAGTATCTGGTGTGCCACATAATCCTAGGAGAACTATATCTTTTGGCAAACCTACTGTAGCATCTACTCTTAACGATGTGTTGAAGGTAAAATAGCCTTTTTCTTTTATTCTAAAACCAAAGCCTAAAAGACTTATGTCTGTTTCTACATCTGCACCAAAAGACTTCATTAGTTTTGAATAAAGTTCATCTTTATTTCCATACTCTGGATGAAGAAAGGTAACAAATTTATTATCCTTCACATAAAACAAGTCATTTAACGAGATGCCACCTGTATTTGCGTATGCAGATACTGTTGACACTGCAGGAAGTTCTACAAACGTGGTACATCTTGGTTGTAGTGCAGGGTTCATTGTTTGTTGATATGGAAGATATTCCATAAAGTACATTGTATTTGGCGTAGCAAACAATGAGGTGAAACCCAATAATAAAACTGTATATATTGCTATTATTTTTTTCATATTCTAAATATTTATTGGGTTTATTCTATAGTTTCTGGTTCACTTCCGCCCATTAGTTCTCCTGCATCTAAAATTGCAGAGCCTGTAATATGGAACATAATCTTAAGGTCTAACCAGTCTGTTGACTTCAAGAATACATTTTTGTGTTCCTCGTTTTCTAGTTTATATTCAAAAACAACTCTTACTTGTTCAGACATTAACTTTTCTAAGTCTTTGTAAGGAAGAACCAACATAAGCATTTCTTCTGGTTCTGATTCTTTAATCACATTACCTAGTGCATCCACCTCGCCAGATTTTATCACAAATTCTTTTGCTGATGCAAGTATAATTTCGTTATCTTCACTATCTATAAATTTCAGTTTTGCATCCACTCCTAGTGGCAAGTGGTTTTTATAATAGAATTTCAGTACTGCTTTACTATTTTCTGAAATGGTAGCCTCTTGCAAAAATGAAAGCGAGCCTACAGATAGAGAAACTGTATCTTGTCTTGTTAGTCTGAAGTTTTTGTCTGGGTTTTCCTCGTCGCCTTCAAACCAAAGAGGAAGTTTTGTTACTTCTTTTGTTTGAATATCGCTATTGTAGAAGAAGAAGTGTACTTTACTTCTGTCGGTTTCTTCTGAGCGGATACGATATTTGTATCTTAGTTTGTCCACCTTAATTTTGAACAAACGGTCGGTGTGACCATTTTCTCTATTAAGAGTAAGTTCTGTATATTTTGTTAGTTTCGATACGTCGTAGTTTAGAAGTTCTTGGTGAGATAGTCCTTGAATTTCCTCGTATGAAGGTGTATTTAACACAATCGACATACCATCCTCACCGTTGAAATCGGCTCTTACCACTTCGCCTGTGCTTGATGAAATACCTTCTACATAGTCTATAAAATATCTTGCAGGCACACCAATATTGTTGTGGCAAGTCATAAAGATTTCTGGGTCGTAGAAAGGAAGGTTTAGTCCTGATTGATACACATCTTGTGCATAATCAAATTCTATTACCTTTTCTTTTTCTACAATATCTCGTGCATTACCAATGTTGATAAAGGTAACGTGTGGTATCATGTGTGAGCAATCTAAGGCAATTTCAAACACGTTTGAAATATCCATATCTTTTACTGTGCTCACAAAACCAGTAAAGTTTATATGAATATTATCTTTACCAGATAATCTTAGCATAGCACCATACAGATTGATATGTGTTTCGATTAGTGGATGTTCCTCATCTATATTGGTAAGGTCTATTTCTATTGCATTCTCTGGGTATATTTCTGGATTAAGTAAAAGTTCATCTTCTTTAAATGTAAGTTTTAAAAATGAGCCTTCCTTCATTTTCTTTGGGAAGTTGATTCTTACATCTATATTTGACTGGCCCATTAATATACTATCCAAACGTTCGTTTTCGTTGGTGTTGATATTTGGAAATTTTAGTTCTAAATCATAATTGATTTCTGCTTCGGTAGGTTCCAACAAACTTAGCAGACCTACAGGCACATTTAGGTTGAATGTAGTAGATGGAAGCACTTGAAGTTGGTCTATAAGGTCGTTGCCAAGATATTGACTATCTTGTTTGACAATAATCAGAGTATCTCCGTTTATATTTATCTCAAACTCACCCAACGAATCTATGCTAAGTACATCCACAATGTTGAGTTTTGAATATGCAAGTGGACCCACCAATTCTGTTTCAAGCTCCACTGTAGTATCCAAATTATTGAAATCGTACTTGTCATCTACACAAGAGACGAAACCAAATATTGCTAATGTTAAAAATATAAGTGTTTTTATCTTCATAACCTTAAATAACGTTTATTCACAAAGGTAATAATTTTATTTAAAATAATCATCGGAGAACTGTATTAAATACAGTTTTTCTGTGGCACGAGTTACTGCTGTGTAGAGCCAACGCATAAAACTTATATCTATTTCGTCTTTTGCTATGCGTCCCATATCCACATAAATGTGTTTCCACTGACCACCTTGAGCTTTGTGGCAAGTAATTGCATACGCTAATTTCACTTGCAGAGCATTAAGATATTTATCTTCTCGCATCTTCTTGTAACGCTCTTTTTTAGACTTTATGTGAGCATAATCTTCTTCTACCGCCTTGAAAAGTTTTGTGTTGAGTTCTTGCAGTTCGGCAGGAGTAACGCATGTGAGAGACTCTTCGAGTATGGTTACATCTATTTCGTATGAATAGTCTGAAAAATAGAGAGTTAAATCTCTAAAATTCATTCCATATAGTTCTTTTGTTTTGCCTATACGAACAATTTCTGCCATATCGCCATTGGCTATCAGTTCTAGTCCGTAGTCGCCACCAAAGAAATAGTTATTCTTTAGCACCATTAGTTTGTCGCCATTGGAAAGTTTTCCTTCTTTGCTAAGGATTCTATTTCTAATGCCATTTGCATAAAGGCTTGCCATTTTGTTGGAGCGAGTCACTATCAATGTTTCTTCCATACCTACTGTGGCAAAAGATTGCTCTATACACTCAACAAAGTTGCTGCCATCTACCCTTATCACATCTGGAAAACATTGTAGTTGCAGGCTTTCTGGACTTTCTATATTTTGTCTAATATGTGTGGCATTGACTAAAATACCGCTTTCCTCCGACTGACGAAGCACTTCTGTGAGTGTATGAGAGGTAACATCAAGCCCCATACTTTCTAGTTTTTTCACATCTAGTGCTGGCGAGTATTCTTGGAAAACAGGAGGCAATTGGGCATCGTCGCCGAGCAAAAGAAGTTTGGTATTTGGTGCTCCTGAAAATACATACTCTATCAAGTCTGAAAGCAAGTCGCCAGTGCCAAAAAAACTTTCGCTAGAGGTGTTTATCATAGATGCCTCATCTACCACAAAAAGAGCATTTGAAATCTTATTGAATCCTAACACAAAGTTTGATGCTATATCCATAGATTTTTTGTGATAAATAGCGCGATGGATAGTGGAAGCTGGTGCAGAAGAATAGTTGCCCAACACTTTTGCTGCTCTACCTGTGGGTGCTAGCAAAATAATAGGTATGTTTAGTTCTTTACATGTCTTTACAAGTGCACTCACAAGTGTGGTTTTACCTGTACCTGCATATCCTTTAAGCAAAAAAGTTTTATGCGACTCTCTTTTTGTCATAAACGATGCAAAAAGGTCGATAAACGTGGTCTGGTCCTTGGTAGGCTCAAATTTAAAGTGTTTTAATATGCAGTGTTTGAATAACATAGGTAAGATTTTCAGACTGCAAATTTATCACATTTTTTTTGGAAATTTTTGTATTATTAAAAATTTTACTACCTTTGCCATCGCATTAGGCGCTTAGTCTGCACGTTCGGCAGATGAGTGAAAAGGGAATTTGGTGAAAATCCAAAACAATGCCTGTTGCTGTAAGTTCCTCCCTGAAGGATTCCACATAAGGGATTCTCCCAAAGGGATAAAAATTTTTTACACACTTTGCCACTGGCTTTTTAGCTGGGAAGGCGTAAAAAACGGAACGAGTCAGAAGACCTACCTAACGCAAAACATAAGATTTATGACCTGCAGGATTACGGGTAAAGAATCAACTAAAGCATATTTAGCCTTTTTTTTATTTTTTATCTCGTTTACTTGTGTGTCATACTATTTACTTAGTAACGAGAGAGTTATATGTGTATAGTTTTATCATAAGCTAGGTATGTATTTAAGTGTATTCTATATCCGTGACCTAAAGGAATAGTTTATAACTTAATTACATTATTTATGAAAAAATTACTGGTTCTTGTGATGCTTGTAGGGGGATACCTCACAGCATCAGCACAAGTACCGTCTGTGGTGGCTATTACATCGGACGGTAATGAGTATGAGTACAGACTCGCGTCTGTGGAAGAAATTTTGTTTGAAACAAATCGAGGTAGTTCGTCTATGACCCTAGTGGGTAAAGATGGCATTCAAATGGAAGGTATTCAAACCTTGCTATTTGGTACGATGCAAGATGTGCCAACATCTATAGATGAATCTGCAGAAGCCAAAGTGTATGCTTATCCAAACCCTGTGGTAAACACCTTGAATGTTTTGGGAGTTTCTGAAACAGAACCTCTATTTATCTATGACCTTTCTGGCAAATGCCTAATGACCGAGAGAGGAAACAAAGTAGAGGTAAGTGACTTAACAAAAGGTACTTATATTTTAAAAGTTAATAACCAATGTATTAAATTCATTAAAAAATAAACTTATGAAAAAGATATTACACACTATATTGTTTTTATTGCCATTGATGGCTATCGCCCAAACAAATTTTTATGTTTATAAAACAGATGGCACTGTAGAAACCTATGCAGTTTCTGATGTAGAGAAAATTAGTTTTACTGCTCCAGAAGGACCAGAAAAGCCTGTGGTTACCACTAAAGTGCTTACTTTTGAGGATAGCGATGCAAAATTTCCTGCATATTCATTGGATTATTGCGGTGTAAATGTAGAAAAATGGTCGGATTTAATTCCTGCTGCTTCTGAGCAAGCATACGGAATGAGTGCTCTAATTTATGATATGGTGAACAATAATGCTACATACAATTGGACTGACGAAAATAATACTGGTCTTTCTCATACATTCCCTTTCAACTGGGGTGGATATTCACTTTCTGGTGGTGGCATGGTAGTTTCAAATATCACTACCACATTGGAAACTATGGAGCAAGACTATGACATTTACAATCATCAGTTGTCTATTTTAAATGAATCTGGTGCAAATGGTTCTAGCAATTTTGCGATAGCGTACAATGACTCTCAAGTAAACACTGAGGTAAAAAACACTCTTAGTTTTGCAGACGGGGATGCTCACACCATTAAAAGTATGTATGTTTGCATACCTGCCGTTACATTGTATTGTATGTTGAATGGCAACCAGTTTTCTGAGGCTTATGATGATGATGACGTATTAAAACTTGTTGCCACTGGCAAAAAGGCTGATGGAAGTGAAAGTTCTGTAGAAATTGTTTTAGCAGAAGGCAATAATTATGACACTTGGGCAATTGACTGGACTAAATGGGATTTAAGCGCTTTAGGCGAAGTAGTTTCTGTTAGTTTCCACATGGAAGAAGCTCAGATAGACGATTACGGTTACGCACAATATTATAAAACACCACTATATTTTGCATTTGATAATGTTGAAGTTCAATAAAAATATTCTATTTACCTTGGCAGGCGCTCTAATGCTTGCCTTGGTTTCTTGCAATTCCGACGAGGATTTTAGTGAAATAATTACTCCTCCTACTTCTGGAGAAACCGAAGGTACTGGAGGTACTGGAAGTACTGGAGATGCTGAACCTGTGAAGCCTTCTAATCCTGATGGATTTGAAGTTTATAGACCTAAAACAAGTGCTTCTAATGATACTTGCAATGTAGTTTATGAATATATGCCTGCTCCAGGACAGTTTATTAATGAACTGAAAACAGGTGGTTTCGATGGAAGTCAAACTACCATATTTGCGGCAAATGACTATGCAATGAAACGCCTAAAGAAGAACCTATTTGTTTCTCTTGGTGCATTTGGAGGATATATTGTGGTTGGTTTCGACCATAGTATTGATAATACTGGAGGTTATGATTTCGGAATATTGGGAAATATGTTTAAAAATTCTTCTGAACCTGGTGTAGTATGGGTAATGCAAGACACCAATGGTGATGGTTTGCCAAACGACACATGGTATGAACTACAGGGTTCTGAAACAGGAAAGGCAACTACAATTCAAGATTATGAGGTGACTTACTATCGCCCTACTGAGCCAGGACAACCTGTAAAATGGACCGACAATAAAGGCGGCGAAGGCGAAATTGATTACTTAAAAAACTTTCACGACCAAGAGTATTATTATCCATTGTGGATAGAGGAAGATGCTTATACTCTAAGTGGTACAAAATTGGAGGCAAGAAACTATGACCAATCTGGCAAAGGTTCTTATTGGGTACTGCCTGAGTATGAATGGGGCTATGCAGACAACTTTAGTGCAGTGGATAGACCTGCCGATGCTCCTCGAATGAATAAATTTAAGATTTCTAATGCCATTGATAAGGAAGGCAAGCCTGTGGATTTGTATTTTATAGATTTTGTGAAGGTACAGTCTGCGGTGCAAAGTAAGAGTGACTGGCTGGGAGAAGTTTCATGTGAAGTAACAAGTGTAGTTGAGTTGTGAGATTAAAGATTGCGTTGATATTGTCGGTGGTGCTTACTTCGTGTATGGAGTGGGACTATGGTTATGAGGAACCGTTTAAGGTGTCTGACGAGGGGCTTTTTGTGATAAATGAGGGCAACTTTCAGTACGGGAATGCAACGCTTTCGTTTTACGACCCTGAGCAAGACTCTATATATAATGAGGTGTTTTTTAGGGCAAATGCAATGAAACTTGGCGACGTGGCACAGTCTATGACTATTCGCGGCGGCATAGGTTGGACTGTGGTAAACAATTCTCATGTGGTGTTTGCAATAAACACATCTACCTTTAAAGAAGTAGGACGCATAACCAACCTTACTTCACCACGTTATATGCATTTTGTCTCTGATACTAAAGCCTATATCACTCAACTTTGGGACAACAGAATTTTTATTGTCAACCCTAAAAAGTATGAGATTACTGGTTATATACAAATCCCTAATATGACCATGGAAAGTGGCAGTACCGAACAGATAGTGCAAAAAGGAAAGTATGTGTATGTAAACTGTTGGTCTTATCAAAACCGTATTATAAAGATAGACACTGAGACAGACGAAGTGGTAGCAGAGTTAGAAGTGGGCATTCAACCTACTTCTGTGGTGCTAGATGCAGAAGGAAAACTATGGACTATTACCGATGGTGGCTACGAAGGTTCTCCATACGGAAGTGAGGCGCCCTATCTATATTGTATTAACCCAGAAAACATGACAGTGGAGAGAGAATATCCGTTTGAATATGGCGATAGCCCTTCTGAACTGCAACTTAGTGGCGACGGAAGAACACTTTATTGGATAAACAAATCTATTTGGCAAATGCCAATTGAGTCAGATTTCTTGCCAGAAAAACCTTTTTTGGAAGACAAAGGAACTATTTATTATGGTTTAACTGTGTGCCCAAACACTTCCGACGTGTATGTGGCAGATGCTATAGACTATGTTCAGCAAGGCAAAATCTATAGATACGATGCCTCTGGACATTTGATCTCAGAATTTTATGCAGGTATAATCCCTGGTGCTTTTAGTTGGAAAAATGAAAAATAAAATCATAAAAAGCTGTTTACTAGGATTATTCTGGACATTTTTGTCGCTTAATCTGTACTCTTCTGACATGCTCAGCAAGGGCATTTCTTTAAACGATGTTACCATTTATGGCAAACGTCCACTAAAAGAAATTGGGGTGCAGAAAACTGCTTTTGACTCTACTCAGCTTAAAGAAAACATATCGCTCTCAATGGGCGATGTGCTTACCTACAACTCTTCGCTTTACGTAAAAAACTACGGTAGAGCTACGCTCTCAACAGTCTCTTTTAGAGGCACTTCTCCTTCGCATACTCAGGTTACATGGAACGGAATGAAACTCAACAACCCAATGCTAGGTAGCACAGACTTTTCTATGATTCCGTCATATTTTATAGATGACGCATCGCTACTCCATGGCACTTCATCGGTGAACCAAACTGGTGGCGGCTTAGGTGGACTGGTCAGTATGACCACGAAACCTGCCAATGCTCATGGCTTTGGTTTGCAGTATATACAAGGTATTGGGTCTTTCAACAGTTTCGACGAGTTTCTGCGCCTAACATACGGAGATAAGCATTGGCAGGTTTCAACACGTGCCGTGTTGTCCACCTCGCCGAACAATTTCGAGTATCGCAACCACGACAAAAAAGAGAACATCTATGATGAAGACATGAACATCATAGGTCAATACTACCCAATAGAGGAAAATAAAAGTGGAGCATACAAAGACTTCCATTTCCTGCAAGAGGCTTACTACAACACTGGTACAGGACACAAATTTGGTTTAAATGCTTGGTATTTGCAGTCGAAACGTGAACTTCCAATGCTCACCACAGACTATGCCGACGACACAAGTTTTGAAAACGTGCAACGTGAGCAAACATTTAGAGGTGTGCTATCGTACGATTTTTTGAAAAACGCTTGGAAAGCATCTGCAAAAGCAGGTTACGTATATACCTACATGGCATACGACTACAAACGCGATGTAGGCAATGGCACTATGGCATCTATGACCGAGTCTAGAAGCAAAATCAACACCGCATACGTGCAAGCCGACGGCGAATATTTTCTTGGTGAGAAATGGTTGTTTTCCGCCAATATAGCTTTCTATCAGCACTTTGTGGAAAGCAGAGACAAAAACATTATAAAAGTAGATGGAAGCCAAGCCATAGTGGGTTATAAAAAAGCCAGAGCAGAACTTTCTGGAGCAATTTCTGTGAAATGGCAACCAATAGACCGACTTGGTATGTCGTTAACACTGAGAGAAGAAATGTTTGGTACCGATTGGTCGCCAATTATTCCTGCGTTTTTTATCGATGGTATACTTTGGCCTCGTATCAACCTTACTGCCAAGGCCTCTGTGTCTAGAAACTTCCGTTTCCCATCGCTCAACGACCTATATTTTCAGCCAGGTGGCAACCCAGACCTAAAAAAAGAAAGTGGTTGGACATATGACGCTGGACTTACATTTAAAATGGGTAGAGAGGAACTTTACGAACTCTCTGGTGGCATTACTTGGTTTGATTCGTATGTGAAGGACTGGATTATCTGGCTTCCTACCACCAAAGGTTTCTTTTCTCCAAAAAATATAAAAGACGTGCACGCCTACGGTGTGGAACTCAATGCAAATACCACATTTTATTGGGCAAAAAACTGGAGTTTGTCGCTAAACGGCACTTTTTCGTGGACTCCGTCTATAAACAATGGCGAGCCTATGTCGCCTGCCGACCAATCTATAGGCAAACAACTACCATACGTGCCACTTTATTCTGCAAGCGTAAACGGAAAAATTAGTTGGAAAACATTTTCTTTTACATACAAATGGTGTTATTATAGCGAACGTTACACCATGTCTAGCAACGACTTAACTCTTTCTGGCAAACTGCCAACATACTTTATGAGCAATATCACCATTGAAAAACTTCTTAAATTTTCGTGGTCTGATATTTCTATAAAATTCAATATAAACAACCTTTTCAACGAGGAATATTTGTCTGTACTTTCTCGCCCAATGCCGGGCATCAACTTCCAACTATTCCTAGGCATCACCCCAAAGTGGTAAAAAATTAAATAAGTAGGTTAAAAGTTTTCATTTTTAAGTTGTAGAAATAAATAAAATTCTTTATTTTTGCATTTGTATTATGAAAATCACAAAAAATTAACAATATGAATAACGTATTCAAACTATTACTTATTGTAGCGGCTTGCACATTAGCATTCCTTTGCTACGACAGTATCATGACTCCAATTGAGTTCAACGAAGTAAGAGATGCTCGTGAAAAAGTCATCGTAGAACGTTTAATCGACATCCGTCGTGCAGAAACAGAATATCGTAACATCAAAGGTGACTACACCGCTAGTTTCGATACTCTAATCAACTTCATCAAAAACGACAAAGCTAAAATCGTCTTAAAAGAAGGTGAACTTACCGACAAACAACTAGAAGAAGGTATGACCGAAAAGAAAGCTGTTAAACTAGGTCTTATCAAACGTGATACCACATACGTTAGTATGCTAGAAAATCTATTTGGCGAAGGCTATCCAGTAGATTCTCTACGTTATATTCCTTTCTCTTCTCCAAGACAAGAATTTACTCTAGAAAAAGACGAAATTACTACTGGTTCTGCTGGTATTAAAGTAAAAGTTATGGCTGCTAAAGCTCCATATGAATCTTATCTAAACGACTTAGATAAACAAGAGCTTATCAACCTAATTGAAACAACTGAAAAACTAGAAAAATTCCCTGGTCTTAAATTCGGTGACATCGAACAGGCTAACAATAATGCAGGTAACTGGGAATAATATCCAAAATAATAGTAAGTCCATCCGTTTTTCTACGGGTGGGCTTTCTTTTTGCGTAAATGGAGAGTGTAAGAGCTTTTCATTCGACAAAACGGATGAAAACTACCACAAATCTATGGCTATATGCCTATGTGAAGACCTAATGAAGGAACCAAACATTTGGGATATTTACATAGATAGTCCATTCTACACCATTATTCCACGAGAAATTGCAGGCAAAGACATCTGCATTTCTGCATTTAAACTAAACTTTCCAGAAGTAAATGCAAATCATATTATAATGTCGGAAGAGCTAGACAGACACGATATGATAAGCATTTTTGGCATTCACAAAGGTCTATACAACTTTATCACCACTCACCTACCTTTAAACAAAATACATCACTATAGCTCTGCAAACATAATAAAATCTATAGAGCATAGTAAAAGTAGTGGCACAAAAGAAGTGTGGGCAACACAATCAAACAATACTCTTTTTATACATTTAGTAGAAAATGGTAAACTACTACTGAGCAATAGTTTTAGCATAAAGAAACCTACAGATACTCTGTATTTTGTGGGAAGTATTTATGAACAGTTTGACCTGCCTACTAAAACTACAGAACTATACCTTTCTGGCGATAAAGACCACTATAACCTTTTAAAGAAACATATTTCCCTTACTAATAATATTTCAGACATATGCGTATTATAAGCGGAACACTTAAAGGAAGACGTTTTACACCTCCAACAAAACTTAAAGCACGCCCAACAACCGACTTTGCCAAAGAAGGTTTATTTAATGTTTTGGCAGGCAAAATAGACTTAGAGGACATTAAGGTGCTAGAACTTTTCTCTGGCAGTGGTAGCATCGGACTAGAGTTTGTATCTAGAGGCGCAGAGTCTGTGGTTGGTATAGAACTAAGCCATACTCATATAGGCTATATAAAAAAGGTTTGCGCAGAACTAGATGTAAAAAATTACTACCTACAAAAGGCTGATGTGTTTAAGTATTTAGAGTCTGCCAAAGGTAGCTACGATGTGATTTTTGCAGACCCTCCATATGCAATTAAAGACTTAGATAAACTTCCAGACTTAGTCTTAAACAACAATCTACTTGCAGAGGAAGGCATCTTCATTTTAGAACACGGCAGAGACTACGACTTCTCAGCACACCCACGTTTCGTTGAAATGCGAAAATATGGCAATGTACATTTCTCGTTTTTTGCGAATGCAAAAAACAGTTAGGAGTGAGGAGTGAGGAATTAGGAGTTAAACCATAGAATTGGTTTTAAAGAGGCGAGTTTTAGACTTGTGCAGTCCGAGCAACCGGAGTTTACTGGTAGTAAATGAGGATTGTGAGGACAAACAAGGCGACAAAATCACCCTTTAAAATAATTACGGACTACGTCCGTGATTCTGCTCACGCTCGGCATAATCAAAGTAGACTTTGCTTCTGCTCTCGCTTACTCGCAGAATTTTAGGACTACTGGTAGGTGGTCTGAGTAACCTGCGTTATATTTAAGTCCATTGTATGTTCTCTTTGGACGAAAATTCATATTTTTCTTGTCTTCTTCTAAAAGGAATGGTGCTTTAAAAATATAAGCACTGGTTGGCTTTACTACACCTGAGGCTAGCAGATTTCCAGACACGATTATTTGGTCTAACACACTCCACTGAGATTGGTATTTATGAGTACCAATAAAAGGGTTATCTACAAATTGATAAAACATATTATACAAAGAAGTGGTTTCGTATGGCTGAGAAAGAGGCTTTGCGCCAAGGGTCTCACATATACTTTTATCTTCTGGTGAGTCGTTGAAATCTCCCATTATTATAATGTTTGCTTTAGGGGAGATAGAAAATATGCTATCGCAATGCGAGCGCACCATCGACATCACCTCCACCCTATAATGCTCTGTTTGGTTTTTACCACCCAAACGCGATGGGGTATGACAAACAAACACGTGCAAAGTATCTCCAAAAGAAGTTTTTCCACTTACATAGAGCACATCGCGAGTGAGTTTGCCATCTGAAAATTCTTTTCTAAGGGGTTTGCTTGACAGAGGAGTAAACTGCTTAGGATCGTATAAAAGGGCAGTATCTATGCCACGTTTGTCGGCTGAGTCGTAGTGTATAAACTTATAACCATAGTTTTTTAGCGGTGAATATTTCACCAAAGAAGTAAGAACATAATCGTTTTCTACCTCACACATACCCACTATAGCCACAGGAGTACCCTCTCCTACTGCAGTGATTACTTTTGCAATAGAATTTCGTTTTTCTTCATACTTTTTGTTGGTCCAATGCCTTTTACCGCTAGGAAGAAAATCATCATCATTGGTCTCTGGATTGTCTTTTGTATCAAAGTAGTTTTCCACATTATAAAACATTACTTTATAATGTGAATATGCTTGCAAAGTGGAGAGCAAAAAGATTAAGAATGGTAGTAAAATTAGTTTTCTCATATTTTTATTGAATATATTCGTAGCAACCTACATCTGAAGAACCATCTAACAAGCGTTCATTTCCTTCTAAATCATTTGGGAATAAAGAAGAATACTCACTCGAAGCATAGCCAATTGCAGGTGAGGCAGATGTTAGATGATAATCATAAACACGATATGTATCATCTTTTATTTCTTCATAAACAAATTTAGGAGAAGAGTTTATAATACAGTCTACATAGATATTGGTATCCACTGTTTTCATGTGTTGTTTTACCAAACAATTTTTAAATACATACTCAGCAGGCAAACCTTCTTCGTCTAATTTATAATCTATCTCTGAAGAATAATTACCATAAACTATAGAGTTGTACATTTCTGCCTTCAAAGCATTGGTTTTGTTTGAATAATATAAAATTGGTTGTGTTCTACCTCCCCAAGAGAATGAATAATTATTGGTAAGTGTGCAATGTATTATTTTATATTCACCACCGTTTAAATGTAAGATATTCTCTCCTGCGTTGTATAACAGCGAGTTATATATTTCTACCTTGGCATTATTGGCACAAATAACATTGTACAACATATTTCTAATAACAGAACTCGTCACCGTAAGGGTTGTATTTTCTGTAGAAGTAGAGTCTATTACTATACCAAAATCGGCATTGCGCACATCTGTATATTCTAATGTATTACCAAAACTTGAAGATGCAATTTTAATACCTCCCCACTGACCAGATGCTTGGTCGTAACTTAGTGGCGGAACGGTATTCATAAAGTCGTCTCTATCACCACGTATTTCTACCATATTATTAATATCACCCTCTGATATTAAAGTGCCTTCTACCAAAATAACAGATGCCTTTTGGCAATAGAGTTTAGTGCCTTCTTTTAAGGTAAGTGTGGCGCCTTCTACTACTTTTAAGGTGTCTGAAATAAGAATTGGCATGTAGGCTGTGATAGTGGTATCTGCATATATGGTTTTATTCTTGAAGCGCTTAACATTTCTGCCATACGCCTCAAGTTGAAGTACTTGTGTGTGATTATTAAAGAAGAAATCTATACTATCTCGCACTATAAAAGGAGTTTTATCGTTGTTTGGATCGATGAAAACTTGAATAAAAATCATCAAGCTATCTCCTGCATTTAGATATGTATTGCTCACTACATCTGCAGAAATACCAGAGACACTCATTTTATAGTTTTCTGCCTCGTTTAGTGTTATACTTTCTAGTAAGACTCTATTTTTTGAAGGATTATACACTTTAAGTTTGTATGTTGCAGAGCCTTGGCTGGTAAATATAGTATCGAAACGTACTGTATCAGACGAAAAGTTTAACATCAGAGTGGTATCTGTGCTTATCTTATCTGCCTCACAAGACACTAATGCTGTGAGCAAAATAAATGTAGAAATTAGTATCGAGAAAATATTTTTTATCATTATTTTGGCACTTATAAAAGTGAACATACTATTTTGTACAAAAATAAGAATTTGCTTGCGTTTTTACGTAAAAAAAACATTATATTTGTAGTACAAATTTTAAATTTTATAGTTATGGCTAGTAGAAAAGCACTTAAAAAAGACATTAATTACTTGTATGCAGAACTTCTAACAGAATGTTTCAAACTTTCTTGTGTGAGCGCAGCAGAAAACCACGACAAAATAGAAGTTTTATTCAATAAAATATTCTTAAGTAGTAATGACTTCATCACCCGCGCTGGCAAACCAGATGGCAAAGACAATCCAAAATTAGTAAAAGCATATTACAGAAAACTAGGTCAAGACTTACTAAACGACGTTATGACCATCAGTAAAGAACTTGAAGAACTTGCTTAATAATGAAACAGAGAATTTATAAACTCCTTATGAAACTTTCTTCTTGGAAAATAGAAGGAACACTTCCTAAGGACAAAAAATTAATTATCTGTGTTGCACCCCATACTTCAAACTGGGACTTCCTTATAGGTAAAATAGCATACGGCTCACTAGGTAAAAAAACTTCATTCCTAATCAAAAAAGAATGGGTAGACAACATTCTTGTGGGTTGGTGGCTTAAACTTCATGGAGCAATTGGTGTGGCACGTGATAAAAAAACATCACTAACAGACAGACTTGCCGAACAAATTAAAAAAGCTAAAGAACTTCATTTGGCAATCACCCCAGAAGGTACTCGCAAAGCTAATCCAGATTGGAAAATGGGATTTTATCATATTGCAAAAAAAGCAGATATTCCTATTTTAATTGTTGGTTTAGACTTTAAAGAGAAAAAGGCTAAAATTTTAGACCTTTTCAAACCTACCGACAACGAAGCTCTTGATATTAAGTATATTAAAGAAAGATATTTAGGCATCACAGCCAAAAAACCAGAATATTTCGATTTAGGCCTAGCGTGAAAGAGACATTAAAAATTAGCCTAGTGCAAATGGATGTGATTTGGGAAGACATAAATGCCAACCTAAACCACGTAGAAGAACTACTACAAAACCTCCCAGAGAGCGACATAGTAGTTCTTCCTGAAATGTTTACTACTGCATTCACCATTTCTGCTCCAGACCTTGCTGAAGGAAACGACGGCACTACCATGCAAACCGTGAGCAAATGGGCTAAGGAATATAATTCTCTTTTCATAGGAAGCTTTATAGCAAAAGACGGCGATAAATATTTCAATAGAGGTTTTGCTGTATTCCCTAACGGGAACAAACTATTTTACGACAAAAAGCATTTGTTTTTAGGGGGAGAAGAAAGAATTTTCACTTCTGGAAACAAGCCTCTTATCTTTGAATATGAAGGTTGGAATATAAACCTAGCCATTTGCTTCGACCTTCGCTTCCCTGTTTGGCTTAGAAATAAAGACCTAAAATACGACTTAATGATATTTGTGGCTGAATGGCCAGTAAACAGACAGTTTGCTTTCGATACCCTACTGCTTGCAAGAGCCATAGAAAACCAATCTTACGTGTGTGCATGCAACAGAGTGGGCAAAGACAACAATCATTTAAGTTATTCTGGTGGTTCTGTTTGCATCGATTACAAAGGAAAAGTAATTGACAAAGCAGAAGAAGGCAAAGAAGAAATTAGAACATTTACAATTGATAAACAACCAATGGAGAAATTTAGACAAAATTTCCCATTTTGGAAAAGCGCAGATTAATTATGTTAAAAGGAAAAATTGCACTTATTACAGGAGCTGCTCAAGGCATTGGTAAAGGTATTGCCTTAGAGTATGCAAAAAAGGGTGCCACAGTGGCATTTACAGTGAGAAAAATTGACGAACGCAGTGAGTCACTAGTAAACGAAATTGCTGCTATGGGCGGCACAGCTAAAGCATACCCAGCTGATGCAGCAAACTTTAGTTCAGCTGCAGAAGTAATTGCAGAAGTAATGAAAGACTTTGGCAGAATTGACATTTTAGTAAACAATGCCGGCATCACAAAAGATGGTCTTCTAATGCGTATGACAGAAGAACAATGGGATATGGTAATTAATACCAACCTAAAATCTGCATTCAACTACATCCATGCTGTCACCCCAATTATGATGAAACAACGCATGGGTAGCATTATTAACATGACTTCTATTGTGGGTATTAGCGGAAACGCAGGACAAGCAAACTATGCTGCGTCAAAAGCAGGTATGATTGGTTTAACCAAATCTGTTGCTAAAGAGCTAGGCAGCAGAGGCGTGAGAGTAAATGCAATTGCACCAGGTTTCATTGCTACAGAAATGACTGGTGTACTTAACGAAGACACTAAAAAACAATGGATTCTTAATATTCCACTACGCAGAGAAGGTAAAGTAGAAGACGTGGCTAATGTGGCAGTATTCTTAGGCTCTGATATGGCTTCTTACGTTACTGGTCAAGTAATCAGTTGTTGTGGTGGTTTAAACATTTAATATGGTAGAAATAGAAATAAACGATATGCAATTTTATGCTCACCATGGTTGCTACGAGCTAGAACAAAAGGTGGGTACATACTTTACAGTGTCAATGCGTCTGAAATACGACGCCACAGAGGCTATAGAAACAGACGACGTAACAAAGGCTGTAAACTATCTTACTGTATATCAAACTATAAAAAAAGAGATGGAAAAACCATCTCATCTATTAGAACACGTGGCACAAAGAATTAAAACCACTGTGTTGAAAGAATTTCCACAAATTGTAGAAGCAGAAGTAAAACTTTGTAAACTTAACCCTCCACTTGGAGGGCAAGTTACACAAGTTTGTGTTAAGCTATAATTACCAACGTAATTTATATTCGCTCATATTTCCGCAGTTGTCGTAGACACGAAACTCTAGGTTATATGGGCGTTTTGCTTTTAGCCTGTTTTTGTCTACCTTATAAGACACTCTGCCGTGGAAGTCTTCTTCAAACAGCACCCATTCTCCGTTGATATAGCCCTCGTATCTTTTCACACCACTTTGTTTGTCAACTAGTTTTAAAAGTATTCTATTTGATGTGCGAGACTGTGGACGTATCTCTGGAGCAATAGTATCTACTTTTACTGTAAAATCGCCTAAAGCATTTGTTTTAGCAAGCAAGATACTATCATTGTACAACTTAGTATTTACATAGTTCCAATCACCTTTTCTCGATTTGCGAGCCACATAATGCTTATCTGCAGGCACACTATCTTTAGGTAATTTTATAAATAATCTTGCATAGTTTTGCAGAGGTTCTGTAAGGTAATGCATTTGATATACATTGGCATTTAATGCGCTATCAAATTTCACTTTATGGTCGAAATATACATTATCATAAAAGCTTCCTTTTGGAATAACCATTCCATAACCTTCACCTTCCACGATAGATGTAAATCTATAATCTAGATATGTGCCACTATCTTTTAATACCAACGGAATTTCCTTTTGCACACCTTTAATTACAAAATTTAGTTCTGATGTATTTCCTACTACGTCTGCAATAAGAATGCGCACTTTATAGTCTTTTTCCTCATTTATATCCAAATAACCTTTATTGTAAGAGGTATAAAAAGGTAGTGGATTATTTGCAAGTAGATAACATCTCATAAATGTATCTCTAGTTTTTTGCCACTGACCATAATTGATAAATGAGTTTATATATCTAGAGTCGTCTAGTGAAAACTTATCCATGGTATAACTAAAGGTAAGTTTATCGTCAACTAGTAGTTTTAGCGACTTAACGCCATAGAAGTTGTTTTGACCTGTCATATAGTCGAATGCTTTCACCTCTATGCCTATCTTACCCCATGCTTTAATGGTTGGAGCCGTGTACTGGCCAGTGCCTACGCGTTTTACTCCATACATTTTTAATGCAGCAGAACCATCTACCAAACCTAAACCAGACACTGGGTTTATAGCAATATTCTTGAAACGAGGATAAACATTGTCATATACGTTATACAAAGGTTGTGCATCGTAAACATACACTCCTGTAGTATCACGTATTTCAAAGTGAAGGTGAGGACCACCAGAAGAACCAGAATTTCCACCCCAAGCTACTTGCTGTCCTTGTTTAACTGGCAATTCATTTGGCTTAAGATAAGCGTCGATTTCAAAAGTTTTATTCTTGTATTGATAATCTCTTACCCACTCTGTTATTTCTGGAGTAAATCTATCTAAGTGAGCATATACAGAAATCACGTCTTTATGTTTTAAATATAGACAATTTCCATAACCACCTTTTGAGATAGATATACGCCAAACATAACCATTATCTATGCTATACATAGGAAGTCCTATCTGCTGCTCGGTTTTTATATCTATACCAGAGTGAAAGTGATTTGGTCTTAGTTCACCAAAACTTGCACTAAGAGTAACAGGTATATCTACAGGAGATATTAGATGATTTGGCACCTGAGCGTAGGCGCAAATATTAAGAAATACAAATAAAACTAAAAAAATCTTCTTCATATAATTAATAAAACAATAGGGCGACTGATGCAGTCGCCCTAATTATTGTATAGAGAGTTACGTATTAATACTGATTGTTTGCACGTTCAGTTGCCGCATAGTTAAGTTTCAATGCATATGCTCTACGTAGGGCTTGTTTAATATCGGTAACAATACCCATTTTTGTTTCTTTGTCAACTTTTAAGCATACTGTCATTAAATCTTGTTCATGCTCTGGCATTGCAGAACGTTCAGAAACTACGTAGTTTTCAATCTGATTGACATCAGCAAATGCGTCGTCTAACTGAATACGTGGCTCAGAACCATATTGAGCTCTAAATTTAGCCACAGGCTTACCTACATAAATATTACGGATAAGAGTTTTCTTTTCCATTTTTTGTAGTTCAGTTGCCTCTGGCATAGCAATACCTACTTTATAATCAACTTCCTTCATAGAGGTAGAAATCATAAAGAAGAACAATAGCATAAAGATGATATCAGGCAGTGAAGCTGTACTAATAGCTGGTATCTCTTTAGTAGATGAATTATCTCTAAATCTTCCCATTATTTTTTTCCTCCATAATTTTTAGGTTCTGCTTCTGATATCTTTTGTGGATAAATCTTTTGGATAGCTTTTTGTTGATCTTCTGAAAGATCGTCATAAATTTGTCCAAATTTAGCTTTAGCTAAGTCGTTACGTAATTCATTATAAGCCGCTACTAACTCATTTTGCACCTCAATGTATGCAGAGTATGAAGTACCGCGGTCGTTTTGTAATGAGATTACGTGATTTTTGGTAACTGCAATATTACCAAAGTATTCCACTTCAATAACTTCTTTTTCTGGTAAATTCTCAGAGTTCTCGTCGTTCTTGATAAATTCCTTTGCTTTTTCTTTAAGGTCTTTAACTTCTAGATATTCGCCTTGTACTAGTAATTGGTCATTACTGTTGATAAGTACAACGAATACGTTACGTTCTTTTACCTTCAAGTCCTCAGTTTTTTGTTCTGCAGGAACTGGAGGAGGTAGACGACGTGCTAGACCTTTATTAACCGCCATAGTGGTGGTACATAGGAAGAATACCAAAAGCAAAAATGCGATATCTGCTGTTGAACTTGAGTTTACCTCAGGCACTTTCTTTTTTGCTCTTGCCATGATAATCTCCTTTCTTATTTAATTTTTTTGAATAAACCACCAACGGCCATTAAAACTAAAGCTATAGCTGTAAGGATGTAAGTAGAATATAATTGCATATCAACTAGTCTAACCCAAGTTTCAGAAATTGGTTCAACTCCTAAAATCTCACCTTGTTGTCCATCTGATACGAAATATGTTACTACTAAAAGAACTGCTAACAATCCAAAAATTAAAATTGATTTAATTGCTTGTTTTGGATTTGCAATAGCCTTTTTAACAAATTCAAATGATTGTGCTACAACTACAATAATAGCAGCAATAGCAAAGAAAGCATACATAAGTAGCATCAAGCTGTTTGTGTAAACAGGTTCAACGTATTCTGCATTAGGATCGATATCGCCACCTAAGTAGAATAACAAACCTACAACAGCTGTCGCCGCGCAAAGTATGTATAATACTATTGATGATAACTTGTTTAACATAATTCAGTCTCCTAATACATTATTTTTTTACATTGTATTTCATTAAGATATCTAACATAGTGATTGAAGAGTCTTCCATATCAGCAACGTTAGATTCGATACGAGATAGAATGAAGTTATAGAAAATTTGAAGAATGATAGCAACGATAAGACCAAACACTGTGGTAATAAGAGCAACTTTGATACCACCTGCAACGATAGTAGCAGAGATATCACCAGCTTGTTGGATACGGTCGAAAGCTTCGATCATACCGATTACAGTACCCATGAAACCTAACATAGGAGCAAGACCAATGAAAAGACCAATCCAGCTAACGTTCTTTTCTAACATACCAGCTTGAACACCACCGTAAGCGATGATAGATTTTTCTGCTACGTCGATACCTTCGTCGATACGCATTAAGCCTTGATAGAAGATAGAAGCAACAGGTCCACGAGTGTTGCGGCAGATAGCTTTAGCAGCTTCTACACCTTCTTCTTCTAGTGCTTTTTCTACAGCAGCTAATAATTTTTTAGAATCGTTGCTAGCCATTGCTAAGTACACGATACGTTCGATAGCGATTGCTAAACCTAGTACAAGACAAAGAGCACAAGTACTCATGAAGCCAGCACCACCTTCGATGAATTTTTGTTTTAGAGCTTGGTGAATACCACCTTGAGCTTCTTCAGCTGGAGCAGCTTCTTCTTCAACTACTGCAGGTTCTTCTGAGATAGCTTCTACTTGTTCTGTTGCTACTGAATCAGCTACTGGAGCAACTTCTTCTTGTGCATAAACACTAAACATACTTAAACCAGCTAATACAGCTAGCATTGTGATTAATTTTTTCATGTTACTTTTAATTTTAATGAATATTATTAGTTAATTAAATTATTGAATACTTTTCTATGCTAAGAGCACGAGATTTGACGCACTGCTCCTAAAACGAGTGCAAGTTACAAAAAGAACGAGAAAAACACAAAGATTTTAAGAAAAAACTTCGCTCAAAGGTGTTAAAAAAATAATCTTTGGGCATTTTCTGTAGTCTTATTCTTTATTTCCTCTGGTGAAACACCATAAATTTGGGCTATTTTTTCTGCTATATGAACTAAATATGTAGGTTCATTTCTCTTTCCTCTATGAGGCTGAGGGGTAAGATATGGCGAATCGGTTTCAAGTAAAATCCTATCTAATGGAATTTCACCCAATCTTTCTGGAAATTTTGCATTTTTATATGTAATAACTCCACCTAGACCGAAGTAAAAATCGCCATATTCTAGGTATTGTTTTGCATTTTCTGGATACAAACTAAAGGCGTGAACTACACCTCTTAAGTTTTTACCTTTAAACTTCTTCAAACTATCAATTATTTCTGCATAGGAATCTCTACAATGTATGCAAATAGGCAAATCTTTAGATATTGCCACATCTATATGATGTTCGAATGAAATTTTTTGTTCTTTTATATAGGTTTTATCCCAATAAAGGTCTAAACCAGTTTCGCCGATGGCTATATAATCATTTTTCTGAACCTCAGCATCAAAAAAGTCTATTAATTTTTGATAGTCTTCTCCTATACTTGTGGGATGAATACCCAACATTACGGATGTAAAATCTGGATACTTACTATGAAAAGCCTTTATTTCTGCCCAAGATTCCATATCAACATTTGGCAGTATTACGTGCTGTACACCTGCCTCTTTACAACGCGCCACCATTTCTGCCTCATCGGCTGAATAGGCTGAATCGTATATATGAGCATGAGTATCTATCATAATATATCTTTTAGGTCTGTTAGCTGAGTTATAGTATATGTAGGAGTAAATGGAAGTGCCAACATATCTGGACTTGCAGAAGTACAAAACCAAATTTGGTGCAAACCTGCATTTTTTGCTCCTTGAATATCTGCCAAGAAATTGTCACCTATAACAATAGATTCGTTTTTCTTGGAATTTGTAGATTTTATAGCAGTATCAAAAAATACTTTACTTGGTTTGTGTGCTTTTATTTCTTCAGAAAAGAAAAGTTTGTCAAAGTATTTGTAAAGTCCTGCTCCTGAGAGTTTTTTGTGTTGAATTTCAACAAAACCATTAGACACAAGATATAGCTTATAACCTTTTGATTTTAAATAGTCTAAGGTTTCAATACAACCTGGCATAAGAACAGTTTGCTCGGAAAGCAGGGGCAAATAATTGTTTTGCATACCCTCTTCCACCTCAGGCATATCTATTTTTTTTACTCGCAACGGATAGGCAAAACGTTCTTTGTTTAGTTCGTCTTTATTAATCTTGTTTAGAGCATATTGCTCCCATAGGTAGTCATTATGCCCACTGTATATTTTAAAGTACTCGTCAAAGTCTTTAAAATACTTATCTAAACCATACTTAAAAAATAATACGCTCAGGACGTTCTTTGAATTTGTCTGAAAGTCCCAAAGCGTATTATCTAAGTCTATAAAAATGTTTTTATACAATTATCTTACTTGGATGATTAGATATTTTGATGCATTCCAGAAATCAGTTGGATTTTTGATTACTAGAGTGTATTTTTTGTCTTCGCCACGAGTTAGTTCATATGAACCTTCTGGGTGTTTGGTTAGGATTTTTGCAGATTTAGAATCTGTAGCTAAACGATCGAATGTACGTACGTCGATAGGAGTAAATAACGAAGTACGATAGCCTGAATCTTTGTCTTTTACGTTAATATCGTTTGCTCTAAGTTCTTTTCTGGTACCCATGAAGAAATATGCTGTGTGAAGAGCAACATCTTGTGCGTTTAGTTGAGCAAGTTGTGCTTCTGATAGCGCTGTAAGCTCTGCTGCACGTTGACCAACGATTTGATTTTCTACTAATAAGCTATCAATTTTGAAGTTTTTGCTTTCTAGATCTTTGTATAATTTAGTAATCTCTGCGTTTTTAGCTTTTAGGTCTTTTTTAAGACGATTGATAGTTTTTTGAAATTTGGTGTTTTTAAGATCGCTTTCGTTTAGTCTTTCTTCAAGCTCTGCAATTTTAGCATTGTTTTCTGCTAAAAGGTTGCTAATCATATAGATATTTTCTTGAACTCTTTGTTTAACACCTTGTGAACCTTCTTCGTATGATACCATAGAAAGCATATTTTGTGATTCACGAATAGCTTCAAAACTAGAATCCACATCTTGAACGATGTCCATATAACCAAGTAGTTCGTCTAATTGAGTTTGTTGAAGTGCTTGAATAGAGTCACGCTGAGCACGCATGTCTTTAAATGCTTGTGTTTCAAAATCACAAGAAGTAAAAGCAAAAGCTAATGCTAATACTGATAAAATTGTAAGTTTTTTCATAATGTTTTTATTTAAATATTAATTTATCTCTTTTATTAATCCTTGCTTGCACCTGCTACTACGAGCACAAACTCCCCTCTTGGTTCTGTTTTGGTAAAATGCTCTATTAGTTCTGCCAAAGTACCGTTAACTGTTTGATTGTGAAGCTTTGAGATTTCGCGAGAAGCTGACGCTAGTCTATCTTCCCCAAAGAATTCTGCAAATTGTTTCAAAGTTTTTAGCACACGATATGGAGACTCATAAAATATCATGGTACGAGTTTCTTCTTGCAACAATGTAAGACGAGTGTTTCTACCTTTTTTTTGTGGCAGAAAACCTTCGAAACAAAATCTATCCATAGGCAAACCTGAGTTTACAAGTGCTGGAATTGCAGCTGTTGCCCCTGGCAAACATTCTACTTCTATTCCATTTTTTATACATTCTCTAGCCACAAGAAAACCAGGATCTGAAAGCCCTGGCGTGCCTGCATCTGAAATTACAGCACCTGTTTGTCCTGCTTTAAGATGCTCTATTACAGAGGCTACAGACTGATGCTCATTGAATTTATGGTGTGCCCAAAGTTTGTTATCTATCTCGAAATGTTTTAATAAAACCGATGACGTACGTGTGTCTTCTGCAAGTATAAAATCCACTTCCTTTAGAACTTTTATGGCTCTAAAAGTCATATCCTCCAAATTTCCTATTGGTGTAGGAACAACATATAGTTTCATTATACTAGAATTTTGGTTTTATAATATCGTAAAAATATACCACAGTAGCATCTTCCTCGTCCCACTCAAACTTCTTCATTAAATAATCTACTGCGCTATCAAAGTTTTCTATTTTGTTTAGTATATCTATAGTTTCTCTAAAAAGTTCGTCGCTATTTGAAAACAAATCGTGACGGAAACGGAATCTATCATTTAAGCCAATCACTGACATTAGGTTGCGAAGCACTTGTGCTTCGCAGTTAGGAGTGAGGAGTGAGGAGTTAGGAATTATTTCTTCCTTAACATCTTCTTTCTCTGACTCTTTGTCTAATTTTGGTTCTATCTTTTGCTCTTCAATCGGAGCTACCTTTGCAATTTCAACAGGAACTTCGATTGGTTCTGGTGCAGGCTCAGCGACCGAAACAGCGACAGGTTCTGCAACCTCTTCTGCATCTAGTTCACGGACAATGCACGCATTGTCCCTACTCTCAGATTTTGTTACAATTCCTAACTCCTCACTCCTAACTTCTAACTTAATTAGTGCCTCTAGTACATCTATTTTAGCAAGAGTAACTTCTACTTGTTTTTTAATTGAATTTAAATCGTTTTTTATCTCTAATATTAACGAATTTTTATCCATAAAAATTGTATAAACTATGTTTATTAATTACATTTGCAAATGTAAACATTTTAAATTTATGTAGCAAATGTTTGAAAAACCATTTACACTAGATTCTACTGTTAGATTAATTATTAGATTAAGCATATTTGCGCTACTTATATACGCTGTATATATGCTAGGCGACGTTTTGTTACCATTTGTGGCGGCTTGGTTTGTGGCATATATGCTAAATCCGTTTGTAAACTTTTTTCAAAATAAATTGAAAATTAAGAACAGAACTGCAAGCGTAGTAATAGTTTTAATCTTACTTATAGGACTAATTGGTACATTTGTTTATTTCATTTTAAATAGTTTGAGCAAGGAATTGTCGGATTTACAGTTTCTTGCTCAGCAGTTTGTTTCAAATAAAAACGCATCTCAATATCCTGGTTTTATTAAACCACATTTAGAAACTTTCCTTGCTTCACTCAATTTTGAGCAATGGCTGAAAGAATTTACATATGATGAATTTATAAACGACTTAGTCCCACAGGCTTTCGAGGTGGTTTCTGCTTCGCTTAAGTATGTGGCAGGTGCAGTAGTTATATTTTTGTTTACACTTTATCTTTTCTTTATTATGAAAGACTTTGATAATTTGTCTGACAAATGGAACAAATATGTACCAGCACAATACAGAGAGTTTTCTATTAAGTTGATTCATGATATGGGAACTTATATGAATACTTACTTTAGAAAACAAGCACTAATTTCTATTATCGTGGGTACTTTATTTGCTATTGCATTTAGTATAATGGGGCTTGGAATGTCAATTGGTCTAGGTCTGCTTATTGCTGTGCTACATATGATACCATATATGCACACATTAGGTATGATTCCAGCTTTATTTGTTGCACTTGTGCAATCTGCTCAATATGGAGAGAGTTTCGGACTTTATGTTTTATACATCGTATTAGCATTTGGTATTATACAGGTAATTGTTGATGCAGTTTTAGTTCCTAAGATAATGGGCGATGCCACAGGACTAAATCCTGCTGTTATTTTGTTGTCATTGTCTATATGGGGAGCGATGTTTGGAATTTTAGGCATGATTATTGCACTACCTATTACTACACTCATAGTTTCTTATTATGAGTATTATGTATTAAAGATAGGCGCAACACAAAAGGAGGAGATAAAAAATGAGTAATTTTAATCAACAAGATATTTATCAAAGATATTTAGATGATGGCATCAATAATTTCAGTACGAAGGAGTTATTGGACCTAACTGATATTCTTTATGGTCTTGGAAAATACCATGAGATAATTGATGTGGCAGAATATACCATATCACTTATCGATATGGGCATAAGCAATAATTTTATAGACGACGGGCTAGATGAATGGTACAACGAACTACCAGAAGATGACGCTGAAGGATATAATATAGAGCAACCTGAAGAATATAAAGAAGAGAAGGAAGAGGAAGATATCGAAGATGGCGACGAAGAAAGAAGCGACGACAAGATAGATTCTCTGAGAGAATATCTTATGAAGCTCATTATTGAGTGCGCACTCAGAGTGGGCGATTACGACAAGGTATATCCTACTATAGACCATATCTTAGCCACCACAGACATAAGGGAAGCAGACCTTTATAATGATGTTTCTCTTATTGCTATGACTGCTAATGATTATTTATTTGCTATTAAATACCTAAAGAAGATTTTAAATGATTCTATACATAGGGTGGCAGCAATAAATAATATTGCTTTATGTTACGAGTCGATGGGCGAAGCAGAAAAAGGTATAAAAATGCTTCAAGAACATCTAGACGAAGACCCATACGACAATATCACTTGGATAAACCTTGGTAATCTTATGGCTAGAAGCAACGACCTAGACGAAGCTATTAAGGCATTTGACATTGCCTTTGCCATAGATGACACAAACCTTGCATGTCTAAAAAATATAGCTAGAGTATATAAGGTGAAAGGCAACCTTAATAAAGCTATTAAATATCTAGACGACGCAGAGAAGCTAGACCCAAATGATTATGAGGTATTAATCATAAAGGCAGAATGCTATCTGCTTATGAACAAGCCTAAAAAGGCTATTAATTTATTTAAGACTGTGCTAGTAGAATTCCCAGACAGAGCTGAGATATATCATTCACTAGCAGTGGCTTACATTTTAGACGACCAAGCAGAAAAAGGATATAGAGCAGCTGTGAAATCGTGGGAGTTAGACCCTGAGAATCATTTCTATAAGTCTTTTGTAGCTAAGATTTTAGGCGAAGACAAAGGCCTACGTGCTCAAGCCGACAAACTTAACAGAGAACTATTAAGAGACTCAAAAGACCCTAACATTCACATGATAGTGGCTCAATATTATTTGAATGCAAACAACCCTAATAAAGCACTAAAAATTGCTCTTGAGGTGGAAAAGGATTGTCCTGATATGCACCATGTAAACATCTTTATCTCACGTTGTTACACCGTATTGGGCGATTTTGATGCTGCACAAAAAGCTTTTGACAAAGAACCAGACGAACTAGCGAAACAAGAATTTTATAATACACTTAATAATGCAAAAAGTAATTAGTTTAATTGCTGCTATGCTATTTGCAACATGTGCATTTAGCCAAGACAGCGCAAAAGTAGAAGAAGTAAATACAGTAGAAATCGTAGAAACTGCAGAAGTTGCAGAGGTAGTAGAAAACCCAAGCATAATTCAAGTAGTAGAAAAATGGTATGAAGAAAACATGAACTACTATACCATTACTGCTCTTATGGCTGTGGAAAGTTCTTTCATTCCCTTCCCTTCTGAAATTGTAATTCCTCCAGCTGCATATATTGCAAGCAAAGAAGGAAGCAGTTTAAATATCTATTTAGTAGTTATTTTTGGTACATTAGGCGCACTTATTGGAGCACTTATCAATTACTTTTTAGCCCTTTGGCTTGGCAGACCTATTATGTATAAATTTGCCGATAGCAAGATAGGACACCTTTGCCTTCTAAGCAAAGAGAAGATACAAGTGGCAGAAGACTATTTTGTAAAACATGGCAATGTTTCTACCCTTATTGGCAGACTTATACCAGCGGTAAGACAACTTATTTCTATCCCTGCTGGTCTTGCTAAAATGAACCTACTTTCATTCTGCCTTTTCACCTCTCTAGGTGCTGGCGCTTGGAACTGCGTTCTTGCATTACTGGGTTACATTGCCCAAGGTCAACAAGACCTAATTGAAGCATATAGCCACGAACTTTCTGTGGTGATTATGGCTCTTTTTGTTCTATTAATTATTTACTTTGTAATTAAAACCTATGTTAAGAAAAATAAGCAAAAACATAACTAAAGAGTACGGCATCATTGGAAATCCTCTGTGCCATTCTCTTTCTCCTACGTTTTTTAACGAGAGATTTGCCCAGAAAGGAATCTCTTCTGAGTATTTAAAGTTTGAGATAAGCAGTATAGAGGAGTTCCCTAATATTATTAAGGAGCACCCTATGCTTGTAGGGCTAAATGTAACTATACCATACAAACAAGCTGTTATTCCTTATCTTGACGAACTTGACGAGCACGCAAGCGCAATGGGCGCAGTGAATGTAGTGAAAGTAGAAACTCGTGAAGACGGCAGCAAATACCTAAAAGGTTACAACACCGATTGGTATGGTTTTACAGAGTCTTTTAAACCACTTATCAACGATAGTCACAAACAAGCTCTTATCCTAGGCACTGGTGGAGCAAGTAAAGCTATTGCATATTCACTAGACTTACTTGGTATTTCATATAAGTTTGTGTCTAGAAACAATGTAGAAAATGGTCTTACATACGGCGAACTAACAGACGAGATAATCAGAGCGCACACAGTGCTTATAAACACATCGCCTGTGGGTACATTCCCAAATGTGAAGGAATGCCCTAATATTCCATATCACTGCATCACAAGAGACCACGTTGTTTATGACCTTATCTATAATCCGATCGAAACCTTATATTTGCGTCAAGCCGAAACATGCGGGGCACGCATTTCAAACGGCTGGAAGATGTTTGTAAATCAAGCACTCAAGTCGTACGAAATATGGGAAGGTGTGATGTGGAGTGAATAAAAATTACACATCGTGTTCTACGTATGTGAATTTAGTTTGTCCTATAATAAAATGGTCACCATGGTAAAGGTGAATACGACGGTCTATAATAGCTGGTTTACCTTTTAAAGTAACGCCGTTTTCAAGTGGAATAAGATAGATATTACCTCCTATCATTTTTAGTTCTGCTTGTTTTGGGGCAATGGCACTATTTATATCCCAAGACATTTGCAGATTACAATCCACAGACTTACCTATGGTAACGCAGCGGTTTATAACTTGTGCGTTCATCCACTTATAAAGTGCCAACTCCATAGTTTTAATAGGTCCTTCCACCTTTATAAAATAGCGTTCAGATTGTGGGAAATTTATAGCAAGACTGGCTGCTAAGCCTATGCCATATATTAAACAACTTACCAATAATAAATCTCTAGTATCTATGTGTGAATGTGTTGAATAATTCCAAAGATACATTGAGGCTATTGAGAATACCATAGAAATAGTTGCACCCATTAATGCTTTTTTCAGTTTAATATCTGTTTTAAATGCTACAGCATATGCCACTATATAACCATTTAACGCCCATGGTATCCAGTCTATCATATAATAATAACCTTTTAGCTTGAATGCGATTAGTGCCAACACTACTAATAGATATGTAAGATAACCACATATACCTGCTACTAAAGATTTTATAAGTACTACAGCTGTGCGTTTATACACCCATTTACCATGACTAGAAAGTAAACTTAAGGCAAGGGTTAAACAGAAACACATAAAGAAACCAAAGTATGGTGCAGCAAACATGCCTGATGTTACATTATTGTGTAAACCAAACACCATATCTCTTAAAGGGTCAAATTGCGAAACCTTATCATATATTCCATTTATAAATGACAGATCTGAGTGGAAGGTACCTAATATAAAGAAGAACCATGCTACGAACCCTGCCAATGTACCAGCTAAAAGCCACTTCATATAATAAGGTGCATTTTTCTTATCGAAAATGTTTTTGTCGTTGTAATAGTGTTTTCCTAAATTGCATCTTCTGCCATATTCAGGGCATCTGTATAAGTTTTCTTTCCAACAAGACATATCCATAACGTGCTCACATTTCACTACTATCTCGTCGCCTATCTCGAATGGTGTTTTACAATAGTAGCATGAATCTGGCACTTGGATGCCTCTCCAACTCATATTTGGCCCTGTATATTTGGTTACGTATTTATACTTGAAGATACGATATTTCACATAAGGTACTATTAGTTGAAATACCACGTAGATGGATAATACTAATATTAATGTAAATACTGCGGCTTGTATTAATACGCTATATAAACCAGAACCATTGACTATAATAGGTTTATACACACTACCTAAAGAATATGATTTAGAACCTGTGAAAAGTAGCTCTCCATCATACATACAATTAACCTTAAGTATTCTTTCGTCGCCACGGTAAATTTTATGATCTGGATTTGTAAGTTTTAGTCTAAAATCCACTTTTTCACTATCTCTACCACGCATTACCTCTGTAGCTATTTGTTTCATATCCACGTCTGGAATATACGCTCCACCCAAACCTTTGCAAATGTATGTGAATATGTTTTCTACATCATTCTCCACTGCAAACTCGTCGTCTTTTTCTTCGTTAAAGTTTACATAACAAAATTGTAGTTTATCGTCTTGCTTTGTTTGGTTTAGTAATATTTCTTGATACTCAAAGTGTTTAGAATCTATAGGTTTATCACCATTGTAGATATGTCCGTCGGAAAACACAATAAGTACTTTATTTTCTGTTGCTGTTTGTGAGAAAAATTCAGAATCTTCACTTTTCATCTCATCCATCTTAGCAACTATACTACCAAATAATTTTTTAGGAGCTTGATTTGGAATAAAGTAATTGTCTAGAACATAATCTGTAGCAGGATAAGTTGGGCTCACCTTGCCATCTTGCATAAAGGCTACATATAGTTGGTTTTCAAAAACAAACTCTCTCAAACTTTCTACTGCCTCTTTCTCTTTTTCTATTTGCAATTCGTCTAAAGACAAGTCCACTAGCACTAGACCTTTGATGCCTAAATCTTTTATCTTTTCTGAATGAAGGTTTTTAGCTCCTCTGAAAATTGGCTGAGCAGATTCTGTAATCTTATTCATATCAGAATCATATTCTGTAACATTTAGTTTTATCTTGCCAATGTGAAGTCTTTTCTTTGGCATAAAGGTATCTTTGAAATGCACCCCTATTGAGAAATCCTTATAATTCTCATCGAATTGAATATCAGAAAGTTCAAGATTTTCAGTTTCACTGGTAGTGTTATCTAATTTACCTTCTGAACAACCTACTGCTATTAGCATTAAAAATGCTAAACATAAAAATTTACAAGTTTTCATAGCCATTATATTTAAATGGAAGGTATTTCTTCTTCGTTTTTCTTTAATAATTCTTGATACTCTTTGGCGCTCTTACGCACTTGTTGGAATGCTTGTATTTTTGCTTGTACCATGTTGGCAAACATAAGTAGCATTGCCACTGCAGCAAAACTATATAGGTAATCTTTTATCCTAGTTAGAAATGGTTTATATTCTGCAGTCTGTATTTTTTCTGAAAGTCCTTTAATTTCTACATACTCCTCTTCTAATTCTTCCATTCTCTTTTTAAGGGCTGGATATTCTTCTGATATAGTTTTAGAGTCCTCGTAACGAGCTGTAATATCACTAAAGGTAAGTCCTTCTTTGGTTTTAAGTTTTTCTAGTAGTGATGCAGTTTGTTTTAGCATAGAGTATTCTACTGCTTGGTTATATAGTTCGTTATAAGGTTCTATTTGAGATTCTATAAAAACTTCTGCACTCTCAAACTTATCGTAAGAGTCGAGTTTGTGAAGTTGTGATGCTATAGAGTCTGCCAATAATTGTTTGCGCTCTTCGTATGCCACAACTACTTCCATTAGGCTTTCTTCTGAAGCAATAACATCTCCATGAGCAGTGCTATACAAAGTCCACTTATTTTCTACTGCTTTAAGCGACTTTTCTGCTTTTTTAAGTTGCTTTTGTTTTGCAGAAGACACATTGGCAAGTAATGTTTCTATTTCTTCTATAAAAAGAGACAATCTACCTCTCACCTCTAGTGCTGCAAATGGGTCCACCTTTGCTTCTGCAGGAGTATCCTGCGCCCAAGTAGCCGTAAAGCAAACAAAGCATAATATTAAGGCAAAAAACTTTCTCATTTCTTTTTGTTTTGACAAGTTTCGTTGAAGTATCTTTCTGCTTTTTTGAATACTGCGTAAGCTTTGGTTTGCTCTGTATCCATTCTCATTTTATTAGATATTTTCTTATTTATATCATCAATAAGTTTTCTGTTTCGCTTAACTAAATCGGCTTTTTCTACCACGTCATTTGACACTAGCCATAAAGCCACATTGGCATCTACCATACGAGCCACTGCTAATAGTTGGTCTGCCGGCATTGAAAGTCTTGGTCTTTTATGAGCAAATTCAGCTTTTACGTCTGCTAGTTTTGCTATAGAATCCACGTATGTATTATAGTTTTCTAGCATAGATGCTATGGCTGGGCATTCATTTGTAGTTTCTTTCTTTTTGTATTTAGTTTCAAGTTTCACCCTCACCTCTTCTAAAGCTAAAAGAGTTTCTTGTGTAAGATTCTCAACATTTGGGTATTTACTTGCTAGTGATGTATAGTTTTCTTTAATTTCATCCAACAAAGTTTGGGTAGAATCTAGTTCTGCTTCCTTACCTAAACACGGATTGCGATTAATATTTACCACATATGATTTGTTTAGGTTGGTATAGAAAGTAAGGTCGTAACGATTTTTCTTAGATACCGAACGCTCCATCATCATAATATCGCCTAAAGTAACTGTAATAGTGGTATCGCCTACAATGTCAAACTTTTGTTGGAAATTCTCTGTAACCATCTCATAGTCTGAAGTTTGTGGGTGTAAACCTGTGGTAGATACCCATGAAGCAAATGTATGTTGATAGTTCCAACCTGGAATATTGTTTCTTACATTTTTAGACAATCTATAGGTCATATCTGGTTCAGATACCACCTTGTATGGAAATCTTTTAAGCGATAGTCTTTTGTTTCTTATCACATGTTTGTAACGTGAGTTATTTTTAAATCCAAATAAGTAATGAGCAGATTTTAAACTCACAGTTAATACATTATTTGGCTCATCAAACTCCATTTTAAGAATCACGTTCATACCTTTCACATTTTCTTTGGTAGATATGGTATCTATATAAGGAGTTTTTTGAGATACAGTAATTACTTGTTTAATTTGTTCTGGCAAGTTTGCTTCTTTCTTACTACCTGCCTGCGCTGGCACTGCTACAAATAGTAGTGCTACATAACAAACTAATTTACAAACAGCTTTATTCATCACTTTATTATTTTTGATTAAAAAATATCCACCTCATTGGTTCTCCCTGGCGAAGTACCCAACGTGCCACAGTAATATCTTCTGGATAAGGAGGCTCTTGTTTGGCATGATATAGTTCGTATCTTAGATATAGAGCCACTCGCTCTACATACCATACCAAATCCATATAACTATCTGGTGCATTTAAACAAACTCTACCTGCCATTTCTCCAAAATATCTAATATTTGGGTGCCAAGGGTGAGGTATTGAATTGCCTTCTGAATCTTTTGTTTTGAAGCAAAACTCTGGTATGGCATCTATACAAGGATAATCTTCTGGTATTTCTATTTGCATTTTAAATTGGTCTGCAAATATTGGTTCATTATCAATGCCTGGTTTGTCTAAGTTTTCTATGTTTGTAACTCCACAAATAGACTTCACATGATATGTTACTTCATAGCCAATTGGCATACCTTGTGCATTTAGTTTTGAAATGGAAAAGTCTATATCAGACCTTGAGGCTAGCCTTTTTTCTAAGGTTTTCCATTCGTGTTGCAATCGTCTATTTCGTCCAGTTAACTCTTTCATAACTATCCTGGGAATGGGTCTGGAATTAAATATACTGTATCGCCATTTTTGATGCTATAGTCGGCTAAAGTTTGATCCACTTTACCTACTCTTGGACGTAAAACTCTAATTTCATTTATCTCAGCGTCTTCTTTTCCAAAGAAATAATCTAGTGGAGCACCTGTATTATCTACAGATGGGAAATCGAAAATAAGTCTTCCATCTTTACCTATGGCATGGCGTAGGTTGCTCATTAACGTACTAAGAGGTGCTTCTGGATTTACAATGCGAAAGCGTACCTTCTTGTTTTTATAAACTATGTTTAAGAGAAATTCTTCCATAATCTTAAATTTTATATTAAACAATACGAATATTCACTTGAACTGGATAGGCGAAAGAACTACGAACCTCTATCATTTTTTGTAGAATAAGTTCTACTTCGTTTATTTTTCCTGCCAAACTACGTTTGACAAATACATCATCTATAATAAGTATTTCTACTTTGGTTTCAAAACCACAATGACCTCTTTCTGAATGAATTGCATTTGTCACCACTATATTGCGAATAATACTAGAATCTATATTGTATCTTCTTAGGAGCTCGTTGTAACAGAAAATCTTGATATCGGCAGGTGTAACAAGTCTGTTGTTTGTGACCATATAATATCTAGACATTGAGTTTTGAACATCCACTCCAACTACTTCATCCAAGCCTAAAACAGGCTCTGCCACCACGCTAGTTTTTTGCATTGAGATGCCTACTGGCACATTGAACTGCGCACGTGTACTTAAATATGGGTTTATCATAGCACCTTGAGTGATAAGGTATTGTAGTGTGAGACTTTCGTCTTCAAGCAAACTATCTTTTCCTTTTTTAAGTAACAAATACACACCAGAAGAGACAGACATTGGTGATTCTTCTAGGTATTTTGCTAGATTTACAAGCCATTGATATAAACGATTTACTTCTAAACCATTTTTTAGTCTGTCTATCTGCATAAATGCGTAGTAGTCTGTAGAATATTTGTCTATTAGGCAGTGTAGAAGTCTTAATAAACTATCCACATTGAAACGCTCTATTGCAGAACGACGAAGAGTGAAAGAAATGTTTTTATACATTTGTTCAGAAGAAGGACGCATTAAATGCAAAAATTTTTCTGATGCATTTTCTTCTTCGTCGGCAATACGCACAATAGGATTGTTTACAGACAGTGTAGCATTTTTTAAACTTGTATTTACAAGTAGAACTGTGTTTATGATTAGTTGAGATTTATCAAACACAAAATCATCTGTTATTCCCACAAATTCAAAAACTAAATCTATCTTATCCACTGGGCAAGTAAAAATTTCTTCTGAGGTATATTTTTCAACCACAAACATACGTTTATTTTGCTCAGAGAATAAGTCGAACCAAGTGGTAGATGCATCAAATGCCAAGGTTTCATTGTATAGCATTGAATCTATAGAAAAACACTTAGAAAGTGGCAAATTTGCATAGTGCCAAGGTTTTATAAGAGAAATACGTTTACCTCCGAGGCTAATGTTTAGGTCTTTAAAGTTGTGATTATCAACAAGGAATGAGAAACCCTCTAGAGAAGAAATTTCTTCTTTGAAGTTTATGCTCACCTTCCATCTACGAGCATCTAGTCGCACCACTGAGTCTAGTTTTGCATTGTAAACTGTGGTATCTAGAAGTGGCATAAAATTGAATTTATTTTCACTAAGCGTAAATGACATTCCAGAATGAAGCGACACCTTATTTACTTGGTCTTCTGTGTTTGTTCGCACCAACACACTTGCAGGTTTCGCATGACATAATTCGTATGGGATAAGCATACGAGAGAAGTCTTCTAGTACCTCATTTTTTAGTCGAGAAAGTTCATTATCAGCTGTATATTCTTGATACGCCAAAGCTGTCATAAGTAATGAGACCACAGGGTCATTTTCCATTCCCTCAAAGTTCTCCTCATTACTTCCCATGCGCCAAATAGCCATAGCTTCTTTTTGAAGCTCTTTAGCCATCTCTCCTGTAGCAAATATTTTTTTTCTCATAATCTATTGCCAAATTCTAATAGAAGTTTGATACTGATAATTTGTTTGTGTTTCTATGATAACACCTTTAATAGTTATGTAAATTTTGCGATGCTCTCTCACATATGACATTGTAACAAGCACATCTTCTAGTCTTGGTTCGTAATGTTCAATGAGTTGTTTAAGTTCTATAGCAAAAGTGTTTACATTTCTAGAAGAACCAGACACCTTTTTCTCGTATAGTTCAGAAGGGTCTTCGTCTGCATTCAACACCACACCTTCGTTTTCGTTAAATATCTCGAAACGTAGATTATTTAAGATAAAACCAAAGTTTGGATCAGAGACACAACTACCTACTGGTGTGGTGAGTAGCAACTCTACATGTGCATCAATAGATTCTTTTACATCTGTATAAGTGGCTAAAACACCTGAGTTTATTTGTAGTGGAATACGAGTAATCATAAGCTTTAAATTAAAGGTAAAAACTCTTCTTCTTCCTCTACCGGAGCAGGCACGTATAGAGCATTGTATAATCCATCGTACAAGGTCTTATACAATTTTTCGTATAGTTCTTCTGAAAGCCTTCCTTCTAACAATTCAAAGATTTCTTTTCTGAAATTACCATTGATGTAATCTGAAAGTGAAGAATATAGCTCATCCCAAATTTCTTTCTTAAGTTCTTCGTGCAATTCATTGTACAACGCCTCTTTAAGTTCTGGATAAACTTTTTCGTAAATTTCTTCTTTAACCTGTAGTTTTAGAGCATCGAAGTCTATTGATTTGTCTTCTAGCACAACTCCATCTAGAATTGTGGCAGCACCATGTAAATATCCATCTAGCCATGTTAGGTAAGATACTATATCGTATGGAGAATAACTCTTTTGTTCAATTACATGCTCTGTAAATACTTGAACTATATAAAATTCTACAGCAGCTGCTATTTCTTGTAGTAGTTCTATAAAATGTTGAACTCTATGTGTAGTGCTGTAGTTTTTAAGTACATTTGCATAACGTAGAAAGCAACGTTTCGCCTCTCCTGATTCTAGATTTTTATGTTTTGCTAAAACAGAAATTTTTGAAGCAAAAGTGTTTATATAGTCTTGAAAACGTGTATCTAAAGCTAAGGTTAAAAATGGAGGTATATAATCTTTATCTACAGAGAAAACACCCTCGTTCACTTTAAATTTCATTAAAGGGAACACCTGAGCAGACGCCAAATCTTCGAAAGTGTAAATACTACATTCTGCCACTGGAGATACAAAAGGCACTTGTTCTTTGTCGAAACTACGGGTTTTATCACCTTGCTTGCAACCTAAATAATATTCCTTTCCATACAAAATAGGAATATCAACCACCACATTTTCATCTACATGAAGTAGGTCACCAGATGGCATAAGTGCCATAAATGAAAGTGGAGTTATCTCCAATGTCTTTTTTACAAACACACCTTTGCAAGAAAATGTAGTAGTAGGAAGGACTCCAAAATGATTTCCACATGCTACTGTGTTTGTTATTTGCCTATTTCTTTCTAAGCATTTGTCTAATTCGATAAATGTTTGAGCAGTAAGCTCCATTCCGGCATGCCAATCTATTTTTGCATTTACATTCATCTTATTCTGTATTTAGAAAATTTATAAACTCAACTTTGTATTATAGTTTAGAAGCATTGTGTGGTTTAACGAAGCTTTTTCTTCGGTTTTAAGTTCTATTACACAACGTGTATCAAAAGGGATAAACCATTCAACAATAAAACTTACCAAGTCTTCTATATTTTTTTCAAGGTTGATATATTCTTCTTTTGTAAGTTTAGAAATCCAAACCTTGTAACTTACCATTGGTTGTGTATCAATAGATTTGTCGCTCCAATTGTAGCAAGAAATGTGAGTAGTAACTCTATGTTTTAAAATGACCATTAGTATATCACCTATCTTGTGATAATTGCCACGAATACTACTTGCTAAAGGCAACATTTTCATCAGTTCTCTCACATCTGGATTTTGCTCCGCCTCTATATCTACTCCGTAATATGTTTTAAGTAAGATATTTAGCTTATTTGCAAGTAGGTCTGCTAAATCCTCTTCATCTCTTACTGCATCTCTAAAACGCCAAGAATCGAATGGAACAAAAAGTTCTTCTAAGTTGTTTTTGCGACGAGTAAGTTCCTCATATTTTGTTGGAAAATCTTTGCCTCTAAGGTCATCTTCTGCACTTATCAATCCCTGAGGAAGCAAACGCAACAAACCATCACGTGAAAGAGAAACTTGAGATAGTTTTTCATCTAATTGCAAAATATCGCTACTATAATTACGATAAAAAGTACCTTTATCCCTTACTATCCAGTTATCTGTTTGCTCTGGATATAAGTGATTTAGTAGCACCTCTGCCCTCAATTCTGATATGTTTGATTTTGTGTTCATTTTTTATAAGACAACTCCTAACTCTATATACTCTTCTTTATTCCCTCTCACATAAATAACATCTTGCTCTGGAATGCCAAGTTGTTTTAGTGTTAGGTTTTTGTATTTAAAATCTTCATTGATACCACGTATGGTATGTTGATAGAACTGTCCCATTGGTTTGATGCGCAGCACCTCATCATTTTCTATAAAACTAGACACCTCAGCCTCCGGTAGCATTACATTGTATTTTTCACCAGTAATTCTATCTTCAATAAAATCCACAAATGCCTGATTTCTTAAAACTATCTCTGCATTTTCTACAGTTAAGTGTTCTTTTAACCAAGTGAAAACATCATCTACAGTATCTAGATTTGTAAGTGAAGAAGGTGTAATTGGCGCCCAATGTTCGTGAACTGGACAATCTTCGTCCCAAGCCTCGTGAGAGACCAACCTCACTGTCATAGAAGTTCCATCGTAGCAAAACATTTTTCCACAAAGCGATGTAAGTTCTCCACTCTGGAGTTCTTCTTTATGAATCAGTTTCATAGCCTCTTGTGCCTGAACTGCACCTATAATAGATGCCACCACTGGAGTAGTAGGCACTCTGCCACTTTCTTGATTTCTTTTAATTGCCACAGCGCAAGAAGTACTGCGCTTCAATTCTGCAAGAGCAGAAGGCTCAAGTGTGCAAGCATAACAATTTTTGCCAGGGATAAACACCTTTGCCACTCCCTCAAGAGCGTTGATTCCTCCATCTACCCAAGGCACTCCTGCACGCATACACAAGCGATTTAGTGTATAACGAGCCCATCTATTGTCTAGACAGCCCACTATCACATTCATTTTACGAATAAGTCCTAGTCCTACACTATTACTTATATCGCCCACTATCGTGGTCATATTAATATTAGGATTGATTCTTTTTACACTCTCAGCAGCAGCTTCCACCTTGTAACGATGCATTTTTGCATCATCACTACAAAAAAGAATAGAACGAGTAAGATTTGAGTATTCAACTTCATCGAAGTCTACCAAAACAATATTGCCCACACCAAAAAGCGCCAAGTTTTTTATTACCTCGTTGCCTAGTGCACCACAACCCACAACCATAACATGAGCAGAAGCAACCTTGCTTTGTTTAAACCAAGAAAGTTTAGGGTAAATATCGGTTCCCCACTCTTGTAACGTTACCGTTTCTATTTCATGTCTTTTTACCATGCCATTTGTTTTTAGCACGTGGCAAATGTATGTAAAACTTACACTGAGAAATCCTTTTAAGAGTAATGTTTAACATATCTAACATATTTTTATTTTTGAGCATTGTTTTAGAAGTGTAAGATTAAAATTGTTAAACAAAAGTCCTTTAAACCAGGCTTTTATGTAAGAAATAGTTAATTTTTTAATTTGCAAACGTTTCAAGTCTAAAGAGATTAAAATTTAATTAATTAAACGCAATAAAAAAATAGCGACATTGATTTTTAAATACCTTTGCTCACAGTATTAATCACAAGTATTTAATAATTAAGGTTATGGCTAAGTATGTATGCATGGGAGCAATGCTAAAATGCAGTTTCGGAATGGCACCATCCACACTTATGGTTACCGTGCCATTGAGACCAATGATTCAAAACAAACCCAAGGCTAATATAATGGACTTTGCACCAATGATGAACATAATGCCATTTGGCATGTGCCAATCTATGGCAAATCCTACGGTAGCATCTGCCACATCTGCAGCTATGGGAGTGTTAACACCTATGCCTTGCATTCCAGTGATTGTATCACCATGGGCACCAGGGGGCAAAGAATTGGTATCAAATATGCCAGCACTACTCGACAATTGTAAAACAATGTGTGCCTACGGTGGTAATATCTCAATTACAAATCCGGGACACGTAGCAAACACAACAGGTAAATAATTAAAACATCAAGTTATGAATAACAAAACTATTAACGAACTATTTGACGAAACCAAACAAAAAATGAACGGCCACGCTATGCTGTTTTATTTTCATTTGTCAAATTTATGTATCACCGCAGACCCAATGGCACTCCTTTCTGCCACCATTAAAATAGAAGGTAAAGAACTAAACTTAGAAGAAGTGGCATCTGTGGCAATTCCAAATGACAAACAATTTGCCATTACTGCTAAAGACAAAGAATATGTCCTTCCTATCACAAAAGCAATTAAACTAGAACACCCAGAATTTGAAATAGAAGAAAAAACAGAGAAAAATGAAATAACTGGCGAAGATGAAATAGTAATATATTACACCATGCCCAAAATGAACAAAGAGCGTCACGATGTGTGTATGGAATATATTAAGGCTCAATTCGACATTACCAACACAAAACTTGAAGCTATTTTCTCTTATGGTAGTAGTAAAGTGGCATTAAAAATGAATGGTGCCTCAGAAGAAAACATGCAACTTGCCAAAGACAAACTACAAGAAATCTATGATTGGCACACCAACACCGTTAAAAAGCTAAAAGAAGACAAAGAAAAAGAAGTGGAAGAAGCATATCAAGCATTCCAAACAGGAGAGCAAGAAGAAAGCAAAGCAACCGAAGAAAAACAAGCAGCCGAAGGCGTAGACTCGATGTTTAGTATGAAAATGGAATAAAAAAGAAGAAAGGTGGATTTTAAAATCCACCTTTCTTCTTTTTATTACTTCACCTCTTCTTCTTTTAGTTTGGCTGAGAGCGAACCTGTGGCTGGTGCGCCGGGCACTGCGATGCCTTCTGAGGTGCTTGGTGATTTGAAAGAAGATGAAACTTTCATATTCTTCATTTCTATATCGCCACCTTTAACAGAACCTTTTGCAGTAACATCTCCTTGCAGTGTAGTTTTGCCATAAAGGTCGAGACTGCCACCTCCCACTGCGACATTGCCACCTGATAGTTGAACAACGGCTTTGGCTTGTTGTAGTTCCAAGGTGTTTTCAGCAAACACACCTGTCTTATCTGAAGATACTTGCAGTTGTGTACTCTTCATTTTTGAATCTCGAGCACCAACGAACATCTTTTCAGATAATAACAACATTGTACTACCTTTAGCAAGAGATTTTTCTGTGCGTTTATCTTTGTCCACATCCATAGATTTCACCTCAAGCACTTTGGCATTTACTGCTACTTTACCTGTGGCTTTACCTTCGGAATCAGTAACTGACATATCAACAGTTTCTGTACGAATAGAAATCTTACTATCTTTTGTAAGAGCTTTTTCTTGTTGTTTTTTATCCTTCCACTCGTAGTCTAAAGTTTCAAGATCAATGTTTTTAGATTTAATAATTACATCGCCCACTGCAGGATAGTCTGCCTTGGTAATTTCGCCTTTGTCATTGCGTTCGACCTTTGGATTAAGGGTATTTATTTCTACCTTGCGAGATGCCATTGTAATAGTACTATCGTCTTGAAGTGATTCGTCTGCTTTCACAGTACCAATGTCTACGTGTTTGGCAGTGATGCTCACTCCTGCTTCTTTATTTTCACGATAGTTGCCATCTCCATCTACAGAGAGTGCTGTAATATTTTCTGAACGCATACTAATGAAAGTACCAGTGGTTTTATCTTTAAATGAAGATTTATTTTTATCCACTGTTTTTTCCATTTCTTCTAGGCAAGTTTTTTGTCTGTTGGCTTCTGCTAGTTTAGATAATACACTAAAATAATTTGCCATAGAACTATAAAGTATAGCTGAACAGGTTTCGAAAGACTCATAAAGTTCTCCTATCTCTAGGTAGTTTGTACGAGCAGCAGTAACACTGCCTAAAAGGTCTTCGGTATCTACTATTTTTTTTAGTTCTTTAATATTAGATTCTACCTCATTTTTTAGATTCTTTGCTTTAGAATCTAGGTCTTTAATTTGTGATTCTAGCTGTTTTTTTCTACCCTTAAGAATAGACTTCTTATTGGTATTTGATTGTGTGGCACTCATTGCTATGCCTGTTTCTGAACTTAGTTCCACACCTGTAATGCTAGCACACGCAGGGCGAGTAAACACCCCAGTAGCATCTTCGCTAATAAGCGACACACTACGGCCTTGTGAAACTACCTCCGACATAGGAAGCACAGCGTGCTCGTTGCCATCTTTGCCTGGGTCTTCGGCTATGTTTCGTATGTGCGAAGCACGTGTAACCACGCTTCCGCCCAACATTCCTCCTAGACCTGAGGCCTCTAGGTTTACATCGTTGCCACGCACCACAATGCGTGAAGGCATATTATAAAGTACTCCATCATTATCTACATTACCTATAATAATTTCTGGAGCAGAAAGGATAATGCGATTATCGTCTCGAATAAATTTTCCACGTGAAAGCTCTTTAAGTTCACCTAAAGTGTCAGTCAAATTGTTTTTCATAGACTGCACTTCCATTTTACAACGTTGAATTTCTTGCAAATCCTTTTTGACACTCTTCTGAAGTTCTTCTAACTCAGATTGCCATTGTTCAAAGTTTTCTGCTATTGTGCTCATAATTGTCAGTGTATTCTAATTCAACTTACTCAATTTTTCAAAATACATAAGTATTTCATCACGGTCACTAATGCTAGATGCCTTTTTCAAAGCTCCATCATCACCAATTTTAAAGAAACTTCCTTTTTTATCTGAGAATAGAATTGATCCTTTATCTAAATTTGACCAAATTCGTTCTTCGCAAGCATCAATCAATTTATCTATGCCTAAGAATTTTATAGCGGTATTAGCCGCAACTCCTAGTTTGCTTCTTCTTTCATGACAAACAATTGCGTTTTCTATTTCTTCTAATGATGAATAATTTCTAACAGGACCTATTTCCAATTCCTCTGATAAATTATCTTCTACAAAGTTGCATACCTTATCGTAAAACACCTTGTTCGTACCTGTAAACTCTGGTAAATTGCATACTTGTTGTGTATTGGCAGACCAACCTACAATTGCAGACCATAAGCCTTCATAATAATTTTTTACATCTGGTATTTCATTCTTGAAGTATTTATCATTAGATTTTTTTGCATAATCAAACGACTTTCTCAATTGCTTAATATAATGTTTAGCATCTTCACTTAAACTAGTGATTTCTGTAGCCAAATTATTCTCTTCTTTAATATTTGAACCATCAAATATTTTCTGAAAATTACCCTGTACTTCCTGAGTATGTTCCTTAACAATAAGAACAAATGTATTTAAGTCATGTCTAACTCTTTCACAAGATTTGAAAATTCTAAGAGTTTCATTATACATCCTTTCATAATCAATAGCATGTTTTGTTAGAGATTCTTTTCCTGCTATAGTTCTAAAGAACTTTCTAACAGAAGATTTTTCAGTATTCTTATCCACTGTTGTTTCTCCATCACCTGCCTCTATGTGCATATATCTATTTGACTTTATCAACATTGTACCACCAATTGGCCTAATTATCATCTCCAGAACATTTCTTACTAGTGATAAATCTACTACTTCATTTTCTACTGCTGAATATAACAAATTTGATATTGGATTATCGTCAAAAGCTTTGTACTCACTACCTCTAAAAAGATTGAAATATCCTTTAATATTTGTTCCTGATTCTATTGATAAATTATTGCGAGCTTCTATACTTACATTTTTACCGACAATTTTCACATCACCTAGCGGTGCACTAATAGTTATCCCAGTAAGAGCATTCATTGATATATTACCCATTGGAGAATTTATATTTATGCTCCTATTGTGCGTAGATCCTGTGATAGAATAAAATCCGTAATAGTCTGCTATTTCAAATCCACCACCATAATATTTACCATCATCTTTATCTTTTTCCTCATCTTTATTATTGTTATCATCATCTGGAGTTGGTTCTTGAATAACTCCAAATGCTGCTAGAGTTTTAGTTAATGGCGTAATACTACTCAAACATCTGCTTGATCCGCCTGAATCAGTGAATGAAATATGGTGACCATTGGCCGATGTAATAGATTTCACCTTGCCATGTGTTTGGCTTTGAGATGCCACAGAAGGTCTATTAGTATTATTATAAAATGCACCACATACGTATGGTCTTTCTATATTTCCATCTTCGTAGTCTATTAAAACCTCATCTTTAATATCTGGTATAAATAAAAAACCTGCACCATTTGATGCCATAGGATTTGAAATACGAATCCATGGGGTAGAATTTTTTCTATTGTTTATTTCACATCTACAAATCCCTTTAATTTCTTTCTCATCCTCCTTATTGTCTTTCATTTCTTTTATTTTCGTATCACTCATTCCTTGCTCTTTTTTAATTTCTTCCCAATATGTCTGATCATCTTTATGAGCAGGTTGCCAAGGATACATTACGCGAACTCTACCCAAACGGTCTGGGTCAAAATTATCCACCACGATTGCTCTTTGAGCAGATGCTTTCTTAATACGTTTCCCTGTCATTGGCAGAGGATAAAATTTAGTATCAACTCTCTTTAATAGAAGTAACTCATATCTTTCGCTGTAAGTTCCATTATTTTCTACTATAGTTTTTATAGATTCATAAACCACATAATCCTCTATTACCTCCCCCAATTTAATATTCGGTTTAGATGAAGTTACTATCTTCAATTGACCAGAGTTTGACTCTTCTTGTTTCTTATAAATGTTTTTATATCCTTCGTTATTTCTTAATGTATTATTCGTTGAATATAAAATAGCATTATTCTTGTATATATCAGTATAATCATTATTTATGGTATCCATACAATATTTATAGATACCTTCTTCATGAAGTATTGAGAAAGCAGCAGAACATATAGCGTCTGAAACATTACGTTCATCTCCAAATGCATGTAGTTTAGACATTATATGCGACATCCTGCACGTATAATCACCTTTTACTGCATATTTTTCCTTCTTAGATACATTTTCTAAATAGTCTGGCGACAATACATAACAAGGTGTTTGTAAATTAACTCCATTATCAGGTGCTAAATTAAAATCGTAAATATATCCTTCTACATCTGGTTTTTCTTCTATTTTTTCACCACCTGATGTAAAACTTAAACCTAAATAATTCCTATCGACCCAATTACTTGTATCTACTGAATTATAAGTATTTATATATTCAATTTCTGCATCCTTGAATATTTCGCTTATTTTCTTGCTTGTATTCTGAATAGATTTTAAGCCTATACATAATTTATTATCCTCGTCCATATATAAGAATTCCCCATCTCTATTACACATACGCACCATAAAGTCATAGAAACTTTCATCATATTGCACTGCATAAGGAATAATTGACTCCGTTTCCCCTTGACAGAAATTTATAACATTTTTGATTATATAAGGATATTCTTCGGTTTCTTTTTGTTGTGGAACAATTTGCCTAAATTTATCAAAATTAGGGCTAAGACAATTTGATAAACTAGGAACTATTATTCCCTCAACTAATGTTTTACCAGTAAATGCTTGGCAAAACTTATCTATGGTTAAAAATTTATCTGCACTATATGCAGTAAGTGTTATATACTCTCCTTTTTGCTTTATATTAAAAATATAATAGTTATTTACAAGCCTATTTTCATTTGTGTCAAATTCTGTTACATCAGAATTGTATGCATACAATGTAATTAATTTTCTTTCAAATGATGAAATTGTTTTATTTGTTTGTATAACAACCTCCAAAGAACTTGGTTGAAACATCTTTTGAGTTAAAGACACATTAATCAACAAACCATTAGGACCCATAGTTTGAGTTACAACATTACGTTGACACAAACCACGTTTACCTTCTTCTACTGTTTTTTCATTAAATTCCTTTATCTCAACTGCATATTTTATAGTTGGAGCATTAACTATTTCTACCATAGATTTAAAATTTTAAACTGTTAAACACTTTAATCATTTATACTATTAATTGTATCTACTATTATTTTATCATAGTCTTTAGGGTGTGCTTTTTGAAGATTTCCATCTGTTGCAATCTTAAAAAAGTTTCTCTTATCATCAGAAAATAAAATTGCTCCTTTTTCGCGTTCGGTCCACGCTCTTTCATCGTTTAGCTTATAATACTCATCTAGCCCTGTTGCTGTTAGCGCTGCTGTTTTTAATATAGACCTCACGTCTATACCTGTTTCTTCTTTTCTTCTTACAGCATCTTCTATATTGATTTCGTCACTCCATTTATCCATCTCTATCACATCACTTAGATTCTTTTGTGAATCTACGGTGTATTTTAGTTCCTTATACATCAACTCTTTTGAGTTTATTACATAAGGGAGCTCTTCATCTTGGTTCCAATTCTTCATTTGAGATTTAAAAATGCTATCAAAGTCTTCTATTTTTGATTTTATGTCCTTATCTTGCAATTTATAAGTATCAAATAATGAATCTTTTATCTCTATAATTTCTTCTGCAGTTCGGCGCATAGCTCTTAATTGTCCACATTCGTCGGAGTTTAACATATAATCTCTATCTTCCAATGCTTCTTCTGTGATAACACCCAAATCTGTTACCAACGTTTGACCTATAGATTGAATCGGAGTATTTCTATACATTTTTACTCTTTCAGACAAACTCTCCCACTTCTGACACATAGAATTATAATTCATTATTATTGTATATGTTCCAGTAATGGTGTTTAATAGCACATCGCCCACAGATTTATTGTTTGTACAAGAAAGAAATGAACCAAAACTATTGTTTGACCTTTCTCTTTCTACAATTGTTTCTCCATCGCCAGCTTCTAAACACATATAGCGATTAGATTTTATAAGCATATTTCCTCCTATTGGGCGAAGTATCACTTCTAAGTATGTTCTTATAAAACTAAAATCTATACCTGCTACTTTGTTTATCATTGCAAATGGTTCTACAAATATCCCTAAGTTTTCTTTGTTGCGGAAATATCCAGAAATATTGGTTCCGGATGTTATGGTTAGATTGTTTCTTGCTTCTATGTTCACATTTTTACCTACAATATTCACATCGCCCATTGGTGCTTCAATGCTTATACCAGAAAAGGCATCTATATTTACTGTACCAAAAGGAGAACTGATATTTATGCTTCTATTGTGAGTGGAACCTGTAATAGAATATATGCCATAATAATCGGCAATTTCAAATCCACCGCCTAAGTATTTTGAATAAGGACCGTCGAATATTCTAAGGTCTGCAATTCCGTAAGAGGCTGCCAATTTTAAAAATGGCATTATGTTTGAAATATACCTTTCCCCACCACCATTATCTATAAATGAAATATGATGACCATTCACTGAGGTGATTGATTTTACAATGCCTCGTGTTTGGCTTCTTGAAGGAAGTGATGGTCTATTCATATCATTGTATAATGAACCACATACATATGGTCTTTCTACATTTCCGTCTTCAAAATCTACCATTACCTCATCTTTGAAAGATGGACTAAACAAAAAACCAGCTCCATCAGATGCCATAGGTGAAGAAATGCGAATCCATGGTGTACAATTAATATTGTTTAAAGAGTACTCATTGCCCTCTATCTTTTCATTTTGCCATGGGTATTGCACACGCACACGACCCAAACGTGAAGGGTCGAAATTGTCTACCACAATAGCCCTTTGTGCAGAAGCTTTTCTAACATATTTTTCTGGCATTGGAAGAGGATAAAAACCTTTAGTTGTTTTTGGAACTAAAAGCATTTCGCATTGCTCAACGCAGTCTGAAGTGAGGGAAAAATTAATTTGGTATAAGACGTATGAAGTGTTTTTATAAATTATAGTTCCACCCAATCCTATGTTTGGATGTTCTGTAGTAAGTACCTTAAGTTGACCATTTTTTGTTTCTTCTTGAATACGATACAACTCTTGATAGCCTTTGTTGTCTCGAGTCAATACTGTTTCCTCCTCTACTGCAAGTGGAGATGAATACAACAATGTTCCTTTAGGGTATTGTTTACTAAATACTGAATTAAAATATAATACAAAAAGCTCATAGTGAGAATAGTTTAATGACATCACTCGGTTTGCAGCGAGTAAGGAGTCTTTAAGGGTTCTTTCAAATGCTAATGCACGCACCAAGGTACAAGCTTCTGAAAATGGATGGGTAAAGTCTAACCATGAAGAATATTCTTCTGTTTCTACTTGTTCTAGATATTCTGGAGCTAAAACTCCAAATGCTATATTTAGTTTTTTATTTGTTTCTGTGTTTTCTTCTGTATTGTTTTCTGAACCTAACAAATAATTCTTATCTACCCAACCTGCTTCATTAGATTCATTGTAAGACTCCACATATTCTATCTCTTGTGGATTTAGAGAATTTAAACGCACCAAATTGGTAGGTTTAAGTCCTATATTTAGTTTATTGTCTTCATCTACATATAAAAACTCACCATCTCTATTGCACACCCTCACCATAAAGTCGTATAAACTCTCATTGTATTGCACTGCATATGGAATAACAGTACCTTGAAAGTTTTTCACGTTGCTCACCACGCAATTGCTAATATTCCCACTCTTACTACCTGTTTGTATTTCTCTAAACTTATCGAAATGTTTACTTTGAGATTGTTGTAAGCTTGGTTTTATAATGTCATCTACCAATGTTTTGGCTGTAAAGGCCTGACAAAATTTATCTATTGTAAGAAAGTAATCTAGGCTATAAGCTTTTAGTACTACCTTCTCTTTTTTTTGTTTAATGTTAAATATATAATAGTCTTTTGCTAATGTTATATTATTGTTTGTAAGTGTTATTAACTTGTTTCGAAAGGTTTCTATATCTTTCTCTGTTTGTATTTCTACTTCTAAGCAATTTGATTCATACATCTTTTTGCTTAGTGAAGCATTAAGTAATACCTCTGACACTTGCTCTGAAGTATCTTGTGTAAAAGAGACTGATTCAGCGGTATCATCTTTAAATGCCTTTTTGATTTCTACCTTATATCCCGCTGTCATAGCTATATGATTAACTATTAACTACTAATCTTCTGTGAGTATTTACACCTATATAATCTACATCATGAAGCAATATCTTCATATTTAGAATCATACTTTGGCTTTTCTTATGATGCGTATTAAATATTTCTTCTATTTCTACGATATAACCATTTAGCACTGATGCTGTTTCGTATGATTCAACCAAACGATCGTCTGCATATTTTACATTAAATAAAACAGAAAATGAATAACATTCTCTTTGTTTTAAAATAGTGTATAAGTTTTTATAACCTTCGCCAGATATAGAACGCAATGTTATATGTGCTAGTGAAGCATTGGAAGGTCCATATGGTTGGCCCAACTTATCACGAGAACGAAAAGACTGATAATCAAAATTTTGTATTGTATATCCGTCTTCTTGACGCAAGTTCATTTGTTCGGTTATATCTCCTAAAAAAAGAACTGCTTTAAGTTGATTTGAAAAGAATTCGGCCATAAAAATCAAGTTTATAAATTATAATTTTGAAATTCTATTGTATCCACAATAGTTTTCTCTGCCACAAGTTCAAGTTTTATAAGTCTTAAACTCTTACCATTTATATCGTATGACTCACTCATCGAGAAACATGAAGCATTCTCGAAAGTCACTGTTTTTCTTCCTTCTTGTGATTGTGTTTGAGTTGGAAACTCTAATTCTATACAACCAGATAACAACATTCGTTTTATATACCAATCGTAAATAGTAAGGTCTTCTTTCCCTGGTGAAACCAATGTTATTTCTATGCTATTGTTTTTAGCATCCGTATCTGGAAGTCTATAATTATATCCGCAAGAAATCTTGTACACACAACTCACTACTTGATACTGTTTATCGTAGTTTCCTATTGCGTTGTCGCCTATTTTTAATATTGCAGATAATGACATGATTTCAATTTTTTAAATAAGAGGACGACAATGTCGCCGTCCTCTCTTCACAGTAAATATTAAATAATTATTTCCAAGGATTTGCGAACTCTACTGGTCCATTTTTCAATTCTTGGCAAACTATCTCTATTTCTTCATAGTGACCTTCACCATCTTCCCATTTTTCTGTGAAATGTACGCAGTAGCAACCTTTACCGGTTAGTTCTTTCATTGTAGAACCATCTACTGTGTTTGCGAAAGAGATTTTTACGTCACGAGGATCGTTTGATGATAACATCCATTGTAGAAGTTGATTGTTGCCGTCGTTCATTGCTTTAACACGGATAACAATTCTACCACCACGTGGAATACCAGCGATTTGACCTTCACGATCCACTTCTTGGTTAAACTTATAGTCAACCAACATTACTTCACGGGCTTCAAAGCCACTTACCTCCAATTGTACTGGAGTTTTATTTTCTGCCATAATGTTTAAATTTAATTAGTTACACAATCTGTTAACTTATGCCCAGTCGTTTTCATAAACAACTGAACCAAATTCGATCTTTTGACAAGTGATAACGATTTGTTCAGAGTGTTCTTTTTTGTCTTCCCATTTTTCGTCGAAGTCGATGCAGTAACCATTTGTAAATTTAATGGTTTTCATCACTTTACCTGTCTTGGTTTCCATAAAGGTAATAGTACCGTTTTTAGGTAAATTACGTTCAATCATCCAAGCTAATAAGTCTGGAGTACCATCGTTATGAGCTTTAACACGAATTGTAATTTTACCACCACGTGGAATACCTGACATTTGTCCTTCGATGTCGGTTGCCTGATCAAATTCGTAGGTTACCATTAACACTTCGCGTTCTTTGTAACCATCAATTTCCAATTTTACAGGAGTCTTTGCCATAGTTTTAAAGTTTAAAAGTTTAAATAATTTAGATAACATCTTAATTAAGACATTTGGGTTTCTTTATCCTTTTTGTCTGCTGCTACTTTAATGATAAAGTTTTTTGCAGAGTAGAAAGGAGTCAAGCTAATATCACATGTGATTCTTTTTGTAATAGGGTCTTGGGTAGGCTCTTTAATTTCATAATTTTGGAACAAGTTTCCATAACCTTTGTAATCATTTAAGAAAGCTTGAATTTTAGCTTTTAGATTTTTTGGTGAGTTATATGGATCCCAGTTTTCTAGAGCCACCTCGTGAACATAGTTCATAAGTACTTTTTTCACCCAGTCGAATACGCGTACTATTGGATATTCTTTCATTGCGGTGTTGTCACCGTTGTAAAGAGTGGCATTGTTAAATGCTATTACTCTACCTTCTGAATACACCATAGGAATTACTTGATTGTCCATTAGTGAAGCGATTTCAGATTTTAATAAGTCTAGACGAACGCCTTTTACACCGTCTAGTGTACCATATTTTTTACCGCCAGCACCTTGTGCCATACTAGCACTCTCGTCGTATAGTTTACCTGCTAATGCAGAAGAACTTGAGATAAAGAATGCTGGGTTTTCTTTTTCGTCTGCTGATAGTTGTTCAGACTCACGACCTACAATCCAGTTGGCTGTCATAATTACGTTTTGTAATTCTATATCACTGTCTTTGTAGCCTTCTGTGTTTGAGAATAGGTCGTCGAAAGAATATTCATCTGCGTGGTCTGTAAGTAGCATTACTTTATATTTGAATGCTATTTTTGCCCATTGAAGTAGAGATACTTTGTCTTGGAAAACATTTCCTGGAACTACTAGTAGGCTATAGCAATCTTTTAAGCTTAAGCGGTCGAAACCTCCTCTTAAAATTGCATCTACTTCACCTGCAAAGCCAGAATCTGGATCGGCAATATCGTCTTTATAAACATTGATAACGCGTAGGTTTTTTACTTTTTCTGTGTTTGCAGTTTTAAAGAATGAGTCTAGAGCACGATAAGAACGTTCTAGGTTTGCTGTGGCAAAAAGTGCATCTGTAATACCTTGTTGTAGAACTTTTTCTTGCTTTTCTTCTTTTGCTTTGCAAGCTTCTACAAATTCTGTTGCGCTTTCGTGACCTTCTTCTAGCACTTCCAACCAACCTTTAATGTCGTTGATAAGACCTTCACGTTTGTCTTTGAAGCGTTTGTCTGATAAGAACACTGCTTTTGCTGCTTTTTTTGCAGGATTTAGATTGTCTGCATCTGGCATAAAACCACGTACTGCATTAAATCCACCGAACGCAGATAAAAGTTCTGCTGTATTTTTATTTTCGCTAGCACTTGCAACTGGTGCTTGTTCTGCTACTGCTTGTTTTTTTACTTCTAATTCAGCCATAACTCATTCTTTTTATTTGTTTTCTTCTAGTTCTGCTAACATAGCTTTTAGCATTTCTTTTAACTCTTCTTTTGCAGAAGCATCTTTTAAAATCTCTCTTAGTTTACGATTTTGTTCAATGCTTTTGCGTATTTTGGCATTGGTGTCGATTTTAAGTTTTACACTAGATAAAAACTCACTGTTTTTTACTAAGTTTCCTTTACCACCTTGTGCCTCAAAGTCACGAAGTTCGTTGAACTTAAGCACTTCGTTTACAGAACCACCTTCTTCGTCTGTGAAATCAATTTCCACTTTTGGTTTAAAGTGTGCGAATGCGTCAGAGATAGTTTGAATATTTTCTACAAACTCTGGATTACCTGGCTCAGCGTCCGATGTGTATTGATCTATCATCAAAGTTTTGTTGTTGTCAATCGGACTAACCTTTGCGTTTGATTCTTCATCTGGAGCCATTGAGATGAAATTTTCTTTCATTGCCATAATTTTCTAGTTTAAGGATTAATTATTTATTTTTTTACTGTAAATTCTATTTTGTCGTCTATAATGCTTACCTCTACGGTGTCACCTGATTGTACTTTTCCACTAATTATTAGTTTTGAAAGTGGGTGACGTAATTCTTTACGAATAATACCTATAAGTGGACGAGCACCATATTGTTGATTGTAGCCTTTAATAGCTATTTCTTTTTTTACCTCATCGGTCATTACTAGTTTTATATTTTGCTCTTCTAGTAAATTTAATAGTCCATTAAAGTGTATGTCGAAAATACTAACCACTCCATCTGGCATAATAGGTGAAAATGGAACTATTTCTGTGAGACGTGCTAGAAACTCAGGACGGAAATTACCTTGCATTATATTCATTAGTTCATTATTTTCTGGTGTGCGACCTTCGTTGAATGCATCTACAATAAACTGACTTCCTATGTTTGATGTAAAAAGAATCAAAGCATTTGAGAAATCACCTACTCTACCTAAACGGTCGTGCAATTTTCCTTCATCAAGAATTTGTAAAAACAAGTCAAAGACAGATTTGTGAGCTTTTTCAATTTCGTCAAACAATACTACTGAATATGGTTTTTGACGAATTTTGTTTACTAGCAAGCCACCTTCTTCATATCCTACATATCCTGGAGGAGCTCCATAAAGAAGTGCCACAGAGTGTTCTTCTTTAAACTCCGACATATCAAAACGGATAAGTGAAGATTCGTCTTCGAAAAGAAACTCTGCCAAGGCTTTTGAAAGTTCTGTTTTACCTGTACCTGTTGGTCCAAGAAAGAAGAATGAACCCATTGGCTGACCTTTTTTGTTTAGTCCTGAGCGAGATTCAAATACAGAATCTAAAACTGTTTTCACAGCGTGGTCTTGACCTACCACACGTTTTTTAAGAGTTTCTTCGCCATTTACAAGTTTTTCTCTTTCTGTTGAGTTTAGTTTTCCCAAAGGAATACCTGTTTGTTTTGCCACCACTGCAGTAAGGTCTGAAGTGTCGAGTGAAGTGCGTTTTTCTTTTTCGCCATTCATATCGTTCATGGTTTTCACTTGTGCCATGGCACGGTCGATAAGGTCAAAAGCTGAGTCTGGAAGTGCTTTTTCTGTCAAATAACGTTTTGCAAGGCGAATTGCTTCTGTCATTACATCTTCGGCGATGCTCAAAGAGTGAAACTCTTCGTATGTGTTTAGAGAACCTTTCAACACCTCTAAACAGTGCTCTGCTCTTGGCTCTTCTATATTTATTTTTTCTAGTTTGCTAACAAACTCTTTGTCTGTTTCTATATTTTTGGTGTAACCATCTACACTAGATGTGCAAAGTAGTAAAATGCTACCTCTACTAAGTTCTTGTTTCAAAATTGATGATGCACCAAATAAAGATGATTGTTTGTCGAAGAGTTTATCAATAGATTCTATTAATAAAATTGCGTTCTTATTTTCTTTTACTTCGTTTAAAATCTTTTTAAAACGGTCTTCAACCTCACCTTTATAAGAGGCATCTGCACCAAGAGATGCTAAATCTAGTTCGTAAATGCTTGCTCCTTTTAAGAATGTAGGAACTTTTTTGTTTGCTACTGCCATAGCAAAAGCATTTATTAAAGATGTTTTACCTACACCTGCCTCGCCTGTAATAAGTAGGTTTGATTTGGTCTTACGAGCCAATATTTCATAAATAGTAGAAATCTCGTCTTCAAAACCTACTACTGGGGCCAACTTTCCATTTGCTGCTTCTGAAGTTTTGTTAATACAATATTTTGCTATCGCATTTGTTGTACTAGCAGTTGGAGCGGCAGTGGTGTTTGCCATAGTGTTTGGTGTTACGTTGCTGTCTGTACCCATTTTTTCACAAATTTCAGAAGCAGTAAGAGGTAATGTTTTTAACACGTCGAATGAGAAACCGACACCTGGAGTTACAAGTGAAGCAAGAATACATATAGGTTCGCATTCTGCAAGTGAGAATCGCAATTGATAAGATTTTGCTTCTTCAAGTACGTCGATTGATTCTTCTGAAAAGTCTAAATCTGAGGTAGGTTTCACTGAGCGTGGAGCTAGAGACATTTGTACATCTGCCCATTCTTGTAGGTAAAAATAGTCTTTGTCTAAGTCTATTTCCAAGAAGTGAACTAGTCCTGCTTCTTTATGAAGTACGGCTTTGAATAGGTGTGCTGGATAAACTGCGTTGCTAGAATATTCAGCTGCAAATGATTTTGCAATATTTACTAATTCTGTTTTCACAACCTGTTCATTTTTGATTGCGATGCAAATGTAATGTGGTTCCATATCCGTTGTTACTTTCCTTAAGAAATTACAACAATAGCCCCGCTTCCTTAACATCCGTTTATCATGCAACAATTTATTTTAAACAATGTAAACTTAACTATTGCTAAAATCTTAACTCAATCCTTATTTATTTTAACTTTAGAAGTTTAGGGGGAGTCTAAAAAAGATGTGGTTTATTGGGGAGGTTTGGAGGATTTTTTGGAATTTTAGAAAAAATTGCACGGTCTATTGTGCAGTTTTTTATTAAAATTGCATTGTTCATTGTGCACTTTTTGTATTTTTTGCACATTTGACTATGCAGATTTAGAAAAAAGTATTATTTTTGCCATAAGAAAATATAAGATACTATGGAAAATCTATTTGCAACATATAAAAACCTAATAAGTAATACCGATACTACTTATGTACGTGAAAAGCATAATGACATAGACTGGAATAGCCGTCTTGTTGCTATCTTGGGTTCAAGAGGTACAGGAAAAACTACAATGATTTTGCAACATATTCGCCTATACGAGGATATTAACACAACCCTATATGTAACAGCAGATGATTTTTATTTTACCACACACCGACTTGAAGAACTAGCAAACGAGTTTAGACTATACGGAGGCAAACACTTATATATAGATGAAATACATAAATATAAAGGTTGGTCAACAGAAATAAAAAACATCTATGACAAGATGCCAGATTTAAAAGTTGTATATAGTGGATCTTCTATTTTAGAATTAGAAAAAGGTGGTGCAGATTTAAGTCGCAGAAAATTAGAATATTACTTACCTGGTTTAAGTTTTAGAGAATATCTTATTATTAAAACAGGAATTGAATTACCAAAATATACATTATCAGAAATACTAGAAGGGAAAGTAGAATTTCCAAAGGAATTAGATAAACCCCTACCACATTTTGAGATGTACTTAAAAGAGGGATACTATCCTTTCTTTAAAGAAGGTAATTACGCTATGCGACTATCAGGCGTAGTTAAACAAGTGGTTGAAGACGACATTCCAAAGTTTGCCGATTTTGATGTAGCTTCTGTATATAAATTAAAGAAATTCCTTTATGTATTAGCACAAAGCGTACCATTTAAACCTAATTATGCCAAATTGGAACGCGATTTAGAAATCTCTAGAAACACCCTACCTAAATATTTACTATACTTAGAGAAAACAGGTTTAATTAGTTTATTAAAAGAGAAAGCTCAAGGAATCAAATTATTAGAAAAAGTAGAAAAAGTATATCTTCAAAATCCTAACCTTTCTCATATTCTTTCAGAAACAGAGCCCAATATAGGCCAAATCAGAGAATCAATATTCTTTGCATGGTTAAGTGTTAATCACTTTGTTTCTGCCTCAAATACATCAGACTTTGAAATAGACGGCCTCACATTTGAAATAGGAGGCAAAAACAAAACAAAAAAACAATTAGCCAGCATAGACCCTAAAAAAGGATACGTAGTAAAAGACGGCATCGAAACCGCCTTCCAACACACCATCCCCCTTTGGATGTTTGGATTTGAGTATTAATAGTATTTACAAGAAACACACACTAATTTAATGAAGAAGAAATTATATAGAGACCCTAGGAATAGTATATTAGGTGGTGTTGTTAGTGGTATCGCCAAATATTTTAATAAAGACCTCTCACTTATGAGATTATTATTCGGTTTTCCAATTTTAATGCTTAAAAGTTTGCCTGAATTAATTTTTATCCCAATAATAATCTATTGGCTTATGTGGATTTTTGTTCCCCTAGAAAAAATAGATACAACAGAGAATTTATCAAAAATTCAAAAAGCAATTCACTCTAAACTTGGCAGAATTTTAGCACCTATTCTTTTTTTATTCCTTGTTGCTGCTACGATTTTACTATGTGCAGTTCTTTTTGCCACATTTATGTCATTAATAAGTTGGCTTAGCCATTAATACAATAAAATTCCCTCTGAGTTCTAATTTTCTCAGAGGGAGTGTATTAGATTATTCTACTTATTTCTTTCAGAATCAATAATAATTGAGAATATACTATAGATATCTCTTATTTCTTTTTCTACCTTAGATTTGTATAAATAATCATTATCCTTCATATAATCTTTTAATCTTAACTCTATATATGGTATATCTAATAATCTAGTATAGATTCTTACTCCGTAACAATTCTCACTATTTATAGTTGTAGAACTTCCTGTAGTTCCACCTATAATTGCACCAACCCCTCCACCTATAACACCTCCAACAATAGCTCTACCTACAGTTGATGAAGTGCTTCTATTTGTTACACTCTTAGTTTCACTCATCAACTCTATAGATAAAATATCAGACCAATTAAGATATTTTTTTTCTAAGGATTTATCAAAATCAATATATAATATTTGCTTTAACTCCTTATTTATCAATAATAATATTCTTTTAATATCACTAGACTCAATCAAATCCAAATTTGAATATAACATATCAAATTTATAATTAATTCTATCTAATTCATTTATTTCACCAAATACTCTATCAATAACAACTATCTCTGAATTATCCTTATCACACGCAAATAAAACATAGTTTCCATCTTTTTTAAATGAATACTTTTTTGCATATTCAAATTTAATCTCATTTAGATGTGATTCTAAATCATTCTTAGCACTTTCATCCTTTGCGTTTGAAGCAAATGCACACACAATAAGAATAATAAAAACAATTGGAATTAAAAAAACAATTACCATAATAACTTTGTTTGAATACTTCCCGTCCCTTTGAAGAAATTATTTAACATGAAAAAAGCGTGGAACTACTATACCACACTTGTAACTGAAGGTCCTAGGATAACCCAAACACAAAAGTGTAGAAATAGCAGCCCACGCATAACGTGAGAACCACTATGCACCTCTTGTGTTTTATGAAAATTTCCTAGGTTTTCAGTTACAAGATAAGCATAACGCTTCTTGAATAATTATATTTCTATTTTACAATTCTATTTTCTATATACCTTAAATTTCTCTTTTTTTATCTATACAAATGTAAGACTTTTTAATCTTATTTCAAAACTTTCCACGAACCACCTTTATCAGCCCCCACTCTAACTATAAAACCTAACTCTTTTAGACGCTCTAAAAACTATACTGTTGCAAATTTCAATGCTTCACCTTTGGTGGTTTCGTCTATAGTGCCATTTGAGTAGACTGGGCGACCATTTACAAATGTGTAGGCAACAGAAACTGGTAATTCTACGCCTTCGTATGGCGACCATCCACATTTTGAAAGCACGTCTGAGGCGGTAATTTTTGTAGGAGTGCTGCGACGCACCACAACTAAATCGGCTTTGTAACCTTTTCTTATGAAACCACGTTTTTCCATGCGATACAAACGTGCAGGATTGTGGCACATTTTGTCTACCACTTGTTCCACTGAGAAGAAACCACGTTTTGCAAGGGTGAGCATAAGTGGCAGTGAGTATTGAATACCTGGCATACCAGACACTGCTGTTAGGGCATTGCCCTCTTTTTGTGAAAGAAGGTGTGGAGCATGATCTGTGCCAATTACATCAATTTTGTTAGAAGCCACAGCTTTTAAAAGTGCTTTTTTATCTGCTTCGTTTTTAATTGCAGGGTTACATTTGATGCGTGCTCCTAGTTTGTCGAAATCGGCAGCATCGAACCAAAGGTATTGAGGACAAGTTTCTGCAGTGATATGTTTTTCAGCAAGTGGCTTATCTTCAAATAGTGCAAGTTCTTTTTCTGTGCTAATATGAAGTACATGCAAGCGAGTTTTATACTTACGTGCCATATCTACTGCAAATGAAGTAGCTTTATAACAAGCCTCGTGTGAGCGAATTACAGGGTGAAGACGCACAGGAAGGTCGTCGCCGTGTTCTGCTTTAAGTCGAGCCACGTTTGCAGCAATTATAGCATTATCTTCGGTATGCACTGCTACAAGGGTTTTCACTTGTTTAAAGAAATTTTCCATAGCAGTGGCATCGTCCACAAGAAGATTGCCAGTTGAAGAACCAATAAATAGTTTTATACCGCACACTTTTGTTGGGTCTGCCTCCAAGACTTCATCCAAATTGGTATTGCTTGCACCAAGATAACAACTATAGTTTACAAGCGACTTCTCGCCTATCATAGCCATTTTTTCTTCCCACGCAGCAAGCGACACAGTAGAAGGATTGGTGTTTGGCATATCCATTACAGATGTTACACCGCCTGCAAGAGCAGCTTTACTTTCTGTGTAGAAATCTGCCTTTTCTGTCATGCCTGGGTCGCGAAAATGCACATGGTCATCTATCACACCTGGCATTAGATAACAATCTGAGGCATCAATCACCTCAGCCTTTTCACGCACCGAAGCAGGCACTTCGCCTTTATAAATACTGTCTATTATATCATTTTTCACAAGCACCGCGCCCTTAAACACGCGACCCTCGTTCACTATATGAGCATTTTCTATTAAAATCATTGTTCATCAAAACTATGCAGTTGGATATTTACGAAACCAAGAGCGGATTTTAAGTTTCAACACGCCTAGAAGCGCTTCACTAAAAATACCACCACTCATTTTTGAAGTACCAAGTTCACGGTTTACAAAGATAATAGGCACTTCTTTAATTTTAAATCCACACTTGTATGCAGTAAATTTCATTTCAATTTGGAAGGCATAGCCCACAAATTTAATCTTATCAAGTTCTATTGTTTCTAGCACTTTGCGAGAGTAGCAAACAAAGCCCGCAGTAGTATCTGCCACAGGAATACCTGTTACAAAACGAACATATTTAGACGCAAAATAAGACATAAGCACACGTCCCATTGGCCAGTTCACCACATTTACACCAGACACATAACGAGAACCCACTGCCACATCGGCACCCTCTTCGGCGCAAGCTTTATAAAGACGCACAAGGTCGTTTGGATTGTGAGAGAAGTCTGCGTCCATCTCAAAAATGTAGTCATATTTGTTTGCTATAGCCCAGTCGAAACCTGCTATGTAGGCTCTTCCCAAACCTTGCTTACCAGGACGCTCAAGGATATGAAGATTTGATGTAAATTCCTTTTGCAGATTTTTTACAATAGCAGCCGTGCCATCAGGTGAATTGTCGTCAATCACCAAAATTTCAAACGCCACTGGCAGTGCAAACACTGCTCTAATTATTGCCTCTATATTTTCCTTTTCGTTATATGTAGGAATAAGTACTAGATTCTTTGACATAGTATTTTTCATTTCTAACATACAAACTTACAGAAAAAAAATGACTTTCAATCAAGTTTAAGAAATTTTATTATTATTTTTGTGTCCACGTTGTTATGAATATAAACGACTTAGTAAAGATTATAGCGGGGAGCGAGGGGTATAAGGAAATCGAAAAGTGGTTTTCGAGTACTTCAAAGTTCCTTAAATTAGGCGGAATGTTTGGTTCTGCCCCTGCCCTTTTTGTGCATACCGCTCAGAAAAAGGCTGACGCCAAGGCACTTTACGTGCTTCGAGACGCAGAAGAAGCAGGTTATTTCTACAACGACATACTACAACTTTCGCAAAGCACCGAAGTATTTTACTTTCCTTCTTCATACAAAAAGAAAGTAAGAGCCGACCTACAAAAAGATGGTGCAAACCTAGTACTTAGAACCGAAACCCTAAATGCACTGAGCAAAAATCAGGCAAAGGTAGTGGTTACTTATCCAGAGGCACTAGCCGAACTTGTGGTAAAACCAAAAGCACTTGAGTCTGAAAGTTTAACCCTAAAAGCGGGCGAAAGTGCAGACCTAAATACCTTAAGCGAAATGCTTACCGACTATGGTTTTGAACGAGTAGATTTTGTTTACGAGCCAGGTCAGTATTCTATAAGAGGTAGTATTTTAGACGTATTTTCATATTCAAACGACCTTCCATATCGTGTCGATTTTTGGGACGACGAGATAGATAGCATTAGAAGTTTCGACATAGAAAACCAACTTTCTGTAGAGTCGTTAGACGAGATTTCTATTGTTTCAAATATTCTGCAAAACACTGTAGAAGAAGAACTTGTAAGCGTTTTTGAATATTTCCCAAAGGATTTTGTACTTGGTTTTATCGATGCCGCCTACACACAAGATATTATCAAACAAATATCAAACGAAAACGCCGAAACTTCACTTTTTATAAGCCAAGAAGACTTCAATGCTCAGTGCAGAGAGCACAAATGCATTGAATGGGGCGTGAGAAACTTCTTTAGCAGCAAGAAATCGATTAGTTTCAATCAAGGCATTCAAGGCGTATTTCACAAAAACTTCGACCTTGTGGCAAGCAACTTCCAGGAGTTTCAAAGCCAAGGTTACCAGGTGCTTGTGCTTAGCGACAACGCCAAACAAATAGACCGACTAAAAGAAATACTTGCCGACCGCCCAGAGCATATCAGTTTCACCCCTGTTATAAACATAGTTCACGAAGGTTTTATCGACCACGACTTGAAGATTTGTGTTTACACAGACCACCAGATATTTGAACGTTACCATAAATATTCACTTAAGTCGAACAAAACACGTGCGGGCAAGGTGGTAATGTCTCTCAAAGAACTTACCCAACTGCAAGTGGGCGACTTTGTGGTACACGTGGACCATGGCATAGGCAAATTTGGCGGACTTATACGCACAGAAATCAACGGCAAAATGCAAGAAGTGGTAAAACTTTTGTTTAGAAACAACGATATTGTTTTTGTAAACATCCACTCTCTGCACCGCATTTCAAAATACAAGAGCAAAGACGGCGAGCCGCCAACACTTAACAAACTGGGCACAGCAAGTTGGAGTAACCTAAAAGAAAAAGCAAAGAAAAAGGTTAAAGAGATTGCGCGTGAGCTTATTGCCCTTTATGCAAAACGTAAGGCAGAAAAAGGTTTCAGCTATTCAAAAGATAGTTATCTACAACAAGAGCTTGAGTCTTCATTTATTTACGAAGACACTCCAGACCAACAAAAAGCCACTGTGATGGTGAAAAAGGATATGGAGAGCAGCAAGCCAATGGACCGACTTATTTGTGGCGACGTTGGCTTCGGCAAAACAGAAATTGCTATGCGTGCTGCATTTAAAGCCGTTACCGATAGCAAACAAGTGGCAGTGCTTGTGCCTACAACTGTGCTTGCATTTCAACACTTCAAAAGTTTTTCGCGTAGGTTAAAACGCTTCCCTTGCAGAATAGAATACCTATCAAGGGCAAGAAAAGCAGTCGACGTAAAAAAGATACTTGAAGAACTTGCCGAAGGCAGAATTGATATACTTATTGGCACACACAAACTGCTAAGCAAAGAAGTAAAATTCAAAGACCTTGGTCTGCTTATTATAGACGAGGAACAAAAATTTGGCGTAAGCGCAAAGGAAAAACTTAAAACCATTAAGGCAAATGTTGACACCCTTACACTTACTGCCACCCCTATTCCACGTACCCTGCAGTTTTCACTTATGGGTGCGCGCGACCTTTCTGTTATTAACACACCTCCGCCAAATAGATACCCTGTGCAAACAGAACTTATTGGTTTTGATGACGATACAATTAAGGATGCAATTGAATATGAAATAAGTCGTGGAGGTCAGATTTTCTTTGTAAACAACAGAGTGGGCAACTTGCCAGAACTAGAAGACAAGATACGCCGACTTGTGCCTAAAGCACGTATATGCGTGGGTCACGGCCAAATGGATAGCGAAAAACTTGAAGAAATTATTCTTAATTTCATCAATTATGAATATGATATTCTTCTTGCCACCACTATAATTGAATCTGGTATTGATATTCCAAATGTGAATACCATCTTTATAAATTCAGCACAAAACTATGGATTGAGTGACCTTCACCAATTGCGCGGTCGCGTGGGTAGAACAAACAAAAAAGCATTCTGTTATCTTATCTCACCACCGCTTAGCACACTGCCAGCCGACTCTCGTCGCCGTCTTCAAGCCATTGAAAATTTCTCAGACCTTGGTAGTGGCATTCATATTGCTATGCAAGACCTAGATATACGTGGAGCGGGTAATATCCTTGGTGGCGAACAAAGTGGTTTTGTTACAGACCTTGGTTATGAAACCTACCACCGAATACTCGACGAGGCTATTCACGAGCTAAAATACAACGAGTTCTCTGATATTTTCGAAGAAGAAATTCAAGAAGAAATTAGAAACTTCACCACCGACTGTATTTTTGAATCAGATATGGAACTTCTATTCCCTAACGAATATGTGGAAAGTATTTCTGAACGTATCGACCTTTATCGCAGACTCGACAACACAAAAGATGAAGATAAACTTTTAGCCTTTGAAAAAGAACTTGAAGACCGTTTTGGTCCAATTCCAGAAATTACCAAAGAACTTATCAATGTGGTTCGCTTGCGCCAACTTGGTATGCAACTTGGCATCGAAAAGCTAACGCTTAAAAACAAACGCCTAACAGCATATTTCATTAGCAATTTCGAGTCACCATACTACCAGTCTCCTATCTTCAACAAAATGTTGGAATACGCCCTTGCCAACTACCACACCTGCGTCTTCAAAGAAGACAAAGGCAAACGCATGCTCATCATCGACCCAATGCCATCGGTAAGCCAAGCGCTCGAGGTGTTTAAGGGGATTGGGTAACGTGTAGGGACAATGCGTGCATTGTCCGTATTTTCTACACTTTTCCAAAAACACAATATGTGAGACATGTCCCACAATTTCGAAACACATATTAAATAACAACGTTTTATCTTATCATAACTTTAGTTATTATTTCTTCATTCTTAATAATATAAACACCTGGAGACAGATTCCCATTATAACTAGTTACATCTTGACCTGATATGTTATATATACTAAAATCAGTGTCTGCAATAGTTATTAGACCGTCTATTATACTAATATTTGCATCTGCTAGATTTTCAATAATCTCGACAATTTCTTTTAACGCAAATTCCCCTACATATTCTTTTAATATATTTCCATTTTTATCTAAAGCTATTATCTTATAATTATACTTATTACCACTATCTAATCCAGATACAGTAAAACTATAACCAACTTGAGCTGAACGATAATTAGAATCAATAGATAATAACTGACCTTTTGAATCAAAATTATATTGCTTAATACTTTCAATATTTTTAGAAATAATCAACTCATAATTTTCCGCTCCAAATTCTGATGGCCATGAAATTATTACATTGTTATTTTCATCTATATCCACATCTATTTTACTTATATTCTCTATTTTATCTGCTTCTATACACTGTACTTTAAAATATCCAAAAGGATTATCAAAATAATAATCAGCATATGCGTCACATAACACATATAAATTAGCTTCATAATTGTCAAATGAATTATTTGACGCCATTGGCACCTCTTCATTAAAAATTGTTATTCTTTCTAAATTTTTACAACCCTCAAAAGCATAATTTCCAATAGAATTAATATTTCTTCCTATAATTAAATTCTTAAGATTAACCAAATTATTACACAAATAACTTGGGATAGTTTCTACATCATCTCCAATGGTAAATGAAGTAATATTTGAGCCTTTTTCATTATAAAAAGGCGATGATTCTTCGTCTTCAAAATTCGCACAATTCCTAGCATTCCATACTACAGAAGTTAAACTACTACAACCACGAAACGCACAACCCGTGTACTTACCATAACCTATTGAGGTAACACTATTAGGAATAGTAATAGAAGTTAAACCACTACAATAAGAGAACGCACCACCGCCTATCCAGGTGACATTATTTCCTATAGTAACAGAAGTTAAACCACTACAACCACTAAATGCTTCTTGTTCTATTGAGGTAACACTATTAGGGATAGTAACCGAAGTTAAACCACTACAACCATAGAACGCACGAGCACCAATAGAAATAACACTATTAGGAATAGTCACTGTACTTAAACCACTACAACCATAGAATGCGCTTGAACCAATAGACGTAACACTATTCGGAATAGTAACAGAAGTTAAACCACTACAACCAGAGAACGCATAATCGCCTATTGAGGTGACACTATTACCTATTTCTACAGATTTAATACTTTGACAGCCACTAAATGCATCGTCCATAATAGAATCTGCTGTTGTTATTATAACATTGGTTAATAATTCGCCATTAATATAAAGGTCATCTGCATAGTAAAAAGGATTAGAATGATAACCTTCAAAATCAATTTCCACCCACTCATCTACCGTACCTAAGTAATTTACCTTTGTTAAATTAACACAATCAACAAATGCTTCTTTTCCTATTGAAGTTACACTATTAGGAATAGTAACTGAAGTTAAACTCTGGCAATAATTGAACGCATATTCTCCTATTGAGGTAACAGCATAGGTAGTTGAATTATAGGTAAATGAAGATGGTATAGTAAGACTTCCTGAATATTTACCCTGAAAATGAAGTCTTAAATTTTCATAGGTTACCTCTGCTATTTTATTGGTTTCATCCAAATTGTAGTAGATTCCATTTATTTTTACATCGTATGCCCAGAGTGCTATACATGATAACATAATAACAGAAAATAAAAGTAAAATTCGTTTCATAATATATGTATTTTATAAAGTTTATTATAATAGTTATTTCTTTATACTATTTCTTTCAAATAGACTCAAACAATACCTACTCCCTTAAAGGTGTTTCGGGTTGCTCCTATATAATTTTAGATAGCATCTACTCTTTTATTTCATTCACCCACATTGTTTGTTCTTTGACAAATTTAGAGGCACATTCATTTGATACAACATCATCTATTATGTCTTTTCTTGATTTTATTACAGAACACGAATAACTATCATTATATATACAAATGTAACGCTGATAGATTTTTTCATATCCGAATGATAATTCAACAATTTCCTTAAACTGTTCAAAATTATGTATTTTAGCTAACTCGTTTTTGCTTAATACTGTATAATTCAATGAATTATAGAAGCCAGTTTTATTCTTTATATCACTCATACCATTTTTACTTTTTATTACTTGTTGCTATCAATTCTTTTATAAAGTTCCAAAAAAGATCTACTCTTATACAACCATACATTGTTTCTTTATTATTTCTATTAAAATCGCGTAAAATAAAATTTTTCCCTTTTTTCTGAACTAACCCATGTGCTACAGAATTTCTAATATGACGCAATAAATGATGAGCCTTGTCATTGATTTTATCTCTTTGGAAAGTTTCAAAATAAAATTTATTATCTAATTTGGATTTTCGATTTTTTCGTTCAATTTTATTTTTACTACAAAAGTTTATAAAATCTGAGTGCTCAAAATTATATTGTCCATATTGTTGTTTTATTTCAGTTTCATATAGACATAAATAGTTATAAAAAGAATTTACATCCTCTTTTGATAGATTATTTTTATTTTGTGTTTTACCCATAAACAATATTATTTAATTACTCCTTCCCATACCCACATAAAAAAAGCGGGACTCCATTGTTGCAGTTCCGCTTCCAAGGCTCTCGCATTGCCTCCAATCTGAAACTTGCAACACGAAGCCCACGCCGTATGTAGAGGCATAGATACACCATACCCATATATACATACCCGTAGGACATCTTCTGTTGCTTTGTAGAGATTGGATATTTAGAATTTGCGAGATTCAGGAAACCAACTACAAAACGTCTAAAGACGCCTATAAATATTTAAATTAGCCCACCCTTTTATACTCCAATAAAAACGACGTGGACCATCAGGACAAAATTACGCATTCGATTGAGATTTTACAAGTTTTTACCAATTATTTTCTTCTGCCATCCACTTATTTTTACTATCTTTGTATCACTGCTGAAAATTAAAAACCAGAGGTAGCCCCCACTGCCGAAGTAGTAAGGTGAGAATATGTGTGAGAGAAACTTTATTATTAACTTAATTCTGTAAAGAATTAGAAATTTATTTACTAATTATGAAAACTGATTTACAAGCAAAGCAAACTGCAGAGAAAGAGACTTCATTGAATGTTAACGAAGTTTCCGCAAAAGAACAAAATCAAATTATCCTTTATCGTCCGAACGATACTATTAGTCTCGAAGTTCGTTTGGAGAATGACACGGTGTGGTTGACGCAAGCACAGATTGCAAACCTCTTTGGAGTTGGGCAACCGGCTATATCTAAACATCTAAAAAACATCTTTACCTCAGAAGAACTTGACATAAATTCAGTTTATTCCATTTTGGAATATACTGCCAAGGACGGTAAGATTTATAATACAGGTTTTTATAATCTAGATGCCATATTATCAATAGGATATAGAGTAAATAGCAAAAATGCAACTCTTTTTCGCCAGTGGGCTAACAAGGTCCTAAAAGAATATTTATTGCGTGGACACGCGTTAAATTACAAGTTTGAGTTGATAGAAGAGCAACTCAAAGAACATAGAGCTATACTTGACAAACACGAAGACAAAATCGACTTCTTCGTTCGCACTTCGCTTCCACCTATCGAAGGTATTTTCCACAACGGGCAGATTTTTGATGCGTATAAGTTTGCTACGGATTTGATTAAGTCGGCAAATAAAAGTTTGGTGCTTATCGACAACTACATTGATGAATCGGTGCTACTTATGTTGAGTAAACGCAAGTCTGGAGTCACAGCCGACATTTACACCTACCCTATCTCACAAACTCTTAGACAGGATTTACAAAAACACAATAGGCAATATTCTCCAATCAACATACATAACCACAGCACGTCGCACGATAGGTTTTTAATCATTGACGACACAGAAGTGTATCACATCGGGGCTTCGCTAAAAGACCTCGGCAAAAAACTTTTTGCGTTTTCTAAATTGAACATTCCACCAAGTACCATTTTATAACACTGACGCAGCACGCTACGTCCCTACGCATAGTTGGTAAAATGAGTTATCTGCGGGTAGGAATATCATATGTGCAAAATTTGCACATAACACTCTAGTTAGTTATTTTCCTTATTTTTCACTACCTTTGCAACATTCAGAGATAAAGTTAGTAAATTAACTGGTCGCAAATTGCGGTCAATTCAAAATACTAAAACTTATGAAACACATTGGGCATATAGAAAATATATTTACGGAGAAGTTTGGGATTCCGCGTCAGAGTGGACTAGTGGGCGTGAAGTCTCGCATTGTGCTTGCTAAGGAATACCGCGACCCTTCGATATATAAAGGACTGGAAGACTACTCGCATATATGGATACTGTGGGAGTTTTCTCAGAACAAAGATGTGCCTTTCTCGCCTACTGTGCGTCCGCCACGTCTTGGTGGAAACACTCGTATGGGAGTGTTTGCAACTCGTTCTCCATACAGACCAAACAATATTGGGCTTTCGTGTGTAAAGATTGAGAAGATAGAACTTCACACTGCAGACGGACCTATTCTTTGGGTGAGTGGAGCAGACCTTATGAACGGCACTCCTATCCTTGACATAAAGCCATATCTACCAAATACAGACTGCATTCCTGATGCTAAAGGTGGATTTTCTACTCAAGTGGAGTGGAAGGAACTACAAGTGGAGATTTCTGATGAGCTCCTAGAATTGTTGCCAGAAGCAAACAGAGAAACGATCATCAACCTTCTTTCTCAAGACCCTCGCCCTGCCTATCACCACGACCCAAACAAGGTATACGGCGTTTGTTATGGCGAGCAGAATATTAGGTTTACGGTAGAGAAACAGGTCTTGAGAGTGATAGAAATAAAATAGGTTAACCGCTTGGTTAACCTATTTTTATGACACCCAGAATTAGAAACAACTCCTAACTCCTCACTCCTAATTCCTAACTATTTCTTAATAAAGTGTTTAACTTGGCTACCTAGTCTCACAATATAGTTTCCGGCCGCCAAGTCTGCTACTGACACTTCTGTAATATCTTCGCCGGTAGATGCTACAGATAATACTTTTTTACCAGTCATACTTATTACTTCAATTTCACCTACGTATGGTTTAGATAGTTGAACATAAATCATATCTGTAGCAGGAACAGGGAATACAGACATATCAAACTCGTCGTCAGTGATTTCATCTACAAGAGTAGAAACGCAGTAGTCTATGCTACCAGACTCGCTACCTCTTGCCACTCTACCGCCACCGCAGATAAATGCAGTGCCTTCGTTACAAGTAATAGAGCCAGTTACGTTAAGTGAGCCTGTAACTTTTACGTCTGGTTCTACGCCAGTACCTTTACCTTTTTCAATGATAAGTTCTTTAATAGTAATATTTGAAGACACTACTGGACGCACATCACCATTGTCTGGAATTACAACTCTTGAAGAAGAAGTTGGCACTTTGCCTTGTTCCCAGTTGCCACACTCGCTCCAAACGCTAGTACCTGCATTACCAGTCCAAATGCTTGCGCGAGTATCTGCGCGGTCGCTCATTGTGCCAGTTACTTTTGCAGGAGCTTGATAAGATACGTTAACCCAACATTTTTGACCAGTATTGGTGTTCACGGTATTCCAAACCTTCATTGCTACCCAACCAGTTTTTGTTGGAGTGTAATTGCCAGTAACTGTTGCAGAAGCATTTTTCTTATGAAGAAGATTACCATCTAAGTCGTATAGAGCAAATGTGATATCCTCTTTTTTGCCGACATGATAAACGTTGTAAGTGATTTTCTTACCACTTTCCACATAGATTTTACCCACTAAGCGTTGCACGCAAGAGTTTGCAGGAAGCGCACCGCCCTGACCAAGTGAGCTACAGTGGCTATCACCTAAGTCGTCTGCCATTTCCCATTCTTGAGTGGTAACTGCATTACGATATGGTGCGTATGTAAACCATTTTTCGTCTGTAACTGGAGCCCAAACAGCATAACCCTTACCTACCTCTGTGCCAGTTGCAGGAGAAACTTTTAATTGTACACGTTTATCATTTTGTACTGTACGTATTTCACTGCAAGCACCTGTATAGTCTTTAAGTTGTGTTCCTGGAGCAAAGTGAGAATCCACCCATACATCGTGAGAATTTGCACCATCATCGGTAACAATAACCATAGCCTTACCAGCACGTTCTAGTATTAGCACGTCACCAGAAATGTCTTTATTATTTTCCCACATATTACCTGCCACCTTATAGTCTCCATATTTAAACCATAAGTTTTGGTGACACCAAATAAGATTTTTCAAATAATCACGCACAGGAAGTGACTTTTCATCTGCAGGCATATGAGAGTAACGATTGCTATTGCTTAGGTTGAACAAGTCTTCCATAAACACGCTTATGTTACCATCCATTGCCATAATGGTTGCATACGCCATACCCATACGTGAATTGAAAGGATCGGCATGACCTCCTAATTCGTTATATCCATCCCAATCTTTGTAGTTACCTTTATCATCTACAATTGGGCGGAAAGTGTCATGGCTATTGATGTAGTTAAGTGAGCGGTGTACGCGTTGACCATCGCCGTAATCGTTGTAACGCATACCTATTTGCTCGCCTACCACAGAACCAAGATTTCCATAACCACCATTATCTATTACACCATTTTTTATGGCACCACGAAGAGGCACGTCATAACCACCCATCATAAATTCGCTACCACCATTTTCGTATTGCACCTTCATACAATAGTTATCAATTTCGCTTTTGCTACCTATATATTCGCCCACGCTAAACATAGCTTGACCACCAGCAGCAAATTCTGGAAGCGAATATTTCACGTTATAAAGGAAATCTTGTTGTGCCCATTCTGGGAAGTGTTTCACCGCATCCCAACGGAAACCATCCACTGCTGTTTGTTTTTTAAACCATTTAATCCATTCACGAGCTTGGTCGCGCATATAGTTTTTGCTTTGCACTGGATTATGTCCTTGCACATTAGAACTTTGTCCATAAGCACCTTCGTAGAAACAGTTATCAGGGCCCCAATATCCAGCACACCAGTCTCCATCATTACTTAAGTGACCTTCGTTAGCATGGAAGTTTTGCCAGTTTTTAGCCCAACGTCCTTTACGGTTCCAGTAGTCTGTTTGCCCTCCGTCTTTATAAGGAGTTTCGTAACAAACGTAACGGAAGTTTTTCCATTTATCGTCGTATGCATTTGGGTCTTCGCCACCTGCACCATTATTTTCGCCACCTGCACCAACTGTATGGTTAAGCACAGCATCTGCAATTACCTCAATACCATTGGCGTGCATCACGGCAATCATACGAAGCACATCATCTTTTGTACCAAAACGAGTAGTAACACTACCTTTTTGGTATTTATCACCTAAGTCATAAAAGTCGAATGGAGAATAACCCACAGAGTTTGTACCTGTATTTTTCACAAAAGGTGGTACCCACACAGCATTAATATCCAACTCTCGCAAACGAGGAGCTAACTCTGTTAAGTAGTTTGCATAAGAATTTTCAAAATTACTATTCCAATAGTCCCACCAAAAGGCTTGTAGAATAACCTTTTTCTCTGGGTCTGCTGCCTGCGCTGGCATTGCCACAAACAAAAACGCGGTAAGCAGCAAAAGAAGATTTTTAAGTTTTAGTTTCATAGTTTGATTTATATTTAGGTTTTTTTTATCTAATTAAACATTAAGGCTTTGTCATTTAGGAAAATTAGAGTAATTTTGCACTCTCTAAACCTTTCTGTAATAATTGTTTTCACAAGGATTTAACTCCACGCGAACCCAATTCTTGCAAAGATAACAAAAAAACTTAAATTTTACTAAATGAAACTAAAAAAAACACTTTTAGTAGGAGCGCTACTACTAATCTCATTCTTCAGTTTTACCTCTGCTTACTCACAAGGCTACATGGGGTATATGTTAACAAAAACTCTTCTAGACTCTGTTAAAGTAAACAAACTTACTGGTACAGCAGGATTATCTCTTAAAGTAGAACAAACCGACGCTATCAAGTTTGAATTAGACGTAGCTACAGAATTGGTTTATGCACTAGACAAACACAAATTCCGTTTTTCTGGCAACGTGGCATACAATTTCTTAAACGACATTGACACTGGAAACAAAGGTTTCTTCCACCTACAAGGTGACTTTTTCCAATATCGCATAGAAGGCAACAAAAGAGAAAAAACTCCATTTTTCTTCTCTGCTAGTGCCACATACAACTACGACTTCCTTAGAAGCCTAAACAACAGAGTGGCATTGGGTATGAACTTCACATTCCAACCACTTAGAGAGCACCCACACCTATGTATCGAACCAGGTATCGGTATTGGTGGCACTTACCAACATTGGGACGCCCTAGGCAGCAGAGCTACAAAACTAGGAGTGGATAGAAGTGCAATGCTAGAAAGTTTCAACAACCTTCCTCAAACATCAAAAGAATATCTTCGCCTAACAGAAAAAGGTAACTACAATCAATTAAACTTTAGATTCAATGCCTTTGTAAACTTCTTTGGCGATTGGGACCATATTGCATTCCACCTATACACCGCAATTCAACAACCAATAAGTGGCGCATTTAAAGCACAACCTTCTCAAGAAGAACTGCTTCCAACAGAATTTAAAGGATTATTAAACACAAAACCTCTACCACTTGTAGGTGCTGGTGGTTTCTTCCAAGTAAGAATTTGGAAAGGACTTTCTGCCGTAACACGTTTAGACTTCCTTTGGGACGGAGGTCAAGCTCCTGTTGACGCATACGGTTTAACCTACTGCTTTACTCAAGGTTTAGCATACCAATGGTAGTTTTTTCAAGTTTTTTTCTTACATTTGTAAATTATTTTAAATAATGAGAAAATTTCTAGTCATAAGTCTATCATTTTGCTTTGGTTTAACATTAGCATTTGGCCAAATAAACAACGCTAGAGTACTTGATGAAATCAATGCATGGAGATCTGATGTTTGCCTTTGTGGCAACGTGAAGAAAAGACCTGCCGCTGAACTTATTTGGGACAACAAACTTGCAGAAATTGCTCAAGAATATGCAAACGACCTAAATAGCGACAACGAAAACAACGATACAAAGTTTTTGTACCTAAGCCACGTGGGCACAGACGGTAGCACAGTAAAACAAAGACTAGAAGAAAAAGATTATAGCGTAATTTATTGCGTGGAAAATATTGCTCACTTCAAAGGTAGCGAAACTATGGTTATAGACCACTGGATGAACAATCCTGCTGCATGCAATAACATTATGAACAGACAAGTTACTGCCATGGGGATGGCTCGCAGCGGAGACTTTTGGGTGTTGCTTTTGGCACAACCTAAAAAGGAGTAACAATCGGGCACTTCGACAAGCTCAGTGACCGAAACGACTAAACAAAAACATTAAACACTTATAATATTAACATTATGCAAACTATCGACAATTTCAAATTTGCTGGTAAAAAAGCAATTGTACGTGTGGACTTCAACGTTCCACTAGACGAAAATGGTAAAATCACTGACGATACACGTATCCGCGGTGCTCTTCCTACTCTTAAAAAAGTATTAGCAGACGGTGGTTCTCTAATCATCATGTCTCACATGGGTAAACCAAAAGGCAAAGTAAATGCTAAATACTCTTTAAGCCAAATCGTAGAAGCAGTTTCTGAAAAACTTGGTGTTGCAGTTAAATTTGCTGACGACTGCGCTAAAGCTGCTGACGCTGCTGCTGCTCTTCAACCAGGTGAAGTTCTTCTACTTGAAAACCTACGTTTCTACGGTGAAGAAGAAGGCAAACCAGTAGGTATCGACAAAGAAGATCCTGCATACGAAGATGCTAAAAAAGCAATGAAAGCTTCTCAAAAAGAATTTGCTAAAACTTTAGCTTCTTATGCAGATTGCTATATCAACGACGCATTCGGTACTGCTCACCGTAAACACGCTTCTACAGCTGTTATCGCAGACTACTTCGACGCTGAAAACAAAATGTTAGGTTACCTAATGGAAAAAGAAGTACAAGCTGTTGACAACATCCTAAGCAACATCAACCGTCCATTCACAGCTATCATGGGTGGTTCTAAAGTTTCTACCAAAATTGGTATCATCGAAAACTTAATGGACAAAGTTGACAACCTAATCCTTTGCGGTGGTATGACATATACATTTGCTAAAGCAATGGGTGGTGAAATCGGTAAATCTATCTGCGAAGACGACAAACTTCAACTTGCTCTTGACATTATCGAACAAGCTAAAGCTAAAGGTGTAAACCTAGTATTAGGCACAGACTGCGTTGCTGCAGACGACTTCTCAAACGACGCTAACACACAAGTTGTTCCTGCTAACGCAATCCCAGAAGGTTGGGAAGGTCTTGATGCTGGTCCTGACACACAAAAAGCATTTGCTGCTGCTATCGAAGGCGCTAAAACTATTCTTTGGAATGGTCCTGCAGGTGTGTTCGAATTTGACAACTTCACTGCTGGTTCTCGCGCAATCGCTGAAGCTATCGCTAAAGCAACTGCAAACGGCGCATTCTCACTTATCGGTGGTGGTGACTCTGTAGCTTGTATCAACAAATTTGGTATGGCAGACCAAGTATCATACATCTCTACTGGTGGTGGTGCTCTTCTTGAAGCTATCGAAGGCAAAGTTCTTCCAGGTGTAGCTGCAATCAAAGGATAATCATTAATCCAACAAAAGATAAGAAACTCCGAAGCTCACACGAACTTCGGAGTTTTTGCTTAGGTAATTATATAATATTTAAATTTTTATTTAAAGGAGGAATTTTTAGGCGCCCCGAAAAGCAACCTTTAAATTAAACTCTACCAAAGATTTGAAGGCCGAACTCTGATAAATTAGGATCACGTGCTCCCATTATCAACAATACGGTATTGTCTTTAATGTTTTGAGTAATATAATCTGCTGCATTAGATTTGTCACCTACAAACACTGCATTACCTTTCATGGCATCTGATACAATGCTTGGGCAAATATCTTTGTTCACAGTGCCACCTGCGTAATAAACATCACCTATCAAGAACACGTCGGAAGAACGAAGTGCCGCATCAACATCTTTTGCCAAATCTTTGTGCATAAAGCGAAGCGGACCAAAACCGTGAGGTTGAAAATATGCCATCACAGTAGGGCAAATTTGTTGACAAGCACGTATTGCAGCTGCCACCTCAGAAGGATTGTGTGCAAAATCGTCTATTAAGTAGATATTTTTTTCCTTGTTGTGACCAAGAAGTTGAGTGCGACGATAAATTCCTTTAAATGTTTTCATTGCTTCAATAGACTCTGCCACCTCTACACCTGCTTCCTTACAAACTGCTACTGCGGCCAAGGTATTTTCCATATTGTGTTTTCCAATAAGAGGCACGTTGCAACGCATACCGTTTAGTTCAAAAGAAATTTCAAAGCCATTTTGGCTAAAGGCAAACGCCTCATAGCCAGACTCACCTTTCATCCCTTCTGCCTCAAACTGCCACTCAGCGCCATTTGAAAGTTGTTTTGCAAGTTTATTGCCAGCATTTACTATAAAAGCATGAGAAGTATTTGCTTTAAATGTGCCGAAAAGTTGCATTAGCTCGTCTTCTTCCTTGTGGTCGCGTTCCACATTCAGCAGCACACTAATATATGGCTTGTAAGACACAATTGAGCCGTCAGACTCATCTGCCTCAATCACCAAATACTCACCAGTGCCATTCCAAGCATTGCCTAGCAGTCCTTTTTCTTGAAGTGAACTAAGCCCAGCACCTGTGATAAGCGAAGGCGACTTACCAGCACACTCAAGTATATGGAAAATCATAGCAGTAGTGGTAGATTTACCAGAAGTACCGCCCACTGCAATAGTCTTTTTGCTTTCTGAAATAGCAGCTAGAAGCGCCGAACGTTTCACTATTCGTATTCCTAAAGAAAGTGCTTTTTGATATTCCACATTGCTTTCTTCTATGGCTGTAGAGACCACCACAATATCTGTTTCCGTGGTAATGCCACTACCATCTTGGAAATAACAATCTATGCCCATAGCCTCAAACTTCACCTGAGTATCTAGTTTTTTGTCTTTTGAGAAAAGACGGTCAGACCCAGACACACTCTTACCTATTCCTTTTAGATATTGTGCAATGGCACTCATACCTGTTCCGGCAATGCCGACAAAGAAGAAAGAATTATTGTTTAGCATCAGTTCAGTATTTTAAATATTAGTTCTTTTAATAAATCTACATCAGAAGCGTTAGCTGCGCCAATACCTTTTGACTTACAATCGTATTCACGAAGATAACCTATAATTTTAAAACATTTCATCTTGTTGAAACGTTTGGCTCCTTGTTCAAATTCTTTTACCCTATATGGATTTATTTTCAGTTCAGACGCCACGTGTGCTGGTGTGTGGTCGGTCATATATTCATAAATAAATAGGTTTGAGAAGTAGTTGAAAAGTATAGCAATAATAGCTACAATATTTGCCGAAGTATTCAGAATTATTCTATTTGCTTTGCGTGCATCGCCATTGATAATGGCAGCAAGAAGCTCAAACGGAGTATAATCTTTGTTCACTCCAGTGGTTTGTTCCACTAGTTCTGGAGTAATAGTTCTATCTTTTGTAAGCATAATGCTAAACTTCTTCATTATGCTTTCTATCTGTGTAAGGTCTGCGCCTACAAGTTCTAGAAGCAATCTGCTAGCATCAGCTGTTATTTTTAGGTCGTTCTTTTTGGCAGCATCTGTAATAAAAACTGAAACCTCGTTTTCATAAAGTTTTTTACTTTCAAACACCACTCCCACCTTTTCCACTGCTTGCACCCATTTTTTTCTTCTGTCGGCAGTGCCGTGTTTGTAAGTAAGAACAATAATAGATGTAGGTTGAGGATTTTCTAGATAAAGGGCAAGTTTGTCAAACAAGTTCTTTTTGTCGAGACTTTGACATTCTCTCAAATAAATCACCTGCTTATCACCCATCATTGGATAACGACGCGCCTCATTTATCACCGCACTCACAAGGTCTACATTTGCCTCTGTTTTGTCGTTAGCATAGTGAATAATCTGATTAAACTCTCTATCAGCTTCGCTTAAAATATTGTTTTCCATAAACTCCACTACCTTATCTATATAGTAAGACTCATCGCCCATTAATAGATAAATAGGAGCATACTGACGCAACTGAAGTTGTTGCATCAAAGACGCGAATGTTATACCACTTGTTGTTTTTGCCATAATGCAAATATAATAAAAAATTACGCAATGCTTCGCATTACGTGATTTTTTTCACGTTAGCTTCGCTGAAGTTGCTCTCGTTCGGCATAATCAAAATAAATTTTGCTTCTGCTCTCACTTAATCGCAACATTCGGCAAAGCTTAAGCAAGCTTATCTTTGCTCTCGCTGCTCAAGTTACTCGCTACGCTCGTGATTTTTGGCTGCACCTCGGCAAATTAAGTAAACTTATTTGCACTCGGTTTGCACAAAAATTCCTAACTTTTTTCTATATTTGCAAAATATGGAAAAAATCTTCGACCCATACCGCCGTAAATATGTAGCTGCCACACCAGAGGAGAAGGTGCGTCAATGGTTTTGTGCATACCTCACAGGTGAAAAACAATACCCAACGGTTGCAATTGCCAACGAATGTACGCTCAACATCAACGGATTGCAACAACGCTGCGACACTATTGTATATAAAAAAGGAGAGCCTCGTATCCTTATCGAATACAAAGCTCCCACTGTAAATATCACTCAAGAGGTTGTCAATCAGGCTTTGCGCTACAACACTCGCCTACACGTGCCATACATTATTCTTTGCAACGGCAACCAAATCATTTGCTGCCACATCAACTACACCGACCTCTCTTACCAATTTTTGCCAGACATTCCCGATTGGGACTCTTTATAGGTTCAAAAAACGGACAATGCTTCGACAGGCTCAGCAACCGTGCGCGCATTATTAAAACACCTCACTGCAGATTTTTCTCACACTTGCAGCTTGACCTAGTGTGTAGAAGTGAAGTGCTGGTACTCCAAACTTCATTAACTCTTTAGATTGGGCAATTGCCCATTCAACACCTACTGCGCGTGCCTCTTCGTTTGATTTGCAGTTTGCTAACGCCTTCACTAAATCTTCTGGGATGTCTATATTGAAGGTTTGAGGAAGTAGTTTAATATCGTTTAGACCAGAAATTGGTTTAAGGCCTGGCACGATAGGCACATCTATTCCCTCTGCGCGACACATACGCACAAAGTCGAAATATTTTTGGTTATCAAAGAAAAGTTGGGTTACCACATATTTTGCACCAAGACGCACTTTTTCTTTTAGATAAAACAAATCTGTTTCCATATTTGGAGCTTCAAGGTGTTTTTCTGGATAACCTGCCACACCCATTGTAAAGTGAGTTGCCACAGAGTTTTTAATACTTTCATCTGAATACACCCCACTATTCATTTTATTGATTTGCTCCATTAGTTCGGTAGTGTGTTCGTGTCCGCCAGCCTTTGGCACAAAACGACGAAGTCCTTTTTGTGGGTCGCCACGAAGTACAAATAGGTTGTGTAAGTCTAGGAAGTCTAAGTCGATAAGAATATTCTCGATTTCCTCTGCATTTAGTCCACTACATATAATATGTGGCACCACCTCTATATTATATTTATACTTGATAGCCGCCGCAGAAGCCACTGTACTTGGGCGTTTATGTATCATCACCTTGTCGAAAGTGCCATCGGCATTTTGTCTATATTGCTCGTCGGCAGCATGAGAAGTAATGTTGATATACGCAGGATTAAACTCCAGAAGCGAATCGATAGTTTGATAAATAGCATCAATGCCACGACCCTTTAGCGGTGGCAACACTTCAAAAGAGAAAAGTGTTTTATCTGTGTTTTTTAAAAGTTCTGATACGTTCATCTCTAAAAGTATTTTGCTTTAGAATTACTAATATAAAGTCCACAAACAGAAGATACTGGCATCATTGCACCAGTTTCTGTAAGTGTTATATCTATTTTATTTTCTAAAAGTTCTAATAAATCTTGTTTAAAATTGTGGTTTGGAAGACATGAATATCCCACAGCAGGACGAATCATATTCTCCACTCCCCACTGCTGTTTTACCTTCTCATATTGCCAAACAGAAAGTGCTTCAGCAAGCCTATCGGCAAACAGTTGAAGTAGCATTGCATCGTACTCTCTGCCCTCGCCGCGCAATGTAGTTAAGATATTTTCCACATTCACAGACGCAGCAAACACACCTACGTAGTCTTTTTCTGGCGATACGAAATCTGAAAGACAAGCAGATTTTTCAGATTCTCGCTTCAAAGGTAGGATTTTGCCGTGACAACATTCACACTTGTGATTTGCTAAGATGATATTATCGCCATCCGAATGTGCATCAACTACTTTATATACAGCTTTATAAGTCCAATTATCTTTTTCCTGTAGTTCTTCAAGCAATGTAAGTAAGTCGGATTTTACTTTTTCGGCCCATTCTCCTTTCACCTGCCATGCAGCAAAATATGCCTTCCAGTTTATATTGTTTTCAAGTTCGCTCATCGGTGGCACACTTTCCACCACCACATTAAGTGGATTGAATGATTTAATTTCTTCGTTTGCCCAATCTACAGTCTCTCTATTTTCGTGAGCCTGTGGTTGAGATTTAAGTGCATTTTCACGAATTTCAGCATACATGTTTTTATAAAGTGCTACAAGTTTTGGCTCTTTCTTTAGAGAATTTACCAGACGCACATTTTCTGATGCATCATTTGAATGTAGCACTACTCCAGAATAAAGTGGATCTATTTTTATTGCTGTGTGTTTAAGTGAAGTTGTTGCTCCGCCCACGATCAAAGGTACTTTAGAACCTATTTTTTCTAGTTCCTTGGCCACTTCTTCCATTTGAGTGAGCGATGGAGAAATAAGCCCACTAAGGCAAAGTGCACATGGGTTTTCTTTTTGCACAGCATCGATAATGGTTTCTTTTTCCACCATCACACCTAAGTCTATCACCTCATAACCATTGCAAGAAAGCACCACTCCCACAATATTTTTACCAATATCGTGTACGTCGCCCTTTACTGTGGCAATAATCACTTTTGGTTTAGAGGTAGTAAGTGTAGAATCAGCACTCATATAAGGAGTAAGTATTTCCACTGCCTTTTTCATAGTTTGGGCAGTTTTCACTACTTGTGGCAAAAACATTTGACCCGCACCGAAGCGTTCACCCACCACATTCATACCTTTCATTAACACATTTTCTACTATTTCTAGCGGAGTAAACTTACTTAAAAGTTCTATTACATCAGCATTTAAAGTAGATATATCTGCAGTAATCAAGGCATTTACTAGTCTTTCTTCAGCTGTTTTTGCCTCTATTTGAGTGTTTTGCGTAGCCTTTTCTGCTTTTGAAACCCCATTTTCTTGAACAAAATCCATAAGAAGTTCTGCCGCATCTTCAGATTTATTCAAAACTAAGTTAGTTATTTTGTCTTTTAATTCACAATCCAACTCACTTACATTTATAAGAGTAGAAGGATTAATTATCGCCATATCAAGACCCGCCTTTCGCGCTTCGCTTAAGAAAACAGCGTGCATGGCTTCACGAAGAGGATTATTTCCTCTAAAGGCAAACGACAAATTACTTACACCACCGCTACATTTTGCGTATGGTAAGTTCTCTTTTATATAACGAACAGTTTCAATAAAATCTACTGCGTAATTGTTGTGCTCCTTAAGCCCTGTAGCAATAGTCAAGATATTTGGGTCGAAAACTATATCTTCAGCAGGAAATGCAGCCTTTTCTGTAAGTAGTTTATACGCACGAGAGCAAATCTCCACACGTCTTTCATATGTATCTGCCTGACCTTTTTCGTCAAAGGCCATCACCACCACAGCTGCGCCATAATGTTTGATATATTCAGCACGCTTCAAGAAAACGTCTTCGCCTTCTTTAAGCGAAATTGAGTTTACAATTGCCTTACCTTGCACATTTTTTAAACCTTCGGCAAGCACATCCCAATGCGAAGAGTCTATCATTACTGGCACACGTGCTATGGCAGGGTCTGTACCCATAAGGTAAAGGAAATTAGCCATACAAGCCTTTGCATCTAGCATGGCATCATCCATACACACGTCTATCACTTTTGCTCCTGCCTCTACTTGTTTGCGTGCTATTTGTAGTGCTTCATCGTATTCTGCCGATGCTATAAGGCGAGCAAATTTCTTAGAGCCTGCCACATTTGTTCTTTCGCCCACTGCAATAAAGTCTTCTGCCTGAAGAGGTTCCAAACCGCTTAAGTCAAATGCTTTTTCTTTCACTGCTGGCACTCTCACTGCCGAAGTATTCACCCCACGCATTTCTACCAATCTGGCAATATGCTCAGGCGTGGTACCACAACAACCACCAATAATATTTAGTTTTGGGAATATCTCTGCCAAATCTCTTGCCATATCATCTGGCGTTTCATCGTATTCGCCAAGCGCATTTGGAAGTCCAGCGTTTGGATAAGCACTTAGGTAGAATGGCGACTTTTCCGCCAATACATTCAGATAAGGGGTCATATCTTTTGCTCCGAAGGAACAATTTAAACCTAAACTTATAATATTAAATGGCGACACAGTGGCAATAAGAGCCTCAAGTGTTTGTCCACTTAGAAGTCTACCACTTTTTTCAAGCGTAACAGAAAGCAAACATTCCAACTGTGGAGCCACCTCTGCCGCTGCAGTAAGGGCAGCTTTTATATTTAGTGCATCAAAAAATGTCTCAAAAATAAGTGCATCAACACCAGCCTCTGCCATAGCTTTAATCTGACGTTTGTATGCTGTCTGAAGTACGTCGAACGAAGCATCTTCTTGCATAGTAAGACTAAAACTTGCAGGTCCTACACTACCTAAAACATAAACCTTTCTGACTGCCTCATCTGCCACCTCTCTTGCAATCTTCACAAAACGAGTGCTGTGCTCCTCGATATTTTCAAGAGCATTGTCGGTAAAGGTGCTTGTTGTAATAAAGTCAGCCCCTGCATCCACATACATTTTGTGGATTTTTCTTACCTTTTCCTCTTCCGTGCCTTCTACCTTTGGCAACATTGTACCCATGGCACCATCAAGGATTAGTTGTTTTTGTTTTAATATTGTTGATATTGACATAATCGTTAATATAAATGTTTTCGATGAAAAATTTGAACGCCTCGTGATGAGCGGAAATAGATTTTATGAAATTAGTGACGTTAAGCAAAAGCGTTGTTTGAGTGAAACGAGTTTAGCTTTTGTAGTCAATAATGAATAAAATCCCGCGAAGAGCGCGAAGTGTAAAATTTTTGCATCGAAAATATAAAATTAAACATAAAGCTCCGTTGAAAGATACCTCTCCCCCGTATCCGGAAGAATACACACAACATTCTTTCCGACAAACTCTTCTCGCATTGCTATTCTAGAGGCAACACACGCCGCAGCTCCAGAAGAAATACCAACAAGCACGCCCTCTGTGCGAGCAATTTCACGAGATGCTTGCATAGCATCATCACCAGAAACAGTTACCACCTCATCTACCACAGAGGCATCATAAATAGCAGGAACAAAACCAGCACCAATGCCTTGTATTTTGTGAGGTCCCTTTTCACCTCCAGAAAGCACAGGCGACTCAGCAGGCTCCACTGCCACCACGTAAATATTAGGATTAAATTCCTTTAATGCCTTTGCTGTACCAGAGATTGTTCCACCAGTCCCCACAGCAGATACAAACACATCTATCTTGCCATCGGTAGCTTCAATAATCTCACGAGCAGTGGTTTTATAATGAGCATCAGGGTTTGCTAGGTTTTCAAATTGTTGCAAAATCACAGCACTAGAAATAGAATCACGCAATTCAATCGCCTTATTAATAGCACCTTGCATTCCTTCTGCACCAGGAGTAAGTTCTATTCTAGCTCCGTATGCTTTAAGAAGTTTTTGGCGTTCCACACTCATAGTTTCTGGCATAGTTAAGATTAAATTATAACCTTTCACAGCACACACCATAGCAAGTCCCACACCAGTATTTCCACTTGTTGGTTCAATAATTGTTGCTCCGGCACACAAAATTCCATCTTTTTCTGCCTGCTCCACCATATTCAATGCCACACGGTCTTTCACACTGCCAGCTGGATTAAAATATTCCAACTTTGCAATAACACGAGCTAAACAACCTTTGTTTTTAGAATATCTAGATAGTTCCAACAAGGGAGTTTTTCCTACCAATTCTAAAATTTCTGATGCAATTTTCATAACTTATTGTATTTAACCACACAAAGATATTAAAAAAATAATTTTTATTTGCCTAAATATACTATCTTTGTGCCATATACTTTAACTTATGAAAATATTTTATAGAATTATAACATTGTCAGCACTATTGCTAATTTCTCTACCAGTATTCTCACAATGGGGATTTGGCATTAATGTGGCGTACGAAAACACAGGTGCAATGTGGAAATACGATGGTAAAACTCAAGTTGTAAACAACATTAGTGGATTTAGTATCACCCCTACAGTAACATACGAAGCTGTAGAAGATTACCTAGACATTCAATCTGGTTTTGGTTTTGCTATGAATGGTTTCTCTCTGCAAGACAAAGGTATTTATGGTCAAGGCCACACTCTTAGCACAAAAGAAGATATTACACTTTATTACCTACAAGTACCTATTTACGCAGTGGGCAAACTTCCAGTAAGAGAAGCAACATTACTTCTTGAAGTAGGTCCAATATTATCTGCTGGTGTTGGAAGTCAAACCACACTATCATACAAAATTGATGGTATAGAATTTGCAGATGAATACGACGACAACCTATTCAAAGATACACTTCACCCATTCAACTGCCTTATCCACTTTGCCATAGGTGCAGAATATATGGGAGCGAGACTTACAGCAGGTTACAACTTAGGCGTATTCAACATTATGAGAGAAGAATCTCACAGAAGCAACCTAAAAACTGATGGGTTCTTTGTTTCGGTAGGATATGTATTTGATTTCGAATAAACATTAAAGCCCGACCACAAGTCGGGCTTTAATATTCTATTAGGCTAATAAAAAGATATAACTCAACTCATAATTTTATACCCATTGGACAGTTCTTGTCTTATGATAATACAAACACCCTCTCACATTCTTCCACTTACCCATTTGCTTTAAGAGCTTAATGTAGTTTCTTATTTGGGCAAAATATTTATCGTTTTGCTCACCAAATTTATAATCCACTACTAGAAGTTCCCCATCTTTTTCCATAATTCTGTCTGGACGATAAAGTGCTTTAGATATTATAGTCCTTTCGTTCCATACTGTTTGATAAGTGCCGTCAAACCACTCAGAGGTTAATGGATTATTAATAATATTATCTAGTTCTGTTTTTAAGTCCACTTCCTTGGTCGAGATAAGGCCCATACGCACAGCCTTGTTTATAGCTCTAGGTACATCATCTTTGGTCTTAACATACTGCAAAATTCCGTGAAGCACATTACCTTCGTGCTGACGCAAAGAAGACTCTGTCTGAAATCTTAAATTCACTTTAGAAGCCACGTTGTTATAATCTATAGAAGGATAACCACATTCACAAGACTCAGTTTTAGTCTTTTTTTCTTCCTTTTCTTTTTTAGGAGCCTCCAATTTTCCAAAAGAATAGCTTCTATACAAAGTTTCATCAGATAACTCATCACATACGTATTTACTCATTACCTGTGACACCCATTTATAAACTTCATGGCCCGTGCCTGGTGCCGAATAAATATACATAGCATCACGCGCACGAGTAAGTGCCACATAAATAAGATTTAAGTTATCTATCTTTTTATATAGCATTTCTTCTTCATACTCTGCTTTAAAATTTGTCTTTTCTAATTCCTTATTTATTTTAAGCGGCAATAATGGTATATAATTTGTAAATGCCGAGGCATCGTTTCTAAACCATTTTATTTCACCGTTCTTACTTAAAGGCCATTCACAAAATGGCACAAATATCGCATGAAAGTCCAGACCTTTAGACTTATGAATAGTAAGAATATTTACCGCATCTATTCCACTTCCTCCCTCGATAGAAATATTTTTACCTTCCAATTCCCACCAAGACAAGAAGCCGTTAATATCAGAAGAACGTTTTTGATTATAGTCAAATACCAAATCTTGAAATGCCTGAACATAAACAATAGATTCTTTTACTTCATTTAATTTTAATATCTGAATATATTTTTCTACTTGTTCAAATAGTGGCAGATTTGAAGCCTTCAATATTGCATCAGACTCTTCAGGAGAAAGTATTCGTAAGTTATCTAAAACAAATTTATTAACAACATCATCTTTGTTTACAAACATTCTTAAAAGATATACCAAGAGTCTAACATCGTTTGAAGAAGACACGAGCAAACTCTCCGAAGAAATTACATTTATCCCTTTTTCTAAAAGATATTTAGAAACTAAAACGCCCTTCTTTTTATCTCTCACCAAAATGCCTATATCATTTAAGTTATATCCATTAGACAAAACTTCTTTTATATCATGATACAGAGCATTAAGTTCCTCCTCCTGAAAATCTACTTGCTCACCTTGCACTTCGTTCCACACTTTCCAATTCACATACCCACCTTCTGGCGATTTTCTTTCTACACTTATCTTTTGAACCACATCAGAATACACATTCTTTATGTTTTCATCCGCCAAGAAGTTTACCAAATTTGGGAAGAAACTATTATTAAAATTGATTATCTCACGTAAACTTCGCCAGTTGTCTTCCAAGGTATCTTCTATACAATTACTCCTGTATTCATCTTTAATTTTATGTGCCAATATATTCCAATCGGAGTTTCTCCAACGATAAATACTTTGCTTCACATCTCCTACCACAAGGTTCTCGTTGCCATAGGAAACTGAATCACTCACCAGCGGAATAAAGTTTTTCCACTGCATCGAAGAGGTATCTTGAAACTCATCCAACAAATAGTTTTTTATCTGAGTGCCAACCTTTTCGTAGATAAAAGGAGCATCGTTATCACCTATCATACCTGCAAGCAAATGATTTATTTCCGAAAGCAAAAACTCATTCCTTTCTTGTAATCTTTCCCTTATGAGTGAGTGAATTTCCACAATAATAGGCAGATAAATAGCATGAGAAGACACTGCAAGCGTAGCATAATAAGTATTCAAATTATTATTATAACTATTTGCAAACTCTTCTATAGCCACATCGAAACCTGTATTTCTCAACCTAGCTTCAAATTTAGAGTAATTAGCTTTAGTAAGCACACCTTCGAGTGATAGGTTTGCCTGTTGTGTTTCTGTAAAGAAATTTATCTTCCCTGTAATAAAAGAATCTAAACGAGTTAGCACTTTTCTAGAAGAATCTTTCTCTAAGTTAAGCCCTGCTGCAACAAAAGAGTTCTTTGCTTTTTCTGCCAATTCAGCCCATTCGGCAAGAATCTCCTCTTTTCTTGTTATACATTCATTAAACAGTTTTTTTACATTGTCGTATGTATATAATTCGCGTTCCTCTTGAGTTAAGTTCATAAACTCTTCTTTCCAAAGTAGTTTTGTAAGCGACTTCAACTCTTTTGCAAAAGACCAATCCTCACCCTCCCTCATCTTACTCAACGCATGTTTTAAAAGCAAATCGTAAGCATTCTCATACTTATCTAGATTTATTCGCATTTCATCTACAGAATCCTCTATAAGCTGGGTTTTATCCAAAACAAGATTATATAATCCGCTTAAACCTAGTTCTCTAAACATAGAACGAACTATCTTCTGAAAGAATTTATCTATAGTAGAAATATTGAAATGAGAATAATCGTGCAGTATAGACTTCAAGTATTCAAGCGCCACTTTGTCATCTTTTTCCTTGGCTCGTTCGTTGAGTTCCTTTACAATACGAGACTTCATTTCCTCTGTAGCCTTGTTTGTAAAGGTCACAGCAAGTATCTGATTATGAGAAGAACCAGAATTTAGTAATTTCACATAATCGTTTGTAAGTCTGTATGTTTTACCACTCCCTGCAGATGCTTTTAATACTTTTATAGGCATAAATTTCTATCCTCCTTTGGTTTTATAACCTTTTGCTTTAAGCAAATCTTTCACTTTGGCACGCACGTCGCCTTGGATTAGGATTTCGCCGCCACGAGCAGAACCACCCACTCCACATTGCACCTTTAGGTACTTTGCAAGGTCTTTAAGTTCTTCGTCTGTGCCTTCAAACTCAGTAATTATGGTTGCAGGTTTGCCATTACGGCGTTGAAACGAAATATTAAGTGCAGTTTTTTGCACTTGTTTTGTTTCAGAGGTTTGTTCCTCTTCAGTTGTTTCCACCTGAGGCACTTGCAGCCCCGCCAATGCATCTTTCCAATCCATTATATTTAGTCTTTATTTAATATTTCTTCTGCTTTCTCCAAGTCGGCATCGTCTACCATTAGTTTCACTCCACCCACTGCCACATGAAACATCGAGCCCATATTTTCATCCATCACACAGGCCCTTACACCCTCATTTTCTAGCACCTGACGGTCCATTTCCGCCTGCATCGCATTCACATAAGTTCTTATAGTTTTCATTGTTTTTTGTTTTTGATTATTGAATACACAAATATAGTAAATTTTAGAAAAAAACTTTCACTCCGCAAAAATATTATCAACCTGTATCATTTTTTGCTACACCCCAATATTATCTTTGCAAAAAAATAAGAATTTTTTATCTTTGTGTAGTTAAATACAAAAATAATGAAATACGAAACACAAGAGTCACAAGTTATAAATAAACTAAGAGAAGAAGGTGGCTATGCAACACTACGCAGACTTAATGAAGTCTTAGACTTTAGTTCATGGAAAACGAAAACGCCAGAAGCTTCTGTGCGTCGTATTGTACAACAAAGCAATTTAATATTTAAAATTCGTCCTGGATTATGGGCTTTAGAAGAAAAAAGAAATGAAGTTTTAACTAAGTTTGAATTAAACACCGGAAAACCTGAAAACGAAGAACTATTCTCTCACAGTTATTATCAAGGTTTACTCGTAGAGATCGGAAAAATAAGGAGACAAACAACTTATATACCACCTCAAGATCAAAATAGGAAATTTATCGATAAGAAATTAGGAGAAATTGCTGATTCTATTTCACTCCCTATTTTCACTTATGATAATATTCTTAAGAAAGCAAGAAGCATTGATGTTATCTGGTTTAACGAAAGAAATATGCCCTCAAATTTTTATGAAATTGAGCATACAACAGATATTAAAAATTCTTTATGTAAGTTTTACGAGCTTCAAGACTTTAATTCTGGTTTTTATATAGTTGCAGATACATTTAGAAAGAAAGAATTTGAAGATAAACTACATGTATCAATGTTTGATTGTATAGCAAAACGTGTAAAATTTTTAGACTATAGTCGAGTAGTAGAAATGTACGAAGGGATGATTAAAATAAGTAAGTCAAGTTGGTAAACTTTTACATAATGAACAACATCTACATTTTACATTATGCTGATATTGACTTAGATGGAAATCTAAGTATAAATTGCGAGAGATTCTCTTGTTTGGAGGACGCTCAAAAAGAACAAGAAACAATACTTGATACTTTCAGAAAAAAGTTACAATCAGATAATTACGAATTTACAGAAACACATTTACGCCATTTTAGAGAAATCTCTTGCACTGAAAATCTAATTGAATTACAAACCCATATTGAGATATTTTAAACTTAAATAATTAAATGTATGAATCCATCAAAAAACTTAAATCAAATTTTAAAACATGGAGAACGTCTTACTTTAGAATGTAAGAGAGCAACAAACACACTACCAAACTCCACATGGGAGACCTATTCTGCTTTTGCGAACACATACGGAGGCACTATACTTCTTGGGATTGCAGAAGATTTAAAACAGTCCAACTTCGAAGAACGTTATCAGATAATTGGAGTAGATGCCCCTGAAAAGATTATTACTGATTTTTGGAATACAATTAACAGTAATAAAGTTAATGAGAACATCTTATCAGACCACGATGTTAACATAATTGACATTGATGGCAAGAAGATTATTTGTATCAATGTTCCTCAGGCAGATTGGAGAATAAAACCTATATTCCTAAATGAAAATCCATACAAAGGAACTTTCAAACGCAATCACGAAGGAGACTATCATTGTACAGCAAGACAAGTTCGAGCTATGATACGCGACTCATTTGAAGATGGTAATGATGGTATTATTCTTGATCATTACGACATGGAAGACATAGACCTTGACTCACTACATCGCTATCGCAATCTTTTCCGTGTATGGAATACAGACCATATTTGGAGTGAAATTGACGACAAAACGTTCCTAAGGAACCTTGGAGGATATATCGTAAATAAAGAAGAAGGCAGAGAAGGACTTTCTGTTGCAGGTCTTATGATGTTTGGTAAAGGTCTGCCTATTAGAGAACGTTTTGACAACTTCCGTATGGATTATATTAATTTTTGTAATCTTATTGGAGACGAACGCTATAGCGACCGCTTAACATACGATGGTAGATGGGAAAACAATCTATACAGTTTCTTTAGTATTGTTCTTCCAAAAATGACTTTTGATTTACCTAGACCTTTTCGTATGGAAGGTTTACAAAGAGTTGATGATACACCTCAGCACAAAGCTGTAAGAGAAGCATTTACAAATGCAATTATTCACGCCGATTTAATGTTAGAATCTGGTATTTTGCGTATCGAAAAACATGATGACCGACTATGTTTTAGAAATCCAGGACTCCTAAGACTACCAATAGAAAAAATATACAATGGAGGTAACTCTGTTGCTAGAAACCCACGTATACAAAATATGCTTCGCATGGTTGGTTTTGGAGAAAATCTAGGTTCTGGATTTCCTCAAATCATTGCAGCATGGAAAGAAACTAACTGGGGTGAACCTCAACTTATAAACAAAATAGACTTAAATGAAGTTGAGCTAGTTCTACCTTTTCAACAAAATAATAGTTCTTTTAGGACATTGAATGTCGTAAAAGATGTCACTAAAGATGTCACTAAAGAACTGACTGATAGACAGAAATTTATATTAAATTTACTAAGAGAAGATTGCACTTTAAGTACCCCGAGGATTACCCAAAAGATTGCCCAAAAGGAATCTATCTCCGAAAGGACTATAAAAAGAGACCTCGCTGCGCTTCATGAAATGGGAATCTTGTTCCGTGAAGGAGGACGTAAAAATGGTTATTGGGTTATAAAGAAATAATAAAACTAACTTATGGAAACACTAATCGTACTTACAATTATATTTGCAGTAGTAATAGTTGCAATGTTTTTTGTTTTTAGAAATCAGATAAACTCGCTGAAGAACTATTACGAGAGACAAATATCAGAAACAAAAGAGAACAATGAAAACCAACTTGCGGCAGCAAAGGAGGCGAACGAAAAACAACTAGAAGCAATAAAGGAACTAAATAAAGTTCAACTTGAAACTCAGGTGAAACTTATCAAGGAGCAAATCCAGAGCACGTCGGAGAACATTTTGAAACGTCGTCAAGAGGAACTTGGTAGTGCCAATAAGGAGCAAGTATCAAAGATTATTTCGCCTATTGAGCAAAGTCTGCAAGAAATGCGCCGAGCACTTCATCAAAACCAAAAAGACCACCAAGAAGCAATCAACAAGCTAGACGCTACCATTAGAGCAAATATGGAAAACAGTGCGTCACTTGGTGAGAGTGCCGACCGACTTACTCGTGCCCTAACAGGCGAAGTAAAGGTGCAAGGCAACTTTGGAGAGCTTAAACTCAAACAACTTTTGGAAGACCTTGGACTAAAAGACGGCGAACAATATTCTTCGCAAACCCACCTTCGTGACAAGTTTGGCAACCTTATAAAAGACGACGAGGGCAAAGGACTTATTCCAGACTTTATTTTGCATTTTCCAAACAATAGAGAGGTGATTGTGGACTCTAAAATGTCGTTTACTGCGTATGAACGATATGTAAATTGCGACGACCAAGAACTCCGCACTCAACACTTAAAAGACCATATCGTGAGTGTGCGTGCCCAAGTAAAAAGACTTGCCGAAAAAGACTATAGCAAATATTTGCTAGAAGGATATAGCAAACTAAACTTTGTGATAATGTATATTCACACCGACGGCGCGCTAAACCTAGCACTGCTCAACGACACTTCTCTGTGGAAAGAAGCATACGACAAAGGCGTGCTTATACTTGGTCCGCAAACCATGTATATGAACCTGCGCATTTTGGAACTTATGTGGACTCAAAACCGCCAAATTCACAACCAAGAAGCCATGATTAAGGCTGCCAACCAAATTATAGACCGCACCCAAGACTTTGCCACTAGATTTGCTGATGTAGAAAAAAAGATGACCGACACGGTTAGGAGCATGGAGTCGCTAAAAGTAACCACTTCCGACGGCGGAAAAAGTATTGTAAAAGCCGCTAAAGATTTAATTGCTGCAGGTGCTCGCGAAAACAAAAAGAAAAAGAGCATCCTCGACTCAGCAGAGGACGCTCCTTTATATTTAGAATCTAACTCAGACGAGTTGATGATTAATTAACTTTCTAAGACTTATTTGCGTTTTTTATAGATTTTATCTATAATCAACGCCAATGCGCCATCACCTGTTACGTTGCACGCAGTGCCAAAGTTGTCCATGGTAATGTAAAGCGCAATCATAAGTGCAATTTGACTTTCGTCGAAACCTAAGATACTTTGTAGCACACTAATCGATGCCATAATTGCGCCACCAGGCACACCAGGAGCAGCAACCATTACCACTCCAAGCATAAAGATAAAGTAAATCATTTCACTTGGCACTACAGGATTTCCATGCATCATCATAAGAGCTATGGCACAAGCAACTATCTTAAGAGTACTACCAGAAAGGTGAATTGTTGCACAAAGTGGAATTACAAAATCAGCCACATCTTCATCTACTTTGTTTGCCAAAGTTTGTTTTAAAGTTACTGGAATTGTAGCCGCAGAAGATTGTGTTCCAAGAGCAGTGAAATATGCAGGAAGCATAGTATAAAGCAGTTTAAACGGATTTCTGCGAGTAACTATACCTGCCACAGTATATTGTAGAAGTAGCACCAACACGTGCAGAGCAAATATAATTCCTATTATCTTCACAAACAGCATTAACATACTTGCTATCTGACCAGACTGAGTAATATTTAGGAATATACCAAAGATATGTAGTGGAAGAAGAGGAATAATCACCTTTTCGATAGAAAGTGAAATAATTCCCTTAAACTCGTCAAGCACGTGTTTTAGGTTGTGACCTTTAACTTTCGCCACGCCTAAGCCTAGTAAAAACGCAAAAAACAATGCTGTCATCACAGACATCAGAGGCGGAATGGATATTTGAAAAAAGCCAGTTAGGTTGTTGTCTTCTGTCATAGTGTTAGCTGCTTGTGAGGCATCCACTATAAGTGGGAAGGTAGTAATAGATGTGCCATATGACAACAATCCAGAAATAATTGTAGCCCCATATGCCATACCCACAGTAAGAAGTAGCATCTTACCTGCTTTCTTGCCCATATCTGCAATAGCAGGAGCCACCATCCCAAGGATAATTAATGGCACTAAAAAGTTAAGAAGTTGGCTAAATATCTCGTTGAATGTAACGAAAATTCTAATACTCCAACTAGGAATTAATCCACCTAGAAGTATCCCCAACACAATTGCCACCAACACCTGTGGCAAAAGTCCTATTTTAAATAGTTTTTTCATTTATATTATTGATTTGATATGCTATCATTTTTAGGAACCATTTGGTCTAATCCTTCAAGAAAACCTTCCATAGCACCACCAAGTTCAATAAGTCCTTTTTCAAGTTTTTTAAACATACCTTTGCTCAAGTATGCAGAACATTTACCCTTAAGTTTGCCTATTTCACGAAGTTGTTCGTCTGTATAATCATGAAGTTTCATTTGGGCTGTAATCACTTCAAACTCCACTTGAGCCTTTTCCCAATCCTCAGCGGTATAGTTCTCGTGGTTTTGTTCCATATCCTCATAAAGTTCTTGAAGAGAACGTAAACTTTTCTCCTCTACTGTAGCGCACGCCACCATTAATGAAGCCAAAATGGCAAACACTAAAAGACTAAATACTCTTTTCATATCGTTACGTAATTTATTAAACTGCACGAAGATACTGAAAATTTTGTAAATAAGAAAATTAGTACAAACTAGAACACATAATAAGATTTGATTTTTACCATAGTTTTTAATACCTTTGCACTAGTAAAAACAAAAAAATATGACAGAAATTTCAAAATGCCCTAAATGTAATGGCGAATTTGTTTACTTCGACGGTTCGCTTTATGTGTGCCCAGACTGTGGTCACGAGTTTAACGAAGAAGATATTGCAGCAGCAGAAAGCGCAGACATTGCAAAAGATAGCAATGGTGTAGAACTTTTAGACGGCGACTCAGTTACCGTTATCAAAGACCTTAAAGTAAAAGGTTCTTCAATGGTAATTAAACGTGGCACAAAAGTAAAAAGCATCCGCCTAACAGAAAATCCAGAAGAAGTGGATTGCAAAATCGACGGCAGCAGCATCGTACTTAAAACTTGTTTCCTTAAAAAGTAATTCACTTTACCACAAAATAACAAACGCTTTAGAATTAAACCTCTAAAGCGTTTTTGTTTTCTCTAAACTCACGAATCTTATACCTAATTCTTAGCATATAAAGGATAGCGGCAGTACCGAGACCGAATAGATAACCATAGAAAAGACCGGCAGGACCTAGTTCAAGAACAAAACCACACAGATATCCTACAGGAAGATTTAGGACAATGTACGCAAGCAGCGAAATAAACGAAATAATCTTCACATCTTGAAAACCACGCATTATACCCACACCCGCACACTGAAGCGCATCAAAAATCTGGAAGCACGCCACCATTACGAGCATCTGAGCAGCAAGTGCAACAACCTCAGCATTGGTGGTAAATAGTAGTGGTAGATGATTTCTTAAAGAAATAAATATTATCGCAGCAAAGCAGTTGAATAGCAACATTAGATGAATAGCAGCCTTTGAAGTAGCACTCATATTTTCCACATCACGAGCACCATAAAAATGCGACACGCTAATAGTTACAGCCGTACCCACAGAAAGCACTATCATAAACGACGCATTTGCCATGGTCATAGCTATCTGATTTGAACTAATAGCCACAGTACTAAACCAGCCCATCATCACACCTGTTAGCACAAAAGAAAGCGACTCCAAAAACATCTGCGCCGCAATAGGCACACCCATGCGTAGTAGAGAAACAACATCGCTCATACCATAGCGTATCGAAGGCATCAATGAGGTATATGCACGATACTTACGATTCAATATAAAATAGCCCGCTCCAAGCACAGGCATACACAAACGTGAGATAAGAGTAGCAAGACCTGCACCCTCCACTCCCATTTCTGCTGCACCAAGGTTTCCATAAATAAACACCCAGTTCAAAAAGATATTTAGCACGTTGCAAAACATCATTATCACCATAGGCACAAAGGTATTTCCCAAACCCTCCAAAAAGTTTTTAAAAGCAGCAAAAAGCAAAACAGGGAACAAACTATACGCCATTAACCTATAATAAGGGATAGCTGCATCCACCACCTCATCTGGTTGACCCATATAATAAAGAAGAGGCTCTGCACCAGATTGAAGCAACACAAACACCACGCCAATTATAGAGAAAAGCAATATAGCGTGCTTTAAGTAAGAGGCAGAATGCTGTTTGTCGCCTTGAGCATAAAGTTCGCCAATAAGCGGAGTAAGACCAAGTGTTAGCCCTTGAGAAGCAATAAAGAAAAGCAAGGAAATCATCACCCCAAACGACACAGCCGCCAGTGGCAAAGGATTATCTCCGCCATACTGCCCCACCATTACATTGTCGGCAAATTGCACCAACACATGCCCAAATTGCGACACCACAATCGGCAACGCCAAACGTAAAATCGACTTATAATGAGGTTTATATTTCTGAAAACTATAAAGCATTTTCCTTATATCTCCACAATCGGGGCACAAAGATACTCAATTACCTATACTTTTTCAAATTCCTCAATTTATTTTTCTTTTGCCTTACGTTCTTCATAATCTGCTTTTCGTCGCAAATAATATAAGTGTGGTGGAATATTAAAATTCTCTACTTCCATTTCACTCCTCAACACCCAAGCCATATACTGAATCTCATGACTATTAAGATCTATGCCCAATCTTATACATTCACACGCAGCAGTTCTGCTTTCCTCCCAGAGATCTTCAGGGAAACGCATTCTAATTAATTCTTCTACCGAAATATCTATTTGACTCGCCTTAACCTTTGTCAAATCTACTTTATATGGATGTGGTTTTTCTTTCTTCTTAAAAAGTGACACTATTTTCTTAAAGATATTCATACTTTAGTTTTTATTCCCAAATTCCTCAATTTGTTTTTCGATAATTGCCTTCACTTGATAAAATGAAACAGGAGTGAAATTATTGTTATCCACACCAACATCATATTGAGTAGGAAAAAGCATTGTTAATCTAGGGGCATCAATACCAGTATTGTATTCACTAGTGTGAACATGCCCAAATAGTTGCCAAGTTTCACGATAAGCACCACCAAAACACAAAAATGGAAAGTGATTTAAATAAATCTTTTGCTTCCCTATTTCAATATGCATTTGCATAGAAATGTGCTCAAACCTATTCCTATATCCTTGTCTTAGATTTTTAATATCGTGATTACCCACTATTAGATAAATTTTTCCATTTAATTTATCTAACACATCAGTCCACTCCACAGAACCTCCCAAGCAAAAGTCTCCCAAATGAAATACAATATCATCCTCACCTACCACACTATTCCAATTCTTAATTAGCGTTTCATTCATTTCCTCTACACTTTTAAAAGGTCTATTACAGAAACCTATAATATTAGAATGATAAAAGTGTGTATCAGATGTAAAAAACACCTTATCTGCATCAAACTTAAAATTCATAATTTTCATTATTATCTCTTTTACACCTCAATAAACTTCTCTCCGCTAAAACCAAAGCGTTGTTCACTCAACTGTAAGTAACCCAACTGATTGCTCACTATATGTGTACCTACTATCTCTGCATCAAAATTTGTATGTGAGTGCCCATAAATCCAAGCATCAATGCGACTATCTTCTATAAATTTAGAAAGTTCAGTTACAAAAGCACTACCTGTCTGACTACCTTTGTGCCACGGTGCCACCACTGCAGCTGTAGGCAAATGATGCGTAACCACCACTATGCGTTCAGCAGTACTTTCTGCCACACTTTGTTTTATAAACGACAAACATTTTTCGTGTTCTGCATTATAATTTACAGGTAGAAATCTTTCTCCATTATACATAATTTGTCTAAAATCCGACAAAACACGTCTAACCTCCATCTCTTCAAGCACCTTAATACGCGACCAAAGAGTTGACAAAATAAAATCTGTATTATCAATGCGAACCACCTTGTTCTGATAATATTTTACATTTGGCAAAATCTCTTTTGTCCAACTATCGCCATAGCTTGCTAGGTCATTATTTTTATAATACTCGTGATTGCCAGGCACAATTAAAACCTCGCGAAAGTTTTCTGATGCCCACTGCCAAAACTTATCAATAACAATATCTTCATTAAGATAAGTAATGTCACCAGCAAGCACCAACACCTCACCCATCACCTTAAATGGAATGCTATTTACAAACTTGTAATTATCCGCAAACTCCAAATGCAAATCAGACGCATATTGTATTTTCATAGTATTTTCTAATTGAAATCTACCATACAACTACCAAATTGAACCACAAATATTAGAATCTCTGAATGCATCACAAGGATCTTCTAACGCCCTTGCTAATCCTTTTTCTAACTCTCTTACTTCTTCCCACTCAGCTTCTGTAAGTTCTGCTTCTGTTTTCTTATATCTCGCACATATTTGTCTTAATGCTTCTTTGTGCGGAGGTAAAAAATCTGGTTCTCTTTTTGGCTCGTCGCTAAATTGATTAAACAAACGAGAAAATTCTTCTTGTGTCATAATTTATTATTTTTATAGTTTTTGCGATTTTAACATTGTTCTAATTGTTTCAACTTACGTCCTACTTGAGCATACTCAATCATTAGGTCGACATAGTCATACGGATCTACCATTGTTTCGTGAAGCAAGGTATACAACTCTTTATAGCGTTTTTTCAAAATAAGTTTCTCTTTTCTCTGACATTCTTTGATAATATCATTATATTCGTCATCAAATGGTTTATTCACATATTTTGCCTGAGCATAAGTATCTTTCATTAAACTTTGCAATTTCACGAGTGGCATAGGATTAAACATCTGAAACTTCTTATCACAAATCATTTCGTAGGCTTCGCTCATAACAGAACGTACCTCATACCCTAATTTATCAAATGCGGGATATTCATGACTAAATGGCAACTCGTAAACTTTATTTTCAACAGGTATAAATTCAACTAAATAAGACCTTAATGTTTCAAGAGTGATATTAGGTTCTAAATATTTTATTTTATCACCACAAAGTAACAATCCTCCATCAAGAGTGTAGATAGTAGGATAAAAATCTTCACTTTTTGTCAATTGTAGTATCAAAGTACACAAAATCTCCTTACCCTCTTCGGTTTTGCCTAAATACATAGTATATTCCACTGAAAAGTCTTCGCAAAATATACATGGTATATAAATTTCTGGCTCTACAAAATCCATCCCTTTTACAAATGAAGTTCCATCATTTTTCAATTTTAAAAGTCTATATTCGTCTTGAAAATCTGCTTCCATTTTGTATAAGAATTTGATTATCTTATTTTTCATTACAAGTAATGCCTGTTTACCCAAATCGTATTGAGTTTCACCATGAACGTATTTTTCTGATATTAGTAGTTCTTTTAAACATTCCTTTTTGCTCAATAAAGTCTTTTTATAATGCTCAATAGAAAAACATTCACTTTCTCCACTATTTATAGATTTACCATAATTCTCTATCATAGTTGCTATTGTCGTACTTACATCATGAATAGCTTTAGTAATATTACAATTATAATAAGAAATTAATTCACATCCCTTTTCTATCTCATCTGGCATAGCAAAATATGGCATTACTTCTCTCTTAAGATACTCAGGTTCATCCCTCTCAAAAAACACATCACCATTTGGCATTTCTACAGTAAGAACAATACCATTGAATGAATTATCTTCAACTTCTATAATAGTACCTTTTTCCCAAAATCCGTAATGTGTTACTCGTGGCGACACCATTACACTGTCCCCTATCATAGATTCTTTTTTAATAGTTACATTTACATCATCAAAGTCTTCCCATACGAATTCTGTTTTAATTTTACCATCAACAGGGTCGATATAAAGCACATCTATTTTCCCCTCCTCATACTCCACTGGCACCTTTTTGCCGTAAATCAAGTTTCTTACTTTTTCTATATCTAATTTCTTTCCCTTGTACTCATTTGGCACCTTCACAAAATCCATACAGCGATACATTAATTGATTTGTTTCTTTATCAAAATAAGGCAAAATAAGTTTCTTGCTTTTTTCGATAACTACAGAGATTGACCCTTCAAGGCGACCCTTCTCATTAAGCTCCCTTTTCTGCCATTCAGATAATCTATAATTAAAAATCATATCTGGAACTTTTCGTTCTCTAAGAAGAGGAAAAATAAAATTAGTTACCTTTCCGTGTTCATCTTTAAACAGACGCAACTTTGCATAACGTTCTGTAAATGTATCCTTAGCAATACATTCTGTTTTAATGCAAAACAAATCTGTCAAACAACCAGAAAGTAAGCAATCCATTTCTTTTTCAAGAATCAACTCTAAATTAACTCCTCTTTTCTCAAAGTCATACCAATCTACCTCTTCTAGTTTTATAATATGCTTATCAGGATTATAAAAATCTTTAAAGTAATTAAGCAGACCTAAAACATTTGGCGTGTTTGTTACATATTTATTTTTCATAAGGCTATTATTGTAAATTACTTTGCAAAGATACTACAATTTTCCAAAATACCAACATACTATATTGTTATGTTAATATAAAATATCGTAATACAAATCTTACAACAAAGTTTTATCATTGATTATAAGTACTTTACAAAAGTTAGCGTTTTAAATGTTAACTTTTATTAATATATATTAACACAACACACCTGAATTAAGAAGAGTAAAAAATAAAGATTAGTCATTAAAAAATGACATCGTTTCTTAGAAGATTGTCTAGTTGAGTCTTTTCCTCAGAAGAAGTTTGAAGAGAAAGTTCCATCTCTTTATGTAGGTGTTCCTTTATTTCGAGATGTTCTTTTTTAAACAAATAAGGAGGATACGATTGATTACTTAGTAAGTAATTCACATCTATAGAAAGTTTTTTAGCTAAAACAGTAAACACCTTATGAAATGTTACCAAATCACCTTTACCATGACGTTCAAGCACTCTATACGAATGCACAGGCACATCGCAAAGCAAAGCAAAAGTTTGTCTAGTAAAACCAAAATATGCACGAATATCAGCTACCGCTTGCATTAATACTCTAACCTCTTCGATAGCTGCCTCTTTATCTATTTTAGTTGTTACATTTAGCATAATATTTATCTTCTACAAGTGCAAATATACATAAATTATTTTTAACTCTGCTCTACCCCACAAAATAAAAAGAGCGTGCAACCATAAAGTTACACTCTCTTTCGTTTTAGGTTATATTCTATTTATTAACCGTGGTTTTTGTTATTTGCGTTCCGCTGCACATAATGTTATTTGCGCTCCGCTATGCTACGCGGTCTTATTTTACCTCTTCAAAATCTGCGTCTTGAACGTTGTCGCCTGCGTTTTGAGAACCGCCTTGAGCGCCGCAACCACCAGCACCGCAGTTAGGGTCTGCCTGAGCACCACCTTGTGCATTAGCAGCATTGTACATATCTTGGCTAGCAGCGTGGAATGCGTCGTTTAGCTCTTTCATTGCTGCATCGATAGCATCTAAGTTTTGAGATTTGTGAGCCTCTTTAAGTTTACCTAGAGCAGCTTCGATAGGAGCTTTTTTATCTGCAGGTATCTTATCACCAAGTTCTTTAAGTTGTTTTTCTGTTTGGAAAATCATACCGTCAGCTTGGTTTAGTTTGTCGATACGTTCTTTTTCTTTTTTATCTGCTTCTGCGTTAGCTTCTGCTTCTGCTTTCATGCGTTTAATTTCTTCGTCGCTTAAGCCAGAAGAAGCTTCGATACGGATTTTTTGTTCTTTACCAGTAGCTTTATCCTTAGCAGATACGTTTAAGATACCATTAGCGTCGATGTCGAATGTTACTTCAATTTGAGGCACACCACGTGGAGCAGCAGGAATACCGTCTAAGTGGAACATACCAATTTGTTTATTGTCGCGAGCCATTGGACGTTCACCTTGAAGCACGTTGATTTGTACAGAAGGTTGGTTGTCGCTAGCAGTAGAGAACACTTCAGATTTACGAGTTGGGATAGTAGTGTTTGCGTCGATTAATTTTGTCATCACACCACCCATTGTTTCGATACCAAGTGAAAGTGGAGTTACGTCTAGTAACAATACGTCTTTTACTTCACCTGTTAACACACCACCTTGGATAGCAGCACCGATTGCCACAACTTCGTCTGGGTTAACACCTTTTGAAGGAGCTTTACCAAAGATTTTTTCTACCATTGCTTGAACAGCAGGAATACGAGAAGAACCACCTACTAGGATAACTTCGTCGATTTCTGAATTTGAAAGACCAGCGTCGCTCATTGCTTTACGGCAAGGTTCAACTGTAGCTTGGATTAAGCGGTCTGCAAGTTGTTCAAATTTTGCACGAGTAAGAGTTTTAACTAAGTGTTTAGGCACACCGTTTACTGGCATAATATATGGTAAGTTGATTTCTGAAGAAGTTGTGCTAGAAAGCTCGATTTTAGCTTTTTCAGCAGCTTCTTTCAAACGTTGAAGAGCCATTGGGTCTTCACGTAAATCAATACCTTCTTCTGCTTTGAATTCTTCAGCCAACCAGTCGATGATTACGTGGTCGAAGTCGTCACCACCTAAGTGTGTATCACCATTGGTAGATTTCACTTCAAATACACCGTCGCCTAGTTCAAGGATAGAAATATCGAATGTACCACCACCTAAGTCGAATACAGCGATTTTCATATCTTTTTCAGTTTTGTCAAGACCGTATGCAAGAGCAGCTGCAGTTGGTTCGTTTACGATACGTTTTACATTAAGACCTGCAATTTCACCAGCTTCTTTAGTTGCTTGACGTTGAGCATCGTTGAAGTATGCAGGCACTGTGATAACAGCTTCTGTTACTTCAGAACCTAAGTAATCTTCTGCAGTTTTTTTCATTTTTTGAAGCACCATTGCAGAGATTTCTTGTGGTGTATATTGACGGCCGTCGATGTTTACACGTGGAGTGTTATTGTCACCTTTTTCTACTACGTAAGGAATGCGTGAGATTTCTTTAGAAACATTGTCAAAAGATTCACCCATGAAACGTTTAATAGAGAAAATAGTTTTTTTAGGGTTTGTGATAGCTTGACGTTTTGCAGGATCACCTACTTTACGTTCGCCACCATCGATAAATGCCACGATAGAAGGAGTTGTACGTTTACCTTCAGCATTTGTGATAACGATAGGTTCGTTACCTTCCATTACAGAAACACAAGAGTTTGTTGTTCCTAAGTCAATACCAATAATTTTTCCCATAATTGTAATATTTTAATTTGTTATTATTCTATTTTAAATTTTTCATTGTGTATGGACATTGCGTGCAGTGTCCGTTATTCGTCAAATCTGTTCGACGCTCACTAATATTACTACAAATTTCGTGCCAACTTTATTTTTTGACAATTTTGTCTCTGACATTTTCACTAAAAATAGGGATTGACACATAAAATAAAGCCACCTACCTTTGCAGTAAAATGAAAAAATACACATTATTATAATATTTTTTTGTACTTTTGCTAGGCATGTCATTTAAAAACACAGATAAAATAGCAGATATTATAGAGCGAGACTTCAAGCAAGTATTGCTTCTAGAGCATTTAGGAGTGCCTTTTATAGTAAAAGAAAAAACTGTAGAAGACATTTGTAGGGAAAATAATATCAATCCTACACTTTATCTTCACTTTGCCACCCTATTTGCCAACAAATCTGTGAAAACAATACCAGATTTCAACCTAGATGACATAAAATGTGTAGTTAAATACCTTCAAAACTGTCACAATTACTACCTAAACGAACGTGCAAACAAAATAATTAAGTACGTTACGCAAATTTCTCAAGAAACAAATTGCGCAGGTATTAAACTATTAGAAGACTTTGTTCAAAACTATATCGATGAAATCAAAAAACACTTTGCCTACGAAAACGACATTGTGTTTCCATATATGATTTCACTAGCAAACCAAAATAACTCAGCCCCTACTTTCACTGCAAGCTCTGCCTCACTAGCCGACTATAGTGTAATCGACTACAAACATCATCACGACAATATCGACGACAAACTTGCTGATATCAAGGGACTTATTATTAAATATCTGCCATTTGAGGATAATAACAATCTGCGTCGCAAACTGCTAAACTGCCTTTTCGACCTAGAACACGACTTAAAAATCCACACATTAATAGAAGACACAGTGCTTATTCCACTTGTGGAAAAATTTGAGGGCAAAACACCAAATATCATTTCTACATCTGCTCCTGCAGTACAAATAGCAGAAAACCCAAACATAGAACTTACAGAAAGAGAAATAGACGTGCTACGACTTTTACTTGCAGGATACTCAAACAAAGAAGTGGCAGACAAACTAAACATTAGCACACATACAGTGATTTCTCACAGAAAAAACATCACATCTAAAACTAGCATCAAATCTCTTGCTGGTCTCACTATTTATGCTATCCAAAACGGCATTATAGAAATGTCGGACTTCACAAACTAACTACACCTTATTATATATATCCCTAAAAATAGGGATACAAAAACCTAAAAAATTGGGATTGACTCATAGGTTGAGTTTAAAGTACCTTTGCAGTGCAAAACAAAAATGCAAAAATCAGTACAAATTAAACCTTAACATTTATGAGAAAAATATTCTTTACATTAACACTTATTACTATTCCTATTTTATCTATCTTTGCAAGTGGAGAAAAAGAGACTAATCTTGGCGGTCAGATAGACGTTTATGCAGAATATTCTCCTATAGACGAAGTTACACTATCGCTAGGCGAAGAAATTTCATTTGCAAACTTTCTAGCTCCAGAAAATGGCTTGTTTGATGGTTGTAAAACAGTATTTGCAGCCACCTACACACCACATCCAAATATTGCGATAGAAGCAGGATACGAATTCCTTTATTCAAACGCAGAAGTAATGGAGCACTGCGCAAAACTTTCTGCCATACCACAAGTAGAGTTAGGAGACTTTTCACTTTCTCTGCAAGAAACAGCGCAAATGACATACGCCACAGCAGACAAGGCATACAGCTGGCAACTAGTATCAAAACTAGAACTCGCATACACCATTCCTGTGGCACCACTTTCTGCCTATATTTACGCAGAAATGACAAACCCGCTACAGCGTCAGGTCGCTGAGCCTGTCGAAGCAGAAAACAACCAACCATCAAGTTGGTACGACGAAATTTGTTACAGAGCAGGACTAGATTGGTCTATCGACGATTATAACACACTTGGAATCTATTACGAATTTGCACACACAATAGATTCGTACGCACACCTAATAGGTATAGGTTACACCATTGGTTTTTAACTATAAAAATGATAAAAACATGAATTTATCAGAAATTAAAATGGGCGAAAGTGCCATCATTGCAAAAGTACACGGCACAGGCAAATTTAGAAGACGAATCATCGAAATGGGGTTCGTTAGAGGACAAAAAGTGGAAGTTCTTATCGGCGCTCCGCTCAAAGATCCTATTAAATACAAAATTATGGACTACGAGGTTTCACTTAGAAGAAACGAAGCCGAATTTATAGAAGTAGTTAGCATAAACGAAAAAGAAACTGCCATAAAATCAGACAATTATGGCACTATCGAATACGACCCAATCTCTATTGCCAAAAAGAAAGGTAACACTATCAACATTGCCCTAGTAGGAAATCCAAACGCAGGTAAAACCTCTCTTTTCAACATTGCCTCTGGCAAACACGAGCACGTGGGCAACTACACTGGCGTAACCGTAGATGCAAAAGAAGGAAATATCGACTATAAAGGTTATCACCTAAATATTTTCGACCTTCCTGGCACATACTCACTTACCGCATATTCTCCAGAGGAGGTCTTTGTGCGTAAGCATATTATGGAGCAAGACCCAGACCTTATTATTAATGTGGTATCTGCCTCAAACCTAGAAAGAAACCTATATCTTACCACACAACTCATAGATATGGACATTCCTATGGTTATTGCACTTAATATGTACGACGAACTAGAAAAAAGCGGTGCAAAACTAAACTATAAAGAACTTTCAAATATGCTTGGTATTTCCATCATTCCTACTCAGGCAAAAGATGGATTTACAGAAAACAGTGGCATTTCCGAACTTTTCGACGCAGTTATTAGCACATACGAAGGCAAAAACGCTACCACAAAACACATTCACATCAACCACGGTGGCGACCTTCAAATAGCTATAAATCACATAAATAAGCTAATAAAGAAGTCTGACAACTACCAAAACCACTTCTCTAGCCGTTTCTTTGCCGTAAAACTACTTGAAAACGACAAAGGCGCAGAAGATTTTGTAAAAACACTTAGCAACGCAGACGAAATTTTAGCATACAAGGAAAAAACCGTTCCTCATATCGAAGCAGAACTAGACGAAGACTGCGAGTCTGCCATCATCAATGCAAAATATGGTTTCATTAGCGGAGCGTTAAACGAAACCTACACAGAGCCAAAGAGAAAAAACACAGGACTAACCAATATTTTAGATCCTATTGTAACCAACAAATTCCTTGGTTACCCTATCTTCATCCTATTTATGTGGCTTATGTTTGAATGCACATTTGTGCTTGGCGCATATCCACAAGATTGGTTAGACGCAGGCGTAGGTATGCTAAACGAATACTTAGCAGGCGTATTGCCAGCCGGTCCATTCACCGACCTACTTCTAAACGGTATCATTAGCGGTGTAGGCGGAGTACTAGTTTTCCTTCCAAACATCCTTATTTTATACTTCTTTATCTCACTAATGGAAGACTCAGGTTATCTATCTCGAGCTGCATTCATTATGGATAAAATTATGCATAAAATGGGACTTCACGGAAAATCTTTCGTGCCAATGCTAATGGGATTTGGTTGCAACGTTCCTGCCATTATGGCAACCAGAACACTAGAGACCAAGCACAGCAGACTTATTACTATGCTTGTAATTCCGTTTATGTCTTGCACCGCCAGACTCCCAGTTTATGTATTGTTCTCAAAAATATTCTTCCCAGAACACGCATCTAGCGTAATGCTTCTACTATACGTGTTAGGCATACTTGTAGCCGTGATTTCTGCCAGAATATTCAAACGCTTTATGATAAAGGGCGACGAAACACCATTCGTTATGGAACTACCTCCATATCGTGTGCCAACCCTAAAATCTGCCATCCACCACATGTGGGAAAAATCTGTTCAATACCTAAAGAAAATGGGTACACTGATTCTATTTGCATCTGTAATCATCTGGGCATTAGGTTACTTCCCTATGGCAGAAGACGAAAATGTAACAGCATCAGAGCAACTAGAACAAAGCTACATTGGTAGAATTGGTAAATTTATTGAGCCAGCAATCGAACCACTAGGTTACAACTGGAAAATGGGTATCGGTATTGTTGCAGGTCTTCCTGCTAAAGAACTTGTAGTAAGCACATTAAGCGTACTTTACACCGATAGCGACGAAGAAACAGAAGAAAGCAACATTCTTGCAGCAGCTATGAAAAGTGAAGTAAGAGCAGATGGTACACCACTTTACACTCCTGCCACCGTACTTTCATACCTAGTATTTATCTTGCTTTGCTTCCCATGTATCGCCACCATCATGGCAATAAAATCTGAAAGTGGCAGTTGGAAATGGGCTCTATTCTCTGCCCTTTACACCACTGGCGTGGCATGGGTTCTAGCATTTGCAGTATACCAAATTGGAGGCCTATTCTTATGATTATCCAATGGATATTAGTTTCTATAATAATACTTTTCGCTCTCATTTTCGTAGGGCGAAAAGTTTACCTCAGCTTCAGAGGCAGAAACAAATGTGCTTGTTGCACCAAAGACTGCCCGCTACGAAGAGTTAGAAGTTAGGAGTTGCACTCGGCTTGCACAAGTTACTCGCTTCGCTCGTGATTTTTGGCGGCGCCTCGGCAAATTAAGTAAACTTATTTGCACTCGGCTTGCACAAAAATTCCTAATTTATTCCTACCTTTGCACCATATTATAAAACAAATAAAAAAATATGATATCTAATCACAAAGGTTTAAGCGAAGCAGAAGTATTAAAAAGCCGCGAACAACACGGCATAAACCTTCTTACACCACCAAAAGAGACCCCTTGGTGGCAACTTTATTTAGAAAAATTTAAAGACCCAATCATAGTTATCCTACTTGTTGCCACTGCCATTTCACTTGGTTTTGGCATTATGGAAGGCAACTTCACCGAGTCTATAGGCATTATTGTAGCCATTTTAATAGCCACTGGCGTAGGTTTTTGGCAAGAATATAGCGCCAAAAAGAAATTCGATGCCATGAAAAGCGACAAAGACTACGAAATGGTTAAAGTGCGTCGCAATGGCAATGTAATAGAAATTACCAAAGACCAACTTGTTGTGGGAGACGTAGTTATACTTTCTGCTGGCGACGAAATTCCTGCCGATATAGAACTCTACGAAGCCACAGATATGAAGGTACAAGAAGCAGCTATGACTGGCGAATCTGTAGGTGTTTCAAAATATCCAATAGACACCCCATATACAGGCTCTGGTTTTGCTCCAAACTTACTACTTCGCGGCACCACTATAGAACAAGGTATGGGCGAAGGCATTGTTGTGAAAGTTGGCGACGAAACAGAAATCGGCAAAACCACACGTCTTGCATCTGTAGAAACAGGCAACAGAACTCCACTTGAAGAAAAACTAGACGAACTAGCTTCAAAAATAAGCAATATAGCATTCTTTGTAGCAGGCGGCATGTTTGTAATGTTCAACGTACTTCACTGGCTAGGCGGTGCTGAATTTGCATGGAATCTAGAACTTCTTCTCACAGAAATCGAATTCCTAATGGGCGCTGTAGTTATTGTAATTGTCGCGGTACCAGAAGGTTTACCACTTTCAGTAACCATGGCACTTGCATTTTCTATGAAAACTATGGCAAAAGAAAACAACCTAGTTAAGAAAATGCACGCTTGCGAAACCATTGGCGCAGTAAACGTAATTTTCACCGACAAAACAGGTACTCTTACCCAAAACTGCATGACAGTGGTAGAAAAAAGTGTTAAGAAAGAAGACGAAGACCTATTTAATATTATAGGTGCAATAAACTCTACCGCAAATTTCTCAAACGAAAATCTTGTTTTAGGCAACCCTACCGAGTCTGCTATCTTAAAATCTATTGGTTTACAAGGCACTACAGACATCCGTAGCGAATACAATATCCTAAATCGCATCCCATTTTCAAGCGCATGGAAATATATGTTGACCCATGCAAAAAGCGAAAAAACAGGCAAAGAAATCATGGTAATCAAGGGTGCTCCAGAAGTAATTTCTAAAATAATAGGAGTAAACGAATACCTTGCAGAAGTAGCCACTCAACAAGAACGTGGACGTCGTGCCATTTCTGCCGCAGTAATCAATTCTACCGATTTCAACAAAATCAAAGAAGAGCTTGAAGCAGACAAATCTCTTACAAACTGCACATACATAGGCACTTGGTTTATCGAAGACCCTGTTCGTCCAGACGTGCCTATCGCCATTGAAAAATGCTATACCGCAGGCATCGACGTGGTTATGATGACTGGCGACAACATTAAAACAGGTAGCGAAATAGCTCGCCAAGCAGGCTTTACAAATATCTGGGCAATTGAGGCAAAAGACTTTGCTGAAGCCATCAAAAAACCACAAAACGGCCGTGCATTCCCTAACGTTATTACCCGATGCACACCAAGCAACAAACTTGACATTCTACAATGGATGCAAGCTAAAAACTATGTTTGCGCTATGACTGGCGACGGTGTAAACGACTCTCCTAGCCTTAACCACGCCGACGTGGGCATTGCCATGGGCACAGGCACATCAGTTGCCAAAGAAGCAGCAGATATTGTTCTTCTAGACGATGCTTTCCCATCTATCGTAACAGGCGTTAAATGGGGACGTTCACTTTACAAAAACATTCAAAACTTCCTATATCTGCAACTTTCTATCAATATTTCAGCATGTCTTATTGCTGTATTTAGTCCGCTTATTGGCATCACCATGCCATTTACAGTAACACAATTCCTATGGATAAACCTTGTAATGGACTCACTTGCTGCCATTGCGTTAGCATCAGAACCTGCAGATGAAAAAGTTCTTTTAGACAAACCAAGAGACAAAAAAGAATTTATCATAAACAAATCTTTAGGCAAAGCAATCTTTGGTTTTGGCGGATTTATTTGGGCACTATGTCTAACAATTCTTTTCGGCATGGAACATACAGATTTCTTAAAAGAATGCGGTCTAGACAAACTTGCAAACTTTTTTGAAGGAATAAATCTTACAATTTTCTTTGCCACATATATGTGCATCAACTGGTGGAATATGTTCAATGCACGTGTTGTGGGCAAAAACAAATCAATTTTCAACGGATTGCTAAAAAATTCTAAGTTTATAGGTATTCTAGTCTTTATTTTAGTAGTTACCATTATTATTGTGCAAGTAGGAGGCGAAGTATTTAGCACAGAACCACTTTCTCTGAATACATGGCTAACTATTATCCTAGTTACATCACCAGTTTGCTGGGTAAGAGAACTATATTTCCAACTTATAGGCAAAAGAAAATAAAAATTTATAGGTAAATTACTGAAATTTAGGTTTAAAGAGAAAAAAAACTCCTAACTCCTAATTGCTAACTTTTTATTATCTTTGCACCCTGATTTTCAAATAGAAAGTCAAAACAACTAATTTTTTTAATTTTTTATTAACATTATGTCTAACTTAACTAGAAACACCCAACCACTTGAATCATTTGATTGGGACGCTTATGTGACCGGCGACACTAACGCATCAATAAGCAAAGAAGAACAACTTGCGGCTTACAGCCAAACACTTAACCAAATCAACGCTGGCGAAGTTACAGAAGGTACTGTTATCGCTATGAACAAACGCGAAGTAGTTGTAAACATTGGTTACAAATCTGACGGTATCGTTTCAATGAACGAATTCCGTTACAACCCAGAATTACAAATCGGTGACAAAGTAGAAGTATTCATCGAGTCTCTAGAAGACAAAAAAGGTCAACTTGTACTTTCTCACAAAAAAGCTCGTAGCGCTCAATCTTGGGATCGCGTTAATCAAGCTCTTGACAACGACGAAATCGTTAAAGGTTACATCAAATGTCGTACTAAAGGCGGTATGATTGTTGACGTATTCGGTATTGAAGCATTCCTTCCAGGTTCTCAAATCGACGTTAAACCTATCCGTGACTACGATGTTTACGTAAACAAAACTATGGATTTCAAAGTTGTTAAAATCAACCACGAATTCAAAAACGTTGTTGTATCTCACAAAGCTCTTATCGAAGCTGAACTTGAACAACAAAAGAAAGACATCATCGGCAAACTTGAAAAAGGTCAAATCCTTGAAGGTACCGTTAAAAATATCACTTCTTACGGTGTATTCATCGACCTTGGCGGTGTAGACGGTCTTATCCACATCACCGACCTATCTTGGGGTAGAATTACACATCCAGAAGAAATTCTTCAACTAGACCAAAAACTTAACGTTGTTATCCTTGACTTTGATGACGACAAAAAACGTATCGCTTTAGGTCTTAAACAACTTACTCCTCACCCATGGGAAGCTCTAGACGCTAACCTAAAAGTTGGTGACAAAGTAGAAGGTAAAGTAGTTGTAGTTGCTGATTACGGTGCATTCGTTGAAATCGCTCCTGGCGTAGAAGGTCTTATCCACGTTTCAGAAATGAGCTGGTCTCAACACCTACGTTCTGCTCAAGACTTCGTTAAAGTTGGTGACAAACAAGAAGCTGTTATCCTAACTCTTGACCGCGACGAACGTAAAATGTCTTTAGGTATCAAACAACTTAAAGAAGATCCATGGTTAAATATCGACGCTAAATATCCAGTAGCTAGCAAACACACTGCAAAAGTTCGTAACTTCACAAACTTCGGTGTATTCGTTGAACTAGAAGAAGGCGTTGACGGTCTTATCCACATTTCAGACCTTTCTTGGACAAAGAAAATCAAACATCCTTCAGAATTCACTTCTCTAGGTGCTACTATCGACATCCAAGTTCTAGAAATAGACAAAGAAAACCGTCGTTTAAGCTTAGGCCACAAACAACTAGAAGAAAATCCATGGGACAACTACGAAACTATCTTCGCTGTTGATACTATCCACGAAGGTACTATCGCTGACCTAATGGACAAAGGTGCTGTTATCACTCTAGAACACGGTATCGAAGGTTTCGCAACTCCTAAACACTTAACAAAAGAAGACGGTTCTCAAGCTAAAGCTGGTGAAACTCTTCAATTCAAAGTGATTGAGTTCAACAAAGAAACCAAACGTATCATTCTTTCTCACAGCCGCATTTTCGAAGATGCTCAAAAAGCAGCTGAAGTAGCAGAAGCTCCTAAAAAAGCAGCTAAAAAAGCAGCTAAAAAAGAAGAAGCTCCAGCAGCTCCTGCAGTAGAAAAAACTACTCTAGGTGACATCGAAAGCCTTGCAGCTCTTAAAGAATCTCTAGAAGCAGCAGAAAAGAAAACTTCTAAAAAATCTAAATAATCATTAGATTAATATACTGAAAAAGGTGAGTTCAAACGAACTCACCTTTTTTTATTTAAACAGCAACTATATTTGATACTTTTTAAAGGAGGAATTTCTAGGCGTCCCGAAGTCTGAGAAACCGGAGTTTACTAGTCGTAAATGAGGATTTTGAGGACGAGGGCAACGAGGAAAGTACCCTTTAAAATGGATCAAATTACATCCTCAAGCTTAAACCAGCCAATATTGTATCAGGCTTAAAGTTAAACACTGCTCGCATCTCCCCTGCCATGCAGAACCCGCACTTATCACAAACACCCACAGTTTTGCCTGCACATTCTGTTAAGCGTGTGCCATCTTGGATAATGAAGTTTGTCACCCAGCATTCTTTCTTAAAGTTGTTGTGCTTCATTAGTTTAAGACCAGACACCGAGTTCATAATAGGATAACCTTTCTTTTTATACGCTATCACAGTATCCACTACCTTTTCTCTTATCTCTTGTGGCAGAGCCAAATGCTCAGTACCAGGAAATGGAGTGTGCATATTAATAGAAATAGACTTAATTGCAGGATTGTTTTTTGCATATTCTATTGCTTCTGCCACACACTCATAATTTAGGTTATTTACCACCATATTCACACTAAGAGCCTTATGACCAGAAGCTGCTATATTCTTTTCTAAGCGAGCAAACGCACCCTCACCACGCACGGCATCGTGATATTTACCCACGCCGTCCATACTTACCCAAATAGAATCTGCATGAGAAGAAGAGAAATCTCTCTGAGCATTGGTTGTAATGGTACAAGAGAAGAAACCTATCTTTTTAGCATCGTCGATAAGGTCGTTTACAGTCTTCCCTTCAAGACGCCAAAGTGTTGGCTCACCACCCTCAAAGTCCACAAAACGAGAACCTAAACTATATGAATATTTGAGATTTTCAATCACCTCAGCGTATGTCATATCTTGTGGTGACACATTATTATATACGCTACAGTGTTTGCACTGAAGGTTGCAACGATTTGTAATAAAAAGCACTGTTTGAAGAGGTTTTTGCTTTCCTAAAAATCTAGTTTGAAAAAACCAACTTCCTAAATATGCATAATGTAAAAGATTCATACTATAAAGTTTACTACGATTAATATTATACAAAAGAATGTTACTAAGTTGCGGCACATATACCAACGAATCATAAACCACTCTATGCCAGTTTCGGTAATTTTATCCCAAAGTTCCATTGGTCCCATCCACCATTTTGGTTTAAGTTCTACAGGCTTGTTGTATGCAAACTTACAAACAGAAATATAAAGACCTATTGCCATAGGTAGTAGAAGTAGCACAAATAAGTTCCAATAAGAAATCATACCAAGATAAACTAAAGCAGAAATAATAACAAATGGAGCAAACATACATAGAGCAGACCACATAAGCATAGGTACTTTGTACACAAATAGTCTTGCAAGTGTCATTTTGCCGATGGCTTTATCTGGTTCTAGGTCCATAATGGCATGAGTATAAACAATGTTCATTACCAAACAGCCCACTGCACAAGAAATTGCAATTACACTATCATTTATTTCACCAGAAGCAGAAAGATACACACCTACCATAAGAAGTGGCCCAAACATAATGCCAATAAGCAGTTCGCCCAAGCCATAATAACTAAGTCTTAATGGAAGTCCAGAATAATTTATTCCTAAAAAGCCAGCAATAAGTGCCACGTAAAGCACATTCATGCCTCTAAAGTAGAAAATCACCCCACCACAAATTGATGCTAAAAACAGATACACCGCTATTGCCATGGCAAGAGCCTTCACTGTAGTTTTACCAGATGTAAGATAAGAGCATTTTGCAATGCGAGAACGCATACCAGCATCGGCAAGCACCTCACGCACATTGCCATTGTCTTTTTTATAGTCGAAATAGTCGTCGGCTAGGTTCATACCAAAGTGTGCAAGCACCACACCTACTACTGCTAATAAACTTAAGCCCCAAGAAAAATCTGAAGTACCGCTTGCTAGAGAGATTGCAAGCAAACAAGGAAGTAAACTCTGTGGTAGAGACACGTAACGAGCGTTGTCTAACCAAAATTTTATTTGTTTAAGCATCTTTTAATAATGATTGTCCAGTATATGATTCTTTGCAGTTTATTATTTCGTCTCTAGTGCCAGAGAACATCAAATAACCACCTTTATCACCACCTTCTGGACCTAAATCAATAATATAATCTGCTTGTTTTATTACATCTATATTATGCTCAATAATAATCACGCTATGACCTCTTTCTATAAGTTTTTGGAAAGAGTTCATTAGTACTTTTATATCTGCGTAGTGAAGCCCCGTGGTAGGTTCATCAAATATAAACAACTGATGACCAACACCTTCAGAGGCTAAAAACGCAGCAAGTTTCACCCTTTGGCTTTCTCCTCCAGAAAGAGAAGAAGAAGACTGACCAAGTTTTATATAACCAAGACCCACTTGTTGTAGCAAACTAAGTCTTTCAACTATAGCCCTACAAGTAGAAGATTTTTCATCAGAGAAAAACTCTACCGCTTGATTTACAGTCATTTCAAGCACATCAAATATGCTTGCTCCTTTATATTTTACCTCTAGAATTTCATTTTTAAATCTCTTTCCGCCACACTCCTCGCAAGTGAGCACCACATCTGCCATAAACTGCATTGGCACAGTAATAGTACCCTCTCCCTCACATTTTTCACATGTACCACCAGGCGAGTTAAACGAAAAATGAGTTGCAGTATATCCCATTTGCTTAGAAAGTTGTTGGTCTGCAAATAGTTTTCTTATATAATCGTATGCCTTAATATATGTGGCAGGGTTTGAGCGCGAAGACTTTCCTATAGGGTTTTGATCCACTAGTTCCACTCCTTTTAGCAAATGCAAACTACCTGTCATACTTTCAAAACTACCCACTTTTTCCACAGGCTGCTCAAAATGACGACATAGTGCCATATACAGCGAGTCTTTCACTAGTGTCGACTTACCAGAGCCAGACACACCTGTTACCACTGTTATTGTATTAAGTGGGAAACGCACTGTAATATTCTTTAAGTTGTTCTCACAACAACCTTTTAGTTCTATATAGTTCGAAGAAATACGAGGAGCGCCCTCATATTCAGTACCACTACTTCTTAAATACTCAAGTGTTTTAGAAACAGAAGAATCTAAACTACTACTTATTAAATCTTTCGGATTACCCTCCAAAATCACTTCACCACCATGTCTGCCAGCCATAGGACCTATATCAATAATCCAATCTGCTGCCATCATCATGGTTTTATCGTGTTCCACCACCACTACTGTATTACCCAAATCTCTAAGTCTCTTCAGCACAGCAATAAGTGCATCAGTATCCTTTGGGTGCAAACCTATACTAGGTTCGTCTAGCACATAAAGCGAACCCACCAAAGAACTACCAAGCGAAGAAACTAGATTAATACGTTGGCTTTCGCCACCAGAAAGTGTATTAGAAGCTCTATTAAGTGTTAAATAAGAGAGCCCAACATCCATAAGACATTGAATTCTATTATTTATTTCCAGTATAAGTCTTTTCGATGCACTCACCTCATAGTTTGTAAGTTTAAGATTATCGAAAAACTCTTTTAGCTCTGAAATAGGCATATTAACAAGCTCAGAAATAGACTTACCACCCACTTTCACATACGAAGCCTCTCTTTTAAGCCTAGTTCCACCACAAGAAGGACAAATAGTCTTGCCACGATACCTATTCAGCATCACTCTATACTGAATTTTATATTGGTTCTGTTTTAAAAACTTAAAGAATTCGTCTAGCCCTTCAAAGTATTCATTACCAGTCCAAAGAAGTTTTTTCTCCTCTGCAGACAGCTCAAAATATGGTTTATGAACAGGAAAATTAAATTTGTGAGCATGGGTAATAAGAAGTTGTCTATCCACACCCATCTTTTCTCCTCTCCATGGGGCAATAGCACCTGCAAATACAGAAAGCGATTTGTTTGGCACTACCAAATCTTCATCAATACCAATCACTGAGCCAAAGCCTTCACATTCTGGACAAGCACCTAGAGGACTATTAAAACTGAAAAGTTGCTCAGTAGGCTCCTCGAAACGCATTCCATCTGCCTCAAAATTGTGAGAAAACTCCACACGAGACACCTCTTCACGTTTTTCATTTAGAGTAAGTACCCTACAAACTCCTGCTCCCTCATAAAATGCAGTCTGTATAGAGTCTGCTATTCTATTGAGAAACTCGTCAACATGCTTCACTGTAAAACGTTCAATAAGTAGTTCTGCACCATCTAGAGGTTGTTCCAACGAGAAAAAGTCATCCAATGACCAAAACTTCCTATCGGCATAAATACGAGTAAAACCTTGTTGAGTAAGTGTTTCCTTACAGTTCCCGCTACTTAAGTTCAACGGCACAGTAAGTACCATTGAAGTGCCTTCGTTTCTAGAAGCAATATAATCTAAAACATCCGAAGTTTGATGTTTCTTCACCACCCTTCCCGAAACTGGAGAATATGTCACCCCAATTCGAGCAAACAGTTTTCTTAAATAATCGTATATTTCAGTAGATGTGCCCACTGTAGAACGACTATTTCTCGTCTTCACCTTTTGCTCCACAGCAATAGCAGGAGGTAGTCCGGTAATGAAATCTACTTCTGGTTTTGCTTTTCTTCCTAAAAACTGACGAGCGTATGAAGACAAACTTTCCACATAACGGCGCTGACCTTCGGCGTACAACGTATCGAAGGTAAGAGAAGACTTTCCGCTACCAGAAACCCCCGTAATGACCACGAGGCTATTACGAGGGATCTTTAGCTCTATATTCTTCAAGTTGTGAACTCGAGCACCTTTTATATGAATATTATTTTCCAATTAAATAGAAAGTGTTCTAAGTGTTGAAATAAGTTTCATATTAATAGGCTTATCGTCGCGAATTGCTTTTGTAAATGGCACATAAACAATTTCATCGTTCACAATACCCACCATTAAGTTACGTTGTTCTTCAAGAAGCGCTTCCACTGCAGCTGCACCCATTCTACTTGCCAATATACGGTCTTGAGCTGAAGGAGAACCACCACGTTGCATGTGACCAAGCACCACTACGCGAGCGTCATATTCTGGATGTTCTTTTTTCACACGTTCAGCCACACCTTGTGCACCACCTGTTGCATCGCTTTCAGCCACAAGCACAATACTTGAGTTTTTACTTTTTCTAAAGCCATGTTGGATAACCTCAGAAAGAAGGTCGTCTTTAATGCTCACTTCTGGAATCACAGCAGCCTCAGCACCAGATGCAATAGCAGCATTTAGAGCCAAGAAGCCAGCGTCTCTGCCCATCACTTCCACAAAGAAAAGACGTTCGTGAGAAGAAGCAGTATCTCTAATTTTGTCCACTGCATCAATCACAGTATTTAAAGCTGTATCATAACCAATAGTAAAGTCTGTTCCATACAGGTCGTTGTCGATAGTACAAGGCACACCCACGATTGGGAAGTTAAACTCCTGAGCAAAAATGCGAGCACCAGTAAATGTACCATCACCACCAAGCACCACAAGAGCGTCAATTTCATGACTTCTCAAATTGTCGTATGCTTGTTGTCTGCCTTCTTTAGTTTTAAACTCTGCGCAACGAGCTGTTTTAATGATAGTACCACCGTGTTGAATAATGTTACTCACATTTTGAGTTTTAAACTCAACAATTTCGTTGGTTACCATACCCTTATAACCTCTCATAATGGCTTTTACTTTAATACCATTAAAAATAGCAGCACGTGTCACAGCACGAAGGGCTGCGTTCATACCTGGAGCATCTCCACCTGAGGTAAGAATACCAATAGTTTTAATCTGATACATAATCAATTATATTTTTTAGTTTGTCCTTTACTTCTTGCATTTGCCATCTAGGAGTGGATGTTGCTCCACAAATACCTATTAGTTTAGGCTCACCCTCTAGCATATTCACATCCACTTCTTCGGCAGACGATACAAAATACGTATTTGGGTTTTGTTTTTTACATTCTTCAAACAGCACCTTTCCGTTTGAACTTTTCTTTCCACTCACAAACATAACCAAATCGTGTTCGCGAGCAAATTTTCTTATATTATCCATTCTATTTGCCACCTGACGACAGATAGTATCATAATATACAAAGTTCACCCCCTCTAGCATTCTAGCTTTTATTTTCTCTACTAGTTTTTTAAACCCATCAAGAGATTTTGTAGTTTGAGAAAACAAATATATAGGTTTAGAAAAGTCTATATTTTCTATTTCATCTTCGTGTTCCACCACAATGGCTTCACCCAGAGTTTGACCCACAAGTCCATTCACCTCAGCATGACCTTTTTTACCATAAATCACTATTTGAGCATCTGGATTTTCATTCCATGCTTTAAGGATTCTTTTTTGCAAAGCCAATACCACAGGACATGTAGCATCCAAAATTTCCACATTGTTGCTCTCTGCCATTTTGTATGTTGCAGGTGGCTCGCCATGAGCCCTTAAAAGCACCTTTGTGTTGGTAAGTTTAGACAAATCTTCGTGGTCGATAATTTTCAAACCCTTCTTTGCAAGTCTTTCCACCTCGTCGCTATTGTGTACAATATCGCCAAGGCAATATAAACTACCTACTGCATCCAACTCCTCTTCTGCTTTTTTAATGGCGTTTACCACACCAAAACAGAATCCAGAATCTTCATCTATTTCAATAATTACCCTTTGCATGCCTCGTTTACCTTATCTAAAAGCCATTTATTTTGTTCTTCAATAGTCATATAACTATTATCTAGTAGCTGAGCATCTGGAGCCTGAATAAGCGGACTCACCTTACGATTCACGTCGTTGTAGTCTCTCATTTTTATATTGTCAAGCACTTCTTCGTATGTAGCTGGCGAACCTTTTCTTAAAAGTTCGTCATATCTACGTTGTGCCCTCACGTCTGCATCAGCAGTTACAAATATCTTAAGTTCAGCATCTGGAAGCACCACAGAGCCTATATCTCTGCCGTCCATTACCACACCTTTCTTAGAACCTAATTCTCTTTGAATATCAAGCAATCTTTCTCTTACAAAACCCACGGCACTTATCTTACTCACCCAATTAGACACCTCTAAGCCTCTAATTTCACCTTCCACATCTTCACCATTAAGGTATGCCTTGGCATTTTCGTCAAGACCTATATTTAGATTCTCTACACATACTCTTAAAGCCTCTTCATCTATTTCGCCACTTTTCATCACACCTGCTCTTAGAGCTGCAAGAGCCACCACTCTATACATGGCACCAGTATCCACGTATATATAAGAAAGAGTCTTTGCCAATTCTTTTGCCATGGTACTCTTACCACAAGAAGAGAAACCATCTATTGCTATACTAATTTTTTTCATAATGAATTCTTCTTATTAAATCCATTTATATCTATTGCCATAGTAATATGACCTGTTACTCCTGCCGAATTATATACAGCCACAGCTCCGCCCAAGCTAAACATCTTTATTTTAAAACCTACACCACCTGTTAGCCCAGCTAAAGAAAACAAATCTTCATTTGCAAGAGCCATACCTCTTTCAAAGTTATAAGCTATAGAAATCCAAAACTTCTTAGACTTTGGCACAAAATCTATACCAAGAATAATCTTTCTAGCAAACACCTCACCTAAACTCACCTTACCAGCATCTTCCGACTTAGAATTTGTAGCATAATCGCAATCCCAATCTTGAAGATTTTGAAGAGTTAAATGCAAGGCTATTGGAGCCTTAGAAAAACTTTTAGTTACACCTACAGATACATTAATTGGCAAAAGTTTGCTAGTTAAATGTATATCATTTGGTCCACATACTCTACCACCAATATTAGTAACAGCCAAACCAGCAGACACTAAATGTGTGGTATCAGAAAAAACAAGACCTATATCTGTAGCCAATGCAAAACTTGTATAAGTTTCGTATGTAGATAATACTGGTTTAAAAGTAGCACCTATTGTGAAATACTTATTAAGTTTTCTTGAATATGTAGCATTCAGAGCAAATTCTTGCGCCGAAAAATTTCCAGTTTCAGCTCCAGTTTCATCAAACCCTTTCATTCTACCATACTGAGCAAACTGAAAAGAGCCAGCAAAAGCATCCACATCGCTAAACTTTGTAGAATAAAGAGCGCTACCATACCCAGAATTTGCCATGTATATAGAATAGTTCAAATATAGCAAATTGTCCACACCTGTAGAAAGCAAAGCTGGGTTGTTGATAGAAAACATTGGGTCTTCACCTATATATGAAACATTATGACCACCCAAAGCAGCCACATGTGCAGAAGAAGGATATTCTAAAAAACTATCAAAGACTCTTCCTGCTCCTTGAGAAAAAACACTCAATGAGCACAAAAACAGCACATATATTAATACAATTCTTTTCACAATCTCCAAAAATTGTTCAAATATACTGAATTTTGCTCACATAATATTAAAATGATTGTTATAATTTTATTAAAAAAAATCCTTTTGATATTCTATTTCTAAAAAAATAATGTTACATTTGCAAACGAGACAAGATATAAAATCATAAAACAATAATATGGAAATCAAAAAATCACCTAAAGCCGATTTAGAAAACAAGAAAATGATGGCGGTTTTGATCGGCTTGGTAATGGCATTAGGGATTATGTACATCGCATTCGAATGGTCCCAAAATGAAATCACCGTCTATGAAGAGGCTCTACAAGGCCCAGTGGAAATCGACGAAGAAATGGTAGAAGTTACCTTCCGTGAAGAAACTCCTCCACCTCCTCCACCTCCACAACCAGAAACAGTTTTGAGTGACATTATCGACATTCAAGACAACGAAGCAGAAGTAGAAACAACAGACTTCAACTCAGAAGATGACGCTGACGCACGTGTTGAAATTCAAGCTCCTATCGCTCCACCAGAAGAGGAAGAAGAAGAACAAGTAATCCACATCCGTGTAGAAAAGATGCCAGAATTCCCTGGTGGTCAAGAAGCGCTTAACCGTTACTTGGTTAGAAATATCAAATACCCTCTTCTTGCACAAGAAAACGGTATCCAAGGTAGAGTTGTTTGTCAATTCGTGGTAAACTCAGACGGTAGTATCGTTGACATCTCAGTAGTTCGTGGTGTAGAAGAAAGCTTAGACAAAGAAGCTATTCGCGTTATCAAATCTATGCCAAAATGGACCCCAGGTCGTCAAGGTGGTAAAAGTGTACGTGTAAAATACACACTACCTATCCGCTTCAAACTACAATAATAAAAACCTAAACTTTATATATAATGAGGCTGACTCAAGTTTTGAGACAGCCTCATTTATTAAAGTAAAACTCTTTAAATACAACAGGCGCACACAAATTATGCTTAACAGTATCAATACATCTTCAATAGAAACACCAGCAGAAAGAGCTATTCTTGTAGGTCTTATTACCCAAGAACAAAACGAAAGAAAAGCTAAAGAATATATAGAAGAGTTGGCTTTCTTAGCAGATACTGCAGGAGCTGTGGTTGTAAGACATTTCTTCCAACACCTCGACTATGCAAACAAAAAAACTTTCGTAGGCACAGGTAAACTAGAAGAAATTCAAAAGTACGTAGAAGAAAACGACATCCAACTTGCCATTTTCGACGACGAACTTTCTCCTTCTCAACTTAGAAACATAGAAAACGAGCTTAAAGTAAAAGTACTAGATAGAACAAGTCTTATCTTAGACATTTTTGCCAAAAGAGCTCAAACCTCATATTCAAAAACCCAAGTTGAACTTGCTCAACTTCAATACTTACTACCACGACTAACAAGAATGTGGACTCACCTTGAACGCCAACGTGGTGGTATTGGTATGCGTGGTCCTGGTGAAACTCAGATAGAAACCGACCGTCGTATTATTTTACAACGCATATCACTTCTTAAAAAAGACCTTAAAAGCATTGATACTCAAAAGAGTACACAAAGAAAAGGTAGAGGCAACATGGTGCGTATAGCATTAGTAGGCTATACAAACGTGGGCAAATCTACCATTATGAACCTTATAAGCAAGTCTGAGGTATTTGCAGAAAACAAATTATTTGCTACCTTAGACACCACTGTAAGAAAAGTAGTTATCGAAAACCTTCCTTTCCTTCTAACAGACACAGTAGGATTTATTCGCAAACTACCTCACGGACTTGTAGAATCATTTAAATCTACACTAGACGAGGTGCGCGAAGCAGATATTTGGGTACACGTAGTGGATATTTCACACCCACAATTTGAAGACCAAATACAAGTAGTTGAAAAAACTCTATCAGAAATTGAACCAAACGGCAAACCTAGCATTATGGTATTCAACAAGATAGACGCATTCACCTACACCGAAAAAGAAGAAGACGATCTTTCACCTATCCAAAAAGAAAATCTTTCAATAGAAGATTTAAAACGCACATGGATGTCGAAGAAAGGTGAAAACTGCATATTCATTTCAGCAAAAGAAAAAACCAACATAGAAGAGTTTAAGTCATTATTGTACACCAAGGCAAGAGAAATACACACCTCACGCTTCCCATACAACAATTTCTTATACGACAACTATGACGAAGAATAAAATCACACTACTATGAACTATAGAAACCTAACCGACTCAGAAATTCAAATACTAAAAGACCAATACTGCACATGCTCAGACTGGTCTAAAGTATTAGTTAGCAATGAGTTTAAAACCAAATACGTAAAACACGTTCACTTCTCAGGAGATATCCGTATAGGAAAATTCGACAAAGTTTTTGAACTTGAAGGCGGACTAAAACAACATAGTGGTATTTTCCATGCCACACTACACAACTGCCAAATAGGCGACAATGTTTTCATTGCTAACATCCACCGCTATATAGCAAATTATATCATTTCAGACAATTGCTATATAGAAAACACACAATTACTTGTAACAGAACCAGGTAGCACCTTCGGCAACGGCAAAGACATTGCTGTTCTAAACGAAGCTGGTGGTAGAGAAATACGCATCACCGACCAACTTTCTTCTCACCTTGCCTACATTCTTACACTATATAGACATAGAAAAGAAACCATAGAAAACATTACACGCATCATAGACCAATATACAGAAAGTGTAAAATCTAATATGGGCTATATTGCACCAAATGTTAAGATTACCACTTGTCGCAACATCAAAAACGTAAAAATAGGAGAATGCGCAGTAATCGATAGTGCGAGTGAACTAATAAATGGTAGTATCAATAGTAACGCAAGCGACCCTGTATATATCGGAAATGGTGTTATTGCCAAAAACTTTATTATATCATCTGGCGTACAAGCCACAGACGACGTACTTATAGAAAACTGCTTCATAGGACAAGGCACACTACTAGGAAAGCACTTCTCAATCTACGACTCAGTATATTTCTGCAACTGCCAAGGCTTTCACGGCGAAGCATGCGCTATATTTGGAGGTCCATTTACAGTAACACACCACAAATCTAGCCTTCTAATAGCAGGTTTATTCTCATTCCTAAATGCAGGCAGTGGTTCAAACCAAAGTAACCACATGTACAAATTAGGCCCTATCCACCAAGGAGTAGTAGAAAGAGGTTCAAAAACCACTAGCGACTCATACATCCTTTGGCCAGCCAAGATTGGTGCATTCTCACTAGTAATGGGACGTCACACACACCACTCAGACACATCAAACCTACCATTCTCATACCTAATAGAGAACGACAACGAAACATATATCGTGCCAGGTATCAACATTAAGAGCGTAGGTACCATTCGTGACGCACAAAAATGGCCAAAACGTGACCGTCGCAAAGACCCAAACAAACTAGACCAAATAAACTTCAACCTACTAAGCCCATACACAATACAAAAAATGTATGCAGGCATCGATATACTTAATACATTGAAGTCACTTTCTGGCGAAACATCACACACTTATAGCTATCATAGCACAGTAATCAACCAATCATCACTAAAAAAAGGTATTGGTTACTACACTATGGCAATCAACAAATTCTTAGGCAACTCAATAATCAAACGACTAGAAGAAACCAAATTCCAATCTATAGAAGAAATTAGATCACGCCTAAAACCAACCACAGAAATAGGTCTTGGCACATGGAACGATCTTTCTGGCCTTATAGCACCAGCAAGCGAAATAGAAAAACTTCTAAACGACATAGACAATAAAAATCTAAACACATTAGAAGAAATCAACAAACGCTTCCAAGAAATCCATAAAAACTACTACGAATACGAATGGATTTGGGCACTAGATAAAATAGAAGAAAAATTAGGCAAAAAATACACTGAATTTACAGTAAACGACATTATAGACCTTGTTCACATATGGACAAAAAGTGTAGTTGATCTAGATAAACTTCTGTACGAAGACGCTAAAAAAGAATTCGACCTTATCTCACACACAGGCTTTGGTGCAGACGGCGATGAAGAAACAAAAGCATTAGACTTCTACAACGTACGTGGTAAATTTGAAGAAAACCCATTTGTAAAAGAAGTATTAAGACACATCGAAGTTAAAACCGCTCTAGGACAGGAACTTATAAGCAGAATTGAACATTTAGCATAGAGAATGATAAATTGGCATTACATAAAAGAATACATTAAATTTCTATTTTCAGCCAAGCACCATAAAGGACATGGTGTTCACTCACCCTTTGTATTCTCACTTGTAGAAGACGTTCTAAACGAAAAGAACGAATATTACGCCTACAAAGAAATTGAAAATGCCAGAAGAAATCTACTATCAGACAATTCGTATATATTTGTAAACGACCACGGCACAGGCACTTCAAGACAAAGACAAGTATCTGAAATTGCTCGCCATAGCCTAAAAAGCAAAAAAGAAGCACAAATGCTTTTTAGACTTGCATGTTTAATGCAACCTAGAAACATTCTAGAGCTAGGCACATGTCTGGGTATCACCACATTATACCTAGCCAAAGCTAGAACATCAGCCAAAATTCACACCATAGAAGGTTGTCCAAACATTGCTAAAATAGCCAAACAAAATTTCAAAAACCTAGGAGCTAAAAACATTACTAGCTTAGTAGGCAATATCGATGCCGAACTACCTAAAATCCTATCAAAAATTGAGCACCTAGACATGGTATTCTTCGATGCCAACCACACGAAAGAAGCCACATTAAACTACTTCAACCAATGCCTAAGCAAAGCAGACAACAATACAGTATTTATTTTCGACGACATTTATTGGTCTGAAGGCATGACCGAGGCATGGCAAACCATATATAATAACCCTAAAGTAACCTACTCTATAGACCTTTTCCATTTAGGAATAGTATTCTTCAACAAAGAATGGAAAAAATCACACTTTAAAATTAAATTCTAACATGAAAGTTTACACAAAAACAGGAGACAAAGGCACTACAAGCCTAGTTGGAGGACATAGAGTATCAAAATCTGACGCCAGACTAGAGCTATACGGCACCCTAGACGAAATGGACTCATTTATAGGGTTACTTAAAACAGAAATCCCTTCACCATACAAAGAATTTCTACACAAAATTCAAGAAAACTTAATACAAGTAAATGCCTTATTTGCAACAGATTGCATAGAATGGGACGAAAAAATAGGCTTCAATATTGCACTTATCACAGAGCTTGAAAACAAAATAGACGAATACCAAGAAAGCCTAGAACCTATCAGTACTTTCCTTATCCCTGGCACTTCAAAAATCAATGCTTTATGCAACGTGGTACGCACCATTTGCCGTAGAGCAGAAAGACAAATCTACCACTTAGAACTTCTACCTTGCCAATTGTCTGCTAGTGCATATATCAACCGCTTATCAGACTATTTCTTTGTCTTAGGCAGAAAATTTTAAAAATAGTTTCTTAAAAATTGTTGTTTTATAAGGAAAAATCCTTACCTTTGCGTGAATTTTCATAGGTACACAATTTTATAACATATTTAAACATTTTCACAATGTATTGGACATTAGAACTAGCATCAAAATTAGAAGATGCACCATGGCCTGCAACAAAAGAAGAGTTAATCGACTACGCTATGCGTTCTGGAGCACCTCTAGAGGTAATTGAGAACCTTAACGAAATCGAAGACGAGGGGGATGTTTACGAAACTATAGAAGATATTTGGCCAGACTATCCAAGTAAAGAAGACTTCTTCTTCAACGAGGACGAGTATTAAAATTTTGATTTTACACAATTTATATATATCTTTGCATATATTTGAGAAGATTTTACGCAATAACAACATTAGCTTTCTGCAAACGTTAGAACGCGATTTATACAATTAAAGATGAAAAAAATCGTTACTACTGTAGTGCTTTTTTGTTTTGCGTACATTTCATTCGCAGGGCAAAATATAATTTTCAGTCAATACGCACTGAATCTCAATACATACAATCCTGCAGCGGCAGGTTGTAACGACATGATAAATGTTTTTGGAACATTTAGGTCACAATATGCTGGACTTGAAGGCGCACCTATGACATTTGACGTTGCCGTAGGTGCGTCTTTCGATATTGTAAATACAAAACATGGTGTAGGTCTTTCATTTTATGACAATAGCTTAGGATTGTTTGTTTTTCAAGACATCAACCTACAATATGCATACCGTCATAAGATAGGCGAAGGTTACTTAAGTGGAGGTTTCTTTGTAAATTTCACCACATTAAAGTACGATACAAAACGTTTACACAACGTTGAGAGCGACTATCACTCAGAAAACGACCCTGCTATTCCAAAAAGTGAAGCAAACGACTTCAAGATGGATTTAGGCGTTGGTTTTTTATACAAAACCAAGGATTGGTATGCTGGTATTTCCGCCTTAAACCTACTTGCACCAGAATATAGTTTGAGTTCAAGTTTAGATTTAACATTATTTAACAAAACTAGAAATTTATTTCTAATGGGTGGATACAATATATCGTTTAGAAACCCGTTATATAAATTGAAACTGTCTGCCTTAATTAATACAGACTTTATTTCTTGGACTGGTTTAATAAATGCCAATTTCGAGTATAAAGACATGTTTTGGGGCGGCTTAGGATACAGAATCGACGGCGCAGTGATATTCACAGCCGGCGTCAGAGTACTAAACGGACTAGTTATTGCATACTCATACGACTTGCCTACATCTGGCTTAATAAACTCAGCAGGCTGTCACGAAGTGGTTGTATCATACAGTTTCAACATTGATTTGTCAAAAAAGAATAAATATAAAAGTATAAGATACTTGTAAGTATAACCTTAAATTTAACAATGAAAAAATTACTTGCTCCTTTATTTGCGTTAGCTATTTTAAGCAGCTGTAGTAATTCTTCTAGCGGAGAATTAGTTGGTGTTAAGACAGAATCTTGGACTGAACCAAATCCTTACGGAATGGTGTTCATTAAACAAGGTTCATTTACTATGGGTCCTAACGACCAAGACGCTGCATGGGCTGCTTCTACACAGTCTAAAGTTGTTTCTATCGATGCCTTCTGGATGGACGAAACAGAAATAACTAACCGCGAGTACAAACAATTCGTTTATTGGGTAAAAGACTCTATTACCCGCGAAAAACTTATCACAGCCGAAGAAGAAGATCCAGGTTGGGAAACTTCTATTTTCGTTGACAGACGTAAAAAAGACTTGTCATACGAAAGCGACAGAGAAGACGCAACTAAAGGTTCTGTACTTTACAAAACCGGCGGTCGTCCTAATGACTCAGAAGAGGCAATAGAAAATCGTCGTCCAAAAATCAATTGGAAAGAAGAAATTCCATGGACAAAACCTACTACAGAAGCACAAGCCAAAGCTATAGACTCTATGTACTATTCTGCAGAAGAGACTATCTCTCCTTCTCTAGAGGTTAACGGCCACATCCTAAACTACAAATATCTATGGGTTGACTACAACCAAGCTGCGCTTAAACGCAACAAATACAATCCAAACAAAGGTCGCTACGAAAGTGATTTATCTCTACTTGGTAAAGGTAAAGACTCTGCAGACGTAATGGTTAAAAAAGATACATCATACGTTGATGAAAACGGATATATCGTAAACAAAACCATGTTCGTAGAACTAAAAAGCCGTAGAGACTTCATCTCATCTCGCATTATCAACGTATATCCAGACACACTTTGCTGGATTCGTGACTTCACATACGCATACAACGAACCATACATGAAAATGTACTTCCACCACGATGGTTACGGTGACTATCCTGTAGTAGGTGTAAGCTGGGAACAAGCAAGTGCATTCTGCCACTGGCGTACACAATACTATAATGCAGCACAAGCAAGCATGGGTAACCCTATCGTACAAGACTATCGTCTTCCAACAGAATCTGAATGGGAATACGCAGCTCGCGGTGGTCGTGAACTTTCAATGTACCCTTGGGGTGGCACATACGTGCGTACAGCAAAAGGTTGCTTCCTTGGCAACTTCAAACCAATGCACGGTAACTATACTGTAGATGGTTATATGATTGCTGCTAAAGTAGGTTCATTCCCTCCAAACGACTATGGTTTATATGATATGGCTGGTAACGTAGCAGAATGGACATCATCTGCATACCACGAATCAAACTATAGCTTCGTAAATGACTTAAACCCAAGCTACAACTACAACTCTAAATCTAACGACCCTCAAATTATGACTCGTAAAGTGATTAGAGGTGGTTCTTGGAAAGACATAGGTTACTTCCTACAATGTGGTGCTCGCACATACGAATACCAAACAGAAGCTCGTTCTTACATCGGTTTCCGTTGCGTAAGAAGTGTTATCGGTGCAAACTATCAATAATATAAAATTAATAAATAAACAATAACAATTTAACTTTAATAATTAAATACTTAAACTTATGGCAAAACAAAGCTTTTTAAGCAGCCCTAAAGGCAAAAAAATGGTAGGTTATGCTTACGGTTTCGGTGCTGCTATCGTTATCGTTGGTGCATTATTCAAAATTCTTCACCTTCCAGGTGCATCTGTAGTGTTAACATTAGGTATGGGTACTGAGGCAATCCTTTTCGCCCTATCTGCATTCGAAGATCCACACAAAGAATACCACTGGGAAACTGTATTCCCACAACTAGAAGGTGGTGAAGGTGGTGCTATCCTAGGTGGTGCAGCTGCTCCAGCTCCTTCTAAAGCAGGCAACAGCATCGACGACATCGCTAACGCAGGTGGTCTATCTCAAAGTGATGCTCAAAAACTTAACGAAGGTATCCGCAAACTTAGCGAAACTGCAAACCAAATCGCTGACGTTACAGCTGCTGTTTCTGCTTCTTCTAACTATGCAAGAAACATGAACGCTGCTTCTGACGCTATCGCTTCTTTCGCTGCTACACAAGCTTCATTAAAAACATCTTCAGACTCTCTATTTGCATCTTATAAAACCGTTGCTGAAAGCATGGCTAACGTTGCATCTGACGCTGAAGGTTATATGAAAGAAATGCAAGGTATTACTAAAAACCTTTCTGCTATCAACGCAGGCTACGAAATGCAAGTTAAGAGCATCAGCGCTCAAACTGAAATCGTTGAAAGCGTTAACAGCAACCTTAACAAAATCGGATCAGCTATGGAAGCTGCTTCTGCTCAAACAGAACAATTCAAAGACCAAGCAACTAAACTTACACAACAAGTTAGCAGCCTAAACAACGTTTACGGCAACATGTTAAATGCATTTGGTGCTAGAATTTAATAACTGATTCATTAACTTAAAAACTACACAATAATAATATGAGTGCAGCGAATTGTCCAGAGACACCGAGGCAGAAGATGATCAGTATGATGTACATCGTGCTAACAGCGATGCTTGCACTGAACGTATCTACTGATGTCTTAAACGGCTTCTCTCTAGTACAAGAAAGTCTTACCAAGACTATCGAAAGTACTGAGATAAAAAACAAAGACCTTTACGAGCAATTTTCAGCTCTAAAGTCTCAAAACCCTAAAAAAGTTGGTGAATGGTTAGACCTAGCAAACACTGTTAAAGCTAAAACTGACTCATTATATAATGTTATCGAAACATTAAAATATGACATCGTTAAAGCTGCTGATGGTGAAGGTGCTGACGTAAACAACATTCAAGGTAAAGACAACCTAGACGTAAGTGCACAAGTTGCTCTTCCTTCAGGTGTTATTCCACAAAACCAACGTGGTGTTATCCTTAAAAATGACCTAAACAAATATGCTTCTTATATGGTTAGTCTTGTAAAAGACCCAGCTAAACAAGAAGCTATCAAACAAACATTCAACACAGAAGACAAAATTGTTAACGGCGACCCAATGTCTTGGGAAAATGCACGTTTCTCTTCTATGCCAGTATCTGCTACTGTAACTCTTATGACTAAGATTCAAGCAGACTTACGCAACACAGAAGCAGAAGTTGTAAGTTTCCTTAAAAACCAAGTGGACGCTAGTGACTTCCGTGTGAACAAAATTACTGCAGAAGTTATCTCTGAAGCTTCATACATCACTCGTGGTGGTACATATAAAGCTCGTATCATTCTAGCTGCAGTGGACTCAACAAAACGTCCTAAAATCACACTTAACGGCGAAGTGCTAGAATCTGAAGTTTACGAAAAACAATGTAATTCAATTGGTCAATTTGACCTAGCAGGTACAATCGACCTTCCTCGTGCAGACGGTTCTACACAAACATACGACTTCAAGAGCTCTTACATTGTAGGTGAACCTACAGCTATCATCTCTGCTGATATGATGAACGTGTTCTACGCAGGTATCGAAAACCCTATCAGTGTTTCTGTTCCTGGTGTACCAGCACAAAACATCCAAGTATCTGTAAGCAATGGTCGTTTAACTCGCACAGCTAAAGGTTGGTCTGTACGTCCTACAAAAGCTGGTGTTGAATGTAAAATTTCAGTATCTACTAAAGGTGACAACGGAAAAGTTCAAAACATTGGTGCTAAACCATTCCGTGTGAAACTTCTTCCTCCTCCAGTAGCATATATCGAATACACAGCAGATGGTAACCCAGCTAAATACAAAGGTTCTCGTCCTATTGCTAAAGGTGCTCTAATCAGCGCTAAAGGCATTAAAGCTGAACTAGACGATGCTGACCTAGACGTTAAATATCAAGTATTAGGTTTCGACCTAAACTTCTCAGACTCAATGGGTAACAACCTTGTAAAAGCTTCTTCTAGCGGTAGATTTACAAGCGACCAACAAGATATTATGCGTAAAATGAGCAAAGGTAAAAAATTCTTCATCTCTCGTGTACGTGCTAAAGGTCCAGACGGTGTAGAAAAAATCCTTCCTCCAATAGAAGTAATTGTAAATTAATACATAAATGATGAAAAAGTTTTTTCGAAACATATTAATTGGTTTGTTATCCCTAAGTGCTGCTTCTGCAGTAGCGCAAGTAACTGATATTTCTTTCTTCACAGAAACAGGAGAAATACTATCAAACATGCCTACTAGTGTAGATATGTCGGAGCGCGAGCCAGTGGAATACAACAATCCTAGAATAGATGATGTCATCTGGCAGAAAACAGTATATCGTATTATCGACTTACGCGAAAAAATTAACTTCCCTCTGTATTTCCCAGAAGAAGCTAGTGACAATCGCCAAAGTCTATTCACTACTATTTTCCGTCTATACGAACAAGACAAAATTAAAGCCTACGAATATCTAGACAATAAAGAAATATTCACAGAGGATAACCTTAAGCCATTTGATGAATTCGTTAAAACATACGACATCCTTTTAACTGTTCATACAGATTCAATTACAGGTGATACTTTAAGTGTAGAAATAGACGAAAGTAACATTCCTAACAGAGAAATCTTGAAATACTATGTTAAAGAAGTATGGTACTTCGACAAACACAATTCAGTGTTCACTGTTAGATTGATTTCACTTTGCCCTATTTGGTACAAACAAGACTACGACATGGGTCTTCAAAAGTATCCATTATTCTGGGTTAGATACGACGAATTACGTCCTTACCTAGCAAAACAAGAAGCACTTCTTTCAGACAGAAACAATGGTGCTCGTGAAAGTATGGATGACTTATTCATCAAACGTAGATTTGGTAGTTACATCTTTAAAGAATCATCTACCATGAACCGCAACTTGCTTCAATACAACAGCACCGCTGCTGAAATGCACAAAGAGCAAGAACGTATTAAAACTTCTATTATCAACTTTGAACAAGATCTTTGGGAATATTAATATTTCAATGATAAGTTTCAGGAAGCCAACTTGCAAAAGTTGGCTTCTTTTTTTACTATATTTTTATATTTTTTATGATTTATCCCTTCAATATTTATTGCCGATATACCCTTTAAAACAAAGATATTCATTATCTTTGCATATTAAACCATAGTTAGTTTTATATTGAGGGAATTATACTCTATTAAATTTATTAAATGAAGACTAAAAACATTCTTAAACATAAGAGAATATACATGATATTTGCTCTTATGTTCTTTGGCTATGGTTTATGTAGTGCAGAATTCAACCACGAACTTGGTATTTCTGGCGGCACTGCCTTTTATCTTGGTGATGCAAATCACGTTACACCATTCAATAGAGCACGCTGGTCTGCTGGTGCATTCTACAGATACAATATAGACACACGTTGGGCTATAAAACTAGATGTAAACTATGCTGAAGTAGAAGGAGATACTAGGGACTTTGGCTATATATTACCAAATGGTCAAGCATATGCCACATTTGAAAGAGGTTTTGTAGATGTGCATGCTGCAGTAGAGTTCAACTTTTTTGATATAGGTGAAAATCGCAGCTTTAGCAGATACAAATTTGATGCTACTCCATATATTATGCTAGGTATAGGTATATGTGCATACAACGATTTATATAGTTCTGGTAATTTGTTTGAACTTTCTATTCCTTTCGCAATAGGTGGGAAATGGAAGATAAACAAAAGACTAACACTAAGTGTTCAGTGGAGTATACACAAACTATTTACAGATAAGTTTGATGTAACAAACGAGAAAAACAAAGTTCTAAATAACCCTACTAATTCACCAAAGGTAGGTTTCTTGGATACCGACTTTTATTCATTGGCAAATATCTCACTATCGGTGAACTTATTTGATACTAAAAAATTTTGTAGATAATTATGAGCGAATTTAAGGAACAAATAAACCTAAACAATCTTCCATCACACGTAGCTATTATCATGGATGGCAATGGTCGTTGGGCAAAAAAACAAGGTAAACTACGTTTGTTTGGTCACAACAATGGCGTAAGTTCTGTACGTGCCGTTACAGAAGCTTCTGCCGAATTGGGTATTAAGTTCCTTACCCTTTATGCTTTCTCTACAGAAAACTGGAACCGCCCAGAAGAAGAGGTTAAAGGTCTTATGAGTCTTCTTATTCACACAATAGAAGCAGAGACCCCTACCCTAAACAAAAACAATGTAAGACTTCTTAGCATTGGCGACAACTCTCGCATGCCAAAAGACGTGAGAGAAAGACTTGAAGCTTGCATAAAAGTAACTGAAAATAATACTGGACTAACTCTTATACTAGCACTTAGCTATTCTTCTCGTTGGGAGATAACAAAAGCTACTCAAGACATTGCAAAAGACCTTGCAGCAGGCATTATCAAACAAGAAGACATAACAGAAGAGTTAATCTCAAACTATATGTGCACTAAAAATATTCCAGATCCTGAGCTTCTTATTAGAACCAGTGGTGAATATCGCATTAGTAACTTCCTACTATGGCAAATCGCATATAGCGAACTTTATTTCACAGAAGTGCTTTGGCCAGACTTCACTAAAGAAGACTTATACAAAGCTATTATCAATTATCAATCTAGAGAACGTCGCTTTGGTAAAACAAGCGAACAAATAAACAAATAAGCAGGAATGAACTCGTATCTTAAAATTTTACTTTTAAACCTGCTTATACTCCTAACCGCTGGTAATATTTACGCTCAGATGTTAGAAAACACAGATAGTACATCTGTGTCTGAGCCTGTTAATGTTATATCTGGCGAAGCCCTACCAGAGATAAACTACTCTCACCCACAAGAATATACCATTTCAGAAATTACCATTTCGGGTAAAAATAACTACGAAGACTATGTGCTTATTGGTTATTCTGGTCTTAAAAAGGGTGAAAAAATTACTATCCCAGGCGATGAAATCTCTAATGTTGTTAAACGTTTCTGGAAACAAGGTCTGTTTAAAGACGTTAGAGTAGAAATTGCTGCAATTAGAGGTAGAGATGTATGGTTGAACATTCACCTAGATCAACGTCCAAAAATTTCTCAAATCAACTTTATTGGCGCAAAGAAGAAAGAAATTGAGGATATCGAAAAAGGTATGGGTCTTAGCAAAGGTGGACAAATTACCCCTTACTCTATCGACAAAGCCAAAAGATTCATAAACAATTATTACCAAGAAAAAGGTTATTATTACGTGAAATCTTCTGTTACTCCTAGAGAGGAAGAAGGTACTGAAACAATTGTTGATATTAGAATTGAAAAAGGTTTAAAAACTAGAGTGAACCACTTGATTTTCGATGGTAACGAACAAGTTTCTGCAAAAAAACTTGACAGAGCCATGAAGAAAACCAACGACAGAAATAACATTCTAAATATCTTTAGAAGCAAGAAATTTATTCCTAAGGAATATCAAAACGACAAAGTTCTTCTTATCGACAAATATAACGAACTTGGTTATAGAGATGCAGAAATTCTTTGCGATAGTGTTTACGCCGACACCACAAAAAGCACCGACAAGAAGAAATACGTAAACGTTTATATTAAACTAAACGAAGGTCAGCAATATAAAATAAGAAACATCAACTGGATAGGTAACACTATATATAATACAGACTACCTAAATACAGTTTTAGGTTTCAAAAGAGGCGACATTTACAATAGAAAGAAACTAGACGAAAGACTAAATATAGATGACGACTGCGTAAGTAACCTTTACCTAGACAATGGTTACCTATTCTTCAATATGCAAACTATAGAAGCTAATATCTACAAAGACTCTATAGATTTAGAAATCCGTATTCTAGAAGGTCGTCAGGCTACTATCAATAGAGTAAACATCGAAGGTAGTGAATATCTTTACGAACCTGTTGTAAGACGTGAGCTTAGAACCAAACCAGGCGACCTGTTTAGCAAGTCTGACATTATGCGTTCTATGCGCGAGCTTGCTGCCACAGGTCACTTCTCTGCCGACCCTGGTAAAATGGATATTAAAACTGTGCCAGATCCAGAAAATGGCACTGTAGATTTAACCTATGTTTTAGAATCTAAACGTAACGACCAAATTGAGCTTTCTGCTGGTTGGGGTCAGACTGGTGTGGTAGGTATTCTACGTTTGAAGTTTACAAACTTCTCACTAAAGAACTTGTTCAACTTTAAGAAATATCGTCCACTTCCACAAGGTGACGGTCAAACACTTTCTATTAGTGCTCAAACCAATGGTCTTTACTATCAAGCGTATAGCTTATCATTCACAGAACCATGGCTAGGTGGTAAACGTCCAAACTCATTCTCATTCTCTGCTTATTACTCAATACAATCTGGTGTTAGTAGCACATATAGTTCTGCTTATAGTAGTTCTTACTATGGCGACAACTCTTGGTACTCATACGATTATGACCCTGATAAATACATTAAAACTCTAGGTATTACTGCAGGTATTGGTACTAGATTGAATTGGCCAGACGACTATTTCACCTTGTATGGTCAAATAGCATACTTAAATTATAACTTAAGTAACTGGAGTTATTTCGCGCTTACAGACGGTATAGCAAACAACTTCAATATCTCTGCAGTACTATCACGTAACTCTCTAGACCAACCTATTTATCCAAGTAGAGGTTCTGAGATTTCACTTTCTGCAGCACTTACTCCTCCATATTCTGCATGGGACGGCGTTGATTATGAAAAGGCTTCAATGCAAGAAAAATATAAATGGATTGAGTATTACAAGATTAAATTTAAATCTAAATTCTTCTTCCCACTAACAAAAGACAACAAACTTGTGCTTATGGGACGTGCAGAATTTGGTTTCTTAGGATACTATAATATTCACAAACGCTCACCATTTGAAACCTTCTGGGTTGGTGGTGACGGTATGAGTGGTTATAGTAGTACATACGCAACAGATACTGTAGGTCTTCGGGGTTATCAAAACGGTTCCTTAACTCCATATTACGATGATGGCGGTCAGGCAGGTAACATCTACAACAGATTTAGTATCGAGCTTAGATACCCTATCATCATGAGAGAAAGTACAATGGTATGGGCACTTGTGTTTGCAGAAGCTGGTAACTGTTGGAAAGATTATAGAGACTACAACCCTCTAGACCTTAAAAAGTCTGCTGGCGTGGGTCTGCGTGTATATATGCCAATGTTTGGTCTTCTTGGTATCGACTGGGCATACGGTTTCGACAAAGTCAACGGCCAAGTAAGTGGTAGTCAGTTCCACTTTGTGATAGGTCAGGAGTTTTAGTGCAAGCGAGAGCAGAACCAAACTTGTTTGAGTTATGCCGAGCGTAGCCTAAAATCATGAGCGTAGCGAGTAATTTTAAACATTATATCAACATTTCAGTCAAATATATTGTAAAAACCAAATATAAAACAAATTAATATGAAAAAGATTCTATTATTAACTATCGTGGCAATGGGTGCTTTTATGAGCGCTGCTGCACAAAATTGGGCTTTAGTAGATATGGAATATATCCTTAAGAATATTCCTGCATACGAATCTGCAACTCAACAAATAGAACAAAGCTCTAAAAAATGGGAAAAAGAAATTTCTGCTCTTAATACAGAAATCCAAAAACTTTATAAAAATTATCAATCAGAAATGGTTCTACTTTCTGACGAACAAAAGAAAGAAAGAGCACAAGAAATTGTTGATAAAGAAACAGAGGTTAAAGACCTTAAACGTAAATACTTCGGCAACGATGGTGAACTTTACAAAAAACGCGAAAGCCTAATGAAACCAATCCAAGAAGAAATTTACAATGCTATTAAAGATATTGCTGAAGCAAAAAAATATATGCGTGTTGACGACAGAGCTTCTTCTGCTAGCATTCTATTTGCAAACCCAGCAGTAGATATTAGCGACGAAGTTCTTGCAAAACTTGGTTACGCAAAATAATTTGAATAAATAAAATTTATAAGATATGAAAAAGATTATCATTGCTTTACTTTTGGCTCTCCCATTCACAGTAATGGCACAAGACCTAAAAATCGGTATTTTCAATTCTCAAGAAGTAATCACCATTCTACCAGATTACAACACTGCTATGAGTGAACTTGAAAATATCAACTTAAAATACCAAACAGAAGGTAAAAAACTTCAAGAAGAACTAGAAAAAAAATACCAAGAATACGCTTCTACAGCTGAAACTTTAGACCCAGCTATCAGACAATATAAAGAAACTGAACTAGCTCGTCTTCAACAATCTATTCAAGAGTTTGCTACCAACGCAGAAACTACTCTTAAGAAAAAACAACAAGAATTAATGATGCCTATCATTAATAAAGTTCAACAAGCAATTAAGAAAGTTGGCGACGAAAACAACTTTACATACATTATCGACAACGCTGCAAACGTAGTTCCTTACGTTTCTCCTAAAGCTGAAAATGTATTACCTTTAATTAAAAAGGCACTTAATATTCAATAAAAATTAAATCTGATGGCTCGAATTGGTGTTTTTGATTCTGGCTACGGAGGTTTAACAATACTAGAAAAATTCCGAGCATTATTACCTGAGTACGACTATGTTTACTTGGGCGATAATGCTCGTACTCCTTATGGTACACGCTCGTTTGAAGTGGTGTATCAATACACACTTGAGTGCGTAAAAAAACTATTTGAACTAGATTGTGATTTAGTTATCTTGGCTTGCAACACTGCATCTGCAAAAGCGCTACGCACTATTCAACAAAAAGATCTACCACTTATCGCTCCAAACAAAAGAGTACTTGGCGTAATACGCCCTACTGCAGAAAAGGTAGGCGAATTTACAAAGACTTCTCATGTGGGACTTCTGGGCACCGAAGGTACTATTCAGTCTGGTTCCTACCCTATTGAAATAAACAAAATCTTCCCTGAGATAGTTGTTACAGGACAGGCTTGTCCTATGTGGGTTCCGCTAATTGAAAATGGTGAACACCTTTCTGACGGAGCTGATTATTTCGTTATGAAATACATTAACGAACTTCTTAGTGCAGACCCAATGATTGATACTTTAATCTTGGCTTGCACACATTATCCACTACTTGTGGACAAAATAAAAATGCATGCGCCAAAGCACATGCAAATTATTTCTCAAGGTCCTATCATCGCCGATAGGCTAAAGGATTATCTTCTTAGACATCCAGAAATGGAAACTCGTCTTAGTAAAAATGGCGAGTGCACTTTCTACACTACAGAGTCTGTGGATAAGTTTAAAAAGTCTGCTTCTGCTTTCCTACAAGAAAGTATTGAGGCTCGCCACATTACTTTATAACACTATTCCGATTTCTTTTTGGTCTTCTTTTCTGTTTTCACAAAGTCCACTTTATATGGATTTGCAGGGTCTTCTGTTGGTACAAGTTTTATCTTTGAATCGAAGTTGGTGCCGTCTTCTGCTGTGAAACCTTTAAGCGCAATAGTTTCGCCTTTAAGCAAGCGTTGTGCTTGAGAAAGGGTAATTGTTTTGCCAGACTTTTCTTTCCAAAGAACAAACTTACAGCCCTCTTTATAGCCACCGCAACCAAATCCACGTTTGCCTTCTATAATATCTTTACCACAAATTGGGCATTCGCCTATTTCTTCTGGTGTGAAGTCGAACACTACACGACCTTCTTCTGCACTGTATTTCACTCTGGCATCGAAGTCTGTACCTTTCTTACTTTTGAAACCTTTTATTACCTCAGATTTACCTTTTTCAATCATTTGGCGTAGGTGTTTCTCTGTTAAGGTTTTGCCTGCCATTTCTTTCCAAAGCACAAATTTACAGCCTGTGGTTTTAAAGCCAACACAGCCCCACCCTTTTGGTAGTTCTTTTAGGCGTTCTCCACACACAGGGCAACGTACACCATCTAGCACTTGTGTTTGCACTTGTTCGCCAGTGGATAAAATTTGCGCTGTTTCTTCCTTGGTAAAGTCTAAGATTTCTTTGTAGAACACATCAGACTCATACTCACCTTTTGCCATTAGGTTGAGTTTCTTTTCCCATTCGCCTGTTAGCGATGGGTTACCGATAGGAAGTTCTTTTGTTAGTTCATAAACTTGATAGCCTAGCTCTGTAGGAATAAGTTTATTCTTCTCTTTTACTATATAATTGCGTTTATAAAGAGTTTCAATAATATTTGCGCGGGTGGCAGGTGTGCCAAGGCCACAATCTTTCATTGCTTGCACGGCTTCTGGGTCGTCTAGTTGGCGACCAGCAGTTTCCATTGCTTTAAGCAGAGTAGCCTCTGTCATAAGGGCAGGCTTTTTGGTCATACCTTCCTTGATGCGTTTCTCCTGCACATCTACTATATCTTGAAGCTTAAGATTTGGAAGCGCTTGTTCGTCTTCTGCTTCTGCATCGTCGGTTACCGACTCATCTTTGCTTAAAACCATACGCCAACCGGCTTCTTTTATCTTGGTACCAGATGCTTCTAGTAGTTCTTTATCGTCTGAAAAATGGAATTTGTATGACAATACCTCTTTTTTACAAACAGGAAGAAGCGCCATAACTAGCTGTTTACAAACCATTTCGTAGATATTCTTTTCCTCCTTTGTAAGTGTAGAATATGATTTCATATTCTGGAAGGTAGGAATAATAGCATGGTGGTCGGTAAGTTGTTTGCTATCGAAACAAGCCTTGTTTAGTTTGCCTTTTTCAAGGGTTTCTATGGCAGAAATATAAGAGTTGCCAAAGTTATTTTCCTTTAGCGCACCTAGTTTCTTTTGTACCTCAGCAAGCATATCATCACCAAGGTAACGGCTACCTGTACGTGGATATGTAAGCATTTTGTGGCGTTCGTATAGGGCTTGCACTATGTCTAGTGTTTGTTGAGCACCTAGGTTGAAACGACGGTTGGCTTCTGCTTGAAGCGAAGTAAGGTCGAAAGGCAGTGGTGCTTTTTCTTGCTTTTGCTTAATTTGTTTGTCAACTACTGTTACTGTAGGAGTGATAAGTGCAGCAAGTGCTTCTGCCTTTTCTTTTTGCATAAAACGCTCTGGATAACGAGCCACAAAACTCTGATTTTCTGCAAAAAGTTGAGTTTCTACTGTGTAGAATGGTTCTGGATTGAAGTCGGTGTGCTCTTTCCAACGCTTACAAATAAGCGCAAGGGTTGGGGTTTGCACGCGACCTAGTGAAAGTGCCTTTTTTGAGCGAGAAGCAAGAGTAAGGGCACGTGTGGCATTCATACCCACAAGCCAGTCTGCTTCGTTGCGGCTACGCGCAGAAAAGTATAGATTGTCGTACTCGCTACCTGGTTTAAGATTTGCAAAGCCTTCTAGTATAGCTTCGTCGGTCATAGACGAAATCCAAAGGCGTTCAAATGGTTTGTTACACTTACTATCGTTGTAAATGTAACGGAATATAGCTTCACCCTCACGGCCGGCGTCAGTGGCACAAATAAGGCTGTCGGCAGAGGCAAAAAGTCTTTCTATGGTTTCTAGTTGTTTCTTCGCACCCTCATCTTCTGTAGGCTTGTATATAAAGAATGAAGGCAACATTGGTAGGTCTTCTTTTAGCCATTTTTCATAGCCGTACACACCCGGATCTGCTAGTGAAATTAAGTGACCGAATGCCCAAGTTACCTGATACCCATTGCCCTCCATATAGCCGTCTTTCTTGGTTTTCACACCCAAGACTCTTGCTATATCTTTTGCTACCGAAGGTTTTTCTGCTAATATTACTTTCATTTAGAATTAAAAATTAATTAGGATAGTATTTTATACTATAAATTTTATACTATAAAAACATTGTCATATAAACAGGAATATAATCCACTCCATTTTCACGTTTATAGTCCTTGGTATATATTAAATATTTGTTCATTACACGTTCAGAGAATTTAGTACAAAATTCATCTAATGATTTATGAGTTTTATAACCTGAAGATTTCACTTCAATAGGTGATATTTTATGTTTATCAGTAATCAAGAAATCTATTTCATAATATTTCTTTCCTTCTGCATACGGAATAGTATGATAAAACAAATTCTTACCTGTTGCTCTTAGCATTTGAGCTATTACATTCTCATATACATAACCCAAATTTGTGCTTAATTTATCATTAAGAAGTTTTTCATAAATTACATTTTCCGTAATTTCATTATCCATAAAAGCAAGAGTAACAAAAAGACCAGTATCTGATGCATACATCTTGAAACATTCTTGATTTTTTGTCAAAGCCAATCCCACATTTGGGTCATCGCAATGATATGCTATATTCACAGTTTTAGAGTCATCCATATCCTTAAGGATATTAACAATTCGCTCTACTCTTTCCTCAGGAATAGCTTTACTAATTTGATAACGCATAGTATTGCTACTTAATTGCGCAGGAATTGTGTCATACATAGCTTTTGCTCTACCCGATTCATCTATCTTTCCGAAATCTTCTTCGTATAAAGAAATAATATCACGTTTAGCCAAATCTACTGCAGTAAAATTATTAGTCTTTATATATGCAACTACAGCCTGAGGCATACCTCCTACAAGCATATAAAGACGAAAATCCTTCATAAGTTTACGATGAACAGCATCTCCTAGCGGAGTTTTATTTTCAAAAGCAGAACGCAACAAAGGAATTGTTGTAGTATCACCTAATGCCCATCTAAATTCTTCATAATCCATGGGATACATATCCACTTTTGTTTCTTCACTTGGAATAATTATATTCTTACTTTTAGATTTTACAGATATTAAAGAACCTGTCTCTATATAGTCGTATCTATGATCTTTTACAAGATGCTTAATTGCTTGTCGTGCTAATGGCTGGAGTTGTACTTCGTCAAAAATAATAACAGACTCTCTCTCGTGAAGTTGAGTTTGAAAAATAAATTGCAATCTAAGGAATAGATAATTAAGATCTGAGATATCATTAAACAAATCTCTTACCTCCTTAGATACCTTTGAGAAATCTATAAGGATATAAGACTTATATTCATTTTTTGCAAATTCTTCTGCTATGGTTGATTTACCAATACGACGAGCTCCTTGTATAAGCAACGCAGTATCACCATTACGCTCTTGTTTCCATTTAAGCATGGTATCATAAATCTTTCTCTTGAAGTTAATTTTTATCTCTTCCATACCATTAAATTTTGATACAAAAATATAGATTAAAAAATCTCCCACCAAATTTTTTTTGCCATTTTGCCGTTTTCCACCAAATTTTTTTAGGCGTTTTGCCGTTTTCCACCAAATTTTTCGATATTATGTAAAGTAGAACTAGAAAAACAATAGTTATTAACAAACAAAAAGTTCCCTAGTTTTTAGGAAACTTTTTTGTTTTATACCTAGGATAATATAACTTTACCTATCCCAGCTAAGTGCAAAGAAGCGTTTATACCCATTGCTTTAAGTACTTTTGTAACAGTCCCGAAAGTAAGGTTGTAACCTTTTTCGATACGTGATATCTGAGCTCTTTTAACACCAATCATTTCACCTAATTCCTCTTGTGTTAGATTTTTAGAAAGGCGAGCTTGTTTAAGAGCTTCTCCCATAAGAAAGGATTGAACATTTGCATCGTGTTCATCTCTTACTTCACTTCCTTTAGGTCCAAGAATCTTATCTAAGACTTCTTCATGACTATAAAATTTCATACCTTTTTAGTTTAGTTGGTTATTAAAATATTCGCGTCTTATATTCTCCGCTTTATCTATTTCTTTTTTAGGAGTTTTTTGAGTCTTTTTTATTATACCATGAGTTGCTATCACTAGTGAATTCTTATTTGTGTCCCAAAAACAAAATAAGCGATATGAAATGCCATTGTATAATGTTCTAAACTCCCAAATGTTAGAATTTTCTAACTTTTTAAATAATTCATTATCAATATATCCGTACATACATTTTTCTATATTGAAGAGAATTTTCTGCTTTGCCTTATCAGGCAACTTTCCTAGGAATTCTATTGATTCTTCAGAATATATAACTTTAAAATGAGGAGATGTTTTCATTGCAAAAATAATAAATTGTTTACATATATGTAACACTTTCGTTAAAAAAATACCAATAGACATTATAATTAAGGTCTATCTCTACAATGAAAACTATAATTTGGGTACAATACAAGAACCATAAAAGACTAAAAATTAAGATTTATAATAGGGATATAAAATCAGACATCGCAATTTACGACATCTAATTTTTAATCAAAACATGACATCAAGACCTAACCTTTGTTGAGTTCAAAGGTTATACAAAGATAATCAAAATAACAGAAAAACAAATGATTTTTTACTCATCCATATAATAAAAATCCTGTATGCAAGTTTTTCTGAAAATGCGATGTAATGCAAGTAATAAGCCTATGCCCAACAATACATAAAAGTAGATATTTGCTTTGAATAACACAGCATAACTAAACAGCAATACAATAGGCATCAGTAGCACTGGAAGTAAAAGGTAAAGTATTATATAAAGATAGTAAATATAACTCCTCTTTCTGCCAAGTCTAAATATTCTGCCTATAATAGTATTGCACGCACTTAGGGTGTATAAGAAAAACATATAACATATTATCTTGTCTATGCCGTATGGATAAATAAGTAGGCAAGGCAAGAAAAATAAAGGTAAAGCCAAGTTCCATAGAGAAAAACATTCTTTTATAAAAATGGCATCAGATAGCACCTTTTTCCTTACTGGCAAGGTTAGGAATGAGTACACATTAAGACCTTTATGACTCTTACCGAATAGTTTAGCAATAAAATCAAAAGCAAACAACAAAATCAATATTGCATTAATGATTAGGTGGGTATCATTTCTACCTATTATGCTTTCAAGTTCCTCGCTTATATTTTGGTTTAGCTTAATAAGAAGCAATACTGCTGTACCCACCATGATTGAATATAAAAAAATAGTGGATATTAAGGCAGATTTATTCTCCTTTATCTTAAGGAAAGAGCCTTTAAACGACAGCTTATATAATTTGGAAATTAAATTTACATCCATAATTTATTTGCCTAAGAAATAAGCTCTTAATTCTTCTATTGCTTCGCCTGCGCTTCCTATGATGTCTTTCTTGATAATGCCTTTTTCTAGTAGGATAATTCTTGATGATATTTCAGAAACTAGTTCTATATTGTGACTTGACAATATCATAGTAGTGCCAACCTCACTATTCATTTCTTTTAGCAGACGTAGCATCTCCATTTGAGAAGAAGGATCTAGAAAGTTGAAAGGTTCGTCAAGTAGCAAGACTTTAGGATTTATTATCATGGCAGCCACAATGCCAATCTTTTGTTTGTTACCTGCCGAATAATTTTTTATAAGTTTCTTTTTGCCAAGAATCTCACCATTCATAAACGATGTAAACTTAGCTATACGTGCTTGCAACTCTTCTTTGCTGATATGGTTTAGTTCTCCAATTAGATTGAAATATTCTTCTGGAGTAAGAAATTCTATTAAATAACCAGAATCTAGAAACGAACCTGTGTAGAGTTTCCAATCTTCAGATTTAGACACATCTTTGCCACCACTCAAAACCACCCCGCTACTTGCTTGGCAAAGATCGAGTACCAATCTTAACATAGTGGTTTTGCCCGCACCATTGTTACCAACTAGACCTACAATACTTCCTTGTTCCACTTGTAGTTCTTTTATATCAAGTGCTTTGTTATCGCCAAAATATTTAGTTAAGTTATCTATTTTTATCATAATCTTGTTACTTAGAAAGTGAATCAATCAGAGTATATTTTCTTTTAATAATCTGTTTCACAGATATTTTTATCCATAATGGCATTAGTATTATTAATGGTAAACCTACAGCAAAATATATCCAATAAACGTAAGTAGGAAGCGCAAAGTAAATAGGCATGCACAAAAGAACTGTAATAAGTATCATAATTACAACTGTAAGATAGCCGACAAACCCCTTCATAGAATTTGCCCTCATTTTAGCCATATCAAATAAGTCTAGGCTATAATTGTTATATGGTACAGCAAGTAAACCTAAACAAATTGACATTCCTATTGAGAAAACTGAACTACCTAAAAATACTTCTAACTGCATTGGCACTATAAAATAATACAATAGGAAATATATCAATGTAAAGAAAGCTCCTATTATACATTTACTTATAAAGTATGAGTATAGTGTTTTGTAATGCCAAGTATATACTAAATTGATAAAATGAGATTCAATTCTCAAAGTATAACTTGGTATAAATAGAAGGAAACCAAAAGACATTACCATAAACAAATAAAATATCTTCACATATTCCGTCCAGGCACCAAAGTCAGTATAACTTAATTGCAATATAACCATTGGCAGAACGAAGAACGGGAAAAGGAGTTGCCTTTTTAACAATGTTCTCCACCAAGGCTTGATATTTAACAAAAATAACTGCCAGAACATACTACTCTTTGTTTAGGAGTGACTCAATATCTTTGCTGAATTTGTAGGTGTATTTTTCACTGAAAAGTGAGCTAGTGTAGTACACTTCTAGAAGACCATCGGCGAAATTTACGTCTTGAATCCACATGTCATCCACTTCTTGTGGTAATTTAAAGCTACCAAGATAAGTGCCATCTGCAAGTGAATAGAAGTCTAAACAACGAAGTCTGTTGTCTGTAGCCCAATTGTAGTTGCGATGCTCAGGAGTAAGTAGAGCTATGTAACTATCTGTTACGTAACCAATGCAAGTGGTGCAAATACAGTTTGTTAAATCCAAAGACACATTTTCGTTGCCTAAGTTTCTAAAGTCTTTGTAACAAGCTACTTTGCCATCGGCATGAACCACCATAAACTTTGGAATACGATGAAACATAAGCACTGCATCACCTTTTGCATTTACTTTTTGACCATTGCAAACTACGTCCCAATATTTCATAAAAGTGGTGTCTATTTCAAGCATTTCTGCAAAACCATCAATAGGAATTCTTTCTGCAGGGGCAGAGATAACTGGAGTTTGAGTTCTTGCTTCTTCAAAGTATTCGTGGGCAACAGTTTCTACTGTTAAGCCTTCTATAAATACACGGTTTGGTTCTTCTTCGTATGAATAATCGCGACACGAAGTCATTAATGCCATAACGGCAACAGCTGATAATAATAAATATTTTTTCATAATAATTCTGTTTTACTCTTTTACGTATTCTAAAATATCTGATGGTTGGCAATCAAGAGCCTCACAAATGGCTTCAAGTGTGCCAAAACGAATTGCCTTGGCTTTGCCTGTTTTTAGGATAGACAAATTGGCTTGGGTAATACCCACTTTGTCTGCCAATTCTCCAAGCGAAATCTTTCGCTTTGCCATCATTACATCTAAATTTACAATTATTGGCATATTCTTAAATAGTTAATGATTGTTCTTCTTTTAGTAAAATTGTATGTTTAAGCATTTCGTTAAACAACCAAAGAATAATGGCAGTAATAATACCTGATATATAAAGATTTGGCATTACAAAATCCCAGTTTTCAAATGTAATCTTTGAAGCAGTATAATAATGAAGTCCAAATGTTATTAAATTATCTAATACATCAGATAGAATCAATGCAAATACAATGTGACCTATGCGTTTAGATTGCTGATTATTAAAGACTTTATCCTTTGCAAAACCCCATAAAACTTTACATGAAAGAACTAAAATATATATAGAGAGAGGAAGCATCATCAACCCATAAATTCCAAATGAGCATGTATAAACTGCAAACATTTGATTTAGTTCTGCACGATTTCTTGCCGTCTTTTTAAGCCAAAGCATAGAAGACCCTGAATATTCTGTTACTACTGATAAATCTGCCTGAGTAGATTGTTCTCCAATTTGTGCATTGCCTACATTAATTAAAGGTAATTCATTAATGTCATCCTTAGGTTCTATTCTACACATCGCAGGAACCCTTTTAACAACATATTCTACAAAGTTTGTATTGGAAGGTAGTAAAAGAGCTGATTTTCCGATAATAACGTTTGCTATAACTAAAGCAAACAGTAAAATAGTTAGTACTTTAAATTTTTTCATAGTTTTAGATTGTTAGTTTGACAATTGATACTCGAACTAATTAGTTTCACGATGCAAAGATATACACTTTTCTTGAAAAACAAAATATATTTATTGTTTTTCAATATATTTTTATTAAAAATCATTGATTTTTTATTGTTTCCGCGTCATTATTGGGTTAACGCGGGATAAAAAGTATTATAATCGACAAAATTTATCATTTTAACACTTATAATCGACAAAATTTGTAGTTTTTGGGTATTTTGGAGAGTTTTAATCTACAAAATTTGTAAAATGAGGATAAAAAAAGTTCCGCAACTTAAATTTATTGCGGAACTTGTATGTTTTTGAACCCTTTAAAATATTTCTATAAGAAACTTTCTAGGGCGAGTGTATAAGATTTTAATCCGAAGCCGGAGATGCAACCGCGGCAGACTGGAGTAAGGAAACTCTCGTGGCGGTAGCTTTCGCGGGCGAACACGTTAGACAGGTGTACTTCTACTACTGGAGTGGAGATGGCTTTGATGGCATCGCCTATGGCAATAGAGGTGTGAGTGTAGGCTCCTGCGTTTAGGATAATGCCGTCCGCATCGAAACCGTATTCGTGAAGCTTATTGATAATTTCACCTTCCACGTTTGACTGATAGTAGTCTATTTGAATATCTGAATATTCTTTACGTAAAAGGTCAAGGAAGGATTCAAATCCCTCCTTGCCGTAAATTTCTGGTTCACGTGTGCCTAATAGGTTAAGATTAGGTCCGTTTATGATTAAAATTTTCATTATTCAACTATTGTATTCCAACCGTGAATGTCTTCTGCTTCACCATTTTGGATAGCACGAAGTTTGTTGTAAAGCATAGTACAGATAGGACCTGGTTTACCGTCTTTAGAGAACACGTAAGATTTGTTGTTGTCTAAGTCGTCTAGACGTTGGATTGGGCTGATAACTGCAGCTGTACCGCAAGCACCTGCTTCTTCAAATGATTCTAGTTCTTCTAACGCGATAGGACGTCTTTCTACTTTAAGACCAAGGTCTTCTGCAATTTGCATTAAGCTCTTGTTTGTGATAGAAGGAAGAATAGATGAAGATTTTGGTGTGATATATGTGTTATCTTTGATACCAAAGAAGTTTGCAGCACCGCATTCGTCGATATATTTCTTTTCTTTTGCGTCTAGGTAGAATTCTGAAGAATAACCTTTGTCGTGAGCTTCTTGGTGAGCAGCAAGAGATGCAGCGTAGTTACCACCTACTTTGTAGATACCTGTGCCAAGAGGAGCTGAACGGTCGTATCTACGTGTAATAACGTAAGGGTTTGTAGAGAAACCACCTTTGAAGTATGGACCTACAGGAGTAACGAATACGATTAGCATATAGTCTTTTGCAGGATTTACACCTACTTGTGCTGTGTAACCGAACAATACTGGACGGATATATAAAGAAGCACCGCTACCGTATGGAGGAATGAAATCGATGTTGTTTTTAACAGCCATAAGAACTGCTTCTTCAAAAAGACCTTCTGGAAGCTCTGGCATGCAGATACCTCTACAAGATGAAGCTAAACGTTTTGCATTTTCGTCTAGGCGGAATATACGGATTTTACCGTCAACACCGCGGAACGCTTTTAAGCCTTCGAATGCTTCTTGACCATAGTGAAGACAAGTAGCAGCCATGTGCATATTGATATATTCTTCTGTGTGCCATTCAAGTTTACCCCAACTTCCGTTGTGATATTCGCAACGTACGTTACCATTGGTTTTCATGTATGAGAAACCAAGTTCTGACCAATTAATGTTTTCCATATTATTTAATGTTTATAAATTTTTCTATAATTAAGGTGCAAAATTATAAATATAGAGGTAAAAAAGCAAATAATTTATTAAATTTGTATGTTGTTATGAAGATATTAAAATACATATTATTACCGATAGCTTGGATTTACGCCTTTGTGGTGTGGATAAGGCATAGTATGTTTGATGCGGGCAAGTTGCGTTCACGCAAATTTGCTATTCCTACTATTTGCGTGGGTAATATTACTGTGGGTGGCACGGGAAAAACTCCTTTTGTGGAATACCTGATAAGACTACTTCAGCCATGGCGCGAACTTGCTGTGGTGAGTCGTGGGTATAAAAGAAAGTCGAAAGGGATGCAAGTGTCAGACGAAAACGCTACTGCAGAAATATTGGGTGATGAACCATATCAGATATTCAGAAAATATCCAAAGACCCTTGTGGTGGCAGATTCAAACAGATGCCGCGCTATTGACTATATAGAGGCAAACCACGCAAATGTGGATGCAGTGATTTTGGACGATGCGTTTCAGCACAGATATGTGAATGCGGGGCTAAATATTTTGCTTATCGACTACAACAGACCTATCAGCAAAGACTGTATGCTACCTGCGGGCAGACTTAGAGATTTAAAATCTGCTCAAAAAAGGGCAAATATTATAGTGGTAACAAAATGTCCTAAAGACTTGAAGCCTATAGACTTCAACAATCTTACTAAAGAAATTAAGCCTCTACCTTATCAAAGTTTATTCTTTGCAACGCTAGACTATGACACTCCATACCATTGCCTAACGGGCGAAAAGGTAGAACTTACCAAAGAGCAATCATTGGTACTATTTACTGGCATTGCAAAATCTGAACCTCTTGAAGAATACTTACGTGAGCAAGTTAAAGAACTAAGATCGATTAAATTTGCAGATCATCACAACTACAACAATGGCGACAACGAAAAAATTCGTGCAGAATTTTTGAAATTTGCAAACGGAAACCGATGGATTATAACTACAGAAAAAGATGCTGCTAAGCTAAATGCTTTTTCTGACAAGATAAAAGAGAGACTAATAATTATCCCAGTGAAGATGAAAATCTTGAACGATGGAGAAGATGTTTTATCTAAAAAAATTAGAGATTATGTTGAAAAAAATAGAAGAAACAGCCAGCTTTCTTAAGGCTAAAATGCCTTTTATGCCTAAAGTGGGCATTGTGCTTGGCACAGGTTTGGGCGAACTTGCAAAAGAAATAAAAGTTGAAAAAGAATTTTCATACACAGATATTCCAAACTTCCCTGTTTCTACTGTGGAAGGTCACTCTGGCAAACTTATTATAGGATATTTGGGCGATGTGCAGGTGTTTGCTATGCAAGGTAGATTTCACTACTACGAAGGCTACTCAATGCAAGAAGTTACATTCCCAATTAGAATAATGAAAGCACTTGGCGTGGAAACTTTGCTTGTGTCTAACGCTGCTGGTGGTATGAATCCTGAGTTTGAGATTGGTGAACTTATGATTATCACCGACCATATCAACACATTCCCAGAGCACCCACTAAGAGGCAAAAACTATAATGAACTGGGCACTCGTTTCCCAGACATGAGCAAGGCATACGACCCTGAACTTATTGCTAAAGCTAAAGAAATAGCTGCTAAGCACAACATAAGAGTGAAAGAAGGTGTTTACCTTGGCACACAAGGACCAACTTTTGAGACTCCTGCAGAATACAAATACTTTAGAATTGTAGGCGCAGACGCTGTGGGTATGTCAACCGTGCCAGAAGTAATAGTGGCAGTGCATGCAAATATGCGAGTGTTTGGTATGTCTATTATCACAGACCTTGGCGTGGAAGGAAAAATAGTGGAAGTAACCCACGAAGAAGTGCAACAAGTGGCAAATTCTGTTCAGCCAAAAATGGCTCAAATAATGAGAGATCTAATCTCTACGCTATAGCAATATAATTATTTCATAACTTTATTGTCAGGTAAGAAAACAATTTAGTTATGGTTTACGGTTATATTAGAGTTAGTAGCGACAAGCAAACAGTTGAAAACCAAAGGTTTGAGATTATTAATTTTTGCAAAAGAAAAGAAGTAGCAATAAATGGTTGGATAGAAGAAACCATTAGTGGGACAAAGTCTTACAACAAAAGAGCACTGGGCAGGCTACTTAAGAGAGTAAAAAAGGATGACCTTATTATTTGTGCAGAAATTTCGCGCCTCGGGCGTAATCTGTTTATGATTATGGAAATCTTAAACATCTGCATGAATAAGGGTTGTAAGGTTTGGTCTATTAAAGACGGCTACAGACTGGGCGAAGACATTCAGAGTAAAGTATTGGCGTTTGCCTTTGGCCTCTCGGCGGAGATAGAAAGAAACCTCATCTCACAGAGAACAAAAGAAGCATTAAACAGGAAAAAGTCGGAAGGCATTATTTTAGGAAGAAAAAAAGGAAGCACAAACAAGTTTCAGAATAAAAAGTGCATAGAAGGCGAAACAAAAATAAACCAACTTCTAGAACAAGGGTATTCGATATCGCAAATTGCCAGGATTATAAAGGTATCTAGAGGTACTCTATATAGATTTTTAATAACAACGAAAAACGAGTTTTTTATAATTCGACGAAAAACAAATATGGACAAACAAATGAGAATAGTATATATGGGCACACCAGAGTTTGCGGTGGAACCATTGAGAAGATTAGTTGAGGGTGGATACAATGTGGTAGGCGTAATTACTATGCCAGACAAACCTGCAGGTAGAGGCTACAACTTGCAACCTTCTGCAGTGAAGGTTTATGCCCAGGAGGCTGGCCTTAATATTCTTCAACCTGTAAATCTAAAGGACGAAGAATTCTTAGAAGAACTACGTGCGCTTAAAGCAGATTTACAAATAGTAGTGGCATTTAGAATGCTCCCAGAGGTGGTTTGGAATATGCCAGAGCTTGGCACATTTAACCTTCACGCTTCCCTTCTCCCTCAATACAGAGGAGCTGCGCCTATAAACTGGGCTGTGATAAACGGCGAAACAGAAACTGGTGTAACAACATTTTTCTTGAAACACGAGATAGACACAGGCAATATTATTCTGCAAAGAAAAATAGCTATTGAACCAACCGACAATGTGGGCATAGTTTATGATAAACTAATGAACATAGGTGGAGATTTGGTGATTGAAACTGTAGATAGAATTATTGACGGAAATCTTGTAACAATTCCGCAAGATGAGAGTATAGAACTTAAACCAGCACCAAAAATATTTAAAGACACTTGTAAAATAGATTGGAACAAACCTTCTGTGGATATTCATAATCTCATCAGAGGTCTTTCTCCATATCCTGCAGCGTTTACAGAAGTGAAAGACGAGAAAGACAGAGTGCTAGGCATGAAGATATATGAATCTGAGGTTTTAAATGAAACATCAGACTCTCCTGCTGGAACTCTTATTTCCGACGGCAAAACACTGAAAATGGTAACTGCCGATGGTGTACTAAAACTTATTAAAGTGCAACTTGCAGGCAAGAAAGCAATGCTTGCAGAAGATTTACTTAGAGGAACGAAGATTTTTAATTTATGATAGACAACGAAACCAAGGAGAGAATATTAGCAGCTGCCAAGATAGAAGAAGTGGTAGGCGACTTTGTAAAATTGCACCGCAGTGGGTCCAATTTAAAGGGTTTGTGTCCTTTTCACGAGGAAAAAACGCCTTCATTTATGGTTTCGCCATCAAAAAACATTTGCAAGTGTTTTGGTTGTGGCAAAGGCGGTACTCCTGTAAACTTTATTATGGAGAAAGAGCACCTAACCTTTCCTGAGGCACTTCGCTACTTGGCTGACAAATATCATATTGAGATAAAAGAGAAAGATCTTACATCGGAAGAAATGAAGGCTCAGAGCATGCGAGAAAGTATGATGCAAGTAAACAAATTTGCATCAGAATACTTTGTGAAAACTCTTTGGAATACCGACGAAGGCAAATCTGTGGGGCTTTCGTACCTTAGAAGCCGTGGCATAACAGACGAAATGATTAAGAAATTTAAGATTGGTTATTGCCCAGACAGATACACCGCATTTTACGACGAGGCAGTAAGAAGTGGTTTCGACCCTAAGGTGCTAGTGCAAGTAGGCCTTTGTTCGCAAGGCGAAAAACACACCACAGACCGTTTTAGAGGCAGGGTAATTTTCCCTGTGCATAGTATTTCTGGTAGAGAGGTGGCATTTGGCGGTAGAGCACTGAAAATGGACGAAAAAACTGCCAAATATGTAAACTCGCCTGAGTCTCTTATTTATCATAAAAGCAACGAACTTTACGGCATATACTTTGCCAAAAATGAGATAGTAAAGAAAGACAATGTTTATCTTGTGGAAGGCTACACTGACGTAACTTCTATGCACCAATCAGGCATTGAAAACGTGGTGGCATCTTCTGGTACTTCGCTTACATATGGTCAGATAAACATGATTCACCGCTTTACTTCAAACATCACAGTACTATACGATGGCGACTCAGCGGGCATTAAGGCTTCGCTTAGAGGTATTGATATGCTGCTTGAGCAAAATATGAATGTGAAGGTACTTCTACTGCCTGATGGCGAAGACCCAGACTCATTTGCTCGCAGCAGAAATGCTTCCGACCTACTTGAGTATATGGAGAAAAACCAAAAGGACTTTATCGCCTTTAAGTGCGAACTTGCTCTTGCCGAAGCAGGAAACGACCCTATTAAACGTTCAAATCTGATTAACGATATTCTGCGTTCTATCTCTGTGATACCAGACGAAATTAAACGCTCTGTTTATATTCAAGACTGTCAAACACGTTTTGGCATTAAACTTGAAACACTTACACAGAGTGTAAAAAATATCATTTTAGAAAAGAACCAAAACGTAAAACCACAAGCGTCAATTGAAGAAAAAGCACCTAAAAAAGAAGTACCATATACCTACCTACAAGAAAGAGAACTGCTTAAACACATTATAAACTACGCACTTGTGCCTATTGAGTTTATTACTCCAGACGAAGTAATAAAAGTGCCAGTAGTGGAATACGTGGCATTTATGAAAGAGAATGGCATTATCTCATTCTCATACGATTTGCACAACAAAATTTGGGACTTTATACTAGAGAGTGAGAGTGGCGACCTTAGAAACGAATTCTTAAACCACGCCAACAAGGAAATACAAGATTATACCTTCTCACTTGTGGAAGACAAGTATGAAATACATAGAGAAACAGTTGACTACACTCCAGATCAACTTTCATTAAAACTTTCGTCTATTATACCTCAGCTTGTGTATGGATTGGAGCTTAGAATTGTGGAAGAACGCCTTAAAGAGGTGAAGAATTCTATTTCAATCGCTTCACGTGTGCCGGGAGCAGACGAACAAGTGCTTGCGCTTATGAAGGAGCAGAGTGAACTTAATGCCAAGAAAAAACAAGTGAGTGCAGACCTTGCCAAATGCAAGCAAAAACGACTAGAGGTGTAAGGTAAATAAAAACTCTAGGCCTCCGCCTTTGCGAGTTTTGGCAGAGATACGACCTTGGTGAAATTGCACCGCGTTTTTCACAATAGAAAGACCTAGACCAGTGCCACCAAGTTTTCTAGAGCGACCCTTGTCTACACGATAAAAACGGTCGAATATTTTGTTTAAGTGTTTGCTATCAACCCCCACTCCATTGTCTGCCACAGAGAAGTATAAATATTCCGAGTCGGTTCTATAACACTCAATAAAAATAGTTGTACCCACACCAGCGTGCAAAATACTATTGTCTATTAAGTTTCTAAAGATAGAGTATATTTGAAGTGTATTACCTTTCATCATCAGGTTTTCTGGCACGCATACATCTATATGCATATTCTTTTCTTCCAATGCCAGCGACACGTCTTGCTCTATACCTTTTATAATATCGGTTACGTTTATCTCGTCCATTTCAAAACTATCGCTCGACTCATCTAGCTTGTTTAGCATTGAAATATCTTGCAATAAGTTTGTAAGACGCACTGCTTGCGCGTGACAACGTTGAATGAAGAACATCTTCTTCTCTTCGTCCAAATCTGGATTGTTGATAAGAGTTTCGGTGAAACCTAGAATACTACTAATAGGGGTTTTAAGCTCGTGCGACACGTTTTGTGTCAATTGCTTTTTTATAATAGCTTGATCCTCTTCTTTAGTAATATCGTCTATGGTAATTTCAAAACTCTTGTCGGCGAAAATCACACAGTTTACAACAAAATGGTAATCGTTTTTTGAAAAACGAATCTCTATAGAATCTGTTTCTTTTATTTCGTCTACCTGTTTGTTATCTAAAAACTCGATAATCTCACTCACCTCTGGTAGGCTGAAAAACACCTCAGTATATTTCACCTTTTCGTCGGAAATAATATTTAGAAGCTGAATGAAAAGTTCGTTTGAACTAATTACTTTTCTGTATGGAGAAAATACTGCGCGTCCACGGGTAGAAAACTGAAGGTGAGTTCTAAGTTTTTCTCTTTCCATATAAAGAGATTCCTTGGTTTTTTCCCAACGTTTTGAGTTTTCTATGGCAAGACGTTTTGCCAAAATATAAAATAGAATACTCGCTATAATAGCACTAACTATAAAAATGATGTATGTGTTACTTCTATGAAAATATCCAAAAATAAGACCTGCTGTGTATATCAACAATATACACACAAAGTAAGAAAATATTTTTTGATTTAATTTTTTCATAAGCTTCGCTTATGATTTTAACTTTTTATTTGTTTTAACATCTTCGCCGTATTCATTCCTAAAATTGGATGTCTAAACTTTGGGGCGATTTCGGAAAGGGGCGCTAGCACGAAGGCACGTTTGTGCATTCTTGGGTGTGGCAGAGTGAGTCTGTCAGTGGCAAGCTGCATATTGTTGAAATATAGAATATCTATATCAATAACCCTGTCGGCGTAGTTTAGGTTTACACTTTTGCGCTCGCGACCAAGGTCTTTTTCTATTTGCTCGCACACATCAAGAAGTTCAAGAGCTTGCAAAGGAGTGTCGAGTGAAAGAGCAATATTTACAAAACTGTTTTCAGAGACAAATCCGTCTGGATCGGTTTCGTAATTGCTAGAAACCTTCACCACCTGCCCTGCTCTTTCTGAAAGCAACTCCACAGCCTGGCGAAGATATTCGTATCTGTCGCCAAGGTTGCTACCCAAACTCAGGTATGCCCTATTTGTTTGCGCGTTTGCGTTCCAACTCATCTAGGATAATTTTTCTTAGACGAATAGATTGAGGAGTGATTTCCACATATTCGTCTTCTTTAATATACTCAAGTGCTTCTTCTAGGCTGAATACGATTGGAGGCACAATTTTTGCCTTTTCGTCTGAGCCAGAAGCACGCATATTGGTTAGTTTCTTAGATTTGGTTACGTTGATAACAAGGTCGCCTTCTTTTGCGTGTTCGCCCACCACTTGACCTGCATAAACCTCGTCTTGTGGGAACACAAAGAATTTACCTCTATCTTGAAGTTTGTCGATAGCGTATGCAAATGCTGTACCTGCTTCCATTGCAATCATAGAACCGTTTACACGACGTGCAATTTCGCCTTTGTATGGAGCGTATTCAATGAAGCGGTGAGCAATAACAGCCTCACCAGCAGTGGCAGTAAGAAGGTTTGTACGAAGACCAATAATACCACGAGAAGGAATGTGGAATAGTAAGTGGATGCGGTCGTTTTTGCTTTCCATACTTACTATTTCGCCTTTACGTGTAGAAACTAGTTCAATAACTTTACCAGATGTTTCCTCTGGCACGTTTACGCTAAGTTCTTCGATTGGCTCGCATTTAACACCGTCGATTTCTTTGATAATTACTTGTGGTTGACCTACTTGAAGTTCGTAGCCTTCGCGACGCATAGTTTCGATAAGCACAGAAAGGTGAAGCACACCACGACCATACACGTGCCAAATATCACTAGACTCTTCTTTTTGCACACGTAGAGCAAGGTTTTTGTCAAGCTCTTTGATAAGTCTTTCGTGAATGTGACGAGAAGTTACAAATTTACCCTCTTTACCAAAGAAAGGTGAGTTGTTGATGGTAAACACCATACTCATGGTAGGTTCGTCGATAGCAATTGGAGGAAGTGGTTCTGCATTTTCCACGTCGCAAATGCTGTCGCCAATATCAAAACGGTCTAGACCAATGATAGCACAAATTTCGCCAGAAGACACTTCGCTCACTTTTTGTTTGCCGAAGCCTTTAAACACGTTTAGTTCTTTAATACGGCATTTGTGAGAAGAACCGTCGCGGTGAGCAATAAGAATATCTGTGTTTTCTTTGATTGTGCCACGATGTACTCTACCAATGGCAATACGACCCACGTATGAAGAATAATCAAGCGAGGTGATAAGCATTTGTAGAGGACCTTCTAGTTGTTTTGGAGCAGGAATATGCTCAATAATTGCATCTAGAAGTGGGTAGATATTTTCTGTTTGGTTTTTCCAGTCGGTCGACATCCAGTTTTGTTTAGCAGAGCCATACACCACTGGGAAGTCTAGTTGTTCTTCTGTGGCATCAAGGCTAAACATTAGGTCGAACACTGCTTCGTGCACCTCGTCTGGACGACAGTTTGGTTTGTCAACTTTATTGATAACAACAATAGGTTTTAGACCAATTTCAATAGCTTTTTGAAGCACAAAACGTGTTTGAGGCATAGGACCTTCAAATGCGTCCACAAGAAGTAGCACACCGTCTGCCATATTAAGCACACGTTCCACCTCGCCACCGAAGTCGCTGTGCCCTGGGGTGTCAATGATATTGATTTTTGTGCCTTTGTAGTCGATAGATACGTTTTTAGAAACGATAGTAATACCTCTCTCCCTTTCTAGATCGTTGTTGTCTAGAATTAATTCACCTGCTTTTTCGTGCTCTTTAAAAAGTGCTCCCGCCACTAACATTTTATCCACTAGAGTTGTCTTACCATGGTCAACGTGAGCTATAATAGCTATGTTTCTAATATCTTGCATGTTTAAATTATTTAAGAGAGTACAAAGTTACAAAAAACTCCTAACTCCTAACTCCTAATTCCTAACTTTTTTTCGTACCTTTGCGGTATGAAACGTTTAATTTTAAATTTAATTCTTTTATTGGGCACATTAAGCTGTTTTGCCCAAACTTTTATGATAACTGGCAAGGTTATCGACGGCAACAATCTAAAACCTTTTGAATTTGTTGACATCACTATATACGACGCTAGTGGAAGCAATGTTATCACTGGTGGATTTTCTGACATTGATGGTGAATTTAGCATAGATGTAAACAAAGGTAGCTACGTGCTTAAAGCCTCATTTATGGGCTACAAAACATACGAAAAAGCATTTACCACAGGCTCAGAACAAGAGATAAAATTGGGTCGCATTGTGCTTAGAGAAGACACAAAACGCCTAGAAGAAGTGCAAGTGGTAGGTCAAAAATCGGGTATGACACTTGAAATAGACAAAAAGGTATTCAATGTAGACCAAACCATAGTGGCCGACGGTGCTTCTGCTACCGAACTTCTTGAAAACATTCCATCGGTAGAAGTGGATTCAGACGGTGGCGTATCGCTTCGCAACAACTCTAACGTGGAAATTTGGATAAACGGCAAACCATCTGGACTTTCTGGTTCTGACGTGGGTCAAGTGCTAGAAATGATTCCTGCAGAAAGCATCGAAAAGGTGGAACTTATCACAAACCCTTCTGCAAAATACAGCCCAGAAGGCACCGTGGGCATTATCAACCTTGTGCTTAAAGAAAACAGAAAAGGAGGTTACTTTGGTAGCGTGTCGCTTGGCGCAAACTACCGCGAAGGCAACCCTTACCCAGGTGGAAACGTAGGGCTAAACTTCAACTATAGCGACTCAAAATGGGATGTATTCTTAAACGTGTCGGCTCGCCACAATGCGCGTCACAACGAAAGCTACAACAAAAGAACATCTTGGACTGCCGAAGGTGACACCACTCACCTAAACCAATACAACCACAGAAAAAACATGTGGAGCAATGTGTTTGCAAGAACAGGCTTCACATATCATATAGACTCAATCAACGATTTTGGCATTAGTGCAATGGGAGCATTTGGTATGAACAAATCAAACAACCAAATTATATACTCTCACCTAAACCAAGCACTAGACACCACTCAAAACAGAGTGAGAACTACCGAAAACGGAGGTTATATGGGCTTCTACAATGCCTCTGCCGACTATAAACATATTTTCAAAAGAGACAAAGAAGAAATTACAGCAAACTTTAGTTACTACGGTGGTTTAGGAAGCAACGACAACGCCTACCACAACTGGAACAAAACAGGCGAAACTATCACAGAAAACACCGACTACCAAACATCAAACAACAGCTACAACAGTTATTCTGTGCAAGCAGACTACTACAATAAGTTTACCAAAGACTCAAAACTTGAAGTGGGTGTGAAAGCAGAATATTCAGAAGACATGAAACTCGATTGCAACTTCAATGAAAACAAAGAAGAAATATTAGAAGAGCGCAACGATTTCAAATATTCTAAACAAGTGTATGCTGCGTATGCCACATACGGCAACAAATGGAGCTGGTTTGGCATGCAATTGGGCTTAAGAGCAGAAGAAACACTTACCTCGGCAAATGGCATTAAAAGAGACTATTTCGACCTATTCCCTTCTGCTTATTTTTCATTCCAACTGCCTAAAGACAATGAACTTCAACTAAACTACACACGTAGAATTTATCGCCCAGGCGGCTGGATTGTAAACAATCATGTAGATAGAACCGACCCAACAAATATTAGAAAAGGCAACCCATACATCAACCCAGAATACTCAAACAACCTTGAGTTTAACTATCTGAAAACTTGGGAATTCCATACTATTTCATTAGGTGCATTTTACACCTATACAGAAAACGTTATCCAACAAATACAAAAACTTGCAGACAATGGTGTAATGGAAACCACATACGGCAACATTACCTATTCTCAAAGTGCAGGTCTCGACCTTACATTGAAAAACCGCTTGTTCAACAATTATTTAGACCTGACTACCACTGCCACTGCATATTATTATCAATTAGGTGAAAATGCAGAATATAACATACCTAAAACAGAAACATTCTCTTGGAATGTTAGACTTAATGCCAACGTGAAGATTATCAACAATCTTTCTGCACAAGTGACAGGTTACTACAACTCACCTCGTCTTGTGGCACAAGGTTCTGTTGGTCACAGATATGGTATGGACCTTGGTATTAAAGCAAGCTTCCTAGAAAAAGCACTTAACCTATCGTTTTCTGTGCGCGACGTGCTAAACTCACGTAGCAAGAGCATGTCTGAAACTTGGGGCGACAACTTCCACCAAGAAAATGGCAACATTTCTTCTGGCAGAAGCTACAGACTTACCCTTTCATACAACTTTGGCAATATGGGTAGAAAACGTCCACAAAAAGGCGGTCAAGGCATGGAGCAAGGTGGCGACATGGGAGGCATGGAAGGTGGCATGGGCGACATGGGTGGCGACATGATGGGAGGATTTTAGGAGGCGGAGCCTTGATAATTAGGAGTTAAAAAAAATATAATTAAAGAAACAACAATATGAAAAAGTTATTATTAATTAGTGTTGCGTTGTTAGCAACAGTGGGATTGAGTGCAAAAGAAACTGAATCATCTATTTCTGGGGCTACTCCAGAAATTAGAACAGCACTTGGAGACAGTAAAGATTTAGTAAACCTATATACCATTACCCTACCTTATTCGGCAGAGAATATTAAAACTGCTCTTCACCAAAGACTAAAAACAGAAGGCATAAAGGGTAAAAAAGGTAAAAACAATTTCTATGGTTTTAAAGGCGTGAAATACACCCTACTTTGGGACAAAACTTGCGACATCTACGTATCTATCACAGGTACTAAAGAAACAGGCAATGTAAACCTTATTATCTCACAAGGCTACGACAACTACGTAGACCCATACGAAGACAAAGAAACCACTGCTAAAGCATACAAATGGCTTATTGGAGTAGATAGAGTGGTTTATGAATATGTTCACGCACAAGATCTTGCCACTCACTTAGAAGAGCAAAAATCAATAGAAAAAGAACTTTCTAAACTAGAGTCTCAACGCAATAAGTTGGAGTCTAAAATTAAGAAAGTAGAAAACAAACAACACAAACTAGAGGCTACAAAAACTGTGGTTGACGAAAACGACCTAAATGTGGACTCAAAAAAAATAGCAAAAGAACAAAAAGAAGCTTTAGACCTACAAAAAGAATACAATTCACTTAAAAACGAGTTGAGCTCTGTAGAAGCAAAAATTAAGGAAACCAAAGGTGACTTAAACAAAAAGAAAATGTCTATAGCAGAGTTTAAACAAAATAAAAAATAGTTTATGACTCCACTTCTTGAACTATACAAACAATATACAGGATGCACTGCAGACTCTTTGCAGTGCATTGCTGGTTCTGGGTCGAACAGAGTTTATTATAGAATGGGTACGTCTTCGGTCCCTGAGCAAGGTCAAAGGGTCGAAGTACCAGAAGTACCAACCACAGTAATCGGTGTGCATGGCAAAGTAAAAAAAGAAAACGAAGCTTTTATTACCATAGCCAAAGAATTTGAAAAAGCAGGCATACCTGCACCAAAGGTGCTAGCCGTGAGCGAAGACTCGCTCTACTACCTAACAAGCGACCTTGGCGACGAATCGCTATTCTTCAACTATATAGCAAAAGGATTTGATGATGAGTGCGTAAGCCTTCTTCACAAAACTATTGCAATGCTACCAAAGATACAGTTCGAGGTGGGACGTACACTAGACTTTTCAGTTTGTTTCCCAGTGGCAGACTTCGACGAAAGAGGCATACGTTGGGATTTAAACTACTTTAAATACAATTTCCTAAAACTTCACCCAATTGAGTTCGACGAAGCACTTCTTGAAGACTGCTTCGACCATTTGGTGAGCGAACTACTTTGCCATGGAGGCACCACTAGCGTAAACGGCAATACATTCCTATATAGAGACTTCCAATCACGCAACGTGATGGTGAGCGGCGACGAGCCTTGCTTTATAGACTTTCAAGGGGGAAGACGCGGTCCTATTTACTATGACCTAGTATCGTTTATCTTCCAAGCAAAAGCAGGCATACCAGCAAATATAAGAGAAGATCTTATCCGCACTTATCTAAATAGCCTAAAAGCATACCGAGAAGTAGACGAAAAAGACTTCAGAGAAAAACTTATGCTGTTTGCCCTATTTAGAAACCTACAAGTGCTTGGAGCATACGGCTACAGAGGCTTAATAGAAGGCAAAGCACACTTTATAAGTAGCATTCCATTTGCAATTAAGAACCTTAAGGCGCTACTTGAGGAAAACAAGTTTACAGGCATAGATTATCTTATCTCTCTGCTTAACGAACTAATTGAAAACTACAAAGACAACACTGCAGAAGATATTGACAGCAATAAACTTTGTGTAGATATTTATAGTTTCTCATACAAAAAAGGCATACCAGCCGACTATTCTGGCAACGGAGGTGGTTTTGTGTTCGACTGCCGAGCAGTGCACAACCCAGGCCGCTACAAAGAATACAAACAACTTACAGGGCTAGACAAACCAGTGATTGACTTCCTTGAAGAAGACGGTGAGATGGTAGAGTTTATGAATAGCGTGTATGCGCTTGCTGATGCTTCTGTGGCTCGCTACCTAGAAAGAGGTTTTACTCATTTGCAGTTTAGCTTTGGCTGCACAGGTGGCCAACACCGTTCTGTGTATGGAGCAGAACACTTGGCAGAGCACCTATCAGAGAAATTTGGCGTGCAAATACGCCTTACACATCGCGAACAAAAAATTAAAAGAATAATAAAGTGAACGCATTTATATTTGCCGCAGGCTTAGGCACCAGACTAAAACCACTTACAGACACCATGCCAAAAGCATTAGTGCCAGTAGCAGGGAAACCACTGCTAGCACACGTGGTAGAAAAACTAAAAGCCGCAGGCTGCAAAAAGATAGTGATAAACATTCACCACTTTGGTGATATGATAATAGACTATGTAAAAAGCCAAGGAAACTTCGGTATAGACATAGTTTTCTCTGACGAGAGAGAGATGCTACTAGAAACAGGCGGAGCCATTAAGCATGCAGTAGAGCTTCTTGGCAATGAACCTTTCCTTATTCACAATGTGGATATACTTTCAAATGTAGATATTAAAGCACTTTGGGAAGAGCACCTAAACTCAGGCTCTGCTGCCACACTACTTGTGAGCAAAAGAAGTAGTTCTAGAGCATTGCTTTTTGATGCTGAAGGCAATCTTACCGCTTGGACAAACAAAACCACAGGAGAGGTGAAAACACCATACGAGAGCGTAGATATTGCCTCTCTTAAAGAACTTGCCTTTAGCGGCATTCACATATTCTCACCAAGTCTATTCAAATATTTCGGTGCATATCCAGAGAAATTCTCTATTATAGATTTTTACCTAAACACCTGCAAAGCAGAAAAAATAAAAGCCTACACCCAAGAAGGCTTGCAACTGCTTGACGTAGGGAAACTAGATTCGCTAGAGAAAGCGGAAGCATTTGTACAATAAAAAAGTTGACTTAACAGTCAACTTTTTTATTGTTATATCTTTTATAGAACCCGTATGCAAAGGCAAACGGCAGAAGCCAAAGGGCTGAGCCAAGTGGCAGTGAAGGACCGCCACCACACATTTTCATACAGGTATCGTAAAGTACTTCACCAGCATCTGTATAACCTTCTGCAGCCCAAGAAGCACCACAGCAGTCTTGACATTCACCTTGCTCAGCAAGACCACCTTTAGAACAAGAACTACCCCATTCTTCATTGTTGGTTTGCAAACGCATATTAATACCGCCAATGCGTGTACCATCAGAGATTTCTACCACGTCTTCGTTTTCGGCGTATAGTTCGTTTGCGCCAAAGAAAGAATATGTAGGTAGCTTTATTGCAAATGCTACTGAAGTAAGACTTACAAGTAGAAATACTATATATAATCTTAATTTCTTCATCTTATTATTAGTTTAATTTAATTTTTTCTACTCTTGTTGCTTTGTCTCCTATTACACTTATTGTGTAAACACCAGTGCTTACTGGAAGGTCTAGTTTCACGTATTGACCAGAAACGTTGTATACTTGGTGGCGACCAGCCACGTCAGAAACAACTACTTGCATTAGTTCTATTTCTGAATTACAAGAAACTACTATTGAATTTTCTTGAGTGAAGATATCGATACCGTTTGCTAGAGATTCTGTATCTTCTGCTTCGGTAGTAATTTCATCTCCATCTTCTGGAAGTTCTTCTTCCTCATTTTCAGATAACATCAGATAGAAACGACCTTCACATTTTCCTACTTGTAGACCTTCTACTCTGTAGTTTTCACCTTTTGAAAGGTTGTATTGAACACCTGTTTGTCTATCTTCTAGGATAATATCTTCTTCTATATTAGATGCTCCTAGAGAGAATGTAAATGCTTTGTCTGCAGTACTTACTTTTACACCTAGTGGTATTGGCTCAGACATTGTAGGAATTGACAGACCTGCCCATTTTCTATCGTAACGCATTACGTATAGGTCGCCAAGTGTAGATTCCATACTGTTGAATACTTTTGGAGCATCCACTGCATAATCAATAGCATCTTCTTTAAGTTCGTCGTAGCGAATATAGATTTCACTTGCAGTGTTGTCTGCTCTATTTATTAATTCTACTCTAAAGTCTTCAATTTCTACAGATGCACTTCTATGACCAGTTTCTGTGGTTTGGAAATAATCTCTTTCCACTTTTAGAATGTCTAGTTCTGCTTTTGGAGTGAATATAAAGCTATGTTGCGACATAATTGATTTAGCATCACTACCTAGTGGAATAAATGCTTTTTTGTTGTAGTCGTAATATTGAACAGAACCTTCGCCATTGCCTTTACCAGCTTGTAATTTTTGAGCATCAATATTTGCTGGATATGTATTAGTTAAAATAACAGGAACGCCTTCTGTTACTGTATATTTTGGCAGACTAGATTCATTATAGAAACGACCTGTGAATGTGTAGCGTATAGCCTCATTTGCGTTATAGTTTGTGTCTTCTCTTCTATTGTATACCTCAGCTGGGAATTTTTTAGGACCATATTGGTTTGGTATACGAATAGCAAACGCTCTGTCTTGTGGCACTTCCACGTCTAAGTTTGCAAATGAAGTTTGCCATTCTGCTGTTACCTCATTTTCATCGTTTGTCACTACCTTAGCCTCGTGCATGTATACATGTGGCAAGTGATATAGATAGTAGTCATTAGAAATCACATTACGTGTTATTTGATTACCTTCTTCGTCTACATCCCATGGTTTCACCACAGTACCTACAAGTAACCAGTCGTTGCGGCGAGCAACAAACTCTTGCTCTACTTCTGTGTAGCGTACTGCTTCGCCAAGTTCTTCCACACCTACTAAAGCAGCACCATATTCCATTACAATTTTCTTAGCTACTTTGCCAGAGTTACCTGCATTTACTTGTTCACCATGCCATTTATTTTGTCTATTCTCTCCAAAATCTGCTTCTGATGCAATTTCTGGCAATATAGGGTATTGTACCACACCTTGCACAGGAGTAAGATATTTTTCAGAGTCTTTTGCAGGTATAATTACTGTAAGGTCTTCTGTTAGAGCATCCAAGCAAGTAACTAGAGTACCGTCTTCTTTATACCAGTTGTTACGGTTGTCCCATTCATCGCTTGTAAGACCATGCCAAATAATTTTATCTACTGGTTTAGGGTCGCGTTGTTGGAATGCACCCACTGTCCATGCACCACCAATAGATTCTACTTTAGCCTTATGGTGACCAAGAAGTGGAATACGTAGTAGAAGTTGTTCATCTGCAGAAGCAGACTCTGCTGGCACAATTATTAAGAATGCCTCGTATGTTGTTATATCTGCTTCTTCATCTACTTCATCATCTCCTGGACGAACAAATGTGATATAAACTGGTTCGTTATCTAAAGAACCTTCTGCATCTGTTGTTAGAGATGAAATAGGTTCTCCACTTGCATTGGTAATCGCAAATCTGCCATCAGATAGAGGGTTGTCATTCTTATCTACTATACTCAAATTTACAACAGAATTTGCTGTAAGCTTAATTGATGTAATATGTACGTCAGTGGTTTGAGAACCAACAATAGGCGATGTAAATAGGTTGATTGTACCTGGTTCTAGATAGATTTTGTCATATGGAGATAAAGCTTCGTTGCTATTATCCACAGCCATTTGTGGACGAATAGAGTTTACACCATTGTCTGGATTTAGTCTATCGTTGAAGATAAGGTGAGCTCCTTGCTTTGAAACGTCCTCTTCTTCGGTAATCATAGTACCAATATTCCAAGCATCACCTTTCACAACCAAAGCACCTGGTTGCTCAGGGTCTGTGTTACATACTTGTTCATCTACACTAGCGTAAAGGTTGTATGATTCGTACTCACCTGTACAATATTTACCTAACTCAAAGTTAGATGATGTCTTTTCATTAGCCTCATCATATTTACTCCAGAAGTTGTTGTAAACAAAGCATTGACACCAATCTGTGCTCTTGCCTATACCTTGAAGATAGAATGTTTGAGTATTTGTGGCATCATCATTGTTACCTGTAATATCTTCGTCGTATGAATAACAGTTGTTGTATTGGAAACGAATAGTTTCTGGGTCATAGAATGCTTTATTGGTATCACCAACAGGTTGCTCTTTACCTCCTAAGCGGAAGAAGTCAAAATTGTGATAGCTACCAGCACCTAGGTCATTATTCTTAATAAAGAAGGTGTTGTAATAGATACCAATATTCTTTATTGGGAATTTTTCAGCGTCAGCTATATTTACTGTATAACTTACTAAACGCACATTTGCCACAGACCTACCTTCAGATGCCACATCTGGCACTGCCACAGCATTGTCGTTCCAGAACACGTTGTTCATAAGTAGAATGCGTTGGCAACCTTGTAGGAAGAATGATGTAGCAAGAGTACCTTCTGAGTTGTTACGTAGGAATTTTACGTCTGTTACATTGATAAACTTGATTGTACCACCCCAGTCGATAACGTCTGCACCCTCACTTCTATTGGCAGTGAAATCATATTTTGTATAGAATTCGTTATTTTCTACATGAAGACCCTTGATACCTACCACGTGAATACAGTTTCTACCGTATGAAATGTATTGAGAGTTTTTAAGGGTGATTTTATGGTCTATTTCTGAAAGTGGAACTATGTTGAAGTCTTTATTCAGACCTTCTAAGTTGTTTTCACCTTGACCATTGTCGATATCGATAGCATTGTCGCGAAGCGCAGCATCACTAATAATATCTAAGTTGTCTAGTGTAATATTTGTACTACGACGAATAACAGGGTGAACAATTACCGCACGGTTGCCGTTAGGGTCTGCTGTGCGCACAATTAGTGGTGCACCTTCGCCATTCATATTGATATTGCGGAAGAAGATTGCTGGAGCATCGTTGATGTGACCACCAGATACACCAACTTCTTCAGAGCCTCTATATGGCTCAGCAGCAAAGTGTACCAACATTATCACTGGTTTTTCCAGTGTGATAACGTCTTCAGTTAGTAACTCATATTGTTTAGTTTCTGAATCACATATTGCATCTACTCCCCTTAACACTGCAAATGCTTGTTCAAATGAGTTGAATACAAAGTTGCAAGGGTCTGCAACCACATTTGAGTTGATATGTACTAAAACAGAGTCTCCTATGGTTTCATATTTGTATTCTGAACAAGTATTTTCTACATAGAACCATTTTGTGGTGGTAGAAAGGCTATATTCACCATTTACTTTTACGTATGCACGATAACCATGCCAGTAACCTGGAAGTAAGTTGTAAGAAGCTTTGCCTTCAAATATTTTTTCATTTTCAGCTGATATCTCAGCAGATACTTTACCAGCATTTAAGTTTTCTGTAACAAATGCACCACCTTCATCTAAAGATCTATTTATAAAGAAACCGTATTCTTCAATTTGTGCACCTACTTCTCCTACTACTTGTGCATCAAGTTTCCAAGCAGCGCCATCTTGCACAGGCCCATCTAGGAGTTTTATCTCTATTGGGAATTCTTGTTTGCAATAGCCTTCGTATTCAGAAAGCTCTACATTTAAATGCCATTCTCCATCTTTATCATCTGTTAATGTCGCTAAATTTTGTCGTGAATTTAGTTTAATATTAACAGTTTGATCTTCTGTCTTTTCTTTATTATCCCAACTATTATCTGTATCTTTTTTAAGTTTTACCCAAATATAAGTGTCGAAACCACGAGGTATTTGTGCATAATATATATTATTATCTCCATCGCAAGCTATTGCAGAAACCCAACGAGTTACTTCATCTTTGTAGTAATATAGAGCAACACGTCCATTGTTCCAATCCTTACCGTTTATATCTAGATATACAGTTACTGCTTTCTTAACTTCACCTTCGATGTGAACCTTATTTTCGGTTGGGTTAAAGTAGAAATCGTATGTACCAGTTTCTAAAATAATATTTTTATGTTCATCATTTGATAAATAATATGGTACTGTTGTAGAATACTTTACATTATTGCAGAATGCATCATTTTCCCAACATAAGTCTTTGGTTACAATCTGAACAGCATCTCTTTCTGCATTAATTTCTACACCTAATGCCATCCATTCACTGCCGTTGTCAGGATTTTCAACTAACTCTATACCATTATCCCAATCGGTGTTCACACCCATTAAGTAGTATTTTGTTTTATTAGCAGCATTCGCTTCTACATAGAACTGATAATTGTCTAATTTGAAATAAAAGTCGTAGTTACCATCTTTTTTAAATGTAAGGCCATCAGCTGTAGAATTCACAGTACCACAAGAATATTGTGTATCTAACGTTACATATTCTACATTCCCACAGTCATATACAAGTTTTGCTTTTACTTTGTCTGTAGATTTTACTGCAACATCTTTTAGTTCATATTGGTTTCTATTGCTATTATAAGTCATCACCTTATCTTCACCTAAACCCACAAGATAAGCTTCATTAGGTGTAGAATAACCAATATAAGTATCATTATCTTTTATATCGAAATAAAAATCATATACTCCATTTTCTAAAACAATATTTCCATTCTTAGTTGTATATGACACTTTAGTTTCTGAATCTATTGAATTAAAATATTCTCTAGCTTCACAAGAATACTCTTTTACAAACTTGATAGCATCCTTTGATTTATTTATACACTGACCAATCAGCATATACTCATTATCTTTATTTTTATTCTTTACCATTTCAATACCGGTAGTCCAATCGCCATCAATACCCATTACAAGGTATTTGGTTGGAATTGCATTACCAATGTAAAGTTTATTGGAACTTGTATCAAAATATAAATCATATACACCTTTAGTTAGTACTATATTACCATCCGTGTCATAAGTATGTGCTACAGAACCATCCTTTACACATCCATTGCCATAGTAATCGCACTTATACTTTACAACCTTTATTGATTCATTATCAGCAACTTCCAAGCACATATACTTAACTTCACTTCCAGTATGAGAAGTCATAGTTAAACCATTTTCCCAATTCCAAGCTGCATCTCCTTCTCCTACACCTAATATTTTTATAGATTGATCATAAGAGCTCCATTCGCCATCACCCCAAGTCCCTTCTTTTATTGTATATAAATCTCTACAACCATCGTATACTAAGTCACCTGTTTGATTCCATTTGTTACCCCAATTATTATTCTGGTTACTTGGATTCATACGACAGAAAATCACATTTTTGTAATCACCAGATGGCACTGTCGCTATATAATAATCACCATCCTTCGTCATACTAACCCATTTTTCGCCAGTAGATCCATTACACAAACAAATAGCAAAACGAGCACTTGCCTGCTTCCAATTACTATTTGGTTTTAGATACAATACCTCACCACCAGACAGGTTTACTGCTCCTGCAGTGAAGGTCGTTAGGCAGAAAAAGAATACTGCTAAAACACTGAATATTTTATATAATTTTGCTTTCATAATCTTCTACCTCCTATTAATAAATAGCCCATAAATATTTAAGTTCGCCAGCTTCTCCATACACGTCGTGAATGTGCATATAGTAAACACCCACTTCGTAGTCTGAAATATCTAAGGTAAACTTAGATGGAGCATCGTCGAAATTATTATAGAAAACACGTTTATTCAAATCAAAACTTTCTCCTCCTAAATATCCATCTTCTGTAAACACGCCCACAGCAGCCATACGACCATTGGTTTGTAGTGTAAACTCAGATTGCTTTTCATATATCTTTTCAAATTTGATGATAGAGAAGATGGCGTCGTCTTGACAACCTGTACCTACTTTGTATGAAACAAACTTAGTGAAATAGGTATTACTATAGATTGCGCCGCTACATCCATCATTATGTTTTACACTCACAGAGAAACGTATATTATCACCATCTTTAATATTGGTTTTTAAGAATGATATCCAACCCATTTTTTCTAGAGTAGTAGAATACCAACCATCTTCACCTTTCGACATACTTTGAGTTGTGATACGTGCTATGTCACTTAGAAAGTCTTTTTCTGATGTTGCATATAATTTTACCTCGTTTAATTGTTCTGTACCTAATGGTCTAAAACGCACAACCACACTTGGATTACCATTTTTGTTTTTAATTGTATAAAACTCTAAGTCGTATTTCATTAAGAAAGTACCACCACCACATCCTAAAGCAGTAGAACCACTAGTAGTACCTTCCATACCACAAATACTACCTACTTTAGTAGTAGTTGTTGCAGTTGCTTTTGCTTGGTTATTGTATTGGTCAGACAGTTTAAGTGTAAATTCATACTCAGTAGAGTGTTCCAAACCACCCAAATCGTAGACATTTGCTTTAGGATTTGCTAATTTTATAGTTTGTTCAATATTAGCATCTCCTTTTACTTGATATTGAAGTATTGCATTTGTAGGCTCAAAACCTGGGTCTGCCCATTCAAGTTTCACTGTATGTTGTGTAACGTGAGTTACATGTAAATCAAAAATAATGTCGCAATATTGAGTTTTCAATGTTCCATCTGAGTTTAACTCAAATATACCCACTGCTTTTACTTCACCCATACCATCCACTTTACGTGTGGTTTCCAGCCTAAATGGTTGAGTGTAATCTATAGTAGCAAATTTGAATGTAAATTCACCATTTGTAATAGACTGACATTCAACTGTTTCATCACCATTTGTCAATTTGTAAGATTTAGCTTGAACATCGAAATTATCACCATATCCTAAAATAGTAAGTATAACTGTATTGCTAGAAGCACTTACTTCTGGGAAAGTTAAACACACTACTGGTTCTGGCGTATACGAAATAATTGGTGTAGTTGCTAAATATTTACCATTTTCATCGTACACACGCACTTGAAAATCGTGAGAAATTTTCTTGCCTGTTTCAGGATCAATACCAGACTCTAAGTGATTGACAGTAGCAGATGTTTCTTTTGTAGTTTCAAACACTTTGTCGTGTTTCACCCCAAATACTGTGTACAAATAATCACCTGTAGCAGCATAAGGTTGCCAATTTAAAGTAACAGATTGTGATTTTTCATCTGTAAGAGCAGGATTTTGCCATTTTAGACCGTATGTGTAAGTATACTCGGTGGCACATTCAAAAGATGTTGCTGGTTTAAAACTTTCTCCATCTTGTTGTATGTACACGCGATAAATTAAATCTACACCCGTAGGTAATGTTCTTTGAAACTCAACAGCAAACGCATAAGTAATATTACCTGTTAAATCCAAACCATAGATTGAACTTGTGTAAAGAGTTTCCGCTGTAGGATTCTTTTTCTCTGGAACGGTTGGCACTTGACCCTCTGGATAGTCTTCATATTCACATGGATCTGTAGCTAGAATTGTTCTAAGAAGTATTGCATTAGACCATTCACCATCAGTTTTTTCGTAGCGATAAACGCGGAAAATGTCATTTCTTTCCACATCTGAATACTTCCAACTTAGTGCAATAACGTTGTCTGCAGTTTGCTCATACTTAACATCTGTGAAGGTTGTATTTACCTCACAGACAGCTTGTGCAAACATACACATTGAGCAAAAAACAAGTGATAAAAATAGTATTAACTTTCTCATATTTAATGTTTATTTATATACTTTAACTACATAGAGGGTTTATCGGGCAAATTTACATATTTTTAACTATATATGCAAACGATTGAAAAGAAATAAAAAAAAAAGAGTTAGAAGACACAACTCCTAACTCCTAACTCCTAACTCCTAACTCCTAACTTGGTTTAGTGGCAATGATGGTGTGGCTTATGCAATTTCTTCTCTATCCATTTACCCTCTAATTCCCAACTATTCAGAAGCCATCCTCCACAGTTTGGACAAAACACTGTTACACCACAATCACGGCACATATCGAAGCGACGGCCGCAATGGTCGCAGGTGTATTGAGTAGATTGCATTATTCTGCCAGCAAGCGACACTCCACACACTTTGCAAGTGGCAGTACTATCTTCCGCACGCTTAATTAAACTGTTAAGCATTGGAGTTTTATATACTGGGCGCGCTCCGTATGGAGCCTTTAATTCTTTTTCTTCAAACATAAAATTTATTTTTTACGTGTTCTAAGCCATTCCGACATAAATCTGTCGTAAATGATATAACCATTTTCTGTTTTATAGATTATTTCATTTTCCTCTAATTTAGAAAGCGAAGCGCTCACACTACTTGCCCCTTGAAGTTTATACTTAGCAATAAATTCACCTGCATAAATTTCTTTTACACAACCTTCGCTCGCTACAGCTTCTATCAAACGAACATTACTTGCTGTATAAGAATTCAACAAGTCTATATAGGAGTAAGAATTCTCTGCAACTATCTGATTTATTGCAAATTCCATTAAATCAAGCGCAACATCTTCACCATAACCATAAAGCCTATTTAGTATACTTTGCACATACCATGTATGACCTTCAAATCTATCATAAATAGCACTGAACACCTCAAAATGTAATTTGATTCCTTTTTTCGCAAAATTATCAATTGCAAAACGTGCATATTCTCCCTTTTCTATCTCTGCTATATTAAGAATTTGGGTACTCTGATAAAAAGGTCTTGTAGAAGATGTAAACATTTTTTGCATCAGCCGCTTTTTACTTCCTGCAAAAATAAAGTTCACATTTGGCAAAAATTGAATATACGAACGAAGAAGCGCTTCTACTCCTTTCTCTGGATACTCAGTAATTTGCTGAAATTCGTCTATCGCAATATAACAACGTTTCTCGGAAGAAGCCAAATAATTGAAAACCTCTTTAAGAGTACTTTCTTCGTTTGCCGAATTAATATCTATCGACGCTTGAGGTAGTCCTGTTAGTTCATCAAATGTAAAAACAGGACGAATACTACGTATAAACGAACCTATACGTGAAAGCGCCTTTTGTGGAACTGAATCTAATTTACCTAAAACCGTTTCTGCAAAAAGTTTAACAAAATCACCTAGAGTTTGCGTAGAAAGAATATCCATGTAAAGAGTAACAACATCTGAATCTTCTTTCTTGATATTATAAAAAGAGTGAAGAATCAAACCTGTCTTACCCATACGACGAGGTGCTATAAGAGTTACATTTCTACCATTGTAAAGTGCATCTATTATAGTTTTAGTTTCTTGTTTTCTATCACAGAAAAACTCTGGGCTATGATAACCCGAAATTAAAAAAGGGTTGTTAGTTCTCATATTTCACATTTTACGTTACGTAATTTACGTATCGCAAAAATAAGAATTAAAATTTAAGTTTCCAAATATACAAAAACAAATTTCGTAAATCACGTTACGTAATTTACGAAATTAAAAAAATCGCACCAAAAAAGAGTTGAATAAAAATAGTTATTCAAGGTTTGACTTTAATTGATTTCTACACCGAAGGTTATACTTGGAATTGGGTCTGTAAACCAACCTGTATCTACTCTAAAGCCACCTGAGCGCGCCTCAGAAAATGCGTGCCAAGATACTAACAGATAGGCATTTGCATTGTAGCTAATTCTATATTTTGCACCTAAACCTATATCGAAATAGTTTGCATCATATTCATCGAAGTAATAATCAGAAGTCCAGTGGTGTTCGTATTGATAACCAGCATAAACAAACACATTGAATTTTGGGAAACGTGTTCCATTTAAAATATCAAATGTGGTACCAACCCTCACGCCTAATGTATGTTCACCTGCATCGTATGTGCTATTTATATAACCATAGTAGCTATAAAGTGGAGCCACAGATATTTTCCAACGTGGAAAAAGCCTATAACCAACCTCCGGCATAAGAAGCACATTGAACTGATGAGAATCTAGGTGAAACCCAAAGTTACCGCCGTAGGTAAGGTTACTAAGTTTGAAGAAACTTTGCTTTTTAGTAGTTGTAGTAGTGGATTGAGCCGCAGACTCTGCGCCTGTTTCTTGTGCCCACAAAGTAGTTGGAAACAATAAAGACATAGCTAAAACTAGCCATAGAATTAATTTATTCTTTTTCATAATATTTGATTTTTTCGGTTGATTTTGGTTCTGCTAAAATATTAAATATTTGTTAAATCCACATTACTTTTTCTAAAAATATTACTTTTGTACACCGAAAACTTATCAACAACTTAAAATGAAAAAGATTAACTTTTAAGCAACGACGAAGATACCGCTAAAATAAATCTTTATTTCATAAGATTTTCGGGTTTGATTGCATTAATACACCCCTCCTTACTGCCAAAACAGCCTGTCTCCATGGCGGCAGCGGTAATACCCATTTGTTTAAATATTTTTAGAAAGTTTGAAACGGTATTTTCTTGAGCAGAAAAGGTAATAACTACGGTTTGTTCTTTGAGATTAGTTTCTACCTTTTTTACACCTGGTTGTTTCTTCATCACTTTATTCACCTCAGCAGATAAAGACTTTGGCATTACCACCAAAAAAGTGGTAGTGAGCATTACGTCTTCGTTTTTCTTTGCCTGAAGTGGCATAGCCAAGAGCAAACAAAATAAAAGTATTATAAAGTTTTTCATATAAGTTACGTTACCGGGCACAAAACTACAAAAAAATAGCCTGCAATCAAAAAAACTGCAGGCTAAGATTCATTTGAGTTATTTACTCACGCTTATAAAGCAAATATGTGTAATCTATTCCCAATATATCTGAGATTTCTGGAGCAAACTTATCCATATACATTTGATTTGGGAATGGAGTTGGTTCTTCGTTATGAACATATACTCCCACATATGGAACTCCGTTAACTTCTGTTTTTACATACATAGCAGCAGTGAGAACATAATTAAAGCTAGAATTTAGGGTTACAGTAGCATTTCTATCATAAGTAAATATATCTAACCAATCATCTAGTGCCTCTCTATCTGTAGAATTCCAATTTTCATCAAACGAACCAGACTTACCATACCAATACACATAACCTAAGAAAGAGTTAAAGAAACAATAAGGTTTTTCAGATTCGAAATATTTTGAGATTCCGCGAGAGTCTGTTACTTTTAAAGTATATGATATCTGACTATAATTTGCTAATATTTGTTCCTGAGCATGACTAAAGCCACGTTTGCCAAGATAGTTAAAGTATGCCGTTTTCTTATCTGCACTTAATGTTACAGCATTATTATCTCCCATTTTTTTATGAGTTAGATTTGTTATCTCGGTCTTTGGATTTGTGCGCCAGTTTTGTTCTTTATAGTACTGAAGTGTTTGTTTCATACCAAATGTACCATAATATATACCACCCGCATCATCTGGAATATATGCATTTTTATTATCTGGAATAACTTCTATTGTTATCTCTTTTTCTATATAGTTTCCACAAAGGTCTATTGCTTTTGCAGTAAGATAATACACACCCACAGTTTCTGCAGTTAGAGTTCTAGTTTCTTCATTAAAACTAAGTCCTTTAATATCTTCTCTCGCATAATCTAATTTATATGTAACCTTAAAATTCGGAGCTGATGCTCTATCAATTTTAGTAGAGGTTCCCACGAACATACAAAAATCATCCTCTTCCCATGTCAACGAGGTAACCCTAGAATTCACTGTAATATTCAAAGTTTGGGAGAAACCAGATTTAGATTTTATTGTTACAGAAGCATTTCCTCCTTTTAAACCCTCTACAGAAGCCTTTTTACCGCTTGCATCTATTGTTAGTTTCAATACAGAAGGGTTACTTACTGTCCATTCCAAACTTTTTGCATTTGCTTCGTCTGGAAGAATATTTGAAATTTGAATAGTAGCTTTATCTCCTTCACATATACTTTTATTATCCAATGTGGCATCAAAAGATTCTGGAATAGAGCAATCTTTTACTGTAACAACACAGTTTTTAGATTTCACACTTACATCTTTTTCATTTTTTGCCTCGTGTTCTGCATAAACAGATGCCTCACCCTCACCTACAAATGACATCATACCATTTTGGCTCACTTTAACCACGGCTTCATTAGAACTTTTCCAAATTACGTCTTTAAATGTTGCATTTTCTGGTAGTATAGCATATTCTAAACTAGCGGTGCCTCCTATGCAAGATTCATAAACAGTTTCTGTCAACACAATAGATTGTACAGGAATAATCACCTCTTCCTCTTCTTCACCTCCTTCGTCTGGTTTAGTAACTTCTTTAATTGTTACTTTACATTTTATTTTCTTGCCAGACACTTTTGCCCAAATAGCAACCTCACCTACAGACACAGCTTCTAGCACACCTTTATCGTTCACCTTAGCAATTTCTTCTTTGTCAGAACCCCAAATAATTTCCAAATCGGTATTATCTTCGCTTTTGAACTCAATATTTAGTTCAGAAGACAAATCTAGAGTTTCGCCCACATTAAGTTCATAATTTGCTTTCTTGAACGAAGCCAAAGACACGTTTGAGGTAACCTTTAAGATACATTCTGCAGTTTTACCTTGGGCAGTCGCTGTAATAATGGTGCTACCCACAGATACTGCAGATACCACACCACCTTTAGATACTTTAGCCACTTCTTCTTTTTCACTAGACCATGTCACCACCGCAGTATCGCCCACAGCCTTAGGTAAAATGTTTAGTTCAGAAAACAAAGCCTTGCTTTCGCCTAAAGTTATTTCATAGTTATCTATTACAAACGCAATAGATTCTACTTTGTCATTTTCTGGTTCCTCCTTTTTACATGCTACAAAAAGAGTTAACACACATACTAAAAAGAATACTAACTTTTTCATATTAATTTATTTTTTTTGATTTCTCGGTTTATTTTCATTCTGCTAATTTATTAATATTTTTTTAGAAATGTACATATTTGAGCATTTTTCTAAAAATATTTCGTTTTTTTACTCAAAAATTTTGGTGAATTAAAAAATTGTCTTACCTTTGCAATCGCAAAAACGATGGTGCCATAGCTCAGTTGGTAGAGCAAAGGACTGAAAATCCTTGTGTCCCCGGTTCGATTCCTGGTGGCACCACAAAAAAGAGAAGTTCAAACGAACTTCTCTTTTTTTGTTTTACAATCCGTAAGAATAATTTTATAAAATTATTCTTACCTTAAATCGAAAAACTTCACTACCTTACGACTCATCGGTGGGCATTGGATGCTGGCTATGAGTTCTACAGATTCAAACTTAATATCTGGAGCAACACGCACTTTTGAGCGGAAGATGTCTTTTATTTGTTTTACGAAGGCATCTGAGCGGTTTTCGCTACCAATGCGTATTTGTATTTGGTCGGTACCTAGAGAGTTTGTAAATACTTCTACTATATAGTTTTGCACTTCTGGGATATTATCTAGAATATCAAAAAGGATAGGAGGATAGATTGTTGTACCTTTAAACTTAATCATTTGTCCTTTTCTGCCTAGCACAGAGCTTAATCTAGCACTATTTCTGCCACATTTGCAGCTTTCAGCAAAACGAATACACATATCTCCTGTTTTGAAACGAACAAGTGGCATTGCTTCCACACCGATAGTTGTGATTGTAACCTCTCCTACTTCACCGTCTTTTACAGGGTTGTTGTTTTCGTCTAGAAGTTCTACTATGATAAGGTCGGCAGGGATATGTCCGCCATTGTGTGCTTCACACTCGGTAAACGAGGTTTGCATTTCTGTGGAAGCGTATGTAGAATAAAGTTCTAAAGAAGGCCATTTTTCATTGATACGTTTGCCTAATGTGGTAAGTTCACCATCTGGTGTGCGAAGTGCCTCACCTATACAAACTGCCTTTTTAAGACAAGAGTTGTTGTAGTCGATATTGTTGTTTTCGGCAAAGTCTATCATTTTCATCAGAAACGATGGCACCACCATACAAACAGTCGATTTCACTCTGTTGATAGTGTCCCATTGAAGTTCTGGAATGCCGTTGCCCACGCGCACCACGCCACAACCAAGCTCACGTGCACCCATAAAGTATGCAAGTCCTGCCATAAAACGACGGTCTATAGTGGTCATAAGTTGCATTACGTCTTCTTTTTTAAAGCCAGCAATAGAGAAAGAGCTTGCTTCGTTGTAAGAAAGGCGTTGAAGGTCGCCTTCTGTAAGGGCAAAGGTAACAGGATTGCCCAGTGTGCCAGATGTGGTCACATAGTCTATCACATCCACAGGGTCTGCACATAGGAAATCATCGTTGAAAAACTGCAAATCTTGTTTTGAAGTGGTAGGCAGTTTTTGCAAATCTTCTATTGTGTTTATTTGAGATACATCGATATTGTTTTCCTGAAACATTCTTTTGTAGAATGCTGAACGCTCTGCCACATAGGCAAGAGTTTCTCTTAATCTTTCCTCTTGAAATGCTTTAATTTCCTCTGCACTTTTGTAATGAAGACTTCTATCTTTTATCATAATCTCTAAATTTTTGTTTAGGCGTTGCCTATTTTCTTTGATAGATATTCTGTTCCTAATATTTCTGAGCAAGTAACTGCCGATGATATTGTGGTGCCCAAACAGCCGTGAATATTTAAGTTTTGACCTGTAAGTAGTAGGTTTGATATGCGGGTTTGAGCAGGCATAAGTGTTACGATAGGGTTTCTACAGTCTTTTACTATGCCATACGCACTACCTTCTGGTGTGGCAGTGTAGTCTCTGTATGTGAGTGGCGATGCTGTATAAACCTTTTCTATGTTTTCCTTTATGTATGGGAAATGTTTGCTAATAAGTTCTATGCTTGCCTCGGCGTAACGTTGTTTAAATTCTTTGTATGCCTCACCTCTGCAGCCTATGGTAGAATTTGCCCACTGCTGGCAAAACGAAAAATGCATAGGCACAAGCAATGTGACCACATCTGTATATTCACTGTTTGGATTTGGCTGCATAGACATCATTAAACTTGATATCTCGCATTTGCTATAGTCTGCCTCTGCCGACCACACATCTGGAGTACTAAACACATAGTGATTTTGATTTAAGTTTTTCACTGTGTTTGGTTTAAGTAGCAAATATGTGGTAAAAATGCCGTATGTGTTTGGCAGTGAATTTATTCTTGTAAAGAATGCTTTTTTGTAAACGGTGTTGTTTTCAAGCAGCGAGAATGTAACCGAAGGGTGCAAAGAAGAAATTATCCATTTAGAATAAAATCTCTCGCCACTAGCAAGTTCTAGATATTCTGCTTTGTCGCCTTCTAAATGTATTTTAGACACTTTTGCATTTAGCACCACATCGCCACCGTGCTTTTTAATCTCATCGGTAAGTAGGTCTGCCACTTGTTGCGAGCCACCTGAGAAAGCGTACGCACCTTCGATATTTGAATTGGTAATCATACCATATTCGTATAAAGAAGTGGTAAGTTTGTCGCCTGCAAACAAAGCGCAATTGCCTGCTATTACAGATTTTAGACGTTCGTCTTTAAAGTATTTTTCTATCTCGCTATATGCAGACACAGAAAGTAACTCTATGCCGCCTCTTGATATTTTACCTTCTTTTAGGGCATCTTTTGAAATAAGATTACTAAAAGATTTTAGCAGCCCAGTAAAGGATTTAATCGCTTCTCTTTCGTGTGGAAACTGCTCTGAAAGTGCCTCGGCAAACCTTTCGTGCCCCATGGCGTGTGAATAACTTTTGCCGTCTGGGAAATGGAAGTGATCGAAACCATTTTCGTCGAGTTTTTGAAGTTTTAAACTGTCCATTATACCCAAATACTTGAAATATTGGTGCATAATTTGACCTTCAGACAGACTTCCCACATAGTGCATACCTGTGTCTAAGGTGCGACCATTGCGATGAAACGACTGCAAACAACCACCTATCACACTATGTTGCTCAAGCACACAAACGCCCAAACCTTCTTTTGCAAGCATTACACCGCAAGAAAGGCCTCCCAATCCGCCACCTATTATTATAACATCATACTGCTTCATCTTGTTAGTATATATAGCGTTTCCGAACTATCTTTGTCGCACTTGTGAATCTTAATTTGCAAGTGGTTTTCAACAGCGAAATCTCTCATCCACTTCTCGCTCACAAAGGTAAGTTCTGTGGTTGTTTTATTAAATTTAATAATGCGGGTAGACCACACTTCTGTTTGTTTTATCTTTTCGTGTTTTTCTGTTTGGCTTGCGTCGCCATCTCTCACAAGTATCATACCACCTTCGTTTAGGCTTGCCAGAGACCTTAGAAGTATGTTTCGTTGCGAATTTTCGTCCACATAGTGAAGACTATCGTTGAAAAGTATGGCGTCAGACTTTGGTATATCTACTGTTCTGCTATCGGCACACAAAAACTTGACATTGCCGTTTTTACACAAGAAAGAATGGTTACACTCCTCTATCTTTTCGCTATCGTAGTCGATACCCAGCACTGTGCGCTCGCTAGAGAGTAGTGCCAACATAAACGACATTTGACCATAGCCACAGCCTATATCGGTGATGGTGGCATTGCGAGGGATAAGCCTATCCCAAAGATCGTAATATCCGTCTAAACGGCATTTTATTCTCATATACCACTCTAGTGTAGGGCCCTTGTAGATATAGTTTTTGATAATGGCTTCTTTAAAGTATGGGTCGGTGGTTCTGCTCCACTGTGCTTCATACATTTTATATTGCTCTTTGTACCACTTACGATACATTTTTGCTTGCTCTTGATATGTGGTGCCAAATGTGTTGTCGCCATATTTTATTCTTTGCATGGTGCGCACAGCCATAGTGCCGTGTTTTATGTAAAATGCCTGACGCTTCGACGAAATATGACCTGTGCCGTATATTAGCATAGGCAAAATATCGAGTTTAAGTAGGTCGGCAAGATAGAATGCACCTTTGTGGAAACGCTGTATTGAAAGGTCGGCAGAGCGTGTTCCCTCTGGGAATATCATTACAGAATAGCCTTCGGCTATGCGTTCTTTTAGTTTTTCTTCCAAATCTTCGTAGCCATTGCCTGCGCTAAAGAAGTCGGCATAGCGCACAATCCAACCAAAAAGAGGCGATTTCCAAACATAATGTTTTGTCATCATCACTATTTTTGGTGTAGTAGAAAGCATTAGCAAAATGTCGATAAACGACTGGTGATTTGCAATGATTAGGGCTGGTTTTTTGTATGTTTCGCCGTGTGGATTTTCCCTTACTGTTTTCACGTTTACTGTGTAAAGATAGAAACGGATTATCCAATAAATCATTTTGTGTACGGCATATTTCTTTTGTTCCCTTTTAAGTGGAAGCACCAAAATTGGTATCATATACACTTGCAAGAAAATGCAACCGCATAGGAAGTAAAGGAAACAATATAGCGTATTTAAAATGCTCAAAATGGTGAATGGGAAACCACCTTTTTCTGTTTGGTTTGAAACAAGTAGTCTAAAGAGCATTGGTTGCACGGTGTATGACACAAGCACCACTATGCTAAGGCCTAGCACAGAAATAAACGCTATAGATTTAAGTGCAGGGTGCTCAGCAAACACAAGCACGCCCATACCCACAATGGCAGTGAATGCCGAGAAGAATATGGCTATTTTGTGTGCACCAAATACTTTTTTGCCGTTTTTATACTCTTGGAGCAGCCCGTCCATTGTGAAAATACTAAAGTCGTCGCCTATACCAAAGATAAATGTGGCAAGGATTACGTTTACAATGTTGAACTTAATGTCGAGCAACGCCATAAGTCCAAGTATAATTACCCAACTTATTGCCATTGGAAGGAATGTAAGCAGGGTGAGTTCCAAACGTCCGTATGAAATATAAAGGGTAAGGAATACTATAAGCGAAGACACAAGCAATATATAGTTGAACTCATCGGTGGTGGTTTCTACCATTTTTGACGAGAAATATCCCCTATCTATCACTGTGGTGTGAGATAGTTTTTCCACCTCGTTGTAAACCGCTTCTTTTTGCTCTGCGTCTATTGAAATAAGAGAAAGTAGCGTGGTGTTGCTTTCTGTCATTGTGAGCCATTCAGAAATAAGTGGTATGTTTTTTATTTCTTCTTTTGAGTAGCCACAAACTGTATATTCTTTTTCTATTAAGTCTCTAAAACGTGAAAATGCAGCAGGCTTAAAACCGTTTTGCTGTGCTGCTTTGTCTATTTGAGCCAACACCTGTGCCTTTTTGTCTTGCCAGAAATTGTTCCATTTTTCTATGCGTGTCTTTTGCACTTCTACTGGCACCACAAAGTCTGAAAGTGTAGTAACTTCACCTATAGTGCTATCTGCTTTAAAGCCGTTTAGTATATTTTCTAGTTCGTTATACTCTGTTATTAGCTCTGCTAAATCTTTACCTCCTGTGGCTATGTATATGGTCTTGCTATCGTCGCCAAATATTTCTGCTGAACGTTCTTCTGCTTTTACTATATGCTCAGGCATATAGTTTATGTGCGACATATTTTCGTCGAAGTCCACGTCTTGGTAGAAGAACAAAGCCACCACAAAAAGTGCCAAAATAGAAAGCACCACCCATTTGTTGCTATCGTATCTATAACCTACAATTTGCTCTATTTTGTCGAGTAGATAGCTCTTTTTTGTAGACTCAAAACCACGTAAAAACTGTGGCATAAACACAAGAGAGAATATTGTGGTGCCAATAAGGGTGAACACCGAAAACATCCCCATATCTTGAAGCAGAGCCGATGGAGTGAAGATTAATGCCGCAAATGCACCAATGGTGGTGAAGCAACCAATGGTAAGTGGCATAGTAAGTTCCTCAATAATTTCTTTTGGCGAAGATTTGCTATTTAGGTGCGAAACTATGTGTATTGAATAACTAAGTGCAATGCCTAGCACTATAGCACCCACGCCTATAGCAATGGCAGAAATCTCGCCCTTCACTAGCCAAACCATTGCAAGGGAAAACAACGCCCCAAACATAGGTGGCACTATAATAAGTGGTATAGATCTTTTGTTTTTAAACGACAAATAAATTACAAGCAAGATTATCACCATGGCAAGTGTGAGGGTGAGCATGGTGTCTTGTTTTATTTGTCTGGCATTATACACGGCAATAATTGGCCCGCCAATGCAGTCTATGCTAACTCCGTTTATTTCTGCTTTTGCCTCAGCCTCTTCTAGAATACTCACCAAGCGGTCGTTTGCTCCTGTGTTGCCCATGCCATTGCTTGACTGGATAAACATAAGCATGGTGGAAAGGTCGCTTGTAAATAGGCGTCCGCCGTATATTTCGTAGTCGAGATTTGGATTGTATTTTTCAAATTTTTGAAGCAGTGGAGTGCCCACATTTAGAGGGTCACCCATTACCACATCGCCTATTATCATGCCCGATGGCGAGGTGAGAATGTTATATACATTGCCTATTTGATTGTCTATGCTTTCGGCAGTAGTTTTTTCTTCGAGTGCCTTGTAGTCTTCGTCTGTAAGGAAGATAGGCAGGTATTTATACACAAATGAGATAACGCTACCAATAGTCTGTTCGTCGGCAGTGGCTGTAACGGCACTTACAAGGTTTTCCTGTTTTAGAGCCTCTATTTGCTCCTCAAAAATCTCTGCAGAAGATATTATCTCATCTGGATCTTCGCCCGATATTAAAACAATGATTTTGTCTTTTACTGCCAGATTTTCGAATGTAGAGTTTTTTTCTTCGCTCGAACTATTGAAAAAGTTGGTAATATTCTCCTGAAAACGCACCTGTGAAGCCATAATGGCAAGTACTGCCACAAGAGAAAATAGGATAGCAAAAAATGCTACTCGGTGTTTTTCAAAATAGTCGTATATGTAAAGAAATAATCTACTCATTGTTTGGTTTACGTTTGCAAATTATCATTGCTAGTAGTGACAATATAAAAACTAACACTCCTAAAAGGGTGGCAAGTACCACACTACCCACAAAGTATTGTGTTAGGCTTTCTCCTACCGACTCTATCGTGATATTGTCTAGTGTAAATGCGTTTTCTAAGCCTAGTGTCCACGCACCTAGCACCACACTACCATAAAGAAGAAATGGTATCATTGGCGGAATGCTAATATTTGAAAACACTATAGTTACCACTTTGTTTAGCTTCATAAAGTGAGCCGATAGCCCTGCAAACACCATTTGATAGCCCCAAATAGGTATTACCCCACAAAATACTCCCCAACCCATGGCTGCTGCCATCTTCAAATTTGAATCTTTGCTATGAAGCACTTGTTTATTTATAAAGTCTTTGATATTCGTTAGAGTAAGTGACCTTACAAATTTCCAAGGATAGTAAATAAGGAATGCATAAAGCACAAGCACTGTATTTAGGATACTAATGCGAGTGAAGTCTTGCAGTGGTCTAAAGTGCGAAACTCGCTCTTCTACAGGTGGATAATACACCTTGATAGGAATATTTTCTACATTTACCCCACGCCACGCTGCGCGAACAATTATCTCCACCTCAAACTCGTATCTGCGAGTGATAAAATGTATTTTTTGTAGTTTTTCAAGCGGATATAAACGATAACCAGACTGGGTATCGCACAGAGTTTGTCCTGTTTCTACCTTGTACCAAAAGTTTGAAAACTTATTGGCAAAAGTGTTTTTAGAAGGCATATTGTCTGCCGCAAGATTGCGTGCACCAATAAGCAAACTATCTGGTTTTTCTTCTATCTTACAAATGAAATTTGGTATATCGTCGGCGTAGTGCTGACCATCTGAGTCTATGGTAATAGCATAGCGATAGCCCCACTCGTATGCTTTTTGAAGTCCTAGTTTTAGTGCATAACCCTTGCCTTGGTTTTTTTCGTAGTCTATTACCTTGATGCCCTCTATAGAGGCAAGAATGTTTTTTGTTTCGTCTGTTGAACCATCGTTTACAACTATAACATCTTCAGAATACTCTTTTACATCGGCAATCACCTTTGCAATAGTGCCAGCATTATTGTATGTGGGCATAAGTACCACACATTTTAGTGCTGCCATTCTCTGTTTATATGTTTGTTGCATCGTGCTCATTATTTTATAGTAGCTTTTAGTTTTAGTGCCACTTGGTTGTTATCAAGTCTTTCCACCACACCCTTCACACTGCCATCGGCAGTAAGAGTAAGGTTTATCATTATTTTTAGTCCTTGCTCTGGAATTAAAGCAGACACATATTTACACTCTTTTATAGTGGCAAACGACACGGCTTTTGAGAGAATTTTACCTATACATTCTCTAATAATGGTGAGTGTACAAACTCCTGGCACCACTGGTTGACCTGGGAAATGACCTTCGTAGATAGGATGGTTTTCAAGTAGTTCCACCTCTATTTTATAGTCATTTTCTGTACTCTCAATAGAGTGAATTTTATAAAAATTATTTTCTAATCTCATGTTTGTCTGTAAAGTTATATGCTGTGTAGTCTCCAGATTTTTCTACCATTTTAAGTAGATTTAAAGACATATCTGCTTTGTTGAATGCTATAGTAATATTTGAAATTTTTGCAGCCATTTTGCTTTGTTTTGGAGTGAGATTTACTATCCACTCCTTTGCTTGCTGCTCAATTTCCACATTGAAACCTGCGCTCATTTTATCAAATTCACCTAGCACACAGGTAGATAAAATAGAGCTTAAGTTTTTAAGCATAGGATTTGAGCTCACTTTGGTTTTTGCCACATTACTGCCTGTTTTCATTTCAAAGTATTCGCTCGTCATTTTTATATAATCCCCATCGTCGAACGCAAGAAGTATATCATTTGGTTTTGTAAACGCAAAATCGCCCTCCTTCACTGCTGCCTCTGCCAAGTAAGACACCTGCCTTGTTTGTTTAAATCTGCATTTTATAGAGATTACATCTTCGTTTTTCTCTTGAAGCTCGGTTTGAAATAATTGCTCCACACTTGCCTCTTGAGCATAGCACGCTAGGCTCAAAACAAACATTAGTGAAAGTATTATTTGTTTAATTTTCATACGGTTTTACGTTTATCATTTTATCTAGTGAAGCAAAAACGTAGCCTTGCTTATGTGCTCCTTCTATAATATTTTCTACAAGCGAGTCTGCCTCTTGGCATCTGTCGTGAAGCAAAATTATTGCTCCCGCATGTAGGTTTTTAAGCACTTTTTGAGCCACCTCTTCTCTTGTTTTACCCTTTACGGTATCTAGCGAACGAATGCTCCAACCTATCGTTTTTAACCCTAATGCGCGCACCGCCTTGCCAATAATTGGGTTTGTAACACCAAATGGCGGACGAAAAAGCACTGGGCGTTTGCCTACTGTATTTTGTATTGCGTCAGCACATTTTGTAATTTCTTGCTCCACCTTTTTCTTGCTGCTCGTTGGGAAAAATCCGCTATGCGAGTATGTGTGGTTTGCAACTATGTGCCCTTCGTTTACTATTCTTTTTACTATGTGTGGGTGCTTTTCTACCTTGCTCCCTACTAAAAAAAATATTGCCTGAATATTGTGTTTTTTCAATACATCAAGCACTTTTGTAGTATTTTCCTCTACTGCGTCGTCGAAGGTAAGGGCTACTACCTTTTCTTTTGTGTCTGCCCTACAAATGGTTTTTAGATACACATTACTGCCCACATCTGCCGAAGCCCATACTAAAAATAGCATAAGCAACACTACTGATATGGCAATTAGCAGATACATTTAAGTGTTAACACTACTGGTTTTGCACCAAAATATTCGTTATAAATTACTACCTCAGCCTCGCCACCTTCTATTTGTTTCACAGCCTCGGCAAAACAATAAGCAGAAGAAGTTGGGAAAAGTCCATATTCTTTGAAACTATTGTAAAGTAGTTTGGCATTTGCATTTGAGGCGTATTTTGCAAGGCACTCTTCTTTACTTAAAGACTGAGTGAGAAACTCTATTTTGTCTATTTGTGCTATACTCTCTAAAGTTGGCTCTGCCTTAAGGATAGCAAATACTGCTCCTTCTCCGTCTTTGTGAGTGCGAAACGCACCCATACGCTCCATAATAGCGTGTTGAGAAGGTGTTTGCTCGTCGAATGCTCCAAGCAAAATATTTTCACTCTCGCCATCGGCAATACGCATCATACCATCTAGAAGAGCATCTTCAAAACTATGGCTACGATTTACGTATGTAACATTGTAGCAATGATTGTGACTTAGAAGTGCTATCTGACCACCTATTGTATTAAAGGTAGATTGTATAAAAGGTGTAGGGTTTAGAAGTTGTTCCTTATCGCCAATTACATTGCGAAGGAAACGCTCACTATCTGTTAAACATCCCCAACCTGTGGCAGTGATAATGGCATCTAAAGAGTCTATATTTTCCACTCCGCCCACACATTCCACTGCGGTAGACACTGCAGTTTTGATTACTTTACTCATTCTACGACGCTGACCAGCATCTGGTATTAAAAGTTTAATATCAGTTGCCACGTCGTGGTCTCTTACTACTCTATTTACAAAACATTTCATATTTTAACGAGTAAAAATCAATGAACTACAGTTGCCACCAAAACCAAATGAGTTGGTTAGCACATTGTTTACCTCTACATTTTCCATGTAGGTGCAAACAGGCAGTAAACCATATTCTGGAATAGGTGTATTAAAGTTTAGATTTGGGAAAATACATCCCATTTTTATTGAAAGCACTGAGTACACTGCCTCTATACCGCCTGCGGCAGCAAGAGTGTGTCCTGTGAATGCTTTTGTAGAACTAAATGCTGGCACATTTTCGCCAAATATGCGTTTAAATGCTACACTTTCTGAGGCATCGTTGTTGCCAGTGCCAGTGCCGTGTGCATTTATATAACTAATGTCTTCTGGGTTTAAACCAGCCTTATTAAGTGCGTCAGACATAGCAAGATATGCGCCGTTGCCTTCGGCAGAAGATGCGGTTTGGTGGTGAGCATCGTTGCGATTTGCAAAACCTCCCACGCGGCAATAATACTCAGAAGCATCTTCCTCTCTTTGAAGCAGCAGATAACCTGCGCCTTCGCCAAGGTTTAGACCTGCACGTGTGGCGTCGAATGGGCGACATTTGTTTTCATCGAGTATCATTAGCGACTTAAAGCCATTTAGTGTGAAAGCACTAAGGGCATCGGTGCCACCCACAAGCACGTAGTCTACAATATTGTGTTTTAGAAGTTTTACACCTGTTATCACGGCATTGGCTGCAGACGAGCAAGCTGTGCTAATGGTAGTAGTATAACCATTTATGCCACAGTGTTTTGCTATAGCCTCTGTGCTTGCTGCACAATCGTGCATTTTCACATCACGAAGTCTGCCTTTTGTAGAGTCTTGCATAAATTCTTCAAAGAAATGCTCGGTTAGGTCCATACCACCCACAGAGGTAGAAGACACCAATCCTATTCTTTTGCTTGAGTCTATTTTTACACAAGACATTGCCTCTCTCACTGCTAGTATGCCTAAAAGGGCCGTGCGAGAAAGGTGCTCTTTTTGTGAAATGCCAAGAGCATCGTGTAATTCTTCGTTGGTCAAATGTAGTTCACCAACAGGAAGTTTGTTTGTGGTGCGCAGCAATTTTGGCTCGGCAGAAATTCCTGTCTTGCCCTGGCGCATTGCCGCAAGGTTTTTGTCTACACCAATACCTAGTGCAGACACTATTCCCACTCCTGTTACTACAACTGCCATTCTTATTTACGGTTTTGCATAACGTATTCTGCAAGAGTTTTTACAGAATAGAATGCTGGTTTTGCTTCTGCTGAGTTTGCAAGTTTCACACCGTAGTATTTTTCTAGAATCAAGATTATCTCTAGTGCATCAATAGAGTCTAAACCCAATCCGTCGCCAAAAAGAGGTGCTTCTGCATCAATTTCTTCTGGTGTGATTTCTTCTAAATTAAGTTCTTCGATTAAATGCTCTTTTAATTCTTGAATTAGTTGTTCCATCTTATTTATTTTTTAATAGTTTGATATTTACATTCCATTTTCCTTGTAGGAATTCGCACCAGCCATAAATCACAGCATCTGCTTTGTCTGTTTCTATTAGGCTAGTAGCATATTTTTCTACAAGTGCAGAGTCTGTGTTTTCTATAAAGAAGGTGTTGTCACCTTGTATTTTGTGACGAATGCAGATTTCTCCTGCTGCCACATTGGCTAGTGTATATACAAAAGCCGCTGGCGATGCGCCCTCTGGCAAACGCTTATTAAGTATTCTTTGGTGAATAATATCCGCATCGAGTGAAGCCGCCTTATTTGCAAGCACTATGGCTCTGCGAGTTTGTTCCACCTGGGCAAAACCCTCCTCTTTTAGCAGATTTTCCACTGCCACATAAAGAGCCTTGCTCATATCGCTCATTTTGTAGAACTTCATATTGGCTTCGCCCAATTTCTTAAACTCTGCTCTAATAAAGTCTGCAAAGTCTAAATCGCTCTGTGGCAAAGTGTACTGAGCTACCACTTTTGCTTCTCTTGGATTGGCGTAGGCTGGCACATTGCAGTCTTCTTTATCTAAAACAATTGCCGCATTACAGCCACCAAAGCCAGATGCAGTTTTCACGCAAGTTGCTTTCTGGAAAGATTGATTTTCATCAGAAAGGGTAAGTTTGTGTGGGGTATCAGACTCAGTAAAGCCTTTTGTTCCAAACACCACACCCTCTTTAAGTTCTTCTGCACATATAATTGTTTCCACCACACCAGAAGCACCTAGTGTGTGACCTATATATCCTTTTAGGCTGTTTAGTGGTTTGTTATCTAGGCCTGCCCAAGCAATAGCTTTGCTCTCCATTTCGTCGTTGTAGCGAGTAGCTGTACCGTGGGTGTTTACAAAACCTATATCTTCACTGCTAACGCCTGCTTCTTTCATAGCGTCAGCTATGGCATAATACAAACCGTCGCCAGTGCGTGAAGGACCAGAAATATGGTTGGCATCGTTGCTTATTGCACCACCTGCAAGGCGAATCATAGCCTTATCGGCAAGTGCGATATCTTTGGTCAGTAGCACTGCACCTGCTGCTTCGCCTAGTGTAAGACCATCGCGAGTGGCATCGTATGGTTTGCAAGGTGCTGGACTAATAGACTTAAACGACGCAAAACCCGATGTGATAAACTCACAAAGCGCATCTGCACCCACCACTACCACATTTTTACAATCTGTAGTGTTTAAAATCCAACGTGCCACCACAAATGCAGACACACCAGAAATGCACGCATTTGATATTATAATTGGCTCATTTTTTATGCCATAATGCTCTGCAATTACTTTGGCAGAAGCATCTATAAATGTTCTTTCGTTTAAGTTTTCGCCGTTTTCTGCAAGGTAATCTATATTGCCTTTTGTGGTAGAGATTATAAGTTGAGTGTCTTTAGACGATAAATCTACACCCGATTCTGCCACCACATTATTTAATTGCTCCACCATTAGCGACTCAAAACGAGTGAAACCATCAATCATTTCCACGCTCGATGCTCCCACGTGCATTTGCCACTCGGCAGAATATTTTAGTCCACACTCACATGCCATCATAGCAGAAAGTGTTGCCTTTTTATCGCCCAAACAAGTTCTTATCGACGAAGCACCTAAATATATTTTTACTTGTTCAACCATTTCTTTTTCCAATCTTCAAAAAATGCTGGGTTATTTAGGCTAATATTTCCATCTTTATCTAGAAAAACTTGAAGCGAGCGTGCACGTAGCACCACTGCATTGTCACTTTGTCTTTTAATTATGTATTCAAAGCACAATTTTGCAGCTGCCATTTCTATATATCGTGTTTCTACTATAGCAATATCGTTTACTGTAAGTGGAGATACATATTCAAGTTGTAAATCTACAATAGGTGCTGTATAGCCATTGTTGTACATATCTAAATATCCTATTCCAGAATATTTTCTGCCAAACGCCTCACGTCCATCTTCCATATAACGTACATACTCTCCATGCCATACCACACACATAGAGTCCACTTCGCTAAAACGCACAGTAGTGTACGAAATATTTGTTAGCGCAGCTTCAGCATTTCCTATTTTGTTTTTACTTCTCATTGCTTTCTAGAAAAATCTTCATTTTACATGAGGCTATCTCTACATTATTTATATAGCAATGTGCCTGAATAAGTGTGATGCCAAGTACTTCTTGAATTACTTCTATTGTAGTGGAAACTGTTTCACCTACATTTGGAAATTCTTTTATTTCAAAATTGTTTACAGAACCTATGTAACCTATCGGAATAGGTTTGCCTGCCCCGGTAAACAAATATCCTATTCTAGCTGCAGCAGACTGAGCAATGTGTTCTATAAGACCACATTCCGACATACATCCACCATCTACAAAAATATTGTCCTCTTTTATAGTTAAAGAGGTTTTAGATAGGTTTCCGTCTATACCAAGAAACTTATCTATCATTACAATAGGTGCTCGCTGCGGAATAAGAGAAATAATATTATCCATTTTTCTTTTTGCAAATCATTATTGAGTGTCCTAGTCCTAAGCCATCTACTATTTTTTCTACTTCAAGACCTGCATTGTTTACGCAACGTTCCATATCGTCTGAGTGATACATTTTACTATTGCCGTTTGCAAGTGCTGTGAAGTAAATGCTTGTAAGAGTAAGACAATATGCTGCTGTTTCGTATTTTTGTCTATCCCAGAATGTTTCCATAATGTATAGACGAGAATTTTCGTCCATAGACTCAGCTGCACGGCGACAAATGCTTGTAACCTCTTCTTCTGAGAAACAATCCAAGAACTGACTCATCCAAATAACATCGAATGCAGGAGTTGGGAATTTTACAGACTCGTCTAGAAGGTTGCAACCAAAGCCGTGAATGCGGTCGGCACCTTCTTTGCCTGCAGTTTGTTTTCTCATCATTTCAAGTTGTTGAGGAAGGTCCATAATGGTTACCTCTACATCTTTGTTGTAACCTACACATTGCATAGCCCAACGACCAGTGTTGCCACCCACGTCTAGCAAACGGCGCACTTTTTTATCGCCGTCGAAAATGATTTTTAGTGCAGCAGCAAAAGATTCGTCTGAATAGAAGTGATCGAAACCAAACCAGCTTTTTTGCACCTCTTCTGGCAAACTAGAAAGTCCTTCATAAATTGTTGGCCACTCGCCAAACACTTTTAGTCCAGATGGTTTACCTTCTTTAAGTGCTTCTTCTAAATGAAACAAACCTAAATAGTTTACATCGTGGTTAAAGTTCATATTTGCTTTAGCCATTGGGTCGTTTAGTAGGAACCAACCTGCTTTTGAAATAGTAAACTTGTCATCTTTTGTTATCACAGTACCAATAGAAAGTGATGCTTCTAAAAGACATTGCACAGCATAATTTGAAAGCCCTGTATGCTCAACAATTTCTGCTTGGGTAACACCTTTATGATTATTTGATAGGTATTCTAAAATACCAAACTTCACCATAAGTCGAGACACTTGAAACACCATTGGTGCAAAAGCAATCTCTTGTGCAAGGCGTTGTGCCTCTAATGCTGTCTTCTGCTCTTTGCAATATACATCTGCAAGAGGTTTGGTTAGTTTCATATATTATTCTTTATTAAAATTCCAAAAATCATAAAAATTGAACCATTGACGAGGATATTTAAGCACTATCTTTTCTAGCGAACGAGAATACTGCTCAATAAGCTTTTCAGCTGTCATCTTACCCTCTATTACTGGTTCTTCAAAAATAAATCTATAAGTTCTGTTTGCCTCACGCATAGAATAATAGAACACCACTGGTACTCTACATTTAGCTGCAATTTGAAACAGACCCTTTGGGAATAAGGCTTTAGAGCCTAGAAAATCTATTAGAATAGTATTGTCTGTGCCCACAAACCTATCTCCATTGAAGCAGATATATTCGCCATTGTTTAAGGCTACCTTCATCTGCAACATTGCATCTATTATATTCTGATTGATAGGAATAATATTGTAATTCTTTTCTTCTTTTGCTGTTTCATCGAGCACTTCTTTTATTTGTTCATGCTCTGCATCTAGCATTACAATATTTATCTTCTTTCCATATGTACCAAAGAAACCTGCACCAGCTTCCCAACAGCCCACATGTGCACCTATCATCACCACCCCTTCTCCTCTATTTAGGATTTGAAGAAAACGCTCATAATTGTCGAACTCGAAATTATAAGATTTTTCAAGTCCTGCCTTCATAGCTATCTTGTCGATAAGGGTTTGTCCAAAAACAAAATAGTGACAATATAATTCTTTCATAGAGCATAAAAGGCCTAAACCACGCTTTTTGCGATTATATTGCCAAAGAGATTTTGTTGCCTTTGGAGCAAATGGAATAAAATAGATTACTATAAAAGCGAGAAAACAGTAGGCACATCGCACCCCGAGAATACGAATGGTGTACACAAAAAATTGGTAACCAAATCGTCCTCCTCTAGATTTTCCGTTCCACTGTTTCTTTTCTTTTTTATCCATTAATCTTTTTGTTCAAAAGATCGTAGAAATCTTGGAAAGTTACAACGCCAATAAAGTCTGGACCAGTAAGTGTAACACCAAAATTTTGTTCAATCAATACTACAACATCCACTAAGTCTAGGCTGTCTAGGTCTAAAGTTTCTTTTAGTGATGCCTCTGGAGTGATTTCTGATGTTTCTACTTCAAATTCTTCAGCCAACACAGTTGTTGCTTTCTCGATAATTTCTTCTATTGTCATAATTAGTAATTATTGTTTAAATTTCTTTATAATTAGAGTTGAGTTTGTTCCACCAAAACCAAATGAATTGCTCAAAAATGCATCAAATTCCATATCAATTCTTTCTTTTGGGATATTGATATTTGCAGAAGCCTCATCTGGCTCTTCAAAGTTTAAGTTTGCTGCAATAAAGTTGTTTTGCATCATTAGCATTGAGTATATCACCTCTGATGCACCTGCCATCCACATCTCGTGACCTGTGAATGATTTTGTAGAAGCCACATATGGTTTATTTTCACCAAACACCTCAGCAATAGCTTTTGCTTCATTCATATCACCAATAGGTGTAGAGGTAGCATGAGCATTTACATATTTTATTTCTGATAATTCAATACCTGCGTTTTTTATAGCCATTTGAAGTGAACGTTTAGGTCCTTCTACATTTGGCACAGAAATATGGTCGCCATTTGAAGAGAAACCATAACCAACCACTTCGGCTAAAATAGTAGCACCACGTTTAACAGCAGATTCGTAACTTTCTAATACCACTGTAGCACCGCCACCACTTGGCACTAAACCATCACGGTTTTTATCGAATGGGCGTGATGCCTTTGTAGGGTCGTCTTCTCGTGTAGAGAATGCGTTTAGAGCATCGAAGTTGCCAACTGAATATTTGTTTACTTCTTCTGCACCTCCACAAATAACACATTCTTGTAGGCCTTGCTTGATAAGAAGGTATCCCATACCAATAGAGTGAGAACCACTTGCACATGCACCAGACACGGTGAAGTTGATACCACGCAGGTTGAAAATAGTGGCAAGGTTCATGGTGATGGTAGAGTTCATAGATTGAAAAATATTTCCTGAACCCACCAATATAGTGTTTTTCTTTTCTCTAATTACATCTACGCCGCTAATTACAGCTTCTGCACTACTGTCGTTGCCATAAAGCACGCCAACTTCATTGTTTGCAAGATATTCTGCGTCGATACCTGCTTGTGCAAGAGCTTCCTCTGTGGCTAGATATGCATATTGACCGTGTTCAGAAAGACAAAGACGTTGACGACGGTCTATTTTTCCTTTTAAGTTTGGTTTTTCTAAGATACCACAAAGACATGAACGGTATCCCATTTCTCTTCTGTCTTCGGCAATACCAATGCCAGATTTACCATTAAATAGAGAGTCTAAAACCTCTTGTTTATTTTTACCTATACAGGAATAAATACCCATTCCTGTGATTACTACTCTTTGAGACATATGTTAAGTATAAATTCCTCCGTTTATTGAAATAACTTCACCTGTAATGTAGCCTGCCACGTCTGACACAAGGAAAGCAACAAGTTCTGCCACTTCCTCTGGCTCGCCAAAACGTCCTACTGGAACAAGTTTTTTAAGTTCTGCTTCGTTTAAATCTGCTGTCATATCGCTTTTCACAAAGCCCGGTGCCACTGCGTTTACAGTAATGCGTTTTTTTGCCACTTCTTGTGCTAGTGCTTTAGTTGCTGCAATGAGACCACCTTTTGCAGCAGAATAGTTTACTTGTCCAGGCATACCTTTGATACCAGAAAGTGAAACCACATTCACAATTCTGCCCCATTTTTTTACAAGCATATTTTTTAGCAGTGGTTGGGTAACGTTGAAGAAACCATCTAGCGAGATAGAAAGCACGTCGCGCCAATCGTCGCCAGGCATCCACATCATAAGGTTGTCTTTACGCACACCTGCATTGTTTACAATCACAGAAATGTAATCATTTTCGTGCTTGTCTGCCCAAGATTGCAATGCGTCTTCTACAGATTTATTGTCACTCACATCAAATGGAAGCAATTCTGCACTACCACCTAGAGCAGTAATGTCGTCTAGAGTTTTTTGCGCAGCCTCTTCATTTGAAGCATAATTGATGATAATAGAGAAACCTTGCGAAGCCAATTTAAGTGCAATGGCTCTGCCTATACCTCTACTAGCACCAGTTACTAAAGCATATTTTTTCATATCAATTGTCTTTTTGTGAGATTATTTTTTAAGCCATGCCATCACAGCTTCAATCTCTTTGTATTTTGGAGTATCCTCCACAAAAACAGGAACTATTTCTCTTATTTGGTTATACACCTGCTTGGTAACAGGAGAAAGCTTGTCTGCAATCTTCAAGCAATCTACCGCTTGTGCAAGTGCCATAGCATGTATTGCCATCACTTGATAGCTATTTTCTATCACTCTAGCACAAATAAGTGCCGAGTTTGTACCCATAGAAACAATATCTTGATTATCGTTGTTGTTTGGGATAGAATGCACATACATTGGATTTGATAGAGTTTGACACTCTGCTGTGGTAGAAGTAGCTGTAAATTGAGATGCTTGTAAACCATAATTTAGTCCCAATACACCCAAGTTTACAAATGGAGGCAAAATACCGTTGATGCGGTCGTGGAATAGATAGTTCATTTGACGCTCTGCTAGCATTGTCATTTTGGTAACTGCTATTTTCAGTTTATCCATTTCAAATGAAACATAGTCACCGTGGAAGTTGCCGCCATGAATTACAGTTTTGTTTTGTGGATCAACAATAGGGTTGTCGTTTGCAGAATTTATCTCACCCACAAGTACTTTCTCTACATTTTCCACAGCGTCCCACACTGGACCCAAAATTTGAGGAATGCAACGAAGTGAGTAATATGGTTGCACTTTGTGCTCAAACACATCTTCCTCGCTCTTATGATAAAGTTCTTTTTCTCTGCTTAGCAACATTTGGCTACCTGATGAAATTTCTCTCATTTTAGCAGCCACCACTTGTTGGCCAACGTGTCTTTTCACGCCGTTTAGCACCTCAGACATTAAATCGTCGTAAGAAGAGGCAATTTCGTTCATCAAAACAGATGCCTTAAGCGAAAAATCTAGCAGGCGTTTTACTTGAAATAGGTTTACAAAACCAATACCAGTCATCACCGCAGTGCCGTTTGTAACAGCCAAACCTTCTCTCACATACATTTGAAGCGGCTTAATGCCAAGTTCTGCAAAAACTTCAGCTGTATTTCTGCGTTCGCCTTTGTAAAACACCTCGCCCTCGCCAATAAGCGCTAACGCAATGTGAGCAAGCTGAACTAAGTCGCCACTTGCACCCACGCTACCGTGTTGTGGTATCACAGGATAAATGCCACGGTTTAAAAATTCTACTAAAAGTTCGCAAGTTTGGATATTCACCCCAGAATGCGCTTGCATAAAAGTCATTAAACGCGCTAGCATAGCAGCACGCACGCATTTTTCTGGAAGTGGCTCGCCCGCACCAGTAGAGTGACTGCGGATGATATTATACTGAAGTTCATTCAAATGCTCGTCATCAATACGCCATTGAGCCATAGGACCAAAGCCAGTATTAATGCCGTAAATAACCTTGTCTTTTGAAAACGACTCTAAAAAACTAAAACATTCGTTGATAGCTTTTCTAGACTCTTCAGAGATTTGCACTCTAGCATTTTGCTCCACAATTGCCTGAATATCTTGCAATTGCAATTCGCTATGTATTATTTTTTCAGCTAAAACAGACATCTTTTTCAACGTTCCTTTTTTGCAACGATTTTTATACATTTTAAGGTACAAAGATAGTAAAAATAAGTTAAATATAATATATTATAACTGCATTATTTGCCTATTTTTTATTTCACGTTTTATGATTAACTTTGTGCCTTAATTAAGAACAAGGAAAACAATGATAAAAATAGTCTTACGCATAGTAGGAACCATATCACTTTTTTTAGGAATTTTAGGCATCGCACTACCCGTTTTGCCCACCACTCCATTTCTACTTCTTTCTGCTTATTGCTACCTAAAAAGTGCTCCTGCTTGGCACAAACGCCTACTTGAGAGCAAACATTTAGGTCCATACATAAAGAATTTTCAAGAAAACAAATGCATTCCACTTCGTGTAAAAGTTGTCTCTGTGAGTATGCTTTGGATTACTATTGGAATTTCTTGCATTTTTGTGCCTATTTTGTGGGTGCGTTTGCTTCTATTTGCCATCGCCATAGGCGTAACATGGCATATCTTGTCGTACCCAAGCAAATCTTAGGCAAAAATTTCTTATCTTTGCAGAATGAACAAAATTTTGGCTAAATATTACAAAGAAAATCTTATCCTTTGGATAAGTTTCTTCGCTATTTGGGCTATTGGTGTGGCGTATGGTTTCACCGGCTCTCAAGTGGAAACACACATAGAGTTAAACTCATTTCACACCCCATTTTGGGATACTTTTTTCAAATACATAACAGAATTTGGTGGCAATTTACCATTTATTTTGATTGGCATTTTTATGCTATTCAACCTTAGAGACGGACTTTTCCTGCTTCTAGGCCAAGGCATTTGCTCGCTGATAACACAAATTTTTAAATACACTATGTGTCACCCTCGCCCACTTACACTTTTCAATAGTTTGGGCATCGACCTGCCTCCTACAGTAGAGGGTGTGCATATTTGGGACGCATTCAACTCATTCCCAAGTGGTCACACATCTTGTGTATTTGTGTTTTTTGCTGGCATCGCTGCCATTTTGCCATATCGCTATAGATTTATACAAATCTTTTTAGTTGTTTTTGCATTTGTAACAGGTTTTTCTCGCATATATCTTTCACAGCACTTTCTTGCCGACGTGCTTTTCGGCTCACTCATCGGCATGATTTCCACTGTGATTACGTACGTGATTGTGTACTATAAAGAGCGAGGAAACTTTAATCTAATAAAATTAGGAATTAGGAATTAGGAATTAGGAATTTTTTGAGCAGCGAGCGCAATGATAAGTTTACTTAATCATTGCCGAGTCGTGAAAAAAATCACGAGCGAAGCGAGTAATTATGAGTACTTTTAGGTTTTATACATTAGGATGCAAGCTAAACTTTGCAGAGTCTTCTTCTATAGGCAAAACGCTTATAGAAAACGGTTATGTAAAAGCTAAAGCAAACGAAAAAGCCAATGTTTGCATCGTAAACACCTGCACTGTAACCGACAATGCCGACAAAAAATGTCGCAGTGCAATAAATAGAATCATAAGAGAAAACCCTAACGCATTTCTTATTGTTACAGGTTGTTATGCCCAACTTGCATCGGAAAGACTCTCTAGCATACCAGGTGTAGACCTTGTGCTTGGAGCAAATGACAAATTTATTATCCCAGAAAAACTTAAAACCGAAGATACCACCCCACAGGTGAGCGAAACCAAGAAAATGACTCCATTTTACGGATGTTATTCTCACGAAGACCGCACCCGCCACTTCCTAAAAGTGCAAGATGGTTGCGACTATTTCTGCAGCTATTGTGCCATTCCGTTTGCCCGTGGCAGAAGCCGCAACGGTAGCATCGAAGAAATTGTGCGTGGAGCAGAAAATATTGTTCGCGAAGGAGGCAAAGAAATTATCCTAACTGGCGTAAACATAGGCGACTTCGGCAAAAGCACAGGCGAAAAATTTGTAGACCTTGTGAAAGCCCTAGACGAAGTAGAAGGCGTGGAAAGATTTAGAATTTCATCTATCGAGCCCGACCTACTAACCGACGAAATTATAGAATTTGTAGCAAAAAGTAAACGCTTTGCACCACACTTTCACATCCCACTACAATGCGGTAGCGACGAAGTTTTAAAACTTATGCGCAGACACTACGATAGTGAACTTTTCAAAAACAAAGTTCTAAAAATAAAAGAACTTATGCCAGACGCATTTATTGGAGTGGATATGATTGTGGGCATGAGAGGCGAAACTCCAGAACTTTTTGAAGAGTCGAGAAACTTTATTGCAAGTTTGCCAGTATCGCAACTGCACGTGTTTCCATACTCAGAAAGAGCAGGCACAATGGCACTAAAAATTCCATACAAAGTGGAAGAGAGTGAGAAGAAACGCAGAATGCAAATTATGCTTCCACTGTCGGAAGAAAAACTAAAAACATTCTACTCTTCACAAATTGGCACAGAAAGAAAAGTGCTTTGGGAATCTACCAACAAAAGTGGAAAAATGTGCGGTTTCACCGAGAATTATGTGAAAGTACAATGTCCATACACAGCCGAAAAAATTAACCAAATAGAAGTAATCACACTAAACGAAAATATGTTTGACTATGAAGTTTGATTTACAATATACAGACCCTAAAACCAATGCTCGTGCTGGTAAAATTACCACCGACCACGGCGAAATCCTTACACCTATTTTTATGCCAGTAGGCACAGTAGGTTCGGTAAAAGGAGTACACGCACACGAGCTTAGAGACGACATTAAGGCACAGATTATCTTGGGCAACACCTACCATTTATACCTTCGCCCAGGGCTTGAAGTGCTTAAACAAGCAGGCGGTCTGCACAAATTCAATTCATGGGACAAACCTATCCTTACCGATAGTGGTGGTTTCCAAGTTTTCTCACTCTCTGGCACTCGCAAACTAAAAGAAGAAGGCGTTACATTCCGTTCACACATCGAAGGCTCTAAACACCTTTTCACCCCAGAAAATGTGGTTGAAACTCAACGCATTATTGGCGCCGACATTATAATGGCACTAGACGAATGCACCCCAGGCAACGCCAACTACGACTACGCAAAAAAATCTATGGAGATGACTCACAGATGGCTAAAACGTGGTTGGGAACACTTTAAAAATACCGAACCAATTTATGGTTACAACCAAACATTTTTCCCAATTGTGCAAGGTTGCGTTTATTCAGACCTAAGAAAACAATCGGCAGAATTCATCGCTTCACAAGAATGCGAGGGCAATGCAATTGGTGGCCTAGCAGTGGGCGAACCAACTGAAAAAATGTATGAAATGATAGAGGTGGTTAACGCCATCCTTCCAAAAGACAAACCTCGTTACCTAATGGGCGTGGGCACACCTGCAAACCTTCTTGAAGGCATTGAACGTGGTGTAGATATGTTCGACTGCGTTATGCCTACCCGCAACGGCAGAAACGGTATGCTATTTACCAAAAATGGCACCATGAACATGCACAACAAAAAATGGGCAAACGACTTTTCGCCTATCGACCCAGAAGGAGCAAGCATAGTAGACAGAGTATATAGCAAAGCATATCTTCGTCACCTAATTATGTCTGACGAACTGCTTGGTATGCAAATTGCTTCTATTCACAACCTTGCATTTTATGTATGGCTAACACAAGAGGCCAGAGCACATATTATAAAAGGCGACTTTAGTGCATGGAAGGCCTCTATTTTGCCTACCCTAATGACACGACTTTAATATTTCAAATTTTAGTTGTAAATTTGCATAGTGAAATTTAGAAACTACATACTTATAGCACTTTATTTTTGCGTTAGCACTCTTGTGGCTCAAGAGTCTAACGAAAACTTCTTTATGCGCAAACCTGCAAAAGCAGGCGAAGGTACTATAGCATGGAAAGTTTCAGAAGATTTTGCAGATGAGACTCAATGTTCTCCCGACACTGCCACACTAAATTTCCAAGAATTTACCACTCCTGTTTACAGAAAAACCATTGTTAGTGAGTGGCTTGGCAACCTTGGACAGCCTAGTCAGTCTGCTATTTTCTACCAACGAAAAGAAACCGACTACACAGGCGACTTCCTTTTTAAACACACATTTTACGACCAATATATAGGCGCAAGTGATGCTCTTTTCTACAACACAAAACGCCCTTATAGCAATATCACATACACCTCTGGTGGTCTTACCGACCAAGAAGAAGACCATATCACAGCTGGTCTTTCTATGAATGCCACAAGTAAACTAAACTTTGGCATTTTCGCCGACTATAAATATGGTCGTGGTTCATACGAAAACCAATCTACCGACGACTTAAATGGTTATCTTAATGGTAGTTATAAAGGTAAAAAATACTCAATTCATTTCCTTGCAGGGCTAAACAATTTCAAACAATTTGAAAATGGTGGAATACAAAGCGACAGTCTTTTCCGAATAATAGATGACGTTGAAAACATCCCTGTAAAACTTAGCAACACTTGGACCGAATATAATTCATTCTATTTCTGGGTAAACCAACAATACAATATTGGCTACGACAAACAAAATCCAAACGATTCAGAAGTATCTGAGTTTGTGCCACTTATGACAATTGGATATTCTACAAAATACGAATATAGCCAAAAGAAATATTACGAAAGAAGTATTTCAAATGGTTTCTACGACAACTATTACTACTCAAAAACAGCCTCTAAAGATAGTTGTTCACAACATTTCTTTAAAAATGTGGTTTCAATTACATTCAACGAAGGCTATAAGAAATGGATGGTATTTGGCTTGAGAGCATTTGTAGAGGCAGACTTCGAGCAAAACAGACTCCAAATAATGGACTCCATCTATGTGCCAACAAACGAAGCTGAGCCTACACTAAAACAAGCACTCGACACCCTTTGCAGAGTGCACAATCAGGCACTTGTATCTGTGGGTGGAGAACTTTTCAAACGCAAAGGCAATACACAGTATGGAGTTTTGGGTAAAGTATTAGTATTGGGCAGAGATAATCGTTTGGCATTTGATGTATCAGGCGACTTTAACACAAAAATCAAGCTAAAAGACGACTTAAACCTACATATTTCAGCTTTAGGACACATCAAAAGTACTGTTCCAAGTTACTTTACAGAGCACTACTATTCAAACCACTTTATATGGGAAAACAATTTTCACAACACATGGTCGGCTAGAGGCTATGGAGAAATTGCTATTCCTTATAAATATTGTAGCATAAAATTAGGTGCAGGTTGGCAAGGCTTGAAAAACTATATCTACTTCGATAAAAACGCCATGCCTACTCAAGACACAGAGCACTTTATACAAATTATTAATGCAGATTTAGAACTAAACCTTTCTGCTTGGCTACTGCATTGGGACAATAAGGTTTCTTTCCAATACGTTAACGAGGCTTCTATATTGCCACTACCTATGCTATCTGCATATTCAAACTTTTACTTTAGACACAGCTTCTTAAAAGACAATATCTTCACCCTACAAATTGGTGTAGATTGCAGATACAACACAGCATATTACGCAAATGCTTATATGCCTGCCACAGGCGTATTCCACCTACAAGACGAAACCCTTGTGGGCAACTATCCTCTAATGAACGCATATATCAATATGCACTTAAAACAATTTAGAGTTTACCTAATGTGCTACAACCTATCTGCAGCATTTATGGAGCCTACATACTTTAGCGTACCGGGTTATCCTCTAAACCCTATAATGTTTAAGTTTGGACTTTCTTGGAACTTCTACGATTAATATATGGAAGATACTTTACTACATAAAATGTCGCGCTCAAAACACTACTTTATAGTGGGTGGTTGCGCCATTCTTGTTATGATAGTAATGTCTTTTATCCTTTTTAGGGGAGACTACCTAGAAAAACACAAGCCATACGACCTTGAATACATTCAAGATCAAAACAAACTACGTGTAATTGTAGAACCTAATGCTATGAGCTACAAGGTAATAGACGTGGATAGCATAGAGGGTTTGCAAGTGCTTATGATAAACAGTTTTGCAAAAGCAATGGATGTGAAAAATGTGGAAATAATCACAGAACCAAACCTTGCTTCTGCCATTGATATGCTAATGAATCACAAGGTGGATATTCTTGCTTGGCATATACCTATCTACAACACCATGCGAGAGAAGATCAACTATAGCATACCTGTTTTTACTAGCAGACAAATGCTTGTGCAAAGAAAATACAATCCTAAAGATAGCGTAGAATTTATTAGAAATCAGTTGGGCTTGGCAGATAAAAAAGTATATATCCTACCAGGAACCTTTTATAGACAACGCCTAGAACACCTGTCTCAAGAGATTGGCGACAAAATTTATATAGAAGAAATTTCAAACGCCACTCCTAAAAATCTTTTTGAAATGCTCGTAAACCGCGACATAGACTATGCCGTGTGCGACGAATTTGTTGCAAGGGTACTAATAAAAGAAAACAAAGAATTCTCTTCACTAGATATGAACACAGCTGTGAGCTTCCCTCAAAACTACTCATGGTGTGTTCACCCAGACTGTCCTCTGCTACTCGACTCACTAAACTCATGGCTTTCGGTTTACCTTGAGAGCAAAGAATACAATAAGATATACAGAAAATATACTGGGGTTAAATAAAAAAACGAACAATCTTGCGATTGTTCGTTTTTTGTAGCGGGAACGAGAATTGAACTCGTGACCTCCGGGTTATGAATCCGACGCTCTAACCAACTGAGCTATCCCGCCGTTTATCTGAAAAGCGGTGCAAAGATAAGGTAAATTGTTGGATTATAAAAATTATCTGCTAATTATTTTAAAAATTTTACTGCAACCCAGTTATTTTTTTCTTTAAAGTCCACATATTCAAGACCTAATTCTTCTGCTTTTTCTCTAATTACTGGAATATCTTCTGTGTAAAAACCACTCATATATAGGTTTCCACCCTTACCTAAGCAAGAAACATACTTATCCATATCGGCAAGCAAGATATTTCTATTGATATTTGCCAAAATTACATTGAAGGTTTCTTCCGTAGGTAAAATAGAAGCATCTCCAAGTAAAATTTCCATATCTACATTGTTGAGCCCGGCACTTTCGGTGGCATTTTCCTTGCACCACTCGTCAATATCCACGCCCATCACATAGTCTGCACCACGCATTTTTGCCAAAATACCAAGCACCGCAGTACCACAACCCATATCAAGCACTTTTTTGCCCTCCATTGAGTCGGTAAGAATCCATCTTAACATAGAACTTGTGGTTTCGTGATGTCCTGTGCCAAAAGACATTTTAGGATTGATAATAATATCAAAATCTGCCGCTGGCACATCTGAGTGAAAACTACTGTGAATTACACATTTTGATTGTCCTCCATCCACTACAATAGGTTGGAAATAGTTCTTTTCCCACTCTTCGTTCCAGTCTTTGTCTTCCACTTGCTCCACAACGTACAAATCTGAAGATAATCCTTGATTTTCAGCCATTTGTTTTAAACTTTCGTCAGAAAAATCAGTCTCTTTAGCGTATGCGATTAATGTGTTATTTTCTGTTTCAAAAGTACTAAAACCTATTTCACCAAGCTCGTATGTTAAAACATCTGCCATAAACTCAGGCATGTTCTCCACATTTATAGAAATTTTTATATAATTCATATTATGATTTTAACTAAAAAATAAACAAAACCAATTAATTAATTATTATCTTTGCCAATATTAGGACGTAAAGATACAACTAAATTTATAGCTATGAAACGAATTTGTATTTTTTTATTATCAATAAGCTTTTCAGTTTGTGCTCTAGCACAATACGATGATATTTATGACTCAGGTTCATATAATAAAAGCTCAAAGAAAACAACATCTTCTAGCTCTTCTTCTAGCAGAAGCATAGACGAGTACAATCGTGTAGGCACATCATCTTCATCATCTGATATAGAAGAATTATCTCTTGGCGAAGATTATCAATACACAAAAGAGATTGCAAAATATTACGACCCAGAAGTTGTAACTATAGAAGATGCAGAATATGTGTATATCTACAACACAGACCCTGAAGAGCAAGCAAACTCTTCTGCAAACATCTATATCAATTTAGGATACACAAACTGGTACAGCCCTTGGTATTATGACTCATGGTTTACATGGAATTCTTGGGGAAGCATTTGGTACGACCCATGGTATGACCCATTCTGGGTACACCCATATAGCCCATATCCAGGATATTATCCATATTCACCATATCGTCCATATCCATATAGGCCTTATCCATACTATCCTCCTCATCACCCACACCATCCTGCTCCTGCACCACACCATGGTCCAGACCACCATCACGGTCCAGATCACCATGGTCCTAAAGATGCTCATAGCAGAGATTATCACCGTGATGGCAACACAAGAGGCAACGAAGCACGCCCTGCGTCAAACTCAAATACAAGAAACACAAATGGCAATGTTTCACGCCCAACAAACAATGGTGAAAGACAAAGAAACGCAAATAGTGATGTAAATCGTTCAAACAATACAAATAGAGTAAACAGAACAAACACCACTGCTACCGAACGTGGTGGACGTAGCAACTCTTCTAGCACAACAACTAGATCTAGCAGCAGCACAAGAACTAGTTCTAGCGATTTCAACAAACGCAGCACAAGCAATGGCAACAGTTCATTCAATAGCAGCCGCAGCGGAGGCAACACTCGCAGCACTGGCAACACACGTAGTTCTGCAGGCTCTCGCTCTGGCGGTGCTACTCCAAGAGGTGGCCGCAGATAATAACATAAACTAAAACTAAATATGAAAAAACATTTATTATTAATTTCAACCATAGCACTATCTGTGTTTAGTGCATTTGCACAAACACAAACTATATACGATGCATTAATAGCTTCTAGCAACGAACTTAATGGCACCGCACGCTTTATGGCTGTAGGTGGTGCTATGGGTGCTTTAGGTGGCGATGCTTCTACCATATTCTACAACCCTGCAGGTATTGGTATTTATAGAAGCTCAGAGCTTACTATTTCTGGCAACGTTCACTGGAACAACACCTCTATGCTAAATAGCAACTCTTCATTTAACTCATACGACACTAAAACTTACGTAGACCTACAACACGTGGCATACGTGGGCACATGGGTATTTGAAGAAAACAAAAACCTACTAAACTTCAACCTTGGTATTGCATATAACCAAAGTAAAAAGTTTGCTAGAGAAGGACATTATCATGGTATGCAACCTCATTCCTACACACAATGGATTGCCGCTATGACCGATGGTATTCCAGTAGGGAACCTAGCAAATTCTGGTTCATCATGGAATGTTAACCCTGCATACGACGATTCTTCTATTCCATGGGGTTCTGTTCTTGCATTTGATTCATACTTAACCGACACCAAATATCTATTAAGAGACGATGTTTATCAAAGTCTTTACGATTGGACAGGAGCACAACCTGTAGACCAATACATTAAATTTCACGAATTTGGTTCAGCAAACGACTTTGCACTTTCATTTGCAGGCAACTTCAACAATCTTATCTACTGGGGTATGACGTTTGAGTGTGATTACACCAACTATGGTAGAAATATCACTTTGGAAGAAACATTTGCAGACAGAAGTACATACGCATTACACAACACATATTTATTAGAAGCTATTGGCTTTACATATAAAATTGGTCTTATTGTGAAACCTACAAGTTGGTTGCGTATTGGAGCTGCATTCCACACTCCTACCACATACGTCTTAGATGATATTTACACATCTAAACTTTCGTATCGTGTCTACGACCTAAACGGCACTCTACGTTCTGGTGTAAACGAGACTCCTAGTGCAGTAGAAGGCACAACTCGCTTCTCTGGTCCACTTAAAGCTATTGGTAGTTTGGGCTTTGTACTTGGTAAATATGGTTTCATTGGCGTAGATTATCAATACGAAAACACAACTGCCATCAACGACCGCGAAAACCAATTTAAAGACCTATATGCCAACGACCTTCAAGACCGTCATATCATACGTGCAGGTTTGGAAGTGAAACCTATTGGCGACCTATCTTTACGACTTGGTGGTGGCTACTCTACTCCTAGTGTTACTGAAAACATGAGCAGAGGATACTACTACAACGATATGAGAGTGGATACCGACTATTACAACGAAAAAGAATCTTACAACGTTACAGCAGGTATTGGTTATAGATTTGGCAGACACTCTTTGGACCTAGCGTACGTATGGCAAGTAAACACAGCAGACTACTATCCATACTCTCCATCATACACAAAATATGATGAGACAGTATTTCAACTAGATAATTTCGAACCTATTGAATTACGTAGCGTGCGTAATCAACTAGTACTAACATATAACGTTCGCTTCTAATTATAACCATTCTAATTGGTAATTTCGGCGTCATTGTTCGTTCTCGCAATCCTCATTTACGTCTAGTAAACTCCGGTTGTTCGAACCTCACATTCCTAGAAATTCCTCAATTATAATGATTATAAAATAAAAATAATAATAATATAATGGTAAAAGTAGAAAGTTTTACAATGGACCACACTAAAGTGAAAGCGCCTTTTGTGAGAAAGTGTGGTCTTCTAACAGGTGAAAAGGGAGATAAAGTAAGTAAGTTTGACCTTAGATTTATGCAACCTAACGAAGCTGCTATTCCTACAGCAGCGCTACACGCATTGGAGCACCTTCTAGCAGGTTATTTAAGAGAAGAAGTAGATAATGTTATAGACCTTTCTCCTATGGGCTGTAGAACAGGATTTTACTTTATAGTATGGGGCGATGTAGCAGGAGAAACTATCCAAGTAGCCCTTATCAACGCTCTTAAAAAGGTAGTAAAATCTACAGAGGTGCCAGCGGCTAACGCTATCCAATGCGGCAACTACAGAGACCTATCCCTTCACGGAGCTATTGAATATGCGAAAATGGTATTAGAAAAATGGCAGACAATTATCTAGAAAAGCAATACGCCGATTATGAGAAAAGGCGTGCAGAATGGGAGCGTCAGAAAAAGTTCGGCAAACTACCAAAGACAAAAAAAAGTTGATGTCGCAATGACATCAACTTTTTTTATATAGTATTTCTTTATTAACCTAAGAAACTTAAAAGAATACCTGCAGCCACTGCAGAACCAATCACACCTGCTACGTTAGGACCCATAGCGTGCATTAATAGGAAGTTAGCTGGGTTAGCTTCTTGACCTACGTTTTGAGATACACGAGCCGCCATTGGCACAGCAGATACACCTGCAGAACCGATAAGTGGATTGATTTTATCTTTTAGGAATAAGTTCATGAATTTAGCTAGTAATACACCACCTGCACTACCCATACCAAACGCTACGATACCTACAGAAAGAATCATAAGTGTTTGTACGTTTAGGAATGCATCAGCTGTTGCGGTAGCACCTACAGTAATACCTAAGAAGATAGTTACGATGTTCATAAGTTCGTTTTGAACTGTTTTAGCAAGACGTTCTACTACACCGCATTCTTTCATTAAGTTACCTAGCATTAAGCAACCGATAAGTGAAGCTGCAGAAGGAAGGATTAAGCTTACTATAATGATAACCACTATAGGGAAGATAATCTTTTCTGTTTTAGATGGCATACGTAGTTGTTTCATCTCTATTTCGCGTTCTTTTTTAGTGGTAAGAGCACGCATGATAGGAGGTTGAATAACTGGTACTAGTGCCATATAAGAGTAAGCAGCCACAGCGATAGGGCCTAATAATTCAGGAGCAAGTTTAGATGTTAGGAATATAGCTGTTGGTCCGTCTGCACCACCGATAATACCGATAGAAGCAGCTTGTTCTGGAGTGAAGCCCATACCGATAGCACAAAGGAAGGTAACGAAAATACCAATTTGTGCTGCAGCACCTAAAAGAAGGCTCTTAGGATTTGCAAGTAGTGGACCGAAGTCTGTCATGGCACCTACACCCACGAAGATAAGACATGGATAAATACCAAGTTTAACACCTAAATATAAATAGTCTAATAGACCTGCGTTTTCTGCCATTTCTGCCCAGTGTACGTGACCACCAGCAAAAAGTTCACTATGAAACATACCTGCGTCTGGGATATTTGTTAGAATCATACCCATAGCAATAGGAAGTAGTAATAATGGCTCAAATTGTTTTACTATAGCAAGATATAGTAATAAACAACCGATAGCAATCATTACTAGATATTTCCAATTACCTGCACCCCATTCCATAACGATTTTAGAAATACCCATAGAACCAAAGAAGTCGCCTAAACTACCTGCAACTGATAGTGTAGCCTCTTCTTCCGCTTGTTCTGGGGTGTCCACTACGTACTCAACAGAAGCCTCTTCTATTAGCATAATTTGGTCATCGTAGCTAACAGAATCTTGAGGAGCTTCTTGAGCCATAGCAACACCGCTAAATGAAAGCATTGCCACGAACAAGGTGATTAAATATTTAAACATATTTTTCATATATAAACTCCTTATTCGATATCGATTAATGCGTCACCTTGCATAACACTTTTACCTGCTGCAACGTGTACTGCTGTTACTTTACCGTCGCGTGGAGCTGGAATGTTGTTTTCCATTTTCATAGACTCCATTACTAGGATAGTTTGACCACGTTTTACTGTGTCACCTACAGCTACTGCTACACTTACAATGCTACCTGGAAGTGGGCTAGTTACAGATTTTGCTGAAGCTGCCGCTTTAGGAGCAGGTGCTGGAGCTGGAGCAGGAGCCGCTTTAGGAGCAGGAGCTGCTTTTGGAGCTGGCGCTGGTGCTGGAGCTGGAGCAGCTTCCACTTCTGTAGATTCAAAATCTAGAAGAGCGTCGCCTTGAAGAATGCTTTGGTCTGCAGAAACCATGATAGAACGTACAATACCGTCTGCTTGAGCTGCGATATTGTTTTCCATTTTCATAGATTCAATCACCATAAGAGTGTCTCCACGTTTCACAGATTGACCTGCAGAAACTAACACTTTTAATACTTTACCTGGAAGAGGTGATTTCATTACACCTGATACAGTTTTTGTAGCACCAGCTGCTGCTGCGCGACGCACTGTTGGTTGAGCCGCCTGAGCTTCTGTTTCTACTACATACGATTTACCGTTTACAGTTACATTAGATTTGCCGTTTTCAGCTGCTTCCACTGCCACTTCGTAAACATTACCGTTTATTGTGAATTTGAAATTTTTCATTTTACGTTTATTTTTCGATTAACGAACTAAATTATTTATACCAAATGTTTTAGAAGCCCAAGCCGAATTTGGATTCGACACTATTGTTAGGACTTTGCTTTCCACGTCGTGAGCTGCTTCTTTGCTTAACTCAAGAGCCATGGCTATTGCAGCCAATTCTTCTCCTGATATTTCTGAAGATTCAGAAACTTCGCAAGAAGGCGCTACGGCAGCTGGTTTTTGTTTTTTAGGAGCATTTACTTTCACCATGATGGCGCCAAATGCCATAAGCACAAAAACCAATAATATCAATAACACAACTACAAGACCAAAACCAATTAAGGTAATAATCAATGCGTTGGTCCAATTTACTAGTAATACCATAGCCTACGATTATAAAGGAATGTTAGAGTGTTTTTTAAGTGGATTAGTTAATCGTTTGTTTTTCAACGATTCAAATGCACGAATTACACGGAAACGAGTATTGCGTGGTTCGATAACGTCATCAATATAGCCAAATGAAGCTGCTTGATATGGGTTAGCGAATTTGTCACGATATTCTGCTTCTTTTTCTGCAATGAATTTAGCGCGTTCAGCTGGATCTTCGATAGCTGCAATAGCTTTTGCTTGTAGCACTTCTACTGCACCAGAAGGGCCCATAACTGCGATTTCAGCACCTGGCCATGCATAGTTGAAGTCGCCACGAAGTTGTTTACAGCTCATCACAATGTGAGAACCACCGTAAGATTTACGGATAGTAACAGTTACTTTTGGCACTGTAGCTTCACCGTAAGCAAACATAAGTTTAGCACCGTGAACGATGATACCTGAATATTCTTGACCTGTACCAGGAAGGAAACCAGGAACGTCTACTAGAGTAAGGATTGGAATATTGAATGCGTCGCAGAAACGTACGAAACGAGCAGCTTTACGAGAAGCGTCGCAGTCAAGCACACCTGCTAAACAGCTTGGTTGATTTGCGATAATACCTGTAGATTGACCATTGAAACGACCAAATGCACAAATGATATTTGGAGCAAATTCTGGTTGAATTTCAAGCATATCGTTGTTGTCCACGATAGAAGTGATGATTTCCTTCATATCGTATGGTTTGTTTGGATTATCTGGCACTAATGTATTTAATGCGTCGTCGATACGATTAACAGGGTCTGTGCATTCTACAGCTGGAGCTGTTTCCATATTGTTTTGTGGAATGAATGACATTAAACGACGAATTGTTGCAAGACCTTCTTCTTCGTTTGCTGCACGTAGGTGAGCAACACCAGTTTTGGTTGAGTGAACTGCTGCACCACCAAGTTGGTCTACAGATACAGATTCACCTGTTACAGATTTTACTACTTTTGGACCAGTGATGAACATGTAGCTGTTTTCTTCTGTCATCATGATGAAGTCTGTTAGAGCAGGAGAATATACTGCACCACCAGCACAAGGGCCGAAGATAAGTGAAATTTGAGGCACTACACCAGAAGCAAGAATGTTACGTTCGAAGATTTCTGCGTAGCCTGCTAGAGCGTTAGGACCTTCTTGGATACGAGCACCACCTGAGTCGTTGATACCAATGATTGGAGCACCAACTTTCATAGCCATATCCATTACGTGACATATTTTAAGTGCAACTGTTTCTGATAGAGAACCACCAAATACAGTGAAGTCTTGTGCAAATACAAATACTAAACGACCGTCGATAGTACCTTGACCTACTACTACACCGTCACCTAGGAATTTGTCTTTTTCCATACCGAAGTTTGTACAACGGTGTGTTACGAACATATCTAGTTCTTCAAAACTACCTTCGTCTAGTAGCATTTCGATACGTTCACGAGCGGTAAGTTTGCCTTTGCTGTGTTGAGAGTCAATTCTTTTTTGACCACCACCTAAACGAGCTTTTTCGCGTAGCTCAATTAGGTTTTGAATTTTATCTGTTGCCATTATGTTTATTAATGATTAAATTAAAATCTTATTTCTTTTCGCAGAATTCTGTTAGGATACCTGCTGTAGATTTTGGGTGTAGGAATGCGATTGTCATACCTTCTGCGCCACCACGTGGAGTTTTGTCGATTAGTTGTACGCCTTTTTCAGCCACTTCAGCAAGGCGAGCTTCGATGTCGTTTACTGCGTAAGCAATGTGATGGAAACCACCACGGCCACCGTTTTTCTCAATGAATTTAGCTACTGTACTTTCTGGGCTAGTTGGTTCTAGAAGTTCGATTTTTACTTCACCTACTTTTAAGAAAGCTGTTTTTACTTTTTGGTCAGCTACTTCTTCGATTGCGTAGCATGTCATACCTAGCACTCCTTCGTAGTATGGAAGTGCTTCTGCGATACTTGGAACTGCTATTCCAAGGTGTTCAATTTTTTGAGGAATCATAGTTTGTTTGTTTATAAGTTTATATTATTTATTTTTTAAGTTTTCAATAAGGTGACCACCCATAAGTTTTCTCTTATAGATGAAGTATAAAACAGTTTCTACTGAGAATAGACCTATAACTGTTAAGTTTTGTAGTAAGTCATTTATTTCATAGTAGTTCATTATAACAATAATGGCACCGAAAACCAACTGATTTAATGCATAGAAACCAGAAATTTTCACATGGTGATGTTTGTGTTCGTTACATAGAAGTTGGAACAAATGAATTCTATGAGGTTTGAAGATATTTTGACCTGCAAGCAGACGTTGGATAACTGTCATTGCAGCTTCTAAATATACCGATGCAAATATGAAAATGTAAACTATATTACCTGTTTGCATTAAAAGAGAAAGTAGCATATACACCATCACAAATCCTAGCACAATGGCACCCACATCACCTGCAAAGCATATTGCTTGGCGTCTAGCATTGAAGAATGCAAAAACAAAGGTTGGAATTGCTGTATATATTAAAAGTGCGTCGTCAACAAAGTCAACAACAAAGAAGTCTATTAGCCAAAAAATAGATAACGCAGAAATAGTAATACCTGCCATCATGCCGTTAAGGCCGTCCATGAAGTTGTATAAATTTACAAAACCTACAGAGAATATCATGCCCACAATGGCCAGGATAATAAGTATTGAAGCATTCATTGCTAATGGCTCCATAGAGAACTCAATGTAGATTTGATACAACATTAAAGCCACAGCCAATACCTGCACCACAAGTCTTATAAAGAACCAAAGATCTTTAAGGTCATCGATAAAACTCACTATTGCTAGTATGGAGATACCGATAAATAATGCCCACGGTACATCCCAAGTAGAAAAAACAAAGGATATAATATAAAATACATACGAAATGTAGAATATAAAGCCAGCACCTGTTATAACTGGTTTCGTATGAGAGCTACGATGATTCACCCCCGCAAGCATACCCCTCTTTTCTGCAAAAGGAAAATACAACTTAAGCGAGAATAAAATCGTCGCAATCGTTGCAATTATTAATAGCGCTTCGTACATATTTAAATTATTTAGCATTTGATTGACAAAGTTACAAATAAATAAATAAAAAGAGTTATCTTTGCCAGAAAAAATTACAGTTTTGAAAGATAAAATACTCATTATCTGCTGGGCAAGCTTTTCTGGACTATTAATAAACACCAGTAAAGCTTGGGAACACTTAAAAAGATTGAGTGGAGGGAGAAAAACACCTATTTTTAAAGCCACTATTTTAAGTCTTCTTTTTGTAGGTCTTGTTCGTTTTATTGGCGTAAGTTTTGTGGAAACAGATATGGATTTATTTCAAGGAATAAAATCTGGCATCACCATTATCTTTTCGCTTTTTATTTCTGTTTATATTTCATCTTTCATAAACTTACTTACACTTGAAAATCTTACAAAAAAAGAAGCAAGGCTAAGTGAGGTTTTTAATTTTACGGCACTTTTATATAGTTTGCCATTCCTAATTTATGCATTAGAACCTATCCTAACCCTTGTTTTCTTCTATAAGATATTTTTAATTTACACATTTTACATTGCTTGGATAGGCACCGAACATTTTATAGAAGTTCCAAACGACAATAGAGTGGTATTCACCACAGTGAGTGGTATTTCTGTGATATTAACACCTATCATAATAAGCAAAATATTAACTATTTTAATGCCGGGATTGACATGAGTGCGGGGATAAACATAAAAAACAAAAAGGCTTCATTTGATTATGAAATCTTAGACACATACATTGCTGGGATAGTTCTTACTGGCACTGAGATAAAGTCTATTCGTGCTGGCAAGGCTAGTTTGGTAGATACCTTTTGTGTGTTTATAGATGGTGAACTTTGGGTAAAGGGTATGAACATTAGTGAATACTTCTATGGCTCATACAACAATCATAAAGCCGATAGAGATAGAAAACTTCTTCTGTCTAAAAAAGAACTTGCAAAACTACAAAAAGGATTACAAGATAAAGGTTTCACTATAGTACCAACTTTGTTATTTATTAATGAACGTGGACTTGCTAAGCTGAAAATTGCTCTTGCCAAAGGTAAGAAACAGTTTGATAAGCGCCAGTCGCTAAAAGATAAAGACGACAAACTTAGTATGGCTCGCGCCAAACAACATAGTTATTAAGTTATGAAAATAGTCATTGCCGGTGCCGGTGATGTGGGCACACACCTAGCCAAAATGTTGTCTAAAGAAAATCATGAGATTATTCTTTTAGACCAAAAGAAAGAAAAAATTAAAGCTCTTGAGGCTAACTACGATATTTTAGCCGTCATAGGCTCTCCTACTTCCCTAAAAAGTTTAAGAGAAGCACAGGTTCCTTCTGCCGACCTTTTCGTGGCAGTTACTCCATACGAAAGCACCAACCTTACTGCATGCGTGCTTGCTACCAACTTGGGCGCACAAAAAACACTTGCACGTATCGACAACCAAGAATACCTTTACCCTAAAAACAGAGAATTCTTTAAATCTGTGGGTATCGACTCTCTTATCTACCCAGAAATGCTTGCTGCAGACGAGATTGTAAATGGTCTTAAAAAAGGTTGGGTACGTCAATATCTAGATTTTTCAGACGGTGCACTTGTGGTGCTTGCTACCAAAATAAGAAGCACTTCTCCACTTTGCAAAAAACAACTCTCTGAAGCATTTGTTGACAATACAAAAGTGCGCATCGTAGCCATTAAACGTGGAAATAGAACTATTATCCCTAGTGGTAAAGACCATATTTATGCAGGCGATATTGTATATTTCATTACCACACAAGATGGCGTAGAAGAAGTAAGAATTCAGTCTGGTAAAGAGAACTTTGAAATTGGCAGCACTATGTTCTTAGGAGGTAGCCGCATTGGTCTTAAGGCCATTAAAGAACTATCTCACAGAATGAATATTAAGGTAATTGAACAAGATAAAGAAAAGAGCTATAAAATCCTTGAGGAGGTAGATAACGCATTGGTTATCAATGGAGACGGTCGCGATTTGGCTCTGCTTAAACAAGAAGATATTGAGGAGTTTGATGCATTTGTGGCTCTTACCGAAAATTCTGAAACAAACATTCTTGCCTGCCTTGCTGCTAAGAAAATGGGTATCAAGCGTACCATAGCAGAGGTAGAAAATATGGACTACATTACCATGGCTGAAAATCTTGATATTGGTGCTATTATCAATAAAAAGATTATTGCTGCAAGCCACATCTACCAACTTATCCTAGGCGGAAATGTGTCTGTAAAATGTCTTACATTTGTAGATGTACTTGTAGTGGAACTTATTGCAGAATCAGACTCTGAAATTACCACCGCACCACTTAAAGATTTAAAACTTCCACAAAATATTACTATTGGCGGTTTGGTGCGCGATGGTAAAGGCATTGTGGCTGTGGGCGACACACAAATACAAAATGGCGACCGCGTTACAGTGTTCTGTGGCGAAGATACCATTAAAAAAGTAGAAAAGTTATTCAAATAAAATGAAAGCGATAGACATTAAATTAGTGGTTCGTATCATGAGTTTCTTACTCTTGATCGAGAGCTTTTTTATGTTGATTTCTGCAGGCGTTGGTTATTACTACAACGAGCCTAGCATGAGATATACCTTACTTGCAACAATTACTACATTTACCTTTGGGATTACTGGCATTGTTGCAACTCCTAAAATCAATCGTAACCTGCATAAAAGAGAAGGTTACCTTGTGGTAGCACTTGTATGGGTAATTTTTTCTATATTTGGTATGCTCCCAGTGTATTGGAGTGGTTACATCCCTACAATTACAGATGCTTTCTTTGAGACTATGTCTGGTTTCAGTACCACTGGTGCCACAATTATACAAGATGTAGACAATTTTCCAAAAGGGCTTATGCTATGGCGTTGTATGCAACAATGGCTTGGAGGTATGGGTATCGTGGTGCTTTCGCTTGCCATTTTACCACTTATAAGCGAAGGGAATATGAGTTTATTCTCGGCAGAAGCAACAGGTCCTACCAAAGATAAAATTCACGCAAAAATCAGTTTCACTGCCAAAGTATTCTGGGGTACATACCTAGGTCTTACCGGACTAAATGCCCTTTTCTTGTGGATTGGAGGTATGGACGTTTTTGACGCTATATGCCACGCGCTCACTACCCTTTCTACTGGTGGTTTCTCTACCAAATCTGCAGGTCTTGAATATTGGCATTCTCCTCTATTAGAATATATTACAATTGTATTTATGTTCCTTGGAGGTACAAACTTTACACTATTTTTCTACCTATTTAAAGGACAATTTAAGAAAATATTCTCCAACGAAGAATTCAAATCATATATATTCATAGTGCTGTTATTCTCACTATTAATATTTAGTTGTTTGATGCTTCATCACATAGAATACTCTTGGGAAAACGCCATTAGAGATTCACTTTTCTATGTGGTATCTATGATTACAACCACTGGTCAAATCACCACAGACTTTATGATGTGGCCACCATTTGTATTCACCCTACTTTGGATTGTAATGCTTCTTGGTGCATCTTCTGGTTCTACCTCTGGTGGTATTAAGATAGCGCGCATTGTGCTCCTTATGAAGAATAGCTACTACGAATTTAAACGTTTAATTCACCCAAACGCTGTTATTCCTGTTCGCTACAACAACCAAATAGTTCAACCTCATATCATAAACAACGTACTTGCATTTGTGGTAGTGTATATGATTATGGTGCTTATTAGTACAGTGTTATTTACCGCTACTGGACTAAACTTTGAAGACGCATTTGGTGCTTCTGCATCTGCACTGGGCAACGTTGGTCCTAGTATTGGCACTATAGGCACTGGCAACTTCTCACACTTCAATATGGCAGCAAAATGGATTATGTCATTCCTTATGCTTGTAGGCCGTTTGGAACTATTCACTGTGCTTATCTTATTAACTCCAAGTTTCTGGAAAAAATAATATGACAGAAAACCACATATTTCTTGCCAGACAAACAGAAGGACGTAAGGCTATGACCACAAAACTACCTTCTTGGGCAGAGAATATGTCTATTTTGTTCCCTGTAAAGATTTCTTTGGAGCAATGCTCTTCCGAGGCCACTGCTCTATACAAAGCCTCTCTTGTGAGTGGCGAGAGTATGGTGGACCTTACTGGTGGCTTTGGTGTAGACTGCTCTTTCCTGAGCAAAAACTTTTCTAAGATAGACTACGTGGAGCAAAACACAGAACTCTGCGAAATAGCAGAGCACAACTTCCGCGTTTTAGGTCTTAACATAAAGGTAAACAATGCAGAAAGTGTAGAGTTTCTTAAAGCCATGCCTGCTGTGGACTGCATTTACATAGACCCTGCTCGCCGCGACGTAAAGGGCAAAAAAACTGCCGACCTAAGCCTATGCAGCCCAAATTTATTGGAAATAAGAGATATTTTATTAGAAAAGTGCGATACTCTACTCATAAAATTATCGCCTATGTTCGATATTAGCTCTGCATTAGAGGTTTTCCCAGAATGCCGCCAAGTACACGTGGTATCGGTGAAGAATGAGTGCAAGGAGCTATTGCTTTTAGTAGAAGGTGGATTTTGCGGTGAAACGGAGATTGTTTGCGTAGATTTAGATGAGTTAGGAGTTAGGAGTGAGGAGTTAGGAGTTAGAAGTAAGGAAAGTTTATTGATAGTAAATTATTCTGTGTCTAAAAACTACCTTTACGAGCCTAACGCTTCTATAATGAAGGCGGGATTGTTTAAAACTGTTGCTAATAGGTATAATGTGCAAAAACTGCACCCTAGCACTCATCTTTATACTTCTGAGGAGCTTGTACCCGACTTCCCTGGCAGAAGTTTTGAAATAAAAAGAGTAACCAAAGTACAACGAAAAGAAATCCAAGATATAGATAAAGCGAACCTAAGTATAAGAAATTTTCCGGGCAATGTAGCAGACCTAAGGAAAAAGCTAAAACTCAAAGATGGCGGTGACACGTATATTTTTGCCACTACGCTAAATGATAACTCAAAGGTTTTGATAATAACTAAAAAAATATAATGATTTACCCAAAGCATTTCGAAGAGAAGATAGAATTCGACAAGATTAAGACCCTAATTGCATCAGAATGCCTTTGCGAGATGGGGAAAGAAGAAATCTGGGCACTTAGTTTTTCTTCCGACCCTACTATTATCAAAGAGCAAACAGGTCTGATTGCAGAATTTATGCGTCTTATGAATGAGACTTCAAATGAATTCCCACTCGACGGTTACTACGACATTAGAGCCTATATCAAAAGAATTCAAACCGAGGGTGCATATATCACAGAGGCAGAACTTTTTGAACTTTATAGGTCTGCACTTGCAGTGGGTGCTTTGGTAAGATTCTTCAGAATGCTTGAAGTGAAAGACTTCCCACTACTTATTTCCTTTGGCAACAGAGTGGAAGCCTTTCCAGAAGTAACAGCATACCTTTCTCGTATTTTAGACAAATACGGCAACATAAAAGACTCAGCTTCAGCCACTTTAGCACAAATTCGCAGAGAAAAACAAGTGTTAAATGCCTCTATTTCGAAGCTCATAAACAGCATTATTCGTACAGCTCAAAGCGAAGGTTATCTTGAGAAAGACTGCTCACCTGTGCTTCGAGACGGAAGATTGGTAATTCCTGTTGCACCAGCATTTAAACGTAAACTTGGAGGTATAGTTCACGATGAATCTGCCACCGGTAAAACAGTTTTCGTGGAACCAAGTGGACTTGTAGAAGTAAACAACAAGATTAGAGAGCTTGAAGCAGATGAGCGCCGTGAGATTATCAAAATTCTAATAGAATCTGCAAATTTCATTCGTCCATATAGCGAAGAATTGCTTTATAGCAACAAATTCCTAGCAGAAACAGACGCATTACGTGCAAAATCTATCTTCTCAACCAAGATAGGCGCACGCCTTACCGAGTGCGTCGACAAACCACATATGGATTGGAAGAACGCAATCCACCCCCTACTATTGCTTTCGTTTAGAGAACACAACAGAGAAGCAGATATTGTCCCGCTAAACATTTCTCTTCACGATAAACAAAGAATTTTACTTATTTCTGGTCCCAATGCAGGAGGAAAATCTATTTGTATAAAAACTGTGGGTCTTCTGCAATATATGTGGCAATGCGGACTTCTTATTCCTATGCTAGAAGATAGTGTAGTGGGCATTTTCGACAATATCTTCATTGATATAGGCGACGAACAGTCACTAGAAAACGACCTAAGTACCTATAGCTCGCACCTTAATAACATGAAATTCTTCCTAAAAAATGGGAACAGTTCTACTTTGCTTATTATTGACGAGTTTGGTAGCGGAACAGAGCCACTTATTGGCGGAGCCATTGCGGAATCAGAGCTAAATAGGTTCAATCAAAACAAATGTTTTGGTGTAATCAATACTCACTATACAAACCTAAAACACTTTGCAAATCACACAGAAGGCGTGATAAATGGTGCTATGCTATACGATAGACACCTTATGAAACCACTCTTCCAACTTAGCATTGGCAACCCAGGTAGTTCATTTGCTGTGGAAATAGCAAGAAAGATTGGTCTTCCAGAAGATGTTATCAACCACGCAGCAGAAATTGTGGGTAAAGAGCATCTAGACTACGATAAAAACCTACAAGATATAGTTCGCGACAAGCGTTATTGGGAAAACAAACGCCAACAAGTGAGAATGAAGGAGAAAAAACTTGATAGCACAAGCAAAGCCCTTCAAGACCGCCTTGAGCAGATAGAAAAAGAAAGAAAAGAGATCATTCGCAAGGCAAAACAAGAGGCAAAAGACCTTATCCAAGACACCAATGCCACTATAGAAAACACTATTAGACAGATAAAACAAGCCAAGGCTGACAAAGAAAAAACAAAAGCTATTAGACGTACTCTAGAGGAGAAGAAGTCTGAGCTTACAGATAAGCCAAAAGCAACAGAAAAAGCTGTTATTCAGACCACTAACGAAGAAATTAAAGTGGGTGACCACGTGGCATATGGCGAACATATTGGCGAAGTTTTGAGCATTAGCGGCAAGAAAGCAGTGGTTGCACTTGGTGGCATTTCTTCTACAATAAACCTAAATCTACTTAAAAAAGCTAGAAGAAAAGACATAAGAGCGCAGGAACAAAGAGCTGTTTCCGCTATGTCTAGCATAGAAACATTAAGACAACGAAGTCTTAAATTTAAAACTCAACTTGATATTCGTGGTATGCGCACAGACGAGGCTATGCAAACCGTAATGTACTACATAGACGACGCCATGATGGTGGGTGTATCTCAGGTGAGAATCCTACACGGCACAGGCACTGGAGCACTGCGTGAGATGGTTCGCAACTACTTAAGCAGCATTTCAGGCATCTCCTTCAAAGACGAGCACGTACAACTCGGTGGCGCCGGCATTACAGTAGTAGACTTTAGAAATTAAATAAAAAAGGAGTTTGGAGAATCAACTCCTAACTCCTAATTTCTAACTCCTTATAGCCCAAGGTTGTAAGCCACTCCTATAATATGGTTACCCTTCTTCTTATTCACCTCATGCTCAAACATATAATAAAACTCCAACGCATTTACAGAGTCTATCTTCCATTCTAGACCAGTTTGATAGCATACTTTGGTAACCCAATTGTATTTATTTACATTTTCAAGTGGGTTGTACATTTCAACTGACACGTATGGTTTTAAATGCTTATTCATAAAACTATAGTTAAGTTTTAATCGTGAGCGAAGTTGCCAATCGAAGCCGTCAGAATAGGTCATTTGAGGCATTTCACGTAGCGACAAGCCAAATCTACCAAAACTTACACTTGGTTGCACAAAGAATTTTGCTCTATGACGTAGTTGGAAAACATCTTTTGCCTTTTGAAGCACTTGAAATTCATAAATGGCACCCATTGAGAAGTATTTGTGCGCATTATAGGTGATTCCAAGTCCAGAATAAAGTCTATCAAAATTTGAAGAATTATTCTTGAAACGTGCCTCTTCTGTCCAGTTTAAGGTAATTTCCTTTATTGGTTTATAGTTTAGAGATAGTTTGGCACGTGTTCTAAAATCTTGAACAAACACGTCTTCTGCCATCAAATGAGAAGATACCAGAAGTAATGATAAAACTAATAAAAGTCTTGTTTTCATATTATTTATTTAATATTTGAGTAATAATATCCATACATTGTTCTAGAGATATTTTAGAGCTGTTAAGGCAAATATCATAACTACTTCCTCTACCCCATCTTTTTTCTGTATAGAAATTGTAGTATGCTGCACGGGTTTTGTCTGCCTTTTCAATCACATCCTTTGCAGACTGCTCAGAAATACCCTCATATTCTGCCACACGTTTCACTCTGTCATCTAGGTCTGCTGTAACAAACACAGATATAACATCTTCTCTATCGCGCAGGATATAATCTGCACATCTACCCACAAATATACAATCTCCCTCAGATGCTATTTGCCTAATCACCTTGCTTTGCATACAGAAAAGGGAGTTGCCAGAAAGCACAGAATCTGACGACTCGCAAGAGTTGCAATATGAAAAACCGCTCAAAAACATAGATAAAAAGCTATCAGAAGGCTGTTCATCTACCTTTTTAAAGAACTCACCTGCTATGCCTGTTTCTTCCGACACACGATTAATTAAATCTTTGTCGTAAAGAGGAATATTAAAGTGTTCAGATAGCATTTGGGCAAGACGTCTGCCACCGCTACCGTATTGTCTTCCTATAGTTATTATCATAATACAGAACTTATTTGACCGTTTTTAATTTTACGAATTTCTATTAATACCATTACAAGTGCCACCACCGCTGCAATACCGTCTGCAATAGGCATACTCCACCAAACTCCATCTGTGCCGTAGTATTCTGGCAGAATTAAAAGGAATGGTATAAGGAACAACAATTGTCTGTTGGTAGAAAGGAACAATGCCTTTTTTGCCAGTCCAACTGATTGGAAAAAGTTGTTAGACACCATTTGGAAACCAATAAGAGGGAAGAAAATGGTTACTGTTCTAATGGCATGTTCAGACAAAGCCAAAAGTTGTTCGTCGGTGGTAAATGGTTTAATAATAATTTCCGGGAAACCTTGACAAATAATTAATGCCAAAGTTGTTAGTCCCATAGCATAAAAAAGTGTTAAGCTATAAGCCTTAAGCACCCTGTCATATTGCTTTGCACCGTAATTGTACCCTGTAATAGGTTGCATACCTTGATTGAAGCCCATTACAATCATTATAAAGAAGAATACAATGCGGTTCAAAATGCCGTAGGCACCCACATACATATCGCCCCCGTGTTTGAGCAAACTAGTGTTGATAAGCATCACCACCACGCAAGCTAGTGCGTTCATACAGAAAGGGGCAAGCCCAATAGAAACAATTTGTTTAGCTATTTTAGGGATAAATTTGAAGATTCCTTTTTGGAAGGTAAGCGATTCCTTTTTTGTGATAAAGTGGTGAACCACAATAATTAACGACAATGTTTGAGCACAAATTGTACCCAATGCAGCCCCCTTAATACCCATACCCATTAGGATAATGAAGATATAGTTAAAGAAGATATTAGTTACCACAGCCACTATGGTGATATACATTGCTTTGCTAGGATAACCAGCCGCACGCATCACACTGTTTAGTCCTAAATATAAGTGAGTTATAACATTACCAAGCAACAGTACTTGCATATATTCTCTTGCATATACTATTGTGGTATCACTTGCTCCAAAGAAGTATAAAATAGGGTCTAAAAATATCAGAGAAATAACTGCAAACAGCACCCCTATAAGTAAATTTAGGAGTACTACGTTTCCTAGTGCAAGTTCTGCACCGTTTTTGTCTTGTTGTCCTAGTTTCACAGACACTACTGTGGTAGCACCAATACCTATCATAGCGCCAAAGGCAGCAGCTAGGTTCATAAATGGGAAGCACACAGAAAGCCCTGCAAGTGCCATAGATCCCACGCCTCTACCAATAAACATACTGTCTATGATATTATACAGCGAACTTGCTGTCATTGCCACAATGGCAGGTAGGGAATAATGCAAAAGAAGGGAACCAATACTCTTGGTCCCCAATTCTTGTGTCTTTGACATATCTAATGTTTAAATTAAACAGCTTTAAAACTCATATCTAGGCTCTTAACAGAGTGAGTTAGAGCACCTACAGATATAAAATCTACACCACATTCTGCATAGTCACGAAGTGTATCGAAGGTGATACCACCAGAAGATTCCACTTCATAACGTCCTGCGATAAGTTCTACAGCTTTTTTAGTGTTTTCTGTATTGAAGTTGTCAAGCATAATACGGTCCACACCACCAATAGTAAGAACTTGATTTAATTCGTCGAAGTTGCGCACTTCGATTTCTATTTTTAGGTCTTTACCTTTTGCTTTGCAATAATCTTTTGCACGAGTAATAGCATTTTCAATGCCACCAGCAAAGTCCACGTGGTTATCTTTAAGAAGAATCATGTCAAACAGACCAATACGGTGATTTGTGCCACCACCAATTTTTACTGCTTGTTTTTCTAGAAGACGAAGACCTGGAGTAGTCTTACGAGTATCTAATACTTTAGTTTTAAGACCTTCTAAGCATTTTGCATATTTACGAGTAACTGTTGCCACACCACTCATACGTTGCATAATGTTTAGCATAAGACGTTCTGTTTGAAGTAGAGAAAGCACTTTGCCTTCCACATCAAATGCAATATCGCCAGGTTTTACCTCATCACCATCATTTAGGTATTGAGTCATTTTAAGTTCTGGGTCAAATGCTGCAAAAATACGTTTTGCTACTTCCACACCTGCTAGCACGCCTGTTTCTTTAATGATAAGGCGAGATTTACCCATTGCTGTTTCTGGGATACTAGAAAGTGAAGTATGGTCGCCATCACCTATGTCCTCAGCAAACCAATACTTAATTAAATCATCTAATTGATCATTCAGTGACATCATCTATTCTAAATTGTTGGATTAATTGATTATTTGATACTTTTCTAAAAAGTGCGTACAAACGATAAGACTTTCCAGCTGACGCAATACTTATAATGCAAAAACTAGAATTTTCACGCTTACCATAGTGAGATACCTTACAAACACATTTAGGATTATTGCTAACAAAATCTGACACTGCATTCACCGCATAATCCTTATTACATATCACACTCTCTCCCAAGATAGAGATTTCTATGCTAGAATCTAGTATGTCATTCAGAGGTGTCACCTGCCCAGATGTAAAAATCTTACATATCAGTTGCACAGAATCCTCCGTAGCATATCCAGTCACAGATATCGCCATCAGTGATATTGTTAATATAAGTTTTAAGGTTAACTTCATGTTAAATCAAGGCATAAAACCTCAAGTTATCTGCAAATATAAGTATTATTTATCAAACCATAACGTTCTTTATAGTTAAATTCGCTATATTTGTGTGGTTAAAGCATTAGAGTTATGAAAATTACATTGCTAGTTGTAGGTAAAACAGTAGGAAAAAACCTTATAGAAATGATAGATGAGTATGTAAAACGTCTTCGCTTCTATACAGATTTTGAGATGGTAGTGATTCCAGACCTTAAGAACAACAAAAATATGTCTTTCGACGTGCAAAAAGAAAAGGAAGGTGAAATGATTCTTCGTAGCCTAAACGACTCTGACGAGGTTATCCTTATGGACGAGCACGGGAAAGAATATTCTTCTGTGGAGTTTGCCTCACAAGTGGAAAAGAAAATGGCGTCTGGACTTAAACGACTAGTTTTTGTAATTGGTGGACCTTACGGTTTTGCTCCTGCTGTGTATGCTCGCGCTAACGGCAAAATCTCACTTTCTCGCATGACATTCTCACACCAAATGGTGCGCCTTATCTTCACCGAACAACTCTACCGCGCCTTCACAATTTTGAAAAACGAACCATATCACCACGAGTAATCACAACAAAAAATCTTCGATTTTGGCACCAGCGGCAATCTTTTCGCGGATTTGGGTGGAAGAGATTGGGAAAAGCGGTGCTCCATGTAGGATTTCAATGTTTGGCAGGGTGGTTTCTGTAGTGTCACTGCCTTCGCGTGGATAAACCATCACACCATATTCAGAAAGAATACGCTCGTAGTCTTTCCATTTATTAAAGGTTGGCAAATTGTCGCCACCTATAAGGATTTTGAAGTGATAATCTGGATATTTCGCCTTTAAAGCATCTAGGGTAGTAATGGTATATGATGGTTTTGGAAGCGACATTTCCACATCACATACCTTAATTTTTGGATTGTTTTTCACTGCATTTTGTGCCCACAGCAATCTGTCGCTATCTGGATAAAGAAATTTATCTTGTTTAAAAGGATTTTGAGGCGATACTACAAGCCATAGTTCTTCTATATCGGCTCTGTTTTCTAGAACCCACTCTGCCAACCCCACATGACCCACATGAATGGGATTGAACGAACCAAAGTAAAGAAGAATGCTTTTCATACAAAAGTTTTGTTATGAGTATATTTTTAACTCCTAACTCCTAATTCCTAACTCCTAACTTTTTAAAAAATTATTCACTACTTCCAACGCTTCTGCTTTGGCTTTTTCAAGGTCGTCGTTTATAATTACTGCATCAAATTGTGGCGCAAATGTCATTTCAGCAGCAGCTTTTGCTACGCGTTGTTCCACTTCTTCTTCTGGCTCTTGACCACGAAGTGTTAGGCGTTTGCGAAGTTCTTCCACTGATGGTGGCATGATAAAGATAAGTAGTGCCTCGTCGCCATACATTTTCTTAATGTTAAGACCACCTTTCACGTCCACATCAAACATTGTTGCTTTGCCTTTTTCTGCAATACGACTTACCTCGCTCTTAAGTGTGCCGTAAAAACGGTCTGGATACACCTCTTCGTACTCGATAAACTCATCGTTAGCCACTCGTTTTTTAAATTCTTCCGCTGTTAGAAACCAATATTCTACACCATTTTGCTCTTGTCCGCGCACTGGACGTGATGTGGCAGAAATAGAAAATTCTGCGTTAATTCCTTTTTCTAAAAGGTAGTTGATAATGGTGCTTTTGCCAGAACCAGAAGGTGCTGAAAATACTACTAATTTCATAATTATAATACGTTTAGAACTTGTTCTTTGATTTTTTCCAACTCATCTTTCATGTTCACCACAAGCACTTGTAGTTCGCTGCAGTTTGATTTTGAGCCAAGAGTATTAATTTCACGACCCATCTCTTGCGCAATAAAGCCTAGTTTTTTACCACAAGCAGGCTCTTTTTCCATAGTTTCAATGAAGTAATCTAGATGTTTAGCAAGACGTTGTTTTTCTTCGCTAATATCTAGTTTTTCAATGTAAAAAATCATTTCTTGCTCTAGGCGACCTTGGTCGTAAGATATTTTTTCTTCAAGTGCAGTAAGGTTTTCTTCTAGGCGAGCCTTAATTTTATCAATTCTTGCTTTTTCATAATTTGGCACCTCAGCCAAATAACCTCTAATGGTATCAATTCTTTCAATGAAGAATTTCTTCAAGCCCTCACCCTCTTGTGTGCGGAACTCATTTAATGCCTTAAGAGCATCCTTAATTGCAGATAGAGTTTGTTCCCATTCTTCTTCGGTAAGTTCTTCGTTTTGCTCTTGTTTAAGCACTTCTGGCATTCTCATTACCACTGTAAACCAATCATTTGGAAGCGCTACACCCATTCCCTCTGAAATTTCCTTTATTTGATTTACGTAGTTGCCAAAAGCCACTTTGTTTATTTGCACACCTGCAGACGACTCAGACACTTGGTCTACCATCAAAGAAAGTTCCACTTTACCACGACCTAACTCTTGTTGCACCAAGTTTCTTATTTCAAGTTCTTTGCTTCTGTAGAAATAATTTATCTTAGTATAAAGGTCTAACTGTTTACTATTTAGAGATTTAACCTCTATCACTACTTTCTTATCTGTAAATTCACTAACGGCCTTACCAAAGCCAGTCATTGACTGCATCATAATATCTTCTTTTTTTTAAAACGTTTACAAAGATAACAAAAAACCGAGACTTCACTAAGGAATGCCTCGGTTTTTTGTTGTGGTTGCCCTTATCTATTATTTTTGGAATAGTTTGATAACTTCCATGATAGAGGTTGCAGTTTGTGAAATGTTGGTTGCAGCTGTTTGAGCTTTGTCTGATACTTCATCTACTTTTTCGGTATCTACTTTGCTAGACACTGCTTGTTTCAATCCGTCTACTACTGCGTCAGCATTGATATCGCTAATAAGACCTGTAGCACCTTCAACTAGACCTTTTGAGAAATCGGTATAGTTTACAGAACCTTTTTCTGCATTTTTAATTTGTTGTGCTTGAGCAGCTACATTTAGGATATTTGCAACGTTGCTTAGGTTTGATAAATCTAGTTTGCCATCCAATTTATATTGGTTGTAAAGTGCTTTTAAAGCTACACCAGATTGGCTACCAGCAAGGAAACTTGCCGAGTTGTTTGTTGCTACTGCGCTGTTAATAGCGTCTTTTACATTAGATTCTACTTGAGAAGCAGAAGGAGTGGCTGTAGTTGTTTGAGCAGGAGCAGGAGCAGGTGTTGCTGCAGAGTTGTTTGTTGTAGGCTGCATTGAGCCACAAGAAACTAATGCTAAACCTGCTACAATTGATAATAAAATCTTTTTCATAAATCATTATTTTAAAAAGAGGCTGAATCAAAGACCCAGCCTCATAAATTATAAAATGTATTTTAAAAGAGGGATTTTAAGGCGTCACGCAGTCTGAGAAACCGGAGCTTACTAGAGGTAAGTGAGGATTTCGAAGACAAGTGCAACGTAAAAAGCACCTTTTAAAATCGTTTTAGTCTTTCATTTTAGCGCAAATGAACTCTCTGTTTAAACGAGCGATGTTTGATAGAGAAACGCTCTTAGGACATTCAGCAGCACAAGCACCAGTGTTGGTACAGTTACCGAAACCTAGTTCGTCCATTTTAGCAACCATAGCTTTAGCGCGAGCTGCAGCTTCTACTCTACCTTGTGGAAGAAGAGCAAGTTGGCTTACTTTAGCAGCTACGAATAACATTGCTGAACCGTTTTTACAAGCTGCTGCACAAGCACCGCAACCAATACAAGAAGCTGCGTCCATAGCTTCGTCAGCATCTTTTTTAGGAATTGGAATTGCGTTAGCGTCAGGTACACCACCAGTGTTTACAGATACGAAACCACCTGCTTGGATAATTTGGTCGTATGCATTTCTGTTTACAGTTAAGTCTTTAATTACAGGGAATGCATTTGAACGCCATGGTTCCACAGTGATAGTTTCACCATCATTAAACTTACGCATGTGAAGTTGGCAAGTAGTGATAGCACTGTCTGGTCCGTGTGGGTGACCATTGATGTATAGAGAACACATACCGCAAATACCTTCACGACAGTCGTGGTCGAAGTGGATAGGTTCTTTACGTTCGCTAATTAGCTGTTCGTTAAGCACGTCTAACATTTCTAGGAAAGAGCTATCTGTAGAAATGTTTTTTAGTTCGTAAGTTTCAAAACCGCCTTTTGCTTTAGGGCCAGCTTGACGCCATACTCTTAGTTTAATATTAATTGATTTCTCCATGGCTCCTTATGATTTATAGTTTCTAGTTTGACGTTTGATAAATTCGTAATCTAATTTTTCTTTTAATAGTTTAGGTTCTTGGTCTTCGCCCATATATTTCCAGCAAGATGCGAATGAGAACTTGTCGTCTTGACGAAGTGCTTCACCTTCTGGTGTTTGATATTCTTCACGGAAGTGACCACCGCAAGATTCTTCACGCATTAATGCGTCGCGAGCCATAAGTTCACCTATTTCTATAAAGTCTGCTAAACGAATAGCTTTTTCTAGTTCGTTATTTAAGTCGTCTGCTTTACCAGGGATAAATACGTTGCTCCAGAATTCTTTCTTAACTTCTTTAATTTTCACTAAAGCAGTTTCAAGACCTTCTTTTGTACGACCCATGCCTACGAAGTCCCACATAATAAGACCAAGTTCACGGTGAATGCTATCAACAGAACGTTTACCTTGAATAGACATAAGTTTTGCAATCTTATCTTGGATAGCTTTTTCTGCTTCAGCAAATTCAGGAAGGTCTGTGCTCATGCGAGGAACAGAGATTTGGTCTGCTAAGTAGTTTTGGATTGTATAAGGAAGCACGAAATAACCGTCAGCAAGACCTTGCATTAGAGCAGAAGCACCTAGACGGTTTGCACCGTGGTCTGAGAAGTTTGCTTCACCAATACAGAATAGACCTTTAACTGAAGTTTGTAGTTCGTAGTCAACCCAAACACCACCCATAGTATAGTGGATAGCAGGGAAAATCATCATTGGATCTTCGTATGGATTTTCGTCTACGATTTTTTCGTACATTTGGAATAAGTTACCATATTTAGCTTCTACTACGTCTTTACCTAAACGTTTGATAGCGTCAGAGAAGTCTAGGAATACAGCAAGACCGGTAGAGTTAACACCATAACCAGCGTCGCAACGTTCTTTAGCAGCACGAGAAGCCACGTCACGAGGAACAAGGTTACCGAATGCTGGGTAACGACGTTCTAGATAGTAGTCACGGTCTTGTTCTGGAATGTCACGACCTTTTAGTTTACCAGCTTGAAGTGCTTTTGCGTCTTCCAATTTTTTAGGAACCCAAATACGACCATCGTTACGAAGTGATTCAGACATAAGGGTAAGTTTAGATTGGAATGCACCGTGTACTGGGATACAGGTAGGGTGAATTTGTGCATAACATGGGTTTGAGAAATATGCACCTTTACGATACATTTGCATAGCAGCAGAACCGTTACTTGCCATAGCGTTTGTAGATAGGAAGAATGCGTTACCGTAACCACCTGTACCTACAACTACTGCGTGAGCGAAGAAACGTTCGATGCGACCTGTTACTAAGTTACGAGCAATAATACCACGAGCACGGCCGTCGATTACTACTACGTCTAACATTTCGTAACGAGAGTACATTTTCACTTTACCTTTACCGATTTGACGGCTAAGTGCTGAATATGCACCTAAAAGAAGTTGTTGACCTGTTTGACCTTTAGCGTAGAATGTACGAGATACTTGAGCACCACCGAAAGAACGGTTGTCTAGTAAGCCGCCGTATTCACGTGCAAATGGAACACCTTGAGCCACACATTGGTCGATAATATTGTTTGATACTTCTGCAAGACGGTAAACGTTAGCTTCACGAGCACGGTAGTCACCACCTTTGATAGTATCATAGAATAAACGATATACAGAGTCACCGTCGTTTTGGTAGTTTTTAGCAGCGTTGATACCACCTTGTGCTGCAATAGAGTGAGCACGACGAGGAGAGTCTTGAATACAGAAGTTAAGTACGTTGAAGCCCATTTCTGCTAGTGAAGCAGCTGCAGATGCACCTGCAAGACCTGTACCAACAACGATAACGTCTAGTTTACGTTTGTTTGCTGGGTTCACTAATTTTTGGTGAGCTTTATAGTTAGTCCATTTTTCAGCTAAAGGACCTTCTGGAATTTTAGCATCGATGGTTTCGTCAACCATTTCTTTAACAGCTTCTTTCACTGTTTCTTTAACTGTTTCAACTACTTCTTTTGCAGTTTCTACAGCTTTTTCAACGATGCTGTCTTTTTTTGTTTTAGCCATATATTTAGTTTTTATTATTATTCAAATTAAATTATGCACATAGACTCATTGCGAAGTAGTAAACTGCAACTACAGCAAACATTAAAACTACAAGAGTTGAAAGGATACCAGAGATGCATTTGATGCGTTTCATCCAAACATTGTTGTTTAAACCTAAAGAATGCATTGCAGACCAAATACCGTGTGTTAAGTGGAACCAGATAGCAGCTAGCCATACAATATAACCACCAAAGTAGAATGGATTTGCAAATGTTTCTTTAATCCAGTAAACACCGTCAGTTGCTTTAGCCACGTCTACGTCAGCTACACCTGCCATGTGAAGGATTTCTGCAAATTGCATTTTGTACCAGAAGTTGAATAGGTGTAAACCAATACCTAAAACAACGATGATACCAAGAACTAACATGTTTTTAGAAGCCCAAGATACGTCTTTTTGGTTTGCTGATACAGCATAGCGCTCACTACCACGTGCACGATAATTTTGTACAGTAAGGTAAAACGCAAATAGAATATGCGCCACCACTAAACCTGCAAGACCAGCAGTAGCTACAAGAGCATACCAGTTTGCACCTAAAAACTCACAAATCATGTTGTATCCTTCTTCTGAAATAATTGCTACTAAGTTCATAGAAGCATGGAAAAGTAAGAACAACACTAAAGAAGCACCCGTGATACTCATCACGACTTTTCTTCCCACTGAAGAGTTAATTAACCACATAATTTTTTTTGTTTATTTATAAATAAATTGAAATTATACTAAAAAACCTTACAAAAATAGTGTAAAAAAAGCAAAAAAACAAGACACAAGTTTACATTCTAACAATTTCTATCAATCCGAGCTTCTTTTCTCCGCTTGGCAAGACAACAGAATAGTAATAAATACCTGGAGGTTGTATCGCTCCTACACCACGAGAACCCATATTTGCAGTGCCATCCCAACCATTGTCGCCTTCAAATATTTGTTGCAAACGACTATTAAAAACCTTCACATGCATACCTTCTGCAAACGTATCATTCAACCCATTTTGGTTATATGGAGTAATAGCTGTAGCCCAAACTGTTTCGTCTTCGTCTGCCATTACAACTTCTAATGCAGTTGCCACTTCTGGGATAAGTTTCGCTGCATTAGAATACATATGTTCACACGTGTATTGAACTTCTGGAGACAAGTATACCATAGATTTTACATCATATCTTGCTTGTTTTATCATTTCACCATCATAAATTGGCTGTCCCTTATAATCTTCTACCACGACCGACTCATCTTCATCAAACAAAGTCCATTTAGAATTATATTTAATAACATCATTTGGCTCAATAGAATATTCAACTATAGGATTTGGCAAATTCAAAGCCTTTCCTTCTTCATATTCATACACTTCAGGAATATCAGGAATTTCTATTGGAGGTATTACAGTAAGTTCAACCTCATTTGATCTTACAACACTTTCTTTGCCATTACAAGATTGAGTAACTTCATAATAAAGTTTTTTCCCATTTTTCTCGTGTGTAATAATATCACCATCATATTCCTCGCCATCCAACACCCACCTCTCAGATATAAAATTTGTTCCTTTTAAAGATATTATTGGAGCACTCGGAACAAAAAGAGATTGATCACAAATAGGTTCTGGAGTTTTTAGTTCCCCCAATTTTATATCTTCAAGCACAACAAAATAATAGTCCCATGGACTTTTAATTACGCCACCACACTCGCCTTCTACTTCATAACGAAGTTCATAATATTTATCATTTATCTTATAAATTGGAGTTCCTTCTGTATATGTCTCACCATTTAAAACCCATCTCCCTTTTATATCCGTATTCCCATATGTTTCAATTGTAGGAGCAGTAAGATTTAAAACTTCTCCCTCGCATACTGAGTATATGCCTTCATTTAACCTTCCTATCTCAGGCGCTCCTTTTACTTCTATTTGCACTTTGTTTGACATTGTAGAGCCACACTTATTCACCACCTCGCATTGCAATTCAGAACCATTATTCTCTTTAAATAAAACAGCACCTAAATCTATTAATTTATCATCTAAATGCCAAATTACGTCAGTTACATCATACCCTTCTTGAATATCTGGCACTATAGCACATAGGTTTGCACCTTCACAAACTGGTTCTGGAGTTTGTAGTGTTCCTATAACAGGAGTGCCCAAGATATTAAAACTGGCTGATATACTATCACTACCACAATTAAATCTTATAATAACATCTTCTGTAGCATTAAATGATATTGATATATCTTCATGACGTCCTATTCCCAATGTATCAATAGACCATATACTAGTCTCATAATCGTAGGTCCCATTACTTGGGATTACTACTAAGTCTTCTAGTGGGACAGAGAAATCCAATTTTATCTCCATATCTTCATAGACTTTCGCTTCACCATTAAATATATCACATCTTAATTCTACCTTCTCATTTTCACAAATATATTCTTCAGATACATCTTCAGAAAATATATTAAGCGCTAACATAGAGTAATTATACATTCTCAGCATAGAAGAACTAGAATAATTAACTATACATGGAATACTACTATTTGAGAGTTTCACTCTATATCTAGCAACATCCTGCATCGCATCTAAATTTGATATTGTAAGCTCAGAAGTTTGAGCACCAGAGACCACATTAATAGTATCTACTTCTGGATTTACTGTATCTATTAAATCTTCAAATGTATTTCCATTGTCGTACGACACTTGCCATTGATACGTATCAAATTCTCCATCTATATCATCAAAAGACACTTTGTAGTCTTCTCCAACCAATTTATAATCGAGTAAAGTGCTAACATAACATTTATGAGAACGTGGCATATAGATTCTAAATGGCGCCACATCTTGGTCTGTCCAACAATGGTCATGGGAAAATATTGATGTAATTTTATATTCAGACGACATAAGTGGAAATACATCAAAACTACCTTCTGCAGACTGTACTGTTACAAAATTGTCGATAGAATAGTCTGGATTGTTTATATCATAACTTGAATAATATATGGTATATGGAGGAATTCCTCCTTCTATTTTATAGTTTATAGTTGCTCTATCTACCATCTCTCCATCTATATTGCATAAAATAGTATCTTCTGGTTCTGCTTTCACAATCTTTGGGGCTTCCCTTACTATTAATTTAAAGTCTGTCATTTTGCTTTCACAACCACTTTTGTCAACCCCTACAATATAATATGTCTTACCTTCTTTTGGTGTAGGTATAGAAGTATCTATGCTTATGGCTTCCTTCTGTCTCTCTTCATCCTCATAAAATCTAATATCACTACTTGTTATGCCACAACACGTTGCAATATCCACAATATTTGGCGTCAAAGACCCACAAACCTCAGCCGTATAAAAACTATAACTGTCGCCTATATATTCTCTAAACATTTCCTCTACATACACCTTTGTGGAAGCATATTCATAATCTCGCCAACGCAAACTTTCAACAGTAGATACATACACTCCTAAAGAGAAGTAAAACATAGGAGACTTCACAGCTATATCAATTGTTTTTGTTTCGTCTGCCAACAATGTTCCCACATTCCATTGCAATATAGAATCATTAAAATTACTAGAGTCTTCTAGGGCAGAAATACGTAATGCCTCAACAGAAAGAACTTCAAAATTTACTTTTACATTCTCTACTGCTCTAGACAATGGATTTTTCACATAAAATCTTAGATTTAATGTTTCTGTCACCAAACAAGGTTCTGGATTTAATACTTCGTAGGTTAAATCTAAAGACTTAGTAATCACCTCTACTATATCAGAAATCTTGCAATCTTCACAGTCTTCTATATTATCATACTGGAAATAAAGAGAATAATCTGTTAAAACCACTACTCTATAATATTTTACACCTTCTTCTAGTACTACTTCTTCATATTCATTATCCTCGAAATTATAAGGATTAACTACGCTCCAAGATTCTGCATCAGTTGACATTTGCCACAAATAATAATAATTAATTTTTGACAAATCATCCCAAACAGCTGTAAATTTTATAGAATCTCCTCTTAAAACTTCCAGCGAAGGATATTCGCTCTTTTTAACACTTTGTGAATTTCTCAATTCACCTGAACACACAAACATAGTCCTTTCTGCAACCTTGGCAGAAGACACTGAAATATTAATAAATATATATATTAATACTAATAAGTAAAATCTTTTCATAACTTTTAATTCAAACGTTTTATTTAAGTTTTATACAACCAAAAGTATAGAGAATTTTACTATTAGTGCTTTAAAATATATTAATTAAAAATGCCGTAGTATTAAATAAAAAAAAGAGGCTGACAGTATTGTCAGCCTCTTTTCGGATATTAGTTAATTATGATTAATAATTTTCTTTTTTCACTTCGAAGTATGCTTTTGGGTGTTGGCATGCTGGGCAAAGTTCTGGAGCTTCTTTGCCATCTAGGATGTAACCGCAGTTGCGACATTGCCATGTTACTTCAGTGTCTTTCACAAATACTTTGCCGTCTAGAATATTTTGTAAGAAGCGATTGTATCTGTCTTCGTGCATTTTTTCTACGATAGCAATTCTGCGATATGTTTCTGCGATTTCTGGGAAACCTTCTTCGTCTGCCACGTTAGCCATTTCTGGATAGTCGATAGCCCATTCACCGTGTTCGCCAGCAGCTGCTGCTTTTAGGTTTTCGATAGTATTACCGATTTTACCAGCAGGGTAAGTTGCAGTAATTTCTAAATCGCCACCTTCCAAGAATTTGAAGAATTTTTTAGCGTGTTCTTTTTCTTGTTCAGCTGTTTCTGTGAAGTTTGCAGAAATTTGTTCGTAACCTTCTTTTTTTGCAACGCTAGCAAAGAATGTGTATCTGTTTCTAGCTTGGCTTTCACCTGCAAAAGCAATTAGAAGATTTTTTTCTGTTTTTGTGCCTTTTATACTTTTCATGACAATAATTTTTAAATTGTTTGTAATTTAGGTTGTGAAGATAAGAAAAATTTCTTATTTACCAAAATAACGTTTGTATAAACCTTCAAAACCTTTACCATGACGTGCTTCGTCCTTTGCCATTTCGTGAACTGTATCGTGGATAGCGTCAAGATCTAGTTGTTTAGCACGTTTTGCAATACGCATTTTATCTGCGCAAGCACCGCTTTCTGCGTTCATACGTTTTTCTAGGTTAGTTTTGGTATCCCAAACTACTTCACCAAGAAGTTCTGCAAATTTAGCGCAGTGTTCTGCTTCTTCCCATGCATAACGTTTAAATGCTTCTGCAATTTCTGGATAACCTTCGCGGTCTGCTTGACGGCTCAGTGCTAGGTACATACCTACTTCTGTAGCTTCGCCAAGGAAGTGAGCGTTAAGGTCTTTTTTCATTTCGTCATCTGTATCAGCAGCGATACCGATAACATGCTCTGTTACAAACTCTAAAGCACCGTTTTCTTCTAGTTCTTTAAATTTGTTAGCTGGTTGTTTACATTGTGGGCAGAATTCTGGAGCTGTTTCACCTTCGTGAACATATCCGCATACTGTACATATAAATTTTTTCATGACTTTATTTTTTTTATTATTATTTTACTTCCTTGAAAACCTTAGCTGGTTGTTTACATTTTGGACAAACTGCTGGTGGTTGCTCGCCATAATGAACATAACCACATACTGTACATACAAATTTTTTCATTTTAGTATTAATTAAATTGTTAATTATTTATTTCTATTTTCCGCCTCACTAAGAAGCTTTTGTTGATAGCATTTTTCACAAAATCCTTTGTAATACACCTGAGTTTCTGTAATTCTCAAGTTTTTGTATTTTGAAAGGCTTACCTCATCTAGTTTTATTGGCTCCACATCGTGTACACAACCACATCCTAGACAGATAAAATGTGCATGAGGAGTAATATTTCCGTCGTAACGAGTATTTTTCTCATCTATCGTAAGCTGCAACGCTGCTCCATTATCTACTAAAACTTTCAAAGTATTATAAACTGTAGTTTTAGACAGCGTTGGAATACTATCAGAAAGGTTTGAATGTATCTCATCCACTGTAGGATGAGTGAAATTATTTAATAGATAATGCATTACAGCCACTCTCTGCATAGAAGGATTTATTCCTCTTTCTTGTAAATATGTCTTAATCTTTACTGGCATTTGCACCTCCTTTTTATTATCATTACTTAGTTGTAATGATTACAATTTTAATTTCATTGCAAATATATAACCTTTTCAAATAACTACCAAATTTTTTGACAAAAATTTTTCAAAAAAATTATTATTGCACATTCAAGAATAATGTAGTACCTTTGTACTGCCGCACTGACACATTTTGGGAAACTTAACAATCAATTATTAACCGAGATACTTTAGGTATATCAATGGCGTGCTACTGTTCCTCGTGTTCTGGGTAGATTACAAAGATAACCGAAGCCTCAAATCCTTTCTTTTAAAAGTTTGGATCACAAATGGCAGTGCGGTTTTTTTTATTTTGGAGCTATTCTATATAGGTAGATACCTATGACAAGATAAATCACATTTGGCAGCCAAACAGATAGCATCGGATTTACCCCACCCTTAATGGTAAGTGAAGAAGAAACCATATTGAATAGAATATAGGTAACACTTAGCAGGAACCCAATGAAGATGTGAAATCCAGTTCCCCCTCTAGACTTTCTCGAAGCCACAGACACCCCAATCAATGTTAAGACAAATGCCGCAAAAGGATTGGCAATGCGTTTTTGTAGTTCAAGCTCATAAGCATTAAGCCCAGCAAGTCCACGTTTGCTTTGTATATCTAGATATTCTATAAGTTCGTTTGTAGTTAATTGTTCATATTCTTTTACCACCTTCACAAAGTCTTTTGGAATCATATTCAGCTCCAACTTCATTTCATCGGAAGTACTAACCTCTTCTTTTAGGTCTGTAAATTTTCTTTGCATACAATTAAATGCAGTCCAATTATATAAAGAATCATACTGAATTCTCAGTGCTGTAATCCTTTCCTCCAATTTCTTTCCATTGAACTTATCGTAAGAAAATTTATAACCCATATTTTTGGTTATATCATATCTTTCCACATATACAATTTCGTTGTCTGAGATTCTAAGTTGTTGATGCTCCAAACTAGACTCAAACTTCTTATGTTCCACATATTTATACTCAAATTTAAGCCTTTCTCTAATGCCCGGAGGAATTATTTCAGAACTTATATAAAATGTAGCAGCAGCAATTATTGCAGCAGAAATAAGATATGGAACCAAAATTCTCTTAAAACTTATACCCCCGGCAAGCATTGCAATAATCTCTGAGTTGAACGCCAGTTTTGAGGTAACAAAGATTACAGATAAGAAGACAAAAAGAGAACTAAATAAGTTTGTATAATAAGGTATAAAATAAATGTAGTATTCAGAAACAATGGTTTTAAAGTCTAATCCTTCATTGTAGAAGTTATCCATCTTTTCTGTAATGTCTATAACAATGGCTATACTAATAATAAGTATAATGGACAACACGTATGTGCCCAGAAACTTCTTTATGATATAGAAATCAATTCTTTTTAGCATAGCAACGCACAAAGATAATAAAAAAATTAATCATCAGAGAACTCTACTAAAACCTCGCGATATGCACTGAAGATTTTAGATTTTGATACATAACCCACATATTTATTACCATCAAGCACAGGAAGGTTCCAAGCTTGAGTTTGCTCAAATTTCTCCATAACAACATCCATAGAATCCTTTACATCTACCTTTTCTGGTGGGTAAATCATAAGTTTCTTTACAGTAAATCTGTTATAAAGTTCTGGACGAAACATTATATTTCTCACCTCTTCTAGCGAAACTATACCTATAAATGTACCATCTTTTTTCACCACAGGGAAAATATTACGTTTCGATGTAGAAATCAGTTTCACCAAATCGCCAAGTTTTGCCTCCGGACTAATTGTTTGCAAATCTGTTTCTATCACATTTTGCATACGCATCAAGCAAAGTACTGCACGGTCTTTGTGGTGAGTTACTAGTTCGCCCTTATGAGCAAGACGCATAGCATATATACTATGTGGCTCAAATATATAAATTGTTATAAACGAAATTACAGACACAATCATTAGTGGCATAAATAAATCATAACCACCAGAAAGTTCAGCAATAAGGAATATACCAGTAAGCGGAGCATGCATAATACCCGACATCACACCTGCCATACCGGCAAGAGCAAAGTTTTGAGCAGGCACATCAAATCCGCACATTTGTAGTATTAGAGCACATATATACCCTACAATACAGCCCACAAATAGCGATGGAGCAAACAAACCACCTACACCACCTGCACCATTTGTGGCAGCTGTTGCCACCAATTTAAACAGCACAATAAGTGTAAGATAGACTAACACTATATAGTCGTTATTTCTAAAACCAAAGAATAAACTATTTTCAAATAATCTTTCTGGGTCTAAACTAAGCAAATGATTGATTGAGTCATACCCTTCACCATAAAGAGGTGGCAACAAATAGATTAAGGCACTCAACATCAATGCTCCTACAAGCAACTTCGACCAAAAAGTATTTAGTTTTCTAAACACACCTTCTACCTTGTTCATCCCCCTTGTGTAGTACAAAGAAACAAAACCACACATCACACCTAAAAGTATGTACATTGGTATTCTTTCCAAAGAGAAATCTTCTCCGGCTAGATTAAACATCACTGTTTTACCAAGTAGGAAATAAGAAAGAGAAGTAGCTGTAACAGAAGATATTAGCAGAGGCACAATAGAGTTAAATGTCATATCTATCATAAGCACCTCTAGGGTAAACACCACCCCTGCTATTGGAGCCTGGAAAATACCACTAATAGCACCGGCTGCACCACAACCTACCATTAGCATAAGTGTCTTTTGGTCCATCTTAAAGAAACGACCCAAGTTTGAGCCTATGGCAGAACCAGTCAATACCACAGGCGACTCAGCCCCTACCGAACCACCAAAACCGATGGTCACCGAACTTGCCACCACAGAACTCCATGTATTGTGAAGTTTCATTATACTTTTTCGCTGAGAAATAGCATAAAGAATTTTAGTAACACCGTGGCTTATATCGTCTCTTAAAATATACTTTACAAAAAGACCTGAAAGTAGAATACCCACTACTGGGTAAAGCAAATAAAGAAGGTTACCTGAATAGTATTCAAAGTTTGTGGTAAGCAAATATTGGATTCCATGAATAGCCCATTTAAGCAGACACGCAGCCAGCGCAGTTAGGATCCCCACCACCAAACTCAACACGAGCGCAAACTGCTTTGCTGGTATGTTATCTTCACGCCATTTAAGCAGACTATCATATAAATCCACCAATTTCTTTTTCATCTTACTTTCTTAGTACTGCAAAAGTACCATTTTTTTCAAATTTTATAATAGAAGAAGGCGATTTTTTTTCATCTTCGTTTCTGCGAGCCTCTGCCACATAGTCCACCCCATTTTTTATTTCGTCTTCTATTTGATAAAAATTCTCTGGAGTTGGATTTCCGCTTATATTTGCAGATGTAGAAATAATTGGTTTACGAAAAGCATAGCAAAGCGCCTTAGAAAACTCTTCATTGGTTACTCTTATGCCCACGCTTCCATCTTCTGCCATCACATTTGGGGCTAGATTTTTTCCTGTAGGATAAATTATAGTTAGCGGAGTATCAGACACTTCTGCCAAATCCCAAGCCACATCTGGCACATCATCCACATATGCAGAAAGTCTATCTACTCTATCCACAAGCACAATAAGCGACTTGCTATCTTCGCGTTTTTTCAACTTAAAAATCTTTTTTACAGCCTCCTCATTTGTCGCATCACAACCTATTCCCCACACTGTATCTGTTGGATATAGAATCAAGCCTCCTGAGCGAAGCACCTCTACCATTTTTTTTATCTCGTTCATATTATGAAAATAAAAAAATTTTACCTATCTTTACAAATTGATATTTTGCAACGGCAAAATTAAGCATTCTTCCGCTATAAACAAATAAAAAATATATATGCTTCACAAATGGATTATTAATAACCTAAACGAAAAAGAAGAATTATGTAGAAACGAACTATCACAAAAACTAAGAATTAGCCCAGCTCTTTGCACTTTACTTGTTCAAAGAGGTATTACCACAGTAGAGGAAGCAAATAACTTTTTCTTCCCAAAGCTAAGAGAAATACACGATCCATTCCTGCTTAACGACATGGACAAGGCTGTAGAAAGACTAAACGCAGCCCTTGGCAATAGAGAAAAAATTCTAGTTTATGGTGATTACGATGTGGATGGCACCACAGCTGTAACACTTGTATATAAATTCCTTCAACAATGTACCTCAAACATCGACTTCTATATACCAGATAGAAACGATGAAGGCTACGGCGTGTCATACAAAGGCATCGACTATGCTGCTGAAAATTCTTTTTCACTAATTATAGTACTAGACTGTGGCATTAAAGCCATCGAAAAAGTAAACTACGCAAAAGAAAAAGGCATAGATATTATCATCTGCGACCACCATACTCCAGATGATACACTACCTAATGCGGTAGCAGTTTTAGACCCAAAACGCACAGACTCAACATATCCATACGGACACCTTTCTGGTTGTGGCGTAGGCTTCAAACTTATGCAGGCTTTTGCCATAAACAACAATATTCCTATGGAAAAACTATTCTCACTTCTAGACCTCCTAGCCGTGAGTATAGCATCAGACATTGTGCCTATCACAGGCGAAAACCGTGTACTAATGCAATATGGTCTTAAAAGACTAAACAGCAATCCAAGTATAGGCATTAAAGCCATTATAGATGTTTGCGACCTTAAAGGCAAAGAAATTACCACTAGCGATATTGTTTTCAAGATAGGTCCTCGCATCAACGCCTCTGGCAGAATGAGTTCTGGTAGAGAAGCCGTAGAACTTCTTGTTGCAAAAGATTACACATCTGCAAAAGAAAAAAGCGACCTTATCGACAATTATAATAAGACCAGAAAAGACCTAGACAAACAAGCCACCGACGAGGCACACAGAGAAATTCTTAAACTTAAAAACCTAGATGAAAAAAGTTCTATCGTGGTATATAACCAAGAATGGAACAAAGGCGTTATAGGTATTGTAGCATCACGCCTTAGCGAACAATATTTCAAACCAGCCGTTGTATTAACACTTTCAAATGGTATGGCAACAGGTTCTGCTCGTTCTATTGCTGGTTTCGACCTATACAAAGCCATAGACTCTTGTCGTGACCTACTAGAAAACTTTGGCGGTCACATCTACGCAGCTGGTCTTACCCTTAAACTCGAAAATGTAAAAGAGTTTAAAGACAGATTTGAAAAATATGTGAGTGAAAATATCACCGACGAGCAAAAAATTCCACAAATAGACATAGACACAGAACTATCACTAAACGAAATAAACGATAGTTTCTTCGACAAACTAGGTCAATTTGCTCCATACGGACCAGAAAATACAAAACCTATATTCGTTACCTCTGGTGTTGTTGATGCTGGCGGTTGCAAACTTGTGGGTCAAGACCAAAAACACCTAAAACTAGACGTTTGCAACATAGACAACAGAAACATCAGATGCAGTGGCATTGCTTTCAATGTAGAAAATCCACAAAAATGTATTGAACACATCAAGAGCAGAAGACCATTCAACATCTGTTACACCCTAGAGGAAAATAACTTCAATGGCAAAAAAAGCATTCAACTAATGGTTAAAGACATTCAGTTAACATGACGCCATACCTACAGAAATTAAAGCAATATTGGGGTTACGACGAATTTAGGCCATCACAAAGTGATATTATCGAATCCATAGGCAGTGGGAAAGACACTCTAGGACTCCTTCCTACTGGCGGCGGTAAATCTATAACCTTTCAAGTGCCTGCCCTTTGTCAAGAGGGCAGATGTTTGGTTATTACCCCTCTTATTGCCTTAATGAAAGACCAAGTAGAAAACCTTAAAAAAAAGGAAATAAGAGCAATCGCCCTTCACTCTGGTCTTACATACACCCAATACAAACAATGCCTAGACAACATTTGTTTCAACAAAACAAACGACCCTAGAGCAAACTATAAATTTATCTACGTTTCCCCAGAAAGACTTTCTACAGACACCTTCCTAGAAGCTCTACCATATATGAACATTAGTATGGTAGCAGTAGATGAGGCCCACTGTATCTCTCAATGGGGTTACGACTTCCGTCCAGAATACAAAAAAATAGCAGAAATTCGTGAAATTCTGCCTAAAGTGCCATTTCTAGCACTTACTGCCACTGCCACACCAGAAGTAGCAAAAGACATTCAAGCGTCTCTGCTTTTTAGAGAAGAAAATGTAAAACGCATAAGTTTCTACAGAAGCAACCTTGCCTACAAAGTAAAACTTACAGAAAACAAAGACGAAGAGCTTATAAAACTTCTTACTAAAACACCAGGTAGTGCCATTATTTACGTAAGAAACAGAAAAAAGACCAAAGAAGTATCAGAAATGCTTGGTAAAAACGGCATATCTGCCGACTTTTTTCACGCAGGGCTCGACAACGCAATAAAAGACCTAAAACAAGAGGGCTGGAAAAACAACCAGTTTAAAGTAATGGTAGCCACCAATGCCTTTGGTATGGGCATCCACAAACCAGGCGTTAGACTTGTTATACACATAGATATTCCAGACAGTGTAGAAGCATATTTCCAAGAAGCAGGCCGTGCAGGGCGTGATAGAAACTATGCTGAGTGCATCCTTCTTTATAGCAAAAAAGACCTCAGCCAAATAAAAAAACGTCTTACAGACAATTTCCCTACAAAAGAATTTATCTGCAACGTTTATAACCAACTAGGCAACTATTTTCAACTTGGAGTAAACTATGGCGAGGGCAACACATTCGACTTCAATCTAGAAGACTTCTGCCGTAAGTTTCACCTTCCAATATTGCCTGTACAAGCAGCAATTCGTATCCTAGACCTAGACGGATATATTCAGTACAAAGAAGAAAAAGAACAATACTCTCGAGTTATTGTTACCAGATCTAGACGTTTGCTTTACGACACCGTATTCTCCGAAGAAGAAGACTTAGTAATGCAATATCTACTTAGAAAATACTCTGGCATATTTGCCGATTACACCATTGTGAGCGAAACAGAAATTTCTCTCGACACTGGCATGGACGCAAACAGAGTGTACGAGATACTTTCTTGGCTAAGAAAAACAGGCATCATAGACTATATACCAAAGAAAAGCTCACCTGCCATTAGATATTTGCAAGACAGAATACCATCAGAAATTTTAAGAATTTCTACCGATGTATATGAGCATCGCCTTGCAAGATACAAAAGCCGAATGGAAACTATGATAAACTACGTAAGTGACAACAACCACTGTAGAAGCAAATTGTTATTAGACTATTTTGGCGAAGACAACACCTTAAGTTGTGGCATTTGCGATGTATGTTTAGAAAAAAACAGCACCACCAACATTAGTGATAAAATCATAAATCTGCTAAAAAAAGAAGGTGCTCTAAGACTAAACATTATCATAAACAAACTAAACGAAGAGCCAAATAAAGTAATCGATTCCATTAGATTACTACTTGATAATAAAGAAATTAAAACAACAGACAATATTACATTCGAAATAAAATGAACTTCAATCTAACTATATTAGGAACAGGTTCTGCCATCCCATCATTTGGCAGATTTTCTTCTTCACAGATACTTCAAACTCACAACAAGAGTTTTATGATAGATTGTGCAGACGGCACACAGTTCCAACTAAGAAAATACGAAGTTAAAACCAACAGAATGGGACACGTTTTCATTTCCCATTTACACGGCGACCACTGTTTTGGTCTTATTTCTGTAATATCAACCCTGGGTATGCTTCACCATACAAACGACATGTATATTCACGCCCACCCAGACCTAAAAAAAACCTTACAACCTCAATTAGACTATTTCTGCAAAGACCTCACCTTCAAGGTTTTCTTCGAAGATTTCGACCCACTTAAAAACGAAGTTATCTACGAAGACAGAAGTCTTACCGTGAGCACCATTCCGCTAGTTCATAGCATGCCTACTTGTGGTTTCCTATTCAAAGAAAAAGAAGGACTTCCACATATCGATGGCGAACTAGTTAAATTCTACAAAATAGGCGTTAAAGACATAAAAAACATAAAAGAAGGAGCAGATTTCATCGATGAAAACGGCAGAATTGTACCAAACTCACGCCTTATCACCCCTCCTACTCCTCCAAAATCATACGCATATTGCTCAGACACAGCCTACACCGAGCGCATCATTCCTATCATAGAAGGAGTAGATACACTTTTCCACGAATCCACCTTTGCCGAGAGCGAAAGACACCGTTGTAAAGCTACGCTTCACAGCACCGCAAGCGATGCTGCAAACATTGCCCTAAAGGCCAATGTAAAACAACTTATCATAGGACATTATTCCGCTAGATATGGCGATTTAAACCCACTTTTACAGGAAGCAAAAGCCATATTCCCAAACACCAAACTATCGCTCGACGGAAGTAAATTTAGTTGGTAAGATTTTTTAAGCATTTTTTAGGGCTCAATTAGTAAATTTTAGGCATAAAATTCGCCTAAAACCGAGTTTTTTTACTAAATTTGCACGCAATAAATTTCTAATATTATAGCTATGTCATTTATTGCAGACAAAATCGTTATGGACGGTCTTACCTTCGACGACGTCCTTTTAATCCCAGCCTATTCAGAAGTTGTGCCACGTGATGTTGAATTAACAACACGTTTCTCACGCAACATCGAGTTAAAAACCCCTATCGTTTCTGCAGCAATGGATACTGTTACAGAAGCTAAGCTTGCTATTGCTATCGCTCGTGAGGGTGGTATCGGCGTTATCCACAAAAACATGCCTATCGCAGAACAAGCTCGCCAAGTACACACAGTAAAACGTGCAGAAAACGGTATGATATACGATCCAGTGAGCATTCTTTCTGGCAAAACTGTAGCAGACGCTCTTGCACTTATGAAAGAATTCCACATTGGTGGTATCCCTGTAGTTGATGAAAACAACTACCTACTAGGTATTGTTACAAACCGCGACCTACGTTTTGAACGTAATACTAAGAAAACTGTGGACGAAATTATGACCAAAGACAACTTAGTAACAACACATCAAACTACAAACCTAGAAGACGCAGCAGAAATTCTTCAAAAACATAAAATCGAAAAACTTCCTGTAGTAGACAAAGACGGCAAACTAGTTGGTCTTGTTACATACAAAGACATCACTAAAGCAAAAGACAAACCTATGGCTTGCAAAGACTCAAAAGGTCGTCTTCGCGTAGCTGCTGGTGTAGGTGTAACAGGTGACACATTCCAACGTATCGAAGCTCTAGTAGAAGCAGGTGTAGATGCTATCATTATCGACACTGCTCACGGCCACTCAAAAGGCGTTATCGACACACTTAAAGAAGCTAAGAAAAGATTCCCACAAATTGATATCGTAGTAGGTAATATCGCTACTCCAGAAGCTGCAAAAGCATTAGTTGAAGCAGGCGCTGACGCTGTTAAAGTTGGTATCGGACCAGGTTCTATCTGTACCACCCGTGTTATCGCAGGTGTTGGTGTTCCTCAACTTTCTGCTATCTACGAAGTATCAAAAGCACTAGAAGGCACAGGTGTTCCAGTTATCGCCGACGGTGGTATCCGTTACTCAGGCGACATGGTGAAAGCCCTAGCAGCAGGTGCTAGTTCAATCATGGTTGGCTCACTACTTGCTGGTGTAGAAGAATCTCCTGGCGACACTATCATCTACAACGGACGTAAATTCAAATCATATCGTGGTATGGGTTCTCTAGAAGCTATGCAAAAAGGCTCTAAAGACCGCTACTTCCAAGATGCAGAAGACGACGTTAAGAAACTTGTTCCAGAAGGTATCGCAGCACGCGTTCCATACAAAGGTTCTCTTTACGAAGTTGTTTACCAACTACTTGGTGGTTTACGTTCTGGTATGGGATATTGCGGAGCTAAAAACATTGATATGCTTCACAATGCTAAATTTACCAGAATCACAGCTGCTGGTGTGAAAGAAAATCACCCACACGACGTTACAATTACACAAGAAGCACCTAACTATTCAAGAGGAGAATAATGAAAAAATTAGCTTTAATACTTAGTAGTTTAATTGTTTGTTCATCTATTGTAGCACAAACTCTACTTACAATAAATGACAGAGAAATTTCAAAACAAGAGTTTGAATACTACTACAAGAAAAACAACCATATAGAGTCTGACACTCTATCAGCAGAGGCATATATGGAAATGTTTATAAACTTTAAACTAAAAGTAGAAGAGGCTTATTCACTAAAATACGATACAGCGAGCTCTTTTGGCGAAGAGTTCAATGCTTATCGTGCTCCACTTGCAGCAGCATATTTAACCGACAGTGTTAAAATAAAAGAATTTGAGAAGGAGGCTTACAACAATCTCCTTAAGGATATTTATGTAAGCCACATCCTTTTCAGAACCGATTTCCCAGAAGACTCTGTTGCCTTAGAAAAAGCTTTAGCAGCCAAAAAGCGTTCTAAAAAAATGGACTTCAACAAACTAGCAGTTGAAGTTTCAGAAGACCCTTCTGTGAGATACAACGAAGGCAATTTAGGTTGGGTCACAGGCATGACAATGGTTTATCCATTTGAAAATGCAGCGTTCTCACTTAAAAAAGGGAAAATAAGCGACCCTATCAAAACAAACTTTGGTTATCACCTAATCAAAGTACACAAAACAAGACCTACAAGAGGCGAAGTTCAAGTAGCCCATATTTTCAAACGCAAACCAGAAGATGCAGACTCTGCTCAAATAGATGCTATCAGACAAGAAATGCATAGAATTCACTCTGTACTAGAAAACGGTGGATTATTTGAAGACCTTGTAAAAGCTCACTCAGAAGACAAAAACACCAAACCAGGTGGCATTCTTCCATATTGGGTTTCAACAGGCCAAACAAACGAACTTTTTGAAGACGCAGCATTTGCATTAAAATACCCAGGAGACTATACAGAAGTAGTAGAAGCTCCATACGGTTTCCACATTATCCAACTAATCGAAAAACACGACAAACCAGACTACAACAGATGGATGCCACAAATCCAAACTCGCATAAGAATGGACGAACGTGCAGCATTAGTTAGAGAAAGTTTTATAAACAAAACAAGAAAAGAATACAAACTAGCAGACACCTTAACAGACATTGAGGTATTAAGATTTGCAGACGCTAACCTTGAAAAGAAATATCCAGAATTTGGATACCTAATGCAAGAATATCGCGACGGCATCCTACTTTTCAATATTAGCAAAGATGTTGTTTGGGACAAAGCCTCTAAAGACGAAGAAGCCCTAAAAGCTATCTACGAAAAAGGAAATTTCGACAAGCCATACAACAAAGTTCGTGGCATTGTTATTAGCCAATACCAAGACGAACTAGAAAAAAACTGGATTAAACAACTTAGAGAAAAATATACCATTAAGGTAAACCAAAATATACTTAAAACCATAAAATGAAAAAGGCAATTTTCTTCATATTAGCACTTTGCACACTAGTCTCTTGTCAACAAATACAAAGAGACTTAACTCGCAATGCAGTGCTAGAGATGGACGGAAATTTTCTTTATCTTGATGAAATAGAACAAGTTATCCCTAGAGATCTTAGCGTAGCCGATAGTGCAAAATATGCAGACAGCTACAAAAAACAGTGGATAATTAGCAACTTAATGTATAAGAAAGCAAAAGAAAATGTTGGCAACTCAAAAGAGATAGACAAACTTACAGAAATCTACAAACATGAGTTAATCATCAATAAATACCAACAACAACTTATACTAGAAAAACTACAACAAATACCAGAAGACTCACTTGTATCATTATACGAAAAGAAAAAAGAATCATTTTTAATTAAGAATCCTCTTATCAAAGGTATTTTTATACAAGTACACAACTCAGCCCAAGGTCAAGACTCGCTTTCTAGACTACTATCTGATATAAACGACGAAAATCTAGAGTCTATTATGCGCTATTGTACTGGCAATGCACTTAAATATGAATTTTTCATAGACAACTGGGCAGAATACTCAAAAATAATAGAATATCTTCCAAACAAGATAGAATCTACAGACCCTATCTTGAGCAGAGGTACTATTGTACAACAATCAGAAGAAAATAGCTATTACCTAAAAGTAATAGGACTATGCAAAGCAGGAGAACCATCTCCATACGAACTTATAAAAGATGAACTTTACAATATATTATTAAACAGAGAAAAAATACAGTTCATCACAGACTTTAGGCAAGAACTATATAACGAAGCCATAGAAAATGGTATCGTCCATTTCTATGAAAATGAAGAATAATATGCGCAAACTCCTTACTATACTTTTTATACTCTCTAGCGCCCTTACTTTTGGTCAAAACTACAAAGTTATCGACCAAGTGATTTGGGTGGTTGGTGACGAGCCTATTCTATATTCAGACATAGAAAATGAAATCCAACGTAGGAAATACGAAAAAACACCTATAGAAGGAGACCCATACTGCACCATTCCAGAGCAAATAGCACTACAAAAACTATTTATTGCTGGTGCAAAACTAGATAGTTTAAGTGTAAGTGACGCTACTGTAGACCAACAAGTAGATTCACGCATTCGCTATTTCGTAAGTCAAATAGGCTCAAAAGAAAAGTTGGAAGAATATTTCAACAAACCTATGAGTAAGATTAAAGAAGAAATGGCAAACAACGTTAGAGACCAACTGCTTATGCAACAAATGCAACAGCATATAGTATCTGGCGTAAGAATTTCTCCACAAGACGTTAAGCGCTTCTACGATAAAATGCCAAAAGACAGCATTCCAAACATCCCAGAAAAAGTAGAAGTACAAGTTATAGGCTTATTCCCTGAAGTTACCTCAGCCGAAGAAGAAAGAATTAAAAGCCAGCTTCGCGACTTTAGAGAAAAAATCGAATCTGGCACATACCAATTCTCTACCCTAGCTATCCTTTACTCAGAAGATAGAGGCTCAGCCCTACAAGGTGGCGAACTTGGTTTTATGACAAAAGGCAAACTCGTACCAGAATTTGCCAATATGGCATTCTCTCTATACGATCCAAACAAAGTTTCACGTATAGTTAAAACTGAATTTGGCTATCACATCATCCAACTTATAGAAAGAAAAAACGACCAAGTAAACTGTCGTCATATTCTTCTTATCCCAAAAATTGGTTTAAAAGAAAAACAAGAAGCATCTCTTAAGTTAGATAGCATTGCCACTACTATACGTAAAGGAGAAACCACATTTGGCGAGGCTGCTAAAAACTTCTCAGAAGACGAAAAGTCAAAACAAAATGACGGTTTAATGATAAACCCACAAAACGGAACCACCAAATTCCAACTTCAAGACCTACCTTCAGAAATAGCTAAAGTAATTTACACTATGAAAGAAGGAGAAATTTCTTCACCATTTTCATACAAAAATGAAACTGGCAAGGAAATGGTATGCATTGTTCGTCTAAAATCTAGAATAAAAGCACACAAAGCCAATCCACAAGACGACTTCCAAGAACTAAAAGACTTGGTTACAGCATATAAAAACCAAGAACTTATCGAAAACTGGATTAAAGAAAAACAACAAGAAACATTTATTCTAATATCTCCAGAATACAAAAACTGCAAATTCCATTACCCTGGTTGGATAAAATAATATGCTAAAAAAAACATACATATTACTTACATTTATCCTTGCATCGCTAATGTTCTCATTTGCTGGGAAAACTCTTATCTACCTAGAACATTCTGAAACCCTAGATTTCGATGAAGAAAAATACCCAGACTGCCAAATCTTAAATGGAAACGTAGTGTTTAGACACGACGAAGCTCTAATGTATTGCGACAAAGCATATTTCTACAACAAGTCAAACAACATTAGCGCACACGGCAATATAAAGATGATTCAAGGCGATAGCCTTACTGTATATGCAGACCACCTATTCTACAATGGCGACAGCAAAATGGCGCGTCTAAGACACAATGTAAGAATGGAAAACAAAGAACTTACATTGTACACAGACTCACTAAACTACGACAGAAAAGCAAATATAGGATACTACTTCCAAGGCGGTAAAATTGTTGACTCTACCAATGTTCTAACCTCAACAAACGGCAAATATTACCCAGACCTAGATATCGCAATATTTCAAAACAACGTAGTTCTAAACAACAAAGACTTTGACTTATTCTCAGACACACTTAAGTACCAAACTGTAGAGAAAATAGCCTACATTCTAGGACCTTCAGACATTGTACAAGATAGCACACGTATCTATTCTGAATATGGTTGGTACAACACCATAAAAGACAATGCCAAACTTATAGACAACTCACACATTAGAGGCACAAAAGGTCGCAAATTGTCTGCCGATACACTTTATTACAACCAACGTACAGGAGAGGCAGAAGGCTTTAAAAACGTAGCCCTACGCGACTCTTCAGAATGCTTACTACTTGTTGGAGACTACGGTCTATACAACGAAAAGACACGCAAAGGATTTACAACCAAAAAAGCCACAGTAATAGACTTCTCAAGCGTAGATAGTATGTTTATTACCTCAGACACTATCTTCTACGACGCATCAGAAGAAAACAACACCAAACTAAAAGCATATTACAATGTGCAATCATGGCACATAGACTTCCAATCTCTATGCGACTCATTATACTACAATTCACAAGACTCTACTATTCAAATGTTTGGTGCTCCTATACTTTGGAATGAAAACAACCAAATCACTGGAGAAACTATTAAAATGTACACCAAAAATGAGATGGTTGACAGGGTTGATATTGTAGGCTCTGCATTTATATACTCAAAAGAAGACACTCTAGCCATAAATCAGGTATCAGGCAAACATATTATAGCATACCTTAACGATGGCAAACTCTACAAAGCAGATGTTAGTGGCAATGCTCTTTCTGTATATTTTGTAGAAGAAGACAGCAAAGACAAAGCAGAAGACTCTCCTACAGAATACGTAGGTATAAACAAAGCAGAAAGTAGTGAACTTTACCTATATTTTGGCGATAAAAACCAAATCAAAAAGATTGTAATGACACCAGCCTCAAATGGCATCATGTACACTCCAGACAAAAAAGAGCAAACAAGCATTACTCGCCTTGGCGGCTACGCCGACTACGAATATATGCGTCCAAAAGACCAATACGACATCTACAATCTTAAAAATAAAAAAGCCCTAGAAGATGCTAACGCTGCTTCTAAGGCTTCATCAAAGAGAAGACGTACAGAATATTAAGGCTGTAAGTCTTGTATTTTAGCTATGCTATCATCAATTAAATCTTGAGGCACTTCATAGTTTGTTAAACCTCCGTGCAGATATTTCTCGTAAGACATCATATCGATAAGTCCGTGACCAGAAAGTTGGAATAGAATAACTTTCTCTTCACCGCTTTCTTTTGCCTTCAACGCTTCGCGAATAGCCACTGCAATAGCGTGAGTAGACTCTGGAGCAGGAATAATACCTTCTGCTTGTGCAAATAAGATACCAGCTTTAAATGTTTCATCTTGGTGCACGTCTTGAGCCTCAATGTAGCCATCTTTCTTAAGTTGGCTCACCACATTACCAGCACCGTGATATCTTAAACCACCTGCGTGAATGCTAGCAGGTTGGAACTCATGACCCAAAGTGTACATAGGAATAAGTGGAGTATAACCTTCTGTATCGCCAAAGTCGTAGCTAAACTGACCACGAGTAAGTTTAGGACAAGAAGCAGGTTCTGCAGCAATTAGTCTAATATCCTTGCCATCAGTTAGTTTATGACGTAGGAATGGGAAAGTAATACCACAGAAATTTGAACCACCACCAAAGCAAGCAATTACCATGTCTGGATAGTCACCTGCAATCTCCATTTGTTTTTCAGTTTCAAGACCAGAAATAGATTGGTGAATAGCCACATGATGTAGCACACTACCCAAGCTATAGTGAGTATCTTTGTCTTTAAGAGCTTCTTCCACAGCCTCAGAGATAGCCATACCTAAGCTACCTGAAGTGCCAGGAAATTGCTCACGCATTTTTCTACCAATAGCAGTCACATCACTAGGAGAAGCATAAACCTTTGCACCGTATGTGTTCATCACAGCCTTACGATATGGTTTTTGCTCATAGCTACATTTCACCATAAACACTCTAAGGTCTAGACCAAAGTGTTTACAAGCAATACTTAGCGAACTACCCCATTGACCAGCACCAGTTTCAGTAGTTAGGTGTTTAATACCTTCAATCTTATTGAAATAAGCTTGTGGAATAGCAGAGTTTAGTTTGTGTGAACCCACTGGAGACACACTCTCATTTTTGAAATAAATCTTAGCAGGAGTATCTAGTGCCTTTTCCAAACCAGAAGCTCTTACTAGCGGAGTAGGACGATAGATACGATACAAATCGCGCACTTCGTCTGGAATTTCTATCCAACGCTCAGTAGAGAATTCTTGTTTAATTAACTCTTTAGCGAAGATAGGTTCCAAGTCTGCCTCAGTAAGAATTTCCTTAGTCTTAGGATTTAGATAAGGCATTGGTTTAGTTTTCATATCTGCCACAATATTATACCAAGATGTTGGCATCTCGTTTTCTGGCAATACGATTTTTTTTGTTGTTTTCATATTTACTGATTTTATTGTTTTACCACTTTAAATTCCATAGGTTAAAATACCAAAAAACCGTAGGTGGAGTTCCTACGGTTATATATCACTATACAATAAGAAGCATCCACCCTAAATTAATTAAGGCGCCACCACCATTGCATATTTCTAACCATGTTTTTCATAACGTAGGCAAAGGTATATAAAAAAAAATAAAGTTCCAACAACTTGGAACTTTATTTTTAAATCATCAAGTATCTTAAGCGTTTGCTGTTTGTTCAGCTGCTAATTTACCTCTGTAATAACCACATTCGCAACATACTGTGTGAGCGATGTTTAATGCACCACAGTTAGAGCAAGCTACCAATGTAGGAGCTACAGCTACGTCGTGAGTTCTACGTTTAGCTGTTCTAGTTTTTGATTGTCTTCGTTTAGGATGTGCCATCTCTTTTTATATTTTAGTTATTATTATTTATCAGTTTTTTTAAGTCTTCCCATCTAGGATCTATTTCTTCTTTTTCCCTATTTGGAGAATATTTCTCTAAAAGTTCTTCCATTTGTTCATTACATTCACCTTCTTCGTGAACAGGTTGAATTGGAATATTTAGACCAATAAACTCATATAAGTACCATGCCATATCAATAACACCCTCACTTTCTGGGATTATTACTAGCTCGTCTGTTTCAGCAGTCTTATCTTCACCAAATCTTACAACTAAATGTTCTTCAGTGTAAATAGGTAAAGTTAATTCATCCAAACATCTTTGGCATGTAACCACTATTTCACCATCTATCTCTATGTCAATCTCAAATGCATCAACTGTTTTCTTCACAGAAACATAGGCATCAAGGTCTCCAGAGATGATTTCTTCTTGGTCAATACTTTTAAAGAACTCCTCGTCTAAATGATATTCATAATCCACTAGATGCTCTTCTAGGTCCTTTAATGGAATTATAAATTTGCCTTCTAGACTCATATCTTTACAAAATTGAGCACAAAGATAGTAATTTTTAATTTAATAAAAACAATTTTTTACTATCTTTTTTCAATTTTTCTTCAATTCAATGCTAAAAGTTGTCCCTTTATCTAGTTGAGAATGTTTAACATAGATCTTTCCACCATGATATTCTTTAATAATTCTCTTCGACAAAGACAGCCCCAAACCCCATCCTCGAGCCTTGGTGGTAAACCCTGTATTAAACACTTTTGAGATATTAGATTTAGAAATTCCCTTACCAGTATCAGTCACATCAATAACCACTGCAGAAGGAGTTTCGTTTATCTGAATTGTAAGTTCCCCCTTGCCCGACATAGCATCCACAGCATTCTTACACAGATTTTCTATCACCCATTCAAACAAAGGAATATTCAACAAGGCAAACGCCTCTTTGGGCATTGAAGTGTGAATTTCCACTTGTTTTGAGATTCTATTTCTCATATAATTCACCACTTCCGTCACCACTTCAGACACATTTGCCACATCTAGCTCTGTTTTAGAACCAATCTGAGAGAAACGTTCCACTATGGTTTTAAGCCTTATCACATCCTTGTCTAGCTCAGGTAAAAGTTTATCCTCTGGATAATTCATCTTTAATATCTCTGCCCACGCCATTAGCGAAGAAGTCGGAGTGCCAAGTTGATGTGCAGTCTCCTTAAAGAGCCCCACCCAAAGTCTATTTTGTTCAGACTGCTTAATTGTTAAGATTAAAACCACCACACACAGCAAAAACACTACCACCACAGCCAATATCACTTGTGGCACATATCTTAGTAGCTTTAAAGCCTTAGAATCATCATAACATATAAGCTGCACAGCCTCAGATGGCAAGTCTATCACTATAGGTTCATACTTTGAGGCAAAATCCTTTGCCATTTCTTTAAGCTCTTCATCTGTAAAACCCTTTTCAGGTAAGTTTCTATAGCTTAATACATTAAAAGAAGAATCTGCCAAAATCACTGGAATAGAGTTGTTTGCACCTATCACAGTTCTTAAAAAAGAAATATCATCATTTATATCTGCCAAAGAAATCTCGCGTGTAGCCTCTGCCCATAGTTCCACCTTGGCTTTCTCTTCTTCCTCTAGCACAGACACTAGTTTGCTCGACAAAGCATAGAAACTCACAGCAATTACTATTGCCACGCCTACTAAAATATACTTTAGCGTTTCTTTTTTATCATAAATAACAGACTTCATTATCTATATTTCTTTTCGTCCAAATCTAGTAAAATACTCTTATAACTATTATAACGTGATGCTGCTATCTTTTGCTCCTCTAGAGCCTTTAGCACTGCACAATTTGGCTCGTTTATATGCTTACAATCGTCGAACCTACACTCAAGAGCATACTTTGCAATGTCTGGGAAAAACTTGCTTATCTCTGCTGCTTCCATATCGATAATTCCAAAGCCTTTTATACCCGGAGAGTCTATCACCTTACCCTCGGCAATATCAAACACCTCAGAATATGTAGTAGTGTGCATACCAGTTTGGTGTTGTTTCGACACATCACCCACTTTAAGCTCAAGCGAAGGCTCAAGCATATTAAGCAGCGAAGATTTACCCACACCAGAGTTGCCTGAAAACAGGCTCAACTTGCCATTTAGCATAGATTTCACTTCTTGCACACCTACACCAGTTACAGTAGAAGAAAACACCACTTTATAGCCTAAATCATTCTCATAAAGTGCTTTTATTGCCTTTGCAAGTGCCATTTCATCCTCATCAAGAATATCCACCTTGTTTAGCACTATCACCACAGGTATATGATAAGCATTGGCAGTAAGCAAAAACCTATCTATAAATTCAAACGGAGTTTCAGGTTTTTTTATTGTTACCACCAAAAACACTTGGTCTATATTAGCCGCCAAAATATGCGATTCCTTAGAAAGATTTGAAGACTTTCTAATAATATAGTTCTTTCTAGGCTGAATATCTACAATAGTTTCACCCTCCACTGTAACAATATCACCCACCACTACAGGGTTTGTAGAACGTATTCCTTTAAGGCGAAAACGTCCACGCAAACTTGTTTCCACCACAGAGCCATCCTCTAGCTCCACAAGAAACAAACTACCAGTATTTTTAATAACCAATCCCTTAGACATATCTTAAAAAGCCTCCGTTGCAGTTATATAAAATTTCCATTCACCATAGTTATTGCCAGCCACATCCACGCGTAAGTTTACTCTAGCTGCATTGATTCTAGCACGAACACCCACACCATAACCAATTTTTGGTTTCACAATACTAGGATTATAAATATCAAACACATCCCCCACAGAGCAGAACACAGCTGCCTTCAGTCGCCACCAAATAGGAATACGATATTCCATTTGCACCTCAAACATTGAGTTGTCTATATACTTTCTCTCCCTTATCCCTCTAATATTGTCGCTACCGCCCACAGTAGGCAACATCTGAAAAGGCACCTCATTTCCCAATGCAGTTTCAAATTTCACTTGCCATGCAAACACTTGCCCTAGCCAAGTAGGAATATATTGTCTAAAATCTAAATCTATCCCAGTATAACTAAAACTACTACCCAAAGCCTTGTTGTATGTAGTAACATTTAGTTTCAAAAAGTTACTAAACTTTTGTGGATAAAACATATTGTCTCTGGTGTCGTACATAAACTGAGCACCAATACCCCACATAAAATAATCTTCCCAACCTGCATCGCCGTATATCTTTTTATATTCCTCTACATTACCTTGCAAAGCCTCATTATACTTCACCATTCTCTCCCCACGTGCTCTAAAATATATACCAGCCGAAATATTACGAGTAAAATTATAAAACGGCTGAATATTCACATCAAAACTCTGAGAAGTATATATGTTAGCATTACCCTCATCCACACCTACTAAAGCATTAATATCATTAGAAATACCATAATAATGCTCCACATAATGACGCAATTGAAGATTACCAAACAAAGCCACCTTATCATCTGCCAGATAAGAACGAGCATTTAAGTTTATCTTTACCTGATTTAGCAAAGTATAAAACGCACTACCAGAAATACTACTAATCCTATCAAGCGACTTAGATTTGAAATAATACCCACCATTAAGACCAAGTCCTAAGCTAGTTTCCTCTTGATAAAAACCAGCTGGCACAAGGAACCAACTAGTTGGTACTGCTATATGCGAAGAAACGCTATCAGTTTTCTCCTTTGCAAAAACCGATAGCGTTATAACTGAAAGTAATATTAATGTAATTAGCTTTTTAAGCATTACACTGTCATAATTTCTTTTTCTTTAAGCGCCACTTTTTCATCAATTTCTTTGATGTATTTATCGTGTGCTTTTTGAACATTAGCCTCAGCGTCTTTTTCAGCATCTTCTGGAAGACCATCCTTAATAGCTTTCTTTAGTTGGTCGATAGCATCACGACGAGCGTTGCGAACACTAATTTTAGCATCTTCACCCTCTTGTTTAGCTTGTTTTACCAATGCTTTACGACGGTCCTCTGTAAGAGGAGGAATGCAAAGACGAATGATTTCACCATTGTTTTCTGGAGTAATACCCACTTCAGAAGCCATAATAGCACGTTCAATTTCGCGAATCATAGCTTTTTCCCATGGTTGGATAGCAATGGTACGAGCATCTGGAGTAGTAATAGAAGCCACACCAGAAAGTGGAGTCATAGAACCATAATATTCCACTCTCACTGGATCAAGAATACGCACACTAGCTTTACCAGCACGAATACGTGCCAAAGAATCATCTAAGAATAATACTGCAGCTTCCATTTTTTCAGAAGCATCAGCAAGATTTTGTTTTACGTCTATCATAAAATTTACTATTGTTTATAATGTAACCAATGTACCTATTTTCTCGCCACTAAGCACCTTTTTAAGGTTGCCATAAACATCCATATTAAACACATAAATAGGAAGTTTATTTTCCTTACACATTGTAGTAGCAGTAAGGTCCATCACTTTAAGTCCTTTGTTGTAAATATCGTCGAAAGAAATTTCGTCAAACTTAGTTGCAGTAGGGTCTTTCTCTGGATCTGCAGTATAAATACCATCCACACGAGTACCCTTAAGCATCACGTCTGCCTTAAGCTCAATACCACGAAGAGAAGAACCAGTATCAGTAGTGAAGAAAGGATTACCAGTACCAGCAGAAAGAATAACCACTTTACCCTCTTCAAGGCATTGAATAGCCTTGTCGCTGCTATAATACTCACCAATAGGCTCCATTCTAATAGCAGTTAGCACCTTATTTTTCACACCAAGAGCAGTAAGAGCAGAGCTAAGCGCAAGAGAGTTAATTACAGTAGCAAGCATACCCATTTGGTCGCCTTTCACACGATCAAAACCTTTAGAAGCACCGCTTAAGCCACGGAAAATATTTCCACCACCAATCACGATAGCCACTTGCACTCCCATTTCAGAAGCTTCTTTTATCTGCTGAGCATAGTCCCCTAGGCGTTTAGAATCAATACCATAACCTTGTTCGCCCATCAAAGACTCACCACTAAGTTTTAACAAAATTCTCTTAAATTCCATAATCTTAATATATAGGTCGCGACAAATGTCGCACTGAATTTATTCAGTGCAAAGATACTAAATATCTCCGTAAAAATCAACACCCCAAAAAACAACTATCTCCCCAAACCGAACTAATCAGTTTGGGGATTATTATGATATAATTTATTTTTTATTCAGTTACCAGACAAAGAGCCGCACAAATTGCAGTAGGAATCCAGAACGGTTGCTCATTATAAGAGCAATAATATAATGCCGTTCCATAAGCTGGCGCTGGAGTAACTTGTCTAATTTCTTCATTACTCCATATACATACTACATAGTGTTCTGGGTCTGAAAGTTCAATTTCTAGATTTGGCATTGGCACAAAAATAGAGTTTCCATTAACATTACTGGTAATTTTAGCGCCTGGTTTTCCATCTTTCCAAATCATTTCCCATTTACAAAACAGCGCAAGTTCCCACAATTCACCTTCTGTCGGAACTCTCCACTTTCCACCCCATGACGCAGCAAGTTCATCTCTATACTCTGCTTCCACATATCCTCCAATATCACCTCTATACGAACCCTCTATACAATCTACAGCCCATTTAACAGACAATCCCAAATCAACATACTCGTGATCATTTTCTACACCAGAAGCTGCATAGGTATCAAAAGGAGTCTTCTTCTCACATGATGTCATGGTAATTAAAATACACGCAACAAAAGACACAAATAAAATAAATTTCTTCATATTCATATTTAGTTAGTTAATAAAAACTTGTTTTTTCACAAGAAGACTACAAAGATACCATATTAAAGGCATAAGATACCTGACAATATATTGCCCTTTTGGGGCAGACTGCCCATAATAGGCACTATTTTATAATTGTTCTGAGTAGCATCTGAAGAAGTCGACACCCAAAACTTGTGATATTAAAAGTAATTGATGAGTATCTATCACTCCCTTTAGAAATATTTTATTTACGGTGCGTGGATTTACATTGATTTCCTTGGCGAACCAAGCATTTGTCTTGCCCTGCCTGCGAAGTTCCTCTCTAATAATAGAACCAATATGAATAGGAGAATTCATCTGTGTGTTTATTTAAAGTTAAAATAAAACGCGGACCCAACCATATCTCTATTCTCTAGGCCCTAGGAAGCCCCACAATACAAGACAAGCCGAGTCCACGCATAAACACGCAGACACTTACCGGACTTATTCTTATGTATTGTGTCAAAATTTCCTAGGTCTTGAGAATACTTAGAATAATCAGTAAATGATTATAAAAACGTTATATGTTAGGTTTTTTGTTTTCTGTTTCCTCTTATAATTCTGTTTATGTTAATGTCACTACGACAAATATAATACAAATTCTACAAAAATGGCAACACTAATAAAACATCTTTACTTTTTTACAAGTGTTATCACTGAAATCTCAGGTCGCATACCAAGACGGAATGCAAGACCTACATAACCTACCCCGCGCGATACAAAAAGAAACCTTCCATTTTGCTCATATAAGCCGTCCCACTCATCATACATATACTTCGCAGGCGAAAACTTAAAATCTCCTACCTCAAATCCCATTTGTGCAGCGTGAGTATGTCCGGAAAATGTCATTAATACATTTTTATAGTCCAAAATTTTGGTTTTCCATGTAGAAGGGTCGTGAGATAGAAGAAGCACTTTATTCTCACCTACACCAGCGAGCGACGCATCCATGTCGCCGTAGCAAGGGAATGGCTCTTCGCCGCAGTTTTCCATACCTGCAATATACAAAGTATCCTCTTCGCTTACAATCACCCTATTTTCATTTAAAAGCAAGTCAAAATCAAAACCTCTATACAAACTTTTCACTTCATCAAGATTATTGATACTATCCTCTGCACATTTCCATTTTGTATATTTACCATAATCATGATTACCAAGCACAGCATATTTGCCTATGTTCGCTGTAAGAGCATTTAATGTACCCTCAGCACCTGCCACATCACACGCTGCCACATTAAACAAATCCCCAGTAAGCATTATCACGTCTGGGTTATAAGAATTTGCAGTTTCAACAATCTCATTTAGATACTCTCTCACCCCATCAATATTACCCAAATGCACATCGGTAATTTGCACTATTTTAAGTCCATCAAAACCATTTGGAAGGTCTGTTAATATCACTTCCACCTCTCTCACCTCTACATTCTTTCTATCTACCAGACCAAGCACTACCAATGCAAACAGCAATGTAGCAAACATTGCACCAACCTTTGGTAGCCACGCAACATTTTTACCCTTTTTGTCTTTAAAATACACATAAATAGCCTTGCAAAGCAGATATGCATTTAATGGTAAAAAGAATAAAATAATACCAATGTTTAAGAAACACACAAACATGGTATCAAACCTAAACCATCCTAAAAGTGAGCATATATAATATGAGATAAAGGCCGTAGGAATCACAGTAAGCACCATTTTAAACACTCTAGAAAGCACTGTTGTAGACTTACAACCACGCACACACATAGAATAAAGGATAACTGGTCCGTACGACAAAAACAAGAAGAACAAAAAGAAAAGTAAAACTCTCATAAATAGTTACTATAAAGGATAAAGTTTGAGGTGTAAATATACAAAAAATGGACGAGATGTCTCGTCCATTTTTTATCTATATTATCTACAAATTATTCTGCAGATTCTTCAGCTGGAGTTTCAGCAACTTGAGCTTCTACTACTTCAGCTGCTTTTTTAGAAGAACGACGTGTTCTTGCTTTTTTCTTAGGAGCAGCGTCTTTAAGTAGATTTTCGTTGTAGTCAACTAGCTCAATGAAGCACATTTGTGCAGCGTCACCTAAACGGAAACCAGTTTTTAGAATACGTGTGTAGCCACCTGGACGATCACCAATGCGTTGAGCGATTTCACCGAATAGTAAGCTAACAGCTTCTTTGTTTTGAAGTTGAGCGAATACCATACGACGTGAATTTGTAGTATCTTCTTTAGCTTTAGTGATGATAGGTTCTACGAATTTGCGTAATGCTTTAGCTTTTGCTAAAGTGGTAGTGATTTTCTTATGTTGGATAAGAGATACTGCCATATTAGATAACATTGCGTCTCTGTGAGCAGTTTTTCTACCTAAGTGATTGAATTTTTTATTGTGTCTCATCGTTTTTACTCTTTATCTAATTTATATTTTGAAATATCCATGCCGAAAGATAGATTTAAACTTTCAAGTTTTTCGTCTAGTTCGACTAAAGATTTTTTACCAAAGTTACGGAACTTCAACAAATCGTTACGATTGAATGATACTAGTTCAGCTAGAGTTTCTACTTCAGCAGATTTTAAGCAGTTCAATGCACGAACAGAAAGATCTAAATCAACTAATTTAGTTTTCAATAGTTGGCGCATGTGTAGTGCATCTTCATCGAAGTCTTCTTCGCCGTCTAAATTATCTAAGTCAATAGTAATTTTTTCGTCAGAGAACAACATGAAGTGGTGAATCAAAATCTTAGCTGCTTCTTTTAAAGCATCTTTTGGATGAATAGAACCATCGGTATCAATTTCGATAGTTAATTTTTCATAGTCAGTTTTTTGTTCCACACGGAAGTTCTCAGAAGTATACTTCACGTTAACAATTGGAGTATAGATTGAATCGATTGGAATTACGTCCACTGCTTGATTTGGAAGTCTATTTTCTTCTGCAGGAACATAACCACGACCCTTATTTATAGTTAATTCCATACGAACGCGAGTTGTTGGTTCTAAAGTACAGATTAGTAAATCTGGGTTAAGTACTTCAAAATTTTGCAACTGCTTTCCTATATTACCAGCTTTAAATGTGGTTGTATCTGTTATGTCAATAACTACAGTTTCAGTGTCTGCACCATCTACAATTTGTTTGAAACGAACTTGTTTAAGTGCTAAGATGATGTTAGTAACATCTTCTGTTACACCTGGGATAGTTGCAAACTCATGTTCAACACCATCTATTTTGATAGCGGTGATAGCAAAGCCTTCTAATGATGAAAGCAAAATGCGGCGTAGAGCGTTACCGATAGTAACACCAAAGCCTGGTTCCAATGGACGGAATTCGAATTTTCCGTGGAACGCATTTGCTTCAAGCATGATAACTTGCTCTGGTTTTTGAAATGGTAATAAAGACATAATTTAAAATTATTTAGAGTAAAGTTCGACGATTAATTGTTCCTTGATGTTTTCAGGAATATCAGCTCTTTCTGGTAAGTGTAAGAATTTACCACCCATAGCTGCTGAATCGAATTCTATCCAAGCATATTTACTGTGGTTGAAGCCGCTTAGTGAGTCTGCGATAACTTCTAAAGATTTAGATTTTTCGCGAACAGCAACAACGTCACCAGGTTTAACTTGGTATGAAGGAATATTAACCACGCTGCCGTTTACTACAATGTGTTTGTGACTTACAAGCTGACGAGCTGCAGCACGTGTACGAGCGAAACCTAAACGATATACAACGTTGTCTAGACGAGATTCTAGAAGTTGTAGTAGGATTTCACCTGTAATACCTTTAGCACGAGAAGCTTTGTCAAACAAGTTAGAGAATTGTTTTTCTAAAACACCGTAGGTATATTTAGCTTTTTGTTTTTCTTTTAACTGAATACCATATTCAGAAGTTTTTCTCTTGCGAGAGTTACCGTGTTGGCCTGGAGCATAATTTTTCTTAGACAACACTTTATCAGCTCCGAAAATAGGTTCGCCAAATTTACGAGCTATTCTTGATTTAGGTCCTGTATATCTTGCCATTTTCTTTAATTTTAATGTTGTAAATAAATATTATACTCTTCTTCTTTTTGGAGGACGACAACCATTGTGTGGTAGTGGAGTAACGTCTACGATTTCAGTTACTTCGATACCTGCACCGTGGATAGTTCTGATAGCAGATTCACGTCCGTTACCTGGACCTTTAACGTATGCTTTAACTTTGCGTAAACCAAGATCGAAAGCTACTTTAGCACAATCTTGTGCAGCCATTTGAGCTGCGTATGGGGTGTTCTTTTTAGAACCACGGAAGCCCATTTTACCAGCTGATGACCAAGAAATTACTTGACCTTCTGCGTTGGTAATAGTTACAATGATATTGTTGAAAGACGAATAAACGTGTGCTTGACCTGTTCCGTCTATTTTCACTACTCTTTTTTTGGTAGCAGCAGTTTTCTTTGCCATGTTTTCTTACTTTTTAACGGATTTGACAAATTAATTATTTAGTTGCTTTTTTCTTGTTAGCAACAGTTTTCTTTTTACCCTTGCGAGTACGAGCGTTGTTTTTAGTACTTTGACCACGTAATGGTAAACCAATACGGTGACGAATACCACGATAGCAACCTATATCCATCAAGCGTGTGATGTTAAGTTGTACTTCAGAGCGTAAATCGCCCTCTACTTTGAACTCTGCACCAATGATATCACGGATTTTAGATGCTTGATCATCTGTCCAGTCTTTTACCTTGATGTCTTTGTCAATTCCAGCTTCAGCTAATATTTTATTAGCACTGCTTCTTCCTATTCCGTAGATATAGGTTAAACCTATTTCACCTCTCTTATTTTGAGGTAAATCTACTCCTGCAATTCTTATAGCCATAAACTATTTTATAAATATTTTTAAAAATTAACCTTGACGTTGTTTTTCTTTAGGATTCTTTTTGTTGATTACATAAAGACGTCCTTTTCTTCTAACGATTTGACATTCATCAGAACGTTTTTTGATTGATGCTTTGACTTTCATGCTATATATTATTTAGTTATTTATATCTAAATGAAATACGACCCTTTGTTAAATCATAAGGAGACATTTCCACTTTTACTTTATCTCCAGGAAGGATGCGGATGTAGTGCATACGCATTTTACCAGAGATATGCGCGGTAATTTCGTGACCGTTCTCTAACTCTACACGGAACATTGCATTAGAAAGAGCTTCTACTATAGTTCCGTCTTGTTCAATAGCTGCTTGTTTTGCCATTATTTTGAATTTAAAACTTCTTCTATATAATCGAATGTTGATAATATCTCAGCTTTACCCTTACGAATAGCAATAGTGTGTTCAAAGTGAGCAGAAGGTTTTCTATCAATTGTGCGGATAGTCCAACCATCTTTCTCTTGAACCACATCTCTGTTACCCATGTTTATCATAGGTTCTATAGCAATCACCATACCTTCTTTAAGTAGTACACCTTGCCCTCTTTTACCAAAATTAGGCACTTCTGGGTCTTCATGAAGGTTTTTACCTACCCCATGACCCACAAGTTTACGTACGACAGAAAACCCTGCAGCTTGGCAGTGTTTTTGTATAGCATAACCGATATCACCTATGCGATTTCCGTGTTGTGCCGAATCAATCCCCAAAGATAGTGATTCTTTTGTAATTTTCAGCAATTTTTTTACTTTTTCATCAACTTCACCCACACAAAATGTGTAAGCAGAGTCTCCATAGTAACCATTTTGTAACACACCGCAGTCAACAGACACTATATCACCCTCTTTAAGAGCATAGTTTGAAGGAATGCCATGTACTACCTGATCATTAACAGAAACACATAAAGTATTAGGGAATCCGCCATAACCTAAGAAACCAGGAACAGCTCCGTTAGTACGGATAAAATCTTCAGCTATCTTGTCTAACTCTAAAGTAGTAACACCTACTTTAATATATTTAGCCACTTCAGCTAAAGTTTTACCCACTAACTGATTGCTTGCTCTAAGCAGAGCTATTTCTTCTGGCGTCTTAAGATAAATCATATTCTATTAATATGCAGCTAAAGAGCCGTGTCTTCCTTTAATCTTACCGCTTTCCATTAAGCCGTCATAGTGACGCATCAACAAATGACTCTCGATTTGTTGTAGAGTATCAAGAACTACACCCACCATAATTAGTAGTGATGTACCACCAAAGAATTGAGCGAATGAAGTGCTAATACCTAACAACCCTGCGAAAGCAGGCATAATAGCTACAATACCTAAGAAGATAGAACCTGGTAAAGTAATACGAGACATTACAGTATCAAGATACTCTGCAGTCTTCTTACCTGGTTTTACACCTGGGATGAAACCATTATTTAATTTCAAATGTTCAGCCATTTGAGTTGGATTGATTGTAACAGCTGTATAGAAATATGTAAATGCAATGATTAACAAGAAGAACACAAAGTTGTACCAGAAACCATTTACATTCATCATTGCTAATGCAAAGTTACTTACTTCACCGTCTGCTGTGAATAAACCTGCAACAGAAGCAGGGATAAACATGATAGCTTGAGCGAAGATGATAGGCATTACACCAGCAGCGTTCACTTTTAATGGAATAAATTGGTAAACACCACCATATTGTCTATTACCTATTACTTGTTTTGCATATTGTACTGGGATTCTACGTGTACCTTGAACTAGAAGGATAGAACCACATATAACTAAAAGCAGTAATACAAGTTCAGCTAAGAACATCACTAAACCACCTGTAGCATCAGTTAAACGTGAAGAAAATTCACCTACTAAAGCTTGAGGAAGACGAGCAATGATACCAACAAGGATGATGAATGAAACACCATTGCCAATACCTTTCTCAGTGATTCTTTCGCCTAACCAAAGCACAAACATACTACCTGCAGCTAAAATCACGATAGAAGAGAACATAAAGAATGCGCCTTCTGGAACTACAGATCCTAATTGCATACGTAGGTTAGCTAAATATGCTGCACCTTGTACAATTAAAACTACAACTGTTAAGTAACGAGTGATTTGGTTTAGTTTGTTACGACCACTTTCACCGTCTTGTTGTAATTTTCTAAAATAAGGGATAGCCATACCCAACAATTGCACTACGATTGATGCTGTAATATAAGGCATAATACCAAGTGCAAAAATAGAGGCATTTGAGAATGCACCCCCAGAGAACATATCTAACAACATCATTAGACCACCTTCTGTTTGTTGAGTAAGGTTTGCTAGTTGAGTTGTATCTATGCCAGGAAGTGCCACAAATGACCCAAATCTATATATCACAACCAAAAGGAATGTGATAGCTAGACGAGAGCGTAACTCCTCTATTTTGAAAATGTTTTGTATGGTTTGAATGAATCTTTTCATACAAATTTTTTGATTATAAAGTTATTGCAGAACCACCTGCTTTTTCAATAGCTTCAATAGCAGCTTTAGAGAAAGCGTGAGCAGATACTTCTACTTTTGCAGTTAATTCGCCTTTAGCAAGAATTTTAACTAAACGTTTAGAAGAAACGAATCCTGCTTCTACTAAATCAGCAACTGAAATTTTTGTTAATTGTTTAGCTTCAGCTAATTCTTGTAAAGTAGATAAACCGATTGCTTTGTACTCTACACGATTGATGTTTTTGAAGCCAAATTTAGGCAAACGACGTTGCATAGGCATTTGACCACCTTCAAAACCAATCTTTCTTGAGTAACCAGAACGTGATTTAGCACCTTTGTGACCACGGGTAGAAGTACCACCTAAGCCAGAACCTGGACCACGTCCAATTCTCTTACGTATTTTTACAGAACCTTCTGCAGGTTTCAAATTACTTAAATTCATTTTTCTTTTATTTTAAGCGTTAATAAAAAGAATTATTCTACAACTTGAACTAGGTGTTTAACTTTGCGCACCATACCCAAAATTTGAGGAGTTGCTTCTTTTTCTACCACTGCATTCAATTTTCTCAAGCCTAGCGCATCTAAAGTAAGTTTTTGATCTTTAGGAGCTGAAATACGGCTTTTAACTTGTTTAATTTTTATTGTTGCCATAGTCGTATTTATTTACCTGTGAATACTTTTTCTAATGAAACACCACGATTTTGAGCCACAGTGTAAGCATCTCTCAATTCAGATAAAGCTTTGATAGTTGCTTTAACTAAGTTATGAGGGTTAGAAGAACCTTTAGACTTAGCTAGCACGTCAGTAATACCAACGCTTTCTAGAACGGCACGCATCGCACCACCAGCTTTAACACCGGTACCAGTTGTTGCAGGTTTGATGAAAACTTCTGAACCACTGAAACGAGCAGATTGTTCGTGAGGGATAGTTCCTTTTAATACAGGAACTTTAATTAGGTTCTTTTTAGCCATTTCTACGCCTTTAGCTATGGCAGTGGTTACTTCACCAGCTTTGCCTAGACCCCAACCTACTAAGCCATCTTCGTTACCAACAACAACGATAGCTGCAAATGTAAAGGTACGGCCACCTTTTGTAACCTTAGTAACACGGTTAATTGCTACTAATCTATCTTTTAACTCACTTTCGTTTGTTAATCTTACTACATTATTTTTTCCTGCCATAATACTTAGAATTTAAGTCCTGCGTTACGAGCGGCTTCCGCCAATTCTTTAACTCTACCGTGATATAGGAAACCGTTACGGTCAAACACCACAGTTTCGATACCAGCTGCAATAGCTTTTTTAGCGATTAGTTCACCAACTTTTGCAGATTTTTCGGTTTTGGTCATTTTTTCTTTGATTGCTAAAGATGATTCAGCAACTAAAGTTTTACCACCGTTTGCTGCGGTATCGTCAATAATTTGCACGTAGATCTGGCTGTTGCTTTTGAACACTGACATACGTGGCTTTTCGGCTGTTCCAGAGATTTTTCCGCGAACACCAGCCTTAATTTTCAATCTTCTTGCTATTTTGTCAATCATGATTCTACGTTTTTAATTATTTAGCACCAGCAGATTTGCCAGCTTTTCTACGAATATATTCACCAACGAACTTAATACCTTTACCTTTGTAAGGTTCTGGTTTACGGAATGAACGAATCTTAGCACAAACTTGACCTAAAAGTTGTTTGTCACAGCTTTCTAGGATAACAAGTGGGTTTTGGTTTCTTTCACTCTTAGTTTCAACCTTAACTTCAGCAGGTAATTTTAGGTAGATAGCGTGAGTATAACCTAAAGAGAATTCAATTACTTGACCTTGGTTAGATACACGATAACCTACACCTACAAGTTCTAATGTTTTTTTGTAACCTTCAGACACACCTACAACCATGTTGTTTACTAACACGCGGTATAGGCCGTGCATAGCTTTAGATTGTTTTTCGTCGTTAGGACGAGTAAGAACTACTTCGTTACCATTAACTGCTACGCTGATGATTGGATCAACAACTTGTTTTAGTTCTCCCTTTGGACCTTTTACGACTACTTCGTTTCCAGCACCTACAGTAACTGTAACACCTGCTGGTATATTGATAGGTAATTTTCCAATTCTTGACATTTCTTTATCCTCCTATTAATAAACGTAACATAATACTTCACCGCCAACATTTAGTTCGCGAGCTTCTTTATCTGTCATTACACCTTTAGAGGTAGAAATGATTGCAATACCCAAACCGTTTAATACACGTGGGAGATCTTTATGGCTTGCATATTTACGCAAACCTGGAGTAGAAACACGCACCAATTTCTTGATGGCATTTACTTTGTTAGCTTTGTCATATTTCAAAGCTATTTTGATGGTACCTTGAGGACCATCTTCTTCGAACTTATAATTCAAGATATAACCTTGTTCGAACAAGATCTTGGTAAGTTCTTTCTTCAAATTTGACGCAGGCACTTCAACGACTTTGTGTCCAGCTTGAATTGCGTTACGTAGACGCGTCAAAAAATCTGCTATTGGATCTGTCATAAAATTATAAATTAAATTAATCAGGACTACCCTGACAATATTTAGTTAATAAATCTTTTTGTTAATAATTACCAGCTTGCTTTTTTAACACCTGGGATTAAGCCTTTAGAAGCCATTTCACGGAATTGAATACGTGAAATACCGAATAAACGCATATATCCTTTTGGACGGCCAGTTAATTTGCAACGGTTGTGTAATCTTACCGGAGATGCATTTTTAGGAATGCTTTGTAAAGCTTCATAATTACCTTCTGCTTTGTATTGTTCACGTTTAGCAGCATATTTGGCAACTAATTTTGCTCTTTTCACCTCACGGGCTTTCATTGATTCTTTTGCCATATTCCGTATTATTTTTTAAATGGTAAACCAAATGCTTTCAATAATGCAAATGCTTCTTCGTCAGTTTTAGCAGAAGTTACGAATGTAATGTTCATACCCATGATTTTAGAAACTGCATCAATGTTGATTTCTGGGAAAATAATTTGTTCTTGGATACCGAAGGTATAGTTACCTCTACCGTCCATTTTGCTATTAATTCCTTTGAAGTCACGAATACGAGGTAGAGCCACGCGTACTAATTTTTCTAGGAATTCGTACATTTGGTTACGACGTAATGTTACAGAAACGCCGATAGGCATTTTTTTACGCAATTTGAAGTTAGAAATATCCTTTTTAGAATATGTTGCAACTGCTTTTTGACCAGAAATTGCTGTCATTTCGTTGATAGCGATTTCGATGATTTTTTTGTCAGCTACAGCTTGTCCTAAACCTTGGTTAAGAACGATTTTTTCTAACACAGGAATTTGCATGGTTGATTTATAACCAAATTCCTTCATTAAAGCTGGAGCAATACGCTCTGCATATTCTTTCTTTAAACTAGCGGTATTCATTATTTAATTTCCTCCCCTGTAGTTTTAGCGAAACGTACTAATTTACCATCTACTAATTTACGACCAACACGAGTAGGTTTATTGTTTTTGTCTACTGGGTTTAGGTTAGAAATATGAATAGATGCTTCTTTCTTCACGATGCCACCTTGTGGACTTTTTGCATTAGGCTTGGTGTGTTTAGCAACCATATTTACACCTTCTACGATAGCACGTTGTTTTTCAACTTGCACTTCTAAAACGCGAGCAACAGTACCTTTGTCTTTACCAGCGTTTACGTAAACGGTGTCACCTTTTTTAATGTGTAATTTTGCCATTCTCTATCAAATTTACTTAATTAAAGAACTTCTGGTGCTAATGAAACAATCTTCATGTTTGTTGCACGTAATTCTCTGGCAACTGGACCGAAGATACGGCTACCTCTCATTTCGCCTGCGCCATTTAACAATACACATGCATTGTCATCGAAGCGAATATAAGAACCGTCAGCACGTCTAATTTCTTTTTTGGTACGTACTACTACTGCTTTTGAAACAGCACCTTTTTTTGTATCACTTGAAGGGATTACCGATTTAACTGCTACAACAATTATGTCCCCTACTGTGGCATAGCGCTTGCCGGTACCACCTAGTACACGGATGCAAAGCACTTCTTTTGCGCCACTGTTGTCAGCTACGGTAAGTCTTGATTCTTGTTGTATCATACTTATTTAGCTTTTTCAATTATTTCTACTAATCTCCATCTTTTAAGTTTGCTTAAAGGACGAGTTCCCATTATTCTTACCGTATCGCCAATACCGCATTCGTTGTTTTCGTCGTGAACGTGGTATTTTTTAGTTTTATTTACGAATTTACCGTAAATTGGATGTTTTTCTTTCCATTTAACTGCAACGGTGATAGTTTTATCCATCTTGTTGCTCGATACGATGCCTTGTCTTTCTTTTCTTAGATTTCTCATATCAGACTGCATTTATTTATTTGTTTATTTCTCTTTTACGTAGCTCGGTTTCGATGCGAGCGATAGTTTTACGTGATTCACGAATTTTGCCTGGATTTTCAAGCGGAGAAATAGCATGGCTCAATTTCATTTTTGATAAAGACGCCTTTTCTGCTTCTAGTCTTTCTATAAGCTCTTTGTCTAATAATTTTGTAATTTCTGCTGTTTTCATACTATTTACGCGTTTTCAGATTCAAAATCGTAATCTCTTCTTACAACAAATTTTGTTGTGATTGGAAGTTTTTGAGCAGCTAGACGTAATGCTTCTTTTGCAATTGCAAATGGAACGCCTTCTACTTCAAATAACATACGTCCTGGTGTAACAGGAGCTACGTAGCCTTCTGGGTTACCTTTACCTTTACCCATACGCACGTCAGCTGGTTTTTTAGTGATTGGTTTGTCTGGGAATATACGTACCCATACTTGACCTTGACGTTGCATATATCTGGTAACCGCGATACGAGCAGCCTCGATTTGACGGCCAGTTATCCATTTAGGTTGTAAAGCTTTTATCCCGAAAGATCCAAAGGCCAATTGGTTACCACGACCGGCATTGCCTTTCATAGTACCTTTCTGAGGTCTTCTGAACTTAGTCTTCTTAGGTTGTAACATAATTTCTTTGAATTAACAGTTTATTTTTTTCTCTTTTTAAAGCCCTTGCCTTGGTTGAAACCAGCACCGTGGTTTTCTTTAGCAGCAGCGTATTGTGGAGTAAGGTCTTTTTTACCGTAAACTTCGCCACGGCAGATCCAAACCTTAATACCAATAAGACCTACTTTTGTAAGAGCTTCGCATTGTGCATAGTCAATGTCTGCGCGGAATGTGTGAAGAGGAGTTCTTCCTTCTTTGTACATTTCTGAACGAGCCATTTCAGCACCATTTAAACGACCAGATACTTGAACTTTGATACCTTCAGCTCCTGAACGCATTGTTGAAGAAATAGCGTTTTTAACAGCACGACGGTAAGCAAATTTACCTTCGATTTGACGAGCGATTTGGTTACCAACGATTTCAGCGTCTAATTCTGGTTTCTTAATTTCAAAGATATTAATTTGTACGTCTTTATCGGTGATTTTCTTTAACTCTTCTTTTAGTTTGTCAACTTCTTGACCGCCTTTACCAATAATCATACCTGGACGAGAGGTGCAAACGGTGATAGTTGTTAACTTAAGTGTACGTTCTATGATAATACGAGATACGTTAGCTTTTGCTAAACGAGCATTCAAATATTTTCTGATTTTTGAATCCTCTAAGATAGTATCACCATAATCGTTACGGTTGATCCAGTTAGAATCCCAACCTTTAATGATTCCTAGACGGTTTGCAATTGGATTTACTTTTTGTCCCATAATACTATCAATTATTTAGCATCGTTATTGTTCATACTATCAACACATATTGTAACGTGGTTTGAACGTTTACGGATACGATAGCCACGACCTTGTGGAGCTGGACGTAAGCGTTTTAATGTTCTACCTGCGTCTACATAAACAGCACTTACGAATAAGTTACCGTCTTCTGCTTTTTGCTGAGTTTTTTGTTCCCAGTTAGCAATTGCTGAACGAAGAAGTTTTTCTAAACGACCAGCTGCTTCCTTAGTAGAAAATTTCAGCATACCAAGCGCTTTTGTTACCTCTACACCTCTGATCATGTCAGCGACTAAGCGCATTTTACGAGGTGATGTAGGCACATCATTTAACTTGGCAAAGTAAACAGACTTTCTAGCCTCTTTACGATTGTCTGATGATTGTCTTTTTCTAACACCCATATCTAATTATTTTATTTTCTGTTACCACTGTGGCCTTTGAAAGTTCTAGTTGGAGCGAATTCACCAAGTTTGTGGCCTACCATGTTTTCTGTAACGTAAACTGGAATAAATTTGTTTCCATTGTGTACAGCGATAGTGTGACCAACGAAGTCTGGAGAAATCATAGAAGCTCTTGACCAAGTTTTGACTACTGATTTTTTATTTGCCTCGTTCATTGCGATAACTTTCTTTTCAAGTTTAACGCAAATGAAAGGTCCTTTTTTTAATGAACGACTCATGTTACTTCTCTTAAATTATCAAATTACTTTTTCTTTCTCTCGATAATGTATCTGCTTGAAGCTTTTTTAGGAGCACGTGTCTTATAGCCTTTAGCTAATAAGCCTTTACGTGATCTTGGGTGACCACCAGATTGACGGCCTTCACCACCACCCATTGGGTGATCCACTGGGTTCATAACCACACCACGGTTGTGAGGACGACGTCCGAACCAGCGTGAGCGACCAGCTTTACCAGATTGTTCAAGAGCGTGATCTGAATTACCTACAGCACCGATGGTTGCTTTGCAAGTGCAAAGAATCATACGAGTTTCGCCTGAAGGTAATTTGATAATAGCATATTTGCCTTCGCGAGAGGTTAACTGAGCGAAAGTACCTGCAGAACGAACTAAAGCAGCTCCTTGACCAGGTCTTAACTCAATGTTGTGGATAACAGTACCTAATGGGATGTTTTGAAGTGGAAGTGAGTTACCAACTTCTGGAGCAGCTTCTGCACCAGAAAGAAGTACTTGACCTACTTCTAGACCATTAGGAGCGAGAATGTAGCGTTTTTCGCCATCAGCATAGAATAATAATGCGATACGAGCAGAACGGTTTGGATCGTACTCGATAGTTTTAACGGTTGCAGGGATACCGTCTTTTTCTCGCTTGAAATCAATTACTCTGAATTTTCTCTTGTGTCCGCCACCTAAATAGCGCATGGTCATTTTACCTGCGTTGTTACGACCACCTGTTGATTTTTTACCAACTACAAGAGATTTCTCTGGAGCACTTGCAGTAATTGTGTCAAATGTTCCAATAATCTTGTGTCTCTGACCCGGTGTTGTCGGGTTGAATTTACGTACAGCCATTTCGTTTTATTAAATGTTGCTATAAAAATCGATTAAATCTCCTTCTTTAAGTGTAACTACTGCTTTTTTGTAATCAGAAGTTGCACCTTTGATGATGCCAGCTTTTGTGTAGCGAGTTTTGTTTTTACCGCTAACATTTGAAGTATTGACATCTACTACAGTCACGTTGTAAGCAGCTTCTACAGCTTTTTTGATCTGTATTTTGTTAGCATCCTTATTAACTTTGAAAGAATAACGATTAAGTTTTTCTGTAAGTAAGGTTGCCTTTTCTGTAACGATAGGTTTAATTATGATACTCATTACTTATTTCCTCCTTAAGCGTTAAATGATGCTGTTAAATCTGCTACTGCTTTTTCTGTTAATACCATATATTTTGCATCAAGGATGCTATATGTATTAAGGTCAGAAAGAACCATAACATTTGCTTTCGCTAAGTTACGAGCTGACAAATATACATTTTTATTTGCTTCTGGTAAAACTAAAAGTGATTTTTTATCATCACATTTTAAGTTTTTAAGCATAGAAACGTAATTTTGTGTTTTTGGAGCTTCAAATGTGAAGTCTTCAACAATAACTAGAGCGTTTTCGTTAACTTTGTATGAAAGCGCAGATTTACGTGCTAATTGTTTAACTTTTTTATTTAGTTTAAAGTTGTAATCACGTGGCACTGGACCAAATATGCGACCACCACCTACACGAACAGGTGATTTGATATCACCAGGGCGAGCACCGCCACCACCTTTTTGACGACCTAACTTACGTGTACTACCAGCTACTTCGCTTCTTTGTTTAGATTTGTGAGTACCTTGGCGATTGTTAGCCATGTATTGTTTCACATCTAAGTAGATAGCGTGATCGTTAGGCTCAATTCCGAAGATAGATTCATCTAATGAAATCTTCTTGCCGGTGTCTTTTCCTTCGATGTTATATATACTTAGTTCCATTATTTATTTACTATTACGATTGAACCTTTTGCTCCTGGAACTGAACCTTTGATTAAGATAAGGTTATTTTCAGGAATCAATTTTAAAATCTCAAGGTTTTCAACGGTAACGCGTGCATTGCCTGTTTGGCCTGCCATACGCATTCCTTTAAACACTTTTGCTGGGTAAGAACAAGCACCGATAGAACCTGGAGCTCTTAAACGGTTATGTTGACCGTGAGTAGATTGACCTACACCACCGAAACCATGACGTTTAACAACACCTTGGAAACCTTTACCTTTAGAGGTACCGATTACGTCTACCCAAGAGGTATCAGCGAACATATCTACGGTGATAACGTCACCTACTTTGATGTCGCCTTCAAATCCTTTGAACTCAACCAAGTGGCGTTGTGGAGCTACACCTACTTTCTTGAAAAGACCTGCTTCAGCTTTGTTAGTGTGTTTTTCTGATTTTTCAGAGAAACCTAATTGGATAGCTTCATAACCGTCTTTTTCAAGGGTTTTGATTTGGGTAACAACACAAGGACCAGCTTCGATAACAGTGCATGGTACATTTTTACCATCAGCACTGAAAACGGATGTCATTCCGATTTTTTTTCCTATTAATCCTGGCATTTCAATGTATTATTAAATGATTTGTAAAATATAAATTACGCTTTGATTTCAACTTGTACACCACTTGGTAATTCTAATTTCATTAGAGCGTCAATGGTTTTAGAAGTTGAGTTGTGAATGTCAATAAGACGTTTGTAAGAGAACAATTGGAATTGTTCACGAGATTTCTTATTAACGAAAGTTGAACGGTTTACAGTGAAATAACGTTTGTGAGTTGGTAATGGAATTGGACCGCTTACTACTGCACCTGTTGCTTTTACTGTTTTAACGATTTTTTCAGCAGATTTGTCTACTAAATTGAAATCGTAAGATCTAAGTTTGATTCTAATTTTTGGTGTCATTTTTAATTATTTATTTAAGAGAGAGGGTTAAGAATCATTTACTAACCCTCTACTCGGTTATTTTATTATAATAAGTCTACTCTACCTTTAGCTTCTGTTAATACTGCTTTAGCGATAGCGGTTGAAACTTCTGCATAGTGAGAGAATTCCATAGAAGAAGTAGCACGACCTGATGTGATAGTACGTAAAGCTGTTACGTAACCGAACATTTCTGCTAGAGGTACTTTAGCTTTTACTACACGTGCACCAGAACGGCTGGTTTCCATACCTTCTACTTGACCACGACGTTTGTTTAAGTCACCGATAACATCACCCATGTTTTCTTCTGGAGTAACAACTTCCACTTTCATGATAGGTTCTAGAAGAACTGGTTTAGCTTTAGCGCAAGCGTTTTTGAATGCTATTTGTGCACAAATTTCGTATGATAATTGGTCAGAGTCCACTGGGTGATAAGAACCGTCCACTACTACTACTTTTAGGCGGTTAACTGGGTAACCTGCAAGCACACCATTACGCATAGCTGCTGTGAAACCTTTTTGGATAGAAGGGATGAATTCTTTAGGAATGTTACCACCTTTTACTTCGTCGATGAATTGAAGTTCGCCTTGGAAATCTTCGTCAGCTGGACCAACTTTAAGTACCATATCAGCGAATTTACCACGACCACCTGATTGTTTTTTGTAAACTTCACGGATGTCAACTGTGTTGGTGATAGCTTCTTTGTAAGATACTTGAGGACGACCTTGGTTACATTCAACTTTGAACTCACGTTTTAGACGGTCGATAATGATTTCAAGGTGAAGCTCACCCATACCGCTGATGATAGTTTGACCAGATTGTTCGTCAGTTCTAACTGTGAATGTTGGGTCTTCTTCAGCAAGTTTTGCAAGACCATTACCTAGTTTGTCTAAGTCTTTTTGAGTTTTTGGTTCGATAGCGATACCGATAACTGGATCTGGGAAGTCGATAGACTCAAGAGTCATTGGCATATCTTCGCTACATAGTGTGTCACCTGTACGGATATCTTTGAAACCTACGCCTGCACCTATATCACCTGCTGAAATACATTCAACTGGGTTTTGTTTGTTTGAGTGCATTTGGAAGATACGTGAGATACGTTCTTTTTTACCAGAACGTGAGTTCCATACGTATGAACCTGCGTCGATTTTACCTGAATAAACACGGAAGAAGCATAGACGACCTACATATGGGTCAGTAGCGATTTTGAACGCTAGAGCACATAGAGGTTCTGATTCGTCTGGGGGACGTACGATTTGTTCGTTTTCATCATCAGCTGCGTGACCGATGATTTCTTCTGTATCCATTGGAGATGGAAGGTAAGCACAAACTGAGTCTAGCATTGTTTGTACACCTTTGTTTTTGAATGAAGAACCACAAATCATTGGAGTCATAGACATGCTTAGAGTACCTTTACGGATAGCACGTTTGATTTCGTCTTCTGTGATTGTTTCTGGATCTTCGAAGTATTTTTCCATTAGCTCGTCGTCGTATTCAGCAACAGCGTCTAACATTTTTGCACGCCATTCTTCTGCTTCAGCTTGTAGGTCTGCTGGGATATCTTCGATAGAGTATTCAGCACCCATAGTTTCGCTGTTCCAAACGATAGCTTTCATTTTTACAAGGTCAACTACACCTTTGAAAGTTTCTTCTGCACCGATAGGAATTTGGATTGCTACTGGGTTAGCACCAAGAACTTCTTTAACTTGACGTACTACGTCGAAGAAGTCTGCACCTGAACGGTCCATTTTGTTAACGTAACCAATACGTGGCACGCTATATTTGTCAGCTTGACGCCAAACTGTTTCTGATTGTGGTTCTACACCACCTACAGCACAGAATGCAGCCACAGCACCGTCAAGAATACGAAGTGAACGTTCTACTTCCACTGTAAAGTCAACGTGCCCTGGGGTGTCAATCAAGTTGATTTTATATTTGTCATTTTTATAGTTCCAGAAAGTGGTAGTAGCTGCTGAAGTAATTGTAATACCACGTTCTTGTTCTTGTTCCATCCAGTCCATTGTAGCAGCACCATCGTGTACCTCACCGATTTTGTGTGTTAAACCGGTATAGAATAGGATACGTTCTGATGTGGTTGTTTTACCAGCATCGATGTGCGCCATAATACCAATGTTTCTGGTGTATTTTAAATCTGCTTTTGCCATTTTTCTCTGTCTTTAAAAATTAGAAACGGAAGTGAGCGAATGCACGGTTAGCTTCTGCCATTTTGTGCATATCTTCTTTACGTTTGTAAGCAGCACCTTGCATATTATAAGCGTCAACGATTTCAGCTGCTAGTTTATCAGCCATAGTTTTACCGCCTCTTTTACGAGAGTACTGGATTAAGTTTTTCATTGAAATTGATTCTTTACGTTCTGGACGTATTTCTGTAGGAACTTGGAAAGTAGCACCACCGATACGACGAGATTTAACCTCAACTTGTGGAGTGATGTTTTCTAGAGCTTTTTTCCAAATTTCAAGAGCTGGCTTTTCTTCATTAGCCATTTTGCCTTTAACGACTTCTAAGGCAGAGTAGAAAATAGTATAGGCGATAGTTTTTTTACCATCGTACATTAGGTGGTTAACAAATTTACTAACCATAACATCGCCGAAAACAGGATCTGGTAATACGACCCTTTTCTTTGGTTTAGCTTTTCTCATTGTTTTTAAATTTTTCCGTTTTGGGTTGCCTTTCGTCTTCAAAAAGTTCCGCTGAACTAATTTACTCAACCTTGTCCACTAGGGACTCAAACCAAAACAGTATTAATAACTGTTATTCTTTAATTATTTTTTCTTGCCTTTTGCAGCAACTGGAGCTTGACCTGGTTTAGGACGTTTAGCACCATATTTTGAACGACGTTGTGTACGGCTTGCTACACCTGCAGTATCTAAAGTACCACGAACGATGTGATAACGTACACCTGGAAGGTCTTTAACACGACCACCACGAATCATTACGATAGAGTGTTCTTGTAGGTTGTGTCCTTCACCTGGAATGTAAGAGTTAACCTCTTTTTGGTTGGTTAAACGAACACGTGCCACTTTACGTAATGCCGAATTTGGTTTTTTAGGAGTTGTTGTGTAAACTCTCACACAAACACCACGACGTTGAGGACATGCATCCAATGCAGGAGCAGTACTCTTTTCTGTCAAGGCTGTTCTTCCTTTTCTTACTAATTGTTGAATAGTAGGCATTGTTTAAAAGTTTAGTTAAATTATATTAATTATTTGTATTGTTTTCCTTCTACACGGATTTGGGTTGCAAAGGTACGGAAATAATTTTAATCTACAAAACTTTACTAAACTTTTTTTGCTAAAATATTGATTTATTGCCCATTTGTATATTTAACTTACCACTCAACTCCTAACTTCTAACTTCTAACTGAACTACGCTTCCCCTTTAAACCCCCAATTAGAAATTGGCATAGTCTTTCTATTTTCAGGTAAAACTATCTCGCCAAATTGTTGTTCGTATTTTTCTATGTTTTGTTGAAGAGCATACATTAGTCTTTTTGCGTGTTCTGCATTCATGATTATTCTAGATTTCACTTTAGATTTAGGCATATTTGGCATAACTCTAATAAAATCCATAACAAATTCGCTTGATGAATGAGCTATAACTGCAAGGTTTGAATACACTTCTTCTAGGTCTGCTGGAATCTCAATATTTAGTTGAGTTTTAACTTTTTCGTCTTTCATAATGTTAATTCTTATATAATAAGGTGCAAATTTAATAAAAATTACCAATATTTCACTATCTTTGCATCCTAAAATTAATACGCAAACTATATGAGCAATAAAACTCAAAAAATATGGAGCGAGATTTATAAAAACGGATTGTTTATCATTTCTATAGTGGTAATCATTCTTTTGTTGCCTACAACTTCTCTAGATCCATTTCAGTTTGAAATAGGCAAGCCATGGCAAAACGAGCTTTTAACAGCACCTTTCGACTTTCCTATCTACAAAACTTCTAACGACCTAGCAATAGAGAGAAGAAATATAGAAACATCGGCGTCATACTTTAATTATGACTCTACTGTGTATTATTCTGAGGTAGAAAATTTAACTAAACTTGAAAACAAACTCAGAAGTGAATACACTCTTACTACCGAAGATTCTACTGCTTTGAGTTATATCAAAGTAAAACTTAAGGATATTTACAACGAAGGCATTATCTCGATAAACGACCTAAAGGTGGCTACTGCACATAAAGACAGTACCATTATGCTAGAGAAAGACAAGATAATTTCTGCAAAATCTATTGTAAATGTTTACACTCCTTCGTCTGCATTTGCTGAGCTAAAAAGAAATCTTCCTGCTAGCATTAGCACTCAATGGCTTTCTCTTTGGAAGATAGAATCATACATTACTCCGAATGTATTATACGATGCTACTACCACAAATATGGTTAAGACCGAGCGTATCAACAACCTTTCTATCTCTGAGGGTATGGTGCAAATGGGTGAAAGAATTATAGACAGAGGGGATATTGTTACAGAGGAAAAGGCTAAAATTCTAAACTCACTTAGCAAGGAAAAAGACATTAAGCAAGGACAAACATTCAATGAACGTTCTAAACTTTTAATTGGTCGTTCGCTTCTTATTGTTTGCTTAATGGCTCTATTTTATGTTTATTTGAGACTATTTAGAAAGCAATTTTACAATAGTAAGAGAATTGTTACCCTACTACTTCTTATGATTGTGGCATTTTGTGGTGGCACTTCGCTTATTATCACATACGCTTCGCCTTCTCTTATTTACATAATACCGTTTGCTATATTGCCAATTATAGTAAGTACGTTCTTCGACACTAGAACTGCGCTTTATGCAAACTATATTACCATTTTCATTTCCTCGATAGTGGTGCCATCTCCTTTTGAGTTTGTGCTGCTACAAGCTACGGCTGGTATGGTAACTATTAGTACTCTAAGAGACCTTTCTCAACGTTCACAACTAGTGAGAACTGCAATTATTATTTTCTTCACTTATTGTCTGTTCTTCTTGGGATATGGTTTAATATCAGATTCTAGTATATTTGTTGTAAACTGGATAAACTTTGTGTTCTTCCTAATAAACGGACTATTGCTACTTTTTGCATATCCGTTTATTTATATCATAGAACAAATATTTGGTTTTATCTCTAATGTGAGACTTATTGAACTTAGTGATATAAACACTCCACTAATGAGAAAACTTTCTGAAACTGCTCCTGGCACATTCCAACACTGCACACAGGTGTCTAACCTTGCAGTGGAAATTGCAAACAAAATTGGAGCAAACCCACTTCTTGCAAGAGTTGGTGCGCTATATCACGACGTGGGCAAAATAAGCAACCCTCCTTTCTTTGTAGAAAATCAAGCCAAGGGCAACAATCCACACGACAAACTTAATGCAGAGGAAAGTTCTATCATTATCACCAACCACGTGAAAGATGGCGTAAAAATTGCTAAAGACTTTGGGCTTCCTAAGAGCATAATTGAGTTTATTGAAACTCACCATGGTAAGAGTGTTACTAGATATTTCTACAACAAATACGTAAACGAACATCCAGACGAAAATGTTGATGTGGAAAAATTTAGTTATACTGGACCAAATCCATATACAAAAGAACAAGCTATTGTAATGATGTGCGACACTGTGGAAGCTGCTTCTAGAAGTTTGCCAGAGTACAACGACGAAAGCATAAACAAACTTGTGGACAAGATAGTGGATGCTCAAATTATAGAGCATTATTTAGATAGAGCGCCTATCACTCTAAAAGAGATAGGTGAAGCAAAAGAAATTTTAAAGGAAAAACTTAAAAACATCTATCATACAAGGATAGCTTATCCAGAAATTAAGAAATAAACCAAAAAACTTTTATATGAAAAAACTTATTTTATTATTAGCAGGGTTTGTGTTATCAACAAGTATATTCGCATATACTCTACCAAAGGCTAACTTTCACAATTACAGTGTAAGCCACAAAAGAAGCACACTCCCTACTCGCTACGATTCTAGAGAACTTGGCATTGTTTTCCCTGCAAGAGACCAAGGCGATACTGGTACATGCTGGGCATTTTCTGCATGCGAAGTAATTAGAACCTTGTATCACAAAAACAATCAAGAATGCGAGAGCTTAGCTCCTATTGTGTATGTAAACTGTGCAAACAAGATAGGCTTTACAAGGGTTAGTCTAGACGAAGGTGGCAATGAAAACATTGTAGCATGTATGAATGCGAGACTTCTAACTCCAGTAAAACAAGCTAATGTACCAGAAATTACCTCATGGAACAATAGCTGCCCTGAGCACAAAGAAGACAACATTCATGGTTACGTACTTGGAACAAAAGAATTACCATCAAAGGATAATATAGCTATTAAAAAGGCTATTATGGAATATGGTTCTGTATTTGCTAGCTTATACTACAAGGAAGAATATCTAAATAAAGATTACTTCTATGAATATTTACGAGAGACAGATCCTAATCACGCTGCAAATATTGTTGGTTGGGACGATACTAAAAAAGCATGGCTTGTGAAAAACACTTGGGGCTCTAGTTTTGGAAACGATGGTTTCTATTGGGTAAGTTACAACGACTCTCTTATATCTAAAAGAGCTGTTGTATTCTACCAAACAGTAGATAAAAATAATATAGACAATGTTTATGGTTACTCTAATACAGGAGCAATTACTTCTGTAGGTGGCGGACCAAACAGACCTTTGTCTATTATGTTGGCATACGGCATTGAAGAAGGCGAAAGCATAGAGTATATTTCTACTTTCACTACAGATCCTAATACCAAAGTAAATATTTTAGTTCAAACTTCTGACGACAATGAAATATTGTACAATAGTAATGAATTTACTGTGGAATATCCAGGATTTCACCTGCACAAACTAAACACGCCTGTAGTTTCTAATGGAGACACACTACTAGTGCAAATGAGTTTTGTGAGTGAAAAAGGCACACCAATAGGAATAGAATTACAAGACCCTAGTAATAACAACATAGAATACCACAGTAATCAATGGTTTTTTGATGGTATTGATTGGGTGTCAGTAGGTAAGGATGGCTCTAAAGACAATAAATTTAACTTTGTGGTTTATGTTTATACAAAAAAACAATCTACAGATATAGAAGACAATATTTCTAACGATGACAAATCTATAATTGTGGGAGGAGAAATAAACCCTCAAGTATGGGATTATGCTATTCGTGCTAATATCTTCGATGTTAGTGGTAGAAACTTTGGTACTATAAAACCAGGAGATAAAATGCCTAACCTAAATACTGGATATTACGTTCTAGTAATAGACAAAAAAGATGGCGGCTTTATGGTTGAAAAATTTAATGCGTATTAAAAACTAAAATTATGAATATAATTGAACATGTAGGAAGATATTCTCTGCTAATGCAAAGAGTATTTAAACTTCCTCAAAGATGGCGTTTGCTTGGCAAACAATACATTAAAGAAGTGGAAAAACTAGGGGTGGACACTCTTGGTATTGTAATTATAATCTCATTCTTTATTGGTGCGGTTATTACCATGCAAATGGTATTAAATACAGAAAACCCACTTCTACCTGCATACGTAACTGGTCTTACCACTCGTGACACTCTACTTTTAGAGTTCTCATCTACTATCCTTTGTTTGATATTGGCAGGTAAAGTAGGTTCAAACATAGCATCAGAAATTGGTACTATGAGAATTACCGAGCAAATTGACGCTCTAAAGATAATGGGTGTGAATGCTCCAAACTATCTAATATTACCAAAAATTTTAGGCTTTGTAACCATTATGCCTGTGCTAGTAATCTTTAGTATGTTTGTGGGTATTTTAGGTGGTTATCTAATTTCGTTTACTGGAATTATTTCACCTTCTAAATATGTGATTGGTATTCAATATGCTTTTGAACCATTCTATGTAACCTACTCAATTATTAAATCACTTTTCTTTGCATTTGTGATTTCATCTGTGTCATCATATTATGGTTACTATGCATACGGTGGCGCATTAGACGTGGGTAAAGCAAGTACCAACGCCGTAGTTAACAGTAGTATTATTATTCTACTACTAAATGTATTACTAACTGATATTTTACTAGTATGATAGAGGTTAAAAACGTATATAAATCATTTAATGGTAAAGAAGTATTACATGATATTTCTTTTACATTTGAGGCAGGTAAAACCAACCTTATTATTGGTCAAAGTGGTTCTGGTAAAACTGTGCTTATGAAGAGTGTGATTGGTATTCACCAAGTGGATAAAGGTCAAATTCTTTACAACGGAAGAGACTTTACCAAAATGTCTAATAAAGAAACTGCTCGTTTAAGACAAGAAATTGGTATGCTATTTCAAGGTTCTGCACTATTCGACTCTATGACAGTGGAAGAAAACGTGCGTTTTCCACTTGAAATGTTTTCAGACAAAACTGCAAAAGAATGGGAAAAGAGAGTGGCATTTTGTTTAGACCGCGTGGGTCTTTCTCATGCTGCCAAACTATACCCTTCTGAAATAAGTGGTGGTATGCAAAAACGTGCGGCTATTGCTCGTGCCATTGTGCTTGAACCAACATATCTATTTTGTGACGAACCAAACTCTGGTCTAGACCCTAAAACTTCGCTTACTATAGACCAACTTATTCAAGAGATTACTCGTGAAAACAATATTACTACTATTGTGAATACTCACGATATGAACTCTGTGATGGAAATTGGTGACAAAATCTTATTCATTCACAAAGGAGAAAAAGGTTGGGAAGGTAGCAAGGATACTATCTTCGACTCAAACAACGAAAACTTAGACAACCTAGTGTTTGCTTCTGAACTATTTAAAAAAGTAAAAGAAAACCACATTAGAAAATGAAAATAGTTTCATATAACGTAAACGGCATTAGAGCTGCCATTGGCAAAGGACTTGTTTCTTGGCTTGGCGAGGCAGACGTGGATGTGCTTTGCCTACAAGAAACCAAAGCTCAGGCAGACCAAATAGATACCAAGGCATTTGAAGAACTTGGTTATAACTGCTACTATACTTGTGCAGAGAAAAAAGGTTATAGTGGTGTGGCTATATTTACTAAGATAAAACCAGACAATGTGGTTTACGGTATGGGGAATCCTAAGTATGACTCAGAAGGCAGGGTAATAAGAGCCGACTATGGTGATTTCACTCTTATCTGCGTGTATATTCCATCTGGTACATCTGGCGACGAACGCCAAGCATTTAAGATGGAGTTCCTTGCAGATTTCAAAGTGTTTATTGATGAACTAAGAAAAGAAAGACCTAACATCATTGTTTGTGGCGACTATAATATTGCCCACACTCCAATAGATATTAATCACCCAGAAAGACAAAAAGGCGTGTCTGGTTTCCTACCAGAAGAACGTGAGTGGGTGACTCAGTTTATTGAAAGTGGCATGATAGACACCTTTAGAGTGTTCGATAGCCGCGCAGAGCAATATAGCTGGTGGAGTTATAGATTTAATTCTAGAAGCAGAAACGCAGGCTGGAGAATAGACTACCACATGGCATCTGAGCCAATGAGAGACAAACTAGTGAAAGCAGAGATTTGGCAACAAGTGGTTCACTCAGACCACTGCCCGATTTACGTAGAGCTAAAGCTCTAGTTAGGAGTTAGGAGTTTAAATTTGCAAGTTATGGGATTTTTTAAATTAAGAAAACCACGTCAGTTTAACCTTAAGCCACGATACTACGATGAGCATAAGGAAAGACTTCAACAATCTGAAGAAAGAGTGCGCAAAGAACTACAAATGGGAAGCAAAAATATGAAAAAGCATTCTTTTGAAGATGCCATTCGTGGAAAATTTAGAGAAAGTTTAGAAGACTCTAGAATACAAAAAACATACAAAACTAAGGTAGGTGTAATGATAGGCATTATAGCCTTGGCTATCTATCTATTCTTAAATTATGTCTGAAAATATAATACACATATTACCAGAAGTAGTATCAAACCAGATTGCTGCAGGAGAAGTGGTGCAACGCCCAGCTTCTGTGGTGAAGGAGCTTGTGGAAAACTCTATCGACGCAGGTGCGAGTAAAATTGATATTTACATTAAGGAAGCCGGTAGAACATCTATTAGGATTATAGACAATGGCAAGGGTATGTCTGCCGACGATGCTGTAATGGCGTTTCAACCTCACGCAACATCTAAAATTACCGATGTAAACGATTTGTTTGCACTCTCTACTATGGGATTTAGAGGTGAGGCACTTGCTTCTATCTCTGCTGTGGCATTTGTAGAGGTAAGAACTAAAAGAGAAGAAGATACCCTAGGCACTAGAGTGGAATATACAGCAGCAGACCTTGTTTGTCAGGAGTGTATTACTTGTCCAAAAGGCACTGATATTACCGTAAGGGATATATTTTATAATGTACCAGCAAGAAGAAAATTCTTAAAACCAAACGATACTGAATTTAGACATATCGTATCTGTGTTTGAACAAATAGCACTTGCACACCCACATATTAGTTTTACATTAGTTCATAATGATAAAACTGTATTCAACCTACCAAAAGAAAATAGATTGCAACGCATTTGTTCACTATTTGGTAGCAAATGGAATCAAAAACTCTTGCCTATTTCTATAGAAACCACGTTGGGTAAGATTTCTGGATATATAGGTATGCCAGATGCAGCACTTAAAAGAAATTGTCCTCAATTCTTTTTTGTAAACAATAGATATATTCAACATCCATATTTTCATAAGGCTATAAGTATGTCGTACGACAAACTACTTATGCCAGATGTGAAGCCTGCCTACTTTATATTCTTTGATGTGGAGGCAGACAAAATAGATGTGAATATTCACCCAACAAAAACCGAAGTGAGATTTGAAGATGAGAAAGCCATCTTCCCTATCCTATCTGCTGCAGTAAAAGAGGCGCTTGGAAAATCAAACTCTGTGCCAAGCATAGATTTCGACCAAGATGACGCACCAGATATTCCAGCCTATACAGGCAAACCACTAGAATTTGTAGCTCCGCCAAAGGTAAGTTATAATCCAAATTATAATCCTTTTCATACCACAACGGAGAGAACATACACATCGAACAAACCAGCACAAAACTGGGAAAGTCTTTACAACGTAGCAAAAGAAACCATAAGTGAATCAAGAGTAGAAAGCAATTTTTCTAAACTTGAGATTATAGAAGACTTTAGTGCAGTGCCAATGATACAAACAGAAAACAAATATATTGTTTACCCTGTGAGTAATGGCATGAAAGTAGTAGATCAATATAGAGCAAGTCTGCAAATAAACTTTGAACAAACTCTAAAAGAATTGCAACTACTTGAAACACACAGCAGCCCACTACTATTTCCAGAAGCAGTGGAGCTAGACACAAAAGAAGACCTAATCTTCAACGAGATAAAAGAAGAACTCGAAGCAATTGGTTTTACATTTGAGAGTTTCGGCAAACACGCATATCAAATTACAGCAGTGCCAAACAGTATGAGCGGCATTAGCGCAGAAGCTGTGCTAGCTGAATTTATAGATATGTGTGCCGATGAGAAAGATGTAAAAACAGAAATAAAAAAGAACTTAGCCCTAAAGATAGCAGAAAAGAACGCTACCAAAGGTGGAACAGTTTTAAACGAAACCCAAATGAGAAGTTTGATAAACAGACTTTCGAAGTGTGAAAATCAAATCTACACCACTCAGGGTAAGAAAATATCAGTAGTAATAAATAGTAACGAAATAGAAAATAAATTTTTATGATGAAAGAAGTAAGAGTGCGCTTTGCACCAAGTCCTACAGGTGCTCTACACATTGGTGGAGTAAGAACTGCCCTTTACAATTATCTGTTTGCAAAACAAAACGGTGGTAAAATGATTTTAAGAATAGAGGATACAGACTCTACTCGTTTTGTACCTGGAGCAGAAAAATACATTATTGAATCACTTGAATGGCTAGGCATTCGTTTCGACGAAGGCATTGAAAACGGCGTGGCAACATGCAGACAAAGTGAAAGAAGAGATATTTATAGAGGTTATGTAAAAGAACTTTTAGACAAAGACCTTGCTTACATTGCATTTGACACCCCTGCTGAACTAGAAGCTAAACGTGCAGAAATAGCAAACTTCCAATACGATGCTAAAACTCGTATGATGATGAATAACTCACTAGTATTAGGTAAAGAAGCAACTGACGCAAAAATAGCTGCTGGCGAAAACTATGTGGTGAGAATAAAAATAGAACCAGGTGAAGACATTATTGTAAACGACCTTATACGTGGACAGGTGAAGATTAACTCTTCTATCCTAGACGACAAGGTGCTTTACAAATCTGCAGACGATCTACCAACATATCACCTTGCAAACATTGTGGACGACCACTTAATGGAAATCTCACACGTGATACGTGGCGAAGAATGGTTGCCATCTGCTCCACTTCACGTGCTACTTTATAAATACTTTGGTTGGGAAAGACCAGAATTTGCTCACCTTCCACTACTACTTAAACCTGACGGCAATGGTAAACTAAGCAAACGTGATGGCGACAGACTAGGTTTCCCTGTGTTCCCACTAGACTGGGTAGACCCAAAAACTGGAGACAAATCTTCTGGTTATAGAGAAGCAGGTTACTTCCCAGAAGCAGTAGTGAACTTCCTTGCCCTACTAGGCTGGCACGGCGAAACAGACAAAGAATTCTTCACTATGGAAGAACTTATAAATGAGTTTTCACTTAGCCGCGTGAGCAAAAGCGGAGCTAAGTTTGATTACGAAAAAGGCAAATGGTTCAACCACGAATACCTACAAAAGAAATCAGACAATGAAATAGCACTTGCATTTATGCCAATGCTAGAAGAAAAAGGTATACAAGCAGAAATTGAAAAGGTAGAAAAAGTGGTAGCGCTTACAAAAGCACGTTGCAACTTTGTTAAAGACCTTTGGGCAAACTGCGACTACTTCTTTGTGGCTCCTACTAGCTACGACGAAAAAACACGTGCAAAACGTTGGAAAGAAAACTCAGCAGAAGATATGCGTGCTCTAGGTGCATTCCTATCTACCCTTGAAGACTTCAGTGCACAAGCGGCAGAACAAGCAGTTATGAACTGGATTGCAGAGGCAGGCAAACACACTGGTCAAGTGATGAACGCATTTCGTCTTTGCATTGTGGGCGAAGGTAAGGGACCTCACATGTTTGATATAACTGAGTTTATTGGTAAAGAAGAAACTTTAAGAAGACTTGAAGTTGCGGTGCAACAGTTAGGAGTTAGGAATTAGGAGTTAGGAGTTTAAACATGAATAGAATTTTTCTTATACTACTTGTGGTGTTTGTTTGCATGGGTGCGGTGGCAAAGCCTAAAAAGAAAAAGGCTAAAGCCTCTGCTACCACTGCAGATGCAGTGAGCCTTATAGCAGACCTTCCTGTAATGGAAATTCAGGAGGTAACCACAGCATACAAAGCACCAAAACGTGAATTTAGAGGAGTGTGGATGCATACCATATATAATAATGTGTATCCAAAACTAACCTCTGACGAATGGAAAGAGTATATAAGAAAACAACTAGACGAATATAAAGAGCTAGGAATAAACGTGGTATTGTTTCAAGTAAGACCAGAGGCTGACGCCTTTTATGAGTCTGAATACGAGCCATGGAGTAGATTCCTAACAGGCGAGCAAGGTAAAAGTCCAGACCCATTTTTCGACCCACTTCACTTTATGACAGAAGAGTGTCATAAACGTTGTATGGAACTACATGCATGGGTTAATCCATATAGGGCTAACGCCAACAAAACTAAAAACCGTTTGGTTTGGCATCATATCTACTATGAGAAACGATATATGTTTTTCTCATACGGCAACCAACTTATGTTTAACCCCGGAGTGCCAGAAAGTAGAGAGCATATCATAAAAGTGATATCAGATATTGTAAAAAGATATGATATAGACGGCATTCATATGGACGACTATTTCTATCCATACCCTATTCAAGGACTTAAACTGCCAGACAATGAAACCTTTAAAAGATATGGTCTAAACAAAGGCTACGAACTAGGCGAGATAGACCGTTGGCGTAGAGACAACGTAAACAAACTTGTGAGTGAACTATCAACCACCATTAAGTCTATTAAGCCATACGTAAAATTTGGTATTAGCCCATTTGGTATTTATAGAAATAAAAAACAAGACGCCTCAGGTAGCGAAACAAATGGTCTGAGCAACTACGACAACCTATATGCCGACACACAACTTTGGGTAAATAGCGGTTGGCTAGACTATATTATACCTCAGCTATATTGGGAGATTGGTCACCCTGCAGCAGACTATACCACACTATTTAACTGGTGGAAAGATACCAAAGTAGAATATGTTCACACATTTATTGGTCAAGACGTTGGGCGAAGCCTAAATCAAATCTCTAAAAAGCTAAACCCTACACGAGTGGCAGAAAATATTGGTGGAAACTGTTTTTGGAGTGGTGATATGCTACTTTCGGGCAAAAATGGATACAAAGACAGTTTGAAAACCGAGTATTTCAAACACCACGCCATTGCTCCAAACTATCCAAAACTTAGCCACAAAGCACCTAAACAGCCAAACAACCTAAGACTTGATATGATGGGTGCACAGCCTAAACTATATTGGGACGCAGAAGATAGTGGAAACGATATGGAGAAACCATGGTATTATATAGTTTATGCTTGCGATTATAGAGCTATACTTATAGACCAATTTGACCCTTCTCGCATAGTATATGTGGGCACAGAAACTGAATATACTATTCCAGAGGATGTAAATCCGCTACACTACAAATACATAGTTACAGCAGTGAACCGCATGCAAAACGAGAGTGAGGCGTCACAGGTGTGTAGGTACGTAGAGGAGTGAGGGGTGCAACCGAGCGAAGCGAGTAATTATGTTGGATTTTAACATTATACATATCAACGAGTGCGACTCGACCAATGCGTTTTTGCAGAGGTTGTTGATGCAGGCAGATGCTGCGGAAGGTACTGTGGTGAAGACCGACTTCCAAAGAAAAGGTCGCGGACAACTCACCAACGTGTGGGAAGCAGAGGCAGGCAAAAACATTTTATGTAGTATTCTGCTTCGTCCTACTACCCTACCAATCAAACAACAATTCCTTATCTCGCAAGCCATATCTGTGGCTATAGTAGAGGTGCTAAACACGTTTGCCGAAGGCTTCTCTATAAAATGGCCAAACGATATTTACTACAAAGAAGATAAAATAGCAGGTATCTTAATAGAAAACAACCTATGCTCTGCGGGCATTAGCACCTGCATTATAGGTTTGGGGCTAAATGTAAACCAACAGACATTTAAAAGCGACGCACCAAACCCTATTTCACTATATAATATAATAGGTAAAGAGATTTCTGTGGCGGAACTACTCGGTAGCATTCTAGAAAACTTCAGCAATGTTTACTCTCTTGTGTATGCCAACGTGGATACACTTCGTGAAAAGTATTTCTCTCAACTTCTTTTCAACTATCAGATGAGAAAATACGAAGACGAAAATGGCGTTTTCACAGGCAAGATAATAGATGTGGAAAACGACGGGCACCTAATCATTGAAAACGAGGCGGGAGCGAAACGCAGGTATGCGTTTAAAGAAGTGTCGTACAAATTAGGAGTGAGGATTTAACTCCCCACCGCTAACGACAGAAAACTCAATTTTACATTTGGTATTTTTTGCAGCTCCTCTAGGCAGGCGATGGCAGTGGAGCCAGTGGTGAGCACGTCGTCTATGAGCAAAAGGTGTTTGCCCTCAAAGCCTTCGTTTGGCTCAAGAGAAAAAAGTCCTTGCGTGTTTTTCCAACGTTCCTCCTTATTTTTATGAGTTTGAGTTTCACTAAAACGAGTACGAGTAAGCAACTTAGAGAATATAGGTAAACCAACTACCTTTTGCACTCCACAAGCAATAGCCTCAGACTGATTATACCCCCTTATCTTTTGTTTTTTCTTATGTAGAGGCACTGGCACTATTGCATCAATATCTGCGAAAAAATCTGGCATTTCACGCGCCATTATCTCCCCCATTTGCCTTGCTAGATAGTCTTTGTCTTTATACTTTATATGGTGTAAAATATTTTGCACAGAGGTCTGCTTTTCAAACATACACCACGAAAAAGCCTTCTCGAGTTTCACTCTACCCAAAAATATGTCCATTATCCTATTATCGGTGTAGTCTTGTTTGGCCAGGCGAGGCAAACTGTAAAGGCAAGTAAGGCAAATATTCTCCTCGCCCTCCATAAGAGAGCCGCCACAACAAACACAAAGTTTTGGAAACACTAAGTTGAGCAAAGAACTAAGAAATGGGATTTTCATAAGTTATTTTTTGTTTAATAATTGTTGTATAGTGGCGATATACCACTCGGTAAGGGCAGAGTTTATAGAATAAGGTTTTGGTGCCTTACTCTTATAGGTAGAGAAATGCTTACATAACATTTCTGCCAAATGCCAAGTACCCAAAATGTCTTGAGTAGGTCTTTTCGCCTTTTGCAGAAAAGCAGAAGGAAGCACAGCGCTAATGATATTCTTGATATATTGTTTGCGATAAGCAGATGTTGGCAACTGATGTTTTTTATAATTTACACCATTACGCTCAAATACTTGCTCCACACTTTCATTGTATAAAGCACAATGATGCAACTGTTTCATAGAAAGAGAGCGCATTATGCACAAAAACTCCATATCCCAAAGTGGCATAAGCACTTCGTGGCCAAAAAAAGTAAATGCACGAGCAGAGTTGGTAATAAAATGAGTTAAACGATTGGCAAATACAAAGGCATTGTAAAGAGAAGGAGGATAAGTGCCAAACTGCTGCATTGCGTTAAACTCCTTCTTGATGGCAGCTGTTTTTAGTGACTTGTTTGCCTCAAAGTTGTTGAACAAAATACCATAAACAAGGGCAGAGATTGAAGAAGTTTCACCAATGAGTGATTTTGACAAATGCGAACCTGCGAAAAAATCGCCTGCGTGCCCCGGCACAAAAATAGCATCTTTTTCTAGAACACCTTTTGCTTGCAAGCACTTCACTGAGGCATATTCGCCCAACCAACTAAAGTTTGTAAGCGCCCCCAAGTGCATTACATAATCATTGAAATCTGAAAAATCTAGTTCATCACCTACCTTAGTTAAGTCTATTGGGTAATGTGCATAACCCAAGTCACGCGCCACCTTACTTGCAACAGACACCTCAGAGGCAGAGTCATTAGACCCAATTGTGTATGTAATTACATTTTTGTAACCTTGCTCTTTTAGTAGGCAAAGTATAATGCGAGAGTCGTAGCCTGCACTCATTGGCACCACTATTTGTTTGCCAGAGGCTCTTTTTACAAGTCTTTTTACGGCACTCTCTAGAGCAGAAAGCACTTGAGATTTGCTTGCTTTGCACACCTGGTTTTCATTTATATTATAGTGGAAATATATGCTTGTTTGAGTTTCGCCTGCTGATAAAAACTCTATTGCAGTGCATGGTTTCACTTGAAGGATGCCCTCAACTAATGTTTTGCCTTGAAGCGGAGCAAAAGAGCTACGCATTTGCTCAAGTGCAGAAGGTAAAATGCTACTTTCATTTGTGATAAGCGAATATGGATTGTCTGTTACTTGCCATTTACCTTTACTATAAGAGTAAAAAACAGGGTAAATACGGGTGGTATCGATGGCAGCAGCAGTGAAGTTTTCTTTTGATATAATTACAGAGAATATGCCGTTTAATTTTTGTAAGATAAGGGTAAACTCTTCCAAAGTTTGCACCGCGCTAAAGTAGCGCGCAAGCGAAACACCACTTAAGAGAGTGTCATTGAAGAAGGCATAGCCAATAACAGCCACTCCACCTTGCAGAGACCAAGCACTAGATAAATTAAGCTGTAGGCAATCCTTTTTCATATCCACGTGCAATGCTTAAATACCAAATTATTTTTGCCACATTTACTACAAAGCAAATTGCAAAAAAGAATATTAATGTGATAAAGAAATCGCCTAAACAAATGCCACACACAAGCGCACTTGCTTTGCATAGAATATCCACCACTTCAAAGATGAGCAGACCCTCTTGTTTTTTGAATAGTTGAGGAAGGAAATCTATTACATTCGACACGGCAAATGCAAGTAGCCAAGGTAGCATAAGGCGAATATACTCGCCAGAGGTGCGCCACTCATCGCCTAGGAGAATGGCAGTAATATCTGGCAAAATAAATGCTAGCAAAGCAAAGGCAGGCACGCCAACCATAAACACAGAGGCAATGTATTTCTTAATAACTGGCATTATTTTTTCTTCCTTCCATACCTTTTCAGACACAAAGCGGAACATGATTTTATAAAGCGAACTGCACGCCACATTAATTGGTGTGTGTGCAAGCATAAGTGCCATGCCATAAAGGCCTATTTCTCTCATGCCAAAGTGAGCAGAAAGAAGAAAGATTGGTAGCGATTTTGCTAGCAGATTTAAGGTTTTTCGGCTTAATGAAAACTTTGGAAATTTGATGTATTCTTGAGCAATAGCAAGGGTGGATTGCCAAGTAGGGCGAGTGCCTAAAGAAGAGAAAAGTTTGTCTTTAAACTGTGCATACATGGCAACGAGTAGCAATATAACCACCGAACCAGACACCGCAGAAATGATAAGCCCCGCTGTGCTCCAACCCAGATTACCAAGAAGTATCTTTAGCCCCACATTGTATAGGGCAAGAAGCACAAGGTAAAGAGAGATATATTTGAATAGTTTCTTTCTTATTATAAGGCTGTCGCATATATTCCAAACGGCAGTGGCTGCCACATAGATTGGCATAAGGTAGTACCAAAGCTCTAGGTCTTCACTTCCAAAGATAGAGGAAATCTCTGCCGAAAATGGCACAGTGAGTAGCACGAGTGTGGTAACAAGGGCTACGCACGATAAGCAAACTGCCAACACAGACGGAAGGTCTTTTTCGTTTTTGTGAAACACCAATACGTTTTGGTATTCTGCATTGGCAAGAAGCACGAATATAGCAAATATGGAAACAAACAGATTTAGCGTGCCCATCTCATCGGGACTGTAGATGCGGGAGATGATTGGGTATGCCGCCAGCGTGATGATTTGAGCGAGGATGTTCCCGCTAAGCAGCACGCTCGTGTTTCGCACCACTCGCGATTGCAGAAATCGGTTGATATATTTGTTTTTAATTTGCATTGCGAAAACAAATTTAATAAATTAAAATAAAAAAGAAAAGCGATTGAGGAAAATTCCTCAATCGCTTTATATTTGCCTTTAAAATAACTCGAAACTATCCTAGGAATGAGATTAATATACCCGCAGCAACCGCCGAACCAATCACACCTGCCACGTTAGACGACATACAGTAGTTTAACACGTGGTTTTTAGGGTCGTATTTAAGAGCGATGTCGTTAGCTACACGAGAAGCCATAGGCACAGCACTTAGACCAGTTGCACCAACAAGTGGATTGATTTTCTTTTTGCTGAATAGGTTCATTACTTTCACTAAAAGGATACCACCAAAGATAGAGAAACCGAATGCAAGGAAACCACCTGCCACGATACCTAGAGTTTGGAAGTTTAGGAAAGCATCTACAGTCATGGTAGCACCTACAGAAAGACCTAGGAAAATGGTAGCAGCATTCATAATGCCGTTTGAAGCTGTTTCAAACAAGCGAGATGTGTTTGCACCAATTTCTTTGATAAGGTTACCAAACATAAGCATACCCACTAGAGAAACCGCATCTGGCACGATGATAGCCACGATGGTAGTTACTGCAATAGGGAATATAATTTTAAGAGCACGCATGTTTTTGAACTCTGTTTTGCTTGGATAAAGCTTATCTTGCTCTTTCATGTTAATCATAAGTTCCTTTTTAGAACAGGTAAGTTTCACTACCAATGGAATGATAACAGGAACAAGCGCCATATAAGAGTAAGCTGCAATAGCAATAGGAGCAAGCAAGTGTGGAGCAAGTTTAAGTGTGGTAAAGATAGCAGTAGGACCATCGGCACCACCGATGATAGCTAGTGAACCGGCTTCTTGAAGAGTAAAGAATTGAGAAGCCACTAGAAGCACTGCGAAAATACCAAATTGAGCACCTGCACCAAAGATAGCAAGTTTTAGGTTACGTAGCATTGGACCAAAGTCTGTAAGCGCACCTACACCCATAAAGATGATAGGAGGAAGCAAACCAGATTTGATTAATGCGTAGTAGATAAGGTTCATAATGCCAAGGTCGTGTGCAATCTCTGGAAGAGACATTTCGTACACATTTTTAGCCACTTGAACACCATCTTTCATATAGTGAACCATACCTTCGCCATCTGCGCCAAGCACACCCATACCACCGCCAGGGAAGTTTGCAATAAGCACACCGAAAGCGATTGGCACTAGAAGTAGTGGTTCGAATTCTTTCTTAATACCTAAGTAAAGAAGCACGAAAGCTAAGGCGTACATAATAAGGAAGCGAGGATCTTCCACTATGGCACCTATAGCAGTCATATCATATATTTTATATAAAGTCTCTAACATAGTTCTTAAGCTTTAATTTTCATAAGTACGTCATCTTCAGATACTGCAGCACCAGCACCAAAGCAAATTTCAGTAATAACACCGTCGCATTCAGCTGCAATAGCGTTGAAAGTTTTCATAGCCTCAATGTAGCAAACGGTTTGACCAGCTTTCACTACGTCGCCTACTTTCACAGCAGGTTCGCCTTGAGCTTTCACTAGGTAGAATTTACCTTCTAGTGGAGCAGCAAGTTCTTTACCTTCGCCTGTACCAGCAGCAGCGGCAGCAGGAGCAGCAGAAGTAGCAGGCATAGCACCAGCTTCGCCAACGGGTACTTTATAAGAAACACCGTGTACTTGTACTTCTACAGTTTGAGGAAGAGCAGCACCACCAGCAGCAGCTTTAGCTTCTTTCTTCTTAGCTAGATCTGCTTCGAAGTCTGCTTTAGCTTGGCCAGATTTGTATAGACGATATTGTTGTGGGTGCATAGCAAGCTCGAATAGTTCTTCTTCGTCTTCGCCAAGTTCCCAACCATTTTCTGCCATTTCTTTGCGGAAACCTTCAAGAGCATCTGGATAAGAGTCTTGTGGGTTGCCAGTGAAGAATTCGCGACCTTGTTGTTTAGCTTTTTCGATAAGTTCGTCAGCGATAGGGCCAGGAAGACGACCAGATTTGCCAAGAAGCATATCCCAAATATCGTCTGCAATCATGCTCCAACGTTCACGACCTTTTTCCATTTGGATAACGTTCATTTGAGCCATGTTTTTCACATATTGGCTAAATGGAGTTACAAGTGGTGGATAACCCATCTTAGGCCATACGTATGCTACCTCGTTGAATAGTTTGATAAGCATTTGGTCTTGAGTCATCTCTGGTTTGCCGTTTTTAGCAAAGTATTTATTTAGGCTGTCAAGAGCGTCGTTTAGGTCGTTCATCAAGCTACCCATCATACCGCCAGGAAGACCAGGACCGATAAGAAGAGAGTTCATTTGACGATTACGAGCTGGGATGTAATATCCTAAGAAGTCGTCCATCATAGCTTGTACTTGAGTACGTACTTCCATATAAGCTTCCATATTGATTTCTGGCACGTCGAAACCAGCATCTTTAAGCATAGCTTGAACTGCTAAGATGTCTGCGTGACCTGTACCCCATGAAAGTGGTTCCATACCTACGTCTACATAGTCGCAACCAG
>JAZKXZ010000024.1:0-20589 GCA_045611845.1 Candidatus Enterocola sp. | reverse complement strand
CACTTTCTCACGTTCATCTGTTATATTAGGTAATAGCTTCTTCATTTTGTTTAAATATTGTGCTGCAGCACGAATATTTTTTTCAGGATCATAGAATTATTCCTCTGTAAGCCCTAAAGAAAATGCAGTTTTAGGCATTATCTGCATAATTCCGCATGCGCCTGCCCATGAGGTAACATTTGGATTAAATTTCGTCTCTTTATATGCAACAGCTGCCAATAATCTCCAATCCCATCCTACTATTTTAGAGTATGTTTTAAAATAGTCATCGTATGAGGAAATTCTATTATAACTTGGTATTTTCTTAAATCCTTCAGATTCAAAATATTTACTTTTCTCAAAGTATTTACTATAAATGGCTGTATATTTTGAATTTTTTGAAGTATTTTCTACCCACTCATTAATGTAAGAAAGTAACTCTGGTGAGTTCTTAGACACACACCATGCAGCTCGTTGGGGGAAACTTACATCTAGATTGTGATTTATATTTCCAAAATATGTTTTGTTTACCCTGGCAATATCTTTTTCGGCAAATGTATAACTTATTCTATGGTGTGCTACATCTGCTATCAAATCTTCTACTTTTGATGTATCTGAAGAGTATATAATATCTATCCCTCCTCCTATTTCATCGTTTAAGAAATGTATTCGCTTTGAATATATTGAGTTAGGTACTACAGTGATTTGCTTTCCTGTAAGATGAAGTACATCTGTTACCATAGTATCAGACTTGCACTGCACTAGTACTTGATTGGTAATATATTCTCTTTTGGTAAATTCTACTTTCTCTTTATTTTCCTCTGTATAAGGTACTCTATATGCTACCAAATCTACTTGATAATCTTCCAACATTTCTAACAATGCTGTAAGATTTGGTGCTACATGCAATTTTAAGCCAACTTTGAGTTCTTTGCATAATAGTTTTACAAACTCATATTCATATCCCATTTCACTCTCTTTATAATTGAAGTATGATAATGGACCATATAGAGTAGCAACAACAAGGGTGTCTGAATCAATGATTTCAGACAAATCTCTCGGCTTATTTCTTCTGCTTGTATGCGAACATGAAAGCATTAAAATTGACAGTACTACTAATAATATGTATATGAATCTATTCATAAAAAAAATATTTAGTAAATATAATCATATTTTTCTAAAAAACATTTTTGTTTTAATTTTTTTACTATCTTTGTGACTATATAAGTAAAGAAAACTATTTGTTAGATCGGCTTAATTCTTAATCATGAAAAATTTAAAATTTAAAATTAAAAGTTTATGTCATTAAATAAAGTATTACTTATCGGTAACGTGGGCAAAGACCCTGAAGTTCGCTATGTTAGCGACAATCTAGCAGTTGCAAACTTCTCTATTGCAACAACAAAAAAAGGTTATAAAACAAATGATGGCAAAGAAGTGCCAGATAAAACTGAATGGCACACTATCGTGTGTTGGAGAGGCCTAGCTAAACTTGCTGAACAATATATCAAAAAAGGTACACAAGTTTATGTAGAAGGTGAATTACAAACTCGTAGCTGGGAAAAAGATGGTATTACAAGATATACCACTGAAATTATGGCTAACGAAATTCAATTATTAGGAAGAAAAGCTGACAACATGGCTAATGAAGCTGCCGCAACTCCATCAGTGCCAAGCCAGCCAGTTCCACAAGAAGACGAGAATGGTGAACTTCCATTCTAAAATTTAAATAAAAAGAACTAAAGTCGAAACAAATAGAAAAAGGGGCTAACTTTTAAAAGTCAGCCCCTTAACTTTTATAGGGTTTTACAATAAAGTGTCAGGATTTAAATTATCTTTTTCTATATCTAGGAAATATTTGTAGGTTCCTACCTTTAGTTCCAAGGTGGCTGCTTCGTCGCATACAATAATACCTTTTGGATGCATTTGAAGAGCACTAATAGTCCATAAATGATTTACACTCCCTTCTATAGCTGCTCCTAGTGCGCGTGATTTATTGTGACCATTTACTAGAATTAATACTTCTTTTGCATCCATCACAGTTCCCACACCCACTGTTAGTGCTGTTTTAGGAACTTTGTTCACGTCATTATCAAAGAATCTTGAGTTTGCTATTATAGTATCCGTAGTTAAAGTTTTTACTCTAGTACGAGACTGAAGTGAAGAACCTGGTTCGTTGAATGCAATATGACCATCAGGTCCAATACCGCCTAAAAATAGATCAATACCTCCTGCTTTTAATATTCTTTCTTCATATTCTTGGCATTCTTTTGTTAGATCTGCAGCGTTACCATTTAGGATGTTTACGTTTTCTTTCTTTATATCTATGTGTGAGAAGAAATTGTTCCACATAAATGAATGATAACTTTCTGGATGCTCTTCTGGAAGATTTACATACTCATCCATATTGAAAGTTATTACATTTTTAAAAGAAACAACTCCTTTTTTATTTAACTCTACAAGTGCTCTATACATTCCTAATGGAGAAGAGCCTGTAGGTAATCCTAATACAAAAGGTTTTTCTTCTGTTGGGTTTGCTGCGTTTATTTTGCTAGCAACATAATTTGCTGCCCATTGTGACATCTTGTCATAATCTGGCTGAATTATTAGTCTCATTTTCGTATTAAATTAATATCGAATGCAAATTTAATTTTTTTTGAAAAAAAATCACTTTTTGGATGAGTATTTTTTTATTGAAACTAAAATTTTTTACTGATTACGATTTTTTGATTGAGGTTTATTTTGAGAAGGTATAAAGAAAAAAAGGAAATTGCGAATGCAATTTCCTTTACTTAGTTGCGGAAGCCGGATTCGAACCAACGACCTCTGGGTTATGAGCCCAGCGAGCTACCACTGCTCCATTCCGCGATTCGAGTGCAAAGGTAATACTATTTTTTTGATATACAAATTTTTTAACTATAAAATTATAATATTTTTTCACGTAATAGATTTTTTACGTTCATTAGAAAATTGTATCTTTACGTCGTTAATATTATAAGTAACTATGAAGAGCGCAAACAGATTAAATTTCTTTCAGAAAATAAAGATGAAGTACAAAGTTTCCGTGCTAAATGAGAATACTTTAGAGGAAGTATTCCACGTACGTATGTCTGCACAGCGCTTCTTCTTTACCTTTATCTTTATTCTATTAGCTGTATTAATTTTGTTTTCGACATTAATACTCACTACTCCACTTCGTCAATTGTTGCCAGACAATATTAGTAGCGACATTAGAAAAGAGGCTGTTAAAAATGCCCTTATCATCGACTCTTTAACTGAGGAAGTTTCATTTAGACAAGCATATATCAATACATTTAGAGACTTGGTTACAGGTGACATTGTAATTAAAGATAGCCTTTTAAATTCAGACTCTATTATAGCGAAACAACGTGACGAACAACTACTTGAGAAAAGTCAGTTTGAAAAGGAATTTTGTGAAGAATTTGAAGAGGAAGAACGATACAAAATTAGTGCCACCACAAACAATAGTAACAACAACCTAGTATTTTTTAAACCTACTATAGGGGATATTGAAAAAGGATTTGATCCTATTAATGGACATTTAGGAATAGATATTATTACAAAACCATCTACTCCTATTGTGTCTATATATCAAGGCACAGTGTTATATTCCGCTTACACTTTAGACGATGATTATTTTATTCAGATAATTCATCCTCAAGGCTTTATCTCTGTGTATAAAGGCGCAGCTAACGTATTTAAAAAATCAGGTGACATTGTTAAAAGTGGTGAGGTTATTGCTATTATGAGCGAGAAGAGCACAAAAGAGACTTCACTACACTTTGAATTATGGAAAGAATCACAAGCTCAAAATCCACTTAACTATATAGTTTTCGAATGAAAAAGAAGATTGTAATTTTAGGTTCAACTGGTTCTATCGGAACACAAACTATAGATGTTATCGCTAGCAACCCAGATAAGTTTGAATTGTTTGGTATTACAGCACACAGCAATTCTGAACTTTTAATTAATCAAGCTAGAAAGTATAAACCAAACTTCGTTATTGTTACAAAAGATGAGTGTTATCCTATTGTAAAGGAAGCACTATCAAATGAAGATATTAAAGTTTTTGCTGGTATAGATTCTGTATGCGATTTAGTTTCTATGCCTTCTGTGGATATTGTTGTAACTGCAATGGTTGGCTATGCTGGTCTTAAGCCTACTATTTCTGCTGTAAAAGCCGGTAAGACAATCGCACTAGCAAACAAAGAGACTTTGGTTGTTGCAGGAGAACTTATTAAAGATTTGGCCCTTAAACACCACTCTCCTATCTTGCCAGTCGATTCTGAACACTCTGCTATTTTTCAATGTCTTGCAGGTGAAATAACAAATCCTATAGAAAAAATTATCCTAACAGCCTCTGGTGGTCCATTCAGAAACCATAGTTTAAACGAACTTAAATACGTGACTAAAGCAGACGCCCTAAAACACCCAAACTGGGAAATGGGAGCAAAAATAACCATCGACTCTGCTAGTATGATGAATAAGGGGTTTGAGGTGATTGAGGCAAAGTGGTTGTTTGATTTAAACATAGATCAAATAGATGTTTTAGTACATCCTCAGTCTATCATTCACTCTATGGTACAATTTAAGGACGGCTCAGTGAAAGCACAATTAGGATTGCCTGATATGCGCCTTCCTATTGCCTACGCACTAAGCTATCCAAATAGATTAGACAACAATTACGAAAGATTAGACTTCTTAAAATACAATCAACTAAACTTCGAAAAACCAGACATTGAGAGATTTAGAAATTTAGGCTTTGCTTTTGAGGCAATGAAACAAGCAGGTAATATGCCTTGCATACTAAATGCAGCAAACGAAATTGCTGTATATGGTTTCTTAAATGATAAGATTTCATTCCTTGGTATGAGCGACCTAATAGAATGGGCTATGTCTAACACTGATTTTATAGCAAATCCTAGTTACGAAGACTACGTGGCTACAGATTCTCTTGTTAGAAAAATCACTTCTGAAAAAATAGGAGTATAAAATGCAGATTTTACAATTCTTTTTAGCCATCTCACTTATGGTAATTATCCATGAGTTTGGGCATTATATTACTGCGCGTATGTTTGGCGTAAGGGTGGAAAAATTCTATTTATTTTTCAATCCTTTCTTCACGTTATTTAAATACAAAAGCAAAAAAAGCGATACTGAATATGGCATAGGTTGGCTTCCACTTGGTGGTTATGTAAAATTATCTGGCATGGTAGATGAATCTTTCGACACCAACTTTACAAAAACCGAGCCTAAACCATACGAATTTCGTAGCAAACCTGCATGGCAAAGACTTATTATAATGTCTGCAGGAGTTGTAATGAACTTTATTACTGCCATAGTGGTTTTTGCTATGCTACTTTTTGCAAAAGGCGAAGAATATATTTCTCTTCAAGATGCTAAATATGGCATGGAATTCTCTTCCATTGCTCTAAAACAAGGTTTTAAAGATGGCGACATTATTCTTCAGGCAGACGAGACAAAACTTGAAACACTGAGCGAAGAGGCAATGCGACTAATTCTTAATGCAAAAGATGTTTATGTATTAAGAGGCACAGATACTGTTAAGGTAAACATTTCAGAAAACTTTATGGAAGAACTTATAACTTCCAAAGAAGGTTTCGCAAATTTTAGAACACCATTTGTTGTAAAAGAGATTATACCTGTTACTCCTGCGGAACTAGCAGGGCTACAAGCTGGGGATAGTCTAGTTAGTATTAATGGAGAAAATCTTACCTTTGTTAGTGAGTTTTCGCCAGTTCTAGCAAAATATCCACTAACAGAAATAGTTCTAGGTTTATACAGAAATGGAGAATACAAAGAAGTTAAAATCACTCCAGATGCCAATGGCAAGATAGGAACTTACCTAAAACCTTATTACGAATTTTATAATATCACAAAAAAGGAATATGGTTTCTTGGAGTCGTTTCCTGCAGGCATAGTTAAAGCTTATAAAAAGATTACTGGATATGCAAGCGACACCAAACTACTATTCACCAAAGCAGGTGCAGAGAGCGTAGGTGGATTTGGCAGTATAGTTAGTTTATTTCCTGATACCTTTAATATGGTATATTTCTGGAATATTGTTGCCTACATGTCTGTTGTATTGGCATTTATGAATATCTTACCTATACCGGGGCTAGATGGTGGTCATATTTTCTTTTTACTAATAGAAATAATAAGAAGAAAGCCACTTAGCACAGAATTTATGTATAAAGCCCAACAGATAGGCATAATAATATTACTCCTACTTGTATTCTATGCTAATGGCATGGACATATATCGCTGGATAACAGGAGAGTAGATTCCTATACAAATAAAAAAAGATGCAAACTTAAAACTTGCATCTTTTTTTGTTACGAATATCAGATTATTTTCTGATACCTAGTTCGCGAATAATGTTACGATAACGTTCGATGTCGCGTTCTTTTAAGTAATCTAATAAACGACGACGTTTACCTACTAACATTACTAAAGCACGTTCTGTGCTATAATCTTTTTTGTTTGACTTTAAGTGTTCAGTCAAATGAGCAATACGGGTAGAAAATAATGCTATCTGGCTTTCAGGAGAACCAGTGTCAGTATTAGACTTTCCGTATTTGCCAAAGATTTCTTCTTTTTGTTCTTTGCTTAAATACATATATATAATTTTTAAAAGGTCGGCAAAGATACACATTTTTTATAATACAATCCAAATATTATCGAAAATTTTATTAATTTTGTGCTTGTAAGTCCCAATAAATTAATCTTTTAAAGAAGAAAAAACATGAATGAACTACAAAATTTCGGTAAAAAAGGAGAAGAAATAGCCGCCAACTTCCTGAAAAACAAAGGCTATACCATAAGACATCGCAACTGGCGTACACACCACATTGAACTAGACATTGTTGCCGAAAACAAAGATTTTATTGTTGTTGTAGAGGTAAAAACTCGAAAAAACGACAAGTTTTGCCATCCGTCAGATGCTGTAAACCATACTAAAATAAAACGCATAGTAAATGCTACACAAGCTTATATCTTTAAATACAACATTAATAAAGATATAAGATTTGACATTATTTCTATTATACCAACGTTGGATGGAAATTTTGAGATAGAACATCAAGAGGACGCCTTTTTTCCGCCTATAGGAAGATAACTACTCCACCACGAATACATCTTCGTTGGGAGCATGCATTCTGTATCTTTCGCGAGCAAATTTTTCTATTTGCTCCTTATCTGCTTTTAGTTGTTCAAGGCGTTTTTTATTTTCTGCAGATTTATTTTTATAAAATGCAAGTTCTTTTTCTAAACGTTTAATAGTACGAGCATTCTCCATAGTCTGAAAAGCATTATGTTCTTCTGTTGTAGTCATGGCAATAACGAATACTACAACTACAATTAAGTACTTGTTTGTCAATATCTTTATTATGGAAAATACCTTGTTCATACTTACTGCAAAGTTATGTACTGAAAATGAGAACTCCAAATTTTTATTTATCAAAAAAATAATTTGATTATACTATCATTTAATCGCAAAATTCCTAAATTTATTTATTATCTTTGTAGTTTAGAATAGGTATAAAGTGTTATTTAGAGAGATTATAGGACAAGAGAATCTTAAAACACAATTAATTAGTAGTGTTAAAGAAGGTCGTATTCCACAAGCATTGCTTTTGTGGGGCAATGAAGGTTGTGGAAAACTTGCTCTTGCCCTTGCCACTGCACAATATTTGCAATGCGAAAACAAACAAGAAAATGACTCTTGCGGTGTTTGTCCTTCTTGTAGATTGATGCAAAAACTCACACATCCAGACCTACATTTTGCTTTTCCTATTACAAAAGAAGGCTCTAAAACAGTGTGTAATGATTTTATGGACAGTTGGAGAGAAAAGGTAATAGAAAGCCCATATTTCTCATACAAAGGTTGGATAAATACTATAAGCAACGAAAAACAAGGACTTATTTATAGCAACGAAAGTGAGGAGATATTAAGAAAATTAAGTCTTAAATCATATTCAAATGGTTATAAAATAATGATTGTATGGCTTGCAGAAAAAATGCACGAGACATGCGCCAATAAACTCCTAAAACTTATTGAAGAACCACCTGCAAACACTATATTTATACTTATTTCAGAACAACCAGATGCAATCTTACCTACAATTATTTCTAGATCACAAATGGTTCACGTGCCTGTGATAGACGAAGAAACTCTTTCAAAACACGTAGGTCAATACATTGCCCACATTGCAAACGGTAATTATGTTAAAGCACTGGAAGTATCACAAAATAGCGAAGATAGCGAAGACAATCTAAACAATTATAGAACATTAATGCTTTGCGCCTATTCAAAAAATCTCTTGACCTTGAAAAATTGGACAGAGTCTATGGCTAGCAGAAGCAGAGAGAACATAAAAGACTTTTTATCATACACACAACATATTACTAGAGAGTGTTTTATTGCACATTTGCAAAATTCTTCATTGAATTACATGACGAATTCAGAACAAGCATTCTCTGATAAGTTTAGACGCTTTTTAACCGTAGAAAATATTGAAAATATAACAGAATTATTCGAAAAGGCAAGCAGGGACATTTCTCAAAATGTAAACACAAAAATTGTCTTATTCGACCTAGGAATAAATTTAATGACTCAAATAAAAAAATAATGGAATATACATTAGATAAGGGGAACGCACGCATCACTGCTTCTGGTAGCAAAAAATGCTCAAACCAGATGCTAAGCGTATATGATTGGTTGGCAGATATTCCTGTAAACCATGAGACTTGCCAATATGTGGAAGTCCAATTTAAAAACACTAGAAAAGGATATTATTTAAACTCAAATAATTTAACTCTAGAAAAAGGCGATATTGTAGCAGTAGAATCTAATCCAGGCCACGACATTGGCGTTGTAACTCTACAAGGTTATCTAGTAGCGTTACAAATGAGAAAAAATGGCTATGATATAAACAGAAACGAAGTTCGCAGAGTATATAGAAAGGCAAAACCTGCAGATTTAGAAAAATGGGAAGAATCTAAAGCTAAAGAAAACGATGCAATGCTTCGCACTAGAAAAATTGCTAAAGACCTGAACCTAGACATGAAGATTGGTGATGTAGAGTACCAAGGAGACGGAAACAAAGCTATTTTCTATTACATTGCAGACGAAAGGGTTGACTTTAGACAACTAATCAAGGTTTTAGCAGAGGAGTTTAAAGTTAGAATTGAAATGAAACAAATTGGTGCACGCCAAGAAGCAGGTCGCATTGGTGGCACAGGTCCTTGCGGTAGAGAACTTTGCTGTTCCACATTCCTAAGCAAATTTACATCTGTGGGCACCAATGCCGCTAGGGTTCAAGACATTTCAATGAATCCTCAAAAACTTGCAGGCCAATGCGCAAAACTTAAATGCTGTTTGAATTTTGAGCTAGAAAACTATATAGAAGCACTTAAAGAATTCCCAGACAGAAACATAGTTCTTGCTACAAAAGAAAACGAATATTACTTCTTCAAACTAGACACCTTTGCACGTAAAATGACATATTCTACTGCACCAAACAGCCCACAAAATCTAGTTGAACTTCCATTGGAACGAGTAAAAGAAGTAATAGAGTTAAACGAGAAAGGCATTAAACCAGACGACCTACTTATTGCAAGTGACTCAGACAAAGTAACACCATTAGACTTTGCAACTGCAGTAGGCGAAGGTAGTTTAACTCGATTCGACAACAAAAAGAAAAAGAATAAAAAGAACAAAAAACACAGACCACAAAAATGAAAACAGTCAAGATTATTTCATTAACAATAATAGCTATTCTTTTAATGTCATCTTGCAACAATTCTCGTGTTTACAACAAATACCACAACATAGACGATTGCACATGGCATCAAGATTCTGTTATCTCGTTTTCATTTAACGCAGAAGATACAATTAACCACTATAACGTATTACTCAACATTAGACACAATTCTCTGGTTCAACATCAAAATTTGTGGTTATTTACTTCTTCTACAGACCCAGAAGGCAATATCGCCAAAGACACATTAGAATGTTATCTTTACGACAATATTGGTCTTCCTTTAGGACAAGATTATTTTTACCTTTATGAAATGCCACTCATTTATATGAATGGAATTAAATTTTACAAAAAAGGCGAATACACATTTGAAATTTATCAGGCTATGAGAGACAGCCTACTAACAGGAATAGAATCACTAGGATTAACCATAGAAAAAGTAGACAATGGGAAAGAATAAATTACAGAAATTTGCAGAAATGGAAACCTTCACAAACGTGTTCCAATGTCCTGCAAAAGAACTTGAAAACGACTTTAAACTAAAAGGTAAATGGCACGAATACTTCGGCAACTCAAATCCTATAGTTTTAGAGTTGGGCTGTGGTAAAGGAGAATACACAGTTGAACTAGCACATCTGTTCCCTGAAAAGAATTTTATCGGTATAGATATTAAGGGAGCCAGAATGTGGACAGGCGCGAAAAAATCTTTCTTAAACGGCGACAAAAACGTAGCTTTCCTACGCACAAATATAGAAATGATTACCAGTTTCTTTGCAGAAAACGAAGTGAGCGAAATCTGGATTACATTCCCAGACCCACAAATGAAAAAAGTGAGAAAACGCCTTACTAGCACTGCGTTTATGGAAAGATACCAACAAATCATGAAAGAAGATGGTATTATTCACCTTAAAACAGACAGTCCATTCCTTTACACATATACAAAACTAATGGTAGAAAAAAATAACTATACAGTAAATGTGTGCACAGACGATCTTTACCATAGTGGTTGGGACAATGAGATTTTATCAATTAAAACTCACTACGAAAAACAATGGCTAGAACGTGGACTTTCTATTAAATACATTCAATTTATTCTTTCTAAGAGATTAGAATTTGTAGAGGTAGATGAAGATATAGAAAAAGATAATTATAAAAGTTACAACAGAAGAGGATAAACAAAATGACACTATACCCACAATTAATTATAGACGCGATTAAAAAAGTACGCTACCCTGGCACTGGCGAAGACATTGTTAGTGCAAATATGGTGGCAGACAACATAAGAATAGATGGAAACTCTGTGTGGTTCTCACTACAACTAAAACCACAAGACCCATTTGCAAAGTCTTTAATCAAAGCATGTGAACAAGCAATCCTTACATTTGTAAGCGAAGACGTTGACATTAAAGGCCATATAGACGTAATTGTAAACGCTCCTGTGCAAGCACCAAAAGCAATGCCACTTGAAGGAGTAAAATGCAAACTAGCAATTTCATCTGGTAAAGGTGGCGTAGGAAAATCTACAGTATCTGCAAACCTTGCCATTGCACTAAGCAAAGCAGGCTATAAAGTAGGTCTTTTAGATGCAGACATTTACGGCCCTTCTATTCCAAAAATGTTCAATATAGAAGACGCTAGACCAGTAGCTGACGAAAACGGCAAAATTATGCCAATAGAAAAATATGGCATTAAGATACTTTCAATTGGTTTCTTTGTAAACCCAGAATCTGCAATTGTTTGGCGTGGAGCTATGGCAAGCAATGCCATTAAACAACTAATCAACGATGCTGCATGGGGCGAACTAGACTATTTCCTTATCGACCTTCCTCCTGGCACAAGCGATATTCACTTAAGCATTGTGGGCACAATAAAACTAGACGGAGCAGTAGTGGTAAGTACCCCACAACAAGTGGCTCTTGCAGACGCTATCAAAGGCATTGATATGTTCCAAAACGACAAAGTAAACGTTCCTATCATTGGTCTTATAGAAAATATGTCTTGGTTTACACCAAAAGAGCTACCAGAAAACAAATACTATATTTTTGGCAAAGATGGAGTTAAAAACCTAGCAGAAGAAAGAGGTTTAAAACTTCTAGGTCAAATTCCTTTAGTACAAGGTATTTGCGACTCAGGCGATGCTGGTACTCCTATTGCACTTAAAGATGATGATATTATAGCGCAAGCCTTTGAGAATGTTGCAAAAAGCAGTATATTTGCAGAACTAATAAAAGAATAATATGACACAAAATAAGAAATTCGTTGATATGATTGTAGAAGGTTTACAAGATGGTAAAGCTTCTAAAATAGTAGTTGTTGATTTAACAGGAATTGAAAATTGCATTTGCGAGTATATGGTTATTTGCGAAGGCAACTCTAACACTCACGTAAACTACGTAGCAACCAACCTAAAAGAATACGTAAGAAAAAATTACGGAGAAAAACCAATCGCTATGGAAGGATTTGAAAATAGCGAATGGATTGTGGCAGACTACTCTGACATCATGGTTCACATTATGCAACGCGAGCCACGTGCATTCTACGATTTAGAACACCTTTGGGAAGATGCAGAGATAAATGAAATTCCAGAACTATGAGTGATAAAAAAACAAATACCCCTAACAATAAAAAACCTCAAATAAGGATAAACCTTACATGGTTATATTTAATCATTGGTTTATTCCTTATTGGAATAACATTTTGGGACGACAAAGGAGACTCAAAAGAAGTTTCATATAGTCAGTTTCAACAATACGTTGAAAAAGGCTACATAAGTAAAGTTGTCGTTGTAAATAAAGAAACAGCAGAAGCTACTATCAACCCAAACGACAGTCTTGCACTAATCGAAATTTATGGAGCATCAGAAGCACATAAACATATAGGCAAAGAAACACTGCTTGAAGTTAGCATACCATCTGCAGAAAGTTTCGATACATTTATAACAGGTAAACAAGATCAAAAAATTGAAGTAAAATACGAAGATCGTACATACTTCTTCGATTCTATTTTGAGTTCACTACCTCTTCTACTACTAGTTATATTTTGGATTTTTATATTCAGAAGAATGGGTACAGGAGGTGCAGGCTCAGGCATTTTTAGCGTAGGCAAATCAAAAGCCCAACTTTTTGATAAGAATACAACAACACAAAAAGTAACATTCAAAGACGTTGCAGGCTTAGAAGGAGCAAAAGAAGAAGTACAAGAAATAGTAGAATTCCTTAAGAGTCCTACTAAATTTACTAAACTTGGAGGTAAAATACCTAAAGGAGCTTTATTAGTGGGCCCTCCTGGAACAGGAAAAACCCTACTAGCCAAAGCAGTAGCAGGAGAAGCAAATGTTCCATTCTTCTCACTATCAGGTTCAGACTTTGTAGAAATGTTTGTGGGTGTAGGAGCCTCACGAGTAAGAGACCTATTCCGCCAAGCAAAAGAAAAATCGCCATGTATCATCTTTATTGACGAAATAGATGCCATTGGTCGTGCCAGAGGCAAAGGTCCATCATTTAACTCAAACGACGAAAGAGAAAGCACACTAAACCAACTCCTTACAGAAATGGATGGTTTTGGCACAAATAGCGGTATCATCATGCTAGCTGCCACAAACAGAGCAGACATTCTAGACAAGGCATTATTAAGAGCTGGACGTTTCGACAGACAAATTAGTGTGGACCTTCCAGACGTACACGAAAGAGAAGCGATATTCCAAGTTCACCTACGTCCACTAAAATTGGAAGAAGGTCTTAATATAGATTTCCTTGCAAAACAAACTCCAGGATTTTCTGGAGCTGAAATTGCCAATGTTTGTAATGAAGCAGCACTTATAGCAGCAAGAAAAAACAGAGAAAGTGTTGGAAAACAAGATTTTCTTGACGCAGTAGATAGAATAATAGGCGGTCTTGAAAGAAAAAATAAATTAACCACCAATACAGAAAAGAATTCAATTGCAACACACGAAGCAGGACACGCTTCTGTAAGTTGGTTACTTCAATATGCAAATCCACTTGTTAAAGTAACTATAGTACCACGTGGTAAAGCATTAGGCGCAGCTTGGTATCTTCCAGAAGAAAGACAACTTACCACAAAAGAGCAATTACTAGATGAAATGTGTTCTTTATTAGGTGGACGTGCCGCTGAAGAAGTATGTTTTTCTACTATTTCTACAGGAGCTTTAAACGACCTAGAGCGTGCAACAAAAATGGCATACTCAATGGTAGTATATTATGGTATGAGTGAAAAACTATCAAATATCAGTTATTTCGATTCATCTAGAAGCGATTACTCATTCACCAAACCATACAGTGAAAAGACTGCAGAACTTATAGACAAAGAAGTAAAAGCAATAGTAGACGAGCAATACAATCGAGCAATAGAGCTAATTACTCGTCACAGAGAACAACATAAAGAATTAGCAGATTTACTTGTAGAGAAAGAAGTTATTTTTGCAGATGATGTAGAAAGAATCTTTGGCAAACGCCCATGGATTTCTCGACAAGATGCACTCTCTAAAGAGAATAAGAAAGAAGAAGAAACAGAAGCTAAAACTAACGACAATGAATAATTTTTTTAAACGCACATTCACAGGAGCAATATTTGTTCTGTCTATATTAGCTAGTATCTATTTTCAAGAGTCATATTTCACCCTATCGGCACTTTTCTCAATATTCTGTGCTCTAGGTCTGTATGAATTCTACAAACTAGTGAACCTAAACGAAAATATACAAGTTCCTAGCATTGCATTAATCATAGCAGGAATTGTATTATATGCAGGTTGCATACAAATGGCATTTTGGGGCACTGCAACACTTATTATTGCTTACGCATTCTATATCTTCGCATTAGTAATAGCAGAATTATATAGAAACAAAACAGCTCCAATGCACAATTTAGCGTTTGCTCTGTTAGGTCAACTTATGGTTGCATTACCATTTAGCATGCTAAACCTTATTGCAACACCAGACAATTTTCATTGGATTCTTGCACTATTCATTTTAATCTGGATCTCAGACACTGGCGCATACCTAACAGGTATGACACTAGGAAAACATAAATTCTTTGAACGTATATCACCAAAGAAAACATGGGAAGGATTTATTGGAGGTGCTCTATTTGCAGTGGGTGGTTCATTAGTGTTCTGGTATTTCTTTCCTAATGTACCAGCATGGCAATGGATAGTATTTGGGGTATTAGTAGTACTATTTGGCACATACGGAGACCTATTTGAATCTCTACTAAAACGTACCGTACAGATTAAAGATTCAGGCAATATCCTGCCAGGTCACGGAGGCATCCTAGACAGATTTGATAGTTTATTATTTGCTATACCTGTAATCTATATATACTTAACATTCTTAAAAGAACTTGCATCATGAAAATTCACAAAGAAGGTCGTTCATTCCTATTAATGCTTTTACTTGCATTAATCGTTATCAATGGGTTAATTTACCTAATTTTTAACGCTGTAATATTAACTACCGTTACTATTATTGTATCATTAGGTTTCTTTTCGTTCTTTACATACTTCTTTAGAATATCAGAAAGAACACACATTGCAGACGACAATTATATAGTGGCACCTGCCGATGGTAAAATTGTAGTAATTGAGCCAACAGAAGAGAATGGGCTTCTTCACGAAAAAAGAATCCAAGTTTCAATTTTTATGTCACCATTCAATATGCACGCCAATTGGTATCCAATTGCAGGTAAAATTCTTCACTCATCACACCAAAAAGGTCGCTATATGGCTGCATATTTACCAAAATCTAGCACAGAAAACGAACGTTCAACAGTGCTTATTGAAGCTCCAAACAAACAAACTGTGCTTTTAAGACAAGTAGCGGGCGCTCTAGCACGTAGAATCGTAACATACGCAAAAGAAGGTATGGAATGCCATAGAAATGAGCAAATGGGCTTCATTAAATTTGGTTCAAGAGTAGACTTATACCTACCACTCGATGCAGAAGTTCTAGTAGATATAGACGACGAAACAGTAGGTAATGAAACTATTATAGCAAAATTAAAACATAACTAGGGATAGTAACATTTTACTGTCCCCTCTTATTTATTAATCTTTTTCTTATGTTAGTTAAATGTTTTGGCGCTGCGGTGCAAGGCATCAATGCGACCGTCGTTACCATTGAGGTAAACGTATCACAAGGTATTAAATTCTTCTTAGTAGGTCTTCCAGACAGTGCAGTTCGAGAAAGTAGAGAACGCATACTATCAGCCCTTACCCATAATAGATACAAATTTCCACGACAGCAAGTCATTATAAATATGGCTCCTGCCGATATAAAAAAAGAAGGTTCCGCATACGATCTTCCTTTAGCTATGGGTATGCTCGCAGGCAACGGACAAATAGAATCAAACAAACTGCACGACTACATAATAATGGGAGAACTATCACTAGATGGCAATATTTTACCTATTAAAGGAGCTCTTCCCATTGCAATAATGGCAAAAAAAGAAGGATATAAAGGTTTTATCCTCCCGCGAGCCAATGCAAAAGAAGCAGCCGTTGTAGAAGGATTAAACGTGTACGGAGTAAGCAAAATAACAGAAGTAGTTGATTTTTTAGAAGGAAAATTAGACTTAACTCCAATAAAATATGACAGCCACATAGAATTAACAGAAGAAAATCTAAAATATGATTTAGATTTCTCAGACGTAAAAGGCCAAGAACAAGTTAAAAGAGCAATGGAGATAGCTGCCGCAGGCTCACACAATATTATCCTCATAGGTCCTCCAGGTTCTGGAAAATCTATGCTTGCCAAAAGATTACCATCTATTCTTCCTCCACTTTCACCTTCAGAAGCATTGGAAACCACAAAAATACACTCAGTTGCCGGAAATCTTCCACAAGGTAAAGCACTATTAGAAAAAAGACCATTTAGAAGTCCACACCACACTATATCAGACATTGCCCTTGTAGGAGGAGGTTCATATCCACAACCAGGTGAGATTTCTCTAGCCCACAATGGAGTGCTATATCTTGACGAACTCCCAGAATTTAAAAGATCTGTTCTAGAGGTAATGAGACAACCATTAGAAGATAGATATATATGCATATCAAGAGCTTCACACACAGTAGAATACCCTGCTAGTTTCATGCTTGTAGCTTCTATGAATCCATGTCCGTGTGGATACTATAATCATCCAGAGAAAGAATGTGTATGTCACCCAGGAGCCGTTAAAAGATACTTAAATAAAATATCTGGTCCACTTCTAGACCGTATAGATATACACATGGAAATTGTGCCTGTACCTTTCGACGATTTAAGCAAAAAGCCAATAGGAGAAAGTAGTAGCATAATTAGAGAAAGAGTTATTAAAGCCAGAAAGATACAAGAAGATAGATTTAGAAAAGAAGAAAGCATATATTGCAATGCACAAATGAATACAAGACTTCTTAGAAAATATGCTGTTCTAAATAACGAAAGCAAAAGCCTTATTCAAAATGCAATGAAAAGACTAAATCTTTCAGCAAGAGCATACGACAGAATCCTTAAACTTGCTCGCACAATTGCAGACTTGGACAATAGTGAAAACATTGAAATTCATCATATCTCAGAAGCAATAACATACAGAAATCTAGATAGAGAGGGTTGGGCAGGATAAAAAAATAAGAGGCAGATTTTTTAGTCTGCCTCTTATCTTTATATTATTCTATAAATATTTATGCAAATAGAAGAATTATAAACTGAGCACAAATAATTCTTAAGAACATTGTTAGAGGATATACAGTAGAATACGCCACTGCTGGAGCATCATTATTAGCTATAGAGCTAGAATATGCCAATGCAGGAGGATTAGTACAACTACCAGAAATCATACCAATTAAAGTGAAATAATTTATCTTAAGCAGTCTACCAATAATACCCACTGTAAGTGCAGGAATCATAGTAATTAGTACACCAGATAAAATCCAACGTAATCCATCAGGTGAAACTACGGTATCAACAAACTCTGCACCAGCAGAAATACCCACACTCGCCAAGAATAATGAGATACCCATTTCACGAAGCATCAAGTTTGCACTCTGTGTTGTATAAGTAATAAGTTTTAAACGATAACCAAAACGACCTAGCAAGATAGCAACAATAAGTGGACCTCCAGCTAAACCTAATTTCGCAGGCATAGGCATATTTGGGAAGTGAATAGGAATACTACCTACTAAAATACCAACAAAAATACCCAAGAAAATTGTTATCAAGTGTGGTTCGTTAAGACGTTTTAGAGTATTTCCTAATATCTTTTCTACCTTTTTAATTGCATCTAGAGAACCCACAACAGTAACACGGTCACCTACTTGAAGATATAGTTCTGGTCTAGCCAAAAGATCAATACCAGAACGATGAACACGAGTAATATTTACTCCATAAACACTACGAAGCGCTAAAGAGCCAATAGTTTTACCATTAATATTACTTTGGGTTACTACTATACGACGAGAAACCATTGTATTTTCACTATCTTCCCACACATAGTCAACCTTTTTACCCATAAATGCAACCACAGATTTTTCATCAGCATCGTTTACAATTATAGATAAAATATCACCTAATCTTAAACGAGTATCATCAGATGGAATAATCACCTCTTTACCATTAAATAAACGAGAAGCAATAAATTGTCTGCGAATCATATTTTGGCATTGAGAAAGAGTACAATCCACTAAAGACTCATTTGTAAGTTTAATTGAAATCCAATTAGGAGTTTCAGGAGTTTCAGTTTGTTTTTTAAGAGCCTCTTCTTCCTTGTCCAATTTCACACGGAAAATACCTCTTAAAATAATAAAACTAAGAAGAACTCCAATTACACCCATTGGATACGCAACAGCATAACCCAATCCTATAGAAGGAATATGTCCAGAAATTTCACCAGCCTCACTTAACTGTCTTAAAGCCTCTTGTGCAGCACCCAGACCTGGAGTATTAGTAACCGCACCCTGCATAATACCTACCAACATTGGAATAGAAATACCACCACTAAACACATAGAATAGCGATAGTGTAACACCTATACCCAAAAGTATAAGTAGTACTGCTAACCCATTAAGTTGCATTCCTCCCTTTTTAAAAGAAGTAAAAAAGCTAGGGCCTACCTGTAAACCAATAGAGAAGATAAACAGAATTAAACCAAACTCCTTAATAAAATGCATCACAGTATGGTCCACTGTAAAACCGAAGTGGCCAACTAAAATCCCCATGAACAAAACAAACGTAACGCCCAAAGAAATACCAGCTATTTTTATCTTTCCAAGCATTACACCAGTAGCTATCACAAACGCATATATTAGCACAGCATGAGCGATAGAATTACCTGTAAGCAGTTCTGTAAACCATTCCATAAATTGTAATGTTAAAATTCTCAAACTTAACTGCAAAGTTAATAAAAAGTTAGAAATAAATTGATATTATAAACACTTTATAATTGTTCTGTTTGCTTTATCTACTAGATGCGCCTCCAAAGTCGATAAGTAAATTCTAGTAGTAAGTTCGCTATCATGTCCCATCCCTTGACTAATTACAGACACTGGCACCCTTTTAGCCAAGGCAATACTAGCCCATGAATGTCGAGCCACATACATAGTTAGAGGATGCTCCAACTTCAATTCTCTACCTATAATCCTAAGGCTTGCATTCACGTACGACATTATTCTCTTATATTGAATTCTACTATCCTCATTTAGATTTCTAATAATAGGCAAGAGATAAGGAGAATCTTTAATTGTATATTTTCTTATAATAAAATGCGTACACAATTCACAACGAACACATAGTTTCTGACCAGTTTTTTTACGCTTATACACCAACATTCCTTCATTTAGGTCTGTCTTCTTTAAATAAGCCATATCAATAAACGACATTCCCCTAGTATAGAAAGAAAACAAAAACATATCTCTTGCAAACTCTAGAGCCTTGTTTGCACTTAAATCCATACTTTTAATTCGTCGCATTTTTTGCAATGGTAATGCCCTCTTGATCGTTTTATCTATCCCCGTATAAACTGCTCTAAAAGGATATTTTTCAGGTATAAGTTCTTCCTTTATTGCTTTATTATATACAGACCTAAGGATTCGCATATAAAAAGAAGTAGAATTCTTTATAAGACCTCTACCCCTAAGATATACTTGATATGAAACAAGAATATTAGAATCTATATCAGAAAGCAGTATATCCTGACGCCTTCTAAACTTTAAGAAACTTCTAAGCGCAGACACATACGTTTCAAAACTTCTAATTCTTCCTTGATTATACATAAGTATTATTACATGTCGCATAAACATACTCAAATACTTAATATCCAACATATCAATAAACAGACTATATACCTCTATAAATGTAGAATTATAAGAAGTATTGAGCAAGAGAGAGAAAGTTCTAATATCATTACGAATACATTCACGCACAAATAAAATAAATTGTCTCCTCTCTGCTCTTAAAGCAGTAACACCATATTTACTATTCCATTCCTCCCTAAGAATCGTTAAACCAGAATAAACAGTTCTAGACTCAGTACCATTTGTAATAAAATAGTAAATCATTCCAACCTCCACATTCCTAGAATCGGGGGTGAATTTTGCTTCAATGCTAATCATAAATTTAGTTTTTAGAGTTAATATCACTCTAAAATTATGATTATATATACAAAAAAAGAAGCCTGCAACTGTTTGTTGCAAGCTTCTCTGAAAAACGGCAGCTACCTACTCTCCCACAATATGCAGTACCATCGGCGCAATTGGGCTTAACTTCTCTGTTCGGAATGGGAAGAGGTGGAACCCCAACGCTATAACCACCTAAAATAAGGTAGA
>JAZKXZ010000023.1:0-43158 GCA_045611845.1 Candidatus Enterocola sp. | reverse complement strand
TCCACAATTTGGACATCTTTCTCTACGAGTTTTTGCCATAAAAAAATAACTTTGATGAAACATGTTTCATCAAAGTTACTGTATATTGTTGAATGTTAGGTAATTACAAAGGTTTTACCAACCATTTTTGGCAACATTACCAATTTTAGGCATCCTGAAGTCTGAGAAACCGGAGTGTACATAGGTACTCGAGGATTTTGAAGACGAGGGTAACGTGAAAGTTGCCCTATAAACTAATATAGTTTCAGTTTCCACTCCTTGAACATTGTCATAAGTTGTGGATTCTTCTCATTCATTAATCGAGCTTTTTCTTTTTGGGTAAGGCTGAGTGTATTTACAGCAGATTTATCTAGTTCTATAACAACATTTATGTAATCGTTCTTTACGTCGTTGCATAAGTGTTGTTTTAGTAATTGCATGTTTTCTTGTAGTTTGTTTTCTACAATACTACTTGTTACAGTGACTCTTACCTGAGTGCCGTTAATTTCTGGTTCTTTAGCAAAAATATAGTGAATATCAGGAAGTTGTGGTATTCTTTTTGAGAAAGTTAACCAAGATGCACCTAGTTGTTCTGCAGTGAAAGAGTTGTTTCTTAGGTTGTTTTGGTTTTGTGCGCTATCGTCTTCTGCACTTGCGTTTCTGCCTAGAAGTAGTTTGCTAAGTTTACCTTTGTTTTCATTGTTTATTATAGTAGTTTTTCTAACCACGGCTGGTGCTTCTTCTGCTTTTGGAGTAGGTGCAGCAGGTCTTACAGCCTCTTTAGGAGTAGGTGTAGATGCTACTTGTGTTTCAATGGTAAAGAAAGGTAGGATAGAAGATTTGTTATTCTTCTTTCTTAAGAATTTACTTTTTTTTTTACATCCATAAGCTGACACATACGGATGATAAGAAGTTCTAGTAGAAGTCTTTTGTTTTTGCTTTGTTTGTATTCAAGCTCGGCTTGGTTGCAAAGCTCAAGTGCATCAAGAAGGAAATCTTGAGGAATAATTTCTGCTTGTTTTAGATATTTATCTCTTATGCCTGCGCCTACGTTAAGCAAACTGGCAGTTTCTGGATTTTTACTTACAAGCAGGTCGCGAGTGTGCTCTAGCAAGCCAGAAATAATATTGCCTACTTCAAAACCTTTGCTCAAAATTTCGTTTACAAGGATAAGTGCAGGAGAAATCTGCATATCAAAGCAGTTTTGAGTAAGTTTGAAGTAGTAGTCGTAGTCTAGAATGTTTAGGTTTTCTACTACGTTTTTGTATGTAATATTTTTGCTGCAGAAACTTACTACTTGGTCAAATGTAGAAAGCGCGTCGCGCATACCACCGTCTGATTTTACTGCTATTACGTTTAGCGCATCTTCTTCGGCTGTGATGCCTTCTTTTTCTGCAATAGATTTTAGGTGATTTACAGTGTCGTTAACACTAATACGGTTGAAATCGTATACTTGACAACGAGAAAGAATAGTAGGAAGAATCTTGTTCTTTTCTGTGGTAGCAAGAATGAAAATAGCGTATGATGGTGGCTCTTCCAGTGTTTTAAGGAAGGCATTGAAAGCTGCTTGAGATAGCATGTGCACTTCGTCGATGATATATACGCTATACGAACCCATTTGAGGTGGGATGCGTACTTGATCTACAAGTTCTCTAATATTTTCTACACTATTGTTTGATGCGGCATCTAGCTCGTGGATATTGTATGAACGGCCTTCGTTGAATGCTATGCAAGATTCGCACTTGTTACATGGCTCGCTCGAAGTGGTATCTGAGCAGTTGATAGCCTTAGCTAATATACGCGCTGTGGTAGTTTTACCCACACCACGTGGACCGCAGAAAAGATATGCGTGAGCAATTTTTTTAGACTCAATGGCATTTTTTAGAGTAGTAACCAAAGAATTTTGGCCTACAACCATATCAAAGGTGGTAGGACGATACTTTCTAGCAGATACTATAAAATTTTCCATAGACTCTGTTTAAATTTTGCTATCGCAAATGTAGTGATTTTTTTATTTATTGCAAAAAAACATAAGAGAGATTTGTTAACAAAAAAACCGCAGTCGTGGTTGACTGCGGATTGGAGATGCGGACACTGCGCGCAGTGTCCCTACATTTTTTATAAAAATTATTTAATCATCACTTTAACAATGTCGTTTTCTATAGAGACAAGGTAAACACCTGGTTGTAGACTGCCGTTGAATGATGTTTAAGGTAATACTGCACGTACAGATAGCCCACGATAACGTGAAAAATTTCTTTCACCTGTTCCTAAGTTGTTGAAATTAAAAAGATGCGACCTGTCATTATTATAACGAGAACTACTCCAATAGTCTCCATATACTCCTGCATCTGTTGTGCTAGAATATTCTTTGAATCCTGCTGCAGGAAGGAATATCGATTTCCCATTTTGTTTGCTAGTTACCTTACATCCTTTTACGCCGTTAACTGTAGTCCATGTCCAAGTACATTTTGTGCGAAGTTCATCTTGTTCTTCTTTAGTAGGCATTCGCCAATCACCTCCCCAGTTTACGTTTGCTGCATCCTTGTTAAGAGGTAATGTGGTAGGATAATTACCTGAATAATTGTAATCTGAACTACTATAACTTCTTTTAGGTGAAGTTTCACCCCAAGCATAATAATTACCATAATCTTCTGGTGAGGTTGCACCTACATTCATTGTTGCCCATTTTACAGAAAGTCCCAAATCGACATATAAAGGTATATGTTTTAATTCCTTGCCATAAACTACAGAGCCTTCATCGTATATAGCATAAGGTCTAATGTAATATGTACTACCCGTTAGTTCAGAAAGTATATATTCAAAATCTCCTAAATCGTTGCCACATGGTATTCTTGTGTGTGAAGATATATCTGGATTTGAAGTATTCCCTACGCAAAATCCTATTTCTATAAGATCACAGGTTTCACTAGATGTAACTTTTGCACTTAATTTAATAGAGTTGATATCTATTATAGTTAACTCATTTGATGTAACTGTAGGAGCAGATTTGGTTCTTATCTCTAGAACTTCGCCATATGCTCCTGAAGAAGATGAATTTTTAACATAGGCACGTACCCAATATGTAGTGTTTGGCTTAAGATCTGTAATTTCAATTGTATGTTTCCCTTTTGTCATCTTTGAGGCACTAACATAGTAATTTGGAATATATGGTGGAATACTATTTGTAGATGAATATAACACACCTAAATAATCAACTGTAGAACTTTCTGTGCTACCTAATGAGCTAAGTTCTATTTCAACGTTGAAAGAAGTTGTTGTAGCCTCACTCACAGATAATGTTTTGACCCTTGGTGGTGTGGGAGTTGTAAATGAGAATTCTTCACCATAGATTGTGCCGGTTATATTACTTGCAAAAGCCTTGGCATAATATGTAGTAGAGTCTTCTAGACCCTTTAAAATGCAATAAAAAGAAGAATAACCTTTATTTGTTGCATAACATACTCTATCATCAGAAGTTACATCTTGTTTGGTACTATAATAGAAACCACAATTTGCATTAATTATACTATGGTGTTCCCCTTCACTGTATGCAGTTAATTTTGTGTTACCATTTTCAAATCTTACATAACTCTGATCTATATTTATGGGATAAATTCTTACTTCTTCTACACATCCCCATAAACATAGGAATAAAGGTATAAATGTTATAGTAGCGATATGTTTCAAATATTTTTTCATTTTCTTTATTTTTTAAAAACAATAACCAATACCTATTTTAGCTTCAGGGAAATAGGCATCATCATTAGCAATCATAGAGTAACCTGCTGATATAGCAAAACCCTTGATATTTCCCATCAACCCGATTTCAAAGACTACGCCATTATAAACAGTACTATTGTTGAAATATTTTACCCATTGGCCATTGGCTGTTTCACAGAATGCTCCACGGTATCCATATCCCAGACCTGTATATGCGTAAAGTGGAATGCCCATTCTAACAACACCACCTACAGTAGCTTCCAATCGTGTATATTTTATCTCTCCTGTATAAAATATAGGTCCAGGTCCGAGAGCTCCTTCAAATCCCCGACCGAAACAATCGTAATAGCCATTATAATCTGAATCAAATTTGAATCCAAAATTGCTCATTGCACTTACATAGAATCCAAATTGTTTTACTCTTGCATAGGTTAAACCGAAGGCATAGTCTGGAGAGGAAGAAAGTCCTGCATTTGCCATTATAAAATTACACCATGGAATAGAGGCAAATTTAGCTTTCATTTCCTCTTTTTTTCTTTCTCTTTTTAGTCTTGCTTGCTCCTTTGCAAGTTCTTTTTCTAATTCTTTTTGAGCTTCTTCCTCATTTTTTAGTTTAAGACGTTCAGCTACAACTTCTTTTATTTGTTCATCTTCCAATCTTGCTTTTTCAGCTCTTTTTTCAGCCTCTATGCGTGCTTTCTCTGCTTCTAAACGCTTGCGTTCGGCTTCTGCTTCTTGTTTTTTTCGTTTCTCCTCAGCTTTACGCTCCGCTTCTAGTCTAGCTTGCTCTGCTTTCCTTTCGGCTTCGAGCCTAGCTTGCTCAGCTTTTTTCTCAGCTTCTAGCTTTTCTTGTTCTGCACGGATACGCTCTTCTTCCGCCTTCTTCTTTGCTAGTTCTTCTTGTTTCTTGCGTTCTTTTTCCGCTTCTTCTTGTGCTTTTTTCTCAGCTTCGATGCGTTCTAATTCCAATTGTTCTGTCAATGTCATACCATTGGATGGTAAAATAACACTACGTGAAAATTGTGCCAAGCTTATGCTTGACACAATACACAAGAAAGATAATAACAATACTATCTTTTTCATCTCAATAAAATTCTAAGTTTATTTCTTCTTAAATAAGCTAAATATTCCACCTTCTTGTTTTGGTGCTGATGTTGTTTTTCCTTCACCTTTATATTCTAGAATCCATTTGTCTTCTGGAGTTGCATTTCTATAGTTTTGGTATGATGCAGGATAACCTGTAACTGAAATAACTAGATACATATTGGCATCTGTTTGAATCTCTACAATAGGTGCAACTAATACATCTGCATTATTAGATTTAACAGCATTGTTGATTACAATTTGTTTTTCTTTCTCTGCAATAGCATGTATTTCAGCATCAGTTTTTGTGTTAACTTTCACGTTAATACGTTCTGCATAACTAATTTTTTCCTTTGAAACCTTCAAATCTGCTATTAATGGTGCGGTAAACACTGATTGTGTCGGTTCAATTGTTCTGTACTCTACTGCGCTGTAGTTCTTTGCTTTTGGTGCTGCACAAGAACTTAAAATTACTGCCACAATGGCTCCTAATAAAAATAATTTTGATCTCATAATATTGTAAATTTTAATTAATAGACAAAGGTATTTTAAGTTGTAAATATTTGCAAAGCCCTATTTGGGCCTAATTTCATTTGTTGTTAAACACAAAAAATCGCTATCTTGCACTAGGCAAAACAGCGACTTTTATTTGGTAAAAGCACACAAGATACTACACTAAACGCGTGTGTATGTATGTATGTATGTATGTATGTATGTATGTATGTATGTATGTATGTATGTATGTATGTATGTATGTATGTATGCGGCAGCGATGCATCCGTGCATACATAAAGCATTCTTAATATTTAACATTGCATTTCTCATACTTTACAAAAGTAGTAAAGATAAATGGTTTTTACAATTTTTAAGAAATGTATTTTTGTAGGTGAGTTTATAGTATTGTGAAAAATTCTGTAACTTTGTGAAGTTAACTTCAGTATAAATAACTTAATTCAAAAGAGGAGAACTAAATATGGGAAATAATCAATTGATTTCGTTAGAACAACAATTTGGAGAAGTAATAGATATTATTCTTCAACACAAAAGTAACGCTAGTAGGGTAGTAAATGAAGAACTTTTACTAAGTGCTTGGCATGTGGGTGGGTATGTGTATGCAAAACTAAAGAGTGAGGAATGGGGGAGCAAGGTAGTTACTCAACTATCAGAGTTTATTCGTTCAAAGCGTCCTGATATTAAGGGATATAGCAAAAGAAATATTTATAATATGGTAATGTTTTATGAAGAATATTCATCAGAAAACTTTACTATGACAGTTGAAAAATATTTGAATTCTGAATTTGTGCAGACAGCGTCTGCACAAATTCAAATAGGTGAAAATCAACAGAGTAATGATGTGATTACAATTGTGCAGACAGCGTCTGCACAATTAATAAATCCAATAAAAAGTTTCCCAAAAATATTAGAATTCACAACTTTAAGTAATCACATTGAAATTCTGTGTAGATGCAAGAATTATGAAGAACGTATATTCTATATTTTATATGCGAATAAAGAGAGATTAGCATTTAGAGAATTACAACGTTGTATTACAAATCAAACATATTCTTCATTATTGAGTAGTAAGGAAAATATGTCTAAAGGTTTTCTTGAGACCTATCCTAATGCTCCAACATTCTTTAAAGATACTTTGTATGTTGATTTTCTAGGATTACCAACTAAGCATAGTGAATCAAAACTAAAGAATAGTTTGATAGAAAATATGAAGCAGTTTATTCTTGAACTAGGCAAGGATTTTATCTTTATGGATCAAGAGTATAAATTAAATGTAGGTGCTTCTACCTATAAAGCAGACTTACTTTTCTATCATCGTGGTTTGCAGGCGTTAGTGGCTGTAGAACTTAAAAAGACAAAATTTCATCCTAAAGACTTAGGTCAATTAGAGTTTTATTTAGAAGCCTTGGATAGAGATGTGAAGCGTTCAAACGAAAATCCTTCTATAGGAATAATTCTTTGTCCAGAATCTGATAAGGTGGTCGTGGAATATGCTATGAGTCGCAGTCTGAGTCCTACAATGATAGCAGAATATAAACGCATCCTTATTCCACAAGAGCGAATGCAGAAACAATTCAACGAGTTTTGTCAGTGTTTTGTAGAAGAAAAGTTAAGTAAATAAATATAAGTGAGAAAAAGATAGTGGTGTTCAAGTAAGATTTGGCACTCGCGAGTGCCAAATCTCTATGTCCTATATTTTTTTTACAACACCTTCATCAAAAGTTCATATATCTTTTCTGTAGATGCTATGTCTAATTTTTCATCTGGAGAGTGAACGCCTTGTAGGGTAGGACCAAATGAAATAATATCTAAAGAAGGGTTTTTCTTGTAGAACAAACCACATTCTAGCCCTGCGTGCATGCATTTTACAATAGGGTCTTTGCCCATAAGCTGTTTGTATGCTGCACGGGTGGTTTCTAAAATTTTAGAATCATATTTTGGTTGCCATGCAGGGTAGGCGTCTGATACTTCGGCTAGCGCTCCGCATTCTGTAAATGTTTCGTATGTTTTAAAACCTAGACTTGCTAAGTCTGCTTCTGAGAAGCTTCTTTGGCTAGTGGTAATTAAAACTTCTTCTTCTAGTGTTTTGATAGAAGCAAGGTTTGTTGAGGTTTTTACAGAGTTTAATTCTTTGTTTTCCCATTCAATTATGCCATGTTCTGCACGAGAAAGTGAGTTTATAATTTTTTCTGTAAGTTCTTTTGTAAATGCTTTTTCGCGTGCTTTGGTAGAACCAAGGTCGAAACGCATTTTAGGTTCAAACTCTAGCCAAATATCTTCCATGTCTGCCACGTAGATATTCCAATCTATTCTCACGTGTTCTCTGTGAGCGTATGGAAGCACAAATACTGCTTTTGCTTCGCGAGGTATAGCATTGTGAAGGTTGCCGCCATTTATTTCACAGATTTGAATGCCGTATTTTTCGTGGGTAAGTCTTAAGAAGTCTCCAATAAGTTTGTTGGCGTTAGCCCTAGGCAAGTGAATATCGCCACCACTATGACCACCAAGCAAGCCCTTTACTTCTATTTGAATATAAAATTGTGCTATTTGTGGTATATCTTCCTCTTCTTTCTTTAGGTGTGCTTTTGTGGTGCAACCGCCTGCGCAGCCAATTATAAGTTCGTCCTCTTCTTCAGAGTCTAGGTTGATGACGGTTTTGGCAGAGAAGAAATCTTTTTCCATTCTCTCTGCTCCAGAAAGTCCTGTTTCTTCTTCTACAGTGAAAATAGCTTCTATGGTTTTATCGCCCTTGTACTCTTTTAAAGCAGCCATTATCATAGCCATGCCAATGCCATTGTCTGCACCAAGTGTGGTGCCTTCGGCATGCATCCAGCCATCTTTAATATAGGTTTTAATACCTTCTGTGGAAAAGTCGTGCTGCACATTGTTGTTTTTCTCACAAACCATGTCGATATGGGCTTGTAGGCCAACTACTTCTGCATTGCCTGCTTTGGTGATAAGAACATTTCCTGCTTTGTCAACCTTAGAGGCAAAACCTTCTGCTGCGGCAAAGTCAAGTAAATATTCTCTTATCTTTTCTTCTTTGCCACTAGGGCGAGGAATGGCACAAATCTCACTGAAATACTTCCAGATAAGAGCGTTGTTTGCTTTATATGATTGCATAGTGTTTTAAAAAAAGTTAAATTCTTGTATTTTGTACTTTATAATCACAAAAATAGGAAAAATGATTAACAAGAAAAAGGTTTTAAGTGTATATTTGCAATTCGTAAGTGCGAAAACACATATAAACCCACAAAATGTTTAAGGTATTTCTTCTAATATTAGTAATTCTATTGCCTGCTATTCTTTTAATGGGCTATAGAGTGTTTTTTACTAAACAGGGGAAGTTTCCTTCAATTCATGTGGATTCAAACCCTGAAATGAGAAAAAGAGGAATTAAATGTGTGCGTTCGCAAGACCTTGAAGCGCAAAAGAAAGAAAAATTTATAAAGAAATAAGATATGAAGATTATTAAATTATTTGTAGGACTAGTAAGTGCATTCCTATTAATGTCTGTGGTTTCTTGCAACAACAAATGCTCTAAAGAAACTTGCCCAATGGTAAACAATTCAGACAGTTCTGCTGTTAAACATTTTTCTATTGCATTCGTTAAGATGGACTCATTGCTTTTAAACTATAATGTTTACAAACAAATGAGTGAAGAACTTCTTCGTGAAGAAGAAAAATCTAGATTAAATCTAAACCAAAAAGCAGCTGCTTTACAAAAAGAAATTGAGGAGTTCCAAAACAAAGTTCAACACAATGCTTTCTTAACTCAAGATCGCGCACTTTCTGAACAAGATAGACTTCTTAGAAAACAAAAAGACCTACAAGAATTAGGTATTAAACTAGAACAAGAATTATTGTCTAAACAACAACAAATGACAGAAAAACTTAATCTAGTAATTGATTCTACTATCAACGAATTCAACAAAATTGCTGGATATGACTTTATCTTTACTAATACAGGAAAAGATAACCTACTATTCGGTAACGAACAGTACAATATTACTTCAGAGATTCTTGAAATTTTAAATTCTGAAAAATAATTTATTTGCTCTATAAAAAATATGGGCGACTTCTTAAAGAGGTCGCCCATTCTTATTTTTAAAGAGATTATCTTTTTCTTTGTGAAGGTGGAATTTCATCATCTTCGTTTTCGTCAGATGTCCATGTCTCCCAACATATAATTTCGTCTTCTGGCTCTTCTGCTTGTTCTGCTTCTTGAACAACTGCAGATGCAGTTTCAACTTCTTGTTTAGGTTCTTCTTTTACTACAGCAGCAGTTTCTTTAGGGCTAAACAACTCGTCCATAGGAGTGCTTGAACTTTCAATTTTACCAATGCTTGGAATTTCGTCAATCTTGAAGCCCGTAGCAATAATTGTAATTTTTAAAGACTCTTCTAGGTCGTCGTCGTAAATCGCACCCCAGATAAATTCTATGTCGTGACCAATGCTGTAAAGGAATCTTCTTAGGTGTTCGGTTTCCTTCATGGTCAGTTTGTTGTCTTTTGAAGTGTGGATGTTTAGCAAGATGCGTTGTGCTCCACGAATGTTGCTGTCTTTTAGTAGTGGAGATGAAAGTGCATCTTTAATAGCATCAAGCACACGTGTTTCTGAGTTGTCGTTGGCGAAGCCAGTGTTCATAATTGCCACACCACTATCTTTCATAATAGCGCATACGTCGGCAAAGTCTACGTTGATATAACCAGTTTGAGTAATAATATCTGCGATACCTTTTGCAGAATCGTTTAAGATCTCATCGGCTTTGGCAAAGGCGTTACCCATATCAAGGTCTGGATAGATGTTTACTAGTTGTTGGTTATTAATAACTAGTAGGGCATCCACGTTTTTACTCATTTCTTCTACACCTTTAAGAGCGTTGTTTCTCTTTTTAGGCATTTCAAATTCAAATGGGATTGTAACGATACCTACTGTTAGAATGCCCATTTCTTTGGCAATGCCTGCCACAATAGGAGCAGCTCCAGTACCTGTGCCACCACCCATACCAGCAGTAACGAACACCATTTTGGTGTTGTCTGCTTTTAGAATGTCTTTAATATCTTCTTTAGACTCTTCTGCAGCAAGTCGTCCTTTTTCAGGATTACCACCTGCGCCAAGTCCGTTTGTTAGTTGCTTACCTAATTGTAATTTTACAGGAATTTTAGATTTTACTAGGTCTTGGTAATCGGTATTGAAGATAGCGAAGTTTACATCGTCAATACCTTCTCCGTACATGTGGTTTACAGCGTTGCCACCACCGCCACCAACACCAATTACTTTAATGAAAGAGCTTGGCTTTCCAGATTCGTTGAATTCTAATGTATTATTGTAGTCCATATTGTTTTAGTTATATTGTTCGTTTCCAAAAATTTTGTCCATTCCATTTTCTAAAATGTTTACTATCATGCCGCCCACACCTTTCTTTTTCTTACCTGCTTTTATGCTTTCGTCTTTTGTGCGACAGTCTTCTGTGCCATTGTGTAAAAGGCTAATAATGGCAGCATATTTAGCATGATAAATCTTAATGTCGTCTGGTGCTTCTATTAGGTTAAACTTGTCTTCTATTTTTACAGAAAGATTAGTTTTATCGCTTATCCATTCTGGAAGGTCGTTTAGGTATGCACCTCCACCCACAAGGATAATGCTAGTGCCTGGTTTTGATAGAGCATCGATTTTCTTAAGAGGGTCTATAAATCTTAGACAAATATCTTTTACTCTATCTTCTATCATTTCAGAGAGTCTTAGTGGGGTAGTAAATTTAGCATTTTCCACGTTGTTACTTTTCTCTAAAATAATACGAGCATTAGGCCTAACAACTTTATCTAGTTTGGTAGTACCTAATTTTATCTTAAGTTTTTCTGCTTCGGTAGATTGCAATCCAAGACTGGTAAGGTCTTTTGTGATATTATTGCCACCCAGTGGAATAGTGCCTCTTTTGTCTAAGGAATTGTTGCTTCTCAATATAAATGATGTACATCCCGCTCCAAAGTCTATTAATAGACAACCAATCTCTTTTTCGGCAGTACTCATAAGTGTTTCTGCAAGGCAATCAAGACGATCTAATGTGTGTACTTTTACTCCTCTAGTTTGTAACTCGGCCACTAGTTTACTCCATTCTTGTGTTTCGTAGCATTTGTCATTTGAAATAGAAAGATAAATGCTATTAATCTTTGAGTTTGTTTTATTGCCTAGTTTTTTTATTATTCCAACTATTTGAAATAAAACGTCGCTCACATTTACAATTTTGCCCTTATAGACACTACCCGCACGAGTTTTTTCCTCCTCTATAGCGATGATAGAAAAGGAATCTTCTGTCTTTTCTGATATAGCACCTACAATTTTGTTTGTGCCTATATCTACTGCTGCTATACGTAAAGATTCACTCATATATATATTATTTTTTTCTTGTGCAATAAATAAGGTTGTCGTACTTAAGATTTATTCTTGAGTAGAGGGTATCGCAGTTTCTTTCTGCATGTTGTTCGTACCATCTTTTCAAAACATCAAGTTTTTCTTTGTATTCACTCATGTCTCCTAAAAGAATTTCTCCTACACCTTGTTTGCTCACAAGGATGATTTCTTGCTCCTCTGTGATATAAATCTGTTTGAAAAGACAGCTCCAATATTTGTCTTCTTCTAAATACGTAACAATGTCATAAACCTCTTCAGATGCTTGTGTTTTGTCTAAATGACCTAACACGATAGGCACTTTAGCAGTGAAGTTTTTAGATGTAGGCATTATTTTTCTTTCGTTGTCTACATAATAAGACTCATTGCCAGTAAATACTCTGTATATAGGTTTTCTCTGGGTAATATCTATGTACAATGTGCTATCGCCTATATAGCATTCCACCTCTTTTGAAAGGCTCATTTTGCTAAGTGTTTTCTCTATTTTGTTGGCATCTTTGTATGAGATAGTTTTGTTGATAGGGTATAATTTTTTCTCTTTTAACACATTGGTAATGTCTTCTTCGTTGATAAAGTTATATTTATCGTCAATGTCTATAACTATGTTTTTACACACCTGATTTTTTTCTTGTGAGCCAAACATTATAATAGAAAAGATAATGTAACCTCCCATTATGGTTACTAATAACCATATTAAAACAGTAAGGATAATATGTTTTGTACGTTCGTTCACTATAGTGTGTTTAGATACTCAGTAATAGGGTTTACTAATTGGTCGATATTGCCAGCTCCTATGGTAATAAGAACATCGAAGTTGTGAGATTTTATTTCTTCAAAACAATCTTCTTTTTTACATAGAACAGATTTTTTACCTTTAATTTTTCTATGTATCATATTTGATGTTACTCCTTTAATTGGGAGTTCTCTGGCTGGATAAATATCTAAAACTATAACATCGTCTAGTTTTGATAAACTTTCTGCAAACTCATCTGCAAAATCTTTTGTTCTGCTATATAGGTGTGGTTGGAAAATACCACAAATGCGTTTGTCTGGATAAAGTGCTCTGATAGATTCCACGCAAGCTTTAATTTCTTCTGGGTGGTGTGCGTAGTCGTCTATATAAACTACCTTTTCGTTTTTCACTCTAATGTCGAATCGGCGCATGCTACCTTTAAATGTTTGCACAGCTTTTTTTATGGTTATAGCAGACATACCGTTTAGCATAGCGATAGCCATGGCAGCTACGGCATTTTCTACATTTATCATAATAGGTACACCAAGTTGTACTTTTTCTATTTTTTTGCCAAGTCCAACAAAGTCGAAATATAACTCGCCATTTTCTATTACGATGTTTTCTGCGTAAAAGTCTGCTTTTTCTGTGGCAGAATATTCATAAACTTTTACGCTTTCTTTTGTGTTAGGTACCATTTCAAGGCCTTTTTTCATTACTAGAACACCATTTTCTTCGATAAGTGAAGTAAATTCGGCAAATGTTCTTAGTAATTCTTCTTTTGTGCCGTATATGTCTAAGTGGTCTGCGTCGGTAGCAGTAATAATAGCCATATTTGGTTTTAATCTTAAGAAAGATCTGTCGTATTCGTCTGCTTCTACCACCACGTGGTCGCTACTACTCACTATAAGATTCGACTCATAGTTTTTAGAGATACCACCTAGGAATGCGTTTACTTTTTCTGCTCTTTGGTTTAGAATGTGAGAAAGTAGGGTAGAAGTAGTGGTTTTGCCATGTGTACCTGCTACACAAAGAGCTTTTTTGCCATCGGTAAGTTCTCCTAAAATCTCAGATCTTTTAAGCATAGTGAAATTTCCTTCTTTAAAGAAAATTTTCTCACTCATATCATCTGGTACAGCAGGAGTGTAAATAACCACAGTGTTGTCTCTATCCATAAACTTAACAGGAACTAGACTTATATTGTCCTTATAATGGATATTGATACCTTCTTCTTCTAGTTTTTCTGTAAGTGGAGTTTTAGTTAAGTCATAACCTGCTACTAGGTGACCTTGCTTATGAAAATATCTAGCTATGGCACTCATACCAATGCCACCAATGCCTAAAAAGAAGTATCTTTTGTTGCTTTGTTTCTTTTTAGCTTTTTTAGGTTCTGGTTTAGTGCTTTTACGGTTTGAAAGTATAGCAGGGTCTGTAATGCCTATTGTTTTAAATACCTCTATTGCAATTTGTTCTGCTGCGGCAGGGCAAGCAAAACTTGTAATATTGTTTCTTAATGAATTTAATTGTTCTTCGTTTTTAACAAGTGATAGCATGCATGATACGAGTTCTTCTCTAGATTTATCGTCGGTAATCATAATGGCTGCGTCTTTTTCTACAAGCGCCATTGCATTTTTTCTTTGATGGTCTTCCGATACGTTTGGAGAAGGCACAAGAATACATGCTTTCTTAAGTAGGCTTAATTCTGAAATAGAACTTGCACCTGCGCGAGACACTACAAGGTCTGCAATAGAGTATGCTAGGTCCATATTAGGAATAAAGTCTGAAACGTAGATATTTTCTGTGTCAATACCTGTTTGAGAGGAGAATTCTGTCACAGATTTTCTTACGTCTTCTATATAGAATTTACCTGTTTGCCAAATAACTTGAATATTTTTTTCTTGAGCAATCTTTTCTAAACCAAGTTTTAAACTCTCGTTAATAGTTCTAGCTCCAAGACTTCCACCTACTACTAAGATGGTTTTCTTCATTGGGTCTAGAGAAAATTGTTTGTAACCTTCTTCTTTTTTGTTTACACCTTCAAGAAGGTTTTGTCTTACTGGATTGCCTGTGTAAATAATGCTATCAGCAGGGAAAAATCTATCCATATTTTGGTATGCTACGCAAATTTTATTAGCCTTTTTTGCCAATAATTTATTGGTAACGCCTGCATACGAGTTTTGTTCTTGAATAAGTGTTGGAATACCCATAGAAGAAGCCTGCCATAAAAGTGGCCCACTAGCATAACCACCCACACCAATAGCAACGTCTGGTTTGAAATCTTTAATGATTTTCTTTGCTTTTTTCAAACTGCTAATGGCTTTAGCAATTACTTTAAAATTTTTAAGAGTAAATGAACGATAAAGTCCTTGAATTGGTAATCCAATAATAGAATAACCGGCAGCAGGAACTTTTTCCATTTCCATACGGCCTTCTGCTCCTACAAATAGAATTTCTGCTGTAGGTAATTTTTCTTTAATCGCATTTGCGATAGAAACTGCAGGGAAGATATGGCCACCTGTGCCACCTCCGCTAATTATTACTCTAACATTCTTGGTCATCGTTTTGGTTTTCTATAGTGTTTGCTTCGTTTTCTTTATTGTCGTTTAGTACGTTGTTGCTAATGTTTATGATTACACCTAAGTAGCAACAAGTAAGTATAATGCCCATGCCACCACGGCTTATAAGTGGAAGTTGTTGTCCAGTTACAGGGCCTAGGTGTACTGTTACACCCATGCTAATAAATGCTTGTATTACAATTAGTAGCGACAGACCAATTACCATAAGTGATTGCACTAGGTTTTTTCTGTCGCATTTTCTTGCCACACGGCCTGCTCGCGCTAAAATGCAGAGATACAATAATATGGTGAATAAACCACCACCAATGCCATATTCTTCTACTAAAATAGCATAAATAAAGTCTGAGAATGCTAGTGGTAGATAGTCACGTTGTGTACTATTGCCAGGACCACAAGGTTTGTAACCTTTTGCAATAGCAATTTCAGAGTTTATAATTTGTCTGTTCTCGTCGGTTATTTTATAAGTGTTTTCTGAGTCTTCACTGCCACTGACAAAATCTACAATACGATTTTCCCATGTGACGAAACGTTCCAATTGCCAAGAAGTTGGTAAAGCTTTGTGTACAGCCCAAACCAAGAAAACTAATAATATGATACCTCCTACGAGCATACCTATTTTCTTCCAATCCACCTCTGCAATTATCATCATAAGGATAGATAATCCACCAAGCATTACTGCTGTTGAAAGGTTTTGTGTGGCAATTAAGCCACAGAAGATACCGATAAAGCCTACTAAATATAGGAAACTCTTCATAGGAAACTGCTCTTTAAGTAGAGGGTCGCCATGTTTGTAGTTTCTACCTAATATTTCTGAAAGGCAAAATATAAGTGCAAATTTCCCTGCTTCTATAGTTTGAAGTTCAAATCCACCTAATTGTATTGCTCTAGATGCACCATTCACTTCTTTACCAATAAGTGGAGTTAGAATTAAAAGGATGATAGAAATGAATACAGCAACAAAGAATATAAGCCTTAGTTTGTCGTATGGTATTTTTTGTATTATGACAAGTGCCAAACCTCCTATGCCTAGGTGTAATAAGTGCCCAAAGAATGGAGCAAGGTGGTTACTGCCTCTAGCTGCTGCTTTGTATGCAGAAGAACTAATGGCAGAGAACATTTCCACACCAGATATAACAAATAGGATGAGGATGATACCCCATAGTATTTTGTCGCCTGTGAATATTTTACTTAAATAGTCTTTCATTATAACGCTCTTACTGCAGCTTTAAATTGTCTGCCACGGTCTTCATAGTTTTTAAATAAGTCGAAGCTAGCGCAGCATGGTGATAGAAGTACGGTGTCTCCTTTAACTGCCACTTTGTATGCTGCTTCCACTGCACTTTCTAGAGAGTTACAGCTAGTAAACGGAATATTCTTGTTTGCAAAGAAGTTTTCCAATTTGCTGTTGTCTGTGCCCATAAAGATAAGGTGACGAACCTTTTCTTTAATTAAATTTTCAATTTCTGTATAATCGTTGCCCTTGTCGGTGCCACCTAAAATAAGCACGGTAGGGGTTTTCATACTCTCAAGTGCATACCAACAAGAGTTTACATTAGTAGCCTTTGAGTCGTTGATATATTGCACACCTGCCACTTTGCAAACAGGCTCTAAGCGGTGCTCTACGCCAGTAAAGTTGCTAAGTGATTTTCTAATTTTATCATTTTCAATATTTACAGATACAGCAGAAATAGCTGCAGCCATAGAATTGTATATATTGTGTGTGCCCTTAATAGCTAGTTCTTCGATAGGTAGCATTAGTGGACCACTAGGTGTATTGATGCAAAGTTTATCCTCTGTTACGTATGCAGAACCAGTGGCGGTTTTCTTAAGTGAGAAAGGTTTCTTCTGTGCACGAATACCAATTTTATCTAGTTCGCGTTGAATATTTTCGTCGTCGTTCCAATAAATGAATGTATCTTCCTCTGTTTGGTTTTGAGTAATACGCATTTTAGCATCTATATAGTTTTGGAACTTATATTCATAACGGTCTAGGTGGTCTGGAGTAATGTTTAGTAGCACGCTAATGTCGGCTTTAAAGTCATACATATTATCTAGTTGAAAACTACTTAGCTCAATTACATAATAATCGAAGTTTTCTGTTGCCACTTGAAGTGCAAAACTTTTACCCACATTACCTGCAAGACCCACGTTAAGACCTGCTTCTTTCAAGATATTGTATGTAAGCATAGTAGTGGTAGTTTTACCGTTGCTACCAGTAATGCACACTGTTTTGGCTTTGTTGTATCTGCCTGCAAACTCTATTTCAGAAATAATAGGTGTGCCTAGGGCTTTAAGTTGCTGAATAAGTGGTGCTTTAGCTGGAATGCCAGGGCTTTTTATTACTTCTTCTGCAAGTAATATTCTGTTTACAGAATGGCCATTTTCTTCCCATTCAATATTGTATTGGTTCAAGATGTCTTTGTATTTATCTTGAATCTTACCAGCGTCTGAAAGGAAAACTTCCAAACCTTTTACTTTAGCCAATACTGCAGCGCCTGTTCCACTTTCGCCGCCTCCTAAAACTACGATGCTCATATCTTTTATCGAATTTTTAAGGTTATAATTGCAAATATTGCTAACGCAATACCTATAATCCAGAATCTAGTTACTATCTTTTGTTCAGGAATACCCTTTTTTTGATAGTGATGGTGTAGGGGAGCCATTAGGAATACGCGGCGACCTTCACCATATTTTTTCTTTGTGTATTTGAAATAGTATCTTTGAATAATTACAGATACGTTTTCCATTAGGAATATGCCACAAAGAATAGGAAGAAGCAATTCTTTGTGTACAAGGATGGCAAATACACCAATAATACCACCAAGAGCAAGGCTACCTGTGTCGCCCATAAATACTTGTGCTGGGTGTGCGTTGAACCATAGGAAACCAACTGTGGCACCGATAAATGCTGCCGCAAAGATTACTAGTTCTTCACTGCCTGGTATGAATTGTACATTTAGGTAGTCGGCAAAGAATACGTTAGATGAAACCACAGCAAGCGCAGCTAGTGCCACACCTATAATACTCGAGGTTCCTGCTGCCAGACCATCTATACCATCTGTTAGGTTTGCTCCATTTGAACATGCAGTTACAATGAAAATACACATAAATACAAACAGCAACCATCCAAATAGTTCTGCATTATCTCCCATAAATGCTACCATATCATTGTAGCCAAGGTCGTATTCTGCGATAAAAGGTATAGTGGTGTTGTTTGATTTCACAGCTTCAATACTTGTGCTAATAACATCACTATTAGGGTCTAATTGTTCGATAGCTTCTTTGTTTGATGAGGTTACGTGTTCCACAATTACAGCGTCTGGACTAAACCACATTACAAGACCTACAAAAAGACCAAGTGTTACTTGACCAATTACTTTAAACTTACCATTTAATCCGTCTTTGTTTTTCTTAAATACCTTAATGTAGTCGTCTAAACCACCAATTATGCCTAGCCAAACTGTGGTAACAAGCATAATGATAAGGTAAATGTTTCTTAGTCTGCCAAATAGCAAACATGGCAACACAATGGCAATAAGCATTATGATACCACCCATAGTAGGAGTGTTTTTCTTTTGGTTTTCTCCTGCAAGACCAAGTTCTCTAATAGTTTCACCAATTTGTTTTCTTTTAAGGAAATTGATAATGTGTTTGCCCACTATCATTGAAAGAAATAGTGAGGTGATTAGAGTAATGGCTGCTCTAAAAGATACGAATCCAAAAAGACCTGCTCCTGGAAAATCGATGCTAGTTTCTAAAAAACGGAATAAATAGTATAACATATTAGTTTAAGATTATTTCTTTGTCGTCGAAGTGGTATTTCACTCCTTTAATTTCTTGATATGTTTCGTGACCCTTGCCTGCAATAAGTACCACGTCACCCTTTTCTGCCACATTGCAAGCTTCAATAATAGCCTGTTTGCGGTCTTCGATACAGGTTACATTCATTTTTTCATCTTCTGTAAGGCCTGCAAGCATATCGTTTATAATGTCTTTTACTTCTTCGTCTCTAGGATTGTCGGCAGTAAAGAAAACTTCGTCGCTCATTTTCACAGTAATCTTTGCCATCATAGGGCGTTTGCCCTTGTCTCTATTGCCACCACAACCCACCACGCAAATGGTTTTGCCAGTTTTATTTATTTGTTTCACTGTGTTTAGCACATTTTCAAGTGCGTCTGGAGTGTGAGCGTAGTCAATTACGGCAGAGGCGCCATTTTTCAGACGATAGCACTCAAAACGTCCGTTTACAGGCTTTAGGTTGCTTAATGCCACAAGCACATCTTCGGTAGGTGTTCTTAAAATTTTTGTTACACCATACACAGCAAGCATATTATATGCGTTGAAATGACCTATTAGCCTTACATACAATTCGTTATTGTCTATTTTTAGTAACATTCCATCCATACTTTCTTCAAGCACTTTGCCTTTGAAGTTTGCGTATGTTTCCAATGAATATGAATAGACGTTGGCGCTTGTGTTTTGTGTAATAATTTTACCATTTTTATCATCCACATTTGTAAGGGCAAAAGCATGAATTGGCAATCCAGTAAAGAAATCTTGTTTTGCCTTAATATAGTTGCTAAATGTTTTATGATAGTCTAAATGGTCTCTAGTGATATTTGTGAATATAGCACCGTCAAAGTTGATGCCTGCAATGCGTTTTTGGTCAACAGAGTGTGAACTTACCTCCATAAACACGTAGTAGCATCTTTCTTCTGCCATTTCTGCAAGCAATTTTTGTAGTGAAAGGGCATCTGGTGTGGTGTGCGTACTAGGGATAGGTCTGCCGTTTATATAATTGCAAACGGTAGAAAGTAAACCTACTTTATAGCCTAATTCTTTGTATAGTTCGTAAAGTAGGGTAGCAATAGTGGTTTTGCCGTTTGTGCCTGTTACACCAATTATAATTAACTTTTCTGAAGGGTAGTCGTAATATGCTGATGCTAAACGACCTAGGCAATCGGCACTATCTTCTACTTGCACGTATGTAATGCCTTCTTCAGTTGTAGAAGGTAGGTTTTGACAAACAATAACTTTAGCACCTTTTTCTATAGCAGTGTCGATGTATTTGTGTCCGTCTACTGCCACGCCATTTACGGCTACAAAAAGGTCTCCGTCTGTTACTTTTCTAGAATCTGCGCAGATGTTTTTAATATCCACATCTACACTTCCTAGTATTTTTTTTGTGCTTATTTCTGCAATTAAATCTGTAAGTAACATAATTAGCGTAATGTTAGAGTTATTTGTTTTTCATTTGTTAGTTCTGTGCCTGCTGCAATAGATTGATCTATTACTTTGCCAAAACCTTCAAATTTTACTTTGAATCCTTTGTTTTCTAGAATATATACCGCATCTTCAAGGTCTATGCCTGTTAGATCTGGCATGATATTCTCATATAGGCTAGCAGATAAATTTTCAATGGTATCCTCGTTGCTATATTTTACTGTTTTATCTAACGTCCAGTTTGTAGCTAGTTTTAGACTGTCGCTAAAATTGCCTTCGTTTAGGATATATGCTTTTTCTGCTAATGTTTTAAATACCGGACCGCAAACTGTGCCAGCACCACCAGTTTTAGGCTCTTTTACATAAACAATACATGAATACATTGGTTTGTCGGCAGGGAAATAACCCGCAAATGTAATTTGATGACGTACTTTGCCATCACTATTTTTGTTTGTTCCCTTTTCAAAAATTTGTGATGTGCCAGTTTTGCCCGCAATAGAGAATAAATTAGATCTTATTGCTTTTGCAGTACCTCTGCTTACTACTCCTTCCAATATGCCACGCATATAATTTAGAGCCTTGTCTGAATATATTTTAGGGTTGATAACCTCTACTTCTGTGGTGTCGATCATTACTCCACTCCTTTGATAACCTTCTGTAAACAAAGGTTTTACCATGCAGCCATCGTTTGCTATGGCATTATATATCATAAGGGTGTATATAGGTGGCATTTGCACTTCATAACCAATAGACATCCATGGTAAAGTGGTTTTCCACCAGTTTTTATGTTTTCTATCTTTAATAAAAGGCTTGCCATATCCAGGTATTTCTAGTTTAAAATCGTTGCATATACCTGAGCGTTTCAGTCCGTCAACGAAAACTTGCTCTCTGCCAGCATAATATTTGTCGATAATCTTTGATACACCCACGTTTGATGATTGGTGCATTACATTTGCCACGCTAGTGTATCCAAAACCACCTTTACCACCGAAACCTTTAAAGTTGTGGTCTTTCATTATTCTATTGGCAAACTTATGGCTGCCATCTTCTGTGTCCACGTATGTGCTGTCGGTAATAAAACCATCGTCCATTGCCACTAAGAAAGATAGAGTTTTAAATGTTGAACCAGGCTCTATTTGGCTGTTTACTGCAAGGTTTTCTACCTCGTAATATTTGCCGTCTTTCTGACGAGTAAGGTTTGAAATAGCTCTAATCTTACCAGTCTTCACCTCCATTAGCACCACTGTGCCGCGTTGAGCCTCAGTGCGTTCTAGTTGATAGCGTAGTTCGCGTTCTGCAGTTTCTTGCAAGTCTATATCAATGGTACTAACAATGTCGTATCCATTTATTGCCTCTTGTATAATAATGTCGGCATTTCTACCAGCTTTTTTACGTCTAATGTAAAGACCTGGCTCGCCTTTAAGCAAACTGTCGTATTCAAGTTCTAAACCATTTTTACCATTGTTTGCATCCCCATATACATCGCCAATGGTTCTAGATGCCAAGGTGCCGTATGGTCTTACTCTTGTGGTTTTCTTTTTAAAACTAATACCACCTCGTATTGCTCCACGTCTTAGAATAGGGAAGTTTTTTACTTCTAAATAATCAATGTGAGAAATCCAACCATTGTGAAGATCGTAAGTGAAAGACTTTTTATTACTTTTTTGTGCTTCTCTATATTTTTTTCTTAAGTCTTTTTCGTACTTGTCTGCACTTTTACTTGGAAATTTCTTGGCTAAAGCTTCTGCAAGTTCGCCAACGTGCTCTTCAAAATATGTTTTTTTAGTGGTTTTATCTTTCACAGAAAGAGCAGGCACTTTTAGGTCTATAGATACCCTATAATATGGTAGTGCGCTAGAAAGAAGTCTGCCATCGTGAGAAAGAATATTTCCTCTTACAGGGGTAATAGTGTTTGGGGCTGTTATTCTTTGTTCTGCGAGTTTTCTTAGCTCATCGCCTTTTACGTATTGTATGTCTGCTATTTTGTAAATAATAGCACCAAAAAGACAAGCAATGAAAATGTAAACTACGTAAAATCTAAGAACGATAGGGTTTTTCTCTTTTTTCTGTTTGTCGGTAGATGAAGATTTTACCCTGTTGCCTATAAAAAGCACCAGTAGCATAGAAATGACATAAATGCCTACTGCTATCCAAGGTATCCACTTCATATTATTCAGTTACTTTATAAGGAGGAAGAGATTCTTCTTCTAAATTTAGATTGTGTTGTTTAATAATTTCTTTTACTTGGTCTATTCTGCTGTTTTTAAGTAATTCAGCCTCGGTAACCATGCAAATGTATTTTTCGTTGGCAAGCTCTTTGTTTAGTGCGTCTATCTTTATAAGTTGTTGCTCGCATTTCATGCGGTTGTCCATGTAGATGAACATAAGGCAAAGTGTAAGGAGCAATACGCCAAATTGCTTTTGAATAAATTTTCTATTTAAAATATCGCCGGTTAGAATATCTTTAAAAGAACTTTTTTTGATTTCTTTCAAATTTTCGTTCTCTTTTATGATGTTTTTGACCTTGTTTGTTCCTCTTTTTATCATATTTTGGTGGCAATGCGCAACTTCGCACTTCTAGAACGAGGATTTCTTTCAATTTCTTCTGCACTTGGAATAATCATTTTTCCTACTGCCTTGAAAGGAGCTTTGCTGTTTCCGAAGAAATCTTGCTCATTTTCTCCTGTAAAGTTGCCTGTTTTAATAAAATTCTTAACAAGTCTATCTTCTAGAGAGTGATAGGTGATAACTGCAAGTCGTCCACCTTTTTTAAGTACTTTCTCAGCGCTCTTAAGCATACCTTTTAGCACTTCCATTTCTTGGTTTACCTCTATTCTAAGTGCTTGAAATATAGGAGCTAACTGTTTTTTATCTTTGCCTAAGCAAGATTCTATAATTTCAACAAGTTGAAAGGTATGAGTGATAGCTTGTTTTTTTCTTTCTTCTATAATTTTTTTAGCAAGTTTTCTTGCTTGTTTTACTTCTCCGTAGTAATAAAAAACATCTGCAAGAGCCTCTTCTGAGTATTCGTTTAAAACTTCAATTGCAGAAAGTGGTGCAGATTGGTTCATTCTCATGTCTAACTTTTCGTTGAATCTAAATGAGAAACCTCTTTTTGCTTCGTCGAAGTGGTGAGATGAAACTCCTAAATCTGCCAAAACTCCATCTACTTCTTCCACTTCGTGGTAACGCATAAAGTTTTTTAAGTATCTGAAGTTTGATAAGATATATGTAAATTTAGGGTCTTGAGGCGCATTTTTAAGTGTTTCAATATCTTGGTCAAGACCAAATAGTCTGCCGTCTTCTTCTAGTCTGGACAATATCTCTCTAGAGTGACCTCCACCGCCAAAGGTAAGGTCTAAATATATTCCGTTTGGATTAGTTACTAGTCCATCTACGCTTTCTTTTAAAAGAACCGGTATATGATATGTATTTTCGTTTTGCATTTACGAATACAAATAAAAGATTAGTTTTTTTTAATCATTCGCACGGAATTTATTTTTCCGATAGAGGGTTTTTCATAAGTTTTTCTAACTCTATAGCAAGGTCTTCTGCATCAATGAATGTTTCTTCCACTTTGTTAGATGGCCATATTTCTATAGTAGTAAACTTGCCTATGAATTTAATTCCACCTTGAAAATTTAGGTTGGTAAGGTGGCGTTTAGGTAGTAGCATGCGTCCATTTTCTTCAAGCTCCACGCGATCGGCTTCTGCCACAAATTGTCTAAAAATTTGATCTTCGCGTCTCACCCATGGACTCAAACGTCCGCGTAGTTCTGCTACTATATTTTCCCAAGTTTTGGCAGGATATAGCACCAGACAGTTTTCAAATAGGTCTTTTCTTAGGTAGAATACATTTTCGTCACCAAGCTGGTGTCTAAATGTAGCAGGCAAGAACGCTCTGCCCTTGCTGTCTATTTTAGCTTCTATATTTCCAGTTAATGCCGACATAAATGTATCTTATTTTTACGATGTAAAATTATATAAGTTTTAGACATTTTGCAACTTTTTTAGACACAATTCTCCACAAAGTTATTAACAATATAAGGTGAAAATTATACCTGATTGAGCATTTTTCCTAATTCTTAATTTGTTAAAAAATGTTTTAAAATTTGTTGAGATATAAAATATAAGTCTTATATTTGCATTTTGGTTATGGTTACACAAGTCAATTTACGCAAAATGCTAGAGGACAGGATGCGTCGCAAACCAAACAAATGGATGGTGGCGCTTGTTCGTTGGGTCCTTATCGAAGATTGGTTAAATGAACACATGGCAAGAATTGGTCCTAAACACGGTGTCGATTTTATGCAAGGTGTGGTAGATGTGTTGGATATAAATGTGGAAGTAGTAGGGGAAGAAAACCTACCAAAGCACGGTACGCCATATATGTTTGTTTGTAATCATCCACTTGGTGGTGCCGATGTGGTTTCGGTGGCTTCTGTGGTGGGTAAGCATTATCCAGAGGGGCTTAAAATTCCAGCAAATGATTTTCTTATGCTTCTAACAGGCATAAAAGACATGCTTATTCCAGTAAATAAAATGGGCGGTCAGAGCAGGTCTTTGTCGGAAAAAATCAATCAGGCATACGCATCAGATTCTCAGCTTATGTTTTTCCCCGCAGGTATGGTGTCGAGAAAAAACAATGGCGTGGTGGCAGACCTAGAGTGGAAGAAAAATTTTGTAACTAAATCTATTGAGTATAAGCGAGATATAGTGCCAATTAGAATAGATGCAAAGAACTCAAAACTTTTCTATTTTATAGCAAAACTTAGAGCAAAACTTGGCATAAAATTCAATATTGAAATGGCGTTGCTTGTGAGAGAGCTTCGCAAACAAATGCATAATACTATAAAAATTACCATTGGTTCTCCTATTCCTTATTCTTCATTGGATGATACAAAGACTCCGCACCAATGGGCGCAAGTAATTAGAGAAAAAGTTTATAAATTGTGATATATGAAAGATCTATTAACCCCTATTGATAGAGATTTAATCAAGGCGGAACTAACAGAGGATAAACTCCTTAGAACCACCAACAAAGCAGGTAATTTGATTTATCTTACTACTGCTTCTGAGTCTCCTAATATTATGAAGGAGATAGCTCGTATTAGAGAGTTGGCGTTTAGATTGTGTGGTGCAGGCTCTGGTAAGGTTTTTGATATGGATGAATTTGACTGGGCAGAAAGACCTTATAAACAACTTTTTGTATGGGATCCTCAAAATGAAGAGATTATAGGTGGTTATAGATTAATCTTTGGAAATGAAGTTGCGTTAACAGAAAACGGTCAGCCAGACTTAGTTACAGCTGGTATGTATAGATTTTCTCAAAAATTTATCGACGAATATCTTCCTTGTACCATCGAGCTTGGACGCTCTTTTGTGCATCCAGATTATCAAGCTTCAAAAATGGGCTCAAAGAGTCTATATTCTTTAGATAATCTTTGGGATGGTTTAGGTGCTATTACAGTGCTAAGGCCAGATATGAAATATTTCTTCGGGAAGGTAACTGTTTACCCAAATTACGACGAAACTGCACGTGAACTTATCTTCACTTTTCTAAATAAATTTTTCCCAGACCAAGATAATTTGGTAGAACCTATCGAACCGTTTAAAAGGTCGGTTTCATCGGAAGAAATGGTTACTTTATTCCAAGGTAAAAACTTTAAAGAAGAGTATAAAATTCTCAACGGTAAGGTGCGTGAACAAGGTGTAAATATTCCACCACTTGTAAACACATACATGGCGCTTTCCGATAAAATGAGATCATTTGGATATGCTGTGTGTGAGGAACTTGGAGGTCTTATAGAGTTTGCAATTATGGTGCCAATTTATGAGATGTATGAAGAGAAAAAAGCAAGGCATATAGAAACTTTTGAAAATCTCGGAAATATTAAATTATAAATCACAAAGGAAGTCGTAGTCGACTTCCTTTTTTTGCTCACTGAGTCTCTCTCACTTATTGCTAAAACGTGCTCGCTTAAAGCTCACACAGTCCAGCCCTTATTCTTTAGAATAAGATTTTTCCCTTTAGAGCAATATATTTTTAGATTTTTTCGTTATATTTGTAAACTTTGTACTAAAATCAAATCTATGAAAATGAAAAATCTATTCAGATTTTGCTCTCTAATGCTGTCTTGGGCAGTTTGTGCGAATGTTTGTGCTCAGTCATCTAGCGATCCTACTACTGGTTCTACTTTAGATCCTTTGCAGAATCCTGCTGTGGTGGCAGTAACAGCTCCAAATGTAACTCCTAATGCTATGCAGTGTGGTGGTGCGGTGTATTTTACAGTTGCAAACTATGATGCTTCGCTAAATTATACTTGGTCTTTAAATACAGGCACAGGTTCGGCAGATGGTAGAGGGGTTTACACAGTTAACAATCCTCAGGATGGTGTAAATTATATTTTAACCGTAACAGCAACAGATGGTGTAGATTCTGTTACAGGCACAGCTTCACGCTACTATGCTGCTACGCCAGAGATTCCGCAAATTTCTGCCACACACGAATGTGGTAAGCCTATTAAATTCAAATTGGATAACAATTCTGCGTATCCAGCTACATATACTCAAGTATGGAAGATTAATGGCAGTACTATTACTCCGACAAATGGAGAATATTCATTTTCAAATTTTTCAGACGGTGCTACTTATACACTAAATTTAGAGGTAAGTAACTCTGTAGGAGGTGTTACTTGCAAAAACTCAGCAAACTCAAGTATAGTTGCAAAATCGGTACCAAACTCTCCACGAGTAACAGAGTACAAAGCTTGTGCAGAGGAAGGTACGGGTATTTGGGAAGATTTGGTTACAAAATCAAGTGCTTCTAACACGCTTGTTTGGTATGAGTCTTTAACAGCATCATCTTCAATAGTTGCACCTGTTACTTTCGACAAAAATTCAGCCGATAAAATTTCTTACTGGGTAGCACAAAAGTCGCCTGCAGGCTGTGAAAGTGGTAGAAGTGAGGTGAAAGTGACTGTTTATGAGGTGCCAGAAGCCAATGCAGGTCACGACCTTACTATTTGTGAAGAAGACTTTGCTATACTTGCCGAAGGAATAGCAAGTGATGATAATGTAAACTATGTTTGGTCTCCAAGTGCTAAACTTGAAAGTGCAAATTCTCTATCAGTAAAAACAAAACCACTTTATCTTGATGCTGAATTTACACTTACCGCTTCAAATAAAGAGTCAAGTTCTTGTAAGTCTCAAGACAAAGTTAAAGTTTTTGTGCTAAAAAAACCAATTGTTAGTTTAAGCCCAAATAAATTTACAATTTGTGAAGATGGATCTGTGACTATAACTAACACAATGGCAGATCCAACAAAAGAAGGTTATAGTTGGGAGGCATCTACTGATGGCACTACTTATTCATACATTGGTGGAGGTGTTAGTCAAACTTTAAGTTCATTAAGCGAAGATACCAATGTGAAACTTATTGCTTCACTAGACGAATTACCTTCTTGCGCTACAAAGGCTGATGCAACGATAACAGTAGTTAAACGTCCTGTGGCAGATGCCGGACCAGACAAATTTGTTTGTTACGGAAGTTCTACTCAGATAGGTACAGAGGGTGTTCTTGGTGTAAGATACAAATGGGATAATGCAGGTGATTTAAATAATGCAAATATTGCAACTCCTACAATAAATAGAGTTACAGAAGACAAAGTTTATACATTGACAGTGTCATCTACAGCGGTGCAAAACTGTGAAAGTACTAGTTCGGTGTCTGTCTATAAAGTAGATAAACCAACAGTTTATACACTTTCAGGCGGAGGTTCATATTGTAATGGCTCTCTGAATACAGATATAGATGTTATTCTTAGTGGCTCGGATACCGATACCGAATACATGTTAGTCAAAGATGATGTTCCAGCATTACCATCATGGACTTCAGGAACAAATACACAAATAGTATGGTCTGATGTAACTGCAGGCAACTATAGAGTTAAAGCAAGAAAAATAGGCTACGATACTTGTGAAGAATTAATGTCTGGTTTAGTTGTTGTGAAGGCAGAATCTTCTCCAGAAGCAAGTATTAGAATGCTTAACTCTACAGTGGCTTGTCCTGGTGATGAGGTTACAGTAAGAGTGGAAATAACAGGAGGCGTGGCTCCATACAAATTTACTCTTTTAACCAATGATGCTCCACGAGAAATAAAAATTAATGGCAATTTCTACGATTTTCAATATACTCCAACAGCGGCAACTGTATTTAAAGTATCTGAGGTAAGTGACGCAGTTTGTAAAAGGGTTTACGATCCATCCGTATATATTCCTACATTGGATATGCAAATGTCTAGCCTTGCAAGTTTTACACTTAAGGCGTCGAAGTCAAATCCTGTTTGCTTTGGAGATAAAGTTAACTTATATGTTGACTACAATGAACCAGGGTCAAAATTTATATGGGAATCTGGAGAAGGCGGCAACTCTATTTCTATAGATGCTACTCAAACTCACACATACGAACTTACTGTTGAAACACCAGAAGGATGTAAAGTGCCTGCGGATTATACTTTAGAAGTGGCACCAAAACAGAAAGTAGAGATTTCTGGTTTCACTAAAACAACAAATGACGGTATATACTTCCTATGTTCAAATGATCCTAAAGTTCTTCCTGTTACCAATCCTGTTGGTGGAAAATTTTCAACCACACCGGCTGGATTTTTTGATGGAAGTTATTTCGACCCTTCACAAGTAACCACAACCACCGACTTTGAAGTAAAATACCAATATACAGACGTTAAATATGGTTGCGATTTAGATACCGTATTCCATGTAACTGTAAGTGCAATCAACAAAGAAGTTAACTGGACATTGGCACCAACAAATGAAAAACCAGATGCTTGGGCAACTTCATTTCAAAAATGTCAACCAGACCCTGCAAATCCAAAGGATGTAATCAAAGTGCAAGGTCACCCTCAGGTGGCAGCAGGAGAATGGTATATTCAGTCTGACAATAATTTAGTTGGCGGTGCATCTGTGGTGGAAACAAGCGAAGATTTAGCAGAAGCACAAGTAAAAGGGGTAACAGCAGGTGTTAAATATTTTGTGTCATATAAAGTAACAGACAACTACGGATGTACAGGTATTTCTACTAAAGATTTGACCATCAACAGTAAACCTACCACTTACGTAGAATCTGGTGGTATATTGATTTCTCCAAATCCTATCTGTATAAATAATGAGTCAGCTACAATCAAAGCAGCTCAAAACCCAGGTAAGTTTTCTCTTTCTCGTGACGATAATGCTATGTATGTGGGAGACACTGCCGACGGTAAGGGTATAGAAATCAACCCTTCTCTAGGTAAGGCAGGTGATCACAAAATAATATATACTGTAGTAGACAATTCTGGATGTAAATATAGTGAATCTGCTATCTTTACTATAGTAAATCCAGTGTCGATAAGCTCATTCGACCTTCCTAAAAAAGAATTCTGCTCAGAAGACGACCCTGTTGTTATAACAGTGTCTGCTACAGTGCCTACCACAGGTTATATAAAAATAGTTGATCAAAATGGTGTAAGGGTGCTTGACGGAATAGACATTAACAACTCACCAGTGTTCGACCCAGGTTTAGGCGAAGGGCAATATACTATCACTTATGTCTATAATGATGGCACTTGCGATGCTGAGTATAGCGAAGTAGTGGTGGTAAATCCTACTCCAGTTATAGATATGAGAATGAAGGATGATTATTGTTATGGTGAAAAAATCTCTATATTACCTAATTATTCTGGTGGTGAAATTACTCTCACCGACCCACTTTTACCAGTTGAAACATTGGTTGGCTATGTGTTCAATACAGAAGTGTCTGGTTTAGGTCAATTTACAATTGAATACAAAGTAAAAAACGACTTTGGTTGCGAAGGCCAAGCAAGTAAAACATTCCAAGTGCGTGGTGTAGAGAATATGACCTTGCAAGTTGCTCCATATATTTGTGAACCTGCAGGTCTGTACGATATAGAAGGTGCTCCAAAACCACAAAACGCACAAGATAAAGTTTATTTCTCAACTGTTCCAACTATAGGTCTTACAGACAACGGCGATGGAACAGGTCTTATAGACTTATCAAATTCTACATACAATACTATATATCCAGTTACATATCACTATGTAGAAGAATATTTAGATGAAAATGGTGATACACAAACTTGTGAATCTACTATAACTAAGAACTTTAAGGTGCTTGATCAAACTTCAGACTTTATAGGATTTAAACACAATGAGGTTATTTGTTCAGACGAAGTTAGAAGAGATATTGAAGCAAATTTCCCAGAGAATACAAGATTTGAATTTTCACACCTTGCTCAGTTTCCAACAGCATTTGTAGATAATGGTGATGGTACAGCAATATTGTTCCCATCAGAACTTCCAGAAGGTTTCTACACTGTGACAATGTATCACGAGTATTTCGACCCAGTAGATGGTACTCTAATCTGTAGCTCTAAAAAAACAAAATCATTCTTTATATCTAAGATTGAGGAAGTTAAAGATATTTCACTTTACTGTCATGCCGACAATAAAACATCAGTGAAGTTGGAAAATACAGAACTAGGCATTAGATACGACTTGTATGTAAACGGTGGTGTTTATGATGCAGTAACTACTACAGGTGTAAACGAAACAGTAGAATTTAAAGCCATAGACGTAAACCAAGCCACAGCATACGTAGTGGCAGTAGATCCAAATGCAACAAGCTGTTCACTTCAGTTGTCGAAGGAATTTGTTATAGAGCAACTTAGCGCTTCTGTTACAAGCACAAATATTTCTTGTTTTGAAAGAAAAGATGGTACATTTAAAGGTTCGGTTAGAGGTGGTGAACTACCATACAATCACCGACTACTAGATACAACCACAGGAGCCGAGGTGTTAACCGCACAAAGTTCTATACTTTTAGGTGTTGGCAAATATACCTACGAAGTTACAGACGGTATTGGTTGTGTGCAAACAGCAGACTTTGAAATAGTAGAACCAAACAAACTAGTAGCGAAAATAGAACAATCAGAAGTAGATTGTTATGGTGCAACTACAGCTACACTAGCAGCACAAGTGCAATCAAATGCAGGTGTAGGTCCATATAAATACACTTGGGAAAAGATAGAAAGCACAGGCAATGTATTTGTAACAGATGAACCAACAACAGTTGTTGCCAAAGGTGAATATCAGCTAATAGTAGAAGATGCCAATGGTTGTATTTATGAAGAATCTGTCACAGTAACAGCTCCAGACAAAGAGCTTACTATTATAGTAGATAACAAAGTTGACGTACAAGTAATCGGTGATGCTACAGGTAAGATAGAAATCACAGTTACCGGTGGCACACAAGATGCTGCAGGCCTTTATAAATACACTTGGACTGGTATTAGCATCGACGACACTAATAGACATTCAGAAGATTTAGATAAATTAAAAGCAGGTACCTATTCTGTATTAGTGGAAGATGCTAGAGGTTGTAAGAAAACAGCGTCAGTTACTATTTTTGAACCTACAGAAATACGTGTACAACACACTATAGTAAACCCAACTTGCTTTGGATTTTCAAATGGTGTTATTAGTTTAACAGTAAGCGGAGGAACTCAACCATATAACTTCGAATGGACAAATGAAGCTGGAACAGTGGTAGCTTCTGGCGAAGGTAAAAACGAGGTAAATGGCCTAGTGTCAGGTGAGTATAAAGTAATGATAAAGGATGCAGATGGCAATATTTATCAAGATGTTTACGTAGTATTAGAAAATCCAGAGTTAGTAGTAACAACATCTTTATTATCAGTTTTAGAAAACAAATGTTACAATGACGAAGATGGTGTTATTATACTTGATATCAAGGGAGGTACAAATATCTATACAGTGGATTGGGGTAGTGTAGACCCTTCTAAACTACAAAGTGATAATCATGCAATAGGCTTAGGTGCCAAAATTTATAATATCGACGTTAAAGATAGCAATGGTTGTCAAGTATCTCACTCTGTGGAAGTTACCCAACCAAATAAAACACTTTCAGCTACAAGCACAGTAAAACAAAACAAATGTTATAATGCCACAGAAGGTGAAATAGACCTGATAGTGGATGGAGGTACACCAAACTACAGATATATTTGGCAAGGTGTAGGTGTAAACCCAACAGCAGAAGACCAAATAAGTTTAACAGCAGGCGAAGAGTACTCAGTAAAAGTGTATGATGCGAATGGTTGTTCTTGGGAAGGCTCATTCACTATGGACAATCCACAAGAACTTATCTTGTCACTAACTTCAAAAGACATTACATGCAACAATGCAGCAAATGGCACGATAGAAGCACAAGTAACAGGTGAAGCTCCATTTACTTATACTTGGGAAAACTCATTTGGAACCACAGTACTTGCAGGTAACTATCCAAAAATAGAAAACCTATCAAAAGATATGTACAATGTTACAGTTACAGACAAACTAGGTTGTACTAAAAAAGCAAGTGCCGAAGTAAAAGAACCAGATGCATTAACAGCAAAAGTAGAATCTAAAAACATAAGTTGCAACAATGCAAATGATGGTCAAATAAAAGTCTTTGCAGAAGGTGGTAGCGGCATCTTTACATACGCATTATATAAGGTGGGCGAAGTAGCACCAATTACTACGTCAAATGAAATTGGTGTACTAGAAGAAGGTGCTTACCAATATAAAGTACAAGACGAAAACGGATGCAACTGGACATCAAATGTAATTAATATTATCAATCCAGACCCAATTGTTATCACCTACAATGTAACAGATGTTTCAATCTATGGTCTTTCAGATGGTATTATAGACCTAGATATAGTAGGAGGAACACCATCTGTTACAGGTTACCAAATACAATGGGTAAACGGTCCAAGTATAGTAACAGACCCAGCCAACCCAGCATTCAATGCAGACAAAGAAGTTGTCACAGGTCTTAAAGCAGGTAGATACAATGTAGTAGTAACAGACGAAAACAATTGTGCCGCTGTTGCAAATATTGTGGTTAATCAACCTGAAGTAATTACATTAGACATAGACGTGAAAGATGTTGATTGTTATGGACAAACCAATGGTAAAGTAGTGCTATCTAATTTACAAGGTGGTACTGCACCATATACTATTACATTCATAGGTAGGACATCTGGAGTGTCAAGAACAGATGAACTTATTATAGATGCACTGCCAGCAGATGTTTACGATATAAAAGTTATTGACGTAGCAGGTGCAGAGTTTAACAAAGAAATAGAAGTTAAACAGCCAGACGAAATAGTTATTAAAACTGTAAAAGAACTTTCAAAACTATCAGTAGACTGCTTTGGCAATGCAACTGGTGAAATTAAAGTAGATATTACAGGTGGTACAGCTCCATACAATTATAATTGGGTAGGAGTAACAGCAACCAATGTAGACAATGTGAAAGACCTTGCAACAGGCACATACGCTATTATGCTTACCGATGCTAAAAATTGTACAAATAACACATATAAAGAAACAATTGCAGGCCCTGTTGGTCCGTTAGATATTTCAGAACATATTGTAAATAATAAATGTTATGGCGAATCTAATGCAAGCATAGAAATAAGTGTTACAGGAGGTACAGCACCTTACACATATCTATGGACTGGTGCAGGTATAGAAGCAGACAAAGTTGACGACCAAAACCAATATAGTTTATACAATGGTCAATCTTACAAGGTGACAGTAATAGATGATCTAAACTGTACTCTAGACAGAGTATATAAACTAGATGATAGAATAGAACTTCAAGTGGCAACATCATCTAAAGACGTGCTTTGTAACCGTGACAGAACAGGTGAACTACATGCTACAGTTGCAGGAGGTACAGGTCCAGTTTCTTACAGTTGGGAAAGTAGTGACGGAAGTTATTCTTCTTCAGTGCTAGATATCAACACTCTTTATGCAGGAAAATATATCTTCAAAGTAAAAGACTCTGTAGGTTGTGAAGTAACTAAAGAAGAAATTATCGACGAGCCAGATGTGTTAACAGCCAGCTTACCTGCAGATTTTGCACTATGTGGAGGCATAGACGATGGCGAACTTTATGTTACAGTAGATGGTGGCACAAAACCATACACTTATCTATGGCATAAAGACTATGACGATGTAAACCCTGTAGGTTTCGGAGCACATCTGACAAATCTAGGCGCAGGCATTTATCAAGTATTTATCAAAGATAGAAACGGATGCGAAGCTTCAGACGATGCAATCATCAAAGCATCTGTGCCAATGAACATTATACGTAAAAGTATTGTAAATGTATCTTATAATGGTTTCAACGATGGTTCTATAGAAATTGAAGCCACAGGCGGTACAGATCCTCTTACATACACATGGTCTGGTCCTACAATCGACCCTAATGTTCCAGTAACAGGCCAATCATTAACTCACTTAGTGGCAGGATACTACTATGTAACAGTAGAAGATGCAGTAGGATGTAAGATAACAGAAAGATTCGAAATCACACAACCAGAAGAACTAACTGTTGAAGCAACAATCGATGATATTAAATGTGCGGGCGACTTAGGTAAGATTCTTTTAAGAGTAGATGGAGGAACACCAAATTATACATACGAATGGACAAGTATCAATGGATACTCAAATTCAACAACAAATCCAGAAGTTACAGATCTATTAGCAGGTGTTTACGACGTTACAATTAAAGACTCAAAAGGAGCAGAAACCAAACGCCAATACATTATATCTCAAAAAGATCCAGTAGAGTGGACACTGCTTACAAGTAAAACAGAACTTGATTGTTTCGAGCAAAATATAGCAAATATCAACCTACACGTTGCAGGTGGTACTCTTCCATACAGCATAGAATGGAAAGGGCCAAATTATACAAACTCTGGCGTGTATAGTATTGGCAATTTGGGTGTTGGAACATATACAGCAGAAATTATAGACGCCAATGGATGTAAACCTGCAGTAATGTTTAGTCAAGAGATTACTCAACCAACTGAAATTGTATTTGTTGAAAATTTAACACACAATATTTGTACAAACGACAGATCTGGTAAAATTGAACTTAATATCACAGGAGGTGTAGAGCCTTATTCATTCACATGGTCTGGTTTCGATGTTAAGTTAAACGAACAAAATCAAGAAAACTTGCCACAAGGAGTGTATACTCTATACTTTAGCGATGCAAATAATTGTGAAGTTCAAAAAGAATACAAAATACAAGCAAACAACGAAATCTCAGCCATTATAAGTGGTCCATCAGACATCTGTAGTAGAGAAGAATTCAATATTCAAATAGACGTAAATGGTCAAGCACCATGGATTATTGAATACACCGATGGATTCCAAACATATTCAGTAACAACAGAAGAAAATATAAACATCTTCACACATAGCCTACTTTCAGACTCTGAATTTAAACTTATAAGTGTAGTAGATGCCAATGGTTGTTCTGCAAAACTAAGCAATGGCGTACAAATTGACGTACACGAGATACCACAAATTACTATCGTGTCTGCTCAAGAAGACTGCTGCCTTGGCGAGCCAGCATTAGTAGATATTATTTTTGCAGGCAAAGGCCCATGGACAATAAGCTACACCGATGGTACATTAGACTATATAGATGGTCCATTTACAGCCGACAGAGATTATCTAAAAATAATACCAACACAAATAGGAACTAAAACATACACCATTAAGACAGTAAGCAACGAAAACTGTACAGTAGATGTAAACTACTCAGTAGACATTACGGCTTATACCTATCCAAACCTAGAGGTAAATGTGTCTCCATATATCTGCGAGCCAAATCCACTTCAAGTGTCGCTACACGCCACAGGCGAAGCACCATGGCACGTGGTATATTACCTAAATGACTTGAAATACGAATACGATATGCAAGCAGAAGATGAGGTGATTGACATCTATCCAAACAAACCAGAAAACGTATTCTTATTCGAAAGCATAAAATCAGGTAAACGTTGTGTAACCAAACTAGATAAAACAATCCAATCTCAAATGGGACTATTGCCACTAGATGCAACAGTGGTAGTAGGACAAAATATGGTATGTAGAGGCTCTGTAGTTTCATTTAGCACATCTGAAATCCCATACGCAACATCATACAAATGGTCATTCCCTTCTGGCTTCAACATAGTGAGTGGTTTAGGCTCTACCGAAGTTCAAGTGCAAGTATCAAGCAATGCACAAGACGGAGAAATAAGAGTATGGGGTGTGAATAGTTGCGGCGAAGGTGTCTATACTGCTATCAATGTACAAGTAGATAAACCAATGTCTACAGGAGCAGAAATTACAATACCACCATTTGTTTGCGACAACGAAAGTTTATTCCCACTTACAGTTTCAGAAGTAGAAAATGCTACCAACTACGAATGGATAATGCCAACAGGCTACACTGTAGTATCAGGTCAAGGCACAAGAAGTGTAATGGTAAAAATTGATAAATATGCAGTTTCTAGCGAAGTACAAGTGATACCAAGCAATATTTGTACCGAAGCCAACCCTATTAAAGCAAAAGTGGAAATTCGTCCACTACCATTTGCCGAAGCAGGCGTAGACTTTATTACAGATTGCTCTGCCGAAGCAGTGCTAATGGCTACAAATAATGCCAATGCCATAACATCTGAATGGCGCTTAGTGAGCGGTAATGCTGCATTTGAAAACACATCGCTATACAATACCAAAGTGTCAGAACTAATGTATGGTGACAATGTCTTGGCTTGGACAGTAGACGACGGTTTCTGCCTAGGTTACGACTTAGTAACAGTAACCAACCAAAACCCAGGCTTAACACAGCCAGAATTTAGCGAGCTTACCATTTGCGAAGACTTCATGACACTTCGCGCAGGCAAGCCAGAATTTGGTATGGGACGTTGGACCCTAATAGCAGGCGACGGTGAAATAGAAAATCCAAACAGCAACGAAACCCTTATCACAGGACTTAGCAATAAACGCCCAAACGTAATTCGTTGGGAAGTTTATTCTCCACAATGTAGTAATTCAGTAAATGTAGAAGTTATTTCACACGACTTAAACAAACTAGTTGACGCAGGTTCAGACGGAGTTTCTACCACAGGAAGTTACCGACTATCTGCAAGAGTAATTAATGACTCTGATGTTATAGGTACTTGGACAGTAGAAGCAGGTTCAGGAACATTTGACGATCCTCACAATCCAAATACAGTAATCTCTGGTTTGTCAACAGGTATCAACACCATTAGATGGACACTAACAGGTTACGATTGTATTGCATACGACGAAATTAAAATACGTATGGTGGACGAACCAATAGCATCATTCAATATTGAAACAACAGAAGGTTGTGTGCCACTAACAGTACAATTTACAAACACCACAATAGGCAATGCCGATTACAAATGGGAATTTGGCGATGGAAGTTCATCAGACTTACGTAGCCCAATCCATATATTTGAAAATCCAGGCACATATACAGTAAAACTTACAGCAAGTGCCAATGGTAGAGTAGATACATATACTGGCGAAGTTAATGTACTACCTTCACCAGAAGCAGCATTTAGCGTGGCAGAAAGACAACTTTACGTGCCAAATGCAGAGGCTCACTTCTACAGCGAAACAGACAATGGTGTAAATCACTACTGGCTATTTGGCGATGGAGGTTCATCAGACAAAGCAAACCCTGTATATACATATCTAGCAGACGGTCTATACGATGTTACCTATATAGTAAGCGACATCAATCTATGCTCAGATACCTTAGTAATGGAAGATTACATTAAAGTAGGAAAAGATTCTTACCTAGTGTTCCCAACAGCCTTCACACCAAATGTAGAACGCAGCAATGGTGGTTTATATTCAGAAGGCGAAAGACGCTTAGATGTATTCTATCCAGTAGGTAGAAATGTAGATACTTACAAGTTGGAAATATTTAGCACATGGGGTAATAAAGTATTTGAGTCAAACGACCAATACGTTGGTTGGGACGGATACTACATGGGTCAATGTGCAGCACAAGGAGTTTACCTATATAGAGCAGAAGGTAGATTTAAAGATGGAAATTCATTCCAATATTCTGGTAATTTAATGTTGATAAGATAATGAAGACAATATTAAAGAGAATCATATCACTAGTTAGTGTATTATTATTAGCACAAAGTGCTATGTCACAAGATTTTTTGCTGTCGCAACCATGGGCCACAGCATCAATGGTGGCACCTTCGTTTGCAGGTTTAAACCTAAGTGGTAAAGTATTTGCAACCTATAGGAATATGTATTCGTCGCTAAAAGGTGGTCACGTGGCTGTAGTAGGTTACGACCAATACTTCCATCCAATGCGTTCGTCATTTGGTGCAAACATCGCATATACAAACTATGCATCAAGTGCATTGTCGCAAACCGAATTTAATATTCAGTACAACTATTCAGTGCAGATGACCACAGATTGGTATTTCCGTCCAGGTCTTCAGTTAGGCTTGTTTTATAGATCAATAGACCCAGACAAAATGATATTTGCAGACCAAATAGCACCAGATGGTAGTTTCTTGCCAACCACATCATTCAACCCAGTAAATACATCGGTGGTGCGTTTCGATGCAGGTGTGTCAATTCTTTTCTATAACCAATATTTCTTTGGTGGTGTACATGCCGACAACCTACTTGGCAACAAAATATCATTTATGGATCAAGCAGAAGCCACCAACCCACTTAAGTTAAGCGTGTTTGCTGCAGGCATGATTCCTATTTCTAAAGGTTTAGGAAAATACGATGCCAAAGACGACGTTACCATAGCAGCCCTATATCAATGGCAAGGACAATATCATCAGATAGACCTAGACATTATGTATCACCGTCGCTACTTTATGGCAGGTGTAGGTTATCGTGGTGTGCCATTCTATACACCAGAAGGCCTACAAAGCCAAGATGCAGTCAAACTTATGATAGGTGGCTCAGTAGCAGGCTTTAGTCTATCATATAGCTACGATATCAATGTTTCTTCCCTAATCGACGTGTCGGGCGGTTCACACGAAATTGTCTTAACGTATAGGTTTATGGAGAAAGCTCCAAATGACAGGTCTTTCTTCTGTTACTAAAATGTAATAATATAAAATGTTGATTATTAAAAGGTTAATTGCCAAGGTGGTTAACCTTTTAATTTTGTGGTAATGTTTTCTGTTAAAATTTTTAATAATTTAATATAATTTCATACCTTTGTCACAATATTTGAATAATTTAAATTTTAAAGCATGAAAAAATTAGTACTTTTATCATTATTTATCGTAGCTATGGCTACAGCGGCTTTCGCTCAACCACGCGCTATCGGTGCTCGTATTGGTTATGGTGTTGAAGTATCATACCAACACTCTTTAGGTGAAAACAATATGGTTTCAGCAGAGTTAGGTCTTCCTAGATTTGAAGGTTTATCAGCTGCTGCTACTTACGATTGGATCAACCCTGGTGGTTACATGATTCCATGGGAACACAAAGGTGAATGGAACTGGTATGCAGGTGTAGGTGCTTGTGTAGGTTTTGAAGGTTTCCATGAAATTTGGGGCTTCGGTGGTGTAGCTGGTCGTCTTGGTGTTGAATACCAATTCTGGTTCCCACTACAACTTTCTATCGACTATCGTCCTACTATCGGTGTATGGGGTGCATACGGAAGTGCAGGCTTCTATACCAATGGTCTATGGGCAGGTGCTATCGCGCTTTCAGCACGTTATGTATTCTAATAGAATTTAATTGCCCTAATCTTATAATATAGGAGTTGCACATTGCGTGTAGCTCCTTTTTTTCTTTACACCTTTATTATATAGTAAAGTATACTTAACACGCCAAAATCAATTACAAACGTTTACAAAAAACTTAAAAAAACGTGTGAAAAAGCATTTTTGTCTAGAAAAATTTGGAAGTAAAGAAAAAAAATGCAAAATTTGCAGTTATAAAATTGAAATCAACCTAATTTTTTAAACAATTAATTTATTTTATCATGAAAGCAAAACAAATTTTATGGACTGTAGTAGCTGCATTTGCTGCTCTAGGTCTTACTGCTTGTGATCCAAAAGAAGATCCAAAAGGCGGTTTATCTCTTAACAAATCAGCTTACGAAATGTCAGTTGGTGACGAATACCAACTTAAAGCTACTGTAGACGGTGCAGAAGTTGTTGCAGAATGGGCTACATCTGACGAAGCAATTGTTTCTGTAGAAGCAGGTCTTATCACAGGTCTTAAAGAAGGTTCTGCTACTATCACAGCTACTTTCGAAGGTGAAACAGCTACTTGTGCAGTTACTGTAGTTGCTCTTGCAGAAGATATGCCAGCTCTTGAAGCTCCTGGTGCAGGTAAAGTTACTATCTGTGTTCAAGCTCCTAAAGCTATGTGTGGATATCTTGTAGCTCCTGGTACTCTTACAGACTGGAACCCTGGTGACGGCGCTAACAAAGCTCTTTCTTTAGTTGACGGTACTACAACTTGGTATGCTGGTACTTTTGACTGGGAAGATGGTGTTAAATATACCTTCAAAATTGCTGCTACTGACGCTGACGGTGTTTGGTCTTGGGATTATCAATTAGCTAATGGTGAATTACTAGAAGGTGACTGTACTTCAGAATTAACAAGCGATATCACTATTAACTCAGACAACCAAGTTATCTACATCTCTGTAACAGAATTCTCTGTTGACCCATGTGGTGAATTAGCTCCTGCTGGTCTTGCTACATTCAACCTAACTGCAATTGGTTTCCCAGAAGGTACTGAATTCGGTATCGCTGGTAACTTCGCAGAAGGTGGTTGGGCTTGTCCTCCAGCTCCAGAAAACACCCTTACTCTTCAAGATGGTATCTACACAGCTCAAATCGAAGTTCCTGCTGTATTTACTTACAAATACCTAGTTAAACTTCCAGATGCTGACTGGGCTTGGTGGACTCCAGATCCAAACTTAATCATGCCTACTAGCTTGATCACTAACGATACAACTGAATATTCTGCTCCAGAAGAAGAAGCTCCAGCTGAATAATATTTAAAATTATTCAATATATGAGGGTGGCTATTAAGTCACCCTCTTTTTTATATCTACAGATAATGTATATGAGTTATTTCTGATGCTTCTTGTTTTACATCTTTTTTGTAAATTTGCACCCTAATTAAAAATGAAGAAAAGATGAGACGATTTGTTGTATTAGTGCTAGTGGTGTTGTCGACTGTGTCGGTGTTAGCTCAAGACTCTACAAAAATGAAGAAAGAAAATCATGCGCTAAATCTTTATGGTTTTGCACGTAGCGAAATGTATGTAAACAGTAGAGAAAACTACGAAGCAAAAGGAGGTATTATTAGCCTTTATCCCAAACCAATCGAGTTAGACGGCTATGGTATGGATAAAAATGCCAAAGTAAATGCAGCATTTCTTGCCATTACATCACGCGTAGGTCTTAAATATACCTATTCGTTAGATGATTTGTCTGTAGGTGCTCATATCGAAGGTGACTTCTGTGGCACATCTACCTATATAGATATTATTCGTCTGCGTCACGCATACTCATTTGTGAAATACAAAAACCATTCTGTACTTGTAGGTCAAACATGGCACCCATATTACGATGGTATTTTCCCCAATGTGCTTACTCTAAACGGTGGCACACCAACAGGTATTATCAATCGTTCGCCACAAGTGCGTTACGAATATGCACTTATTCCAGAACTTAAACTTACAACGGCTTTTGTAACAGAAGGAGTAAAAGGTATTAAACCAGAAGCTCTTATTGGTCTTTCAGGAAGTAAAGATGGTTGGAAATATGGTGTGATGGGAGAGTATCGATACCTTAATATAGAACACACATTTACTACAGAAAAGGGTAGTACCACACGTCCAATGCCACTTCATAGTTTTTCAGGTACAGCATATACCGAATATAAAAAAGATAAATGGCTTTTTAACGCACGTGTAATGGGTGGTCAAAACTTATCACACCTTGTAATATTAGGTGGATATGGCCTAGTGAGCGAAGATGCAGAAAATCTCACAGCAGAATACTCAAACTTAAATCAACTTGCCACATACGCATGTGCTAGCTATGGTAGCAAGTGGAAAGTAAACCTTTTTGCAGGTTACCTTAAAAACTTTGGAACAGATAAATCTTGTACTATATTATATGGTACAGGAGTGAATGTTTCCGATGTAATAAAAACAGCAGCATCTGTAGAATTTAACTATAAAGGCCTAAATGTGGCACTCGAATGTGAGTATAGTTATGCTGCTTATGCAAAATATTTAGAAACAAAATTGATAGAAGATTATAGAGTAGGTAATATTAGAGGAGTGCTTAGAGTTTCTTATAGCTTTAGTCATACTTGGAATTTTGCCTCTAAAGACTAGAAAAACGCATTTTTGCTCTACTTGATTTTCAGAGAGTTATAAAAAAGATGTAATTTTCTTATAAAAAAGTCTTAAAAATATTTGGAGTGTATTATAAAAGTTTCTACCTTTGCACCCGCTTTTCGACCAAGAGTGGTCAACACAACAAAAAGCTTTGACAGTTTGATAGAGTTTAAGTTTAATGATTCTAAAAAATATTTTGAAAATTTTTCTCAAAATATTTGGTAGAATGAAAATCTTGCCATATCTTTGCAATCCGTTTCGACAACAAACGGAGCACTGCGAAAGCGAAACGCAGTTGTGTTATTAAAATGATGAAACGCAAAAAGTTCTTTGATAGATTGAACAATATACAACCAAAACAAGGTTAAGGAAAAAATAGCAACCGTCAGTTTTCTTTATTGAAGACTAAAACAGGTAACCTAAGTCAGATTAAAACAAACAAAAAATATATATACAATGAAGAGTTTGATCCTGGCTCAGGATGAACGCTAGCGACAGGCCTAACACATGCAAGTCGAGGGGCAGCATGAAATTAGCTTGCTAATTTTGATGGCGACCGGCGCACGGGTGAGTAACACGTATGCAACCTGCCT
>JAZKXZ010000022.1:0-27180 GCA_045611845.1 Candidatus Enterocola sp. | reverse complement strand
AAGTATATAAGATATTATAATAACGATAGAATTAAGTTGAGGCTAAATGGAAAAAGCCCGGTAAAATACCGAGCTTTATACCAATCTAAAGTTGCCTCTTAATAATGTTTAACCGTCCAACTTTTGGGGGTCACATCATATATTGGCGGGTAGTTTAGTTTTATCTAACATTACGCTTTAGGTAAATGTTGATGTAAACTTGTTTTTCAGGATGAGCATTTGGGTTTAGCCTGCTAATACGTACCTCAAAAATATCGTTGTAATCCATATCCAAGAATAGTGCTAAAGGTCCATTCTTATCTTGAGGAATATACCCTAACTTACTGTTTTTGTAGTAAATAGCGATTGCAAGAGGATCAAATTTGTTGTAGTTGTCACGCACTAGTTGAATTTGCGTACCTACTTTTAGTTCATCCATTACAATACAGCCTTCACCATATGCAAACCCAGCTATATTGCAACCCATGAAATACTTTCTGCTTTCTACTATTGGTTCCATAACTTTAAGATTTTAATGATTTGATTTTCATTTTACATTCTACGCCTCTACTAATTGCCATACTACATCAACTGTATCTGAGAAAGAAAGATCATCTGGCGTAATATCAAGTGATGATGTTGATACTGATTTTGCTTCTAAATTAGAATGAATATACCTAGCTTCAGATTCGATGCACATGTGATTATTACCATATTCTACTGAAAGTATCTTACCTAGTGTACAACCACCAGATTCCGCCATAATTTTTGCTTTTTCTCTTGCATCTTTCATTGCGCGCGATAATACCTTTAACAGTGCAGGACGTTCATCTTGTACTCGATACAAGATACGTATTTGAGCACTTGGTATAAACTTACCTACTCCACGTACAATATTATTAACTAATTTGTTATCGATAGGTAAATCAATTTTTAAGATTTGCTCTAATAAATACCCATTTTTCTTTTTACCAATAAAATTACCATCATCATCGAATTCATTTTCAATATGGTCTTCTATATCAAAACGTATGGTTTTTGATAACGACCCTGGTTTTTTATTATATTCTAATATCTTAACCATCCAAGTGGTATTTTCTTGCGCACTTGCATAGGCCTTTTGGTAACTTTCAAACCATTGTTGAACTATTACTTTAAGTCTCGTTACATCTGGTACAATATGTACTCTGCCTATTCCCTGAACTGAAATTTTTGACATTACTTGTGTTTCCATAGTGCTAATATTTTAGTTGTTTAATTAAGTTTTTGTTTCTTGATACAAAGTTAATCTACCCTTGTACCAAATCGTGGGACAACGTAGAAATATTTTTGTAGTATTAAATATTTGTACTACTTTTGCAGTGCGAGAACCAGCCATGCCTCTTAACAATGCAAAAATCGGCGGGTCGTTTTTTAATCTATTCATAGTCTTAATTCAATAATCTTAAGCCAATGAAAAATTTAGAAAAATCTTATTATTTGAAAAACATTGTTGTTTTTATTTGTTTAAATGATATTAATTTTACTATCTTTGTAACCAAGTAATACCATGAAGTACTCAGAAGTAATTAGAATATTGAGAAAACATGGTTGTTACCTAGTTTCTCACGGAGGAAACCATGATAAATGGTTCAGTCCTATCACAGAACGATATTTTATGCTTCCACGACACTTAGCTCAAGAGGCAAAAAATGGAACAATTAAAAGTATTAGTAAACAATCTGGTGTTAATTTATAATTATTATGAAATCAATCAAAGTAAAAGCAACAATAGAAAGAGGTGACGATGGTACATACGATGTTACTATGGAATACACCTCATTAGTTCCATTTGGTTTATTGGGACAAGGAAATACTGTGGAAGAAGCTATTGCAGATTTCTATAATTCTTATAAAGAAATGACAGAATTTCTAAAGGAGAAAGGTGAAGAATATCCTCCTCTTGTTTTTTCTTTTGTATATGACATCCCTTCCTTTCTTAAACAATATGCCTTTGCTTTTTCACTGGCAGGCCTAGGCAGAATCACTGGTATAAATGAACGCCAGTTAAGTCATTACATAAATGGTGTGAGAAAACCAAGTGTAAATACTGTTGTAAAAATAGAAAATAAACTAAAGGCTTTTGCAAATGAAATAAGCCAAGTACAGTTTATTAAATAGATTTATAACAAGAAAAAGAGTTGCTTGAAATTATCAAACAACTCTATAATTGGCAATCAATGCACTCTCATTCATACAACTTCACGGCTTCTTGATGTAGGCGTTTGATTTCGTCGGCAAGCCATTGTGGTTCAAGGACTTTAATGGCAGGGCCACGTGATACAAGCGGAGTCCAAAAGTCTGCAGTTGGGCTAAGCATTAGTTCAAAATCTGAATATTCTTCTGTACAAACAACTTCTTTTTGAGATGAATGAAATGGTAAATCTCTCATGTAATTTACTTCTTTACCGAAGGCTCTAATCACAATCTTTTCCATCTCCACAGTATTGTCTCGCACTATTCCATAGCAATTACGAAACCATCCTGAAGGGTCAAAATCTTTGTCATAATCGTATTTTTCTTCGGTTAATTCAAGTGAAATTATACGGTCAAAAGCCAAGGTAAAGAGTTTTGCATCTGGCTCTGAATATTTCACCAAAGCATACCAACGTTTGTTGAATAGTTTTACAAAATAAGGCTCAAGCAACATTTCTTTTACCTCATTTGTACCATATTTCTTATAACCAACAGACACCCTCACGCCACATTCCATTGCTTCAATAAACTTATGCAAATTGTCGCCGTCGGAAGGTATTTGTTCCAAAATAATTCTATCGTACACACCCTTACTTTCTGCCAAAATACTATTCACAGACAGCGTAGAAAGCATCCAATTCTGAATAGAGTCTTCTTGTAGCACCTCTGCGTTGCTAATATAATAAGTATAACCATCTTTCTTATCACAATCGATAATAAGCCCAAACATATCTAATACTGCATCTCTGTGACGGTTAAAAGTACTACGGGCGAGAGGCATTCCCTCACTCATATCAGTTTTTAACCATTGCTTATTAATCTCTTCAAACGTAATTTTTCTATAACGTTTTATGATATTAACTAACCAAATATATTGCTGAAAAAGCGCGTAAGATTTCATATTTTAAATATTTACTTTTCATTAATATAGCAAACCAAACATCCAAAGTGGACAATCCACAATATGCAGTTTTTCGCTTTACCTCGACATGGTTTTTATCTTTTTGCCTTCGCGATCGAAGATATAATACCACGAACCATTTTGGCTAGTAAATGTGTTGCTAGAGACAGACACTACTTCACCTACAGTTGATTTGCTCAAAGTTTTATATTTTCTACCTTTCATATCGTAAAGATAATACCATGAACCATTTTTGGTAACAAAAAAGTCAGAACCCCAACCTTGCACCTCGCCTGCGCTCGATTTGGACATGGTGGTTATCTTCTTGCCTTTTTCATCGTAAACATAGTGCCAAGAACCTTCAGATTTTATAAAAGAAATACTCTCTTGTGCCATAATATTAATACCTATTAAAAAGAAAATTATTATACTAATTGCGTGTTTCATAGTGCGTAAGATTTCATACTGTAAAAATTATAAGTGTAAATTTAGTGATTATAATTGTATAAAACAAAAATTATTGTCGCGGTTTGAGACTTTCAATGAACTATTTAGTATATTTGTGGAAGTGAAATTAAATTTATTGATTATGAAAAAGATATATTGTGTTTTCGTATCTTTGTTGTTGCTAACAGCTTGTACGCCGTGCCGAGTTAGGAATGGAGCCTCTGCAAGACTATATCAATAAGATAAGCAATCGCCAATAACAAGAAAAAAAATAAATATTCAAATAAAATTTTATGAAAAAACTATTTTATTTACTTACTATTATGATAACAGCAGCAAGTTGCACAGTGAAAGAAGAAAAGGTATCTATCCCAGTGGAGTTTGGAGAAAGCATTCAACTAGTAACCCCAGAAAAGGTAGGCGGAGCAAGTATAAATGAGGCATTATGGAACAGGAAATCGTCTCGCGAGTACACTAACGCGCCACTATCACTTGAAGAACTTTCTGGTGTGCTATGGGCAGCTGCTGGCGAAAACAGAGAAGACGGACACCTTACCGCACCATCTGCACTTGCACTTTACCCTATTCAAACATACGCATTTATGGAAGGCGGAGTTTATCTTTACGACGCTAAAGCAAACACACTTACACGCAAAGTAGAAGGCGACCATCGTTCAGTGGCAGCAATGCAAGATTTTGCAAACATTGCTTCTGTAAACATTGTTTATATTGCAGACCTTTCTGTTTACGAAGGCAAAAACATTCCTGCAGACAAAGTAATTAATCTATGTGGCATGGATGCAGCAGGCTATGCAGAAAACGTAAACCTTTACTCAGCTGCTCACGGACTAAAATCTATTACTCGTGGTAGTGCAAAAGCAGAACAAATTTTAGATCTTTTGCAACTAGACCCTGCAAGATACTCATTCACCCTTGCTCAAACCGTAGGAAAATAATTGCTTAGGCAATATTTGCCGTTCGGCTTATATCATCATTAAATAATTAGACTATGCACGAGTTTTATAAAAAAAACAAAAAGAAATATCTGAAAGAGATAGAGAAATTACTCACACTTGGTAAAGTAGAAATAGAAGAACTCTTTAAGGAAGAATTCTCTATTGTTGTTTCTAAGGTTCAAACTACTTTTGAAACAAATTTTTTATTAGATATGCCTTATGTAGGCGGAAATGACAACGCAAATGACACACATAATTTGGTCGATTGCTGTAAAGCTGCCACTTTATTTGTTGTAGGAAGAGAATACAACTTATCAGACAATCAAATTGGAGAACTATTAACCAATTTGATGAAAAAGTCTTTTGGCACATTACCTAAATTTGGGCAAAAAATTATTAGAAAGATAATGAAGCTATCATTGACTCAAAAGTTTCTAATAAAAATGACAGAAAAGAGTAAAAAATTTTCTAAAGAGTATCCTTACGCATGGGAATTTATTTACGAAAAGCCAGACAATGAATATAGCCATAAATATATCTGCACACGATGCGGAGCATGTATGTTTTTAACTGAGAAGGGATTAGGGGATATTATGCCATATATTTGCAATATAGATTATATTGCATTTGCCTCTTTTGGAGTGCCATATTATAGAAACGAAGTTATTGGATATGGCGATAAAAGATGCGCAAACTTAATAAAAATAGATGCAGATGTTGTCACAGACAATTGGCCACCTCATGGTTTAAAAAAGGATGGATTGAAATAAATAAAAACAGTGGAAAATATGAAGTTTGATGTAATTGGTGAAAAAGGTAAACCTGTAGTAGTAATGCTTACTGGTTCGTTTTGTCCTGGAGAATGTTTGAAGTATATTTATTCTCAAATGCAGGATTATTATATCATTGTTCCAACCTATAATGGGCACTACAAAGATTCGAAGGATTTTACTACAAGACAAAACGAAGCAAAAGAAATCAAGGATTACCTGATAGAATTGAGAATTGATGAAATTCAGATGATTTACGGACAATCTATGGGGACGGAAGTAGGAATGGAACTCCATAAGCAACTTTCTGAAGCAAAAATTAAAGTCCATAATTTATTTTTCGATGGCGCGCCAATGATTAGATTATCAAGTCTATACAAGGCGTTTATGCGATTTAAATTTAGCACTATGATTAGATTATTCAAGGATAAAACCTTAGAAGAAGCTATGAATATGAGATTCTTGAAACAATTTGCTGGAAGTAAGATTAACAGCCTAAAGCCAATGTTAGAGTCTTTAGTAATGATTGCACCCTATGTGACTAAAACAACTATAAAAAATGAAGTGGAGTGTTGTTATACCTTTGATTACCCACCATTAAGCGATGATATGCAAACGCGTACTCATTTTTTCTATGGAGAAGACGAAAAAGCATACAAAACTTGTTATAAATTGGTACAACGAGCATATCCCCAAGCTAATTTTTATGTAAAAAAAGGACACGGACACATGACTTACTCTTGTGAACACACAGAAGAATATGTGAAATTATTGAAAGATATAATAAAAAACTAACCGTAGGAAAATGATAAAAATACTTTTTGTTTGCCTCGGAAATATTTGCCGTTCGGCTTGTGCAGAGGCTGTGATGAAGAAAAAAGTGCAAGAATTGGGCAGAGAAAAGGAGTTTTTCATAGACTCTGCTGGCATACTTTCGTATCACGAGGGCGAAAGAGCCGATTACCGCATGCGTGAGGCTGGTTTTCAGCGTGGCTACAACGTGGATAGCATTTCGCGTCCTGTAAAAACTGCCGATTTTGAGAAGTTTGACCTTATCATTGGCATGGACAACAGCAATATAGACGACCTCTACGACCGCGCTCCAGATGTGGAATCCACCAAAAAGATTCACCAAATGACCGAATACTGCACCCGTCACACCGACGACCACGTGCCAGACCCCTATTACGGCGGTCGCGACGGTTTCTACCATGTCATAGAACTCCTAGAAGACGCCTGCGACGGATTGTTGAGTAAACTATAATAACAAAAAGAAATCGGAGTCACATCTAGTTATATGACTCCGATTTCTATTTTGTCACGGTTTTATTACCCCTTCTCTACCTTTGATTTACTATAACTTACTATTATCACCCCACCAAATACCATAACGGCAGCAAGGACCTTTTGCCATGTAAGAGTATCCATACCTATGCAGATGCTTATAACGATGGCGATGATAGGTTGCATGTAGCTATACATACTCACCAGAGTGGGACGAATGATTTTTTGCCCAAACGGAATAAGAGTATATGTAACAAAAGTGGCACAAACGATAAGATATGCAAGTTCAGAAATTTGCACCATTGGTATTGTACTCCACGAAGCTGTGAAGATTTCTTTTGCCGAAAAAGGGAAAGACATAACAAAAGCAAAAAAGAAAATCCACTTCATAAAAGTTAACACCGAATATTTGCTAATAAGAGGTTTAAAAATGCCTAGATAAAGAGAAAAACTCAAAGAATTTATAATAAGCATTATAATACCAAAGGCAGTGGTTTCTTCAGCACCAGCAGATGTTATCCTACTCAATATCAAGTAAATAATACCCACAAAACTTATCACCACACCACTCACTTTTTGCAGAGAAATAGGTTCTTTAAGCGCTATAGCCGCAATAAACATGGTGTAGATAGGCGAAATGGATGCCAAAATAGAGCAATCCATTGGCGTAATATGCGGAATACCTGCTAGAAACGACAACTGTGTAATAAGAAAACCAAGCACCGACGCCGCAAAAATCTTCAGATAATCTTTCTTTTCCACCTTTTCATTTGGCATAAAAAAAGAAATTATCCAAAACAGCGCACCAGCCCCTATTGCTCTAAGGGTAAATATAGAAAGAGGCGAAAGAAACTCCCCACTTGTTAGGTCTTTGCACACAATAATGTTGAACCCAAAAATTGAGTAAGCAATCAAACACGCAAGGTGACCCAATATACTACGATACGATTTCATATTAGTAAATTTTCAAAAACATGAAATTGACTCAATGCAATTTCTAGGTGCAAAGATACTACATAAATGTTTTGTATATTCTAAAATATTTGTAAATTCGCATAATACACATTAAATCAAATAATATGAAACGAATTTTATGCACCTTACTTGGTGCAATGGCCTTTGCGGGAGCAATAAACGCGCAAGAGGCAAAAGAAGACAATTTCACTTGGGGCAATGCCACAGTTTACTTTGTTATTACCGACAGGTTTGCCAATGGCGACCCTAGCAACGACGTAAACTACGGACGCAAAAACGACTACGGTAGCGAAAGACTAAACGCCGCAACTTTTCACGGAGGCGACTTTAAAGGCATGACCGAAAAGGCTAAACAAGGTTACTTCAAAGACATGGGCATAGACGTGGTTTGGATGACCGACGTTTACGAACAAATCCACGGTTGGATGACAGGTAGTGGCCCAATCAACGACTTCCCACACTATGGTTATCACGGATATTATCCACTCGACTACACTCAAATAGACAAAAACTACGGTACAGTAGAAGAATTTAGAGAACTAGTAGATGTGCTTCACTCACAAGGCATTCGTGTGATGCTTGGTGCAAATATCAACGACCCTGGCTACCCTACACTACTAGATGCGGTTCAATTAGGCTTTGCCAAAACAGGACTAACCGAAGAGCAAGCTGCCGAGCACATAAAAACATGGAGCTACGATGAGTTTTATGCCAATCGTTTAAATTGGAAAGGCTGGTACAACAGAGAATGGATTCGTATGCCCGACGAAGGTTGGGACGAAAATCACCCTCTAGAAGCTACCCTTTTTGGTATGCCAGACTATAAAGACGAAAACAACAATGCAGTAAAAATACCAGCATTCTTAAAAAATAAATGGAAAAAAGAAGGCAAGAAAAACGATGCTTGGGTAAATCCATCTGCCGTTGCCTTGCGTAAAGACCACAAATGGAGCCCAATGCAATACGTAACAGCATGGATTGCTTCTTGGGTAGAAGAATTTGGTATCGACGGCATGCGTTGCGACATTGTGGAAAACACCCGCACCTATCGTTGGAAAGAATTTTCAGACGCTTGCAACGCAGCTCTAAATAAATGGCGTGCAAATCACCCAGAAGATCCAGCAAGCAAATGGACCGATGATTTCTATATGACAGGCGACTTCGACCGTGCAGGTATCGACTACAAAGCAGACTATGCCGAAGCAGGTTTCTCTTCAATGGTAAACTTCTATTTTCCAAAAACTGGCGATTTAGACGGTATTGTTTACACATGGCAAGCATACTCAGATAGCATTCAAAAATATCCAAATTGGCACGCATTCAGTTACCTAAACAACTCATACAACCGCGATGCCAACATGTACAATATGATAAACTGCGCCACCACATTCTTGCTTACACCAGGTGCAGCACAGATTTTCTACGGCGACGAAACTCTTCGCCCAATGAGCGACGCAAAATATAATGTAGATGCAGCGCAAGCATTCCGTTCTGATATGAATTGGAACAGCATCGACACCACCGTGCTAGCACACTACCAAAAACTAGGCAAGATACGTAAAGCAAACCCAGTAATAGGCACAGGCAAACAACGCATTATCGATACCCACACTTGCGTGCGCTACAACGACACCGACAAACTAGTTATACGTGTAGCAGTGGATAATGGCGAGAAAATAAACCTAGGCGGAGCATTCCCAGATGGCACCACCGTAACAGAACTTTACACCGGCCAAACCGCCACAGTAGAAAACGGCACAGTCACCTTCCAAAATCTCCAACATCGCCTAGCAGTGATAAAATAAAGTATTCACCACACATTGCAAAACAACAAAGAGTTGCCCGAAAAGAAAACGAGCAACTCTTTTTTATATTCTAAAACGTGAATCTACAAAAGAACCAATAGCGACACCACGCTAATTATAATCCAAAGCAAAACCCCAAAAATAAGAGGTTTGATACCTACAGATTTTAAAACACTTTTAGAAAGTCCTGCACCAATAAAGAAAAGAGTAAGGGTAAGAAGTTTCTTAGACACTGTACTTATAAATTTACTTATTTGCACGCCCCACTCAAACTCAGAAAGCACATAAGTATTTAGAAGTAAAGCAATAATAAAGAAAATTATAAACATTGGCACGGCAATTTTCTTGCCACCTCCATCAGATGTATTATCACGGAAAAGAAACGAAGTAAGCAGTGCCACTGGAATAATCCAAAGAGCACGAGTAAGCTTAATTGTTGTTGCCACATTTAGTGCCTCCTCGCTATAAGCCTGAGCCGCACCCACCACACTACTAGTGTCGTGAATAGCAATAGCCACCCAAGTGCCAAAGGTTTCATCTGGCAAAGAAAGATAGTTTCCAATAACAGGAAAAATAAACAGAGCCACAGCATTTAAAATAAATACCACGCCAAGCGACACTGTCATATCAGTGCTTTTTGCCTTCACAATTGGCCCTACTGCAGCAATAGCACTACCACCACAAATAGCAGTACCTGCACTAATAAGATAAGACAAAATAGAGTCTATCTTTAGCAGTTTTGTACCAATAAACCAACCCAGAAGCAATGTTCCAAACACCGAAATAATAGTAAAAAGCATACCAGTGCCACCAGAGGCAAGTGCGCTATATACGTTCATACCAAAGCCAAGCCCCACCACTGAATACTGCAACAGTTTTTTCGACATTGTCTTATTAAACGTAGGATACGCCTCGCCAAATGCTAAAGCAAAAATAAGCCCACACAACAAACTCACTGGTGGAGTAATCCACCCACTCATAAAACTCAACGTAGGAATAAAATCGGCAAACAGCATAAATGCTAATACCGCCACCACCGCTACATAAACTACTTTTTTCATCATCAAAAATTTATTCTGCAAAGGTACAAAAATTAATAACAATAATCGTTTATTTTTGATTATCCCAAAATATTTGTAATTTCGCATAATAATAAAAAATACAAATTATGGCACTACACATTATAAACCATCCGCTTGTGCTACACAAGCTAAGCATTATGCGAGACAAAGACACTTCTACCATAAAGTTTAGAGAATTACTTAAAGAAATAGCAATGCTTATGGGTTATGAAATTACTCGTGACTTCCCTATTGAACACGAAGAAATTGAAACCCCACTCATGAAAATGAATGCACCAAAAATTTCTGGAAAGAAAGTAGTTATAGCACCAATTCTTAGAGCTGGACTAGGTATGGTAGATGGTCTTACAACCCTTATTCCATCGGCTCGTGTAGGCCATATAGGCATGTATCGCGACGAAGAAACTTGCCGTCCTGTGTTCTATTATTATAAGATGCCAGCCAACAAAGACCGTATGGTAATAGTAACAGACCCTATGCTTGCCACTGGCGGAAGCGCATGCGATGCCATCACCAGACTAAAAGAAGATGGTTATAAATCTATCCGCCTAATGTGTTTGGTAGCTTCACCACAAGGCGTAAAAGCAGTGGAAGACCAACACCCAGACGTTGACATATACCTAGCAGCCCTAGACGAAGGCCTAAACGACAAAAAATACATCCTCCCAGGCCTTGGCGATGCCGGCGACAGAATTTTTGGCACAAGATAAAATGCCATTGGGTTTAATTATAGATTAACATTATAACACCAACACAAAGAGTTGCCCGACACAAAAAAATTACGAGCAACTCTTGTTTTTTCTGTACCTGTACCGCATTATGACACACTCTCCTTTTACCTTTGCATCATAAACATAAAATAAGAAACATTAAATAAAGGAGACAAAACTATGTTAGCATTCGTAATTTTAGCTGCACTGATTATCGAAACCATCAAATACATCACCAGCGGCGGCACTAGAGAATTTTGGGATTAAACAGGAAGTTTCTGTTGCTTCTAATCAAGATAGTCAGATTGCCACAGAGCTGATAAAATTTAGATAACAAATGTTACAATATATTGAAACTTTTATTAATTTTGCATCATAAAGAGAAAGATTATAAGATAAAAAATGAATATTATGAATACAAAAAACAATTTGATCCAGGATTATGATGCAGTACTAGATTCTCTTTGTGGCAAAGAAGGAACACCAGAACGCAATAAATTTGAAGAAGATGCCTATGCATACTACACTGGTCAAATTCTTCGTGACGCAAGAAAAGAGGCAAAAATATCACAAGCAGAACTTGCACATAGAACAGATACTACAAAATCATATATATCACGTATAGAAAATGGTGTAATAACACCCAGTGTTGCAGTATTTTATAAATTGATAGCTGCACTAGGAATGACTATCAAAATATCAAAACATACTTCATTATATAACTCAATAGATTTATCTGAAGCAAAATGTTTATGTGAACAATCACCAACATACGGTAAATAAGAATATATAATCAAGTCTATACAACAAGAGTTGCCCGACACAAAAAAATGCGAGCAACTCTTGTTTTTTTCTGCACCTGTACCGCAATTTGATACACACTACCTCTTATATTTGTAGAAAAATCTAAAACGGAGGACACACTATGTTAGCAATCATTATTTTTCTAGCAATTCTTATCGAAGCCATCAAATACATCACTGGCGGCAGCAGCAAAGAATTCTGGGATTAAATTTCACAAACCAATATCAACATTATGGAAAAAAAAGAAATAAAATCACCTTTTACAGAAATAGCACAACAAATACATAAATGCATAAAATTGAAGAAACTTAGTTGTGCTATAGAAACCTTTACATGCGTTGGCCTGCCGTTAAACAAGAAACTAATGATAAAGTATTACAAAGAAGTTGGCGAAGAGAAAAAAAGCAGACCAGAAATAGTAAACCTACAAAACAACTCTACCGATACAGACATCTTTAAATACCTATGGGTAGAAGATTCAGAAATGGGTGCTTGGCAAGCTTTCATACTCCACACTCTGTGGCGAGTACTACCACAAGCTCGCTATCAAGACCAGGTAAGAACCTATATCTTTTGTAAAGAAGATATTTCATACAACGAAGAAGTTGAAGATTATGACGAGGATAAATGGTATCTAAGAGATAAAATACCTTATCGCATCTACAAACAAGAAGAAGAATTTTTCACTCCAAAAATTAAAAAAGACGGAGAATATTACCGCATCGAATGCTATTACTGGTCTGAATACGAAGGTTTTATACGCGAAAGGGTCTTAATAAAAATCAAAGACCAACACGTAACACAAATCTTAGATCTCGACCCTACCACCCTATACAAATACAATTGCGAAGAAGACTGGTGGGTATATAAATAAAACTAACTATACAATATGAAACACATAGAATCAGATCAAGTGTCCTCATGTTAGATAGTGAATTGCTTTCAGAAAATTAGTGCAAGGTGATGGTTTAATGTTTGTATTTGGTTATTTGAATCATTTATATTACCTTTGTCGCCAGATAAATCATCTTCACGATTGCTACGTGCGTCATCTGACGTGTTTGACGAAGCAGGTGAAGATGATTTTTATATAATTAATCCTCTGAATCGACTATAACAACATATCTCTACGTTTTCAATCCATCCAAATATAGTGCCATTTGAATGGTTTAATGTTTGTATTTGGCTATTTGAATTATTTATATTACCTTTGCCTGCAGAAGAGGTGGAGTTCCCAATTTGTGCTCTTAATTGAGTGTTAGACGAGTGGGATTTTCCACCTTTATTATTTGAGTAGTATGTTACTACTTTCTCTACTTTACCTACTTGTTCTGTTACAAAAGTATAATCAACACCATTAGTATCGGTATATTTATAATCAACTGATTTTTTATTTCCACTTTTGATTTCTGTTCTTACTCCATTTTCTATTATTTGTGGAATAAGTAACACATCATCCGCATTTATAGGGCGACTTTGAGTGTTATAATGTATAAATACAATATATTCTACGCCAGACTTATTCTCATTCCCTTGTCTAAACATTAGTTGAGAAAATTAGTGCAATAAAGTTTACTTTAATTGCCGAGCCGAAGCCTAATTTATTTAATTATTACCTTTGAACCGACTATAACAACCTTCTGGAGTTAGGTATATATATCCGTTTTCAACCCAACCAAATATAGTGCCATTTGAATTTTGTAATGTTTGTATTTGGTTATTTGAATTGTTTGTTGTACCTTTGCTCGCAGAAGAGGTAGTATTCCCTGCTTGTGCTCTTAATTGAGTGTTTGGACGAGTGGGAATATTACCTTTACTATTCTTATAATATGTTGATATTTTTTCCTTTCTGTTACTAACTTCAGTTACTAAAGTATATTCGCTACCATTGGTATCTGTAAATTTATAATCAATAAATTTTTTACTTCCTTTCTTGGTTTCAGTTCTTACTCCATTTTCAATAATGTATGGAATAAGCAATACATCATCTGCATTTATAGGGCTACTTTGAGTGTTGTAATGTCTAAATACAATATATTCTACGCCAGACTTATTCTCGTTCCCTTGTCTAAACATTAGTTGTGAATTGCTTTCAGAAAATTAGTGCAAGGTGAGCGCAATAAAGTATACTTTAATTGCCGAACCGAACCCTAATTTATTTAATTATTATCTTTGAACCGACTATAACAACAGGGCAAAAAATGCAGAAGAAGGCAACGCCGTTGTGAATTGCTTTCAGAATTATTATCTTTGAACCAACTATAACAACATACAGTACGCACAGACCAAGTGTTACGGCGTTGTGAATTGCTTTCAGAATTATTATCTTTGAACCAACTATAACAACTTTCTTGGTGCTATAATCGCCATTACTCCGTTGTGAATTGCTTTCAGAATTATTATCTTTGAACCAACTATAACAACATGGTTCTTTGCTACTTCTGAGCGAATCACGTTGTGAATTGCTTTCAGAATTATTATCTTTGAACCAACTATAACAACCACCTCCTACTCCATCTTTGTAATCATACGTTGTGAATTGCTTTCAGAATTATTATCTTTGAACCAACTATAACAACAAATGCCTATTAGACGCATTCGTATTGGCGTTGTGAATTGCTTTCAGAATTATTATCTTTGAACCAACTATAACAACTCTACAGTACTAGGAAAATTTCTACGCGTAGTTGTGAATTGCTTTCAGAATTATTATCTTTGAACCAACTATAACAACATATAAACACCCTTTTGAGGTGTCGCACGGGTTGTGAATTGCTTTCAGAATTATTATCTTTGAACCAACTATAACAACACAGGTATTAGAAACGTAGCAAGCGGTTATTGTTGTGAATTGCTTTCAGAATTATTATCTTTGAACCAACTATAACAACATAGTCGTACTCGTTTAAATCGCCTATATAGTTGTGAATTGCTTTCAGAATTATTATCTTTGAACCAACTATAACAACCTCTTTTGAATTGTCGGCCCCACGCAAAGCGTTGTGAATTGCTTTCAGAATTATTATCTTTGAACCAACTATAACAACATACCCTGTATATTTTACTAGTATTCAAAGAGTTACAAGCAAGTTATAGTAACAAAAATCCGTTCAGTTTTGAACGGATTTTTTGCATTTATATATCAGTTTTTCTATCCTATTACTATAAGACTCTGTAGATATTTTACAAGGATTTCATTCTACTTTTTATCCACCCTGCCTCCACCCTACAAAAAAAATCGATTTTATAAATTTTCTTTGTTGTTGTATCGGATTATGATACAACAACACTATATTTTTGTAAAAAATTTAATAAAAGTAGATATGCAGGAAACAAGAGGTAATAACTATATAAAAAGAAAACGAGAGGTTGCCCTCCCGCTTTAAATGTTTTCACAACGGAATAATCCTTATTGTGAATTGCATCAGAATTATTATGCAAATATATTGATTTATTTTATAGAAACAATATAAAAATGAAAATATTTTTTTGATTTAATAAAATAAATTCTCCTCTCACAAAATATCAATCAATATGTTTCATAAAAAGAAATCTAATCTATAAATTTGTATTACAACAATAGAAAAATCAAATACAGTATATTATGAAAAAGATTTTAGGGTTAGATTTAGGTAGCAGTAGTATTGGTTGGGCACTTATCCTAACAGAAAATGATGCTCCAAAAGAAATATTAGGAATGGGAAGTCGCATCGTTCCACTTTCACCAGATGATGCAAATGAATTCACAACTGGTAACACTATTTCTAAAAATGCAAAACGCACACAAAAACGTACCACACGTAAAGGTTACGATCGTTACCAACAACGTAGAGAAAACCTAACTATCGTTTTAAGGGGACTAAATATGCTCCCAGATGAAAAGCTCATTAAACTTCCTGCACTAGAACTATGGCAATTACGTGCCAATGCTGCCACAAAAGGATATAAATTAACTCTTCCTGAATTAGGTCGTATATTATACCATCTAAATCAAAAAAGAGGCTATAAGCACGCAAAATCAGACGAAAATCAAGACACAAAACAACGTGAATATGTTGCTAACGTAAATGCAAGATATGGCAAAATACAAGAGTTAAACAAAACAATTGGTCAATTCTTTTTAGAACTAATAAGTAACAAAGATTTCATTGTTGACTCAAATTTATTTTACACAGATAGCATAAAGAACAATGTTTTCCCACGTGCAGCATATATTGCAGAATTTGATCAAATAATGGAATGTCAGAAAGAATTTTATCCTGAAATTCTTACAGAACAACGAATAAATCAAATTCGCAACGAAATTATATACTACCAACGCAATCTAAAATCGTGCAAACATTTAGTGTCTATATGTGAATTTGAAAAACGTGCATATAAAAATAGTAAAGGTGAAATTGTTTACAATGGTCCTAAAGTAGCTCCACGCACTTCCCCACTTTTTCAAGTGTGTAAAATATGGGAAAGCATTAATAACCTAAAACTTAAGAATCGCCGCAATGACGAACTTTTCATTACACAAGAACAACGCATAGCTATTTTCAACCACTTAGATAACAACGAAAAACTTACTCTTACCGACTTATATAAAATCCTAAATATTAAGAAAACTGATGGTTGGTGGGGAGGCAAAGCTATTGGTAAAGGTCTTCAAGGCAATACTACCAAACTTCAAATAAAGAAAGCATTAGGAAACCTTCCTAATATAGACCAACTACTAAGATTTAACTTAAAAATAGAAGCAAGTAATCAAGTAGATATTGAAACTGGTGAAGTTTTAAATGTAATAAGTCCTAGTTTTGAAGATGAACCTCTTTACAAACTATGGCATACACTATATTCTATACAAGATAAAAAAGAATTAGCTTCTGCTTTATCAAAAAATTTCAATATAACGGACAAATATACTATTGATGCTTTATATAAACTAGACTTTATTAAACCTGGATTTGGTAACAAATCTGCTAAATTTATTAGAAAGATTTTGCCATACCTTGAAGGTGGTTTAATATATAGTGATGCATGTGAGTATATTGGTGTTAACCACTCAAATTCCATTACTAAAGCAGAAAACCAGGCTCGTACATTACTAGACAGACTTCCACAAATACAAAAAAATGAACTTCGACAACCTATAGTTGAGAAGATTTTAAACCAAATGATCAATGTGGTTAATGCTCTAATCGACAAATATGGAAACATAGATGAAATTAGAGTAGAACTTGCTCGTGAACTTAAACAAAGTAAAGATGAGAGAAACGAGACTGATAAAAGAATGCGTAAAAACCAAAAAGACAACGAAGGTTATGCAAAACTAATAGAAGAATTTGAAATAAGAGCATCTAGAAATCGCATTCAAAAATATAAAATGTGGATAGAAGCAGGAAAAAGATGTATGTATTGTGGTCAACCTGTAACTGCTAAAGAATTTTTAGAAGGCGAAAATGTTGAAGTAGAACATATTATTCCAAAATCACGCTTCTTTGATGATAGTTTCACAAATAAAGTCTGTGCTTGTCGTAAATGTAACGCAGAAAAGAACAATCGCACCGCATACGATTATATGAAAAGCAAAGGTGAAGATGCATTTAACGACTATATAAAACGAGTAGAAGAATTATTCTCAAATGGCAAAATTTCTAAAACAAAGCGTGAACGTCTACTTACAACAGAAAAAGACATTCCAACAGACTTTATAGATAGACAACTAAGAGAAACTCAATACATTTCTAAAAAGTCACTTGAAATTCTACGCCAAGTATGCTATAATGTCTGGGCTACAAGTGGTAGTATAACAGACTTTTTACGTCACAATTGGGGATATGATAAAATCTTACATGACATCAACTTTGAACGTTATAAATCTGGAGGTTTAACAGAAGAATACACATACGAACATAAAGACCAAACACATACAGAAGAGCGTATTAAAGATTGGAACAAACGCTTAGACCATAGACACCATGCTATTGATGCTCTTGTCATAGCATGTACTAAACAAGGATTTATCCAAAGAATAAATCACTTAAATACAGAACGCGATGCAATGTTCCAAGAAGTAGAAGCACAAAGTGTAGAATGGCAAGAAAAACACAACCTTCTTGAAAAATGGATTCAAATTCAACCACACTTCGATGTACATACAGTAAAAGAAAAGGCTGATGCTACTTTAATCTCATTTAAAGCAGGTAAACGTGTTGCTACTATTGGTAAAAGAGTTATCTACAAGAAAGGTAGAAAAATTGTTGCACAAGAAGGTATTATAATACCTCGTGGAGCATTGAGCGAAGAATCAGTATATGGCAAAATAAAAGTTATCGAAGAAAAGAAACCTATCAAATACTTATTTGAAAATCCTCAACTAATATTTAAAAACTATATAAAGAAACTAGTAGAAGAAAGAATTTCGAAATTTGATGGGGATAGCAAAAAAGCGCTTAAATCTTTAGAAAAAGATCCTATTTACCTAGACAAGAACAATACTGAGAAACTTGAATATGCTACATGTTTTAAAAACGAATTTGTAATTAAATACCCTTTAAGTTCTATTAAAGCAAAAGATGTGGATTCTATCGTAGATTCTCATATTAAAGAAATAATTAGAGAACGCTTAGCAGAATACAACAATAATGAAAAACAAGCATTTAGTACTCCTTTATATTCTGATAAGGACAATAAAATTCAAATAAAAACAGTAAGATGTTTTACAGGATTAGCAACTGTAGCACCAATAAAATATAATGAGCATAACGAACCTATAGGATTTGTTAAACCTGGAAATAACCATCACGTTGCTATTTACACAGATAAAGAAGGTAAAAAACAAGAACATATTGTTACATTCTGGCACGCAGTAGAACGTAAAAAATATGGTATTCCTGTGATAATAGAAAATCCTAGTGAAGTATGGGATTCTATAATGGACAAGGACCTACCAGAATCATTCTTAAATGCACTATCAGACCCAACATGGACATTTAATATAAGTTTACAACAAAATGAAATGTTTGTATTAGGAATGACCGAAGAAGAATGGAATGATGCTATAACGAATAAAAATTTCAAGGTATTGTGTAATTTCCTATATAAAGTACAAAGCATTTCTAGTTCAGATTACTTTTTTACCTTAAATACAAACACACTGCCCTTTGACAAAGCAAAAGCGAATAAAGAAGACAAAAGGTTCTTAAGAAAAAGTATCAGTGCCTTCTTCAATCTCAACCCTCACAAAGTTCGAATCTCAGTTCTCGGAGATTTGATATTATAAAAACACGATCCCGCTGTGCTAGTTGTGCAGTGGGATTTTTTGTCTAACTTTTAAATTTGGTGATTATGATTAAAAGAACTATTTGTTTTAGCAATCCTGCTTATTTATCTATGAGAAATGAGCAAATGGTGATAAAATTACCAGCATTAGAAAAAGTAGATATACCTTCACATCTAAAAGAGAAAGGTACACGTACCATTCCAATAGAAGATATTGGACTAGTTATGATAGACAACAAACAAATCACCATCACTTCTGGATTAATTGAAAAACTAGTTGAAAACAACTGCGTTATTATAACATGCGATAGTAATCATATGCCTACAGGTATTTTACAATCTCTTTCTGGCAATAGTGTGCAGAACGAACGCTATCGCACACAATTAGAAGCATCTTTACCTCTGAAAAAGCAACTTTGGCAACAAACTGTTCAACAAAAAATAAAAAATCAAGCCACACTACTCCACAAACTGAACAAGACAGAAATAGGTAACATGACAGCATGGAGTAATAGAGTAAAAAGTGGAGATACAGAAAATTTAGAAGGAAGAGCTGCAGCCTATTATTGGAAAAAGTTCTTCCCTAGCATTAAAAATTTTGTTCGTGATAGAGATGGCATTGAACCAAACAATCTACTTAATTACGGATATGCAGTATTAAGAGCAATTGTGGCACGTGCATTAATATCAAGTGGATTAATGCTTACAATGGGCATCCATCACCAAAATAAATATAATGCATATTGCTTGGCAGACGATATAATGGAGCCATACCGACCTTATATAGATGAAAAGGTTCACGAATTGTATTCTAAAGGCATAACCGAATTAAATACGGAAGTAAAAACCACATTTTTACAAATGCCTACATACGATGTGTATATAAATAATAAAAATTGCACATTGCAGTATGCTGTAACACTCACTACTGCCTCTCTTTATAGATGTTATTCTGGCGAAACTAGAAAAATCTTATATCCTGAAATGTTATGAACCGCTTTAGTGAATACAGAATTATGTGGGTCCTTGTATTTTTTGATTTACCTACAGAAACGAAGAAGGAACGTAAAGCGTATGCCGATTTTCGTAAGAAATTAATTGCAGATGGATTTACTATGTTTCAATTTTCTATTTACATGAGACATTGCCCAAGTGCAGAAAACGCAGATGTGCACATGAGAAGAGTAAAAAATATGCTCCCACCGTATGGTCAAGTAGGAATTATGAAGATAACAGACAAGCAATTTGGAGATATAGAATTATTTATGTGTAAAAAGCCCAAAACTCCATCACAAGCGGGTCAAATGCTAGAACTTTTCTAATTTCTACATTAATATTACACCAATTTAACATCAATATGACATAAATATTATGCAAATATTAGATTATTTCCACAAAAATATATAACTTTGCATTAACAACTTAAATAATAAAACTATGCCACAAGTTTCAATGACAGTAAGAATGGATTCTGATTTAAAAAAATCATTTAATTCACTATGTTCAGAATTTGGAATGAGTACAAATGTTGCAATTAATATTTTTGCCAAAGCAGTTGTACAAAGACGCTGTATTCCATTTGAAATCAGATCTGAATCAAAAACAGATTACACAACTAGTGCTCTTAATGATTTTTATGAATTAAGAAGCATTGCCGCTAAAAGCGACAACACAGACCTATCTTTAGAAGAAATTAATAATGAAATAAAACAATCTAGAAAAGAAAGATTAAGAAAATGAATATAGTACTAGATACAAATGTTCTAGTTTCTGCATTATACACATCTAATTCTGAATCTCCAACTGTGAAGATAATAGAACTCGTATTTTGTGGCAAACTTACATTGTTATGCAACAATGAAATACTAGAAGAATATGAGGAAGTATTAAAACGTCCTAAATTTAAATTCCCAGAAGCAATAGTAAACAACCTATTAAATCATATTAAAAGGATTGCTATCAATACAGAACGCGCCCTGTGCGACGATGTATTTAACGATCTTGACGATAAAGTTTTTTACGAAGTTGCTTTATCAGTAGATAATACATATTTAACAACTGGTAATATTAAACACTTCCCAAAATCTCCTTTTGTAGTTACTCCTACTAAATTATTAGAAATATTTAATTCTAAGGAACTTTCATAAAACCAAAGCAACGCTTCTCTATGAAACGTTGCTTTTATTTATATTGCTCTAATATTTGTAGTACACCATTGCAGCATAGTGCTGTAGAGATTGTTTCCAAGGCAGATATAAAAAGAAAAAAGACCTCAGAAATTCTGAAGTCTTTATCGTGGTCGGGATACCAGGATTCGAACCTGGGACCCCCTGCTCCCAAAGCAGGTGCGCTAACCGGACTGCGCTACATCCCGTATTTCTCTCAATTGCGATGCAAAGATAGCACACTTTTTTGAATCCACCAAATAATTGAGAAGAAATTTTCAAGAAAAATGCATTTTTTCAAGAAAAAATCTACCTTACATACACTTCTAGTAGCTTTACCTTGTCATTTTCTGGTATTAAAGCCACAGGAAGGTCGCATGCAGGGAACAAAATTGTTTCTCCTCTGCTTATTTTTCCATTACATTTTCTTTGCGAGGTAAACACTGCACTACCCTCTACACACATAAATGCAACAAAAGAGTCCAATCCTTTATAATCAAATTTCACAAATGTGTCTGCTGTAATCAAGTTTATAGTAAAATAACCACATTCTTTTAGCTGAATAGGCTTACACATCCTATTCTTGTTGTATACGGTCTTATAATTTCTATAAACTTTATAATCTATAGACTCAAGTGCCTTGTCTAGATGAAGTTCACGTGGCTTGCCATTTGTATCTATACGATTATAATCAAACAAACGATATGTAGCATCTGATGTTTGTTGAATTTCAGCAATCATAAGCCCTGCACCTATGGCATGCACCCTACCCGCTGGCAAGAAAAACGCATCGCCTGCCACCACTTCTTCTTTATTTAGTAGTTCACAGACCTCACCTTGCTCCACAGCAGCGCGAAGTTCTTCTGGTGTGCAATTCTTTTTAAGTCCTGCATATAGCGAACTACCTTCTTTTGCATCTATCACATACCAAAACTCAGTTTTACCATTGCTTTGGCGGTGTTTACGAGCCATTTCATCGTCTGGATGCACTTGTACCGACAGATCGTCACATGCATCTATAAATTTAAAAAGCAAAGGAAACTGATTACCATAACGCTGGTAAACAGTTTCCCCTACAAAAATTTCTCTATATTTCTGTATAAGTTCAGTTAAAGATGTTCCTTTTAAATACCCTTCAGACACCACTGAGACATTGTCTTGTACACCAGACACCTCCCAGCTCTCACCTATTTTTTCACAATTAGACTCCTCACCCTTTAGAGCAAGAATTTTTTCTCCACCCCAAATGGTTGTTTTGTAAATAGGTTCAAAACGTAATGGATATAAAGGAGCTTTAACCATCTTATAACATATTATTTAATCATATCAAATCCAGTATAAGGAACTAATGCCGCAGGAATGCGAATACCTTCTGGAGTTTGGTTGTTTTCTAGTAGCGCTGCTAAAATACGTGGAAGCGCTAGTGCACTACCATTTAATGTGTGACATAATTGTGTTTTCTTGTCTGCACCTTTATATCTACATTTTAAACGGTTTGCTTGATAGCTTTCGAAGTTTGAAACAGAACTTACTTCTAACCAACGTTTTTGTGCTTCTGAATATACTTCGAAGTCGAATGTAATTGCAGATGTAAAGCTCATATCGCCACCGCAAAGACGTAGTATTCTATATGGAAGTTCTAGTTTTTTAACCAAGTTTTCTACGTGATCAATCATTTCTTTTAAGCTTTCATATGAATGCTCTGGAGTATCGATGCGCACGATTTCTATTTTAGAGAACTCATGTAGGCGGTTAAGACCACGCACATCTTTACCATATGATCCTGCTTCTCTACGGAAACATTGTGTGTAAGCACAGTTTTTAATAGGAAGTTGGCTTTCGTTTAAGATAACGTCTCTGTAAATATTGGTTACAGGTACTTCTGCAGTAGGAATTAGATACAAATCGTCTGCTGTAGCATGATACATTTGACCTTCTTTATCTGGAAGCTGACCTGTACCATAACCAGAAGCAGCATTCACCACTGTAGGAGGCATAATTTCTTCGTAACCTGCATTACGAGCTTCGTCTAAGAAGAAATTGATAAGAGCGCGTTGAAGTCTTGCACCTTTGCCTTTATACACAGGAAAACCTGCACCTGTTATCTTAACACCTAATTCAAAGTCGATTAAATCATATTTTTTAGCAAGTTCCCAGTGTGGAAGCGCATCTGCTGGCAGGTCTTCAAGATTGCCACCAGTTTTTTCTACTACATTGTCTTCTGCTGTGCGACCTTCTGGTACTTCATTGTTTGGAAGGTTTGGAATAGTAAGCAGAATTTCTGTAATTTCTTTTTCAATAGCTTCAAGTTTTTCAGAAAGCACTTTGCTATCTTCTTTAAGCTGAGCCACTTGTGCTTTAAGGGCATTAGCTTCTTCTGCTTTGCCTTGTTTAAAACACTCGCCTACTTGTTTTGAAGCTTGATTTATTTGAGACAAGGTATTATCAAGACTACCTTGTGTTGCTTTTCTATTCTTATCTAGTTCAACTATCTTTTCGATAGATTCTCTGCCATCAAAATATTTCTTAGAAAGTCTAAGAATTACTTCTTCTGTATTTTCTGTAATGTACTTTAGAGTTAACATAAGTTATTTTTTTAAGACAAATGCAAATTTATAAATAAAATTAGGGGATACCAAATTTTTTATTGGTTATCCCCTAAAATTATGAGTTTTTTATTACGTATCGTAATATTTAAGCTTCTACTGCTTGTACAGAAACGAATGATTTGTTGTCTTTCTTTTTGCGGAATACAACAACACCATCGATTAAAGCAAATAGAGTGTGGTCTTTACCAATACCTACGTTTTCACCAGCATTGTGAACTGTACCACGTTGTCTTACGATAATGTTACCTGCTTTTGCAAATTGACCACCATAGATTTTTACACCAAGTCGTTTGCTTTCTGATTCACGGCCGTTCTTAGAACTACCGACACCTTTCTTATGTGCCATCTTTTTAGTCTCCTTTCTTTAATTAAGCGATAACATCTTTAATTACTAACTCTGTGAAGCATTGACGGTGTCCGTTTTTAACGCGGTAACCTTTTCTTCTTTTCTTTTTGAAAACGATTACTTTTTCGCCTTTAACGTGAGACACTACTTCTGCTACTACTTTAGCGCCTTCTACTACAGGAGCGCCAACTTTGATTTTTCCGTCTGCGTCAACTAAAAGAACTTGTGTAAATTCTACATTTGCACCACGTTCTTCGTTTAGACGGTGAACATACAATTTTTGGTCTTTTGTAACCTTGAATTGTTGTCCAGCGATTTCAACAATTGCGTACATAATTATAATTAATTTATAAAATACCTTCCTGAGGTGCGAGGCATTTACCACGACTTAAAACATACCTTTTGGAAATACGGGCACAAAGATACAACTATTTTTTTACTCCACCAAGAAAATATCTTATGTTTTTTATTGATTATTAAGTCATTTCTCTATGCCTTAAACAACAACTTTTCAAAAAAAATAGAGACTGATATTTCTATCAGCCTCTACTTTTAAATTATTATTCAGTAATCTTTACGATTATTTTACCATAATTTTTAGTGTAGCGTCTTCTACAGTTACTAGGTAGATACCTGCGTTATTTACTGCAATTGCAGTATCAACACCAGAGTATACAACACGTCCGTCTAAGCTACGTACTGTAATTGTCTTACCTTCAGTATTGTCCACATAGATAACGCGAGCGTATGAGTAAACTTCAACACCTTGAGCAAATACATCTTCTACATCTACTGGAGTGGTATTACCATTGAAGTCATACATTGTTGCGTTTTTAGCAACTAAGTCTCCTGTTTGTGTACCAGCACCATTGTTGAAGATCAATCCCCATTCTGTTGGTTGACCAATAGTTTTGTCGAAACAGTATTTGTAGATATTATTACCTACAGATTCGCATGCAGAACCTGGCCATGCACCACATTCATCTACGTGAGTACCATTTGCATCTTTATACCATACATAGCAGAATACAGTTGACCAACCTTGATTGTTTTGGAAGAACACACATTGTTCACCACCACCCATAGATGGAACATCTGGAGTTGGAGTTGGATCTGGAGTTGGTGTTGGAGTAATTGTTCCTGCACCTTCACCTGCTTCACAATCACCTTCTGCAATAGTTTTAACTACACTACCACTTGAGTTATACATTGCACTCATCTTCAAAGAAGAAAGGTCAGATGTTTGTTTACCACTACCATCATTGAAGATAAAGCTGTAACCAGTCAAATCAGAACTTAAGGTAATCTTGTAGTTGCCACCACCAAGGTTTGTCATTTTAGCACCTGGCCATGCACCTACAGCTGGTGTAGAACCTTGCCAAATGTAAATATTAATAGATTTACCCCAGTCTGATGGTTTTTGGAAGAATACTGCAAATTCACCTTTTGCCACACATGGATCGATAGATACTTCTGGTTCTGAAGAACCACCACCTGCCACACCGCTTGCACCAGCTTCTTGTTTACCGTCATAACTAGGTTGAGTTGCAGTTACAGATTTAGGACCGTAGATATATTTACCATCTGTACCTACTTTGCCAGACACAGAACCTTTACCTGTTTGTAATACATAAACACGTAAGTTACCTTTGCCTGTACATGAAACTGAAAGTGAGCCATTAGATACAGTTTTGGTATCACCAGTTACTACATCAATATATGTACCATTTTCAATACCGCTAAATGTAGCACCACCACTAATAGTTACAAGACAGTAAGAGTCTGTTTTAGAGTCTGTATAACGACGTTTGAATGCAAAAGTACCATTACAACCATCGGTGCTATATTGACCTTTACGTAGCGCTGGCACAGCCATACGAATTTGGTTTAGACGTTGGAAGTGAAGTGCTAGTGGGTGTTTAAGTGTTGCGTTAGCATTACCTGTAGCTGTATATTCTGCAAAGCCTGTTGCATTAATATCACCTGTAATATAGCCACCATAATAAGCACGACCTGTTTCAGAAAGAGGGCCATTAGGACCTTTGTCTATAGCAGCACCTTTTCTAAATTGAATTTCAGAACCGTAATAAATACAAGGGATACCACGGAATGTAAACATCAATGAAGCATTTTCTGCCCATACACTTTCGTCTTGTTCAAAACGAACACTTTCTGGAGCACCGTCTGGAGCGTAGTCATGTGAGTCTACATAAACAACGTTATACGTAGCGTCATTGTAATATTTATCACCAGACTTTACACCAAATGCTTCTGCAGCAGTTTTAAAGTTCCAGTGCATTGGGAAGTCAATTACACTGAAGTTATTCCATTTTGAATAGTCTGGAGTATGATATTTATTACCACTTAAGAATGCATTGCTAGAGTTTGGTAAGTTACTTTCACCAGCATAATCTACCGCTGTTTGTTCAACAGATTTCATATTGGTGTGATTACCAAGTTCACCTTCTTTTACTACAATGTTATTCCAAGAAGTTTCACTTGTATCCCAAGAATAGTTCTTAGTTTCTTTCCATGTATAGAAATAAGGAGAAGCGTATTGTGTGTTACGATATGTTACGTTACGTTCACGAGCACAAACCTCACCATACATAAAGAATGGACCACCATTACGTTTAGCCTTGTATTGTTCTGCAAGAGCAGTAAATTGAGGAAGGAATGCTTTATTGAATGTCAAACGTGAGATATGACCAGATGTATCAATACGGAAGCCATCCACACCCATTGCAATGAATTTACCATAGCATTCTACTAAATAATTAGTCACAGCTGGGTTTTCTGTATTTAAGTCCACGCAGTCACCTGCAATTTGACCATGCCAACGCGTA
>JAZKXZ010000021.1:0-8124 GCA_045611845.1 Candidatus Enterocola sp. | reverse complement strand
TTGTATAAACTTGTAACCACTGTGCATAAATGGTAGTATTTTCTGTAGGTGTAAAGGTATTTCCTGCTTCATAAGCAGTTCCCTCTCCATAAATAGAAGTGTTCCAACCTTTGAAAATAAAACCTTTACGTGTAAATCCACATTCTGGTATTGTTACACTTTCGCCTTCATTTACTGTGATTGACTCCATAGTGCCTCCACCACCGTTGGCATTGAAAGTAATTGTAAATGTAGGTTTTTCTGGATCTACTGGAATTTCAGGGTCAGAAGGGTCCATTGGATCTGAAGGATCTTCAGGCTTTTCTGGATCTTCAGGTGTTTCTGGGTCTTCTTCGCCTGGTTTTGCAGTAACAGTTACTGTACAACTTGCTTTTAGACCACCTGCAGTCGCAGTAATAGTAGCTTGTCCTGCTGAAATTGCGGTTACATTACCTGTGGCGTCAATGGTTGCCACAGATTCTTTTGAACTACTCCATGTTACTTTTACAGTATCACGTGCTGCAATTGGTTCCACTGTGAAATTATCCTTTAGTGATAAAGTACCACCTTCTTCCAAAGTAAATTCTTTTGGAGAAATAGATACTTTTTCTATCACTTTCTTCACAAATTTCACTTTACATTCTGCATCTTCTGCATCATCTACAGAGGCAATAAGTGTAAATTCACGTTCTTTGTCGGCTTTTAAATACCATTTACCTTCGCTATATGTTGGTTTTTTACCGTCACCATCCACTTCCCATTCAAAACGATATAGTGGAGCGTTTTTAGGTTTTAGATTTTCTATTGGTAATTTAGCTCTTTGGCCAACATAAACCTCAAAGGTTTCTGGTATAGTGAACTCTTTTACTTTTACCTTCTCGATAGTAAGAGTAACAGACGCCTGCTTATCCATTGCACTAGCGGTAATGGTAACAGTACCATATTTTAGTGCTTCCACAGAGCCAAAAGCAGACACTGTAGCCACTTCTTCGTCGCTACTAGTCCAGTTCACTGTAACTGTGTCGCCCACAGCCGAAGGTAATATCACTAAATATTGAGATAAACTCAACGAACTTCCCTCATCTATTGTTTTAGATATACCTTCTTCAAAGTACATTTCAGAAATAGATGCAGGTTCTGGTTTTTCCTTTTCACAAGAGAAAAGCAATGCTGCCAATGCACTAAGGAAAAATAAGTATTTTTTCATATTCGATAAAATTAAAAATATTGCCTTAGCCTAAAGGTTGTTAGGCAAAGGCAATACAAGTTGTGTTTTTTAATAGTATTAGAAATAATAGTGTAGAGAAATGTTTACACCAATGTTTTCTGTTCCATAAAGTAAATATGTACTACCTGGGCTAACAAGGTCGTTGTATTGTGCCACCTTACCATTGTAGTTATCATAACCTTCATAAATGGTATAGGTTTGTGGTTGGAAAGCCACCATAATAGGAGTTAAATCTACTGTTGCTCCTAAAGAAGCATTTTTCATAAAGAACCATTCCAAACCTAAGTTCACATAGATACCTAAGCCGTGGCTAATGCCTACGTTGTATTGTTTTACAGGGCGACCATAGTCCATCCATGTGCAACCACTAGAAGCAAATTCGTTGATATTTTTGTCGATTTTTTCCATTGTGGTTGGGTGTTGGTTTAATGCGGTAATAGTATTACCATATTTGAAGTTAACATCGCCACCACCAAATGAATACATAAGACCTGCACCACCCACAAAACGTAGGTTTTTACCTGCAGAGAACTCTAAACCTGCAGTAATGCCACCACCTGTATAGTTTAGGTTTACAGCATCTGCCACTTGGTCTTCTGCCATTGGGTTAAGCGCTAGAGCACGGTCGTCGTTTACATATTCACGATATGTGATATTTGCACCGCTAAAGCCTACTGATGCTTTGAATGCAGTGTGTTCTTTTAGTTGATATTTGAATGAGAAAGCCACCATAGGTTGTTGTGCCAAAATAGACATTTGGTTTGGTTTACCTTCTGCATTTTTAATAATACCATCTTCTGAGTCGCTACCATATAGGAATTGTCCTACTGTAGAGAAAGAAGCTGCACTACCGCCTTGAGCTGCTGCTACTGGGTTGAAGTTTACACCTATTGCAAAGCTTCCAACTTCTGGAGTATAAACTTTGGCTTCTTTTTCTTTATCAGCTTGTGCAAAGGCACTCATACCTAACGCACATAGAGCTGATGCTAATATGTATTTTGCTTTTATATTCATATCATTCGTTTTTAAGATTTATATTAGAAGTGATATGGATCGTTTAATGAACCAACTTTTGCACCTTGAAGTTCTACGTAAAGAGTTTCACCGTATGAAATAGTTTTTTCTGATTCACCTTTATACGTAATAGGTGTCAATTTGAAGTCTGCACCATCAGATGTGGTTTTTACGTCGTAGTTTTCTTGAACAAAATAGCAAGATACTTTACATTTTGCTTTTTTGCCCACTGCTACTGGAATGTTTGCTTCGTATTTACCACCTTTTAAGGCAGCTTTTACAAGTACTACATTACCTGTTGCTTTACCATCAGCACCAAGTTCTGATACTTCGATATTAACGTCTGCTTTTCCTTCAAATATTTTGATACCATCAGGTGCACCTGCATCATCAAGTTTTGTATAATACACATAACCAGCAATTTTACTTGCATTTAGATCTGAAGTTTCAAGAGCAGTAGGTTCTACTTTTTCGCAAGATGCGAAACCCATTAACATAGCTGCTAGAGCAGCGAATAAGCTTAATTTTTTCATTTTCTTTATTTTTTAATTGTTATTATTTACAGATTTTAACACTACAAACGTACTAAAAATAATTCATCATTGCAAACGTTGGAGTGATTTTAACATTTATAATTTACTTACTTGCGACCCTATAACATAAAAAACTACCACACCTGAGGGTCAAGTGTGGTTGTAATCTTATGTGTTAGTATTTTTCTTACTATGGCAATACAGGGCGGATAGGATTACCATAATAGCGTGTATCTATATTCCATGAATTATCACCATCTGCATAAATATAGAATACATATGCTTCAGACGAATAATTCTCTACATGTTCACTACTCCAATAAGTTCCATTAATACCTTTATCTTCAATATATGTATCATAACAATAGCCTGGCATTGGCAAGAAAATACTATTACCATTAGGGCCTGTCACAGTATATCCATCAACACCATTCATTGTATCTAAGGTCCAATTGCACTCTGTGCGAAGTTCATCCTGCTCATTTCTGGTTGGCATACGCCAAGCACCACCCCAATTGACAGTAGCAGCATCGTCTTCAGGTTCTAATTTGATTTTATTATCCACTATACCAAACTCTGACAGGCTACAATATTTGGTCAAATTATCATAACCACCATCGCACCATTTATAAGTTCCCCAATTGTATTCGCTTTTTGGCTCTGTTTCGCCCCAAGCAAAGTAATCCCCGTAATCTTCTGGAGAAGTAGCGCCCACATTCATGGTTGCCCATTTCACAGAAAGACCTAAATCCACGTATGCATAACCATTAACTTTGCCGTCTCCTTCGTCTTCTGTACCGCCTTCACCTTCTCCTTCTGAGCCACCTTCGTCTACTCCTTCTGAGCCACCTTCGTCTACAGAACCTTCATTAGCAGGAAGTGTTGTAAATTCTTTAATTTGCCCAAACTCTCTTTGAATACCGTTTAGGACTAGGTATGCACAATAATAGTACGTGGTATCTGGAGACACACTGGTTATCTCTACTTCGTATTCCTTACCATTCATATAAGAAGCAAATTCCTCATTGCCATTGCGAAAATTCATATCTTCTAAATATGTAGAATACATCACACCAAAATTAACAGAGTTGTATTTTGAAATATCCACATTTACAGATGCTTCTATTAATGCTGATTCGTCTGTAATATTGATTACTTGCCCTGTTCTCACTTTTGCAGATGTAGCAGGTTCTTTTTCCTCACAACCCACCAATGCCACTGCAAACAAAAAGCTTATTAAATAAAGTATTTTTTTCATTGTTGTAATTTTTTAAGTTGCTGCATCATTACTTATCTTTTAGCGTCTTAAGTATCTAATATAAGGCAAATCATCATCCGAATAACCAAATGCGGATTTTACTCCTTGGCCCAGTAACAAGGTTTTGTATTCGCCCGTTGCGGTCCAAGTAATTTCGTTACCTTCTAAATAGTATTTTATGGTATGGGTAGAAGGACTACCCGTTTTACGATCAGCGTAAATAGCGGCCATTTGGTACTTGGTTTTAGACGAATTAACGGTGGTAAGCGCCCCACTCTCCATTACGTAGTTGTTGTACCAGTTGTTAAATTCGGTTATACCAATTCGATACGTATCGCTATAACCCGACTTAGCATCAGGCCAGTTCATATAACCCAAGCAAGTAGCATAACAAGACATAGATAATCCTTCTACACTCTTTGTAAGGCCGTTTGAGTCGGTCATTTTTACCATGTAAGTAACCTTGGTTGCGTAATTCGTTAACTGCGCATTTACCTCCCCGCTATTGTATTCATTGGTATAGTTTTTGTGAGGTTTAGCAACGGGTTGCTTAACGTAGTACAAACGTTGATCGGAGCTGTTGTAAATAACAGCATAATTGCTAGCCCCATCATGCAAGGTACGGGTAACGTTGGTGATCTGAATATTGGTGGGCATGTGAGGTATATTTACATGGTGTGTAACAGCCTCTGACATGCCAAATGTACCATAATACCCATAAGACCCAGATTCATCGCTTACTTTCAATGATGGCAGCCATTCTTTCATAGGTTGATCTGGGATGGCGTAAATAGAACAATTTCTCAGGTTGGTGGTTGTGCCATTAGGGCTTTTCGCTTTTACATATACAATAAATAAGCCCTGCGCATCGGCCGAAAAAGTAAGTTTATTGCCCGTGAAGGTAGCCGAACCTTCTGAGGCAGATTGTGCCATCACCGTATAAACAATCTCATCATCGGTATTGCTAGGCACCAAAGTACCACTAAAGGTGTACGATGTTCCAGCCCATACACAAGCTTTTGTATCGGCTTCAGGGATAGTAACTCCCGTGGCAGAAATAGGATTTACCGTAATGGATACCGTTTTTTTATAGCCCGATGCCGAACTAATGGTTAAGGTAGTAGTACCTGCTTTTAGCGCGTTGATTTGTTTTTTCAAACCATTGGCAGTACCTCCTGCTATTTTAGCAATGCTTGGATCGGCTATTTCCCATTTTAAGGTAGTAGCGAGCGCACCCGCTGGTTGAATATTGTTGATTGACACAAACGTAACATCGCCCCGTTTCATGGTTAAAGAAGTAGGACTTACATCTACACTAGTTACAGCGGGTGATTTAGCTACGGTTACATTACATTGTTCTTCGTAGAATTTATCGGATTCGTTAGCTGCATAGTGAGTTACCATTACCACGGCTTCGCCCTCGCCAACAGCCTCTAGTACACCATTTTGATTAACGGTAACTACCTTATCGTTGGTACTTCTCCACTCTATGGCTTTGTACGAGGCATTATCGGGTGCCATGGTTAATTGTAGGGTATCTTTTTGTCCTACCAATAGGTACAAATTCTTATCGGACAACGTAAACGTAGTAATAGGACGAATTTTTACCGTCACTTGGCAAGTACGAGGTTCTAATTTGCCCGTAGTAGCCGTAAGTGTATACGATCCTATTTTATCTGTGGTTAGCACCCATTTATTATTATCTACCAACGTAGGCAGCACCTCTTTATCGGTCGATTCCCACTTAATGCGATACAAAGGTGCCTTTTGGGGCGTTAAATCAGTAATTTCTATCTCTGTAGGTTCGTTGGCATACACCGTTAATGCTGATGGGATGCTAAATTCTTTGATTTTTAAAGGTTCTACTCTAATTTCGCAACTAGCTTTTACGCCCATAGCCGATGCTGTTAGGGTTGTTGCACCCTCGTGCAAAGCCTGCAACGTACCAAAATCAGAGATAGTCGCAATAGAAGGGTCGGCAATCGACCACTTAACCGTTACCGTATCGCCAACCTCTTCTGGTAAAATAGATAGCCTATAAAGCATCGACATTTCTTCGTTCTCTTGCAAGGTGTACTCATCGCTATCGAACGTCATTGACTCTATTTTAGCGTAGCTAACATCGGGCTTTTGACAAGCCGATAAGCAAAACAGTAATGTTAAAAAGAACAGTATTTTTTTCATACTCGATAAAATTAAAAACATTGCCTTAGCCTAAAGGTTGTCAGGCAAAGGCAATACTGGTTGTGATTTTTATATTATTAGAAATTATAGTGTAGAGAATTTGTTATTATTTACACATTTTAACAGAACAAAGAAAAAGAAAAAAAACGAGGATTGCAAACGAGAGAGATATTTTAACATTTATAATTTACTTATTCTCTCTGTTATTAATGCTTTATATTTTTCTTTAAACTCATCGTTAAGGAAAGATATATCTATCAACTCAAACCATTTCTCTTTATGCGAAATCATCTTTGAGATAATTTTATTGATAACAGTATCACTTATGCCAGACATAGACATTGCTTCTACAAAAGAATCTCTACTGAAATTTACTATTGGTGTATCAAACACTCCTGCACCTATTAGTGGCATTGCCAATTCATCTCTATCTGCTTCAAATACTAGTTTTACAGATAGTAAGTCGTATGCTGGTGAAAGTTGATAACCAATACCCTCATACTCAAGCAAAGAGAAATTCTTGCAATGCATGTCTGAGTTGCCTGTTATCCAAGAGAATAAAACTATCTCCCAAAAACGTTGAACATCTAGCATTGAAGATACTGAATATTTCTTTATCACCTCAGCAAGCTGAATATACGCTCCGCGATATTTATGTTCTGTAAGTCTATTACTTAATTGGCACATATCAAGCATTGACAGTTTTCCTCCATCCTTCTTTCTATCAACCCTACGGGTAATGTATGCTAGCTCGCCGTCGTCCATTTTTATTAGACCATGCTTAACGGTTTCTATTCCACATATTTCTGCCAAACGCATAGTTAAATCTTCCACCTCTGGCATAAACTGATATGTAGGACTTTGAGGTTTTAGAATAAAATTTCCCCACAAACCAACAATAGTTAATTTATTTGGTTCATTTTTACCTCCTCTGTTTATATCTAAAGCTAATTTTGGTTGTACACCTGTTATAGCTGTGCTTTTTGCAATAACCTGAAGAGCTAAATCTTCTATATTACTTCTATTGTATGGTAATATAGGAGCTTGCTTTGTTCCAAAAAGTTTCAATGCACAAGCAGGATGATAATGCAACTTATCATCATCCAATTCTTTATAACAATATAAACATCTATTCTTCATAATTACTAACAGTTATATTGCCTATGCAATCTTTGCAACAAGTAATTAATAATTTCATTCTATCTCTAGGGTTAATTTTCCAGTTTTTGTCAATAATATCCAATAACCAACCCTCTGGAATAAGCCCATCAAACACTGGGAAAAGAAATTCCTTTTCAAATTCCTCTTCCTGAAGTGGCATTGTTGGACTTAATGCTTTTGCGTCTTCTCTTTTAAGATAATCTGAGTCGTATTTAAAAAAGTATCCGTCGGAATTCTCCACAAGAATGCCACATAAAATATTGTTTAAATATATCTTTGCCTTATTCATTTATTTTCTTAGGATATAATGTTTCACCAAAAAGTTCTAATACTTGATTTACTTTGTTTAGTTGAACAGTAGGTTTACCATTTTCTAACTCTCTAATAAATCTTATGCCCACACCTGTTCTATCGGCTAGTTCTATTTGAGTTAGCCTAAAAAGTTTTCTCTTTTGTTTGATATATTCACCTATCATATTACTTATTTTAATCCCGTACGGGTATAATATTTATTTCAATCTCAAAATATAAACCCTTTCGGGTACAAATATAGTAACTTTTTTCTATTTTACACCCTATCGGGTTGATTTTTTTGTGATTATAGTAAAAAATAACCACACCTGAGGTGATGTGACCCCCAAAAGTTGGACGGTTAAACATTATTAAGAGGCAACTTTAGATTGGTATAAAGCTCGGTATTTTACCGGGCTTTTTCCATTTAGCCTCAACTTAATTCTATCGTTATTATAATATCTTATATACTTAAC
>JAZKXZ010000020.1:0-121119 GCA_045611845.1 Candidatus Enterocola sp. | reverse complement strand
CGTAGAAGTTGTAGTAGGTAGGAATCTCTAATTTTCTATCTATAGCAATTCTTAGTGGAGAGTTGCCATGGTATCTTCTGCATCCAAGTTTTGGGTCGTCTTTAAGTGCAGTGTTTTTGCCCACAAGAATAGCATCTTCTTCTGCTCTTAGTTTGTGAACACAAGCTTTCGATACGTCGTTTGAAATGCGTATAGGCATAGAATAATTGGCATCTATAAAGCCATCAGAGGTTTGTGCCCATTTTAGTATAACGTATGGTCTTTTCTTGCTATGAAAAGTAAAGAAACGTGCGTTTAGCTCGTTGCCTTCTTCTTGCAACAAACCACACTCTACTTGTATGCCAGCCTCACGAAGCATATTTATGCCTCTGCCAGAAACAAGAGGGTTTGGATCTACATTGCAAATGACCACCTCTGCAATATTTTCTTTTATAATTCTCTCTGCGCAAGGAGGTGTTTTGCCATAATGCGAACATGGCTCAAGATTTACAAAAAGTGTACTTCCAAGCAAATCTCTCTTATCTTTTACACTCTCTATAGCGTTTACTTCAGCATGTGCTTCGCCGTATTTTCTGTGATAGCCTTCGCCAATAATTCTACCATCTTTTACTATAACGCAACCTACCATAGGGTTTGGAGATACTCTACCCATACCTTTTTTTGCCAAGCTAAGGCAACGGCGCATATATGATATTTTTTCTTCTTCTGTCATAATATTTAACTAATACTGCAAAGATATACATAATTTCTATCTTTTTAGTACCTTTACAGCATGAAAACATTGTTTATTTCTTATAAAAACGAATTAAATTCTAAATATTCATCGCACGAAATCTCTCTGATGTTTAGAGAATTAGCATCTAAGCATTGCAACATTCCTGTGCAGAAGTTGTATTTTCCAGAAGATATTACTTGCCAAGAGGATCAAAAGCAATTGCTGCTCGCAGATTTGCAAAGACTTCAAAGCGGCGAACCTTTTCAATATGTGCTTGGCTACACAGAATTTTGTGAGCTTAAATTAACTGTGGATGAGAATGTATTAATTCCACGCCAAGAAACTTCTGAACTTATAGAGTGGATAGCATCAAATGAGCAAAATGTGTGTAAAATTCTAGATGTTGGCACAGGTAGTGGTTGTATAGCATTGGCTCTAAAAAAACAATATCCAAATGCTGAGGTTTGGGCTGTGGATAAAAGCGTAGGAGCACTTAAAGTAGCTAGTAAAAATGCCGATGAAACGGGGCTTTTTGTAAATTTCAGGGAGTTGGATAAGCTCACAGATTTGGGTAAGCTACCAAATGACTTCGATATAGTGGTGAGTAACCCTCCTTATATTATGCCTTCTGAAAAAGTAGATATGCCAGAAGATGTGCTCACTTACGAACCGCACCTAGCGCTGTTTGCTCCAGAAGAAGACCCTCTAATATATTATAGAGCAGTGGCAAAGTTTGCTCACAAGTGCTCAGCTGCGGTATATTTTGAGTTAAAACCTCTGCGTTCTTCTCAAACGTATGAGATGCTATTAGAAATAGGATTTACACAAATAAAAATAAAAGAAGATATATCCAAAAAACCTCGAATGATTTGGGCAAAATAAGAAAATATTATATATCTTTGCGCAAACCAAAAAATCAAGTACAAAACCAATGCAATTTTCTGAACTAATCGGCTTAAAAAGACGCATAAAAAAAGAAGCTGACCGAAAGGTCAACTTCTTTAGGTGGGCCCACCTGGACTTGAACCAGGGACCTGCGGGTTATGAGTCCGATGCTCTAACCGACTGAGCTATAGGCCCGATAGTTAAATCGGTTGCAAAGGTAAGAATATTTTTTTAATAAACAAATGAAGATAATAGAAAAATTACAAGAAATTAACTTTAATGGTACAGCGGTAACCATAGGTTTTTTTGATGGTGTTCACAAAGGTCATGCTGCTTTATTGACACGTTTAGCAAAGCAAGCGCGCGAAAGAGGCCTTGAGTCTGTGGTAGTTACATTCTCATCTCACCCTAGAGAAGCACTTCAAGCAAATTACATTCCAAAGTTAATCACACTTAATAATGAGAGATATGAATTACTAGAAAACTCTGGTGTGGATTATTGTGTAGTTCTTCCTTTCGATAAAGAAATTTCTGGCAAGTCGTTTAAACAATTTATGGACGACTATTTAATAGAAAAATTGAACACAAAATATCTATTAATAGGTCACGACCACCATTTTGGTTGCGATAGAGCAAATGGTTTTGAGCAATACAAGCAATACGGTGAAGAAAAGGGTGTTGTGGTAGAAAGAGAAGAAGTGTTTAAAGTAAAAGACGTGGTGGTGAGTTCTTCGCACGTAAGACGTGAAATTCAAGCTGGCAACATTTCTGCTGCAAAAGATGCTCTTGGCTACGACTACTTCATAGAAGGTACTGTGATACCAGGTTTCAAACTAGGCAAGAGTATAGGTTTCCCAACTGCAAATGTGGCTGTAAATGATGTGAGAAAACTTCTGCCTGCTGCTGGTGTTTATGCTGTAACAGTAAATGTAGAAGGTTATAATAAACCTCTAAAATCTATGCTTTATATAGGTGCTCGTCCTACTTTTGTAAATATGTCTGAGACAAAAAGTATAGAGGTGCATATCTTCGATTTCAACGATGATATTTACAAAAAGAAGATTAGAGTAAACTTCAAACAATTCATTAGAGAGGAACAAAAATTTGATACTCCAGCAAAATTAGCTTCTCAGCTAAACAAGGACAAACAAGTTATCCAAGATTGGTTCTCTAAGAAAAAATAATTATTTACCTAATAGACTCTTCAGTTTTGGAGAGTCTTTTTTATTGAACACTTCGCTTAAGCAAAACTGAGCAATAAGTTGTTGTTGGCAGTTTACTTGCCCTGTTTCATTTACGTGTAGGTTAAATGAGAAATAACAGTTTACAAATCTGTTATTGTATAGATAGATGAAAAAGTCTGTTCTGCTATATAACTTACTTTTATACCAAGGGTCACCCATATTTAGGATGGCCTTTTGTTTTTCGTATAAAGGATAAAGGCTGTTGCCGTAATATAGAGATTGTTTAAATCCTAAAAATCTCCATCTAAAGAATAGTTCTGCGTTCACTGCATGTGTAAAGAAAGATGTTTCTGTGGCTCTTTCTCTCTGAAAACCTCCAATATAACCCACTCTGATATTAAATGAATCGATAGGTGCTAGATATTTACTTATCTCAAAACCTACGTATGGGTTTATCATTATGTCATCATAGACACAATTGGTTTGCATATTGTTTGCCAAGTGATTTAGCATGGCATATCCACCTACTTGTAGCCATTTGTATCTGTATTGACCAGTGGCAATCACTCTAAACGCCTCTCTTGTTTCTTTGCTATACATACCACGCCAATCTGCCATAAGAGAAGCAAAGCCCTTGTCGCTTTCGTATTGGAAAAGTGCACCTTGCAAGTTGGCGTTGTAATAGCTTATGGTATCGGAAAGTAGATATTCAGGAAGAGTTTCTTTAAGGTATCTGTATGGCACAAAACCTAGGTTAATGTCAAACCCTTTGGTCTCGATGCGATAATAAATGGTCGGTTTCACCGTAATTTCTCCCCAGCTCGCACCAAATGGTTGGTTATATGCCACACCAGCCATAAGTTTGTGTGTAGACTCGGTAGAGTCGGCTATTTGTACACCAATTTCTGGAGCAAGTCTCACGCCAAATATAGTTTGGCTTCTTTGACCTGGTGTACGGTCGTATTCTCTGTTGTCGAAGTAGAGTAGGAAGTCGGTGTCGTAAGCGAAACTTACCTTTGTTTGTCCCACGGCACAAACAAAAACTGCTTCTGTAATAAGCATACTTATGATGATAATATTACGAAGCAGTTTATTCATTTTATCTTATGAAAAGCATTTCACGATATTTTGGAAGAGGCCATAGTTCGTCGTCAACAATAAGTTCTAGTTCGTCTGCGTTAGCACGAATAGGACTAAAGTATGGAAGAACTGTTTCGCTATAGGCTATGGCTTTTTCTCTTTCGCATTCTATCTTATTTGCAAGTTTTCTAGCTTCTACCATAGCATCTACATTAGATTTTATAATAGAAATATGTTTAGAAAGTTTTTCTATAAGCTCCATATTGTGTGCGCAAAGCTCTTCGGCTTTTTCTGCGCTATAGATTTGTTTGGTCTTATAGACGTTGTCTAATAGCAGAGATTGGTATTGTGTTGCCACTGGAATAATGTGGTTTAAACACAAATCGCCAAGCACGCGAGCCTCAATTTGAAGTTTTTTAGTATAAGTTTCCCATTTAACTTCATTTCTAGCTTCAAGTTCTTTTTCAGAGAATACCCCTGTTCTGCTAAACATACCGATGCTTTCTTCTTTTGTGTATGCATCATAGATTTTTGGCACGCTAGTTTCGCAGTCTAAGCCACGTTCTGCAGCTTCTTTTCTCCACTGGTCGCTATAACCATTACCGTCGAAACGAATAGATTTAGATTCTTTGATATATGCTTTAAGAACTTCGAATATAGCTTTATTGGTTGGTTTGCCACTAGCAATTTTTTCATCTACTAGTGTTTTGAATTCGTTAAGTTGGTCTGCCATTATAGTATTTAGAACTATAAGAGCTGATGCGCAGTTTGCAGATGAACCCACAGCACGGAACTCAAATCTGTTGCCTGTAAAGGCAAATGGTGAGGTACGGTTACGGTCTGTGTTGTCTAGTAAAACTTCAGGAATGTGAGCCACTCCAAGTTTCATTTGTTTTTTGCCATCCATAACAATCGCTTCCTCACTGCTACTTTCTTCTAGTTTGTTAAGCACTTCTGTAAGGTGAGAACCTAGGAAAGCAGAAATAATAGTTGGAGGAGCCTCGCCTGCACCCAAACGGTGAGCATTTTGAGCTGTCATAATAGAAGCCTTAAGTAGGGCATTGTTTTTATAAACAGCCATAAGTGCGTTTACAAGGAAGGTAATGAATTGCAGATTTTCTTCTGCTGTTTTACCTGGTGTAAACAATCCCACGCCAGTGTTTGTGCCTAGTGACCAATTGTTGTGCTTGCCAGAACCATTGATGCCTGCAAATGGTTTTTCGTGAAGAAGAACTCTAAAGCCATGTTTACGTGCTATGCGGTTCATAATAGACATAACAAGTAGATTTTGGTCGTTAGCCAAGTTCATTTCACCGAAAATAGGAGCAAGCTCAAATTGGTTTGGAGCCACCTCGTTGTGACGAGTTTTGCATGGAATGCCATATTTGTATGCTTCAAACTCAAGCTCTTTCATAAATGCTTGAACACGGGCAGGAATAGCACCAAAATAGTGGTCTTCAAGTTGTTGGTTTTTTGCAGATTCGTGACCAATAAGTGTACGACCAGTTAATAGAAGGTCTGGACGTGCAGCATAAAGTCCTTCATCTACAAGGAAATATTCTTGTTCCCAACCTAAGTATGAGAAAACTTTCTTTACTGTTGGGTCGAAATAGTGACAAACAGCAGTAGCTGCCTTATCTACAGCATTAATAGCTTTAAGAAGTGGAGTTTTATAGTCTAATGCCTCGCCTGTATAAGCTACGAATACGGTAGGAATGCAAAGTGTGTCATCTACAATAAAAGCAGGAGAAGAAGGGTCCCATGCGGTATAACCACGAGCTTCAAATGTGTTTCTAATGCCACCATTAGGGAAGCTAGAGGCGTCTGGTTCTTGTTGTGCAAGAAGCTTACCAGAAAATTTTTCTATTACCTCACCACCTGGCACAGTAGCGTATTCAATAAATGAATCGTGCTTTTCTGCGGTTCCTTCTGTTAGAGGCTGGAACCAGTGAGTATAGTGAGTGGCACCATGTGTCATGGCCCATTGTTTCATACCTTCTGCTACCTCGTCTGCTATTTTACGATCCAAAGTTTCACCTTGGTCTATAGCCTTAACAAGTGCTTGCATACAGTCGCTAGATAGGAATTTGGCCATTTCTTTTCTGCCAAAGACATATCTGCCATAATACTCAGAAATATTTTCTGTAGGAGGATTAACTTGCAATGCTTTTTTATTAAAAGCTTCGCTAACAACCCTAAATCTTAATCCGCTCATAAATGAATGTTTTAAAACGCAAATTTAAGAATTTTTTTTAAGGTTGTGGGTTGGAAATACGCATTTTTACACATATTATATGTAAAATTTTTAGTTGTTGTCAAAAATTTATTACTTTTGCAGCGAATTTTGATTGTCTAACCATCGATGACTTCATAAATATGAGTAAAAATCTAGTTATAGTCGAATCTCCAGCAAAAGCAAAAACCATAGAGAAATTCTTAGGTAAGGATTATACTGTGATGTCTAGTTTTGGTCATATACGTGACCTTAAAACCAAAGATATTAGTATAGACTTCACTAAGAACTATTCTCCTATATACGAAGTTCCTTCAGATAAAAAGAAACTAGTAACAGAGCTTAAGAAGAAAGTAAAAGAATCAGAAATGGTTTGGCTAGCTTCCGATGAAGACCGCGAGGGAGAAGCTATTGCATGGCATTTGGCAGAGGTTTTGGGCTTAGATACAAATAAAACAAAACGTATAGTATTTCACGAAATTACCGAGAATGCTATATTAAATGCTATTAAAAATCCTAGAAACATTGATATAGACCTAGTTAATGCTCAACAAGCACGTAGAGTATTAGACCGTATAGTAGGTTTTGAACTTTCTCCAATTCTATGGAAAAAAATTAAACCATCACTATCTGCAGGACGTGTTCAGTCTGTGGCTGTGAGATTAATTGTGGATAGAGAACGCGAAATTCAAGGTTTCAAGGCAGAGTCAAACTACAAGATAGTTGCATTATTTACAGATGCAAACGGAGTGGAGCTTAAAGCAGAACTATCTAAACGTTTTGCAACCAAAAAAGAAGCACAAAGTTTCTTGGAAAAATGTAAAGATGCTTCTTTCACTATCTCTGATGTGGTAACAAAACCAGCAAAACGCACTCCTGCGCCTCCATTTACTACTTCTACACTGCAACAAGAGGCAGCACGCAAACTTGGTTATTCAGTGTCTCAAACCATGATGATAGCTCAAAAGCTATACGAAAGTGGTAAAATCACTTACATGCGTACAGACTCTGTAAACCTTTCAAATCTTGCTCTTAATGCTGCAAAATTTGCTATTGTATCATTTGCAGGTGAGAAATATAGCAAGGTAAGACAATATGCAACCAAAGCTAAAGGTGCTCAAGAGGCTCACGAAGCTATTCGTCCTACAAACCTTGCAGATGCCACAATAGAAGGTACAAAACAAGAAAAGTATCTATATGAACTTATCTGGAAACGCACCATTGCCTCTCAAATGGCAGATGCAGAACTAGAAAAAACCACCATTACCATAGAACTAGACAACTCAAAAGAAACTTTTGTGGCGATGGGTGAAGTGCTAGTGTTTGATGGTTTCCTTAAAGTTTATATGGAATCAAAAGACGACGAAGATGAAGAATCTTCACTAAATATTCTTCCTGCATTCAAAAGCGGTGAAAAACTAGAATACAAAAAGATTGATTGTACAGAACGTTTTACCCAACGTCCTGCTAGATACACCGAAGCTTCACTAGTGCGTAAAATGGAGGAGCTAGGCATTGGTCGTCCTTCTACATATGCTCCTACTATTAGTACAATTCAAAACCGTGAATACGTAGAAAAAACTGATAGAGAAGGTGCTAAGAGAAATTACAACTCACTTGTTTTAGAAAAAGGTATTATCACCGAACAAGTGAACGAAGAGGTTTACGGAGCAGAAAAATCTAAACTTTTCCCTACCGATATAGGTGTTGTGGTAAATGACTATCTAGTGGAAAACTTCCAAAGTATTATCGACTACAACTTCACTGCTCAAGTGGAAAAAGACCTAGATAAAATTGCTGAAGGCGAAGAAAAATGGGAATCAACAATAGACAATTTCTATAAAGACTTCCATAAAACAATAGAAGAATCTTCTAGCAAAAAGACAGAAAGAAAGGCTGGTGAACGTCTTTTAGGTACAGACCCTAAAACAGGTAAGCCTATTTACGTAAAAATTGGTCGTTTTGGCGTAGTGGCTCAAATGGGCGATGCTACCGATAGCGGTAAACCAACCTTTGCATCGCTAAAATCTGAACAATCTCTAGAAACTATTACTTTAGAAGAAGCATTAGAGTTATTTAAACTTCCTCGCGTGCTAGGCGAACTAGAAGGTAAAGAAGTGAAAGTAGCTGTGGGTAGATTTGGTCCTTATATTGCTTATAATGGTGCATTCTGCTCTCTTCCTAAAACATACGATCCACTTTCTGTAACTCTAGCAGAAGCAGAAGAACTTCTTAATGCAAAAAAAGAAGCTGAAGCAAACAAAGTTGTGAAAACATTTGCCGAAGATGCTACTATGCAACTTTTAAACGGTAGATATGGTGTTTATCTATGCAAAGACAAAACAAACTACAAACTTCCAAAAGATTGCAATGTAGAGGCATTAACTTACGAAGATTGTGTTAAGATAATAGAGGAAACACCTGCTAAACCAGCAAAAAGAGGTAGAAAAAAATAATTATAAGATAAAAGTTAAGGGCGGCCAAATGGTCGCCCTTAATTATTAGATAACTTCGATGCCTTGTTCGGCGCAAAGTTGTAAACTTAGTTCTTTTAGTTTGTATTTTTGGATTTTACCACTACCTGTAAGTGGAAAACTATCTACAAAGAATACATATTTAGGGATTTTGTAACGAGCAATTTTGCCTTTACAGAAGTCGCGCACATCTTCTGGAGCCAATTGAACTCCTTCTTTAAGAATAATGAATGCACCCACCTCTTCTCCATATTTTTTAGATGGCACAGCAGCCACTTGCACGTCGCTCACACCTTCTAGGTGATAAAGGAATTCTTCAATTTCGCGAGGATAAATGTTTTCGCCACCACGAATAATCATATCTTTGATACGACCAGTAATGCGATAATATCCATCTTCATCTTTCACACCAAGGTCACCAGAGTGAAGGAATCCATTAGCATCGATAATTTCTTCTGTAGCTTTCTCGTTTTTGTAGTAACCTTTCATTACGTTGAAACCACGGCAACACATTTCGCCTTGCACCCCTGGAGGACAAATTTCGCCAGTTTCTGGATCGATTACTTGCACTTCCACAAATGGATAATCGCGACCCACAGTGGTACAACGTTTTTCAAAACTATCCTCGATAGTGGTTTGAGTCATACCAGGAGAAGTCTCTGTCAAACCATATACAGAAGTAATAGTCATATGCATTTTGTCAGAAACCTGACGCATAAGCTCAATAGGACAAAGCGCACCAGCCATAATACCTGTACGAAGACATGTTAGGTCAAACATATCAAACATAGGGTGATTTAGTTCCGCAATAAACATTGTAGGCACACCATAAAGGGCAGTACAACGTTCTTGGTGCACAGAAGCAAGCACCACAAGTGGGTCAAACTTCTCTACCATTACTTGTGTACAACCGTGTGTTAAACAGTTCATAGTGGCAAGCACCACACCAAAGCAGTGGAAAAGAGGCACGCAAACGCAAAGCTTATCATCAGAGGTAAACTTCATGTGTTCGCCAGTGAAGAAACCGTCGTTTGAAATATTATAGTGAGTAAGCATCACACCCTTAGGGAAACCAGTGGTTCCAGAGGTATATTGCATATTTACCACGTCGTGACAATTAACGTTGGCTTTAGCCTCATTAAGTTTATCATCAGAAATAGAACTACCAAGAAGCAAAATCTCAGCAGTGTTATACATACCACGATGTTTTTCTTGACCAATGTAGATAACATTTTTCATTTTTGGGAAACGCTCGCTGTTTAGCTTACCACGTTGGCAAGTTTTAAGTTCAGGAAGCATTTTGTATGTCATATCCACATAGTCGCAATCCCAAGTACCATCTATGATACAAAGGGTATGCATATCTGAGTTTTCACAAAGAAACTCAAGTTCGTTTTGCTTGTAGTTTGTATTTACAGTTACACAAACAGCACCAATACGCGCACAAGCATAAAGGAAAGTCAACCAGTCTGGCACATTAGTAGCCCAAAGACCCACGTGAGTACCCTTTTCAATGCCTATTGCAAGCATACCTTTTGCAAGGTGGTTTACACGTTCGTTAAACTCTTTCCATGTGAAACGAAGTCCACGGTCTGCATATACGATATAGTCTTTATCAGGAGTTTTCTCTGCCCAATATTCTACCCATTCACCTAGGGTTCTAGTAGAAAGTTCGTAATTCATAGTCATAAATTAGAAAGGAGCATAAACCACTGCCAAAATCTTAGCAGGCTCAGTGGCATAAACTAAGTGTTCCACAATAGAATCATAATAAATGCTATCGCCAGCCTCAAGCACATACTCATTGATGCCATATTTTATTTTCACTTGGCCATCTAGCACATAAATAAACTCTTCGCCCTCGTGAGAAGAAAGCATAAGCTCACTATCGGTAGGTTCAATGTTTATGATGAAAGGCTCCATGTTTCTACCTGTTTTGCTCTTTGCAAGAGACATAAAATCTAGGTGAGAATTTGAACGACTTTTTGTGTTAGAAGTGCTTAAGCATTTTTCGTTGCCACCACCACGGCAAATTTCTGGGCCAAGGTGTGTGCTATCATCTAGGAAAGTACCAAGACGCACTCCAAGAGCACGGGCAATCTTGATAAGTGGAGAAAGTGAAGGAATATTTGTGTTTTCTTCAATTTCTGTTACTAAAGAAAGCTCCAAACCACTGTTTTCTGCAAGTTGCTCACGAGTAAGTTTGCGGGTCTCTCTAAATGCTTTGATTTTGTCGCCAATTAAAATTTCGTTAGACATATTATATAAGGTTTGTTTATTATTTTTCAAAAAATGGAGTGCAAAGATAATAAAATTTCTGCTAATTCCTACTAAAACTCACAAATTAATAGAAATTAACAGAAATAAATTACTAATTATTAGAAAAAACAATGAAAATATTTCAATTTTGCCTTATTTGGTCGTTTTTTTAGATAATAAACTTCAAAATAAACAAAACTGTAAGTATATAAGTGGCAAACGAAATACCCTTAGCCTTACCAGTTAATAATTTAATACCTACATATGAAATTAGGCCCAGAGCAATACCATCTGCAATACTACATGCAAACGCCATAATAGTAATACAAAGTATAGACGGAATACTTTCTGAATAATCTGAAAAGTTTATTTTGCTCACGCCAGATAACATAGACGCACCTACAAGAATAAGAATAGGGCCGGTAGCTGCGCCTGGCATAGATAAAAATAAAGGAGAAAGGAAAAGTGATAGAATAAAACAACATGCCACGGTGAACGAAGTAAGACCACTACGTCCGCCCGCTGTAATGCCAGCTGTACTCTCGGTAAATGTAGTTACTGTACTACTACCCATCATAGCACCTGCAGTGGTAGAAATAGCGTCCACCATAAATGCTTTCTTTATCCAAGGTATTTTGCCAGTTTTCTTATCTACCATCTCTGCGTGTTGAGCCACGCCAAGTAGAGTGCCTATTGTATCAAACATATCCACAAAAAGCAAAGTAAACATCACAATCCAAAAATCTATTGTGCCAACGAATGAAATGTCAAATTTAAACATAATAGATTCTGGATTTGGAGGAAGTGAAAATATACCTTTAAATTCAGTTACGCCTAGTGGAATACCCAATAAGGTTGTAAGAACGATTCCATAAAGCATAGCACCTGGTACCTTCTTATACATAAGCGCTGCAGTAACAAGTAAACCAATGCAGCAAAGAAGCGCAGGACCAGAAGTAATATCACCAAGAGCTACCATAGTAGCTTCATCGCGCACTACTAAGTTGCCATTTTGCATTCCAAGAAAAAGAATAAACAGCCCAATACCAGCTCCAATAGCCACATGAAGACTTCGTGGAATACTATATACTATCTTCTCACGAAGGTTGGTTAGCGTAAGCAGTACGAAAATAATACCCTCAACAAGCACTGCAGTGAGCGCCATTTGCCAAGAATACCCCATGGATACGCAAATGGTGTATGCAAAGAACGCATTTAAGCCCATACCAGGCGCAAGCGCAAACGGTAGTTTTGCATACAATGCCATAAGTAAAGTAGCAATAGCAGATATGAGCACTGTAACAGTAAAAACAGCACCTTCGTCCATACCTGCAGCTGCCAAAATCGCCGGATTCACCGCTAAAATATACGCCATGGTAAAGAAGGTTGTAATACCTGCCATTACCTCGGTTTTCACCTTGTTTTTGTTTGGATTAAATCCAAAGAGCTTCTCAAGTATATTTGTTTTCATATAGGTTGTTTTAATTTACAAATATAGTAAATTTTAATGATTTTAGTTTAAAAATTAGATAATGGGACGAAATGTGCTTATACAGGGATGAAATTTTTCAAAAAAGGGATGAAATTTCACCCCTTTTTTATGTTTTTTAGCATAAAAATGAGTATTTATTATTAATTTTGCGTTCATTTTCTAGAAAACCTAAACTATACTATATAAAACTAAACTTTAAACGATGAAAAAACTTATTTTTACGTGCATTTATGTCTTCTTATTTGCTGTAGCTTCTGGGGCGGATTGTGTAGAAACTTTATCTAATATTCGATTGGGTGATCCCACTTGGGGTGGTTTCAATTATGAAGATAAAACAGAGGAGTATACTACAAGTTTAAATAGTCCTATTGTAAGTTTTAGTTATAAAACAACATCAAATTCTGCAACAGGTATACAATGGAGAGTTGATGAATATATTGATAATGATTGGAAAATTAATGTAGTATCAGAATCTAAATCTGGTACATCTACTATTCAGTTGTCTAAATCTACACGTAAAATTCGTTTTGTATATAGTGGGAACTTTGCTGGAGATTTTTCTAATATTAAAATTACACAAGGCTCGTACCTTGAACTACCTACAAATGATATAAACTTCGGTGTTATAGAGCAAGGTTCTTCTATATCTAATAAGTCCATAAGTATCAATTATTCTGCGATAAATTCAGACTTAACAGCAAGTATAGGTTCTGGTGTATTTTCTATAGATAAAACAAACATAGCTAGTGCTGGTTGCTCATACGGAACTACAACGATTAACGTATCTTTCCGTCCTACACAATTAGGAGTTTTCTCCGATGAAATCGCGTTTTCTAACGGTTCAGTGGTTAAAGTTTATGGTGAATATTCAAGAAAAATAAATACTACTTTAAAGGTAGTAAAAGAAGGTTATACTTCTATACGTTTGTCTTGGGATAAAGTACAAGATGCTACCGCATATCGTATTGTGGAAAACACAACTGGTGTTACATATACAGTGGACGGTGCTGCAACAGAATTTAATGTTACAGGTCTTACAATGGGTACAACTTACAATTTTACATTGTATGCTATTTTCAATGGCGCTTTATCAATAAATGGTACAAACAGTGTAGAAGCTACAACCAAGCAAGTGGATGTGAAATTGGAGGATTGTGTAGTATTTGAGGATGCAGAAGAAAAATCTTATCTAGTAGATATTTCTGTGGAACGTTATGTGGAGTATGCACTACCAAATGATGTTTCATATTATACCAAACGTTTAGAATTTGAAGTAAAAGCATCTAATAATTCGTATATAGATATTGATGGTGATATGGGCATATATGTGTTGTTGAGAGGTGCTGATAATTACCAAAAACTTTCTAATTGGAATGGTAAATCTGCAGGCATTAATGAAAATTATAAAACCTGCGTGGTAGAAATTCCATATAATACTATCTCAATTAAGTTCTCAAACGGAATATGGAATGGTTCGCTGATGCGTTATGTTAGAAATCTAAAAGTGTTTAAAGATAACATATTAGAATCAGACATTAATAGCATTGATTTTGGTGAAGTAGACTTTGGAGAGTCTGTTGTAAGGGAATTTAATCTTACATACGCTAATGCTGCAAAACTTAAGGCAGGGATAGACTCTGACCAATTCTCTATTGTGGCTTTTATAGATGCTGATGCTTGTGCAGAAGGTGTACAAACTGTTAGTATAAAGTTCTCACCAAATGATTGTAAAGCGGATTATACTTCTAGTTTGTCTATCTTTAATGGTCAAGATATTTCAATTACACTTACTGGTAGTTTAAAGAAGCCAACTACTACTGTAAATAAAATTATCTGGAATGGTACCGCTTCTACAGAATGGGACAATCGTGATAACTGGAATAAAATGGATAAGTCTCCTTTGACTTGTGCTGATATACTCGCAGAAGATTTAACTGTGATTTTGCCAGCAGGTCTTAATAGATATCCTACATTGCCAGACATTTCTACAGAAAAAGCATTTAAAGAAGATAGAAACGATAAGTGGAATGGTACACAAGTAAACGCAGGCGATAACGCTACAGCAACTAAGGTGGCAGACAAAATCTATATGGAATATGGTGCTGCACTAGTTGGTGTTGAAGGATTAAATGCAAACGGAGTATCTCGTTACAACGAGGCCACTGTGCAATTTGAGGCTCGCAGAAAAGACTGGTTACTAGTAGGATCTATCTTAAATCCATTTGAAGATGGCACTACCACACCACGAGTGATGCTTTCTGGAGATTTCTATCTTAACAACCTTCCACTCGTTTATATGCACGAGGCTATGATTGTTGACAACGAAACCTCAACATGGGACGAGTCTTTCTCTACTTTAACTATGGAAATAGTGCCAAACAAGGTATTTGCAATACGTCTTCCAAACCAATATGGTAGTCCAAATCCTCGTCCTGCTATTCCTTACAACAAAAAGAATGGAACAGAATATGATGGTGAAGCACCTCATACATACACATTCCGTGGTCGTTTCTATAATGAAAGCAGTTTACCTGTTTATGAAAATCTAGTAGCAGGAGAGTTGACACTATTAACAAACTCTTATCCTGCAAATATCTCTGCATATAATTTACAACGTAATAGTGCAGGAGAATTGATAGGTACTGTACAATATTATAGTTACGAAGATAAATCATTTATTCCTGTAGGACAAAGTAATATAGAAATTAAAGCACAACATGGATTTGTGTTTACTATCGCAAACTCAGGAACTCTTAAAGTAGATAAATCAGATTTCAATACCACAGAGGTAAATCATAGAAGTTTAGAAGAAGAAATCTTATCTATGCGACTTCAAGCTACAAATGAATCTACCAATGTGTCTAGCGAAGTTTATTTACGCTACGACGAATTGAAAGATGACGAGTTAAATTACGCAGTGGATGCTCCTAAAGTGTTCAACGATAAAGAATCTAGTCTTCCAGACTTATACATTATGAGATATAACAAAAAATGGTCTGGTCTAAACTGTCCAACTTTATCAGAATCTCTTCCTCTTGGTATAAAAGTGAAAGACGCAAGTAATACCTTTAAATTATCTTTGAAGGAGTCTAATCTACCATTTGATGTAAAATTGGAAGATAGAATGTTGGGTAAAATATATAACCTTGCAGAAGAAGTTTGCGAAATAAGTGCATTAGAAGCTGGTTTATGTGAGGGTAGATATTACTTAACTTTCCAAGAAAAAGAAGATGAGGATATCACCACAGATATTGCAGACGATGCAAACTACTCTAATAAAATTGATATTTTCACACAAGGAAGACAAGTTGTGGTTTCTGCTCCAGCAGAAGCCAATCTACAAACTATAGCGGTTTATGATTTGTCTGGTCGCCTACAAGTTTATGAAGAAGTTGAGGCAGGTCAATATGTAAAATTAGACATTCCTTTATCTTCTGGCATTTACACAATACATGCACTAGGTACCACAGCAGAAAGAGTAGAAAAAATTAGAATTAATTAATGATTATCCCGATGAAATCAATAAAAATATACGTTCTATTACTATTTATTGGTTTAGCAGCAAAAGCGTTTGCTGTTAGCCTACCTTCACATTCTTTCTTTGGTGCCAACGAACTATACGCCGAAAACGAAGACGTGGTAGAAATCTCTGTGGGTACACGCATTGGCGGTATCAATATGTTGTTGGAAAACAATAATGAAGCTTGGGGGAGTTCTTGTTCTAAAGGTGGTACTGCTGAACAAGGCGAATGCCAAGATTGTTGCGATGCATCTTGGGCTGCGACTGATTATGCAGATGCAGACGAAGTTCTTTACGACACTTGTATAAAAATGTGTGGTGGCGGTCCTTCTCTTCCACTAGGCTCAACCCTATGGCTACTACCATTTGTATTTGCCTACGCAGGCGTAAAATCTAGAAAATCTGAAAGAATAGAAAATTTTACCCAATCATCTTCACAAAAATAACCCCTAAACTTGCTATAAGCAATATCCAAAAATAGATTTTGCTGAAGAGGTTGTTGGTGGTGCTGTAGTGGAAGGTGAGAAGGAATGTTGCCCAGAAGGCGGTGTTAATAGTTAAGAGGCCTCCTCCAAAGAATAGTATGTTTAAGATAATAGACACAAACAGAATGATGGCACCGAAATTGTTTATCCAGTGTATGTAGCGTCTGTCGTCGTGTTGGCTGAAAAGTGAACCAAGTGCTATTATTGATGAAATGGTAAAGATAACAAGGCTTGCCCAAGCGTAGAATCCGCTAGGTAACTCTATAGTGTATGAGTGGATTATATGATTGTAGAAAATGCAAATTGAGTCTTGAAAGTCTCCTAAATATATTATGCTCCATGCTATTAGATATGGTGCAATTAGTCCCATTATAGAGGCGAATAGATTTCTTAGGCTAAACTTATTGAAGACTTCCATTCCTATCCAGAATATAGGAATATACACCCACAGTATTGGCATAAAAATAGAGCCTGCAGAAAGTAGCAACATACATTCCATGCAGTGCCAAGGCTTCATCAACTTATCAGATTGATTTATTAGGCGATAAAATGCCAAGCTAGTGCATATAAGGGCTATATACCCTTCGTTGAACTGCATATTTGGGGTGTAAACCGTGCTTGAGAGCCCTGTGCTGGCAAGACCCGTAAAAAGTAATATGAAAAGAAATGGGAATATGGTTTCGTGTTTTAGAAACCTCATTTCTCGGTTTTTTAGAAAGATAAATGTGCCTGCGAGTATAGTAACAAGCAGTGCAAAAATTTTGGATACCCACTCACTCACGGCTTCGTAGCCTACGAAGAAATTTGGCACCCACACTATAACACCTACCACGATGCAGAGAATAAGCACCGTGGTAAATGATAATATAGTTTGATTTTTGGACTTTCTCATTTTATAGGTCAAATCCTATATCGCTACGGAAGTATTTGCCTTCGTAGCTAATTTTTTGAGCATTTTTAAATGATTGAGCAAGCGCTTCTGCTTTGTCTTTGCCGTATGAGCTCACTGCAATAACACGACCACCATTTGTTACAATGTTGCCATCTTTTACTGTGGTGCCAGCGTGGAATAGGATACTATCTGTAACTTCTTCAAAACCAGTCATTACTTTACCTTTTTCGTAGTCGCCTGGATAACCACCTGCTACTAGCATAACGCTAACTGCAAAACGAGGGTCTTTTTCTATTTTTTGTTCGCTTAGAGTGCCTGCAAATGTAGCTTCAAATAGTTCTACAAGGTCGTTGTTTAAACGTAGCATTACAGATTCTGTTTCTGGGTCACCCATACGCACGTTGTATTCAATCACGTAAGGTTCGTTACCCACTTTAATAAGACCGAAGAATACGAAACCTTTGTAGTCGATGTTTTCTTTGTTTAAACCATCGATAGTAGGTTTTACAATGCGTTCTTCTACTTTTCTCATAAATTCTTCGTCTGCAAAGCTAACAGGAGAAATAGAACCCATACCACCAGTATTTAAGCCAGTGTCGCCTTCGCCAATACGTTTGTAGTCTTTTGCTTCTGGAAGAATCACATAATATTTACCATCGGTAAGAGCAAATACAGAACATTCAATACCAGAAAGGAATTCCTCTATTACCACAGTGCTACTTGCATCGCCAAACATACCGCCTAGCATTTCTTCTAGTTCTTTTTGAGCCTCTGCAAGGTCACTAATGATAAGCACACCTTTACCTGCAGCAAGGCCGTCTGCTTTAAGCACGTATGGTGCTTTAAGGGTGGCAAGGAATGCTTTACCTTCTTCTAGAGTTTCTTTTGTAAATGCTTTATATGCTGCAGTAGGAATGCCATGACGCATCATAAATTCCTTTGCATATTCTTTACTTCCTTCTAGTTGAGCACCTTCTTTAGATGGACCAACTACTGGAATGTTTTTAAGAGATTCGTCGTTTTTGAAGTAGTCTGAAATACCAGCTACAAGTGGAGCTTCTGGTCCACAAACCACCATTTTAACGTCGTTGTTAAGCACAAAATCTTTGATTGCATCAAAGTCTTCTGCCTTAATGTTTACGTTAGTACCCACCTGACTTGTTCCAGCATTGCCAGGTGCAATGAATAACTTATCTAACTTAGAACTTTTTGCTATCTTCCAAGCAAGGGCGTGTTCTCTACCTCCTGAGCCTAATAATAGTATATTCATAATGTTTCAAATGTATATCCGTTGTCTAACCAATATTGTACAGCCTTAGGGAAGGCGTATTTCATATTCTTAAATGCTTTTCTAGAGTCGTGGAATACCACTATCGAACCATTTCTGGTGTATCTTTTAGCAATATCCAGAACTTTTTCTTCTGGCAAACGAGTGTTGTAATCTCTTGTAATCACATCCCAAAGCACCACATTATAACCGAGGTCTTTTAGCCTTTTTGCCTGACGTGGGGTGATGTTGCCATGTGGTGGTCTGAAAAGATTACTTTTAATTATATTTTTGCTCTTTTCTATATCAGAAAAAAATACCTCGTTGTCTTTATACAGTCCTCTTCTATGTTCGTATCCGTGAATACCTACTGAGTGTCCTTTTTCTCTGATTTCATCGACAATTTCTGGCAATTTTTCAGCGTTGTTGCCAATGCAGAAAAATGTGGCTTTAATCTGAAAATCATCCAAAGTTTTTAATATCCAGTGAGTGAGTTCCTCTGTAGGACCATCATCGAATGTGAGATAAATCACTTTTTTGTTTTTGTCCTTTCTCCACAACACTGTGGGATAAAATGCACGGACAATATTCGGTACTTGTTCTATAAACATTATCTATATAGATAATAATATCTTTCCATCAATTCTGAGCATCTGTTAAACAGTTCGTAGTCTAGATGCTTATTGGCTGTAATGCCAATTTGTTGCATAATGATAAGGCTTTTGCCTATTTCGTCTGAAGCTCCTGCTATATGTTTTTTACTTAAAGAAGAAATCCATTTAAGTTTTGCTTCACTATCGTTGATAAGAATATTGGCAAGTTCTCTACCTTTTTCTTTTTCTCCTACTTCATAATATTGCTGAACGAAGTCGGCAGAAGAGAAGTTGTGAGGCACATTTTTGTGTGGGATAACTTCCAAACAGTAATCTAGTGCTTTGATAGCTTCTTCTTTTTTGCCTTCGGCAATAAGTTTATTAATAAGTTCGGTAAACATCTGACGATGTGCACGACACATTCTAAGTACGTTTTCGTCTAGATAAATATTGCCTTTGGTGTCGATATTACCAAATTTAAATTTGTTCATCATGTTGTTATACATGATGTCTGTGTTTGTAATACCGTTTTTACCTCCATCCTTAAATGGAACAATTCTGTATGAAAGACCTTCAAGCTGGAAGTATTTTTGCATATTTAGGTACATTTCGCTACCTACAGTTACTGCATAATAAATAGGGCGTTCCCAGTTGTTGTTTGCTAGCATTTCTAGAATCATCACCTCGCTCTTTGTGATATAAGACTTATGAGAAAGGTCTATAATCATTTCGTCTGCTATCTTATCCTTGTCTTCTTCTTTGATAGCACCTTGTTTTACAAGATTGTCTTTGTTCACGGCTAGTTTGAATATTCTACCTGGGATATAATCTTGTTTGTATGGGTTTTTAGGACTTTTTGCAGGGTTTGCAAGAAGGAATTCAAGAGCCTTTTTAAGGTCGATAGGTTCTTTGATTATTTCTTTTAGGTAAACAATGCTTCTAGTGCCTTCTGCATAATCTTTTCTTTCCCATGTAATAGGCAGTGCTTCAGATTTGTATGCAGGACGACGCATTTGGTCTATATACCAGTCTGTTTGTAGGTAACTTAGGTTACAAACACGTTTGTCTATTGCTACAGAGTCGCCTTCTGTTTCTTGAAGATACCAAAGTGGGAATGTATCGTTGTCGCCATTGGTGAATATAATAGCGTTAGCAGCGCATGAGTTGAAATAGTTTTTACCAAAATCTCTCACCACATATCTATCAGATCTATCGTGGTCGTCCCAGTTTTCTGCTGCCATAATAATAGGTGCAGGTAGGGCAATTAAAGTAGCAAGTGCTGCGCAAACAGTAGAGTTTAGTTTTGTGCCTTTAAGTAGTTCGGCAATGCCTGCTACACCAAAACCAATCCAAATACAGAATGCGTAGAACGAGCCTGCGTATGCATAGTCACGCTCGCGAGGTTCGGCAGGGCCTTGGTTTAGATATAATACAATGGCAATACCTGTCATAAAGAACAGAGTCATTGTAATCCAAAATGTTTGTTTGCATTTTTCTTTGCGTTGCACTTGGAATGCAATACCCAAAATACCAAGTAGAAGTGGAAGCATGTAATACACGTTTCTGCCTTTGTTGCTTGAGTATGCCTCTGGTAGGTTTGATTGGTCGCCCACCATAAATCGGTCGATGGCGTTAATGCCAGAAATCCAGTTGCCGTTGATAATGTCACCATGACCTTGGATATCGTTTTGACGACCGCTAAAGTTCCACATGAAGTATCTCCAGTACATATAGTTTAGTTGATACTTGAAGAAAAACTCTAGGTTTTCGCCAAAGGTAGGTAGTTTTACCATTACTTTTTGACCACATTGGTCGTATGGCACTTTCTTGCCCTTTACATTAACCCAAGACTCATATGCCTGAGGGTGACCACCAGAATTACTGTGCATACGTGGGAATAGTGTTTTCATATTGCTATCATATTCCACACTGTATTTTGTGCCAGTTACTACATATTCGTCTTTTTCGTTTGGTGATGTTTTTTCTTTAAGGCCGTATGTTTTTTCACCTTCTATAATCTTGGTTTTGCAATAGTTACCTTCTATTTTAAGTGCTGGCTCAGAAGAGTAATATTGACCATAGAATAGTGGACGGTCGCCATATTGCTCACGGTTTAGGTATGTTTTAAGAGCAAAAACATTGTCTGGTGAGTTTTGGTCCATAGGAGGATTTGCCGCAGAACGCACCACAATTACAGCGTATGTGGTATAACCTAGTAGTATCATGGATAAGCACACCATTATAGTACTAAGCATACGAATATTTAAGTTTTCTTTTACCTTAATGAAGTAGATTATAATAGCTGCTACAATAAATAGACCTATCCAAAGGTTGCCCATAATAAAAGGAAGACCCATTAAACAGATAGCAAGCAGAGATGAAATTTTAATAAGTTTGTAGTTTACTTCTTTCTTGTAAAGTTCTAGGATAGACCATACTAGCACGCCCACTGTAAGCAAACAATAGAATAGCGCTCCAGAGTTGAATGGAAGACCAAGAGTGTTTACAAAGAATAGCTCCACATGACCAGCAAGGCTTATAAAGCCAGGGATAAGTCCGTAAAGAACGAAACCTAAAATAGCAAATGAAACAAGTAGTGCTATTATTGTGCCTTTAATGCTAGCCTCATATTTTCTGAAATAGTAAACTAAAACTATGGCAGGAATAGTAAGCAGGTTTAAAAGGTGAACCCCAATAGAAAGCCCCATTAGGTATGTAATAAGGATAAGATAACGGTCTGAACCTTCCTCGTCTGCTTTTTCTTCCCATTTAAGAATTAGCCAGAAAACTATGGCAGTAAGGAATGAAGAATATGCATAAACTTCCGCTTCCACCGCAGAAAACCAGAATGTATCTGAGAATGTATAAGCTAGAGAACCAACCAATCCACTACCTAAAATGATGATGCTTTGAGAAAGTGAAATATCATTTTTGCTACCATCGGTGTTTTTGCCTACTATTAGTCTTTTTGCAAGTAGGGTGATGGTCCAGAAAAGGAATAGTATAGTTAATGCACTAAGGAATGCAGAAAGCATGTTAATGCAGTATGCCACTTGTGTTGGGTCTGAAGCGAAAAGGCTAAAGAACTTACCTGTTAGCATAAAGAAAGGTGCGCCAGGAGGGTGGCCCACTTCTAGTTTAAATGCTGTGGTGATAAACTCTGGGCAATCCCAGAAACTTGCAGTAGGTTCTATGGTTAGTCCGTATGTTACCATAGCAATGGCAAATACCACTAGTCCTAAAACCTTATCCCATAATTTAAAGTTTTTCATATTTTGTGTTGTTGTTTTTTTACTTTAGTAAAAAGCTTTGCTTTTTGCGGTGCAAAGGTAATAAAATTATACTATTTCTTCCCATTTCTTTAATAGCGCAGCAAAATCTTCTGGCAGTTCACTATTAAAGAACATTCTTTCGTGAGTTCTTGGGTGCTCAAATCCTAATGTTTTGGCATGTAGGGCTTGTCTTGGGCACACTTTGAAACAGTTGTTTACAAACTGTTTGTAACTAGAAGTAGGAGTGCCTTTAAGAATTTGGTCGCCTCCATAGCGTTCGTCGTTGAATAGCGGGCAACCCTTGTGTTTCATGTGTACCCTTATCTGGTGGGTTCTACCAGTTTCTAGTTTACATTCCACAAGGCTAACATAATTGTATGTTGCCAAGGTTTTGTAATGGGTAACAGCATGTTTGCCACCCTCTTGGTCGGCAGTATAAACAGCCATTTGCAGGCGGTCTTTAGGATTTCTGCCTATGTAAGTATCTACAGTGCCATCTTTGGGGTCTGGTCTTCCCCAAACAAGTGCTTGATAAAGTCTGTCTGTGGTTTTTTCAAAAAACTGACGAGAAAGAAACATTTTTGCGTAGTCGTTTTTAGCCACCACAAGTAGCCCCGAAGTGTCTTTGTCTATGCGGTGAACAAGTCCTAAACGTGGGTCTGACGCATTGAATGTTTTGTTACCCTCAAAATGATATGCTAGAGCATTTAGCAGAGTGCCCTCGAAGTTCCCGTGCCCTGGGTGCACCACCATACCCGGAGCTTTATTCACTACAAGTAGGTCGTCATCTTCATAAACAATATCAATTGGAATATTTTGGGCAATAATTTCGGTGTCTCTAGGAGGATAGTCAAGCACAATGGTAATAACATCGCATGGTTTTACCTTGTAGTTTGACTTTATTGGTTTGTCGTTTACCAAAATATTGCCTGCGTCTGCTGCTGCTTGTATCTTAGTTCTAGAAGCATTGGTGATACGGTCGGTTAAAAACTTGTCTATTCTCACAAGTTTTTGTCCCGGGTCTGCCGTAAATCTATAATGCTCAAACCTCGATTCCAGTTCTTCGCTAAACTCGTCTATATTTTCGTTGATCATTGTTTTTTCGGTCTTTAAAACTCCTCACTAAAATAGCAGGTCCTCCTCTAAAAGATCCTCTTCCTCAATAACATCATCTTCTAAAATGATTTCTTCACTAATGGTAGCGGAGTCGGCTGCAATGGTGTCTGACTCTATCTTAATGCCACCATCGCCAATGTGAAGTACTAGTTCAGAGAATGCAGGAATATCTTCTCCTGCTTCCACTTTTTTACCGTTGTATTGCACTTCAAGCACCAAGTCTCTATAGTCGGAAGGTTTGTAAACCACTTCTTTGATTTTGAAATCTGCACCAATAAGTAAAGCTTGCGCTTGGCGAAGCGAAAGGTCTATTACTTCTGGAAGTGGTGTCATTTGAGCAGATTTTGCATTTATAATTAAGTAAACTTTACGTTCTTTTTTTACAAAAGCATCAGCTTTAGGGTCTTGGTCAACCACAGCACCAGGAAGCGCCCCTGTTCTGAACACTGAATCTACTACTTCATAGTTTAATTCTCTACCTAGAATAAGTGTAGCAGCATTTTCTTCTGTCATACCTATCACATTTGGCACTAGTTTTTGCTCATCGTGTCTGGTGTAGTCTTCAAGCCAAAAAATAAGACCAGCAAACAACGCAATAATCACAATTAAAAGCAACAGTATGTGCTTTAGTATGTAATGCTTTTTGAAAAATTCAATCATATTGTAATGTGTTTATTTTTTTTACTCCTAATTATTCGGGCTACGCCCTCATGATTGCTGGCTGCTCACTCCTAATTCCTAACTCCTCACTCCTCACTCCTAACTCCTCACTAATCACTAATCACCAATCCATCCAACAATTGTGTATACATTTCTATCGCTCCTTCAATTTCTTCTAGGCGGATATACTCGTCGGCGGTGTGCGAGCGAGCAGAGTCGCCAGGACCAATTTTTACCGATGGAATCGAAAGAAGCGCTTGGTCTGATAGGGTAGAAGAACCAAAAACTTCGCCGCCAGTGCTCAAATACGCCCTCACAAATGGGTGCTCCATATCGGTAGATGAAGGTTTTAGTCTCATAGAGCGAGCGCTAATTTCGCTTTTTACGTTCTCTCCAATTATGTCAAACACTTCTTGGTGAGTGTAGCACTCGTTTAGGCGAATATCCACAGTAAACTTGCAACTATCTGGAACTACGTTGTGTTGAGTGCCTGCTTGAATAATAGATACGGTCATTTTTACAGGGCCTAACACTGGTGAAACCTTTGGAAATTTGTAGTCTTTAAACCACTTGATGTCGTCAAGTGCCTCATAAATGGCATTAATGCCTTCCTCTCTAGCAGCATGACCAGACTTGCCTTTAGCCTCGCAATCCACCACCATTAGTCCTCTTTCTGCCACGGCAAGTTTCATTTGAGTAGGCTCGCCAACTATGGCAAAGTCAATTTTTGGTAGCTGAGTAATAAGCAATTCCATACCTTCTTTGCCCGATACTTCTTCTTGACAAGAAATGCCAAGGATAAGATTGTATGGCTGAGGTTTTGCTGTAAGATTTACAAATGTGCTAATAAGCGACACCACAGAAGCGCCTGCGTCGTTAGACCCAAGTCCATAAAGTTTACCGTCTTCTTCAGTGGCTTTAAAAGGGTCTTTTGTCCATAGAGCCGAAGGTTTTACGGTGTCGATATGAGAGTTTAAAAGTATGGTTGATTTATCTTCAGAGTAGTCTTTGCAGATAGAGAACAAATTGTTGCCCACTCTGGTTATTTCTAGATTCATATCCTTCAAATACTTTTCTAGAAAATCTGCTACAGCAGTTTCTTCCCTGCTTAACGAAGGGATTTCTATCAGATTTTGAAGTAGTTTGTATGCCTCGATTGCTGTCATTGTAAAAAATGCGTATTTGGTTACAAATTTAATAAAAAAACACTATTTTTGTGCATTGATTCTAATAAAATGAGAAAATTATCTGTAATAGAGTTAAATAGACTGAATGTGGAGGAGTTTAAACAGGCTGAAAAACTTCCTCTAGTGGTGGTTTTAGACAACGTGAGAAGCCTACACAATGTGGGGTCTATTTTTAGAACAAGTGACGCTTTCATCGTAGAAAAAATCTATCTTTGTGGCATTACATCCACTCCTCCAAATGCCGAAATACACAAAACAGCATTGGGTGCAGAAGATAGTGTTTGTTGGGAGTATGTAGCAGACACCAAAGAGGTGGCAAACAGATTACACGCAGAAGGATATAAGGTGTTTGCTGTGGAGCAGACAGAAAATAGTATTTCGCTAGAAAAACTTACTCTAAACAAGCAAGAAAAATACGCAATTATACTTGGCAACGAGGTGAAAGGTGTGCAACAGGAAGTGGTAGATTTATGCGATGAAACCGTGGAAATTCCACAATTTGGCACCAAGCATTCACTTAACGTTTCTGTGGCAGGAGCACTTACAATTTGGAATATATTTACTCAACTAAAATTACAATAAGATTATGGAAAAACTAACTATTATAAAAGTAGGGGGCAAGATTGTAGAAACCCCAGAATCATTAAATACATTGTTAGACGATTTCGCAACAGTAGAAGGTAAAAAAATCTTAGTACACGGTGGTGGACGCTCAGCAACTGCTATTGCTACTAGACTTGGCATCGAAAGCAAAATGGTAGACGGCAGACGTATCACCGATGCAGAAACTCTAGAAGTAGTAACTATGGTTTATGGCGGTTTGGTAAACAAAGGTATTGTGGTGGGTCTTCAAAAAAGAGATATGAATGCCCTAGGTCTTACAGGTGCAGACCTTTGTGTAATTCAAAGTGACAAACGCCCAGTGCAAACTATCGACTATGGTTTTGTAGGTGATGTGAAAAAGGTAGATGCAGACAAACTTGCGCTTTTACTAGATCAAGATATAGTTCCAGTGCTTGCTCCACTTTCTTTCTCTAAAGAACACGGACTTCTAAATACAAATGCAGATACTATTGCAAGCGAAACAGCAAAAGCACTTTCTGCAAAATTTGACACCACCCTTGTTTATTGCTTCGAAAAGAAAGGTGTGCTTTACAATCCAGACGATGATGATAGTGTAATTTCTGAAATTACTCCAGAAATCTACGAAAAATACAAAGAAGAAGGTATTATCAGCGGAGGTATGATTCCAAAACTTGACAACGCTTTCCGTGCACTAGAAGCAGGCGTTAGCAAAGTAGTTATCACCGAAGCATCACAAATCGGCAAAAACACAGGTACCACAATTCAACTGTAACTGGTGAACAACCTAACTATCATATCAATCTTCCTAGTGGTCTGCGTGTCACTAGCATATTTGTTTAGGATAAAAGATAATTTTGTCTTCAGACAACTTATTAATGCTTTTGGATATTACTATAGGTATCAGAAACTTACCTTTAGAGAGCATGCTATTCAGATATTTACCATAGCTATAGGGATATTGGGTTATACCTTAATATCCCTGCAGATTGCTCATCCAAACATATTTTCATACGAGTTGTTTTTTATTTTCTATGGGCTGTTCTCTGCATTCATAATGTTAAAATTAACAATTATGAGAGGGTATTTTTCATGCTTTTATGGCAAAAAAGCCAATACAATACTGAATCAGTACGTTAGATTGGTTGCTTTAGGTGGAATTTTCTCATTTATTACCTTTGTTTTGCTAAGATTTACACCAGAGAATACTCATATAATATGGAATGTATTAACAATAATTTTTTATGTGATCATTTCATTATCATACTGTTACCTTCTTTTTAAATATTTTTTTAATAGGTTTGAATTGACTTTGCATTTTATTTTGTATCTTTGCACCCTCGAAATTTTACCCTTGCTTGTAGCATACAAAGCAGTAGGTGAAATGGTAATATTTACAACTTAAAATTGAAAGCCTTGAAAATAAAGAAAATACTGGTTTCACAACCAAAACCTGCCGGAGATAAATCTCCATACTTCGATATTGAAAAGAAATATGGCGTAGAAATTGAATTCAAGCCATTAATTAAAGTCGAAGGCCTATCATTACAAGAATTTAGAGCTCAAAGAGTAGAAGTAAAAGACTATACAGCTATAGTATTTACCGCTCGCGTTGCAATAGACCACTTCTTCCGTCTATGCGAAGAAATGCGTTATACAGTGCCTGATACAATGAAATATTTCTGTGTGTCAGAAAAAATAGCTTCTTATTTACAAAAATATATTCAATATCGTAAACGTAAAGTTTTCTTCCCAGCTGTAGAAACTAACAAAGTAGAAGAGCTTCTTCCACAAATCAAACGTCACGCAGATGAAAAATATCTTGTGGCAGTATCAGATGTAAACAAAGATACCCTTATTCCTCTACTAGAAGAAAACAAAATTACTTGCGCTAGAGCTGCTTTTTATAAAACAGTAAGTAGCGATATTGCACAAGGAAAACCTTTCGAATACGATATGGTAACTTTCTTCTCACCAGAAGGTATCAACTCACTTAAGAAAAATTATCCAGATTTCGAACAAGGTGAAGTTGTTATCGCAGCTCTTGGTGCTAAAACAGCTAAAGCAGTAGAAGATGCAGGTTGGAGATTAGATATAAGCGCTCCAAACCCACAAACTCCTTCTATTACAGCAGCAATCGACTTGTTCTTCAAAGAAAACAAGGTAAATAAAAAATAATCTATACCTAAAATCTATATTTATCCCAAAAATTCAGTATTTTTGGGATATTTTTTTGTCTATATGTCAAACAACCTACCAAAAATAGAAAGACTTCACGGTACAGCAGATACAGAAAACCTATTTGCAGGCAAGAAAAAGAGTGTTTACGTACACCCTCTTAGGGTGGTGTATAAGGCTCAAAAAGAAGATGGTCTGCCTACTAGAATTATGGTAATTGTACCTAAAAGATACTTTAAACACGCTGTAGATAGAAACCTTCTCAAACGCAGACTTAGAGAGGCATACAGACTAAACAAACGAGAACTTAAATACGATATAGCATTTATATATTCTTCCGATGAAATCGCAGATTTTTCCACTTTGGAAGCTTCTGTAGTTAAGGCATTAGATAAAATAGCAGGGCAATAATGAGCGAGCAAACCTACATAGAAATATATGGTGCAAGGGAACATAACTTAAAGAATGTAGATGTTAAGATTCCGCATAACAAACTCACTGTTATCACAGGACTTAGTGGGAGTGGAAAATCTTCATTGGCATTCGATACCCTTTATGCCGAAGGCCAACGTCGCTACATTGAAACTTTTTCTGCCTATGCTCGAAACTTTTTAGGTAATATTGAGCGTCCAGAAGTGGACGAAATTAGTGGTCTTAGCCCTGTTATTGCAATAGAACAAAAGACTACAAATAAAAATCCACGTTCTACTGTGGGTACTACCACAGAAATATACGACTTTCTACGTCTTTTATTTGCCCGTGCAGGCCAAGCGTATTCATACGTTACTGGCAAACCGATGGTGAAATATACCGAAGCCCAAATCTTAGATATTCTTTTCACTGAATATGGCAAAAAGAAAATTTATCTTCTTGCTCCACTAGTGAGGGCAAGAAAAGGGCATTATCGTGAACTTTTTGAGAGCTTACGCAAAAAAGGCTTCTTAAGAGTAAGAATAGATGGCCAGTTTCAAGAAGTTTTGCCAGATATGAGGCTAGATAGATACAAAATTCACGATGTGGAACTTGTAGTGGACCGTCTTGAGGTGAACGAAGACAATAGAAAACGACTTTCTCAATCGCTTTCTATTGCAATGTCGCAAGGTAATGGGCTTTGTGCCGTGATAGAAAAGGATGGTGCCGAAATCCGCTATTTTAGCAAAAATTTAATGTGCCCAGAGAGTGGAATTGCCTATTCAGAACCTGCGCCACACAATTTTTCTTTCAATTCGCCAAAAGGTTATTGTCCTCATTGTATGGGTTTAGGCTATGTAAGCCAGATAGACAACGATAAATTATTTCCAAACAAAGACCTTAGCATAGCAGATGGTGGTATTGAACCACTTGGAAAGTACAAAGCTGTGAGCGTGTTTATGCAACTTGAGGCTTTGTGTGCGTTGTACGATTGCGATTTAAAAACTCCGATAAAAGATTTGCCAGAAGAGCTTATTCAAAAAATAGTGAATGGGTCTGATGACAATCTTCTTACAAAAAGCACAGTGTCTGGGCTTAGTGACTATGCTAGCACATTCGACGGACTTGTGGAGTATATCAAACTAATGGCTGAGGCAGATGCTTCTTCTGAGCGTTGGGCAGAAAACTTCTCAAAAACAGTGGTTTGCCCAGAGTGTAAAGGCACTAGATTGAATATAGAAGCACTTCATTACAAAATAGGAGACTACAATATTGCAGAACTTTCTTCTATGGATATAGGCGACCTTTACGCATTTTTCCAAAATGTAGATGAGAAACTCACCGACACCCAAAAGAAAATCGCAACAGAAATTGTAAAAGAAATAAGAGTGAGACTTTCGTTCCTAATGGACGTTGGCTTGCATTATTTATCACTAAATCGTCCATCGGATAGTCTTTCTGGCGGTGAAAGTCAGCGTATTAGACTTGCCACACAGATAGGTTCACAACTTATAAACGTGCTTTATATTCTAGACGAACCAAGTATTGGTCTTCACCCTCGCGACAATGTAAAACTTATAGAATCTCTTAAAAAACTAAGAGATATGGGCAATACCGTGGTGGTGGTAGAACACGACGAAGATATGATGCGCTCTTCCGACTATATCGTGGATATGGGACCAAAGGCAGGACGCTTAGGTGGAGAAGTGGTATTCCAAGGCACTATAGATGAAATGCTTAAAAAAGACACCTTAAGTGCTTGTTACTTAAATAAAAAACTTCAAATTCCTGTGCCAGAGGTTCGTCGCCCAGGTAATGGAAAAACTATAAGACTAATAGGTGCCACAGGACACAATTTGAAGGATGTAACTGTAGAATTCCCATTAGGTAAATTTGTTTGTGTAACAGGTGTGTCAGGAAGTGGAAAATCTTCTCTTGTAAATGGTACTTTATATCCAATACTTAGCAAACATTTTTATCGTTCGCTAGCAGAACCTCTCGATTATAAGGCAATAGAAGGACTAGAGAATATAGACAAGGTAATTGATGTGGACCAATCTCCTATAGGCAGAACTCCACGTTCCAACCCTGCCACCTACACAGGTATTTTCTCTGATATTAGAAACCTTTTTGTGGCACTTCCAGAAAGTAAAGCACGTGCATACAAGGCTGGTCGTTTCTCTTTCAATGTGAAAGGTGGACGTTGCGAAACTTGTCAAGGTAACGGATTTGAACGTCTTGAAATGGGCTTTATGTCCGACGTTTATGTGCCATGCAAAGACTGTCACGGCAAGCGTTACAACAGAGAAACCCTACAAGTGAAGTTTAAAGGAAAATCTATTGCAGATGTGCTAGATATGACTATTAATCAGGCAGTTGAGTTTTTTGAAAATGTGCCAAAACTGCTACCAAAACTTAAAACTCTGCAAGATGTAGGTTTGGGTTACATTAAGCTTGGTCAGTCTTCTACCACACTTTCTGGTGGAGAAAACCAACGTGTAAAACTAGCCACAGAACTTGCAAAAAAAGATACAGGCAAAACCCTTTATATCCTCGATGAACCAACTACAGGATTGCATTTTGAAGATATTAAAGTACTCTTAGGTGTTCTAAATAAACTAGTAGATAGAGGTAATAGTCTAATAGTGATAGAACATAATCTAGATGTAATTAAAAATGCCGATTACATTATAGATATGGGACCAGAAGGGGGTAGAGAAGGGGGTACAGTAGTTGCCACCGGCACTCCAGAAGAAATTAAGGAAAAGAACATAGGCATTACAGCACCATTTTTATGAGAAAATTGCTTGTTATAACATATTTATTTGCATCACTTTCGATTTTTGCTTCTCAAATTTCGGGCATAGCACCAAGTTATGTGGGTAAAACACTGGTTTTATCTACCACACACGATGGTTGGGGTGCAACAAAAGAAATCTTAGACTCTTGTAAAGTGGCAGAAGATGGTAGTTTTACCTTGCAGGTAAATGCAAACCAAACAATTCAAGCACAACTAGATTTAGGCTACTACACAGGCATCATCTACATTGCCAAGGGGCAAAATTATAGCATAAACTTGCCTTATAGAAAGGAAATATCTAGAAAGGATAAACTCAATCCATATTTTAAACCTCAAACTATTCTTCTTAGTTTCAACAATCTACCTGCCGACGATATTAATAGAAAAATTGCCGACTTTGAAGATGCTTTCGACTCTGTTTGGGTGGATATTACTCAAAATATCGTAACCACAGAAAAGATAGATGCAGCAATGAATACTTTAGATGAAAAATTTCCATCAGACGATAAATTTTTCTCTGAGTATAAACACTATAGATATGCATTGCTAGTGAATTTGTATTCTCCACAGGCTCCAAAATTAGCGATTAAAAATTTCTTTCTTCCATACAAGGTTAAATACGATCAGCCTGCGTTTTGGGAAGCATTTGAAGCTATCTTTACTGGCTTTAATATGTCGGATTATCTAAAGGAGAATGCCGAACTTTATGACCTTTCGCTTCTGCATCAAGTATTGCTCGAGAATCTGCCAAGAAACTATATGGATACTGTAAAAACCGACAAAGTGAGGGAGATAGTTTCTGCGCTAAGAAAAGATGAGGTTACTGTTGGCTACAAGCCTATATTAGGCGATGTTACAAACCTAAACGGAGTTACATTCCCTTGGAGTGAACTTTATTACAACAAAGTTTATATTATTGTGGCAAATTCCTCACTTAGAGAAAGTTTGTCTGATATTCAGTATTTCAAAAAAATGCAAGAAAAGTATGCTGAAAAGTGTTTATTCTTGCTTATATTTGCAGACGAAGATAAATCTCAAAGCCTAAAACAAGCGGCAAAAATCAATAAAGACTTTGTATTTAGTATTGTAGATAATCCTCAATTTATAACTCAGTTGCAGATAAAAACTGCACCTATGTATATTTCGTTAGACAAAGATGGTAAGATACTAAAATATCCTGCCGAAGAACCAAAACATTTTGTGCCATGAAAAAACATATTCCAAACTCCATTACAGCGCTTAATCTAATCTCTGGTTGTATTGCAGTGCAGTTTGCATTATTTGGTGATCCAGTAAGTTGTGCTATTTTTATTGTACTATCAGCAGTGTTCGACTTTTTCGATGGCTTTGTGGCTCGACTTCTAAAAGTAAGTTCAGATATCGGTAAAGAGTTAGACTCGCTTGCCGATGTAATTAGCTTTGGTTTTGCACCAGCAGCTTTAGTTTGCAATATGTTTAAGGATTATCCATATCCAGAGTCAATGTTTTGGATTGCTCCATATCTGCCATACGCAGCATTTATTATAGCTGCATTCTCTGCAGTGCGTCTTGCGAAATTCAATCTTGATACCCGCCAATCTCATAGTTTTATTGGCATGCCAACTCCTGCTAATGCGCTATTAATCATTGGTATAGCAAATGCTCCACTGCTTCAAGTGGCTTGGACTACTCCAGTATGGGGCTTAATATTCTTATTTTCGCTTATAATACTTACTTCATATTTGTTGGTGTGCGAACTACCAATGTTCTCACTTAAAACACCATCAAAACTGCCACTTATCTTTGCAGTATCTGCATTAGTTCTTACCATTGCATTTCTATGCCTTGGCTACGGATTATTAGGCTTAGCAATAAGTATGGTTGCTTATATTGTGGCTTCTATAATATTAGCATTGCGCCATCGTAATGCTAAATAAATTTTATGGAGGAATTTTTTCTTAAGGCATCTTATTATTGTTCACTTTCTGAGCATTGCATAAAGAAAGTGCGCGAGAAACTTGTGCAGTGGGAAACACCAAAAGAGTTTATCGACCCTATTATAGAAAAACTCCTAGAGCAAGACTATATCAATGAAGAAAGGTTTTCTAGAGCCTTTGTAAAAGATAAGTTTCGTTTCAATCATTGGGGTAGAATAAAAATCCAAACTCACCTGAGAGCACTTGAAATCTCTTCTGAAAATATTGCTCGTGCCATGCAGGAGATTAATGAGGATGAGTATGCGGAAATTCTCGATGAAATCGTAGAAAAAAAGCGTAAAACAATAAAAAAAGGCACAGATTACGAAATCCGTGCCAAGTTATTAAGACATGCCCTTTCTCGTGGGTTTGAATACGATTTAATAGCCTCTAAACTTAATATCTAAAGCTACTTCCTCCAAGGAATTCTCTCAGTAGCGATGTGTTTGGTACTTCACTATAAGAAATAGGAGTGAAGAACTGCAATAGATTTAGTAATCTTCTAGCTTCTGGATAAGCATCACTATCTTGTGGTACTTCTGTTAGCAGTGGTTCTGCTTGTTTTTTAATTGCAGAAATCTCAAATAGTAGTGATGAATTAAACATAGCATCTGCATTTTCTTGATATGGGAATATCCATTTTTGCTCGCCACGTCGCACGCTTGGCCAACGCAAAATAGTGTTTTCTGCAGGATAATTTCTGTATTTATGGTCTCTAATACATCTGCGTAGAAGTCTAGTATCAGATGTAGAAAGCCAGTTTCTAGGGCTTAATGATAGGGTGGTAAGCGCAGAAACATATACTTTATACTTATTTTCGTCTGGAATAGATGCGGTAAGCTCTGGGTTCAATCCATGAATACCTTCTATAATAAGTACGTCGTTTTCTCTTAATTTTACCTTTGGTCCTAGTTCACGTTTGCCGTTTTGAAAATTGAATATTGGGGTTTGCACTTCCTCTCCACGAAGCATAGCTTGTAGTTGCTCATTGAATAGAGGTAGGTCTAGAGCATACAAAGACTCAAAATCTAGTTCTCCAAACTCATCAAGTGGAGTTTTGTCGTGAGTTAGATAGTAATTGTCGAGTGAAAGTGGAATAGGACGCAGTTTTGAAGCTGCAAGTTGCACAGAAAGTCTCTTGCTAAAGGTGGTTTTACCAGAAGACGAAGGTCCTGCCACTAGGATAATTCTTGCTTTTGGTCTGCTAGCAATATCTTCTGCTATTTTGGCAATTTTCTTTTCGTGAAGAGCCTCTGTTACTTTTATTATCGCAGCTTTTTGTTCTCTATTTATAGCATTAAGCGAAGGTAAATCTTCTAGTCCCACAATCTTGTTCCATTCTATATATTCTTGGAAAATTTCAAATATTTTATCCATTGGAACAATATCTTCTAGCTCGTTTGTGTTTGTTTGTTTTGGCACGCGAAGAAGGAAACCATTGAATATAGGACTAAGGTCGAATAGATGTAAATATGCAGTAGAAGGTGCAAGTAAACTATGATAATAATCTATAGTATCTCCTAGTTTATAATAATGTGTATAGTAGAACTTATTGTATTTTAGCAAGTCTGCCACGGCTGTTTCTCCGCTTTTTTTGAAGTCTTCAATTACTTCTTGTTTTGGGTGATACATGCCCTCAAATGGCAGGTCTTGTTCTACCACTTTTCTGGCTTCGCTTAGAAGTTTTTTAAGGTCTTCTGTAGATATATTCTCACCATTCGATTTTATAGTGCAATAATAACCGCTTGGCACAGAGTGCTCTATTCTAAACTCTGGTGTTGTAAACAAATCTTTTAGCACTTTATTTAACAAAAATGCCACAGAGCGCACGTAGATACCTCTACCTATGGTAGAAGAATAATCGATGAATTCTACAGTTTTGTTAGCGTAGATTTGCGACTTTAGAGGCATAGGTTTGTTGTTTACCAATGCTCCCAGTATAGACTTAGAGTTCTCTATCCTAAAAAGTAGTAATAACTCTTCTAAACTAACGCCAATTGGTGCAGAAATTTTCTGACCATTGTTCTTACAAATGATTTCTATTCTGCCTGCTATCATAATAATTACCTTTAATTATTTTATGTAACTTCTTTGAAATATAAAATTAAAGAAAATAAGAATAAAATCCAAAAAAGTTTAGAAAATTAATCATAATTATTTATATTTGTAAACATATTTTTATAAATAGTAGTATGAATTATAGTTTTTATGATTTCATTACCCTAATAGGTTCTTTAGGTGTGTTCCTATTTGGTATGAAGATGATGAGTGAAGGGCTACAAAAAGTAGCAGGTGAACGCTTGCGTTCTATCCTTACCGCAATGACCAAAAACAGATTTGTAGGTTTATTTACAGGTCTTTTAATTACTTGTTTAATTCAATCTTCATCTGCTACCACAGTAATGGTGGTGAGTTTCGTAAATGCGGGACTTTTAAATCTAGCACAATCCATTTCGGTGATTATGGGTGCCAATATCGGTACAACAGCCACAGCATGGATTATCTCTCTCTTCGGATTCAAATTTAGCATTTCTGCACTTACTCTTCCTATTATAGCCATTTCTATCCCATTTATTTTCTCTTCAAACAACAAACGTAAATCTGTAGGTGAATTCCTAATAGGTTTTGCATTGCTGTTTATGGGCTTAGATATGCTAAAAAATAATGTACCAGACCTTAGTCAAAACCCAGATATGTTGGCATTCCTAAACCAATACACTGGTTTCGGATTTGGTTCTGTGCTATTATTCCTTTTAGTAGGTACTATTCTTACCATTGTGGTGCAATCTTCTTCTGCTACCATGGCTATTACACTTATTATGTGTACAAAGGGTTGGATTTCATACGACCTTGCCATAGCAATGGTACTTGGTGAAAACATTGGTACTACTATTACAGCAAATATCGCAGCTATTCCTGCTAACGTGCCTGCAAAACGCGCTGCGTTAGCCCACCTTATTTTCAACCTATTTGGCGTAGCTTGGGTGTTATGTTTGTTCTACCCATTTACCTCTTTAGTAACATGGGTGATTGAACAACTAGGGCAATCAGACCCAAATAGTCTTATGGCATTTATTGAGGCAAACAAAGAAGTGATGCCACTTCTAAACGACCCTAATGCAGTGCTAACTCCTGCGCAAGAAGCTTTGAGACAACAATATTTAGATGCTCAAGTGGCAAACTCATACGGTCTTTCTCTTTTCCACACCATGTTCAACTTAACCAACTCAGCACTGCTTATTGGTTTAGTTAAGGTAATAGAAAAAACCGTTACATTTATTATTCCTCAAAAAGTATCTGAAGACGATTTCCGCTTAACATACATTTCTACAGGTATGCTATCTACCTCAGAGCTTTCTATTCTTCAAGCAGACAAAGAAATTGCAGTGTTTGCAAAGAGAAATGTTAAGATGTTTGGTATAGCAAAAGATATTTATGCTCTTAAAGACGAAGAAAAATATACTAAACAATACGAACGTATAGAAAAATATGAAGCTATTAGCGACCGTATGGAAGTGGAAATAGCTAGATATTTAACTAAAGTGGCAGAAGGTCGTTTGTCAGACTTAGGTAAAAAAGACGTTCACGCTATGCTGCGCGTTATCTCTGAGATAGAAAGTATTGGTGACGGTTGTAATAATATCGCTCGCACAGTACAACGCAAGCGCAACGATAATCAAGAATATCCTCAAAAACTTGAAGATAATATCCAAAATATGTTTAACCTTGTAGACAAGGCTCTTGCTAATATGCAAAAAATCCTTGAAGCTCCAACAGAACTTCGTTCAAGTCTAATCAAGGTTTCTATGGATATTGAGAAAGAAATCAACGACTTACGCAACGAATACAAGATGGATAATGCTACCCAAGTGAAAGCCGGTTCTTATCCATATCCAATAAGCGTTACCTATATGGATATTGTTTCTGAATGTGAAAAGATTGGTGACTATATTGTAAATGTAGTAGAACAATACCAAGAAACAAATAAGAAATAATTTAAAGCTTCTTTGAGAAGTTCATCTAAATAACCTCTTACGGTACAGGATCATAGCCGCTGCCTCCCCACGGATGACAGCGGCATATTCTTTTTATGCCGAGCCATAGCCCCTTGAAAGGTCCGTGCTTCTTCACTGCCTCCACCATATACTGCGAGCATGTAGGAGTAAACCTGCAAGACGGCGGTGTAAGCGGCGAAATGCAGCTCCTATAAAAATAAACAGGAAGCAGTATCAACGTAGAGAGTATTTTCTTTATTAGTTTCATTATTCAAATAAATCATCCATAGTAAGCACATTTTGAATGCGACCACTATATTCGTTATGTGTTAGTCCATAAGTAGTAACTATAGTTGTATGTATTGCTTTACGACACTTGGTTTCTTCCACAAATACATCTAGTTTACGTCGTAGTTCTGCGTCGTAATCTTTATTTATAGTGTAATCATTTGTAGAAAATTTCATTTCACAAACATTCACCACTCTATCGGCTCTATCTATCAACATATCTATTTGTGCTTTCTTTTTATCAAACTCTTTACTTCTCCAAGGCGAAATTTCTGCTTGTACAGCTCCAATGCCCAATGCTTGCTTGATTTTTTCACTATGAACAAAGCAAACTTCTTCAAAGGAGAATCCTCTCCACGCATTCAGAGCAGGAGATAATACATTGTTTCTCCAAAAATTTGGCCCTGTTTTCTTTTTATCAATAAAGTAAAGGTGGAATATAGTATATAAGTCTGTCAACTTATAATAAACCTCTCGCGCAGAATGTTTATAGTATGTATAATGCATAATAAAATCACTTGCTTCTAGGGCTTTTAACATTGTGGTAAGACCTCCGCCCAATGATATTCCTGTCTCTTTTGATATTTCGTCTCTGGTATAACCCACACGTTTTTCTGCAAGAAGCTTTATTATCTTTATATATTTTTCTGGATTAGTAAAAAGAGATGCGTAAAGACGATCAAATTCGTCTCTTAATTTAGCGTCTTTCTGAAAGAATAATCTATCTATATTTTGAGTTAGACTCTCACCTTTATTTAAGTATGAAAGATAATATGGAACTCCTCCCATTATCATATAACATTGTAATTGGTCATAACGATCCATCACAATGCCTTCACTTTTCATATACTCCTCACATTCACCAAGAGTAAATGGCGAAATATGTATCTCATGTGTCGTACGTCCATAAAGTCCACCCTTGCTTTGTATCAGTACATCAGAAATCCAGGAAGTGGCAGAGCCACATACTATTAACATCACATTTCTCTGACCAGCAGCCCAGCCATTCCAGAAATGTTCAAGGGCTGTAACAAAACCAGAACGAGGTGTATCCATCCAAGGAAGTTCATCTATAAAGACAACAAGTCTTTTATCTTTACCTTTGCTAGAAAGTAATGTAATAAGCATTTCAAATGCTTCAAACCAATCTCTGGGTTTTTCCTCAACCTCAGCCCCATATCTCTTCAGAGAAAAGTAGAATGATTGTAATTGTTTTTCCATCAAGTTGTCACCCTGAAGTTCTACTGGAGATAACGCAGTGTGGTAAAAATCAAATTCACCATTAAAATATTCTCTCACTAGATAAGTTTTACCTACGCGTCTTCTACCATACACAACAACAAACTCTGCTTTATTAGAATTATAGACTTTCTCTAATTCTTTTTGCTCTTGTTTACGTCCAATTATAGCATTCATAGTATCCTTATTTTGCCACAAATATATAAAAAGTTTATTTCACGGCAAAATAATAACCCACTATTTTGCCGTGAATGATATAAAAGTGTGTTTCACGGCAGAATAAGGGTGTACTATTTCGCCTTGAACGAGGCAAAAAAATGCATTTCACGGCAAGTTTGCAGGAAATTTTGCTTTTAGAGTTTAGGACTTCTACTTCTTATATCATCGTAATCCTCTTCCTTTACAAACCTTTCACGTTCAACAAAATTTGGATTAAATATACTTCTTGTAGAATCTTTTAAAGCATAATCAATTTTGCAAATATCTAAAAGACTATGAGGAATATCTTCTGTAGAAAATGCACGATTAATGTTAATGCTATTTGTGTCAAGTATCTCTTTGTATGCCTTGTTTAAGTAAAGAATAAAAGGTACTTCGCACATACTAGGAGTAATATTTTCAAATCCACGTCCAGCATATAATTGTGTGTCATACATTTCCTCTCCGTGGTCTGAAGTGTATAACATCAAATTTAAACCACTATATGATTTTACTTTTTTCAAGATAGAAGATATAATAAAGTCATTATACAGAATAGTATTGTCATAGTTATTAATATTCTCTATGTCTTTATCAGTCATTTCTTTACAAAAAGCTGAAGGGTTTTCTTTGGAATTAAAGATCCTAAATTCATTAGGGTAATCTTTATATGGGAAATGACTACCTTTTAGGTGAATTACTACAAACTTATTTTCATTAGATTCGTTTAGACATGAATCTAGAATTGGTAATAATTCCTCATCATTATATCCGTTTGGTAAGAGAACAAATTTATCAGAAAGTTTTGCAAATGCTCTATAATTTGTAGGAGTATAGGTGTCAATGCCTCCTGTTCCCTGATTATCTATCCAATATGTTTTATATCCTGCTGCCTTAAAAATTTCTACAATAGAAGGTTCCTTTTTATAGAGTTTCGGTGCACTATGATTGCTAAAAGTGCAAATGTATCTTACAGCATTTAACGTTTGAATATGTGGAGTTATAACATCTTTAAAGATGTATAGTTCAGATTTGATTGAGTCTAAACGTGGAGTAGTATTTCTTTTATAACCATATAGGCTATAGTGATGTCTATTAGCACTTTCGCCTATAATTAAAATTATATTTTTGGGAGAAACATTTAATTTTGAAGTAGCATCTATTTTAATATGTTCTCTATTTTTATAGAATTCTTTTATCTCCATTATTTCTTTATTGAAATTCATAAATGATTTATAAAAATCAATGCTTGCTACTTTTGATCTAAACGGTAGGTTTGCAGAAATAATTAGAAAAAATATTAATGATATGATACTAATATAACGTTTTGCATTGTTCCCACTAGTTTTAAGTGCTCTTAGAAATAAAAGCAAACCAATGATAATGTAAATAAAAACATATACTACCATTTTCAATGATAGAGTATCAAAAAATCCAAAGGCTTCATTTGGATTTGTATCAAATATGACAAAGAAGTCTGTTGATTTCATTATATAGTTGTTTATAAGAAAGAAACTTAAAACAACTATATTGGGGATGAAACTAATGCCATAAATAATAGATATAAACCAATTTTTTAATTTGGTATTCAAGAAACTAACAGATACAATGGATAATAATGTCCAAAGTAAGTTAACTAAAACTCTCTCTCTGACATCTCCATTTGCTGCATTGATTGCTAGGAAATAAGCTAAAAATGTTTGATAAAATAAAAACACAAAGGTCCATAGATTTCTTCTCAAGAAATCCATGGTAAGATTTAAATAAACTTTCATAATAGAATATAAATTGTTATACACAACTACACTTCATACAAAAGTTTATCCCTTCTGCTTGTTATTACATATAATTGGTCGTTTTAGGTAATAAAGGAGGGTAGTAAAAAAAGGCGTATATCATATTCCTATCGTCATTACCAAGGTACGACCAAGCACCCACAAACAAACGAAAGGACGTAGTGATATGCACCCATGCCTGTCCTCATTGTTTGTTATTACTTAATATTGGTCGTTTTGGTAATGATTTAAAAAGGATTATATTTAAGAAGTCCGCTCTAGGACTTGATATGTCTTATTCTGCAAATATAGTGTTTTTTATTTAAATAAAATGATTTTTTTGTGATTCGATTTGCAATTTATAAAAATTGTTGTATCTTTGCACCGTGTTTACAAAAACATCGGGCTTGAGTGGTGGAATGGTAGACACGAAGGACTTAAAATCCTTTGGCCATTACGGCTGTGCGGGTTCAAGTCCCGCCTCGAGTACAAGTCTAAAAGTTAAACCCTTGTAAGTTAAAAACTTGCAAGGGTTTTTCATTTATATATAGGTTGAAAAGTGTAAATAGATTATTTCTTCATTTCTCTGTAGTAGTCGGAATCGTAGAAGGCTTCTGCGGCTTCTTCTAGTTCTGCGTACCAATCTTCGCCAAATTTGCGGATAAGAGGCTCTTTAAGAAACTTATATACAGGCACTTTCTCTCTTTTGCCAAAGGCTAGAGCGCAGTCGCAAATGTCCCATTTATGGAAGTTTACAGCAGTAAATTTAGGATATTCGGTAAGTCGCACTGGATATAAGTGGCAAGAAATAGGTTTCTTGAAATCTACTTTGCCTGCATTGTAGGCTGTTTCAATAGCACATTTCCAGCCGTCTTGGTCGCGGTATGAGAATACACACTCTCTTTTGCCTATAATAGAAGTTACTAGGTCTCCTTCTTCGTCTGTATATGATGTGCCTTGTTTTTCTATTACCTCTTTTGCTTTTCTAGGCAGTAGTGGAAGTATTTCTGGCAATATAGATTTAATCTTTTCGTCTTCTTCTGGTGTAAGAGGAGCACCTCCGTCACCTTCTTCGCAACAGATACCCTTACAAGCCTTATAATCACAAATAAAATACTTTGTGAAAAGGTCTAGAGAAACTATAGTATTTCCTATTTCTAACATATCTACCTCTTCTATCATCTGTTACCACCAATCATCGTAATAATATTCGTCGTAGTTGTATTCTGGCTCTGGTTCAGGTTCTGGCATATGTTTCCATTTAAACTTGATAGGAGCGATATATGCAGATTTTACTCTCACGCCGTTTATAGATGCAGACTTAAATACAGGAAGCATTTCCATAATCCTAAGTGCTTCTGCGTCTTGTTCTTCTGTTAGAGATTGTATAATCTGAAATCTACCAGGTTTGCCACATCTGTCTATTACAAATTGTACTAAAACTTCGCCAGTTACTAGTAGTGCTTTGCCATTTTCGTCGGTTTCACCGCTATACACCTCTTGTCTTTCTGTGTTTTGGTGTATGAAAAGTGATAATTCCACCTCTCCGCCAGGAAATTGAGCATCTATTAGCTCTTTTGGGTATGCATTGTATGTGCCTCCATAAATAGGAGAAGGTTCATCGTCTACACAACCCTCATATAGTGGGGCGTAAAGGTATCTATCTGTTTGAGCAAACAGATTTGCAACCAAAATAAGAGATAATATTACGAATAATGTTTTTCTCATTTTTAGCAAACTTTCACGCCGTTTGTAACTAAATCAGAAGGTGAAATAACTACCAATCTACCATTTGCATCTTCTGCAGATAGAATCATACCTTGGCTTTCAATGCCTTTAAGTTTTCTAGCAGGGAAGTTTGCAATAAAGCATACTTGTTTGCCTACTAAATCTTCTGGTGCGTAGTGTTGAGCGATACCAGAAACAATTGTTCTGCAACCCATACCATCGTCTATCTTGAATTGAAGAAGTTTATCTGCTTTAGGCACTTTTTGGCATTCTAGCACAGTGCCCACACGGATGTCTAGCTTCATAAATTCGTCGAAAGAAACATTTTCTTTCACTTCTTCTGGCTTGTAATTGTTTATCTCGTTTTGTACTTTTGTGTCTTCCAAACGCTTGATTTGAGCGTCGATAGCAGCGTCTTCAATCTTTTCAAATAGAAGCTCAGCAGGAGAAATTTCTGCGCCAGTTGCTAGTAGATTGATGCTACCAAGTTCGCTCCAGCTCCAAGAAGAAAGTTTAAGCATATCTCTTAGTTTAGCAGAGCTAAATGGAAGGAATGGCTCAAATGCAATAGCAAGGTTTGCTGTAATTTGAAGAGCAATATTAAGGATTGTACCCACTCTTTCCATGTCTGTTTTAGCTAGTTTCCAAGGTTCAGTATCAGCAAGGTATTTGTTACCAATACGAGCTAGGTTCATAGCTTCTTTTTGAGCATCACGGAACTTGAAGTTGTCTAAAAGTTTTTCTACTTCTAGTTTAATATCAGAGAATTCCTTAAGAGTTTCTTTGTCGTAATCTGTAAGTTCGCCTCTAACAGGAACTTTTCCTTCAAAATATTTATGAGTAAGAACAAGTGTTCTGTTTACGAAGTTACCATAAATAGCCACAAGTTCACTGTTGTTTCTTGCTTGGAAGTCTTTCCAAGTGAAGTCGTTGTCTTTAGTTTCAGGCGCATTTGCTGTAAGCACATAACGAAGAACGTCTTGTTTACCTTTGAAGTCTACAAGATATTCGTGAAGCCACACTGCCCAGTTTCTAGAAGTAGAAATTTTGTCGCCTTCTAGGTTTAAGAACTCGTTTGAAGGAACATTGTCTGGAAGGATATATGAACCTTCTGCTTTAAGCATAGCAGGGAATACGATGCAGTGGAATACGATATTATCTTTTCCGATGAAATGGATTAATCTTGTATCTTCTGCTTTCCACCATTGTTCCCAAGTGTCTGGAAGTAGTTCTTTTGTGTTTGAGATATAACCAATAGGAGCGTCGAACCACACATAAAGCACTTTGCCTTCTGCACCTTCTACTGGCACAGGAATACCCCAGTCAAGGTCACGGCTCACAGCACGTGGTTGAAGCCCCATATCTAACCAGCTTTTGCATTGGCCATACACGTTTGGACGCCATTCTTTGTGGTCTTCAAGAATCCACTCACGAAGCCAACCTTCGTGTTTGTCTAGTGGCAAATACCAGTGTTTTGTAGATTTAAGTACTGGTTTGCTACCGCTAATAGCAGATTTTGGGTTGATTAAATCTAGTGGAGAAAGTGATGTACCACATTTTTCGCATTGGTCGCCGTATGCACCATCTGCGTGACAGTGAGGACATTCACCTGTAATATAACGGTCTGCAAGGAATTGTTTTGCTTCTTCGTCGTAGTATTGTTCGCTTTCTTTTTCGATAAACTCACCTTTTTCGTAAAGTTTTTTGAAAAAGTCTGAAGCTACTTCGTGATGAACAGGACCAGAAGTGCGTGAATAAATATCGAAAGAAATACCAAATTCTTTGAATGAATCTTTGATAATATTGTGATAACGGTCCACAATGTCCTGTGGAGTAACACCTTCTTTTTTAGCTTTTATAGTGATAGGAACCCCGTGCTCATCAGAACCGCCTATAAATAATACATCTTCGCCTTTTAAGCGTAGGTAACGAACATAAATGTCAGCTGGAACATAAACACCTGCTAAGTGACCAATGTGAACAGGTCCATTTGCATATGGAAGTGCTGAGGTTACTGTTGTACGATTAAACTTTTTACTCATAAATTTTAAAAAAATATAAATTTCCCACAAAATTAGTGTTTTTTTTCTGATTATGTATATATTTGTGTTATTCAATAACTTAAAAAAGTAGAATTATGAAAAAAAGAATGTTATTTTTACTGGTATCACTTATGTGTGTAGCAACAAGTTGTTGGGCTGGTAAGCCTATTGCATATAGTGAAATGACCAAAGAAGCAAAAGATTTTATAGAGCAAACTTTCCCTAATATGAAAGTGGCATTTGTAGAGTCTTATTACGGCATTTTTGGCTCTAGTTATGAGTTAACTTTTAATACAGGCGACGAGGTAAAAGTAACAAATACTGGTGATTGGAAAGAAATTAGCAGTGAGTATATGGATTTTCCTCAACAACTTATTCCAGATTTCATTAAAACATATTTGGATGATAATTTTCCTAATGTGAAGATAGAGAAAATGGAAAAATATAAAAAATACATTGAGGTAGAACTTGTAAACAATGTAGAAATAAAATTCAATTATCAAGGAATAGTAATTGATTTAGATAACTAATATGGATATAGCAATCGCAATTTTAGGTGCAATTTTTGTTTTGGTAGGGCTTATTGGCACTATCATTCCAATGCTTCCAGGCACTCCAATTAGCTACATCGGATTGCTTCTTCTTTTGCTAATCCCAGGTTGTACACTCACATGGAAATTCTTTGTTGTTTGGGGTGTGATAGTAGCCATAGTGCAGTTGCTAAACTACTTTATTCCAATTTGGGGTGTGAGTAAGTTTGGTGGCACAAAATACGGCAATTGGGGTAGTGTAGTAGGGGTGATAATAGGACTAGTATTCCCTCCAATTGGTATCTTTTTAGGTCCTTTTATAGGAGCTGTGGTAGGCGAACTTATCGGAGGAATGAACTTTGAAAGTAGTATTAAAGCAGGATTTGGCTCTTTTGTTGGCACATTTGTAGGAATGGTGTTAGGAATAATAGTAGCAGTGATTTTGGCGTTCTACTATTTTAAAGAAGTTTTCTTGATATTCTGTTGATTTTTGTACTCTTGGTATTTCTTCCAAGCAGACATAAGTATGCTATTAGACTTGCTTATGCTATGGTATGGCACGGCAGTGGCTCCGTACGATTGATTTCTAAGGGCCACACCCTTAATCATGCTGCCTTCAAAGTCATAGTTTTTAGTTTTACCATTTAAAAAAGCTAATGTTTCCCAAATTAAAAGTGTAGTGCCTTCGCTACACTTTTTCTTTTTGTCGGAAGTCATTATCATATTATAGGCAAACTCGCTATCCCATACAGTCCAAAGGGCTGCAAGTAGTTCATTTTCACCGTTGTAGATGCTTATAATTTGCCCTTGATTTCTGCATTTTGCCGCATTGTATAGCCTCAAAAAATACTCTTTGCTGTAGAAAATAGTTTTATCCTGCTCTTTTAAGTTTGCATTATAGAAATCGTAAAAATCTTCTGCAGATAATTCTAGAGAAAAATGATACTTACCAGCATCTTTTTTAATTCTCTTTCCTCTTTGGCTATACGACATGTCTTTTAGCAGACTTTCTCTGTCTGAGATATTCTCTAAAATGTATGTGTATTTTGTAGTTTGCTTATAACCGCTCCAAAAGAATTGTTGCCAATTTTGGAAAGAACGATGGCAATTTATCTCGATGAAATCGAAGTTTTTTGCTTCAAGTTGCTCTATAAGCGAAGTGTAAACTTTGTTTTCGAAAGAGTAAATTTCACTCTTGTTTAGCCCTTCTGGATAGAAAACGTAAGGACCAGCGTATTGGGTGAGTGGGTGGTTGGTAACTATCTTTTTGCCAAGTTTCTCTTGATATGAGAAAATGAAAAAACCAACGATTTCATCGCCATTTTTGCTAAAAATCACATCCCAATTTTCTTTAGAAGCAGCGTCTAGCCACCATGCCCTCATAAAGAGTGGAATCTCCTTATGTTTTTCACATAAACTTCTATAAATAACCTTGTTATTCATTTTTCGTGGCAATGGATTTTTTTATACAGAAAAAATAGTTACTTTTGCACAAAAATAGTGATTTTCTAATTAATGTGCGCTAAAAAGAGAGAAATATTAGTTCCTGTAAGGGAAAAGTTGGTCAGAAAGCATAAAATTACTTTCATGCTCAACGATAAAGAGATGGAGGCAATTGAAAATTATCTCTCTAGATACAGGATTAAGAATAAATCAAGATTTTATCGCGAAACTATAGTGCGTCATATATTAAAACAAATGGAGAAAGACACTCCAGAACTTTTCTAATGGAAGAAGATATAAAATATATGAAGCAAGCACTAATGGAGGCTCGCAAGGCGTACGCAGAAGACGAAGTGCCAGTGGGAGCAGTGCTAGTAATGGGAGGTAGAATTATTGCTCGCGCACACAATCTTACAGAAACACTAAAAGATGCTACCTCACATGCCGAAATGCAGGTCTTAACATCGGCAATGGCGGAACTAGGTGCTAAATATTTGCCAGATTGCACTCTGTATGTTACTGTAGAACCTTGCGTGATGTGTGCAGGTGCTATTTATTGGGCAAAGATTCCTAGAGTGGTGTATGGTGCAAGTGAAGAAAAGTACGGTTTCACCGTAAAATCTCCAAATGCGTTGCTCGAAAAAACCGAGGTGGTTTCAGGAGTTTTAGCAGACGAATGTGCTGCACTAATGAAAGAATTTTTTAAAAGTAAACGAAAATAAAATGAATTTTGTAGAAGAACTAACTTGGCGTGGAATGATTCACTCTATGATGCCAGGTACAGCGGAACAATTAGAAAAAGAAATGACTACAGCATACTTGGGTATCGACCCTACTGCTGACTCACTTCATATCGGTCACTTAGTGGGTGTGATGATGCTTCGTCACTTCCAACGTTGCGGTCACAAACCTCTTGCTCTTGTAGGTGGTGCTACAGGTATGATTGGTGACCCATCTGGCAAAAGTGCAGAACGTAACCTACTAGACGAAGCAACACTTCGTCACAATCAAGAATGCATTAAGAAACAACTTTCTCGCTTCTTAGACTTTGATAGCGATGCTCCAAATGCTGCAGAAATGGTGAATAACTATGACTGGATGAAAGATTTTAGTTTCTTGGCATTTATCCGTGACATTGGTAAACACATTACCGTAAACTATATGATGGCAAAAGACAGCGTTAAAAAGCGTCTTTCTGCAGAATCTTCTGTAGGTATGTCTTTTACTGAGTTTACATACCAACTAGTTCAAGGTTTCGACTTCTATCACTTATTCGAAACTAAAAACTGTAAACTTCAACTTGGTGGCTCTGACCAATGGGGTAACATTACCACAGGTACAGAACTTATCCGTCGTAAACTTGGCGGTGAAGCATATGCTTTAACTTGTCCTCTTATTACAAAAGCAGACGGTGGAAAATTTGGTAAAACAGAAAGTGGCAACGTATGGCTAGACAGAAAATACACCTCTCCATACAAGTTCTACCAATTCTGGTTAAATGTTTCTGACGCAGATGCTGAAAAATATATTAAGATTTTCACATTCCTTCCAAAAGAAGAAGTAGAAGCTCTTGTGGCAGAACACGCAGCTGCTCCACACCTTCGCGTGCTTCAAAAACGTCTTGCAAAAGAAATTACCATTATGGTACACTCTGAGCAAGATTATGAAATGGCTGTAGAGGCTAGTTCTATTCTTTTTGGTAATGCAACATCAGATTCTCTTAAGAAACTAGACGAAGACACTCTTCTTGCAGTATTCGACGGTGTTCCTACATTTGAGGTTTCAAAAGATGTAGTTTTAGGTAAAAAACTAATGGATGTGCTTACAGATGATGCAGCAGTATTTGCTTCAAAAGGCGAAATGCGTAAGCTAATCCAAAATGGTGGTTTTGCAGTAAACAAAGAAAAAGTATCAGATTTGGAACTTACCTTAAACGCTGAATTTTTATTAAATGAAAAGTATTTATTAGTTCAAAAAGGTAAAAAGAACTATTATTTACTTATTTTGAAATAAAAAATTGCGTGCAGAGGCATTTTTTTTACTAAAAATTATTGTGTATAAAAAAAATGTATTATCTTTGCACCGCAATTGAGCGGATTGCCTCATGGTGTAATGGTAGCACTACAGATTTTGGTTCTGCCTGTCGAGGTTCGAATCCTCGTGAGGCAACAATGAAAAACCCTAACTATTTGAAACAAAAAATAGTTAGGGTTTGTTGCTTTATAAAAATTACCCAAAAATTACCCGATATTTGATTTACATTTGATTTGCTCTGATAAACCACCATAACTACCTTGATGGATTTATTTGCAAGACTGCCTTTGGCATTCTACTTGGTCTAGCAAGAAAAGACATCAAGAAGTACCTTTGTTTATCAGAACAATCATTAAACTTTCTCACTGAGGAAAAAAGAAAAAAAGAGAGTGTAAAATGAACTGTGTCAAGCAAGAATAAAGTTTTATTTTTGTAACACACAGTAACGATGAAAAAAGAAGTAGATTTCAACACCTTCATCGACTACACCCGGAAGTAGGAACGCCCTCTTCAGGAATAGGAAAAGAGAAATGCGGACCCACTCACGTGAATCCGCATCTCTTCTTTTTGCACATTACCTTATCTAATCATAACTTTACGGCCGTTCACGATGTAGATGCCCTTCTCGGCCTTCTTTACGCGGCGACCCATGAGATCGTAGACAACTGTTGAGCCTTCAACTGTTGAGCCTTGAGCCTCGACCTGTTCGATGGCAGTGGTAACTCCCCCTTCTACAGTTACTACGCAAGTAGCTTCTTTGCCACTGGCGGTAGCGGTGATGGTAGCAGTACCTTCGGCTACTGCGGTAACGATACCATTCTCATCTACGGTAGCCACTTCGGCATCTGATGTGCTCCATACAACAGTCTTGTCGGTAGCATCATCAGGAGCTACAGTAGCGGTGAGTGTAAGCGTTTCACCTTCGGTGAGGGTGGCTGTGGTTTGGTCAAGTGTAATACCTGTTACAGTCACCTCGGGCATTGCCTGAATGTTGGTAAAGTCCATCCATATTTCCGCTGCCTGATAGGTCTCTACTGCGCTTGCTGGCACATACACTGGAGTTGACTTGTCCACAAAAACGAATGTATTGCTACCACCACAAGTAGGAGGAGTAGTCGCCTTGCAAGTAATAGAAGTAAGTTTTTCACAACCATTAAAAGCACTATTTCCAATACTTTCCACACTTGTAGGAAGAGTGAGAGTTTCAATATTGCCACAATCTCTGAAAGCATACTCCCCAACACTCGTCACTCCTTCAGAAAGAATCACAGAAGTAATACCATTTAGCCCATAAAAAGCGTAATCTTTTACAGCTGTCACTGTACCGGGGATAGTGAGTTCTGTTACAAGAGTGCCATTCAAATAAAGGTTAGTAGCATATTGAAGTGGGGTATCGTACCTAAAACCTACAGAGATATTACACCAAGCCTCTACGCTACTGATATAAACATCTGTAAGCGACTCACAAGATCTGAAAGCTTCGCTACCAAAACTTGTCACACTCGCAGGAATTGTGATAGAGGCAAGAATATCGCAACCGTAGAATGTTTGGTCTCCAATACTTGTTATGCCCTCGGGGATAACGATAGAGGTAAGGGCACAATCACGAAAGGCATAAGTTCCGATACTTTCCATACTTTCCGGAAGGGTGACAGATGCGAGCTTTGTACATCCATTGAAAGCAGATTTACCAATACTTGATACATTTTCAGGAACGGAAATGGCAGTAAGCGCGTCACTTTCATAAAAAGCATAATTACCAATGCTTGTCAAGCTGTTTGGGAGGTTTACAGCAGTAAGTTCACTACATTCACGGAAAGCATTCTGTCCAATACTCGTCACGCTATACTCCACCTCATCCTTTGTTACAGTAGAAGGGATTGTGACTTCACCTGTATACTTTGTGGTATTGTCAGGATTGCGTGTTACCTCGGCTTGACCAGTTCCTACGGTCAGTACATACCAGATACCCTCAATCTCTACTGTCTGTGCACTTGCCAACAGGGGCAACAATGCAGAAAAAATAAATAGTAAATGTTTTTTCATACTCTCTAATTTTTTGTTGTTAGTAATATGTTAGTAATATGTTTGTTTTCTCTGTTTTTTTATCGTTTTGAAAGTCGGAGAAATGATTCTACTAAGGTACAAAAAACTTTCTACCCCCCTTCTTATTAACATATTTTAACTTACTTTTACCATAATTATGCGCCGAAAGAGGAAGGGCAAGCAGGAACGCGTTTGTATGTACTACCGAATAATTAGATTTATAAACTTAATTATTCCGTAACCCTTATACTTTTTAACCCTTCGACAGGCTCAGGGTCCGACTCTGATACCTGCCTACCTAGAGTTGAACCCCTACGGGGTAGGATACAAAAAAAGAAGTGATTATCAAACGATAATCACTTCTTTTTGTATAATAAAAATTAATCGTCTAGAATTTAGCGTTTCTCATATCCCCTGTTTCAATGAAAGCTTTGTGCATATTGAAGCAAGAGTTCAAATCGGTTGGAGTTTGACCCTTAGTTGCTTTTGCAAGGTATTCTCTAAACATTGGACGATATTGTGGATCCACGCAGTTGTTGATGATAAGTTCTGCTCTTTGACGTGGAGATGTACCTCTAAGGTCTGCAATACCGTGTTCTGTGATAAGAACTTTAACAGAGTGTTCGCTGTGGTCGATGTGAGATACCATAGGCACGATAGCACTAATTGCACCACCTTTTGCAGTAGAAGGAGTTGTAAAGATAGAAATATATGCATTACGTGTAAAGTCTCCTGAACCACCTAGACCGTTCATCATTTTGGTACCCATTACGTGAGTACTGTTGATGTTGCCATAGATGTCTGCTTCTAGTGCAGTGTTGATAGTGATAAGACCCATTCGGCGAACAAGTTCTGGGTTGTTTGAAAGTTCTTGTGGACGAAGGATTAGTTTATCGTGGAAGAAGTCTAGGTTGTCATAGATTTCTTGAAGAACAGGGTCTGTTACAGTAAGTGAGCAACCACTTGCAAAGCTTACTCTACCTTTTTTCATAAGGTCGATAACAGCGTCTTGGATTACTTCTGTATACATTTGGAATGCAGGAATTTCTGGGTTGTTTCCAAGTTCAAACATCACAGCGTTAGCAATGTTACCTACACCAGATTGGATAGGAAGGAAAGACGCAGGAATGCGACCAGCTTTGATTTCTTGTGTAAGGAATTCAGACACATATTTACCAATGCGAGAGGTTACTTCGTCTGGAGCTGTGAAACCACCAACTTCGTCTTTTCTATTTGTTTCTACTACAGCAACGATTTTTTTAGGATCTACTTTAAGAACTGGGCTACCAGCACGGTCGCTAGCTGTATAGATAGGAAGTTCTTTGCGGTAAGGAGGATCTAGTGGTTCGTAAATATCGTGAATACCACGTAGAGCTTTTGGGTGACGGCTGTTAAGCTCGATAATAATCTTGTCAGCTAAATTAGCAATGGTAGGAGAGATACCTACACCAGATGTAAGAACGATTTCGCCATCTTCTGTTAGGTCACAAGCTTCAATGATTGCTACATTTGGTTTTGGAAGGAAACCATAACGAAGTTCTTGTGCTAGTTGAGAAAGGTGCATATCGAAATATTCGGTAGCTCCTGGTGTGTTTAAAGATGTACGCATATCTTTGTTTGATTGATATGGAGTTCTAAAGCTAACAGCATTAGCGCGAGCTAAAGCACCGTCTGTAGAATCGCCAGTAGAAGCGCCAGTATACATACCAATCTTAAACTCTTTACCTTCTGCGTGGAACTTTTCTGCACGTTTTGCTAGGGCAGAAGGAACTTCTTTTGGACAACCAGCAGGGGTGAAACCACTAAAGCCGATTACGTCGCCATTGTTAATTAATTCAGCTGCTTGTTCAGCTGTAAGAAAATTGTAAGCCATTTTTTATATATGTTTTGTTATAGATTTTTCAAAAGCGTTGCAAAGTTAGCAAAAATCTAATTAATACTACCTTTCTTTAGGAAAGAAGTAAGTTCTTCTTTATTAACACCTAGATTTAATGTGCCTTGTTTCATACAAGATACTTTCCCAGTTTCCTCCGAAACAATAATAACAAGTGCGTCGGTTTTTTCTGTCATGCCAAGTCCTGCACGGTGACGAAGACCTAGGTGTTTAGGTATGTCTGTTCTGTTAGACACGGGTAGAATACAACCTGCAGCCATAATTCTGTCTTTAGAAATAATCATGGCGCCGTCGTGTAGAGGGGTGTTTTTAAAGAATATATTTTCTATAAGGCGAGAGTTTATTTCAGCGTCGATTACCTCGCCACTTAGTCCATAGTGGGTAAGTTCTGCTTCTTGTTCTATAACTATTAATACACCTGTTTTTGTTTTTGCGCAGTTGAATACGGCTTGAGTTATCTGCTCAATACCACTCATGTGATTGGTGTCATCTACTTTAAAAATCATTTTTTTAATCCTTTTTACCAAACCATTTGTGGCTGTACGGCTAAAAAGTTTAGCCATAAAGTTTCTTATCTCGTCTTGGAAAAGGATTACAATAAGGATGATACCTACATTTGCTACCTTATTTATAATAGAACCTAAAAGTTCCATTTGGAAAACGTAAGAAACCAAAAACCATACAACAACGAAGGTTAAAAGAACTGCGAAAATATTCATTCCCGAAGTTCCTTTTAGTAGTCTGTATGTTTGGTAAAGTAGAAACGCTACTATAAGAATGTCTAGTAGGTCTTTAAGGTGAAATTCTATCATACGTTATATATGTGTTCAAATATATTAACTGTTTCTTTAGCTTCTTTAGTGTCGTGTACCCTAAGAATATTTGCTCCTTTTTCTAAAAGAATAGCATTTAATGCTGTGGTGCCGTTTAGGGCAGAGTTTGCATTTGTGCTTGTGGCGTGTTGAACCATAGATTTTCTAGAAATACCTACCAAAATAGGTAAATTGAAACATTTAAGACAGTCCATATTCTTGGCTATCTCAAAGTTTTGTTCCATAGTTTTGTTAAAACCAAATCCAGGGTCTAATATAATGTCGCTAACGCCAAGAGAGTATAATTTTTCTATTTTTTTAGAAAAGAAATACATCATATCGGCAGAAAAACCTTCTTCAGCAAAGGTTAGAATGTATGGTACATTATATTTAGCAGCGGTTTCAAACATATTTACCATACCGCCAGATACATCATTTATTATATCAACACCTTTTTCTTCTATAGCCCACTGAGCAATGCTTGGTCTAAATGTGTCAACGGATATAATTGCTCCTGGAAATCTTTCTCTAAGTAGGTTTATACCCTTATTTAATTGTTTCTTTTCTTGACTTTTATCTACAGGGGTAGAGCCCGGTCTAGTAGAACATCCACCTATATCAATAATATCGGCATATTTTAGAGAATCTAGATTCCATCTGCTTTTTTCGTAGAAAGAGTCTGTGGTGCAATTAACAATCCCCATTATTTTAGGAGAACTGAAATCTATTAACTTCCCTTTAATGCAAATAGTTAAGTCTTCTTTATGTGGCATTTCCTTAGTTTTTTTGCAAAAATAAAAAAAATATAGACCACTTTTTGAAAAAAAACAATTTTTTTTTGGTTTTCATACAATATCTATACAAAAATTCAGTTATCTTTGTAGGCGATAAAAAATAACCTTCGGAATATATCGATTACTATGAAAATAAAAAACATTTTAACTTTCGTTTTAGCTGGTCTTTCTATGCTAGCTATTTCTTCGTGTAACAAAAGTACTTCTAACACTACTGGTTGGAAATATAACGATGCTGAATACGGCGGTTTCCAAGTAGTTGACAACTACGAACAAGATACCCCTCCAGGAATGGTTTTAGTAGAAGGTGGTACTTTTACTATGGGTAGAGTAACAGAAGATACTTACAGTGAATGGAATAACTACCCACGTCGTGTTACTGTAAATACATTCTACATGGACCAATATGAAATCTCTAACCGCGACTGGAGAGAATATGTATATTGGATGGCTTTCATGTATGGATCTGAAGTGGCAAACAAATGTCGTCCAGACTCAACTGTATGGCGTGAAGAATTAGCATACAACGAACCATATCTAAACTACTACTTTACACACGTTGCATACGATATGTATCCAGTTGTAGGTGTATCTTGGGAACAAGCTACCGACTACTGCGTATGGCGTTCAGACCGTGTAAACGAACTTCGTCTTAAAGAAGCTGGTGTAATCGACTTCCCAGATTTCGAAGCTATCTATCGCGACTCTGCTCGTTTTGAAAACGACTCTATTGCAGTAGCTAAAGTTTACAATACAGGTAAATATCTAAAAACTGATGCATACGACCCAGCTGCAGAAAAATCTACTCAAGTAAATGCATTTGGTGACGCTCGTAAAACAAATATGTCTGATGGTATCTTACTTCCAGAATATCGTCTTCCTACAGAAGCTGAATGGGAGTTTGCTGCATACGGTATCACATCAGACAAAGATATGGAAAACTATGACGAACGTCGTATTTTCCCATGGGACGGTTCTCAAACACGTAACCCTTCTCGTCAGGCTCGTGGTAAAATCATGGCCAACTTCTCTCGTGGTAGAGGTGACATGATGGGTGTATCTGGCGACTTAAACGATAAAGCAAATATCACAGCTCCTGTAAACTCATTCTGGCCAAACGAATTTGGTCTATACAATATGGCAGGTAACGTAAACGAATGGACAATGGACGTATATCGTCAAGCTTCTAGCGAAGAATACTCAGAATACAACCCATTCCGTGGTAACGTTTATGTTGCTCCAGTTAAAGACTCTCTAGAAAACTATCAATTAGATAGCCTAGGTCGTTTAGCATACGCAGTTCCAGTTTCTAAAGACAGTTTAGCAGAATACAACAAATTTGATGTTCGTAACTACAAAGACGGTGACGCTCAATCTCAAGTAGATCCAGGCAAATGGTTAGAAGTTTTAGACTCTGATAAAGCAACTAATCGTCTATACAACCCAGATGAAAGCCTAGATGGTGACAGAGAAAAACTTCTTGCTACTCATATTTCAAATACCACACGTGTATATAAAGGTGGTAGCTGGAAAGACCGCTCATACTGGTTAAACCCTTCTACTCGTCGTTACAAAGAACAAGCAGAAAGCAGTAACGATATAGGTTTCCGTTGTGCAATGGACCGCGTAGGCTCAGACAAGGGTAACAATAACAAATAAGAATTAAAATTATCCAAGATATAAAAAGAAGCTGGCTAAAAAGTCAGCTTCTTTTTTGAGGTTTAAACATGAGAATACTTCATATACCTTGTAAGTCAGATGTGGTGTATTGTGGCATAATGGCAAACACAGGCACTAGAGACGAACTTCAGAATGAGCACGGCATGGCTCATCTTCTGGAGCATTTGTTCTTTAAAGGCACTAAAAAGAGGTCTCAATATCAGGTGATGAACTGCCTAGAAACAGTAGGTGGAGAACTTAATGCTTATACCACAAAAGAAGAGACCGTTGTTTATTCAATAGTACTGAAAAGAGATTTTTCTCGTGCGGTAGACTTGATTATGGATGTAATATTCAATTCTACGATAGGAGAGGAAGAACTTCTAAAAGAAAAAGAGGTAGTAAAAGACGAGATAGATTCATATTTAGATGCTCCTGCAGAGTCTATAATCGACGATTTAGAGGAGGTGTTGTTTGATGGTTTCTCGCTTGGTAGAAACATATTAGGAACAAAAGATTCTTTAGATCTTATTACTTCAGAAAAACTGATTAACTTCTACAAAAGATGTTATACCACAGATGAATTGGTGTTTTTCTCAATGGGCGATTTTTCGCAAACCTATGTAGAAAAATTGGTAAATAAATACCTTGTGCCTGTGGAGTCAAGTGTAAGAAACTTCCAAAGAATTACACCTAAAGAATATTTTCCTAAAAAACTTGAGATAAAACGCAATACAGCCCAATTGCATTACGTTATAGGAGGTAGAGCACCATCCATTTCGGAAAAAGAAAAATATGCGTTCTTTTTGTTAAATAATATATTAGGTGGTCCAAATATGACTAGTAAATTAAATCTGTCTTTAAGAGAGAAAAATGCACTAGTCTATCAGGTAGATTCTCAATATCAAACATATTCTGATACAGGGCTTTGGTATGTGTATTTAGGTACCGATCACGAAGACCTTGCAAGGGCTAAACGCTTAACATATAAGGAAATAGACCTTCTTGTGCAAAACAAGATTTCTCAAACTTTGCTATCCAGAAGTAAAAGACAAATTGTGGGTCAGGTATATTTGGCACAGGAAAACAGAGAAAGCACTATTCTCTCGTCTGTAAAACAATATATGACTTTTTCTCTGGTGTCTGATATAAATGAAACCATAGAAAAATATATGGCCATTTCTGCCGATGAGGTGCTTGATGTGGCGCAAAAATATTTTGTAAAAGAAAAATTAAGTGAGATAATTTATTTATAATGAAAGAATTAGAAAAATATATTCTTGATCACTCTGAGCCAGAAGCTCAGCTTCTTCAGAAACTTACTCATGAGGCAAATGTGAAACTTCTTCACCCTCACATGCTATCTGGTCATATTCAAGGTCGTTTGCTTAGTATGCTTGTGGCTATGATTAAGCCAAAACGCATCCTAGAACTTGGCACATACGTGGGTTATTCTGCCATTTGCCTTGCAGAAAACTTGCCAGAAGATGGTAAACTTATTACCATCGACATCGATGATGAAATAGAAGATATGGCACGTGAGTATATAAACGCTTCGCCTAATGCTTCAAAAATAGAATTTATTATTGCAGATGCACTTAAATGGCTAGAAGAGTGCAACGAAACATTTGACCTTATCTTTATTGATGCCAATAAAAGACATTATATAGAATATTATAATGCAGTATTCGACAAACTTACCCCTGGAGGCTTTATTCTTGCCGACAATACACTATGGGGTGGTAAAGTGGTTGAGAAGGTAGCCTCAAACGATTATCAAACCAAAGGGCTACTAGCTTTTAACGATTATTTAAATACCCAAAAAGAAAAAATTTCTTATTTTATATTACCTTTGCGCGACGGACTTACATTTATTCAAAAAAAATGAAAAAGATATTATCCTTAATTTTATTTTCTCTAATAGCATTTAATATATCTGCTACAGATTCTCCATTTCACAACGAAGAATCTCGTCTTATGGAGCATGCCGAAGAGTTTTTCCATAGCAAAAACTACTCTGCAGCATACAGATATACAGAAGAATTATTGGCAGAAGGCATTGATGATGCAGAAGAAAAAAGAAAAGCAGAATATACCTCTGCACTGTCTGCATATTATTTAAGAAATGCTGACGCTATAAATAAATTGGAAGCATACGTGCTAGCATATCCATACGCTTCAGAACTAGATAAATTTCATTTATATATAGGTATTCTAGAAATAGAAGCAGGCAAACACAAAAATGCCCTTGCTATTTTAGAAAAGGTAAGACGCGAAAATCTTACAGACGAAGATATAAATGCACTACTATTTTATCGTGGTTATGCATATCTAGATAGAAAAAAATATGAGGAAGCATCATACGAGTTCGGATTATTGCTTAAACGCAACTCTGAGAAGTACGATGTGCCAGCTCACTACTATTATGGATATTCTCAATATAGACTAAAAAACTATTCTGTGGCTCTAGAAAATATCTTAGTAGCAGAAAATGCTCCTGCTTTCAAAGAAGAAACTCCACTTTTATTATGTAGATTGTATTTCTTGCTAGACAACTGCGAAAAAAGCACACAATATGCCGAAAAAATTATCTCTAAAGGAGAAATTAAAAAAGATAATGCTGAGGTGTATAAAATATTGGCAGTGTGCAAGTTTTCTAGTAAAGAATATGCACAAACTATAGAACTTTTGGAGAAATACCAAAAGCTAAGCAAGAAAATTACCCGTGAAGATTGGTATGCTCTTGGTATGTCTTATTACAACACAGAAAACTACGACAAAGCAGTTAAGGCACTAGCAAAATCTACAAGCGAGAAAGATAAATTGGGACAAAACAGTTATTTCCACACTGCTATGTCATATTTAAAACTTGCCGACAAGAAAAATGCACGTATGTCTTTCGACAAGGCTTCTCGTTTAAGCTTTGACAAGCAAATACAAGAAGATGCACTTTACAATTATGCACTTTTAACATACGAACTTTCATATTCAGCTTTCAACGAGTCTGTAGAGGCATTTGAAAGATTCTTAAAAGAGTTTCCAAACTCAAAACACAAAGAAAAAGTACACGAGTATCTTATTTCTTCTTATCTTACCACAACCAATTATTCTCAAGCATATGCTTCTATCAAGAACTTAAATTCTACAGACAGTGTAGTAAAAGAAGCAGAGCAAAGAGTACTTTTTGGTATGGCAACAGATGCTATTGCAAACAGAAAATACTCTGATGCAATGGTGCATCTTCAAACCTTAATAGGCGAAAAATCATACAATGCCGACATTACTGCTCGTGCACATTTTTGGTATGGTGAGTGTCTATATCGCTCAAAAAAATACGACGAGGCAGAAGAGCAATTTAATCTATATCTTAAAAAGACAGTTTCTATAGACCAAGACGAGTATCGTTTTGCACAATACAATATTGCTTATATTTATTGGAACAAAAAAGATTATAAGTCTGCTGCAAATTGGTTTAGAAAATATGAAATTATAGAAAAGGTGAATCCAGTAATGAGATTGGATGCCTTGAATAGAATTGGCGACTGTTATTTCCTACAAAGAAACTTTGAACAAGCATTAAAATCATATAACCAATCTGTAGAAATTGGTGGCACATATAAAGGTGTGGACTATGCTTTATACCAAAAAGCGTTTGTTTTAGGTTTGCAAAAGAGTTATAACGAAAAAATTGAAACTCTTAACGACTTACAAACACGTTTCCCAAAATCTGATTGGAACGACGATGCATTGTTTGAGGTAGGTAAAGCATACATTGCTTTAAATAAAAACGATGAAGCTATTGCAAGTTTCGAGGATATTTCAAAGAAATTCCCTGCTTCAAACCCTGTTGTAAGAAAGGCTCAACTGCAAATAGCTATGCTTCAATACAACTCTGGCAAGGTGGCAGAGGCTGCAGCAACATACAAAAAAGTGGCAGTAACATATCCAAATACAGAGGAGGCAGCTACAGCACTTTCTGCATTAGAAAGTATAATGGTAGATACCAACAAAGTGGATGAATTTAATCAGTTGGCACAACAATTGGGTAAATCCTCAACCACAAAAGAAGACTCTCTACAATACAAAGCTGCAGAGAAAATCTACTTCAAAAGCAACTATGCAGAAGCAAGTGTAGCCCTTGACAAATACATAAATATGTATCCACAAGGAAAATACAATACCTTGGCACAATACTATCTAGCAAATAGTTATTATCAAGAAAGAAAATATTCAGAGTCGCTTGCCTTGTATGCTAAATTGTTGGATAACGCAGAAAATCCAAACCTAGAGTTTTCTCTTCAAAGAGCTTCTTCTATAGCATACGATCTACAAAAATATGAAGATGCGTTAGCATATTTCACAAAACTAGATCAAGTAGGTAGCGCAGAAAGCAGACAGCCTGCAAAAGTGGGTATCTTACGTTGTGCTTATATATTAAAAGACTACAACAAAACAATTGAGGTATCTACTGATATTATAAATGCATATTCCGACGATGAAATCCTTACAGAAGCACGTTACGATAGATATAAATCATATGCAGCGCTTTCAAATATGGATGCAGCTTATAACGATTTGGTAGCACTATCTGCCGATACACGCAATATTTATGGTGCAGAGGCTAAATATGAACTTGCAAATTATTATTATACAAAAGGAAATTTAAACAAAGCAGAGGCTGAAGTGTTCTCATATATAGAAAAAGGCACTCCACACGCACACTATCTAGCGAAGTCATTTATCTTATTATCTGATATTTACATTGCAAAAGAAAACTATTTCGAAGCAAAACAATATCTACTTAGCCTAAGAGACAACTACGTAGCAGATGATAAAGAAATTTCAGATGCTATTGCCTCTAGATTGGTGTTAATAGATAATAAAGAGTCAGAAACAGTATCTAATCAATAATAAAATGAAGAAATTTTTAATTATAGCGTTAGCTTTAGGTTCTGTATTTACAGTATATTCTCAAGAAACATCAGAAGAAATTTCAAGAGACTTAACAGTTGAAAGAGAATACGACCCAACAGTGGCAAATGCCAAAAAGATAAGCCCAACACCACAAAAAGAAGTGGTAGAAGTAGAACAACCAGAAATTACCTATACAACTTGGTCTAAAGTAGAAAAAACAGATAAGTCTGCTACAGTACAAAAACCAACTGAGTATGAGGCTACCGGCGATTCTATACAAGACAGAAAGAAAGGTATGTTCAAGGCAGGTTTGGGCTTTTACTGGCAAACATTGGGTGAGTTTTATTATCCTTTAGTGGAAAAAGGCAACCAAATGTTGGATGTGACAGCCAAACACAATGGTGCTTTTGGAAATATTACTCTAGAAGATGGCACTACAGCTCGTGCTATGGATCATATCACCGATATAGGCCTAAATTATGAAGTAAATTTCAAAAAAGCCAAATTGGAAACATCAGTAGATTATAAATATAGTGGTTTCGACTATTATGGTATGAGCACTATGCCAAACGACTCTATGAAAAATGCTGTTGGCACGAATTCAGATGTAGATGTGTTCTTTAAAGTTTATTCTACCGACCATAATAGCAAATTTCATTATCAATTGCATGGTGGATACAAATATTTCTGTACCAGTTCAAATATAGATGCTCACATGGTAAGAGTAGGATTTGAACTTGCAGGCAAACTAAGCAAAGGTGAACTTGGTCTTGAAGCAGATGCCGACATTGATGTGTTGAATATGAACACTGAGTCTTACACAAAACATACTCACACTGCAGGTATAATGAAATTTAAACCTTTCTATAGAATTCATGGCGAAGATTGGTTGGTAAACGTGGGCGCAAATATGTTTGTAGACTTAGACGAGCATGCCGAACTTCCATTTACAGGCTCTGCAGATGTTTATGGTCATTGGGGTCTTGTGCCAGATATTTTCTATCTATATGCAGGTATCGGTGGTGAGTATAGCCCAAATTATTACTACGAAATATATCGTGAAAACCAATACATTACACCAAGCTTAAAGGTAAAACCTACCTACACCCCAGTGAATGTAAACTTAGGTCTGCGCATTAAGATAATGGAAGGTCTTTTGTTTAATGTAGGTTGCAACTACGACCTTATTTTAGACCAATATTTCTTTGTAAACAGGGCAGAACTAGACGAAAACGGCATTGCAACAGGTAAATATGCCAATACATTCGACGTGGTAACAGAACCTACCACTCATAAAGTAGATGTAAAAGCAGGTCTTCATTTCGACTATGTAAAGGGTCTTGATTTAGGTCTTACTGCCACATTTAATTATTGGGAAACCAAAGAAAACGAATATGCATGGCAAAAACCATCATGGAAAGTTGAATTTACAGGTACATATCGATTCCTAGAAAAATGGGAGGTAGGTGCTTCATATAAAATGTTAGCGGACAGAAAAGCATTAGTTGCCGGCGAAGTTGTGAAAATGAACGATATTCACGACGTGGACGTTTGGGCTTCTTATAAAGCTCTAGACTGGCTAACAGTGTTTATCAAAGGCAAAAACCTAGCAAATCAAAAGGCAGATACCTATTATGGCTACCGTAATTTTGGTATAAATGGTCTTGCTGGCGTAACTATGTTGTTTTAATTAAAAAAAAATAATAACTTTGCGACTCAATTTTAGATTATGAGTGTAACAAGTAGAATTAAAGTGGCTAAGGCATTACAAATGACTTGCTACGGAGAAGAAATCATTGTAAAAGGTTGGGTGAGAACCCGTCGTGGTAACAAAAATGTTAGTTTCATCGCTCTAAACGATGGCTCTACTATAAATAATATCCAGATAGTTGTAGATAATGCTAATTTCGACGAAAATGAGCTTAAAAAAATCACAACTGGTGCTTGTATTGGTGTAACTGGTACTCTAGTGCAATCTATGGGTAAAGGTCAGTCTGTAGAAATTCAAGCTACAAATATTGTAGTTTATGGCGAAGCAGACCCAGAAACATATCCACTACAAAAGAAAGGTCACTCTATGGAGTTCCTTCGTGAAATTGCTTACCTTCGTCCACGTACCAACACATTTGGTGCTGTGCTACGTATCCGCCACAATATGGCTATGGCTATTCACACATTCTTCCACCAACGTGGTTTCTATTATTTCCACACTCCACTTATCACAGCTTCAGACTGCGAAGGTGCAGGTCAAATGTTTACTGTAACTACTTTAGATTTAGAAAATACTCCTAAAACTGAAGACGGAAAAGTAGATTTCAGCCAAGATTTCTATGGCAAACACGCTTCTCTTACCGTGTCTGGTCAGCTAGAAGGTGAGCTTGGTGCTCTTGCTTTAGGTGAAATTTACACCTTTGGTCCTACATTCCGTGCAGAAAACTCAAACACTCCTCGTCACCTTTCAGAGTTCTGGATGATTGAGCCAGAAATGTCTTTCTACGACATCAACGACAATATGCAACTAGCAGAAGACTTCGTTAAATTCTGCTTAACATGGGCTCTAGAAAACTGTAAAGACGATATCCAATTCCTAAACGATATGTTCGACAAAGAACTTATCGAACGCATCAACTTTGTACTAGCAAACGACTTTGTTCGTTTGACATATACAGAAGGTATTGAAATACTTGAAGAAGCTGTTAGAAACGGTAAGAAATTTGAATTCCGTGTGGGTTGGGGCACAGACCTACAATCTGAACATGAACGTTATTTAGTAGAAGAACACTTCAAACGTCCTGTTATCTTAACAGATTATCCAAAAGAAATCAAATCATTCTATATGAAACAAAACGAAGATGGTAAAACAGTACGTGCCATGGACGTTTTATTCCCAAAAATTGGTGAAATTATTGGTGGTTCTGAACGTGAAGCAGACTACGACAAACTTAAAACCCGCGCAGGCGAAATGGGTGTGCCAGAAAAAGACATCTGGTGGTATCTTAACACTCGTCGTTGGGGTTCTGCTCCTCACTCTGGTTTCGGCTTAGGCTTCGAACGCCTTCTTCTATTCGTTACCGGCATGAGCAACATCCGTGATGTGATACCGTTCCCACGTACACCAAATAACGCAGAGTTTTAAAGGGTAACTTCTGCGTTACGCTTGACTTCGAAATCCTCATTTACGTCCAGTAAACTCCGGTTTCTCAGACTTCGCAAGCCTTGAATTTACCTCTTTAAAACTCTGCTTAGGAGCGCAGGAGGTGATTAGATATAAAAAAAATCCAACCGTTTGGTTGGATTTTTTTGTATTAGAACTCTTTATTTATCTTCTCTGCTATCTCTTTAAACTCCTCTGCAGTGAGTTTAAGTTTAGGATTTGAGAACAGCATATCACTTTCCTTTTGGATAGGAATAAGGTGAATGTGTGCGTGAGGTACTTCAAGTCCTATTACTGCTTGTCCCACTTTGATGCATGGAAATGCAGATTTAATTGCTGCAGCTACTTTTTTGGCAAACACTTGCATTTCTGCTAAGTCTTCGTCGCTAAGGTCGAAGATATAATCAACCTCTTGTTTTGGGATTACAAGGGTGTGACCTTTAACTAGAGGATTAATATCCAAGAAAGCATAGAATTTATCATTCTCAGCTACTTTATAACTTGGAATTTCACCTGCTACTATTCTACTAAAAATTGTTGCCATAATATTAGATACCTAAGTCAACGATTTCAAATTCAATAACACCAGAAGGAGTAGTAACAGGAACTACATCGCCTTTCTTTTTGCCAATAAGACCTTTAGCAATAGGAGTACCAATAGACATTTTGCCTTCTCTTAAGTTAGCTTCTGCTTCAGACACAAGAGTATAGGTCATTTGTTGGTTGGTTTTGGTGTTACGGATAGTAACTTTGCTAAGGATTTGAACAGAATCTGTAGAAATAAGGCTCTCGTCAATAATACGTACATTTAGTAATGTAGCTTTTAGTTGAGAGATTTTTGCTTCTAATAGACCTTGTGCTTCTTTTGCTGAATCGTATTCAGCATTTTCAGATAGGTCACCTTTATCTCTTGCTTCAGAAATAGCGTTAATAATACGTGGTCTTTCTACACTTTCTAAGTGTGCAATCTCTTTCAGGAGTTTATCATACCCCTCTTTAGACATGTAAGTAATAGCCATAATGTTATTTATTTAATTATTTATTATTTTTCAAAAAACACAAAAATAATAAGAATCTCGAAACTTTCCGAGACTCTCACACTCTGGGGATTTGATGCAAAGGTAACCTTTCTTTTCTTAATAATCAAATTTTACCCGAGTTTGATTTACTTTTTTAATGCGAAAAAAGATAAGGAAGAAAACTCCCTTATCTTTTTTTCTAAACCTTAAACTATGAAAAAACTTAATTTTTACGTGAATTCTCTGCAAAGATATATCAAGAATTTGAATTTGCAAACGTTTGCAACTGAAAAATGCATAATTTAACACATTTTAACTAAAATAGCACTCAAACGTTTGCATTTGCCTTGATTTTGAATCCTAATTTAAATTTACTATCTTTGTGCTTTGTAATAAAAAACCTATGAGCAAAAATTTATTTATAGAAACTTACGGATGTCAAATGAACTTTGCCGATAGCGAAGTGGTGGCAGCAGTGATGAAAATGGCAGACTATGAGCTTTGCGATTCGCTAGACACTGCAGATGCGATTTTTATTAATACTTGTTCTATTCGTGAACATGCCGAGGTGAAGGCAATGTCGCGTTTAGAGTTTTTCCGTCAGTTAAAACGCAAAAAGAAAAACTTACTTGTAGGTGTAATAGGTTGTATGGCAGAGCGTATGCAAAAAGAGCTTCTTGAGCACCCAGCAGTGGATGTTGTTGCAGGTCCAGATGCTTATCTTGATTTGCCAAACCTTATTGCGCAAGCCGAGCAAGGAGAAAAATCTATAAATATCGACCTTTCGCTAACTGAAACATACAAAGATGTGCTTCCACAACGTATAGGTGGAAATCGCATTTCTGGATTTGTGTCTATTATGCGAGGTTGCAACAATTTCTGCTCATATTGTATCGTGCCTTATACACGCGGACGCGAGCGTTCACGTCCCTATAATAGTATTTTAAATGAGGTTCAAGACTTATACAATCGTGGTTATAAGGAAGTTACCCTTCTTGGTCAAAATGTAAACTCATACAATTTCGAAGGGTTAAACTTTGCATCTCTTCTAGAAAATCTTGCTCAAGCTATACCGGGTATTAGAATTAGATTTACCACTTCTCACCCAAAAGATATGAGTGAAGAAACCATTATGGTAATAAGCAAATATCCAAATCTTTGCAAGCATATTCACCTACCTGTGCAAAGTGGTAGCTCAAGAATCTTGAAACTAATGAACAGAAAATATACCCGCGAGTGGTATCTTGAACGTATTGCACTTATTAGAAAACATATTCCAGATTGTGGCATTTCTACCGATATGTTCACTGGTTTCCACTCTGAAACAGAAGAAGACCACCAAGAAACACTTAGCCTAATGCGTGAGGTGGGTTACGATAGTGCATTTATGTTCAAGTATTCTGAAAGAAAGGGCACTTACGCATCTAAAAACTTGCCGGACGATGTGTCAGAGGAAGTAAAACTTCGCCGACTTCAAGAAATGATAGACCTTCAAATGGAACTTTCGCTTGAAAGTAACAAGAAAGATATAGGCAAAGAATTTGAAGTTTTAGTGGAAGGATACTCTAAACGCTCGCGTGAACAACTATCTGGAAGAACCTCTCAAAACAAGGTAGTGCTTTTTGATAATCAAGGACAAAAAGTGGGTGATTTAGTGAGAGTTAGGATAAAAGATGCTAGTGCAATCACTCTTTTCGGCGATATAATATAAAAAACAAGTAAAAAATACATTTTTTTCTAATTATTTGTGTATTAATTATTTTTTTTTATTAATTTTGTTGCTGAATTTCTAAAAAAATGTAAACATGAAAAAGATTTTCGCACTTTTAAGCGTTTTATCTATATTGTCTATTCCTGCATTTGCTGCTGAAGAGGCTGTAGTAACTAGTTTAGAATCTGAAACTGCAGAAGCTACTACCACTCCTAGAATACTTAACGACTTTACAGACTTTTCTCACTGGTCTTTAAGTTTAAATGTAGGTATGTCTCAATTCGACGGTGACGTTACTCAAAAGTATGACCAAATCCTTTCTAACTCAATGGTGTCTTGGACAATTGGTCTTGAAGCTGAGTATACATGGAACCCAGTTTGGGGTTTACTATTAAACTTCCAATATATGCCATATCAAGGTGTAACTGGTTCTACAGAATGGGGTAAAAACCAATTCAAAGGTAACATGTATGCTCCATCATTAATGGCTTCAGTGAACATGTTCAACCTATTTGGACAATATCGCAAATCTGCAGCATGGAACTTATATCTTAATGCCGGTGTTGGTCTTATTTGGTACGAATGCCTAAGCACTCCAGTAGAAGGTTCTGTTCCAGGTGAAAAAACTCCAAAAGGCATCGGTCAAGATGGTAGCGGTTATGGTACAGCTATCTCAATTCCATTAGGCTTAAACGTAGAATACAATATCAACAAACATTTGGCTGTAGGTCTTAGTGGTTATTATCGTTTAACCAACAAAGACAACTTTGAAGGTGAACACTACACCAAAGGTACCATGAACGATGGCCAGTTCTATGTAAGTGCAAACCTTCGTGTTAAATTCTTAGAAAACGAAGACGAAAAAGTTGGTGGTCACATGAGAAATATCTCAATGTACGAATATCGTCAACTTGTTTCTGGCGAAAAATCTTTAATCAACGATATCGACAGCTTGAAGAAACGTGTTAAAGTGCTAGAAGATACTGTTGCAAACAATATCTTGCCACGCATTCAAGCATTAGAAGACTACAACGCAGTTACTCCAGACGAAGACGGTGACGGTGTAGCAGACTTCCGCGACCGCGAACCAGCTACTCCAAGAGGTGCATTTGTAAACTACTGGGGCGAAAGCATTCCACAAGAAGCTATCAGCTGCTGCGACGATGTTAGAGAAGTATTCTCTGCTCTAGGTATCGATCCTGCTGTAGATTATGACCTATCAGTTTACTACGCATTCGACAAAGCAACATTAGATGCTAAAGCTAAAAAGAATATTGAAAAAGTTGTTGAAAAACTAAAAGCAGACGCAGATCTTAAAGTTGAACTTCGCGGTTACTGCGACTTCCCAGGAAGCAACGATTACAACTTAAAACTTAGCGAAAGACGTATCAATGCTGTTAAAGATGCACTTGTGAAAGCTGGTATCGAAGAATCAAGAATTACTACCACACCACAAGGTAAATTACCAAATCCTCCTAAGGCTGAACAAAAAAATCGCCGTTGCGATTTCTTCTTCTCAAAATAATAAATTTATAAATGGATAATTTAAGCCCTCAAGGTTAATACTAAGAGGGCTTTTTTATACCCAAAAGTATGGAAAATAACACAGAAAAAGATAAATTTGCAAGAAGTATAGGTGTGCAAGTGATAGAAGCCTTGCCAGAGAGAGCAGTTTGCAAATTGGAGATTAATGAAAACCACTTAAATGGTCTTGGTTTAGTGAATGGTGGTGTACTATTTACCATAGCAGATTTAGCAATGGCAGTAGCAGCAAATGCCAACGGAAGTTCTACAGTAACACTAAGTTCTAATATAGAATTTATCAAGAGTGCTAGTAGTGGTACATTGGTTGCCGTGGCCACACCTATTAAAACAGGAAAAACAATTTCTAGATATAGGGTAGAAATTACATTAGAAGAAACATCGCAATTAATAGCAGTACTTAACGCAACATCATTTACGATAGGATGAATAAAGGGAATATAAAGAAAATGTATTTTAAGGATACGTCGTTTGCCAATCTTATGATGGGACGTATCTACAATATCTTGCTTATTGCTAGTAAGTATGATGCTTTTATGCTTGAGGAAGATGGTAGAATAGATGAGTTGATTTTTAACGAATACACTTCTTTAAACTTAAGGTATCCACCACGTTTTACTTTGGCATCTAATAGAGAAGAAGCAGAGGAACTTTTAAAAATTACCTCTTACGACCTTTTCATCATTATGCCATCTAAGGAAAATAGTTCTGTGTTTGAATATGCAAAAGAACTAAAGGATCATTTTCCTACCACGCCAGTTGTGTTGCTAACGCCATTTTCAAGAGAAGTGTTCCAAAGGGTCTTCGCAGGCGAAGACTTAACAGCTGTGGATTATATTTTCAATTGGCTAGGCGAACCAGATATTTTGCTTGCTATTGTTAAGCTTCTAGAGGATAAAATGAATGTAGACCAAGATGTGAAGTCGGTGGGTGTGCAGGCAATTTTATTTGTAGAAGACTCCATACATTTTTACTCCGCACTGCTACCTTATTTATATAAGCATGTGTTTTTGCAGTCGCGTTCGTTTATGACAGAGGCATTAAATGAGCACGAGCAAATGCTTCGTATGCGTGGAAGACCAAAGATTCTTCTGGCTCGTAACTATGAGGAGGCAAAAGAACTTTACGATAAATATCAGAAAAACCTTTTGGGGCTTGTTACCGACGTACGTTTCCCAAAAGAAGGAGAACTTTATGCTCGTTCTGGTATAGAACTATGTGAATATATTAGAGAAAAAGATAAGTTCTTACCTATTATTATAGAGTCTTCTGAGGAGATAAACAAGGTTGAAGCAGACAGACTACAAGCTCACTTTATTAATAAGAGCAACTCTTTAATGCACCTGGAGCTTAAAGAGGCAGTAACACACAACTTTGGTTTTGGTGATTTTAATTTCATCGATCCAGAAACACATTGGGTGGTGGCAGTGGTGAAAAATTTAAAGGATTTACAACAAAAAATCTTTGAAATTCCATCGGAGTCACTATATCACCACTTGTCTAAAAACCACCTTTCACGTTGGTTGTATTCACGCGCAATGTTCCCACTTGCAGAGTTTTTACGAGGGCTGGCAGTGCAATCTATAGAAGAAGTGGCAGAGGCAAGAAAAATCATTTTTGATGCCATTGTTTACTATAGAAAGGTGAAAAACAAAGGTGTGGTGGCAGTATTCCAAAGCGATAGATTTGATAGTTATTCAAATTTTGCTCGTATTGGCGAGGCTTCTATGGGCGGAAAAGGACGTGGTCTTGCATTCCTAGACCTTATTTCTAAACGAAACGAAGAGTTCTTCGACTATGATACCACACAGATTGTAATCCCTAAAACTGTGGTGATATGTACAGATAAGTTCGATGAATTTATGGAAAAGAATAATTTGTATGATATTGCACAGTCAGAGGATCTTTCCGACGAGGAAATTTTAAATCATTTCCTTGAAGCTAAGATTCCAGAAGATGTTTGGGAAGACCTTCGTGCTTTTGTAAATGTAATAAATACTCCTATTGCAGTGCGTTCGTCTTCTTTACTAGAAGACGCTCACTATCAACCATTTGCCGGAGTGTATTCTACCTATATGGTGCCAAATAATAAATCTGATGTAAAGTCGACTTTGTTAAAACTTGGTGAGGCAATCAAAGCTGTTTATGCTTCAGTCTACTATAGCGGAAGTAGAAGTTATATGACTGCTACCAAAAACGTGATTTCTCGCGAGAAAATGGCTGTGGTGCTTCAAGAAGTGTGTGGTAAGGCATACGGAGACAGATTTTATCCGTCATTCTCTGGTGTGGCACGTTCGTTAAACTATTATCCAATAGGCGACGAAAAGGCAGAAGATGGTGTAGTAAACGTGGCTTTAGGATTAGGAAAATATATTGTTGATGGTGGTCAAACACTGAGATTTTCGCCTAAACACTCTCATAATATTTTGCAAACAAGTTCGCTTGAGTTTGCCCTTAACGAAACTCAAACCTATTTCAATGCTTTAGATTTGGGTAAAATGGACTTTAAACCACTTGTAGATGATGGGTTTAACCTACACAGAATACATGTGCGTGATGCCGAAAAAGATGGTACACTTAAATATATTGCATCTACATTCGACCCATACGACCAAATTATTCGTGACGGACTTTATGAAGGCGGTAGAAAAGTAATCACCTTTGCCAATATCTTAGAGCACGATGTGTTCCCACTTGCCGACATTATCGACAAGGTACTTAAGGTGGGTGAAAGAGAAATGGGCAGACCAGTGGAAGTGGAATTTGCAGTGAACTTAGATTATGAGAAAAACGAGCAAAACAAGTTCTATCTTCTACAAATAAGACCAATTGTAGACCCAAACAAGGCTATCGACGAAGATTTAACTCTTATTCCAAAGGAAAATACCCTTATAACATCGAAACAAGCCCTTGGCAATGGTATTTTAGAAGATATTTACGACGTGCTTTATGTGAAAAAAGGCATGTTCAACCCTTCAAACAACCAACTTATTGCCTACGATATAGACAAGTATAATAAACAAATGCTTAAGGAAAACAGACCTTATATTCTTATAGGTCCAGGACGTTGGGGTAGTTCGGATACGTGGCTTGGTATTCCTGTTAAGTGGCCACATATTACTGGCGCAAAGGTAATTGTGGAGGCAGGTGAAACAAGTTATCACATAGACCCAAGCCAAGGAACTCACTTCTTCCAAAATCTTACTTCTTGCGGAAGTGCATATCTTACAGTAGATAGTTACGACGAAGAAGAATGCTTCAACGAAGACTTCCTAGAAACACTAGAAGTGATAGAAGAAAATAAATATCTTAAATGGGTGCGTTCTTCTACGCCATTAATTGCGAAGGTTGACGGAAAGAAGAAACGAGCTGTAATACTACAATGATTTTAAAGGGGGATATCCCTCCTTTAAAATCACTGTAGCTATTGCAATTTTTTACAATATTTTGTGAAAAATGTAAATTTTTATATACTTTTGCACTGCGAAAGCATTTGATGTAGCTGCAGATACTATCACGGTTTCGCAACGATTTAATTAACGGGGTGCCTTACTTTCAGGCTGAGATCATACCCATTGTACTGGATACGGATAATGCCGATACCAGGAGGGAAGCAGAAATATGTTACCCCATATTCTGTAATTTTAACAAAAGTTTTTATGAAAAAGAACTACTTCTGGTCACTTTTGACCATGATGTGTCTTTGCGCATATGCTAAGGCGCAAGGTGAATTGTATGCAGACAGCATACGTCATTATGAGTTGGCAGAAATAAATGTAAGTGCCAATCAAGTCTCTTCTACTACTCCTATGGTACATTCTGTACTAAGCGAAAAACAAATTAAAGAAAACAATTATGGTAGAGATATCCCATATCTTTTGGAGTCTTTGCCTTCTGTAGTGGCTATGTCCGATGCAGGAAATGGAGTGGGTTATACAGAAATTAGAATGCGTGGTTACGATGGTTCTCGCATAAACGTTACCGCAAACGGTGTGCCAATGAACGATGCAGAAAGTCATAAAGTTTATTGGGTAAATACACCAGATTTAATGTCTTCGATGGGAAATATTCAAGTGGTGAGAGGTGCGGGTGCCTCTACAAATGGTACAGGTGCATTTGGTGGTGCCATTAATATGACCACAGACAACATCCCAGCCACTTTTGGTGGTGAAGTAGACCTATCTTATGGTAGTTTCAACACCAATAAAGAGGCAGTGAGGATTTCCTCTGGTCTTATCAAAGACCATTGGGCAATAGATGGAAAACTTTCTCATATTTATTCCGACGGATATATGGAAAGAGCCACATCCGACCTACTTTCTTATATGCTTCAAGCTGGTTACTATAGCGAAAATACCATTGTAAAACTTCTTTCTTTTGGAGGTAAAGAACAAACCTACAATGCCTGGGATGGTATTACAAAAGACCAAATGGAAGAAAACAGGCGCTACAATCCTTGCGGTGCAATAGAGGATAAAGATGGCAATATAATTGGTTTTTATGATAACCAGAAAGACAATTACTTGCAGATAAACAACCAACTCCAACTTACTCACAACTTCAACCCAAGTTGGAATCTTAATGCTACTCTGCACTACACCTACGGCAATGGTTATTATGACCAGTATAAAAATGCTCGCACACTAGAGGAGTACAAACTAACCACACTTTTAGACAAAGATGGAAATCTACTAGAAGAAAGTAATCTTATTCGTCAAAAACATATGTTCAACCACTTTGGTGGCTTGGTTGCTTCTGCAAACTATAAAAACAACTCTGTTGATTTATCTTTGGGTGCAGCTTGGAGTACATATGGTGGTGACCACTTTGGTAAGGTAATAGATGTGCCAGATGCAGTAAACTTTACCGAGCCTACCGAGTATTACAGAAACTCATCGCTTAAACACGACGGAAATATCTATGCTAAAATTAATTGGGAAGCATTTAAGGGTTTCCACCTTTATGGCGACATTCAGTATAGATATGTAAACCAAAAAATCAATGGTTATGACGATGTTTTTGATTATTCCACTGGCGATATGCTAAAAATGAATCTCGACAAACATTTTCATTTTGTAAATCCAAAAGTGGGTATTCTTTACAATTTCTGTAATTATCACAAAGCGTATGCTTCTTTGGCTATGGCAAATAGAGAACCTACCCGCAAAGACTTTACTAACGCACCTATAGGAAGTGAGCCAAAGGCAGAAAGACTTTTAGACTTAGAATTTGGTTACCAACTAGAGCATAAGTACATAAATCTGGGTGTGAATTTCTACTATATGTGGTACAAAGACCAACTTGTCTTAACAGGTGAGCAAAACCCAGATACATACGAAGCTCTTTATATGAACGTGCCAGAAAGTTATCGCCGAGGTATAGAACTTTCTGTGTCGTCTGCTCCTCTTTCTTGGCTTACAATTTCTGCAAATGCCACATTTAGCCAAAACAAAATTCTTGATTACACAGAATATGTGTACAACGATGATACCTACACCACCGATGCTTATTATATTGGCGAGAGCACCATTGCATATTCTCCAAGTATAATAGCAGGCATTGCACTAGACTTCCATACTCACGGATTTACAGGTATTTGGCGAACACAATATGTTAGTAAACAGTATATTACCAATGGTATGAACGAGAATTTAACCATCGACCCATACTGTGTTTCTTCTGTAGATTTATCATACAAACTGGCTCTGCCAAAAGATAAGTCTATTAGATTTGGTGTGCAAATAAACAACCTATTCAACACTATGTATGAGGCAAATGCCTTCGCTTGGTCTGGTATTTACTCTGGCGTGCGCTACGATGAAGCATACTATCTGCCACAAGCAGGAATCAATGCTTTAGGTAATATTCGTTTCGAGTTTTAAACACTAAATAAAAATTAGGGTCTTACATTATAGAGTCAGTTTTGACTACATTAAATAAAATTTTTGTACATTTGCAGAGTTATGAAAAAATTATTCGTTTTATTAATTGGAATTATGTTTTCTGCTGTGGCAATGGCAGAAGAAGGTGTAGTTATACTACATCAAGATTCTATAATGGAGACCCTACTTGTTAAAAAAGAAGTTGCAGACAAAAATGTAGCTATCACGGCAGTAGGTTACAGAGTGCAAGTTTATTCAAACAACAATGCTCGCAAGGCAAAAGCAGATGCATTTGAATTAGAGGAAAAACTTGTAGAACTATTTCCTGATGTTAAATGCTATGTTTCTTATAGTGCTCCTTTCTGGAAAGTGCGTTTAGGCGACTTTAGCAACTATGCAGAGGCGGTAATCTTTAGCAAAAAAGTGAAATCTACACTTCCTAAGTTGGCAAACGAGATTATTGTTATTAAAGAAAACAACATTAAACCTTTATATTTAGACGATAATAAAACACTTCCAGAGGCTGAGTAAAATGATTGTAAAATTATACGAAGATAATCCAAATCCACGAGAGATTTTAGAAGTAGTTAAAATCTTGAAAGAAGGTGGCGTTATAGTGTATCCAACAGATACATTATATGCCTTTGGTTGTGATATTACAAATGCTAAAGCTGTGGAAAAAATCTGTGCTATCAAAAATATAGACCCAGTGAAAATGCCACTATCTTTTGTTTGTAGCAATATAAGCCATGTGAGCAACTATTCTTTTATCGACAACAAACTATTTAAGATTCTGAAATCTTGCCTTCCTGGACCATTCACTTTTCTTCTAAAAGGCAATAGCAACTTGCCAAAGCTTTTCAAAAAGAAAAATGTGGTGGGTATTCGTATTCCAGACAATAAAATTGCTCTTGCAATAGTAGAAGCCCTTGGTAACCCAATTCTTTCTTCTTCTGTGCCTATCAACGAAGATGAAATAGAATATAGCACCGACCCTGAACTAATAGAAGAATTTTACGGCAATCGTGTAGATTGCGTTATCGATGGTGGCATCGGCGAAACAGAACCTTCTACAATTATAGATTGCACAGGTGATGAGCCTGAGGTTAAACGTAAAGGAAAAGGAACTTTTATTCCAGAGTGAGTAGTTATGAACAAGGGTTTAACCCTTATTCATAATTGTCTCCGGCTATTAATGAAGCGTCATTAGAACAATTAGTTGCTCTAATCTTCAAAATTTCACATAAAGTAGGTGATAGCGAAAGTACAGATTTGCTATCACTTATTTTTTTGTTCTCTATGCCTGCACCCCAGAAAAATAGCATCACAGGCTCATTAAGTTTATTGTAGAAATCTGTCTTCTTGCTCTTAGAATCTACTTCGTAATATCCCACTTGTAGGCTATAAATAAGGTCGCCAGAGTTTTGAGGGTGATATGCAAATTTGTGGTTTGTTGTTTTCAGAAGATAAGAAGGCAACACGTTTGCCACACCCGGTATGGTAGAGAAAAACTCTATAGCCTTATCTTGTAGTTCCTTAAATGAGATTTTCTTTTCCTCTGCCATTTTCTCGTCTAGGTAGATATTACCATCATAACATGCTTGCACCCATTTATATTTACCATAGTGTGCCATTAGATATGAGTTTAGCAGAGCGGCATAACGCCCTGAGTTAAACTCCTTGAAGGTGATTCTCTCGTTGTATGGTTTGCTTGGTTTGCCTGCTCTATCTGATATAAGATACACCACAATATTCTCCTTTTTAAACCTTTTATCAAGCGCATCTATAAGACTAGCAATTTCTTTGTCGAGCCTTAGATATGAGTCTTCAAGCTCTACTGTAAGAGGCTTATTATCATTTAGATAGAAGTTTTGTAATTCGTAGTTTATATAAAGAAGGTCTGGGTAAACATCTTTGCCAAGTTTTTCAGAGTCTATAGTTTTTAGTGCTAGGTCTGTAATCATAGAATTGGCAAACGGAGTGGTGGCAAAATTTTCATATATTTTACCGCCATTACATGCTTCTTTCACTTTATACTTAAAACCTTTTGCCCCGTAAGCGGCAGCAGTATAATATCCAGTAGGTAGAAGCGGTTCCCAATCTTTTTCCATATAGTTGTCTGCTCCATGTTTAAGAGCCCATTCTGGAAGTTCTCTTGTGTAGTATGTAGAAGATGTCCAACTACCTGTTTTCTTGTCTATCCATAGTGGAGTGCCAGAGTGCCCAATAGAGTAAATTGCATTTTCTGCATTGTAGGCAATAGAATAGATTTTAGCTCTTCCAAAGGTATATTCGTTTAGCTCGTCTGCCACAGTGGTGCATATAAGCTGTGCTGCAGAATAATTTTCTGTGCCACTGACACCTTGCACAGTTTTATCTAGTAAAAAAGACTGCATTTTATACGATTTGGCATTATAAAAAGCGTTTGTACAAATGCCGTGATAGTATGGAGTGGCGCCAGTAGAAAGGCTCGCCACGTCTGCCGCCTCGCCTGCATAGTGATATGGATAGCGTAGACCTACAAATGTGGTACCCTCGCTCATAAGTCTTTTAAAACCTTGAGCACCAAGCTCATCCATAAACATATTTAGATAATCTTCTCTTAGTCCGCTCACCTGTATGCTCACCACAAGAGTAGGTTTTTTACTTGTTTGCTGTCCGCCCGCAAAAGCAGAAACCACAGACACTAGCACTATATATAAAACGAATAATCTTTTCATACTGCAAATATACATATCAGAAATCATTATTTCATTGAAATTTTATATATTTGTAAAAATATTGCACAGTTGGTATGGAAAAATATGTAATTATAGTGGCAGGTGGTAGCGGCAAGAGAATGGGAGGCGAAATGCCAAAACAGTTTCTTCTTGTGGCAGGTAAACCAATACTTATGCACACCGTGGAGGCGTTTGTCCGCGCAGACGAAGGTTTTAAGTTTATTTTGGTGCTACCAGAGGCTCATTTTTCTACTTGGAACTCCCTAGTAGCAGAGTACAATTTCAACATACCTGTAACGTTAGTGGCGGGAGGTGCAGAACGTTTCTTTTCTGTGAAAAATGCTTTGGCTCATGTGCCTAATGGTGCTCTTGTGGCAGTGCACGATGGGGTGCGTCCTTTTGCTTCTAAAGAGACCATACTTGAGGCGTTTGCCGTGGCGGCAGAAAAAGGCTCTGCAGTGCCAGTGATAGACGAGGTAGACTCACTTCGCCGAGTGCAAAAAGGCGAGTCGCAAGCAGTAAATCGCTCAGAATACAAAAGAGTTCAAACTCCACAAGTGTTCCAATCTACAATACTAAAAAGTGCTTATAATCAGGAGTTTTCTTCTCTTTTTACCGACGATGCGTCTGTGGTAGAAAGCATAGGCGAAACTATAACACTCACCACAGGCAACGTGGAAAACATTAAAATAACCACACCTCACGAACTACTATTGGCTGAGGCTTTGATAAATGGATATAAATAAGGCTGACATAAAATATCTACCTGGGATGGGTCCGAAAAAGGCGGAATTGCTTAATAAAGAATTAGGCATTCACACCCTTTACGACCTTATAAATCACTTCCCGTATAAATACATAGACCGAAGCCGATTTTATAAAATTTCTGAGATAGACAATGTCAATACTCATATCCAAATTCGTGGTCAGATAGTAGGATTTTCGGTGAAAGGCGACGGCAAAGCCAAACGCTTAATTGCACTATTTTCCGACGGCGAGAGCACTATAGAACTAATATTTTTCAAAGGGCTAAACTACATTACCGACGCCTACAAAATACGCACAGAATACATTGTTTTCGGCAAACCAAATTGCTTTAACGGAGTGTATAGTTTTGTTCATCCAGATATAGAACTACCTACCGAAGACAGAATAAAAGGTTTTATGCCTTTGTATCACACCACCGAGAAAATGAAAACCCATGCAATGCACTCAAAAGCTTTGCAAAAGTTTATCTACTTGGCACTAAAGCAGTTACCAGAAAAACTTCCAGATACATTGCCAATAGGCATAAGAAAGAAGCATGGTTTCATGGGACTTTTTCAAGCACTTTGGGAAATACATTTTCCTCACAACAACAATCTTTTAGACCTAGCCAAAGCTCGTTTAAAATACGAAGAGTTATTTTACATTCAGCTAGCTATTTTGCGTCAAGCAAAAGGTATGCGAGCTGCCACTTATGGGCATGAATTCCTAAAAGTGGGCGATAAATTCAACGATTTCTATTACAATCATTTGCCTTTCCCTCTTACCGAGGCACAAAAGCGTGTGATAAAAGAAATTCGTGCCGATATGCGCGGTCCAAAACAAATGAACCGCCTGCTTCAAGGCGATGTGGGTAGTGGTAAAACCATAGTGGCACTTATGTGTATGCTCCTTGCTGTAGATAATGGCTATCAGGCATGTCTTTTGGCACCAACAGAAATCCTTGCACAGCAACACTATTTAGGGCTAAAAGATTTACTCAAAGGCACTGGCGTAACAGTAGAACTCCTTACCGGTAGTACTAAAAAATCTGAGCGCACACCAATTCACGAAATGCTTATAAAAGGCGAGTTAAATATTCTAATTGGTACTCATGCAGTGCTCGAAGATGGAGTGCAATTTGCCAATCTTGGACTTGCAATTATAGACGAACAGCACCGTTTTGGCGTGGCTCAAAGAGCAAAAATGTGGGCGAAAAACACACGCCCTCCGCACGTGCTAGTTATGACTGCCACACCTATTCCTCGCACCCTTGCCATGACTGTGTATGGAGACCTCGACGTGTCTGTTATCGATGAACTTCCTCCAGGTCGTAAGCCTATTCGTACCTATCATTTCTACGAAACTAAGCGCCCAAATGTATATAGTTTTATCCACAAAGAACTTGCCGAAGGCAGACAAGTGTATGTGGTATATCCACTCGTAAAAGAATCTGAAAAAATAGACTTAAAGAACGTAGAAGAAGGTTTTGAGTCTATGAAACATATTTTCTCAGAGGTGAAAGTGAGCATGGTGCACGGCAAAATGAAACCAGCCGACAAAGACCGTGAAATGCAAGCATTTGTAAGTGGCGAAACCCGCATTCTTGTGGCTACCACTGTGATAGAAGTGGGCGTAAACGTGCCAAACGCATCTGTTATGGTAATTGAAAATGCAGAACGTTTTGGCCTTTCTCAACTTCACCAGCTTCGTGGTCGTGTAGGTCGTGGGGCAGAGCAGTCGCACTGTATTCTTATGACCAAATACGAAATTTCAGAAGACACACGCAAGCGACTTTCTATCATGACCGAAACCAACGACGGCTTCAAGGTAGCAGAGGCTGACCTTCAGCTTCGTGGACCTGGCGACCTAGATGGTACTATGCAAAGTGGACTTCCTTTTGCCCTTCATATTGCAAACCTTGTGCGCGACGGTGGTGTGCTCCAACAAGCCCGCACTGACGTGCAAGAAATTCTCTCTCAAGACCCTCATCTTCAACTCCCAGAGCACTCATTCCTAACAGCGCAACTTAAACTTCGTGCTACAGATACTATAAACTGGAGCATGATAAGTTAAAAATGTTTTTGATGGACGATTTCTGCGTTATGCTAGCGCTCACAATCCTCATTTACCTCACGTAAACTCCGGTTGCTCACGCGTCGCACGCCTAAAACTCGTCTCATTAAAATTCATTTTTACATGGGTGTGATAATGTAATTTGTTATTAAAAATTCCTAATTCCTAATTCCTAATTCCTAATTATTTTGTACATTTGTAAATTAATTTGCAGTAATAGTATATAAATTTACAATATATGAACTTTAACAGCTTGATTGCCAAATTGTTTGGTACAAAATCCGACCGAGATTTAAAAGAAATTATGCCTTACGTTGATAAGGTAAATGCCATATATCCTAGCATTGCAGCGATGGATGTGAACGATATGCGTGCTCGTTTACAAGAAATTCGTACAGAGATTCAAACTGCTGGGGCAGAAAAGAGAGAAAAAATAAATGAGATTAAGGCAAATATTGAAAATACCGACCTTTCAGAACGCGAAAATCTATATACACAAGTTGATAAATTAGAAAAAGAAATTCTAGATGCTCAAGAAAAAGCACTAGACAAAAACCTTTCAGAAGTTTTCGCTATCATCAAAGATACAGCACGTCGTTTCAAAGAAAACGAAGAACTACGTGTTAAAGCTACCGACTTCGACCGCAAATTAGCAGTGAAACACGACTTCGTGGAAATTGACGGCGACGAAGCTATCTACTTCAATAGTTGGGAAGCTGGTGGTAATATCCTAAAATGGGAAATGGTACACTACGATGTGCAACTTATTGGTGGTGTAGCACTTCACAAAGGTAAAATTGCCGAAATGCAAACAGGTGAAGGTAAAACATTAGTTGCAACCCTTCCAGTATTCCTTAACGCATTGACAGGCAACGGTGTACACGTGGTTACCGTGAACGACTACCTATCAAAACGTGACTCTGAATGGATGGGCCCACTTTATATGTTCCACGGACTTTCAGTAGACTGTATCGACAAACACAAACCAAATTCAGACGCACGTCGCGAAGCATATAATGCCGACATTACCTTCGGTACAAACAACGAGTTCGGCTTCGACTACCTTCGTGACAATATGGCATCTTCTCCACTAGATTTAGTGCAAAGAGCTCACAATTACGCCATTGTCGATGAGGTTGACTCGGTTCTTATCGACGATGCTCGTACTCCACTTATCATTTCTGGTCCAGTTCCCAAAAACACAGACCAACTATTCGAACAATATCGTTCTCGTGTAGAACACATTGTAAGCGAACAAAAAAACTATGTAGTTAAGATATTAGCAGAAGCAAAACGCCTTCTTGCATCAGAAAATCCAAAAGACCGCGAACAAGGTAATATCCTACTTTTCCGTAGTTTCAAAGGTCTTCCAAAAAATAAAGCTCTTATCAAATTCCTTAGCGAGCACGGCGTTAAAGCAGGTATGCTTGCTACTGAGGCTGTTTATATTGAGCAAAACAACCGTCGTATGCACGAAATCACAGACGAACTTTTCTTTGTGATAGACGAAAAACACAATAGCATCGAACTTACCGACAAAGGTATCGACCTTATCTCTGCCGATGTAGATGACCCTATGTTCTTCGTGCTTCCAGACGTTGGTTCAGAAGTAGCAGCTATCGAAGCATCAAACCTATCAGACCAAGAAAAAATAGCTAAGAAAGATGAAGTGCTTCAAGATTATGCTATTAAATCTGAACGTGTACACACTATCAATCAGCTACTTAAAGCATACACACTATTCGAAAAAGACGACCAATATGTAGTTATCGACAACAAAGTAATGATTGTGGACGAACAAACAGGTCGTATTATGGATGGTCGCCGCTATTCAGATGGTCTTCACCAAGCTATCGAAGCAAAAGAACGTGTACAAGTAGAAGCTGCAACCCAAACATTTGCAACAATCACCCTTCAAAACTACTTCCGTATGTACCACAAACTAGCTGGTATGACAGGTACAGCAGAAACAGAAGCAGGTGAGTTCTGGGATATTTACAAATTAGACGTTGTAGTAATCCCTACCAATAAACCTATTGCTCGTATAGACATGAACGATAGAGTTTATAAGACCAAACGTGCAAAATACAACGCAGTAATCAAAGAAATTGAAGATTTAGTAGCAGACGGACGTCCAGTCTTAGTAGGTACTACCTCTGTAGAAATTTCTGAACTTCTAAGCAAAATGCTTACTATCAGAAAATTACCACACCAAGTATTGAATGCAAAACTTCACCAAAAAGAAGCAGATATTGTGGCACAAGCAGGTCGTCCTGGCACTATTACCATTGCAACCAACATGGCTGGTCGTGGTACCGACATCAAGCTTACACCAGAAGCAAAAGCAGCAGGTGGTCTTGCAATTATTGGTACAGAACGTCACGAAAGCCGTCGTATCGACCGTCAGTTAAGAGGTCGTTCTGGTCGTCAAGGAGACCCAGGTTCTTCTGTATTCTTCATTTCATTTGAAGACGATTTAATGCGTCGTTTCGGTTCAGACCGTATCGTTAAGATGCTAGACAGACTTAACTACGACGAAAATGAGGTGCTAGAACACTCAATGTTCAACTCTCAAATAGAAAAATCTCAAAAGAAAGTAGAAGAAAACCACTTCGGTGTGCGTAAACACCTACTAGAATACGACGACGTAATGAACTCTCAACGTAAAGTTATTTACACACGTCGTCGCCACGCTCTTATGGGAGAACGTATCGGTATCGATATTCTAAATATGATTTACGATGGTGTATCAAATCTTGTAGAACAATATCTTGCAACAGAAGATATGGATACACTACGTCTGGAAATGCTTCGTTGGTTCTCTATCGACCTTCAAGTAGAAGAAGGTTGGAGAAAGAAAAAACACGAAGACCTAACTGAAACTATTTACCAAAAAGTAGTAGAAGTATTCAAACGTAAAATCGAAAAAACAGCAGAAATTGCATACCCTGTTATTAAAAACGTTTATGAAACTCAAGGTTCACAATACAAAAACATTATCGTGCCATTTACCGATGGTAAACTAATGTATAATATCCCAGTAAACCTAGAAGAAGCATACAACACACAAGGTAAAGAGATAGTAAAAGCATTCCAAAAACAAGTTTTACTTCACACTATCGACGAGGCTTGGAAAGAACACTTACGTGAACTAGACGAACTTCGTGGTTCAGTACAAAATGCTAGCTACGCTCAAAAAGACCCACTTCTAATCTACAAATTAGAATCATTTGGTCTGTTCAAAAAACTTATAGAAAACGTAAACTATAAAGCTATCACCATCCTAATGCGTGCTCAAATACCAGTGAAGGAAGGTGACGAAGTAAAAGAAGCAGCACCAGAACGTCGTACCGACCGTAGCAAATATCAAGAACAAAAATCAGATATTATGCGTGCAGGCGAGCAAGACACTCGCGAAAAACAAAAACAACAACCAGTGCGCGTAGAAAAGAAAGTAGGACGTAATGAATTATGTCCATGTGGTAGTGGTAAGAAGTATAAACACTGCTGCGGAAAATAGACTCCTAACTCCTAACTATGAACAATTTATTATTAAGTATAACCTGGAACGTTGACCCTATTGCATTCTCAATTGGGAGTGTAACGGTGCGTTGGTATGGATTGCTATTTGCTATAGGATTTCTTTTAGCAGTATTTATGCTAAACAAGATATTTAAAGCAGAAAAATATCCAGACGACTGGGCAGACAAAACCTTCCTTTATATTATAGTAGGGGTGGTAATAGGTGCAAGACTAGCTCACGTGTTTTTCTACGATTGGGCTTATTATAAAGACCATTTATCAGAAATACTTATGGTATGGCACGGTGGGTTAGCATCGCACGGAGGTGTGCTTGGTGGTGTTATTGCAATGATTTTGCTGTGTAAAAAAGTAATGAAAAAACCATTGCTTTGGTTAGGCGATAGAGTATTTGCTTGTGCGGGCATCACGGCAGCGTGCATTCGTTTAGGTAACCTTATGAACTCAGAAATCTATGGCTGTGAAACCACGCTTCCTTGGGGCTTTAAGTTTTTGAGAGATTTTCCAAACTTACCAGTAGACGCAGTGCCAGTTTGTCACCCTACACAAATATATGAGGCACTTGCATACTTTAGTATGTTCCTAGTTCTTATGTTCCTTTATTGGAAAAAAGACTTTGGCAAAAAATACACAGGTATGCTATTTGGTATAGGTTTCATTTGGGTGTTCCTATTTAGATTTATAATAGAATTTATCAAAAACGACCAATCAGATTTCGAGGCAGATATGATTCTAAATATGGGTCAACTGCTTAGCATCCCATTCATCATTTATGGTGTTTATTTAGTTATTAATGCGATAAAGAAAAAACAATGATACAATTATTAGGAATATTAATATTATTCGTCGTATTCACAATCATCTTTGTTGTATTCAGAGTATTACTAGTGGCTCGCCAATTATTCTTTGGCAAACCAAGACAAAGCACAAATAATGAAACAGAATACAACAAACCAAAACAAGAACACGATGAAGCTTCTGTGAAAGCAAAAAGATTCGACAAATCTAAAGCAGAAGACGTAGAATTTGAAGTAATAAAAGAATAAAAATAATATGGCAAAAGAATTAACATCGAGAGCTGAGAATTACTCACAATGGTACAATGATTTAGTGTTGAAAGCAGACCTAGCAGAAAACTCTGCAGTGCGTGGTTGTATGGTAATTAAACCATACGGATATGCTATTTGGGAAAGAATGCGTGACGAACTAGACAGAATGTTTAAAGAAACAGGTCACGTAAATGCATACTTCCCACTTTTCATTCCAAAATCTTTCTTAAGTAAAGAAGCAGACCACGTAGAAGGTTTCGCAAAAGAATGTGCAGTAGTAACTCACTACAGACTAAAACAAAACCCAGACGGTCCTGGTGTGGTAGTAGACCCAGAAGCAAAACTAGAAGAAGAACTTATCGTTCGTCCTACATCAGAAACCATTATTTGGAGTACATACAAAAACTGGATTCACTCATACAGAGACCTTCCAATTCTTTGTAATCAATGGGCAAACGTGGTACGTTGGGAAATGCGTACACGTCTTTTCCTACGCACAGCTGAGTTCCTATGGCAAGAAGGTCACACTGCTCACGCCACAGAAGCAGAAGCAGTAGAAGAAACAGTAAAAATGCTTCACGTATATGGCGACTTCGCAGAAAAATTCTTAGCAATCCCTGTTATTAGAGGTGTTAAATCTGCAAACGAACGTTTCGCAGGTGCGCTAGAAACATTCTGTATCGAGGCTCTTATGCAAGACGGCAAAGCTCTACAAGCAGGTACATCACACTTCCTTGGACAAAACTTTGCAAAAGCATTCGATGTTACCTTTATGAACAAAGAAAATAAACAAGAACTAGTTTGGGCTACATCTTGGGGTGTATCAACACGTTTAATGGGTGCACTTATTATGACCCACTCAGACGACAATGGTCTTGTACTTCCTCCAACACTTGCTCCAATTCAAGTAGTGATTGTTCCTATCTACAAAACAGAAGAACAACTAAACGCAATCAAAGCAAAAGTAGATGCACTATCTGCAGAGCTTAAAGCAGCAGGCATTAGAGTGAAATTTGACGACGACGATACCAAAAAACCAGGTTGGAAATTTGCAGAATACGAACTTAAAGGTGTGCCAGTGCGCTTAGCAATGGGTGCCCGCGACCTAGAAAACAACACTGTAGAAGTTGCACGTCGCGATACCTTAACCAAAGAAACAGTTTCATTCGACGGCTTAGTAGGCTACATCCAAAACCTTCTAAATGACGTTCAAAACAATATTTTCCAAAAAGCACTTGATTACCGTGCTTCTGTAACACGCGAAGTAAATTCATACGAAGAATTTAAAGTAGAAATCGAAAAAGGTGGTTTCCTACTTTGCCACTGGGACGGCACTCCAGAAACAGAAGAACTTATCAAACAAGAAACCAAAGCAACCATCCGTTGTATCCCTCTAGAAGGCGACAAAACCCCAGGAACCTGTATGGTCACTGGCAAACCTTCTAAACAACGTGTAGTATTCGCAAGAGCGTATTAATGGGAGTTAAAACCTTGCTAACTTAACCAATAAAATCGTACTGTTTTGAGTATAATAGCGAAAATTAAAAACAATACTATATTAACTAATATAGCATCACTTGGTTTGCTACAAATGGCAAACTATGTGATTCCTATATTAGTTATACCTTTTGTTGTTCGTGCTTTAGGAGCAGATGGATTTGGGAAAGCTTCTTATGCTCAAAACATCATAACATATCTTACAGTCTTAGTAAACTTTGGTTTTGATTATTCGGCAACCAGAGATATTGCTATCAATAAAGACAATATAATCAAACGACGAGATATATTCTGGAGTGTTATAAGTCATAAAAGTATATTGTTATTATTATCTTTTGTTGCTTTAGGTATAATGTATTTTACATTCCCTCGAGTAACTGAAGATTTGCCATTGTATATTTATGCTGCACTTATAAATGTAGGTTTCGTATTTTTCCCAACTTGGTTCTTCCAAGGAATTGAAAAAATGGGAAAAATGGCAATATTTAACTTTGTCTCTCGTGCTTTTGGTGGTGCATTAGTTGTTTTATTAGTACGAGAAGCATCAGATTATAGATTATATCTCTTCTTAAATTCTATTGTTTATGTATTTGTAGGTGTAGTAGCATTTCTATACATTATAAAGAAGTATGAATTATTGCCATACGTTCTTAATAAAATAGAGTTTAAAGAATCATTCACAAAAAGTTTCCCAATTTTTATCAATACTCTTTGCGCAATGTTTTACACAATTTTTGGTATGACATTGTTGGGGAACTATGTGTCCGATGCTGAATTAGGGATATATTCTGGGTCATATAAAATAATTTATGCCTTTGTTATGCTTTCAAGCATGCCTTTAAGTTTGGCATTATATCCAGCTATGAGCAAGGCTTTTAATGAATCTTTAGAAAAAGGATTTGCGACATTAAAAAGGTCAATAGCTATTGTAACACCTTTGGCGTTGTTGATGTGTGTGGGTATATGGTTATTTGCTCCATTGTTAGTAAAATTATTTTTAGGTGATGGTTTTGAAGAATCTATTTATTTGTTAAGATTGTTTTCTCCATTACCACTACTAATAATAATGGCAAGTTTCTTTACAGTGCAGGGATTGTATGCTTTAAAATTACAGAAATTTGCACCGATAGTGGGGATTGTAGTAGCAGTATTTTGTGTGATTTTTAATGCGTATTATATACCTAAATTAGGAAGTGAAGGTGCAGTATGGGCATATTTATTATCAGAGTTAATGGAGATTTTAATTTCATTTTTAATAATTTTTATTTCTAGAAAGAGGAAACTAGTATAATGAATTTTATTGTACGCAAGATCCTATGCAATATTTACCATACATAATATTATTTCTTTTATTTGCTGTTGCTTGTTTGTTAGAACTAAGTAATGTCAAAAAAGATCAAATGAGAGTGGTCAGGTTTGTCTCTGTAACATGTCTACTTTTGTTTGTGGGATTACGATATCATACAGGTGCAGACTGGGGATTATATGAATATTTTTTTGAGAACCTTCCAATAGAGGGAAACTTTTCGGGTTGGGAATCAGGATATGTTTTGTTGTCAAAAACAATATTTTATTTATTCGGAAACTATTATGTATTACAATTTTTAGCCTCATTTATATTCATATATGCGTTAAGCCGTTTCTTTGAGAAGAATTCTGATTATCCCATTTTCGCATTCTCAATATTTCTTTTTATATATTTTATTTCTTTATTTATGGCACAAGTGAGACAGAGTATAGCATTGTCTGTAATCTTGTTATCCACGAATTATATATTCAAAAGAAATTTTATAAAATATGCGTTAATGGTTGCTTTAGCATGTATGTTTCATATAAGTGCAATAGTCGCAATAATCCTATATTTTTTGAATACAAAATGGAGTAAGACATTTTCTTTATTTATTATCTTGGTATCTCAAGTGTTCTACTTTTTCCCTGGTTCAGTTTTAAAAATAGTAGATATAATAGTACCGCTTATGCCTCAACGCATAGGGGAAATAGCCCAAGATTATTTGAATTCATTATTTGCAAATAAAGCTCAGTTTAATACAGGATTATTTTATATAGTCACAGTAATAATTTCTACAGTAAGTGTGCTTCTTGCAAACAAAGACGATGAAAAAATGACTTTCTTTTCAAATTCTTTGGTTGTAGCCATAGTAATTATGTCAATGGCAAATGCTATGATGATTATAGCTCGCTTTCAATCATACTTTTATGTTTATGGTATAGTGTGTATAGTTAATCTATTAAATATAAAAATAAAGAACATAAACTCGTATGCTATAAAGTCAGTAATAGCATCAATCTTGTTTTTGTTTTTCTCATTTAAAACAATAAATGTGATTAGATCTAATAATATCAGTAGTATTACGAATAGAGTTGAAAATTATGCATTGGTGCCATACTATAATGTTATAAGTTATCCACAAGAAGCTACTGAACGTTTAGATTGGTATAATTAATACAAAGATGATATATATAGTTATTGTTTTATATAGGCTTAAACTTAAGGATTCTATTGCGTTTAAATCATTGGAAAAACATTCTGATAGACTTAATTCACTAGGAGCAAGAATATTGATTTACAATAATAGTCCTGAGATAGAAGTAGGAGAGTCAGAACTTTGTAAGGTTGTTAATAGCAAGGGAAATAATAAACTTCTAGGAGCATACAGTTATGCATTACAGGATGCTACTAAACATGGATACGATTGGCTATTATTATTAGATCAAGATACTGAGTTGACAAGAGAATATTTTGATGAACTTAATATCTTTTTAAGCAAATCAGAAGTAAAAGAATATGATGTAGCAGTTCCCGTATTGTTTAGCAAGCATCATCATTTATCACCAATAGCGTGTAGGAAAGATATAGGCCCTTTTGTAGCCACAAAAAATATAAAAAGCCAAAGCGATATAGATAAGAATATTGACAATTATTTTATTGTTGCTTATAATTCAGTATCATTGATTTCTATAGAGACCTTAAATAAAATAGGAGGTTTTGGCAGTGAGTACAAGTTAGATATGTTAGATTACTATTATTATTATAGATTATCTAAAATAAATTCTAAAGTTTATATATTGCCAGTTTCATTGAATCAGAATCTATCTCTTTTAGAGGATAGCTCTTTTATGAGTATAGAAAGATATAGGGATTATCTGTCATCTAGATTGAATTTTGCTCATCAAATAGGGACCCAAAGCGTATTATTTTATAAAATAAATTTGTTAAGAGAACTATTGTTTCATATAAGAAAATGCCACAGTTTTAAATATATAAAGCTTTTAATAAAATATTTCTTCAAATGGTAGATATATTACTTTCAACATATAATGGGGAAATGTATTTGCGAGAGCAAATAGATTCAATCTTGTCACAAACATACAAGGAGTGGATATTATGGATTAGAGATGATGGCAGTAAAGATAATACCATCCGTATTATTAAGGAATATAGTGAATTATACCCAAATAAGATTAAGCATTTAGATGATAAGAGGGGTAACTTGGGAGTTTTACATTCTTTTGAAGCTTTATTACTTAATTCTACATCTTCATATTTTATGTTGTGTGATCAAGATGATGTCTGGTTGCCAAATAAGATTGAATTATCTATATTACAAATAAAAGAGGATGAAAAGAAGTTTGGTGCTAATGTCCCATTATTAGTACATACAGATTTAACAGTGGTGGATAAAGATTTAAACGAAATAAGTTCCTCTATGTTTGAGGTTACTCAGATTTATCCAGAAAAGATTAAGTCAAATAAGCACCTTGCTATTATGGAGTGCCTTATTACAGGCTGTACGATGTTGGGTAATGCAAAAAGTGTAGAGGTTTCTGTACCATTTAAAGATGAAAAACAGATACATGACATTCAAATATACAGAGAGGTTATTTCACATGATGGACATATTACAACATTGGATGAAAAGACAATCTTATATAGACAACATGGTAATAATGTAGTGGGTTCTGGTAAGAAGAAAAAAAATCTAATTGAAAGAGTAAAATTCCAATTTATGTTATACAAAACATATAAAAAATATATGCCAGCTTCGAATGTCTTTATATATGCTTATTGGAAATTAAATTATTTCTTTTTTAGAATGTTTAGAAGAATATGATTTCAGTTTGTATTGCTACATATAACGGTGAAAGATTTATTAAAGAGCAAATAGATTCTATAATAAGTCAACTTTCAGAAAATGATGAAATTATTATTTCTGATGATGGAAGTACAGACAAAACACTAGAAATCTTAAAGTCTTATAATGATAATAGGATAAAAATATATAGTCATAAGTCTGATGCTAGTTTGAGAGGAAAGAGATTGTCAAATTTCTATTTCGTAACTCAAAATTTTGAAAATGCATTAATGTATGCTAGTGGTGATTATATATTCCTGTCTGATCAAGATGATATTTGGAAACCAAATAAGGTAAAGGAATTTATTTCTCATTTAGAGAATAACAATGTGGTAATGTCTAGTTTTGAGATAATAAATGAGAGATTAGAAATTACTAATAGTCAATTTTGGAACGAGCAACCATTTAAGGGAAATATACTTTACAATATAGCAAAGATACCTTTTATAGGTTGTTGTATGGCATTCAGGGGAGAATTTATTAAGAAGCATTTGCCATTCCCAAAAGGACTATTGTTGCACGATATTTGGTTAGGAGTGTTAGGTGTAAAAGAGAAGAGTATTTATTTTATAAATAAACCTCTTATTTCTTATAGAAAGCATACAAGTAATGTATCTGCTACATCTGGTAAAAGTCCAAATCCAGTATGGTTAAGAGTTTTATATAGAATTAAAATGTACGCTCAATATATTAGTTATAACTTCAAAAAATGAAAGAATTAGGATTTTCTGTTTTATGTTCTCTTTATTATAAGGAATCCCCTATAGCATTAAAAGAAAGTTTAGATAGTATATTCTCTCAGACTTTAATGCCTAGTGAGGTTGTTATAGTAAAGGATGGTCCTTTGACAAATGAATTGGAGAAGGTTCTAGAGGATTATGTGGGGAAGTACGATATAATAAAGATAGTTCCGCTAGAAAAGAATGTAGGGTTAGGTGCTGCTCTTAACGAAGGTATGAAGCAATGTTCTTACGAGTTAGTGGCTAGGATGGATACAGATGACATAGCTAAAAACAATCGTTTTGAGAGACAAATTGCTAAATTTAATGAATCTCCAGAGTTAGATGTTGTTGGTGCATGGATAGATGAATTTGAAGGAGATATTTCTAATGTTAATTCAATAAGAAAATTGCCAGAGAACCATGATGATATTTTTATTCATGGCAAAGATAGATGCCCAATTAATCATCCAGTGGTAATGTTTAAGAAAACTGCAGTAATTAATGCAGGAGGGTATAAACCATTTCATTTGTTTGAAGATTATTATTTATGGGTGAGAATGTTAGTAAATGGTGCTAAGTTTTACAATATACAAGAATCTTTGTTGTATTTTAGATTGTCTCCAGATATGTTCCAAAGAAGAGGAGGCTTAAAGTATGCTCGTTCAGAGGCACGATTTGAGAAAGTAATGTATAATTTGGGTTATATTTCTTTTCTCAAAATGTCTTATAATGTAATTATAAGATTTGTCGTAAGAATTATGCCAAATAGCCTGCGTGAATGGGTATATAAGTATGTTGTAAGAAGATAACTATAGAATAGAAAAATATGTCTCAAATAAAGAATTTGCCATACGAACAATTGCAATCTGATACCATTAAGTTGGTGAGATTCCCACTTATAGTGGGGGTTGTAATGTTACATATGGCTTTTGAAGGTATACTTATAGGTGGGGAAAATATTATAGAGATAGCAGATTTCCCTTTCTATGATTATTATAAGTTTTTCTTCGATAAAGTTTTAGCAGTTCGTATACCGCTATACTTCTTTATATCAGGTTATTTATTTTTTAATAGAGCAGATTGTTTTACAAAATCTGATTATATGAAGAAAATAAAACGAAGAACTGATACTTTGTTGATACCATATTTGTCTTGGGTTGTTTTATTTGTTATAATCTTATCCTTAATACGTTTATTGTTGCCTCAATTTACTACAGAAAGTAAATTTATTTTAGATTGGACTCTTAAAGATTTTTATTTTGCATTTTGGTCAGGTCCAGTCCCTAAACCATTATGGTATATACGAGATTTGTTTTGTATTATGCTTTGCTCCCCTATATTGTACTTCTTAATTAAAAGGTTTAAAATTATTCCTGTAATTATTTTTACATTATTATGGATAATATTTGATTCTATAGAAATCCCTGGTATTAGTTTATGTGGGTTTGCATTCTTCGGTATGGGTGCATATTTTAGCATTACGAAACGTAATTTTGTAGAAACTTTTGTTCCGTATTCTTGGAAAATATATGGCCTGTTCTCTTTATTGGCAATAGGATTGTTTTTACTTAAAGGAACATCTTTTGAATCATATTTTAATAGGATAATGATTCCAGTTGGTTCAATATGTGTGGTGCTTATTTGCTCACATTTATTGCATAAAAAGGTTTGTAAAGCTAATGATACCTTAGCGAATGCAAGTTTCTTTATTTATGTATACCATCAACTACCTACCGCAGTATTATTGAAGTTAGTTGGAACGTATATTCAGTTAAATTCTAGCTTTATGTTAATATTTATGCATCTTATTTGTACATCTATTGTAGTAGGAAGTGGTTTAATTTGCTATTTGTTTATTAGACGTTATTCTCCTCTATTACTGAAATTATTATCTGGAGGTAGATAGGACCCTTTTGATTGTAAATTAATGACTCAAAATAAAAAATATAACATAACTATCTCTGTAGTCCTTTATAACACAGGAAAGGAGGAAGCAAAAAGAGCGATATCTTCTTTGCTCGCTACGGACCTAAATATAAAGATATTCTTAGTTGATAATTCACCAGAAGATTCACGAAAAATTCTTGCAGAATTAGACTCTCGCATTGAATATATCTTTACAGGTAAAAATTTAGGATATGGAAAGGCCAATAACCTAGTCATAAATAAAATGCTTGGGCAAACAGAGTACCATTTGGTAATGAACCCAGATGTGTATTTTGAAGTAGGAACACTAGAAAAAGTATATGGTTTTATGCAGGCAAATGAAGATATAGGTCTTTGCATGCCTCGTGTATATAATTATGATAGCACAGAACAAAAACTTTGCAAACTTTTACCTACACCTAAAGATTTAATTATTAGACGTTTTATCCCAGATGGAGACTATAAAGATAAAATCTCTAGAATATACAATATGTGGGATGCCGATTACGAAAGTCTAATGGATGTGCCATTTCTTTCTGGTAGTTTTATGTTTATGCGTGCCTCTGTACTTGCTGAGGTTAAAGGATTTGATGAAAGATTTTTCCTTTATTGCGAAGATTTAGATCTTTGCCGTAGAATTGGTCAAGTTTCTCGCACAGTTTACTTTCCAGAAGCAAAAATTTATCATGGTTACCAAAAGGCTTCGTATCTTAATACAAAATTGATGTTGATTCACTCGCTATCAGCAATCAAATATTTCAACAAGTGGGGTTGGTTTTTTGATAAGGAAAGAATAAATTGTAGAGATCAAATAAAAAAACAAATAAAATGAAATCATTAAGTAATTTTTTCGCTTGTTTAGCAATTGCACTACTTGTTTCGTGCAATATGTATAAAGATGAGTTTTCTTCCATCAGAGAAGAATTAGATGGAATAAAGGAAAGTTTAGATCAGTTGAAAAGTGCATATAATGCTGGTAAGATAATTACGAGTATTATTCCAATTGGCAGTGAAACATCGCAATCAGAAGGTTGGAATATAACATTTTCAGATGAGTCTAGCATTGTAGTAAATTCTGGTAGGGATGGCGAAAATGGTGTTACTCCATACATTAAGATAGGAGAGGACAAAACTTGGATTGTATCATATGACAACGGCAAAACATTTACTCAGATTCTTGATAAAGATGGTAATCCTATCGTATCTGTAGGAGAAACAGGCACTCAAGGTGATAAAGGTGAAGATGGCAAGGATGGTAATTCTGTAAGAGTGGTTATCAATGATCAATCGTATTATGTAATTGAAATTTATAATTCAGCTACAGGTGAGGTTTTAGAAACAATAAGCACTCAATATGGTAGTAATCCAAAAAATGTAATAAAATCTATAGTAGAAGATGATGTAAAGAATACTATTACTATAACAATGGAGTCAGGTGATATCTTTACATTCAAGCAAATGATTGTTAGTGTTTCAGGTATTATACTTTTAGATAAAGAGTTAAATTTGAGACACTCAGATGTAGATACTTTAGAATTCCGTATCAACCCATCTAATGCTGTGTTTGACTTAAAGAATATACATCTAGATTTAGTGAGTACAAAGCGTGCAGCATCAGAAGTGAGTTATATAACCGCACCTACAGAATACGTTATTAAATCTGTAGAGCAATCTAAGGATGCTGATGGTAACCTTAAACGTGGTCAATATATGCTAATAGTGCAAGATAATGAGACCAGTCCTTTTTATCGTCATAATATTGCTATTGTTATCTCATTGCAAGATGCAGAAGGTAAAGAGTTTGAAATATCATCAGATTTAATTTCTGTAAATTCAGTGTCAGTATCAAAACTTCCAATCGTTATTGTAACTACTCCTAACAATGTAGAAATTACAAGTAAGACAGAATGGTATAAAAAAAGTAATATTCGCATTATCGATGAAGAAGGCAATGAAACTATGAATGTTTCCACTAGCATTAGAGGAAGAGGAAATAGTACTTGGGGTTATCCAAAAAAACCATACGCTATTAAACTAGATTCTAAAGCTGAGGTTTTAGGAATGCCAAAGCATAAACGTTGGGTGCTTCTTGCAAACTGGATGGATAGAACTTTATTAAGAAATGATGTTTCTTTTGAGATGGCAAGAAGAGTAATGGATTGGGCACCTAGAGGAAAATTCGTAGAATTATATCTTAATGGGAAACATCAAGGAAACTATTATCTATGTGAACATATTAAGGTTGACAAAAATAGAGTTAATGTGGATGAACTAGATGAGGATTCAGATTTTAGTGATCAGTCAGTAGTAACAGGAGGTTATATATTAGAGTATGATACATACGGTCCTAATGATGAAATAAATTATTTCTATACTTCACAAAAGAACTACCCTGTTACAATTAAAGAACCAGATGAGGAGGTAATAACCTCATGGACACATCCAGGTTTCTTATATATTAGTGGCTACATTAATAATTTAGAAAAAGCATTAGTAGAACAACAATCTTGGGAAACAATTACAAGTCTTATGGATGTGAATTCATATATTGATTGGTGGTTAGTTCATGAAATTGCATATAATTGTGAACCTTTACATCCAAAAAGTAGTTACATGTTTAAAAAACGTAATGGTAAACTTTTTGCAGGTCCAGTATGGGATTTCGATTGGGGTTCATATAGACCAGGTCATACAGAGATTGCTTTGAAGAATACATTGTATTACAAGGAATTATGGCGATATGATGAATTTAAGCAAGCAGTAAAAGATAGATGGAGTGCAACAAAAAGTTTATACAAATCAATTGATTCATATATAGAGCAACAAGCCAAACTAATAAAGGAATCTAATGAGGTTAATATTGCAAAATGGCCAATTACAATAACTGTAAATGAAGATGAAAATCTTTCTTTTGATGAAGCCATAGAGAGAATGCGAGAGTCTTATAGTGAAAGACTATCTGTAGTGGATGGATATATTTCTTCTTTATAATTAGGATATTTATATTATAAGATTAAACATTTTACAATATGAAAATAGCAGTTGCAGGAACAGGTTATGTAGGATTATCTATAGCTACTTTATTGTCACAACATCATGAGGTTGTGGCAGTAGATGTTATTGCAGAAAAGGTAGAAAAAATTAATAAAAGAATTTCTCCTATTCAAGATGAATATATAGAAAAGTACTTCGCTCAGAAGCAACTAAACTTAACTGCAACATTAGATGGCGAATCTGCATATAAAGATGCTGAATTTATTGTTATTGCAGCCCCAACCAATTATGATCCACAAAAGAATTTCTTTGATACACATCATATAGAGGATGTAATAAATTTAGTTCTTAGTGTAAATCCAGACGCAGTGCTGGTGATTAAAAGTACCATCCCTGTGGGATACTGCAGAAGTCTATATGCAAAATATGCTACTAAATTTTTAACCGACGAAAGCTTAAAAGGTAAGAAATTCAACCTATTATTCTCGCCAGAATTTTTGCGCGAGTCTAAGGCATTGTATGACAATCTTTATCCAAGTAGAATTATAGTAGGTGTTCCTAAGATTATTGAAAAAAATGGCTTTGACACCGAAAATTCTGCTATAAAAGCGATAGCAAATATTAGCTTTTTATCAGAAGCGGCAAACACATTTGCCAACTTGCTGAAAGAAGGTGCTCTAAAGGAAAATATAGACACCCTATTTATGGGGCTTAAGGAGGCGGAAGCCGTAAAACTTTTTGCCAACACATATTTAGCACTTAGGGTTTCTTATTTTAACGAACTAGATACATACGCCGAAATTAAAGGTTTAGATACTAAGTCTATTATAAATGGTATTGGTCTAGATCCTCGTATTGGTACACACTACAACAATCCTTCGTTTGGCTATGGTGGTTACTGTTTGCCTAAAGATACCAAACAACTATTAGCAAACTATGAAGATGTGCCACAAAATATGTTGTCTGCTATAGTAGAAAGCAATAGAACACGTAAAGATTTTATTGCCGACCGTGTGCTTGAAATGGCTGAATATTATAAGGGAAGCGCACTTTATGATAAGAATAAAGAAAAAGAATGTACTATAGGCGTGTATAGACTTACCATGAAGTCAAATTCAGATAATTTCAGACATAGTTCTATTCAAGGCGTAATGAAGCGCATTAAAGCAAAAGGTGCTAAAATTATCATTTATGAGCCAACATTAGAAGATGGTACTACATTCTTTGGCAGCTTAGTGGTAAACAATCTAGATGAGTTTAAAAAAATGTCTCAAGCTATTATAGCAAATAGATACGATGCTTGCTTAGATGATGTGTCTGATAAGGTTTATACACGAGATGTATTTAAAAGAGATTAATCTATTCACTTCCTCTTTAACTTCCTTAACATTACGCTGTTATAGGTTTAACAATTTGTAAAAAAATCGGGATTTTAACATTTGAGCAGAAATTATCATTACCTTTGCAGCCGAATTTAAAAATATATGATATGAAAAAGCTTAATTTTATTTCATTAGTGTTAGGAATTTTATGTTTGGCTTCTTGTGCGGGCGACAAAGAACCAGTAAATCCACAAGCAGGAAACTTATCTTCTGTCATTGAAGCAGACCCAGAGCTTCTAGTAGCTGGTCAATGGATAGAGTTTGAAGTAGAAGAAACTACACCTCCAACTCAAGGTTATAGTTCAAAAGAGGTTACTTGGTATGCCAATAATGTGCCTGTATTAGATTTCTACTGCACAGAAGATGGCAATGAATACAAGACAGTGGTGTTGCTTGCAAAAGATGCATCTGAGGTAACCATCAAGATAAAAATTGTTTATAAATATGGCTCAAAAGAAGCTGTGGCTGCAAAAGAGCAAACTTTTGCTGTGGTTAAACCAGATGTACACCAATTTGTGTGGGGTTGCTCAGAAGATGTTGTTGAAGACAATCTAAATGTGTACGTAGAGGAAAAAGAAAATTCACTTTTCTTTCCTGAGATAGTATCAGAATATTGGCAAGATGGCAATGCTAAAAGTGTAATAGCAAATTACGATTTTAGCGCAGATAAACTTATTAAAATTACAGAAGGTTATTCAGAAGCATTGCCAGATACATCAGATAAATCTTACAAAAAAATAACTTACAACTATACCAGAGCACTTCACAATCTCTCTAATGCATTTGGTATGCCAGAAATAGGTGGCGATTGGCTAGCGCAACCAACTGATGAAGAAATAGATGCAGTTGCAGCAGTTACCGAAGGATATTCAGTTGCTACAGATGCAGAAAAGGTAATTGTAGGTAAAGCGATAGCAGCAGGAAAACTAGAACTAGTAACAGTTTCAAATGGTACAACAAATACTAAAGTAGAGTTCTCAGTGTTCTTAAATGCCGAAGGAGTGCCAACTTATATGATGGTTTTTGTGCCAAATAAATAAAAAATCTAATAATTCTTCAAAAAAAAGTGCGAACCGTTTGCGTTTTTAAAAAATAGCAGTACATTTGCATCATAATTTGTTACAAAACACATGAGAAACACATTCTTTACATACTTTTATTACTATTTTTACTTTATCACAAAGTAGAACGGGTTTTGATGTATGTATGTGAAAGAAGATAATTAATCAAATATATTGAATCCCGTTCCTTCAGGAGCGGGATTTTTTAATTTTAATAACTAGAGATATGAGAAAAGTAGCAATTCAGGGGGTAGCAGGCTGTTTCCACGATATAGCAGCCCGTCAGTTTTTCAGTGAGGAAAAGATAGAGAGTATTCCATGCGAAACTTTTAAGAGTCTTTTTGCTACAATAAAAAAGGATAATTCTATTTTAGGAGCTGTGGCTATTGAGAATACCATAGCAGGAAGTTTGCTTCCAAATCACAATATGCTTAAAGAGAGTGGCTTAACCATTCTAGGAGAAACAAAACTTCGTATTGAGCACAATTTGGTGGCACTCCCTGGACAAAAGATTTCAGATATCACAGAGGTACTTTCTCACCCAATGGCTCTTATGCAATGCGAAGATTTCCTATCTCAATATCCAAACCTTAAAGCAGTGGAGGCAGACGACACTGCCGCAAGTGCAAAAATGATTGCCGAACAAGGCATTATGGGTAAGGCTGCTATCTGTAGCAAACTAGCTGCTGAAATTTATGGCTTAGAAATCCTAGCCGAAGGCATCGAAACCAACAAACGAAACTTTACACGTTTCCTTATTGTGGCAGACCCATGGACTGCAGAAGATTACCTAAAAGATAAAACCGTAGACAAAGCTTCTGTGGTGTTCACCCTGCCTCACGACGAGGGTGCACTAGCAAAAGTGCTATCAGTTCTATGGTTTTACCATATAAATTTAACAAAAATCCAGTCGCTGCCAATAGTTGGGCGCGAATGGGAGTATCAGTTCTATATCAACCTAACGTTCTCTAACTATTTAGCATATTCTCAAGCTATGGATGCCATTCGCCCATTCACAAAAGACTTACGAGTTTTAGGGGAATATCAGTGCAATCGAGAGCAGAGTTAAGTTTACTTAACTATGCCGAGAGCAGCCTGATATCATGAGCGTAGCGAATAATACGAAGAGTATAAATTTTAAAAACACAACAACTATGATAACACCAGCAAAACGATTAGATACCATACAAGAATACTACTTCTCACGCAAACTAAAAGAAGTAGCCGCAATGAACGCACAAGGCATGGACGTAATAAGCCTAGGTATAGGTAGTCCAGACATGCCACCTTCAGAACAAACCATTAAAAAACTTTGTGAAACTGCGCCACTTGCAAACGTACACGGCTATCAACCATACGTAGGTATTCCAGAATTACGTCAAGGCTTTGCCGACTTTTACAAACGTTGGTATGGTGTGGAGCTAAATCCAGCCACTGAAATCCAACCACTTATTGGTTCAAAAGAGGGTATCCTTCATGTTACACTTGCATTTGTAAACCCTGGCGAAAAGGTGCTTGTGCCAAACCCAGGTTACCCAACATATTCATCACTTAGCAGCCTTTTAGGTGCTGAGGTGGTATATTACGACCTACTTGAAGACAAAAACTGGACTCCAGACTTCGACGCTTTAGAAAAAATGGACCTAACCGATGTAAAACTTATGTGGGTAAACTACCCAAATATGCCAACAGGTGCCAATGCGAGCGTAGAACTTCTAGAAAAACTAGTTACTTTTGCTAAAAAACACAATATAGTAGTTGTAAACGACAATCCATACAGCCTAATTCTAAATCGCGAGCCACTTAGCATAATGCAAATAGAAGGTGCAAAAGACTGCTGTATAGAGTTCAATTCTATGAGTAAAAGTCACAATATGCCAGGTTGGCGTGTGGGTATGATTGCCGCAAATCCTACTTTTATTCAGTGGATTTTAAAAGTGAAATCTAATATCGACTCTGGTATGTTCCGTCCACTTCAACTTGCTGCAGCAGAGGCTCTTCACAACGAAGATGCTTGGCACGAAGCCATGAATATAGACCTTTATGGCAAACGTCGTGCGGTAGCAGAACAAATTATGAACATTTTAGGCTGCACATACGACAAAAATCAAGTAGGTATGTTTGTGTGGGGTAAAATCCCTGCAGAGTTAAACGATGTAGAAGAACTAACAGAAAAAATATTACACGAGGCACGAGTGTTTATCACTCCTGGCTTCATATTCGGTAGCAACGGAGCACGCTACATTCGCATCTCCCTTTGTGCCACCGAAGCTAAACTAACCGAGGCGTTAGAAAGAATCAAACTTCTAACTGCTTAACTATTCGATAATAAATAAAAAAATATATATAATATGAAAGACTTACAACCAATTTTGCTACCAGGCATGAGTGCCGACCGCCCACTAATTATAGCGGGTCCTTGTAGCGCAGAAACAGAAGAACAAGTAATGAACACCGCCATTGCCCTATCTAAAAACGGTGTGCCAGTGTTCCGTGCAGGTATTTGGAAACCACGTACCAAACCAGGTGGTTTTGAGGGGGTAGGAGCAGAAGGTCTTCCTTGGCTTCAACGTGTAAAAGCAGAAACAGGTATGTTTGTAGGCACAGAAGTGGCTACTGCAAAACACATTGAAGAAGCCCTAAAACACGGCATCGACATTCTTTGGATTGGTGCACGCACCTCTGCAAACCCATTTGCAATGCAAGAGATTGCAGATGCCCTACAAGGTGTAGATATTCCAGTACTTGTGAAAAACCCAGTAAATCCAGACATAGAGCTTTGGATTGGTGCTATGGAACGCCTTTACAATGCAGGCATCCGTAAACTAGGCGCTATTCACCGTGGTTTCAGCACATACGACAAAAAAATCTATCGTAACCTACCACAATGGAATATTCCTATAGAGCTTCGTCGTCGCTATCCAAACCTTCCTATCATTTGCGACCCTTCTCACATCGGTGGTAAACGCGAACTTATTGCTCCACTATGTCAACAAGCAATGGACCTTGGTTTCGACGGTCTTATGATAGAATCTCACTGCAATCCAGATAAAGCATGGAGTGACGCTGCGCAACAACTTACTCCAGACATCCTAGACTATGTAATAGACACACTAATCATTCGTGATATGAAAAAAGAAACCGAAAGTCTAAGTACCCTACGTAAACAAATCGATACCACCGACCACGAACTGTTAGAACTTCTAGCAAAACGTATGCGCATCTCTCGTGAAATCGGTCAGTACAAAAAAGAACACAATATCCAAGTATTACAAACCGGTCGTTACGACGAAATCATGCAAAAACGCATCATCATGGGTGAACGCCTAGGTATGTCTGCAGATTTTATCCGCAAATACTTAGAAGCAGTGCACGAAGAGTCAGTACGTCAACAAATGGAAATCATAAAATAGGAGTCTAAAACTCACCTATTTAAAATGAATAACAGAAAATAATAGTATATGAAAATATTAATCCTTGGTGCCGGAAAGATGGGCACATTTTTAACAGATGTGTTGTGCATGCAGCACGAAGTGGCTTTGTTCGATGTAAATCCAAAGAACCTTCGCTTCGTATTCAACACATATCGTATGACCACATACGAAGAAATTCAAGAGTTTGAGCCAGAGCTGCTAATCAACTGCGTTTCGCTAAATCACACCATTGATGCGTTCAATGCAGTGCTTCCACACCTACCAAAATCTTGTATTATTTCAGATATTGCATCTGTAAAGACAGGGCTTCCAGAGTTTTATGCAAATTGTGGAATGCGCTATGTTTCTACTCACCCTATGTTTGGTCCTACCTTTGCAAATCTTGAAGACCTTAGCACACAAAATGCTATTATCATTTCAGAGTCCGACCACATGGGTAAAGTGTTCTTCAAAGACCTTTACAATAGCCTACACCTAAATATTTTCGAATACACATTCCTAGAACACGACGAAACCATTGCGTATTCGCTATCTATTCCATTCGTTTCTACTATGGTGTTTGCGGCAGTAATGAAGCATCAAGATGCTCCAGGTACCACATTTAAGAAACACATGGCTATTGCTCGTGGTTTGTTTTCAGAAGATGATTATCTGCTTACAGAAATTCTTTTCAACCCATTCACAGGCGGTCAAGTGGAGAATATTCGCAAAGAATTGAAGTATCTTTTAGAATTAGTAGAAACAAAAGACACCACAGCTTTGCAAAATTATCTTAAAAAATTGCGCAAAAATATTGAGTAACCCCCAAAAAATGCTATCTTTGCAGTATAAACTTTAAAAAAATGATGATTATGAAGAAGATGTTTTCAATGCTATTTGCTGTAGTAGCTATGGCAATGGCCTTTGTTTCATGTGAAAATCCAGAAGACCCAAATAAATACTGTTGGGAAGTTGAATATACTTATGTAGATGTCAACGGATTGAGACAATACGAAGATATGGATTTAGTTATGACTGTTGCTGAAAAACAAGAAATGGAAGAAATTGGTATAATCTCTATTTTAGGTATAGAACTAGGAGAAATAACAAAAATTACCAAACAAGGCAACGAAGAATGTAAATTATAATAAAAGTCCTTTATAGAAAGGAGCTCGACTATCCCCAAAAATAGTCGAGCTTTATTTTTGCCAATTTTTATGAGGATTCTTTGCTAGGTAGGCATTATAATACCTTTTGTCGCCCGTCACTTCTTCCACAGCCCACTCTGGCTTTGTAAACTCCTCATTTTCACTGCTTAATTCTATCTCTGCCATCACAAGCCCCTCATTTTCACCTTCAAACACATCTACCTCCCAAGTTTTACCATCCACTTCGGCGTAGTATCTAGTTTTTATCACAGGAGGATAAATTGCCAATTCCATCATTGCGTTAGCATCTTCCATAGGTATTTCATATTCAAATTCAGCCCTAGAAAAACCTTCTGTTTTGCCTTTAATGGTCAAAAATGCTTTCTCGTCTGCTATTCTCACTCTCACAGTGGCACCATCTTTTGCCAGATACGCTTGTTTCATCTTTTTGCAGCGCAGACCTTCGCTCACAAAACCGCTTACCAAAAATTTTCTTTCTATCTCTAAAAACATAACTAAAATAATTTTATGCTAAAATATAAAAAAGTTGGCATTAACCATGCTACAAATACAGTTAATTTATTAACTTTGTAAAAAAAGTTGCGATATGAAGTATCCAGAAAAATTTGATAGCATACGTTGCTATTCCGACGAAGAAGTACCTTATGTAATTTCTCAGATAGTAAATCGTCCAGAAGTTCTTAAGGTATTAAGTTATGTTTTAGGACCAGACCACGCAGAGTATTTCTTAAGAACTCTTGCTCCAATCAATACAATAGACGATTTCCAAAGAGAGGTAATTGTTACTATCCTCACAGCCATTGAGCACAAATCTTGCACAGATGTAAAACTTTTAGGCTCTGAAAAAATAGACAAAGAAAAGGGCGCTTTGTTTATTACAAACCACAGAGATATAGTTCTAGACTCTGCGCTGCTTAATATGCACCTTTACTTCAAAGGTTTCAATACATCGCAAATTGCCATTGGCAACAATCTTCTTATTCAACCATGGATAGAGCATGCTGTGCGCCTAAACAAAAGTTTTATCGTGCGTCGCAACGGCTCTATAAAGGAACAACTATTAATTTCTAAAAATCTTTCAGAATATATTCGCTACGTTATTTCTGAACGTAAATCTTCTGTTTGGCTAGCTCAAAGAGAGGGTCGTGCAAAAGACTCAAACGACGTTACTCAACCTTCTATTATCAAAATGTTGAATATGAGTAGCAAGGCTTCTTTTGTGGAAAGCATAAATGAATTAAATATCACTCCAATAGCCATAAACTACGAGTTTGATGCATGTGATTTCTTAAAAGCAAAAGAATTCCAACAAAAACGCGATATTCCAGACTTTAAAAAGTCTCCAATGGACGACCTTATCAGTATGCAAACAGGTATGATGGCTCCAAAAGGTAGAGTTTCTTACAATGTTTGTGACCCTATTGTAGCACCAGAAAGTTGGAACGAACTATCTAAAATAGAACAAGTTCAAGCCTTAACCGCAGAAATCGACAAACGTCTTCATGCAAACTATATTCTTTATCCAAACAACTATGTAGCTGCAGATTTATTATACAATACCAATAAATTCTCAGATAAATACACTCACAAGGATAAGGAAAAATTTGAGGCGTACGTAGAAAATCAATTGTCTAAAATAGAGATGGAAAATATTGATTATCCATTCCTAAGACACATGATTTACACCATGTATGCAAATCCAGCATTAAACCAAGAAATAGCTTTAGGCAGATGAAAAAGGTTTTAGATGGTTATGGAGCGTATCTACTTTTAGAAAGGTCACTTTCTGATAACACTCTAAAATCATATAGTGCCGATGTTCAAAAGCTACTTACATACTTTTCGGATAAAAACATAAACTATAAGGAGGCTAAACTTCCAGATTTTCAGTCGTTTCTAGTATTTTTAAACGACCTTGGAATAGCCTCCACTTCACAAGCCAGAATTATCTCTGGAGTAAAGTCGTTTTACACATATTTGTTGTCGGAAGACATTATAAGCGACGACCCTACACAACTGCTCGAAATGCCTAAACTCTCTAGGTATTTGCCTACGGTACTTTCTTTACAAGAAATTGATATGCTCAAATCTGTTGTCGACCTATCAAAAGCCGATGGTGCGCGCAATAGAGCCATAATAGAGGTACTTTATAGTTGCGGGCTGCGTGTGTCGGAGCTTATCGACCTAAAACTTTCTAATATCTACGCCGAAGAAGGCTTTATTCAAGTCTTTGGCAAGGGTAGTAAACAACGTTTGGTGCCCATTTCAGGAACTGCCCTTAAAGAAATTTCTATGTATATGCTTGATAGAAATTTATGGGATATAAAGCCAGGCGAAGAAGATTTCTTGTTTTTAAACCAGCGAGGTTCGCACCTTACACGTCAGGCAGTGTTCAATATAATAAAAAAATCTGCACTCGATGCTGGTATTAAGGCAGTGATTAGCCCTCATACATTGCGTCACAGTTTTGCTACACATTTGCTCGAGGGTGGGGCAGATTTGCGTGTAATTCAAGAACTTCTTGGTCACGAAAGCATTCTTACTACAGAGATTTATACTCACATTGATATGACGTATCTTAGAGATACAATTTTATCTTATCATCCGAGAAATAAAAAGTAATAATAAATACATTTTTAAGAAAAATAATTTATAATTTTGTATCACAAAACAAAACAATTAGTGTTATGGAATTTTTAGAAGGATTATTCGCCAGAGCTAAAGCCAATAAAAGACGTATTGTGCTTCCAGAATCATTGGAGTCACGTACTCTTCGTGCTGCTGACGTTATATTGAGAGATGGATTGGCAGAAGTAATTCTGTTAGGTAACAAACAACAAATAAAAGACCAAGCTGCGGGTTTAGGTCTTGAGAATATTGATAAAGCAATTTTCTTCGACGAGGCAACAAACCCAAACAGACAAAAATATGTGGAGCTTCTATACGAGCTTCGCAAAAACAAAGGTATGACCATGGAAGAAGCAGATAAAAAGATTAAAGATCCTTTATATCTAGCTGCTTTAATGGTAAAAAACGGCGACGCCGATGGTGAGGTGGCTGGTGCTATGAACGCAACAAGCAATGTGCTTCGTCCTGCGCTACAAATTATCAAAATGAAAAAAGGCATTAGCGTGGTGTCTGGTGCTTTCATTATGATTACTCCTACTAGATATGGCAACAACGGTGTGCTTCTTTTTGCAGACTGTGCAGTTACTCCAAATCCAGACGCAAGCCAACTAGCACAAATCGCTGTTTCTACTGCCGATACTGCTAGAGTGCTTGTGCAAATGGAGCCTCGCGTGGCAATGCTTAGCTTCTCTACAAAAGGTAGTGCAAAAAATGAGTCTCCAGACAAGGTTATCGAGGCTACCCGCATTGCAAAAGAAATGGAACCAAACCTAATTATAGATGGTGAATTCCAAGCAGACGCTGCTATTGTGGCTTCAGTGGGTGCTCAAAAAGCTCCAGATAGCCCAATTAAAGGTGACGCAAATGTGCTTGTATTCCCTACACTAGACGCAGGAAACATTGGCTACAAGCTTACCCAACGTTTCTCTGGTGGTGTGGCAATTGGTCCTATCCTACAAGGCATGGCATCTCCTGTCAACGACCTTTCACGTGGTTGTACAGTAGAAGATATAGTAAAAATGGTAGTAATAACCGCAAATCAATCAATGTAATATGAAAATTCTAGTATTAAACTGTGGTAGTTCCTCAGTAAAGTATAAGCTATTCGATATGGATAGCAATACAGTATTAGCACAAGGTGGTGTAGAAAAAGTGGGTTTGCAAGGTGCCTTCTTAAAATTAACATTGCCTTCAGGTGAAAAAGTTCAATTAGACAAAGATATTCCAGAACATCAAACTGCTATTGAATTTATTCTTTCTACTCTTACAAGTGCAGAATATGGTGCTATCAAGAGCTTAGAAGAAATCAACGCAGTAGGTCACCGCGTGGTGCATGGTGGTGAAAAATTCAACTCAAGTGTATTAATTACCGACGATGTAATTAAAGCAATTGAAGATTGCTGCGATATGGCTCCACTTCACAACCCTGCAAACTTAAAAGGTATTAATACTATTTCAAATATATTACCTTCTGTGCCACAAGTAGCAGTATTCGACACTGCTTTCCACCAAACAATGCCTGCAAAAGCATTTATGTATGGCACTCCGTACGAAGCATACGAAAAATATGGCGTTCGTCGTTATGGTTTCCACGGCACAAGTCACAGATATGTATCTAAAAGAGTGTGTGAGTTCTTAAGGTTGCCTATTGAAGGAACTAAAATTATTACATGCCACGTTGGCAACGGTGGATCTATCACTGCTATCAAAGACGGTAAATCAATCGATACCTCTATGGGCTTCACTCCACTAGAAGGTCTGCTTATGGGTACTCGCTGTGGTGATATCGACGCAGGTGCTGTTACATATTTAATGGATAAAGAAGGTTTAGATACAAAAGGTATTTCAGATTACTTAAACAAAAAATCTGGTGTAGCAGGTGTGTCTGGTCTTTCTTCAGATATGCGCGATATTGAAGCAGCAGATAAAGCAGGAGTGTCAGGAGCAGTGCTTGCTATGTCTATGTACACCTATAAAATTAAAAAATATATCGGTGCATACACAGCTGCATTAGGCGGAGTGGATGTAATCGTGTTCACAGGTGGTGTAGGTGAAAACCAAACAGGTCTAAGAGGCGATGTTTGTAAAGAACTTGCATATATGGGCATCGAACTAGACGAAGAAGCAAATAAAGTAAGAGGTCAGGAGAGAGTAGTTACTACAGAAAATTCTAAAATTAAAGTAGTAGTTATTCCTACCGACGAAGAATTTATGATTGCTTCAGACACAATGAATCTTATTTAATGAATAGAATAGCTCAGATATTATCTATTTTATTTCATCCTCTATTAGTTCCAATCTATGCACTGTTGCAAGTAAACTATTTGCCGTTTTTTTATCCAGCGGCAGACACCTTGCGACATGTGCTAGTATTTGGAAGTATGTTCACTCTTGTTGTGCCACCTATTATATGGTATATATTACTATATAAATTAAAAGTAATAGACTCTCTAAAGGCAACAACAAGAAAAGAACGTATCTGGCCATATCTTTTTACAATCCTTTCCTATATTTTAGTAAGTATTATCTGCTATTTTCTAGCAGTTGACTATGGTTTTACCCAGTTGTGGCAGGGTGCAACCTTGGCTTTGGTGCTCGTTTTTCTAGTAAATTTCTTCTGGAAAATAAGCGCACACGCCACTGGAATGGGTTCTTGGACAGGAATGTTGATATTTTTATCAATTTATAATGATTATTCTTTGCTGTTTCAAATAATTGTTGTAATTTTGTCGAGCGGTTTGATAGGCTGGTCAAGATTAAAACTTGAGGCTCACACACCACAACAAGTGTTCTTTGGGTATCTTTTAGGTCTAATTTGTGTAGGAATTCTACCTTTTTTAATTTTTTTGTAAAAAAAGTTCAAAAAAATTTGGTGGTTTCAAAAAAAGTTCCTACTTTTGCAATCACAAAATCCGACGGCCCATTCGTCTATCGGTTAGGACGCAAGATTTTCATTCTTGAAAGAGCGGTTCGATTCCGCTATGGGCTACTAAGAAATTAAAAAAAATACAAAGATGGCAAACCACAAATCGTCTGAAAAGAGAATCAGACAGACCGAAAAGAGACGTTTGCATAATAAATACTATGCAAAGACTGCTCGAAATGCCGTTCGCAAATTGCGTGCGATGCATAAAAAAGACGAGGCTGCCGCTTTACTTCCAGTAGTATCAGCTATGTTGGATAAGTTGGCAAAAAAGAACGTGATTCACAAAAACAAAGCTAATAACTTAAAATCTAAATTAGCGCTTCACGTAAATAAACTCGCTTAAGCAAAGAAAATTATAAAGCTCTCCTAAACGGAGGGCTTTTTTCTTTTATATACTTTTGTAAATCACACCATAATTTACTAATTTTGCGTGTGATTAATTTTAAGGGGTATTAGCCCCTTTGAAGTATATATAAATTCTTAATTCTTAAGATTATGGAGGAAAAACGAAATTTAACTATCAAGCAATGGGCAGAAGATGATAGACCTAGAGAGAAAATGATGTCAAAAGGTACTTCTTCTCTTTCCAATGCAGAATTATTTGCAATTTTAATTGCAACAGGAACCAAAACAGAGTCTGCACTAGATCTAGCCAAGACGCTTTTGTCAAAATCATCCAACAATTTGGACGAAATAAGTAAGCTATCGCCTACAGAGTTATCAAAAAGAGTGAAGGGGATAGGAAAGGCGAAAGCAGTAACAATATCGGCAGCAATAGAATTGGCACGACGAATTAGGTTTGCACCAGTTGTTGATACTCTTATATGTAAGAGTAGTGCCCCTATAGCAGAAGAGTTTATCAGGCTGCTAGGTCATAAAAAACAAGAAGAGTTTTGGATAGTGCTACTAAATCATGCCAATAAAGAAGTGGCCAGATACAAGATAAGTACAGGCACTATAACTAGAACCTTAGTTGATTATAGAATAATATTAAAGTATGCTATAGAAAACTTAGCTACTAGCATGATATTAGTTCATAATCATCCTTCAGGAAATCTAGAACCAAGTCCTGAAGATAAGTTAGTAACAAAAAACATTATTGCTTGTTGTAAGCAATTTGATATATTAGTTTTAGATCACGTAATTGTAGGCAATAGAGATTTTTTAAGCTTTGCCGATTCATGTTTACTAGAATGATTTGTATTTATACCGACAAGTACACCAATAGATTGAAATATGTGACAGACCATATATTTAAAAGAATATTAGGTCAGCCTGTAAATATTATCAATAAAGTAGAAGATTTACCTACTCGAACTACATCTCCACTTATAGTATATAGCGATACTGTAAAGGTAAAAGGTGCTTTGCATATTATTCCAAATGGTTTGTTATTTAAAAAAGGTGTTCGTGAGTATGATATTACTATGAGCACTTGGGGCGGTGAAAAAGTATTTTTTACTACCGAAGGAGGTGATATTCCATTTGATATTTTCTCAGCATCTTTTTATCTACTTTCTAGATATGAAGAATATCTACCAGTAAAAGAAAACTTCGATGACAAGGGTTGTTTTAAATCAGAAAAGAGTTTGGCATATAATGAAGATTTCTTGCAAACTCCACTAGTAGATGTCTGGGCGCTAAAACTAGAGGAAAAACTAAAATCTCTATTTTCAAATTATACACCATCTCAAGAGAAGAGATTTAGATTTTTACCAATTATCTCTGTAAATACACCTTATAGATACAGAACATATTCTATATTGGGCAATATATTAAGACTTGGCAAAAAAGTATTAGAAAGAGACTGGTCTGAGCTGAAAAAACAACTAAGAGTACTTCTTAGAATAGATCAAGACCCATATTGCAATGTAGAAAAGATACTTGAACTTCACAATAGAAATAGTCTTAGACCACTATTTGCACTAAGAATATCAAATAAACAATGGTATAAAAGACCTATTTATTTTGCATATAGAACATACAAAAAAGCGCTTTGCCGCAATTATCAGATAGCTCTTTGTGTTTCAGGAGTGGCAAGTTATTCTACTGCGCAACTTAAATTTGAACAAAAACTTCTATCTAGAATTTTCAAAACAAGAATTGTGATTGGTGTTTCTGGAGTATCTGAATATGTAATACCAAATTTCTATAGAAATTTATCAAATAGTAAGATAAAAGAAGATTTTTCTATGTCTTACCCAGATAGAATTGGTTTTAGAAATTCTACATGTACACCATTTAGAATTTACGACCTTAATAGAGAAGAATATTATAGAATAGACGTGCACTCAGTGCCTTTTACAACTTGGTCTGTGAAGAAAATGGGATTATCTAAAGAGGAAATTATAAATTCTGCAAAAAGCATGGCTAAAAAAGTAAAAGCTCTTAAAGGTGAATTTATAATTGCTAGTCACAACGACAATTTCGTAGATTCTAGTCTTTTCAAGGGATGGTCTTCTACATACGAATATACCATTAGATATGTTTCTCTTCTAGAAACAAATGATGTAGAAAAAGTAGAAAAAATGAATTTATAATTCATTTGTCGGCCCTGTAGTTCAATGGATAGAATACGAGTTTCCTAAACTTTAGATTCGGGTTCGATTCCCGGCGGGGCTACTAAAAAAGCGAGGCTTTTAAAGTCTCGCTTTTTAAATCCCTACGCTATCTCTATAAAAATCTAGTGCCTGATAAATAAGTTCTTTTTCTACTATGCAGTTTGGAACTATCTCGCCCACACCTTTTAGTAGTGTGAAGTTTATTTCGCCTGCAGTGGCGTTTTTCTTATCGTGCGCCATATACTCATATAGAGCAGGATAGTCATTGCAAGTAATTTCAAACACCCCGTAGTTATCTTTTATAAAACGCACAGTTTCTGTCATTAGGCTTTGCGGAAAACCTTGCAGTTTGTACGAAAGGAAAAGTTCTCCTATTAGCCCCCATGCCACAGCATAACCATGTAGGATAGGTTTGTTTTTTTCGTGAGAATAGCTTTCGAATGCGTGTCCTATGGTGTGACCAAGGTTCAGTGCCTTGCGAATGCCTTTTTCTGTTGGGTCTTGTTTTACTATATTGGCTTTCACCTCAATAGAGGTTTCAATAAGCTGAGCAAGTAAATCAAAGTCTGGTTTTCTAGCGTCAAACTTGCTTAACTTTTGCATTTCTTCTTCAGAAGAAAGTAGTCCGTGCTTAAGCATTTCTGCATAGCCAGAAAGTAAGTTTTCTGTGTCTAGCGAACGTAAAAAATCAGGATAAATCACCACTGTTTTTGCAGGGTTTATTACGCCAATCTCATTTTTTAGTCCATTAAAGTTAATTCCGGTTTTACCGCCCACAGCTGCGTCTACCATAGAAAGTAGGGTGGTAGGAATGTTTATGAAACTAATGCCACGTTTAAATGTGTTTGCTACAAAACCGCCTAGGTCTGTAACTACGCCTCCCCCTAAGTTTATAAGCATAGACTTACGTGTGCCACCGTTTTCGCCAAGAAACTTCCAGATGTCAACTACAGTTTCTATGGTTTTATAGTGGTCGCCACTACGCATTGTGTAAACCTTGGCATTTTTAAGTAGCCCCTCGCTTTGTAGGGTAGGTAAACAATGAATTTTTGTATGTTCGTCAGTTAGTATAAACAATTGTTCCGACGAAACGCCCTCGATAAGAGCGTTTACATCGGAAGCCAATTTTTTAGAATATATAACTGAATTGTTATTTTCTGATATCACCTTCTTTAATTAAATATTCTGCAATTTGAACTGCGTTTAGAGCAGCACCTTTTTTAATTTGGTCACCAACGCACCAGAAAGTAATGCCGTTAGGGTTTGCTAGGTCTTTACGGATACGACCTACGTAAACTGGGTCTTTGCCAGAAAGGAAAAGTGGCATTGGATATTTCTTTTCAGCTGGGTTGTCTTCTAGGATAACGCCATCTGCAGCTGCAAATGCTTCTCTAGCTTCTTCCACGCTGATAGGACGTTCTGTTTCTGCCCAAATAGCTTCTGAGTGAGCACGAAGAGAAGGAACACGAATACAAGTAGCACTTACTTCGATGTCTGAGTGCATAATTTTACGTGTTTCGTTGTACATCTTCATTTCTTCTTTTGTATAACCATTATCTGTAAATACGTCGATTTGTGGGATAAGGTTGAATGCTAATTGGTAAGCAAATTTTTCTACAGTTGGCTCTTCGCCTGCAAGTACTTGACGATATTGTTGTTCAAGTTCTGCCATTGCAGCAGCACCAGCGCCAGAAGCAGCTTGGTATGTAGACACGTGTACACGTTTAATGTGTGAAAGGTTTTCAATTGCTTTAAGAGCCACTACCATTTGAATTGTAGTACAGTTTGGGTTTGCAATTACGTTGCGTGGACGGTCTTTTGCGTCGATAGCATTTACTTCAGGCACAACTAGTGGCACATCAGCGTCCATACGGAATGCACTAGAGTTGTCAATCATCACAGCACCAAATTTAGTGATGTCTTTTTCGTATTCTTTAGAAATACCTGCACCAGCAGATGTAAATGCGATATCAATATCTTTAAAGTCGTCGCCGTGTTTAAGTTCTTTTACGGTATAAGTTTTACCTTTGAACTCGTATTCTGTACCTGCACTACGAGCAGAACCAAATAACACTAGGTTGTCGATAGGGAAATTTCTTTCCGCTAAAACTCTTAAAAATTCTTGGCCAACAGCACCGCTGGCACCAACAATTGCTACATTCATTTTTCTTTAAATTTATTTTGTTTAATTAATTTGTTTACCTACTTTTGTATGGGTTTTGCGTATGCGCGCAAAATTCCGCATGCAAAATTACATTTTTAATTCATTATAATCTTAAAAAATATGAAGAAAATTCTACTTTTAATTACATTTTTTTCTCCTTTTGCCATTTATGCCTATAATGGTGATATCCAAAACTTTATAATAGAAGAAAATTCTATTTGTTTAAGCGCTCCAGAGGAGGCTTCGAGGTCTTATATTTCCACCAATTCTACGGTTTCAAAAGATGCGTATTGGTATTCGGAAATAACACTTTCTTTTTCACCTACATCATCCAACTATCTTAAATGGTTTTTGATGGCAGATTCTTCAAACTTAAATGCTTCATCTAGTGGATATTATCTACTTCTTGGAGGCACTAAACGTACACTTAGTTTCTATTGTTTGAAATCTGGAAAATCAACGCTTGTATATGAAGATATGCAGATGCTATTTGGTGCTTCTGTAAACAATATAAAGATAAGTGTAAATCGCACATCCACAGATATTTGGCATATAAATTATACTTTAAATGATACTATATCAAATACCTTTGAATTCTTTGAAAATCAGATAAATTATTCTTTTTATTGGGGTTATCATTGTGTTTATACAAAAACAAGAAGTAAGGCGTTTTGCTTTGCGAATAGCAAGGTGACAGGAGACAAACAGTCTGCTGGTCGCTTACCTAAAAAGGGTGAACTTGTAATAAATGAGATACTTTTCAACCCTAAAGACGAAGGGGTAGATTTTTTAGAGATTTTGAACCTTTCCGACACTATTTTCGATCTCTCATTTTGTATGTTAGGCAATAGAAAACAAATCTATCCATTACCCACTTTTCATCTCTATCCAGATTCGTGCGTTGCAATTACAAAAGACCCAGAGATTTTGTGTTCACAATTTCACTGTAAAGTACCAGAAAATATACTAAAAGTAGAAAAAATGCTTCCACTTCTCAATGATAGTGGGTATGTAAGATTGCTTGCAGATACAGTTTTGATTGATACTTTATTTTATAGGGCATATATGCATCATGTGCTCTTGGATGATGTGGAAGGACTTTCATTAGAGCGCTCGCGCGATGGCAATTTTACCTCTGCATCTACCATTGTAAAAGCCACTCCGGGAAGTAAAAATTCAGTTGTTTTGCACGATGAAAATTTAGATGATTTTTCGCCCGATTTTGATGCTGAAATTACAAAACAAGATTCGCTCTACAATTTCTTTCTAGACTCCTCAGTAGCATCGGTTTACGATAGTGAATTTCCACAAAAAGTAATTTTACGCTATCGTTTGCATAAATCGGCTAGAATTACAGCAAAAATCTATACTATGGCGGGCTATTCAGTGTGGACTTTTCTGGAAAGCGAACTGCTCCAAGGTGAAGGTAAGTTTTATTGGGACGGACGTGACGAGAAATCAAGCATATTACCCGTAGGAATGTATGTAATCGTTTTAGAGATTTACACCGAAAATGGTGAATTTTATATAAGAAAGCTACCAGTAGCATTAACTCCATAATTTTAACATTTGACAAAAAAATGCCATCGAAAGTTAATTTATTTAATGGAATTGTTGTGTAATCGCAAAAAAACTTATACGTTTGTAATTGAATAACGAGGTTTTTACCGAAAAGTGTTAAAATATTTAATTGAAATGAATGCTATTTTAACAATTAAGAAACAATCTTTGTTATTTTAACTTATTGAAAATCAAATTATTAAAATAAAATTAATCCTATTTATTAACCTTAAAAAATTATTTACATGAGTCTTAACAATGTGAACAAATCGCGTAAATGGTTTTTAACAGCTGTTTTATCTCTGTTTTTCTGTGTAGGAGCTATCGCTCAAACACAAATTTCAGGTACAGTTGTTGATCAAACTGGTGAACCAGTTATCGGAGCTTACGTTACTCTAGAAGGTGACAACTCTGTTGGTACCATTACCGATTTTGACGGTTACTATGAAATTTCAGTTCCGTCAAATGCAAAATTGATTTTCTCATTCATGGGTTACGAAAGCCAAACACTTTCAGTGGCTGGTAAATCTACTCTAGATGTAACTCTAGCAGAGGAAACAACAAAATTAGACGAGGTTGTAGCCGTAGGTTACGGTTCTCAAACCAAAAAAGAATTAACCGGTTCTGTGTCTTCAGTTAAAGCTGACGACTTCAACAAAGGTTCATTCAACTCTTCTGAAGGTCTTCTTCAAGGTAAAGTTGCTGGTTTGACCATGTCTAAAGATGCTGGTGGTGACCCTACCAACCGTAACTACAACGTACAAATTCGTGGTACAGGTTCATTAACAGGTACAACTACTCCTCTTTACATCATCGACGGTGTGCCAGGAGCTAGTATGAACAACATCAACCCTAACGACATCGAATCAATGGACGTGTTAAAAGACGGTTCTGCAGCTGCTATCTATGGTACACGTGCTAACGCAGGTGTGATCATCATTACCACTAAAAAAGGTAAAGAAGGTAAATCTACTGTAGAATATAACGGTTCTGTTTCTGTTGCAACTGTTGCTAGCAAAATGGACGTTCTTTCTGCTGAAGAATACGTTGCTGCTGGTGGTGTTGACAAAGGCTCACAAACTGACTGGTTTGAAGCTATCACTCGCGTTCCTGTTTCTACAGAACACAACTTATCACTTTCTGGTGGTATGGAAAAAGTTAACTACCGTGCTTCTGTTAACTATAAGAGCAACCAAGGTCTTGCTATCAATTCTTCTTTCCAAGAAATTATGGCACGTGCTAACGTTAACCAAAAAGCTCTTAACAACTTGTTAGAATTCAACTATGACCTATCTTACTCTAACACAAAATCTCGTTGGATAGATCACAGCGCATTCCAACAATCAATGAAGTATAACCCAACCATGCCTATTTACACTGATCCTACCGATCCAAACTACGTAAAATATGGTGGTTACTATCAAAACTTCGATAAAACAGGTTTCTCAAACCCTGTTGGTATCGCAGAACAAGAAACTCGTGACGGTCAAGACCAAACCTTCTTAGGAAGCTTACGTATGACCTTATCTCCAATCAAAGGTTTAAAAATTAGCGGTTTCGGTTCTTATCAAATCTACAACCAAGTAACTGGTGACTATTATCCTTCTACTTCTGTAGCAGGTAATGGTGCAGGTGGTTTGGGTAAAAAATCAAACAACACTAATACTACTCGTATGGTGGAAGCTACCATCCAATACGGTAACGAAATCAAGAAAAATGCATTCACATTCTTAGCTGGTTATGCATATCAAGACTACCTAGAAGAAAGCTTCAATGCTTCTAACTGTAACTTCCCAACAGACGACTTCCTATACAATAACTTAGGTGTAGGTCAAGGTTTAACAATTCTTCAAGAAACAGGTGTTAACAATGGTGTAGGTGTAGGTTCTTGGAAACAAGGTTGGAAACTTGCTTCTGCGTTCGGTCGTTTCATTTACAACTATGACCAACGTTACTTCTTCAATGCATCTATCCGTGCAGAAGGTTCTTCAAAATTCGGTGCTAACAACCGTTGGGGCTGGTTCCCTGCAGTATCTGCGAGCTGGTTAATCTCTAACGAAAAATTCATGCGTAGCCAAACTGTAGTTGACGAATTAAAACTACGTGCTGGTTATGGTGTAACAGGTAACATGCCTGGTGACTGCTATCCATGGATTGGTCGTATGGGTCAAAACGAAGACTACGCATACTTCGGAGATAATAAAGTTGCTACATGGTCACTTCAAACTGTACCAAACGAAAACCTAAAATGGGAAACCAAAACTGAGATCAACGTTGGTGTTGACTTCAGCTTCTTAAACGGTCGCTTAAGCGGTGCTATCGACTACTACAACCGTACTACTAAAGACCTTCTTTACTGGTATGCAGTTGACGCTTCTAAATATGAAGCTGGTAGCATGCTACTTAACTTAGGTTCTCTTCAAAACCAAGGTGTCGAAGTTGCAATCAATGGTATTCCAGTTAAAACTAAAGACTTCGTTTGGAACTTAGGTTTAACTCTAGCTCACAACTCAAATAAAGTAGTTTCTCTTGGTAACGACGAATTCATCTTCCCAGAAGCTGACAAACAACGTGGTGGTTTAGGTGAAGGTTCTGCAGGATGGACTTCTCAAAAATTCCAATTATTAGAAGTTGGTCAACCAGTAGGTAACTTCTATGGTTACAAATTTGCTTACATTGACGAAGATGGTACATTCTACGGATATGACAGCAATGGTGACGAAAAGAAATTCACTCAATTAAAAGCTAAAGATAAAGTTATCTTAGGTAACGCTCTTCCAGTTCTTAACTGGGGTATCAGCTCATCTATGGCATTCTACGGTGTTGACTTCTCATTCAACTTACGTGGTGCATTTGGTGGCAACCTACTTAACCAAAAACGTCTAGCTTATGGTAACGATACATCTCTAGGTTCAGGTAATATGATTAAGAGTCCAGACAATGGTCTAACTCCTCCAAAAGTAATGACTGACTACTATCTAGAAAGTGGTACATTCATGAAACTTGGTGATATTACCATCGGTTACTCATTTGATATCAAAGAAGACGTTGCTAAATACTTAAGCAAAGCTCGTATTTATGTAACAGGTCAAAACATTGCTACTATCTCTAAATACTCAGGTGTAGACCCAGAAGCAGTGAATATGACAGGTCTTGAACCAGGTATCGAAGGTGTAACATATTATCCTACTACTCGTACCTTCTTATTAGGTGTAAATTTAGCTTTCTAATAACTAATATAAAAAGATATACAATATGAAAATTAGTCTAAAAAAACTAGGTTTATTATTAGGAGTAGGTGCGATGTTTGCTATTCAATCTTGCTCACTTGAACCTGAAATATATAGCGAATACGACCGTGCTGAGTTCGAATCATCTGAAGCTGCATTCGACCCAAAATTAGGTGACGTATATGTGAACTTACAACGTGAATACGGTTATGCATACCGTGAAGGTTTCTGGTCACTTCAAGAAAATACAACAGATGAATGTATCGTTCCAACTCGTTACTTAGGTGACTGGTTAGACGGTAATGCATTCTGGATCCTTCACAACCACCGTTTCACTTCTAAAGTGCGTGAAATTTCTGCAAATGGTCAATCTGGTGCTAACGCATGGGGATTCTGCTATCGTGGTATTTCACAATGTAACTCTATGATGAAATGGATGCGTTCTATCGACTTAGATAAAAAACGTCCAGCTGATATGGCAGAACTTTATATCCTTCGTGCATGGTATCACTATTTGTTAATGGATAACTTCGGTAATATTCCATTTACATCTGCTCTTGCTGAAAACGGATATGAAGCAGTTCAAAACACACGTGCAGAAGTGTTTGACTCTATCATGACAGACCTTACACAATATGTTCCACAAGCTTCTGAACAAAAAGTTTATTCTCGTGTAAACAAATTTGTAGGTTGGATGGTACTTTCAAAAATGTACTTAAATGCTGAAGCATGGGGTGTTGCTGGTGTAGCTAAATTTGCTCCTTCTGCTCAAGAATGTTATGAAAAAGCAGCAGCTTATGCAGACTCTATAATTTCAAAAGGTGGTTATATCCTTGAACCTGATTACTTTACAAACTTCAAAGTTGACAACCAAGGTTCTAGAGAAAATATCTGGTGTGTATTCTATGACGCATCATTCTCTAAAGGTATGCAATTCCACATGATGTCATTACACTATGCTTCTCAAAACTCATACGGTCTTAAAAATCAACCATGGAACGGTTACTGTACAACTCACAAAGTAATTGGTCTATATGGAGAAAATGATACCCGTATCAATTCTTGGGAACGTGGTCAACAATATGACAAATCAGGTGCTAAAATTGAAGTTGAAGTATCTGTTGACTCTGCTACATATGTGCTAATGCCTCCATATGTTAGAAAACCAGCCAACTGGCCAGAAAGTTTAGATGCATTCCGCAAAGTTAACGGCAAAGCAGATTCTACACTTAAATTTACATTCCCAGCTTACTTCACTGATACTGTTACAACTTTAACAAACAATGCTAAGTTTAAAGTTTACAATATCTTCGAAGGTGCTCGTTTCGTTAAATTCCAAATTCAAGAAGGTGTAGGTGATCACATGTCAAACGACTTCCCTATCTTCCGTCTTGCAGATGCATACCTAATGAAAGCAGAAGCTTTAATGCGTGCTAATGGTGGTGCTGCTACTCAAGATGCTGTTGATGCAGCAAACCAAGTTCGTTCTCGTGCTGGCGCAGAACCTTATTCTATTGCTACTCTAACATTAGACGAATTATGTAACGAACGTTGCCGTGAGCTTATGTGGGAAGGTCACCGTCGTCAAGACTTGATCCGTTTTGGTCGTTTCACAGGTCCAAACTCTGTTCAAAACGATGCTGACCCAGCAAACCTTTGGATCTTAAAATATGCTGCAGGTGGTACAGGTTATGATATCGACCCAGCTTCTCAAGTTCCATTTGTAACTCCAGATTATATGAAGTTATTCCCTCTACCAGACTTCTATGTAGAAAATGGTAACAAACAAAATGATGGTTACTCAGAATAATATTCTTAAAACCTAAATAATTATAGAGACGTCAAATATTTGGCGTCTCTATTTTTTTTATATCTTTGCAGAAAATATCGATTTTATGGAAACTACAAGACAAAATAAAATAGCTCGTTTGTTACAAAAAGAAATCAGTGATATTTTTCGCAGTTTTACCCAAAATATGCAAAAAGGTATCCTAATTTCTCCAACTATTGTAAGAATTAGTCCAGACTTAAGTGTGGCTCGCATATATATTAGTGTCTTCCCTTCAGACAAAGAAAAAGAATACCTAGATCTTGTAAACGAACGTTCAGTAGCTATTCGTCACGAACTAGCACAACGCACTCGTCATCAGCTTAGAACAGTGCCTACACTTACTTTCTTTTTAGATGACTCTCTAGATTATATCGAAAATATCGACAATCTTCTTAAATAATCTACTTTGAACTTAGCTCTATACATAGCTAAAAGGTATCTATTTTCCAAAAAACGACACAATGCCATAAACATAGTGTCGCTTATTTCTATGTGTGGGGTAGTAGTAGGTTCTATTGCACTAGTTTGTGTGCTTTCTGTTTTCAACGGATTTCAATCCGTAATAGAAGATTTATTTAGCAATTTCGACCCCCAAATCAAGATCGTAGCCACAACAGGCAAGGTTTTCGAGCCAGATTCTATTGCTTATGCTTTAAATCACGATGATATTCAGCATAAATGTTATGTAATAGAAGATAATGCTCTACTTAAATTTGGCGAAAAACAACTTCCAGTAACCATTAAAGGTGTGCCAGAAGATTACACAAATGTAAGTGGAATTGATAGTATCCTAATAGAAGGAGAGTTTTCTACTAAAGAAGGCTCATTTAATATGGCAGTTGGCGGTGTTGTGCTAGCAAATACTCTAGGTAGTGGACTTAGATATGTTCAACCAATTTGGCTCTACGCGCCAAAAAGAGTAGGGAATGTCAATCCAATGATGGTTGACAAGGCATTTAATCGTGAACATGCATTTCTTACAGGTGTTTATATGGTGCAACAAGAAAAATACGACAACAATTATCTTATTGTGCCTCTAGAACTCACACGTAAACTCTACAATTACACCACAGAGGTTACTGCTATAGAACTAAAATTAACTGAAAATGCCAATGAAAAAGAAGTAAAATCATATATCTCAGATAAAATTGGTTCAGATTATAAGGTTTTAGACAGATATGAGCAACAAGAAGAGTTCTTTAATATGCTTCAAATAGAAAAATGGGTAACATACCTTATTCTTTCATTTATACTACTTATAGCAATCTTCAACATTGTAGGCTCGCTATCTATGCTTATTATAGAAAAGAAAGAAGATGTTAAGATATTGAGCGGTCTTGGAGCAGAAGAATCATTAATAAAAAATATTTTCTTATTCGAGGGTTGGCTTATTTCAGTTATCGGTGCATTTATAGGTATTATAATAGGTGTAGTGCTTTGTTATATCCAAATGGAATTTGGACTAATAAAATTAGCATCTACAGCAGGCACATACTTGGTAGATGCTTATCCAGTAAACTTAGTATTCTCAGACGTAATTGTTATTTTTCTAACAGTTATCTCAATGGGCTTCTTAGCCTCTTACATTGCTACTCGCAAGATTTCTTAATTATCAAGGCTACGCCTTGATGATTGCTGGCTGCACTCGGCATAACTTAAGCAAGCTTAGTTCTGCTCTCACTTGCACAGCAATTATGGTAATGTTGCCAAAAACGGTTGGTAGCATTTAATAAAAAACAGAGGTAGATGGTTGTAAAATTCAACTATTTACCTCTTTTCTTATTATCTATATTTCTAAAATAAAGATACCACTTTACAAAGTTTTGATAATGC
>JAZKXZ010000019.1:0-7945 GCA_045611845.1 Candidatus Enterocola sp. | reverse complement strand
AAAAAGGCAAAAGAAGGTGTGGATGTGAGGGTAATTTACGACGACCTTGGTAGCTGGAAACTAAAGCGTTCCACTATTAGAGATATGAAAAAGGCAGGCATTAAAATGCAGTCTTTCTTCAAAATTCGTTTTCCATACTTCACTAGCAAGATAAACTACCGCAACCACAGAAAGATACTTATTATAGACGGTGCTATTGGCTATTTAGGTGGATTTAACATTGCCGATAGATACACCAAGGGTCTCGACTGGGGCATTTGGAGAGACACTCATTTGCGCATTGAGGGCGATGCAGTAACAGGCATACAGCACACATTTATATACGATTGGCTTTATATAACCAAACGACTGCACACAAACAAAAGGTTTTTCCCTGGGACAACTGTCACCACACCTACTGCAGTGCAGATAGGCATAAGTGGGCCAGATATGAACTGGGAGAGCATTATGCAGGCATATTGTATGGCTATTAGCAACGCTAAAAAGTATATTTACATACAAACTCCATACTTCTTCCCAAACGAAAGCATAATGAATGCCATAGAATCTGCTGCACTATCGGGAGTGGACGTAAAACTTATGATTCCTTATAGAAGCGATGAAAGAATAGCATACGAGGGCTCTATGTCTTATATGGGAAGCATACTAAATGCAGGGGTAAACGTTTATCAATACACCAAAGGTTTCATACACTCAAAAACACTAGTTATCGACGATGAAATCGCTATTATTGGCTCCGCCAACCTAGACTTAAGAAGCTTTGAACAGAACTTTGAGGTGAGTGCATTTATCTACGATGAAAAGCATAGCAAAAGCCTTAAAGAACTGTTTATAAAAGACATGAAAGCATGTAAAAAACTTTCATATTATAAATGGTCTCACAGACCAAAATATCGTAAATTTATACAAGCATTGGCACGTTTATTAAGTCCTATATTATGATAAATAGAATATTTTTAGTGGGTTACATGGGAGCGGGGAAAACCACTATTGGCGGGGCGCTTTCAAAGAAACTAGGATTTGAATTTATAGACACCGACATCTATATTGAAAACAGATTTCACAAGTCTATAAACGATATTTTTGCCACTATGGGCGAAGAAAAGTTTAGACAAATAGAAACCAACATTCTAAACGAAGTATCAGATTTTGAAAATGTGATTATCTCCACAGGCGGGGGCACTCCATGCTTCAACAACAATATGAAGGTGATGAAAGAAAAAGGAATAGTAGTGTTCCTAAATCCAGACCTAGACGAACTCACCTACAGACTAAACTTAGTGAAAGCTACCAGACCACTTCTTAAAGACAAGTCGAAAGAAGAAATGCGCGGTTTCATCGAAAAAATGTTACCTGCTCGCCTACCATTCTACACCCAAGCTCACATCACCACTAGTGGCGATTTAGAGACTGGAGCGGAGGAGATACTAACCCAGTTAGGAGTGAGGAGTGAGGAGTGAGGAGTGAGGACATAGTCCGTAATTAGGTATTTAATTAATTAAATCTTATGTTAGGCACTATAATAAACACAGCAGCAGTGATTTTAGGCGGAAGCCTAGGATTAATTGTAAAGAAAAACCTACCAGAAAGATACCAAGACATATTCTTTCAGGGTATTGGTTTATTTACAATTGCCCTAGGTATAAAAATGTCTCTAGACATGAGCAATGCCATGTTTGTTATCCTAAGTTTAATAATAGGAGGACTATTGGGCGAAGCACTAAAACTAGAAGAAAAAACAGAACACCTTTCTGAGAAAATTAAGAAAATAACAAAATCTAAAAACGACAGATTCACAGAAGGTCTTATCACAGCATTCCTACTTTTTTGCATGGGTTCGATGAGCATCATTGGTCCTATAGAAGAAGGACTTAAAGGCGGAATTTCCGATTTACTTATAACAAAAAGTTTAATGGACGGATTTAGTGCCTTTATGCTAAGTAGTACCCTTGGTTTAGGTGTGGTTTTATCGGCAATTCCACTACTAATTTACCAAGGCGGAATTACAATTTTTGCCGATTTCATCGGGAATTCTATAGAGGAGGATACCATTAAAAATCTTACTGCTGTAGGTGGTATTCTACTAATGGGTTTGGGTATTAATATTCTAAACATTAAGCACTTGAGAATAATTAATCTTCTACCAGCCCTTATATTTATCTGCATTTTTATGTGTACTTTGCACATTATTTAGTATTTTTACGCAAATTTTCTAGAATTATGAAAAATATAGCTATTATCGGAGCTGGTAATATGGGCGGAGCCATAGCCAGAGGACTTTCACAAAGCAGTTTAGCAGGAAAAATTTCTGTTAGTGATATCAACGAAGACGCATTGAGAAGTTTACAAAACTTCAACAACAGTATAGACGTTACCACAGACAACTGTGCCAATGTAAAAGATGCTGATATCGTGATACTTGCCGTTAAACCATGGCTAGTTTCTCAAATAATATCACAAGTAAAAGAAACACTAGATTATAAAAACCAAATTATAATCTCGATAGCTGCTGGAGTTTCTATAGAAGACCTTCTAAATCTTCTAGACAAAAATGGAGAAAGACCAGTGATTTTCCGTATTATTCCAAACACTGCAATAGACGTGCTTCAAAGTGTTTCTACAATTGCATCTTGTGGCGCAACTAAAGAACAAGAAGCAGAAATTCTAGAAATTTTTGGCGAACTTGGTAAAGCATTCCTAGTGCCAGAAAGCCAATTAAATGCTATGATGTCTCTTTCTAGTTGCGGTATTGCATACGCATTTAGATACATTAGAGCTGCAGTAGAAGGTGGCGTTGAAATGGGAATTTATCCAAATGTTGCAAAAGAAGTAGTGCTTCAAACTCTTCGTGGTGCAGTAGATTTGTTAGAAACAAACGATTCTCACCCAGAGGTTGAAATAGACAAAGTTACCACTCCTGGAGGCATTACTATCAAGGGCCTAAACGAGATGGAAGCAAATGGCTTTACAAATGCTGTTATCAAGGGTCTAAAAGCGAGCCTAATAAAAAGTTAGGAGTTAGGAGTTAGGAGTTAGAAGTTAGGAGTTAAAAATATAACAAATCAAAATATTTAGAATTATGATGAAAGAAATTGCAGAACGCCTACGTGGTCTTCGTGATTCTATGGATTTGAGTACTGCAGAAATGGCTGTACAAACAGGTGTAGAAGAAGGAATTTACGAAACCTACGAAACTGGCGAAGTAGATATTCCTATGAACTATATCTGCCAAGTGGCTAAGAAATTTAATGTTGATACTGCAGTGCTTATTTCTGGCAACGAAACTCACGCAGAAAGTTATTTCGTAACTCGTAAGGGTTTAGGTATTTCTGTAGAAAGAAGTAAAGCGTACAAATATAGAGACTTAGCTGGTGGTTTTAAAAATGCAAAAGCTACTCCATTCCTTGTAACAGTGGAGCCAAACGATGCTCCTATTCACTTAAACTCACACCCAGGACAAGAGTTTAACCTAATGGAGAAAGGCACTTTACTTTTACAAATAGACGGTAAAGATATTATTCTAGAAGAAGGCGACAGCATCTACTTTGATGCTACTAAACCTCACGGAATGAAAGCATTAAATAATGAGAAAGCACGCTTTTTAGCGATAATTTTATAATTAAAAGGAACAATGTTAGAACGTTTTGTAGAAAAGACCCAATTCACTTCGCAAGAAGATTTTGTAAACAATTTAAAAATCAATGCCCCTGAAAATTTCAACTTCGGGTATGATGTTGTAGATGCGTGGGCTAAAGAAGAACCAAATAAACGTGCCATTTGTTGGACCAATGATAAAGGCGAGCACATCGACTTTAGCTATGCAGATTTAAAAGAAAAAACCGATAAAACCGCTGCTTATTTCCAATCTTTAGGTATTGGCAAAGGCGATATGGTAATGCTTATCCTAAAACGCCGCTTTGAGTTTTGGTATTCTATTATTGCGCTTCACAAACTTGGTGCTGTAGTTATTCCTGCTACTCACCTTCTTACAGAAAAAGACATTATCTATCGTTGTGAAGCTGCTGATATTAAGGCAATTGTGGCTGTAGGCGAAACTGTCGTGCTAGACCACATCAAAAATGCGCTACCAAAATGTCCTTCTGTGAAGAGTGTTATTTCTGTTGGACCAGAAGTGTATGAAGGTTTTGAAGATTTCACAAAAGGCATAGAAAATGCTGGAGAATTTGTTCGTCCAGAAAATGTAAATACAAACAACGATATTTCTATCATTTACTTTACATCTGGTACATCTGGCAACCCAAAAATGGTGGCTCACGACTTCACATATCCACTAGGACACATTGTAACTGGTAGCTATTGGCACAACCTAACAGAAGAAAGCCTACACTTAACAGTGGCTGATACTGGTTGGGGTAAAGCTGTATGGGGTAAACTTTATGGCCAAATGATTGCAGGTGCATCTATTTTTGTGTACGACCACGAGAAATTTACTCCTGCCGACATGCTAAAAATGATTCAAGAGTACAAGATTACATCATTCTGTGCTCCTCCTACCATTTTCCGCTTCATGATTCGTGAAGACCTAACTAAATATGACCTTTCTTCACTAAAATGGGCTACTATTGCAGGTGAGGCTCTTAACCCAAACGTTTACCAAGAGTTCTACGAACTAACTGGCATTAAACTACGTGAAGGTTTCGGTCAAACAGAAACCACATGTACCGTGCTTACTACCCCATGGATGGAACCAAAACCAGGTTCTATGGGTAAACCAAACCCTGCATACAACGTAGATATTGTAATGGGCGACGGCAGAAGTGCAGAAGTAGGTGAACAAGGTGAAATTATTATCCGTATAGACGAAAATAACAAACCAAACGGCTTATTCTTAGGATATTATAGAGACGAAGCTCGCACAAAAGAAGCATATCACGATGGCATTTATCACACTGGCGACGTGGCTTGGAAAGACGAAGATGGTTATTTCTGGTTTGTTGGTAGAAACGACGACGTTATCAAATCTTCTGGCTATCGCATTGGACCTTTCGAGGTGGAAAGTGCACTTATGTCGCACGATGCTGTAGTGGAATGTGCTATTACAGCTGTACCAGACCCAATTCGTGGCCAAGTGGTGAAAGCTACAATTGTGCTAGCAGCAGACTATAAAGATAAAGCAGGCGAAGCACTTATAAAAGAACTTCAAGACTACGTAAAACGTGTTACAGCTCCATATAAATACCCACGTATTATTGAGTTTGTAAACGAACTTCCAAAAACAATTAGTGGTAAAATTCGTCGTGTAGAAATTAGAGAAAAAGACAAATAATTATGAGAACATATCAAAGAGCCGCAGACCTTGGCGACATTAAACAAGCTGTAAAAGAAGCTTTAGAAGTAAAAGCAAATCCATATAAATGGGATACCATGGGTAAAAACAAAACCCTACTTATGGTGTTCTTTAACTCAAGTCTTCGTACCCGTTTAAGTACACAAAAAGCAGGTATGAACCTAGGCATGAACACCATTGTACTAGACGTAAACGCCGGCGCATGGAAACTAGAAACCGAAAGAGGTGTGATTATGGACGGCGACAAACCAGAACACCTACTAGAAGCTATCCCAGTAATGGGTAGCTACTGCGACATTATCGGTGTGCGTTCATTTGCTCGTTTCGAAAACAAACAATTTGATTATGAAGAAGTTATCCTTAACCAATTCATAAAATACTCTGGCAAACCAGTATTCAGTATGGAATCTGCCACATGCCACCCATTACAAGCATTTGCAGACCTTATCACCATAGAAGAATACAAAGAACAAGAACGTCCAAAAGTGGTGCTAACATGGGCTCCTCACCCAAGAGCACTGCCTCAAGCTGTGCCAAACTCATTTGCAGACTTTATGAATGTGGCAAATGTAGATTTCGTTATCACTCACCCAAAAGGTTACGAACTTGCTCCTGAGTTTGTAGGCAACGCTAGAGTGGAATACGACCAAAGAAAAGCATTTGAAGGCGCAAACTTCATCTATGCTAAAAACTGGTCTGCATACAACGATCCAAACTATGGTAAGATTCTTTGTCAAGACCGTGATTGGACTGTTGACACAGAAAAAATGAGCCTTACAGACAACGCATTCTTTATGCACTGCCTACCTGTGCGTAGAAATATGATTGTAACCGACGACGTTATAGAAAGCCCACGTTCAATAGTTATTCCTGAGGCTGCAAACCGTGTGGTTTCTGCTCAGACAGTAATTAAAAGAATGTTAGAAAGTTTATAATTTTCCCGATAAAACCGATAAAAAACATGTATCGCTTCAAACGCATAGTAGTAAAGATAGGTAGTAATGTTCTTACCCAAGCAGACGGAACATTAGACCTTAATAGAATAGAAGCAATTGTTACAGACATTGCCCAAATGCATAAAGCTGGAATAGAAATTATTTTGGTTTCTTCAGGCGCTGTGGCATCTGGCAGAAGCGAGCTTAAAGTGGATAAGAAACTAGATTCTGTCTCATCTCGTCAGCTTTTCTCTGCTGTAGGTCAAGCTAAACTTATCAACCACTACTACGACCTATTCCAAAAACATGGTCTTCATTGCGGTCAAGTGCTTACTACAAAAGAGAGTTTCGGCACCAGACGTCATTATCTTACACAAAAAGACTGCATAAGTGTGATGCTAGAAAATGGGGTTATTCCTATTGTGAACGAAAACGACACCATTTCTGTAACAGAACTTATGTTTACAGACAACGACGAACTTTCTGGACTTCTTGCCACTATGATGCGCGCAGAAGCACTTATTATATTAAGTAATATCGACGGCATTTACAATGGTAACCCTTCAGACCCTGCATCTGAGGTTATCAGAGAAATCACTCCAGAAGGAAACTTTACCAAATACATTCAAACTGGTAAATCTTCTTTTGGCAGAGGCGGTATGCTAACCAAGTATAATATTGCTCGCAAAGTGGCTGGTGAAGGTATCAACGTAATTATTGCCAACGGCAAAAGAGACGGCATTCTTCCTCACTTAATAGAAAAAGACTGCACTATTCCTCATACCACATTCACTGCAAACCAAAAGAAAGCCTCTGGCGTGAAAAAATGGATTGCTCATAGCGAAAGCTTCGCAAAAGGATATGTGGTGCTAAACGAAGGTGCTGAAGAAGCCCTAGCAAGCAAAGCAAGTTCCGTGCTACTAGTAGGCATCACAGAAGTGGGTGGCGAGTTTGCAAAAGGCGATATAGTAAAAATCCTAAACCAAGAAAAAGAAGAACTTGGCGTAGGTATTGCTCAATACGATAGCGCAAAAACGAGCGAATCCATCGGCAAAAAAGGCCAACGCGCCTTCATCCACTACGATTACTTGTACTTAGATTAAAAATCAATGGCGACCCTTGCAAAAGAGTCGCCATTGATTTTTATATAAACTTACGTTCCGAGATATTTCGGTCAAACTCACCTTCTTTGAACTGTTCTGGGTACAGAACTATGAAGCTATTGTCTGAGAAATAATTTCCTAGTTGTTTTGGAAGTTTTTCTAACTCTGGGGTGTATGAGATACTTTGTTTTCTGGCTGTAACTACTAACAATAAATCGTTAAATCTCACCTCTCTGGTTAGTATTAAGAAGTCTTCCCAATCTGCCAATAAGAAATAATTAATATTTACGCTAGTTTTACTTTGTTTTACCACCTCCATAATGGCTTCTTTTGTTTCTTTAGTGCAATAGAACACTAATTCACCGCCAGTTTGAGATGTTAGGGTGAATACACGATTGCACCATTTGTTGAAACCAGATTCAAATTCACATTTTGGAGGAGTGGCAACCACAACTCTTTTAATAGTTGACATTGGTTGCACAGACTTGTAGATATAAATCATTCGGTTTACACCTCCTAAAATTGAGTCTGTCATATTTCCAAAGAAAGAGTCGGATGCAGTGCTTTTGTTGTGTAAGCCTAAGACTACGTCTGAAATA
>JAZKXZ010000018.1:0-86803 GCA_045611845.1 Candidatus Enterocola sp. | reverse complement strand
CATTTCGCAAATGTTAAAATTAACGGTTGTTAAGTGTTAACGACGTTTAAAATCTTTCTTGAAATCTTTCTTAGAATCTCTCTTGAATTCCTTCATTTTTCCAGAGAAGATGCTGTATTGTCTGAAGTCGCATTTCAAATCGCCATTGATAAGGGCAATTTTCTTGGTTGGTTTTAGTCCAATATTGTCAAAACCTACCATAGAAGAGCTGATAATCCATGCGTTAGAACCTGGAAACTTGTGTTTTAGGGTAGTACCAATAGAAGAATATAATTGTTTTAGTGAAAAGTCGTTTAGACGTTCACCGTATGGAGGGTTGAATACGGCATGCACAGGTTTTTCTTGTATAGGCAGTTCTGCCATATCTAATACTTGAGTTTCAATGTATTTAGTTAGACCTGCACTTTTAATATTTGCATTTGCTATGCCAATAGCTTTAGCAGAAATATCTGATGCATAGATTTTGTGGAAAAACTCTCTTTCTTTAGAGTCGTCGTTGTAAATTTCATCAAACATATCTCTGTCGAAATCTGTCCATCTTTCAAAAGCAAACTCTTTTCTAAACAGACCTGGGGCCATATTTAGTGCTATCATAGCAGCTTCTATGGCGATAGTGCCACTACCGCACATTGGTTCAATAAAGTCGCATTGACCTTTCCAACCCGACATTAGTAGCATACCAGCAGCTAGCACCTCATTGATAGGAGCTTCTGTTTGTGCCACTCTATATCCACGTTTGAAAAGTGGAGCACCAGAACTATCTAGCGATAGGGTGCAGGTGGTGTGAGAAATATGTAGGTTGAAATAAATATCAGGATTTGACACGCTCACAGAAGGACGTTTGCCATATTTTTCTGTAAAATAATCTACTATAGCATCTTTTGCCTTGTAGGTAACGTAGCGAGAGTGGTTTATTTGTTCAGAATATAGGGTCGTGTCTATAGAAAATGTTTTGTCTGCTGTGATAAACTCTTCAAGTTTTAGTTTTTTAATTGCAGTGTAAACATCATCTGGGCTTTTTACCTCAAAAACAGCCACAGGTTTAAGAATGCGTAATGCAGTACGAAGCCAAAAATTAGCCTTGTAAAGGATTTTTTTATCTCCTTTGAAACTTACGGCTCTGCGTTGAATTTCAATATCTTTAGCACCAAGTGCTCTAAGTTCGTCGGCTAATACACCCTCTAGTCCTTGAAGGGTTTTGGCTAAGTATTCTTGCATATTATTATTCGTTTGCAGGGTTGTTTCTGCGTTCTGATATTATCATTAAGGCTTGTTCTTTTATGCACTCTGGCAGAGGTACGTGGCGTAGTTGAAGGCTTTTTAGCCAATCTACAAGCTCGTTTTCTCTTAGAGTCATAAACACTTCGTCAAACTGAGCAATTTCCTCGTCGGTATAAGACTCTGGCTCTCTATCCTTAAAAGCATCTAGTTCTTCGTCGTCGAAATAAACGATTTTTGCGTTTGTGGCAAGAAGGCTCTCGTTTTCACACACCTCGTGGGCACCACAACAACCATCAGGCCTTTCATATTCTTCTTCCTCTGCCTTTGGCGCTTCTTCCACTTTCTGGGCAACAGTCTCAGTAGGTGCAGTTTCCTCTTGTTTTGCCGCCTTTTTAGGGCGAGCAAACTTATTTAGAAGAAAAATAATTATTCCAAATAGTATAAATGCTATAAGTAAGATAATGCCTCTCATTGTTTTATTTTTGGAAACAGCTAATTTTTTTCATTGCAAAGAAAACAAACCAGTCTGGAAGGTGTTTCATAAGAGGAACGAAGAAATGATTTATAGTTCCTGGCATATATTGTTTTTTGCCTTTAAACATCTTCTTAAGTGCTTTTTGAGCAAGTTTTTTAGGAGGAATGCTCACGTGAAGTGCCACAGCAAGTTTACGAAGGTTGTCTGCAAGACCATAAAGACCAGTGTCTACAGCACCTGGGCAGATAGCGCTTACTACCACACCGTGAGGTTTCATTTCATACCACATAGAGCGGCTGAAGTTTAGGATATAAGACTTAGAAGCGTTGTAGCATTGGATACCTGGCATTGTCATCCAAGCACTCATAGAACTCATATTTAGGATATAACCTTTGCCACGTGCGCGCATATCCATACCGAAAAGACGGCACATTTGAGTTACTGTGCGTATGTGTAGGTGAAGCATTAAGTTGATGCGTGCTTCAGATGTAAGGGTAAGGTCGTTGAAGTAGAACACACCAGCATTGTTGATAAGGATTTCTACCTCTAGATTGTTTTCTTTGCAGAAATCATAAACTTCTTGTGGTGCAGTTTCTGTAGAAAGGTCTTTGTAAAGAGTTACCACTTTTACACCATATTTCGCCTCAATGTCTTTTGCTACTTCTTGAAGTTCTTTTTCTTGGTTACTTACTAGTACTAAGTCTTTTTTATATTTTTCTGCAAGCACGGTTGCATATTGCAAACCAATACCAGAGCTTGCACCAGTTACTAATGCGTACATAAAAATTATATATTAGTTTTTAGGTTTTTTGCTTCAGCCTTCGCTATTTCTTTTTGTAATTTTTTAGGTAGGTTTTCCACACATTTGTGACATTTCATTTCAAGTGTGTACATACGACCCACACAGTAGTTGCTACGTTTACATTGTGAACAGTAATCTGCGCCACCTTCTTTCATGTGATTTACGAAGGCAGGGTCTTCAATAAGCACGTGGCCAATTTGGAATAGGTCGAAACCTTCGTTTAGCACTGTTTCTGCAGTTGCGCGAGATTCTACACCACCTACATATATAAAGTTTGCTTCAGGAATAGCTTGTTTAAATTGTTTAGCCCAGTCTAGGAAGTAAAGTTTACGATAATCTGTTGGAGGGATTACAATCTTACCAGCAATGGCAAGACCCATTTTCAACCACCAGAATTTGCGAGTATCCATATAGTGAGCAAGTGTCTTATGTGGCATAGCACCACCTAAAATAAGCATTGGAGTGCGGCTCACTGTACCAGCAGAAAGGATGATGCCGTGTACACCGTGGCTCCAAATATTTCTTGCTATCTCGATGCCTTCTTCAAGAGAAACACCACCTTTGTAGCCGTCGGTCATATTGGTTTTCACCACCACAGCCATATCGTCTTTTGCGTGTTTCATTACTTCTGCAAGCACCTCGTTCATAAATCTCATTCTGTTTTCAAGGCTACCACCATATTCGTCTTTACGGCGATTTAGGCTTGGGTTTAAGAATTGAGAAATAAGATATGCGTGACCAGCATGAATTTCTACGCAGTCAAAACCACATTCTCTACAGAAATCTACTGCTTCGCCAAATTTGCGTACAATATTTTGGATTTCTTCTTTTTTTAGTTTACGATAAAAAGTAGGAGAATATAGGTTGAAACCAAATGTAGGACCCACAGGCATACATTTACATGTGGCACGGTGAGTCATGTTGCCACAGTGACCAAGTTGGATGCTTGCTTTACAACCTTCTTTATGAAGAGCGTCTGTAAGTTTTTTAAGGTCTTCTTTAATTTCGTCGTAGATATAAAGTTGACCATCAAAAGATACACCAGAACGGTCTACAGCGCAGTATGCAATAGTAGTCATTGCCACGCCACCTTTTGCCACTGATGTGTGATAGTCGAATAGGTCTTGTGAAGGCTTGTTGCCATAACACATATTTTCAAACGCCGCACTTCTTATAGTACGGTTTTTAAGTGTAATAGGACCTAATTTATATTCTGTAAATAACTTACTCATATATTTTAATATTTATTCAAATTTTATGATGAGATTATTTATAGAAGAAGGATTTAACTCCTAACTCCTAATTCCTAACTCCTAACTAGTAAATAAAAGGTATCACCCTTTTTAGTTTCTTTTTATCGAATTCATCGGCAAATTCCACGCTATAGCGTTTGTAAATAGCGTTTGCACGAGGCACTAGGTTTGCGCATGTCCACCATAGGAAGATAGCACCAGCGTAAGACCAAGTAAGAATAGCAAAACCTGCCCATTCTAGAATTTCACCAAAGTAGTTTGCTGAGGTTACAAGTTTGTACACACCTTTTTTAGGAAGGTAGTGTTTTGTATCGCCAGGTTTACGTAGGTGACGAATTACGTGGTCTGAATGTAGGTTGATAATGAAACCAATAAAGAAAATGCATGTACCAATGATGAATTGAGGAGTTGTTAGCCAATCTGGGGTGTACATTTCAGCAGGAGAAAGGTAGAAAATCCAATAACCTTGGATAGCACCGTTTACCATGTTGAAAATGAAACCCATCATCATGATTGCGATAGGCATTTTACTTTTACCTTTCAGAATACATGGGAAAATAAATGAGCGTTGGAAGTAGTGTGTTTGGAAAATTAGGAACATTGCTAGAGGTGCCACTTCAAATGTTCTTTCACTCATTGCCCACAAATAAAGCATCACAAAGAACACTGGACATTCCATAATAACCCACGCCACTTTGTTGTTGATGGCAGGACCCCATTTGTCGCTAATCATTTTTCCGTAACCAGCTTCCACGAAGTATAAGCTGACAAAAACTACTAGGCCAGTGATAGCCATAATAAGTAGTAAAAAATTAAATTGATCTAATGACATAATATATTATGTTTTTAAAATTTATTCAAAATCTTAAAAATAACCTTTAGTGGTTATTTAATACGCGAAAGAAATATTGTCCACCCACACGGTGTTGCCAACGGTGCCAATAAATGCGCCTTGGTTGCCACTTGTAATCATAAGTATAATGTGGGTAGGCTCTTCATTCTCGTCAGCCCAACCAATCTCTCTAATAAGTTCCATGTGGCCTTTGCTGTTCATAGCCTTGTATTGAAGGCCATCTTCGCCAGAAAGTGCCATGAAATCTTTGTAATATTCTGTGCCACTAATGTCGCCATAATGAATAGGGAAGGTTGTAGCGTTTTGCCATTCTGGTACGTTGTGGTCTAATTGATAACGCATAGTACCCACGCGTTTAGCATAGATACGACCTTTTTCGTCTTCCCAACGTTTTTGTAAATAAACGATAAATTCACCCTTGTCTTGACGGTCTTTTAGGCGGTAAGAACCTACACCAGGGTGTTTCATAACGTAGTTGTTAGAAGAAATTAAGCATTTATAGTCTAGAACTAATGCTTTTGGTTTCTTTGTGAAAGGAATACCCATTTCGATTTTTGCGTATGGGTCGTTTGTGTTTGTAATAGGCTCGTAGGTTTTGCCTAAGAAGAAACTACCAGAAACTAGCACTTCCACGTTGATAATGCCTAGCACCTTCACGCTTTCCATTTTAGTGTCTAAGCGAGCACATTTGCCACCTGTGCGCTCTTCTGGCACCACAGTGCAGCTGCCTTTGCTAATGCCAGCCACTTTAGCATACACGTTTGAAGAACTCCAGTCTGTTTCTGGTCCGTAAATGTATGGAATGTTGCCATCGATAAAGTTCTCTGGCCCAATTACATACACCATTCTTTCTTGACCACCAATAATGCCAGATTCGTAAATCTTTCTTGAGGTCCAAGTTTCAAAATCGCCAAATTTAATAGGTTCCACCACTTGTGCAACCGCAGTGCTTGATAATGCTATAAAAGTAAGAGCAATGAGTAAAAATTTCTTCATGATCTTTTTCTTATATAATAAGGTGCAAAGATACACAAATTTTTACATAATTAATGCGCTTCAAGCCAATTTTTGCCTACGCCGTAGTCTGCGATTAGTGGAACTCGCAGTTTATAAGCGTTTTGCATCTCCTCAATTACTATTTCTTTAACCTTTTCTAGTTCGCTTTCTAGTACATTGAAGTTTAGTTCGTCGTGCACTTGAAGTATCATTTGCGACTGGATATTTTCTTGTGTAAATCTGCTGTCGATATTTACCATGGCTATCTTGATAATGTCGGCTGCACTACCTTGAATAGGGGCATTCACTGCATTTCGTTCGGCAAATGCTCTCACCACGCTGTTTGCAGAGTTTATATCTGAAAGGTATCTTTTTCTGCCAAAAATAGTTTCCACATAGCCGTTGTCTTTGGCTTTGTTTATGCTATTTGAAATGTATTCTTGCACCTGAGGATATGTCTTGAAGTAGCCTTCTATCAAGGTTTTAGCCTCTGTACGAGAAATGCCAAGTCTTTCACTCAGGCCAAAGGCAGAAATGCCATAAATGATACCAAAGTTTGCAGTTTTGGCGTTGCGACGCATATCTTTTGTTACCTCAGATATTTCCACTCCGTAGATTTTTGCTGAGGTAGCAGTGTGAATGTCCTCGCCAGCATTAAATGCGTTCACCATATTTTCATCTTCGCTCAGGTGAGCCATAATGCGAAGCTCAATTTGTGAGTAGTCGGCAGAGAAGAATACGTGACCTTCGTCTGGAATGAATGCACGTCTTATTTCCTTGCCCATTTCGTCGCGGATAGGTATGTTTTGTAGGTTTGGATTACTTGAACTTAACCTACCTGTGGCTGTAACTGTCTGGTTATAAGAAGTATGTATCTTGCCAGTTTTAGGATTTATCATTTCTGGCAGAGCCTCTACGTATGTGCTAAGTAGTTTTTTAATGCCACGATATTCAAGTATTTTCTTCACAATAGGGTGCTTGCTAGATAGGCTTTCAAGCACCTCTTCCGAAGTTACATACTGACCAGTTTTGGTTTTTTTAGCCTTTTCTACAATTTTGAGTTTATCAAAAAGTATTTCACCCACTTGTTTGGCAGAGCTTAAGTTAAACTCCTCACCTGCCATTTCAATAGCCTCATTTTGTATGCTCAAAATCTCCTCTCTGAGCTTTTCTGCAGAAGCATTAAGTGCGTCAGAGTCTATTCTCACACCGTTTAGCTCCATTTTTGCAAGGCACTGCATTAGAGGCATTTCAATATCGTAAAATAGGTGTTCTAGATTTTCTTGTTTTACCTTTTCAGAAAGAATATTCCATAGTTGAAGGGTGATATCTGCATCTTCTGCAGCATAATCACACACCTTTTCTAGTGGTACTTCTTGTAGGGTAAGTTGCTTTTTACCCTTGCCACCCACTAAGTCTTCGTAGTGAATAGTTTGGTAGCCCAAATACACTTCTGCTAGGTAATCCATGCCGTGTTTTAGCTCTGGTTGAAGCAGGTAATGTGCTATCATACAGTCACATAACTCACCTTTAAGGGCAATGCCGTTCACTGCAAGCACCATCAAGTCAAACTTCATATTTTGACCAATTTTCTTTGTGTTTGGGTTCTCAAAAATAGGTTTTAATGAATTTAGAACTTCTTCTTTATTTGCTTCGCTTACAGGCAAGTAATAAGCCTCAGACTCTTTCCAAGAGAAAGAAAGTCCTAAAAGCTTATCATTGTATATGTCTAAACCAGTAGTTTCGGTATCGAAACAGAATATAGTTTGTGAGCTCAAATTACCGATGAAATCGGCGAAATTCGCGTTTTCTACTAGTGTATATTTATGAGGAGTGTTTTGAATTGATTTTCCTTCAAAAACGGCAGTTTCATCGGCAGAAACTGCCATGTTTTCTGCCTCGTCAAACATATCAAATAGTGATAGTTGCACAGGACTAGTTGGTTTTTTACTAGCCACGCTTGCTGCACCCACGCCTGCAGAAACGCTAGCTGTGGCGCCTTCAGAATATTTAGTGATAAGTGACTTAAACTCAAGTTCTTGGAAAAGATTTAAAAGTTCTGCAGTATTTGGTTTCTTTACCACCAATTCTTCTTCGTTAAGCGAAATAGGAGTGTCGGTTTTGATGGTAGCCAAAAAGCGAGAAAACTTAATTTGCTCCACATTGCTTTCCACCTTGGTTTTAAGCGCACCCTTAAGAGACTCTGTGTTTGCAAGCAAGTTTTCAATGCTGCCAAATTCTTGTAGGAGTTTCACCGCAGTTTTTTCTCCCACGCCAGGGCAACCTGGAATATTATCACTGCTATCGCCCATCAGACCAAGCAAGTCTATTACTTGGCTTTGATTTTCAAGACCATATTTTGCTTTCACCTCTTCCACGCCAAGCACCTCGTAGCCACCAGAGTGTTTTGGACGATACATAAAAATATTCTCCTCCACAAGCTGTCCGTAGTCCTTGTCTGGGGTGAGCATATACACTGTAAACCCTTCTTTAGCAGCTTGTTTTGCAAGAGTACCTATTACGTCGTCAGCCTCATAGCCACTCACCTCGTAGATAGGAATATTATATGCCTTAAGCATTTGTTTGATATAAGGCACGGCCTTTTTTATGTCCTCTGGAGTAGATTCTCTTTGAGCCTTGTATGCCTCAAAAGCCTCGTGGCGAAAAGTAGGTCCAGAAGGGTCGAAAGCCACCCCTAGGTGAGTAGGTTTTTCCCTTTTAAGAATATCTTCAAGGGTGTTTGCAAAGCCCAAAATGGCAGAAGTATTTAGCCCTTGAGAGTTAATTCTAGGGTTTTTAATAAAGGCAAAATATGCTCTATATATTAGTGCGTAAGCGTCGATAAAGAAGAGTCTTTTCATGTGTTTCTTTTTACAATCATAGGCAAAATTAATGAATTTATTCATAATTTTATTATATTTGTCACCTAATTAATCCAAAATTAGACAATGAAAAAGGACGAATCACATATAAAAAGCACAAGAATCAAGGATTATTATACCGACAAATGGAACATGATAAAGTCTGTTCTGTTCACCGCTATATTCTCTCTTGCATTCGTAAATCTTTACAAACCATTTGAGTCTGCACGTTGGGTAGACGTTACCGAGGTGGGTTATTTTCTATATTCTTGCCTTTTTGTATTCGTAGGCATCTGCGTGATAGCTATTAGCCGTATACTTATGTATATTTTTGTGAAGAGAGTGTCAATGAGCTATCTTGAATATATGATATGGCTAGTGATGGAGGTGATTATCTTGTCTGGTTTCTACACTCTGTATGTAATTTGGATAAATCCAACATTAGAATTCTTTAAATACGACGACATTATCACGGTGTTTAAAGAAGTAAATATCAATACTTTCCTTGTGGTCTTTATTCCCTACTTGGTGTCTTGGTTATACATCAACAACATTAGCCTAAGGCAACGAGTTTTAGAGCTTGAAAGTAAAGGTCTTTCACAAGTGGGAGTGATAAATTTTACCGATGAAAAGGGCGAAAATAAGCTTTCGCTATCTTCAAATAGTTTAATATTTATTGAGTCGGCCGACAACTATGTGGAGATAAATTATATTAGTCAAAACAAACTAAATAAGTTCCTTCTTAGAAACTCTATGAAACGTATGGAAGAGATACTTACATCTTGCACCAATGTGTGTCGTTGTCATAGATCGTTTATAGTGAATATGGAGCACGTGAGTGCTATGCGTCGCAACGCAGACGAACTTGAAATAGAATTTAAGATTCCTGAAATAAAGAAAATTCCAATCTCTAAGACTTACGTAAAAAAAGTAAGCGAGATGTTTATGCATCTCGCTCCTAAACTTGTTGAAGAATCTTAAAATAAGATTATTTATATAAGTATCTCTTAATACTTTTCTTAGGTGTTTTAGCAAACTCTTCAGCCACAAGTTCAAAGTTGTTAATCTTACAGAAACGTGGGATTAGTTTGTTTACTTTAGCACAGTTCATTTCCATAATTTCCTCAGGAGTTTTGTCTGTTTCTTTCTTGATAGCTGCAGTATCAGCATATACAAGAGCCACTAGTTTATCTCCTCTGCTCACTACTACAGACTCTACTACATATGGCATATTGTTTACTTTATCTTCTAGTTCTTCTGGATAGATATTTTGACCATTACCACTTAAAATCATGTTTTTGTTTCTACCACGGATAAAGATGTTGCCAGCAGCATCAATTACACCAAGGTCACCAGTTTTCATCCAACCATCTTCTGTAAAGATAGCCTCGGTAGCGTTAGGGTTTTTGTAATAACCTTGCATTACACTTTCACCTTTCACCATGATTTCACCAACCACTTTTGCAGGGTTTTCAGAATCGATTCTCACTTGCATTCTTTCCACAATTTTACCGCAAGAACGTATTTTAAACTCGTCCCATGGAGTATATGCAATAAGAGGAGCACATTCTGTCATACCATAACCCACGCAGTATGGGAATTTGATTTGTTTTAGGCATTTTTCCACTTCGTGGTTTAGAGCAGCACCACCAATGATTAGATATTTTAGGTTGCCACCAAAGGCAGACATAAGTTTGTCGTAAACCTTTCTTCTAATAATTTTGTTGATGCCAGGTAGGTGCCATAGCACGCGTACAACAGGTTTGTGGATAGCAGGGAAAATAGATTTTTTAAAGATTTTTTCAATTACCAATGGCACGGTGAGCATCATGTAAGGGTGCACTTCTGATAAAGCCTTAAGTAGCACTTGAGGTGAAGGGGTACGATTCAAGAAGTAAACATGACACCCTCCAGCCAATTGGTATAAGAATTCAAATGTTAAACCAAACATGTGAGCAAGAGGAAGCATAGAAACCACGTTCCAGCCTGCTTGGTTTGGAATCCAGTCTTGTCCAAAAGTAACATTTGAGCTAATGTTTCTATGTGTAAGCATCACACCTTTAGGGTCGCCTGTACTACCAGATGTGTAGTTTATTACAGCAAGATCGTCCCAATTGTCTTGGTCGTAAGTAGTTTGTGTAGGGTCGAAACCTTCAGGATATGCAGCTTTGAAGAGTTTATCCCAACAGGCGTGAGCTTTTTTCACATCTGCATTTTTACCATATAGTAGGTCTAAATTGTTTTGGCAGATGATAGCATCCACTTGTTTAAGTTCATCTTCTTTAAGGTTTTTCCATATCACGTCGCCCACCATAAAAATACGAGCGTCTGAGTGTTTCACAAGAGCATAAATACTTTCTGGAGTGAAAGCGTCTAGGATAGACACTGCCACAGCACCGTAACTTACAGTAGAAAGGAATGCAATGGCCCAGTGGCTACTATTTCTACCACAAAGAGCAACTTTATCACCTTTTTTAAGTCCGATTTCTTTAAATAAAACGTGCATGCGAGCAATTCTCTCCGCCATTTCACCGTATGTAAACTCGCCACCATCATCGTAGTCTGTCATTGCAGGTTCTTTGTAGTCGCGTCTGATGGTAGTTTGAAGGTAATCTAAAAAATGTCTGTTTCTTTCCATAAATAATTATTTTAACGTGCCGCAAAATTACACACACTCGCGTGTAATATCATAAAATCACGATAAAATGGGATATTTGAAGCAAATTATGGGGTGAAATCGCATATAGAGGGGTGAAATCATCAAGTAGCGAGAGCAATGATAAGCTTGCTTAAGCATTGCCGAGTCACGAAGATGATTCACGGAGGCGTAGCCTACGTAGCTTAAAAAAGTTAGAAATCAAAATTATACTTAATCAATATCGATAGAATAAAAAATAAATACTAACTTTACCAAAATTTGTAAATCGTATTAAATATGGCAACAACATTTCATTATCAACATCCTTTCCCACTAGGAGAAGATAAGACAGAGTACTACTTATTAACAAAGGATTATGTGTCTGTAAGTGAGTTTGAAGGAACTCCTATTTTGAAAGTAGAAAAAGAAGGCTTAACCGCAATGGCAAACGCTGCTTTTCGCGATGTTTCTTTCCTTCTACGTCGTGCACACAACGAACAAGTAGCAAAAATCTTATCAGATCCAGAAGCTTCAGAAAACGATAAATATGTAGCTTTAACTTTCCTTCGTAATGCAGAAGTAGCAGCAAAAGGTAAACTTCCACTTTGCCAAGACACTGGTACAGCTATTATTCACGGTGAAAAAGGTCAACAAGTTTGGACAGGATATTGTGATGAAGAAGCACTTTCATTAGGTGTTTTCAAAACATATACAGAAGAAAACCTTCGTTACTCACAAAACGCACCTCTTAATATGTATGACGAGGTGAACACAAAATGTAACCTACCTGCACAAATCGACCTTGAAGCTACAGAAGGAATGGAATACAAATTCCTTTGTGTAACAAAAGGTGGTGGTTCTGCAAACAAAACATATCTATACCAAGAAACTAAAGCTCTTCTAAATCCAGCTACTCTAGTTCCATTCTTGGTAGAAAAAATGAAGTCTTTAGGAACAGCTGCTTGTCCTCCATATCACATTGCATTCGTAATTGGTGGTACATCTGCTGAGAAAAACTTATTAACTGTAAAACTTGCTTCTACTCACTACTACGATGAGTTACCTACCACAGGTAACGAATATGGTCGTGCATTCCGCGATGTAGAACTAGAAAAACAAGTGCTTGCAGAAGCACACAAAATTGGTCTTGGAGCTCAATTTGGTGGTAAATACCTTGCTCACGACATTCGCATTGTACGTCTTCCACGTCACGGTGCTTCTTGTCCTGTAGGTATGGGCGTTTCTTGCTCTGCAGACCGCAACATCAAATGTAAAATCAACAAAGACGGTATCTGGATTGAAAAACTAGACGATAAACCATACGAACTTATTCCAGAAGAACTACGTGAAGCAGGCGAAGGCGACGCAGTTAAAATCAACCTAAACCGCCCAATGAACGAAGTTCTTGCTGAACTAAGCAAATATCCAGTTTCAACACGTCTTTCACTAAACGGTACTATCATTGTAGGTCGCGACATTGCTCATGCAAAACTTAAAGAACGTATTGATAACGGTGAAGACCTACCACAATACATCAAAGACCACCCAATCTACTACGCAGGCCCTGCAAAAACTCCTGCTGGTATGGCTTGTGGCTCTATGGGACCTACCACCGCTGGTCGTATGGACTCATATGTAAACCTATTCCAATCTAAAGGTGGTAGCATGGTGATGCTTGCAAAAGGTAATCGTAGCCAACAAGTAACCGACGCATGTAAACAATATGGTGGTTTCTACCTAGGTTCTATCGGTGGTCCTGCTGCTATCCTTGCTCAAAACAACATTAAGAGCATCGAATGCGTTGAATACCCAGAACTAGGCATGGAAGCAATTTGGAAAATCGAAGTAGAAGACTTCCCAGCATTCATCCTAGTAGACGACAAAGGCAACGACTTCTTCAAACAAATTTAAATTTGTTTCAAAGAATACAATTAAGGTCTGGCAATTTCTTGTCAGACTTTTTAGTTGACACAAAAAAAAGACCAACAAATTATGTTGGTCTTTTCTGCAATATATTATGTGTAATTACAACACTCGTTTTAGTCTTGCGATGAAGTCTTGGGCTTCTGCCATTGAAAGGGCAAGAGGTGGAAGAAGGCGGATGGTGTGTGTGCCAGCCACGCCAGTGAAGACTTTTTCTTCGAATAGGAGTTTGCGACGAATTTCCTTGATTTCATCGTTAAATTCCATACCTATCATAAGACCACGACCACGTACTTCTTTTATTTCTGGGAACTTTTTAAGCTCGCTGATTAGGTATTCACCCACTTTAGCAGCGTTTTCGATTAGGTTTTCGTTTTTGATGATGTTTAGCACTGCAAGAGCACCAGCACAAGCAAGGTGGTTGCCACCAAAAGTAGTACCTAATTGACCGTAGATAGGAGTGAATTCTGGGCTAATAAGCATACCAGACATTGGGAAACCATTACAGATACCTTTTGCAACAGTGATGATGTCTGCTTTGATGCCAGTGTATTGGTGAGCAAAGAATTTACCGCTACGTCCGTAACCAGATTGGATTTCGTCTAAGATAAGCACGGTTTTAGTTTCGGTACAAACCTCGCGAAGTTCAACCATAAAGTTATCTTCTGGCACCATAATGCCACCGATACCTTGGATTCCTTCAATAATTACTGCAGCATATTCACCAGTAGCAAGTTCTTTGCGTACAGTTTCAATATCGTTAAGTTCCACGAAAGTTACGTCTAGTCCTGCGTTGATAGGAGCCACATATTTAGGAATATCTGTAACTCTCACAGCAGCAGAAGTTCTGCCGTGGAAAGACTTTTTGAAACTTAAAATTTTGTTCTTACCATTGTGGAAAGAAGCAAGTTTAAGAGCATTTTCATTTGCCTCTGCACCAGAGTTCACTAGGAACAAACTGTAATCCTCATATCCGCAAATTTTGCCCAATTCATCGGCAAATTTTACTTGTAATGAGTTAAGAACAGAGTTTGAATAAAAGCCCAATTTTGCCACTTGCTCGCTGATAGCTTTTACATAAACAGGATGAGCGTGACCAATAGAAATTACAGCGTGACCGCCATAAAGATCTAAATATTCTTGACCTTCACTATCGTAAACTTTGCAGCCTTTGCCGCTTACAATTTCGATAGGAAACAATGGATATACATCAAATAAATTCATATGTTTTAGAATGCTACAGATTTAAGTTTTAAACCACAAGTTTCTTCAAGACCAAACATTAGGTTCATATTTTGAACAGCTTGGCCAGATGCACCTTTAAGTAGGTTGTCAATCACAGTAAGGATAAGCACTTTGTCGCCGTGTTTGTTTACTTGAATAATCACTTTGTTGGTGTTAACCACTTGTTTAAGGTCTGGGTTAGCCTCAGTCATAAATGTGAATGCAGCGTCAGCATAGAAATCTTCATATATTTTTCTTAGTTCGCTAAGCTCAAGGTCACATTTAATATATGTGCTCACGAAAATACCTCTAGAGAAGTTGCCACGCACAGGAATGAAGTTGATGTCTTTATCAAAATCGTTTTGAAGTTGAACTAGTGATTGGCGAATTTCTTTTAAGTGTTGGTGGTTAAACGCCTTATAAACAGAGATATTGTTGTTTCTCCAGCTAAAGTGTGATGTAGGACCAGGTTTCACGCCAGCACCGGTAGAACCAGTAATGCCATTTACATGGATTTCATCGTTTAGTAGACCTTTAGCTGCAAGAGGAAGTAGGCCAAGTTGAATGCCAGTAGCAAAGCAACCAGGGTTAGCCACTTTATTTGCTTTTTTAATGCGTTCACGGTTTAGTTCTGGTAGACCATATACGAAACCATTGCTTTCATCGCGGAAATCTTGAGCAAGGTCAATGATTTTCACATTTTCTGGAAGGGTGTGAGCAGCTAAGAATTTGCTACTGTCGCCGTGACCAGAGCAGATGAATAAAACGTCGATTTCATCGAAAGGAAGTAGGTCTGTAAAAACCATTTCGGTTTCGCCATAAAGACCTTCGTGAACGTCATAAAGTTTGTTGCCAGCGTTACTTGTACTGTTAACAAAAGAAATTTCTACTTCTGGGTGATTAAGAAGAATACGAAGCAGTTCACCTGCTGTATATCCTGCACCACCTACTATACCAACTTTAATCATATCTTATTTTCTTTCTTCTGGGTGAGCTAAATAATAAGCACGAAGTGCAGTTGCTGAAACTTTGATAAAGCCTTTTGCGTCGTCAGAAGACCAAGCTTTGGCAGTTTCGCCATATTCACCAAGTTTGTTTTTAACAAGGTCGTTTGGAGAATCCACACCAATAGTTTGGAACATTAGAGGTCGAAGTTCTAGAGTAACCTCACCAGTAACGTTGCGTTGGCTGCTTTCAAGCATAGCTTCGATGTCTGGCATCACTGGTTCTAGATATTGGCTTTCGTGAAGGAACATACCGTACCAGTTTGAAACTTGGTCTTTCCAGTATTGTTGCCATTTACTTAATGTGTATTTTTCTAGGAAGCGGTGAGCACCGATGATAAGCATTGGAGCAGCAGCTTCAAAACCTACACGACCTTTAATACCGATAATGGTGTCGCCCACGTGGCAGTCACGACCAATACCATATGCAGCACCAATTTCTTCTACCACTTGGATAGCTTCAATTGGGTCTTCGTATTTTTTACCGTTTACAGATTTAAGTTCACCTTTTTCAAAACCAAGTTTTAGTAGTTCTGGACCTTCTTTTGTAGCGTGTTTTAGGTATGCGCATTCCGGAAGACCTTGAGTAGAGTCTAAGATTTCGCCACCGCAGATAGAAGTACCCCAAAGACCTACGTTGTATGAATATTTAAGTTTGGTGAAGTCTGCAAAATAACCGTTTTTGTTTAAGTAATCTACTTCTTCTTGACGAGTAAGGTTTCCATCACGAGTAAGGGTGATGATTTCCACACCAGGTGCCATAACAAGGAATGTCATGTCGAAACGGATTTGGTCGTTGCCAGCACCAGTAGAACCGTGTGCAATAGCAGAAGCACCAATTTCGTTTGCATAACGAGCTATAGCCATAGCTTGGAAGATACGTTCAGAAGAAACAGAAATAGGGTAGCAGTTGTTACGAAGTACGTTGCCGTAAACCATGTAACGGATACTTTTTTCGTAATATTCACGTGTAACGTCTAGTGTTACATATTCTTTAGCACCTAGTTTATAAGCGTTTTCTTCGTTTTGTTTTAGTTGTTCAGCGCTGAAGCCACCAGTGTTGGCACAAGCTGCATAAACTTCATAACCTTTTTCTTTAGCTAAATACATAACGGTGTATGATGTGTCAAGACCACCGCTAAATGCTACTACAACTTTTTTCTTTTCCATATTATTATTGTTTAATTATTTACAAATAAGTCTTTCAGCTTCGCAAAGAACCCTTTTGGTTTGTCGCTCTTAAGTTCGCGTTTCGCTGCGTCGGTGCACATTTTTTGTTTAGGGTCGAAAAGCATACCTGTGCAAATGCAATAACGACGACCAGTGCGTTGAAGCACATCGTAGTTTACACAACCCTTACAACCTTTCCAGAAATCTTCGTCGTCTGTAAGGTCGGCAAATGTAACAGGAAGGTAACCGAGTGCAGTGTTTAGTTTCATAACTGCAGCACCAGAAGTTAAACTAAAGATTTTAGCCTCTGGCCAACGTTCTCTAGCAAGTGAGAATGTTTTATGTTTGATGCGTCGTGCAAGACCAAGTCCTCTAAATTTTTCTGGCACAATAAGACCAGATGTGGTAACATATTTCTTATTACCCCATGTCTCAATATAGCTAAAACCCGCGAATTCATCGCCAAAAAGTGCAATTACAGCCTTGCCCTCCAATATCTTCTTTTTCACGTATTCAGGGTCGCGTTTTGCTATACCAGTACCACGTACTTTAGCTGCCGCCTCAATGGTAGACAAAATAGTGTCAACGTAGCTTATGTGGCTTTCGTCTGCTACTATAATTTTTACGTCTTCCGCTTTCATCGTTTAAAAATTTTCTATTACGTTAGATAAAATTTTAGTTATTTCGGCGCGAGAAAAACCCTCGCGTGGTATAATTAATATGGTGTCGTCGCCTGCAATTGTGCCCAAGATAGCATTAGAAGCTCTACTATCTATCTCTGCAGCAATACCGCCTGCGTAACCTACTTTAGTTTTAAGCACAGCCAGATGACCAGAAAACTCCAACGAATTGGTACCTATAATCTTGCTTTCGCCCTTTCTTATCACCATAGGATTAGGGTTTATGCTATAGCAATAGTCGCCATCTTCGGTAGGTGCTTTTGTTATTTTAAGGCGTTTAAGGTCTCTAGAAAGTGTAGCTTGTGTAAGTTCAAAACCCCTCTCTCTCAATATCTTAAGCAAATCGTCCTGATTACAGATAATATTTTCTGCAACCACTTCTTTTATCACTTTTAGTCTGTCTGCTTTAATTTTCATAGTGCATAATGAATGAATATATTCAAAATATTTTGCAAAAATATGCAAAAAACTTGAATAAATCGCATTTTTATACAAGAAATTATGCAATTTTATGCATAAAACTTGAAAATTTAACACAAAAATTGTAAGCCTATTAAAAAAAGGACTGCAAAGGTACTCCTTTTTTCTTATTTATTCATAAGTTTCTGCAAACTAAGAAGCCTAATAATCAACTTTTTTTATTATATTTGCCGATTATTGATTAAATATCAGATATTATGTCAGAAAATAGAAACGGATTTACATCCAAATTAGGAGTTATTTTAGCTACAGTAGGTACTGCTGTAGGTTTAGGAAATATATGGCGCTTCCCATTTATCTTGGGTAACAACGGCGGTGGAGCTTTCCTTTTAATTTACTTCTTCTGTTTAATATTATTAGGTCTTCCAGTGGTGCTTGCGGAGTTTACAGTGGGCAGACGTGCACAAGCAAACGCTGTGCAAGCATACAAAAAATTCACAAACAATAAATTTTGGAGCAAGATAGGCTACCTAGGAGTATTGGCTGGTTTCCTTATTATGGGCTACTATTCTGTAGTTCTTGGTTGGACAGCTGAATATCTTTTCCAAGCTATAGTAGGTAATCTTCAAGGACATTCACCAGAGGTATACCAACAAATGTTTGCCGATCTTACAGGTGGTACTTTCTACCCAATTTTGCTTGTGGTAATAGTGATGGGTGTTACTTGCTTTATTATTAGCCGTGGCGTACAGTCTGGTATCGAAGGCGTTTCGCGTTACCTTATGCCACTTCTTTTCATCCTTATGTTGGGTCTAGTAGGTTATTCTTTAACACTAGATGGAGCAGCAGAAGGTCTTAAATTCTTATTCTATCCAGACTTTTCAGAAGTTACCTCTAGAACAATTCTAGACGCTATGGGTCAATGTTTCTTCTCATTAAGTTTAGGTATGGGTTGTTTAACCACATACGCTTCATACTTTAAAAAAGATGTAAACTTACCAAGTACTGCAGTTCAAATTATTAGTATCGACACACTTGTGGCAGTGCTTGCAGGTTTAATGATATTCCCAGCAGTATTCTCATTTGGTCTAGAACCATCACAAGGCGCAGGTCTTGTATATGTGGTGCTTCCAAACGTATTCCAACAAATGGTAGGCGGACAAATCTTTGCTATTATGTTCTACGCATTACTATTCATTGCAGCGCTTACATCTATCATTTCACTACTAGAAGTGGTTACAGCATACGTACACGAAACATTTAAAATTAGTCGTACACTTTCTGCTATCATCATCACAGTGCTTGTAATCTTTATGGCTGTGTTTGCTTCACTTTCTTGCGGAGCAATGCCAGAACTTGCATTATTTGGCAAAAGCGTATTCGATATCTTCGACTATGTATCAGCAGTAATCCTACTTCCACTAGGCGGTATGGCAATCTCAATCTATGCAGGTTGGATTCTTGAAGAAAAGATTCTTTATGTAGAATTTGCTAGAAATAACAAATATGCAATGTGGCTGTTTAAAGCATACGCATTTGCACTTCGTTACATTGCACCAGTTTGTATCTTAGTAGTATTTATAGGATCATTTATCTAAAACAAACAATATTTATTAACCATCACTTAAAACCTTTTTCTTATGAATTGGAAGGCTTATTTCTTCTTTACAAAAGGAGAGAGAAGAGGTGTAATAGCACTTCTTCTTATTGCATCATTATTTTTACTTTTTAGAGTATTACTTGCAAACAGATATGAAGGTTCCTCTGCAGAAAATGTGGGGGAACCTTTTGTTTCTACATCTGAAGCCCCTGTAGAACAAAGTCGGTCCCTGAGTGGATCCCTGAACCTGTCGAAGGGCTCAAACAACCCAAACAGCTTTAAACACAGCGATAAAGCCACAAGACGCTCTGCTAAAACCGATGAAATGGTAGAACTAAACTCTGCCGATACCACACGATTGAAACAACTACGTGGCATAGGTAGTGGCTATGCCAAAATGATAGTGTCTTATAGAGAAAAACTAGGTGGATTTTACAGAGCGGAACAACTGCTAGAGGTGTATAAATTTCCCGATGAAACCTACCAAAAAATAAAAAATCAACTACAGGTAGACACCACGCTCATAAGGAAAATAAAAGTGAATACTGCCACCGTAAAAGAGCTTAAAGCGCATCCATATATTTCATATTATCAGGCACTCTCTATAGTAGAAAACAGAGAACTCCAAGTGGAAATGAGATACAACAGCCTATACGATATGGTAGTGGACGAAGACCTTAAAGAAGAAGATATTTTGCGTGTGGCGCCTTACTTTTCTTTTGAGTAGTTTAATCTTCTTTTGAGTAGAATTTAAACTCAATGCGACGGTTTTTACTGCGGTTTTCTTCTGTAGTGTTAGGAAGTAGAGGCTCAGAAGCACCCATCCCTTTGCAAGTAAATCTATCGGCAGAGATGCCCTTAGAGATAAGATATTCACGCACAGAAATAGCCCGTTTCATCGATAAATCTTTATTGTAGTCGGCAGAGCCAATAGAGTCTGTGTGGCCAATAATTTCTACGTTTAAATTAGAGGCTTCAGTTAAAATTTTGTGTAGTTTATCTAGCTGAACAAAAGAACTCTCTAGCAGACTACTTTTGTTGAAGTCGAATAGAATATTGTCTAAAGAAATACTTGTGCCGTCTGATATTTTAGAAAACTGCAAACCCTTACCCTTTCTAATAAATATTGTAGGCTGAGGTCTAAACTCTTGTGGCACGCTTACCTCATAAATTACCATATTATTGCCAGGTGTGTTGTTTTTAGAGGCAGGAATATAACCCTTATCGCCAGTTAGGTTTGTGCAGAAACCAAAATTGTCTCTAGTATTATTTAGTGGATAACCCATATTTTCTGGTTTTCTCCATATATCAGTGCTATCTTTTCTACTAAAGAAAACATCTAGTCCACCCATACTATCGTGACCGTCTGAAGAGAAGTAAAGAGTAACTCCGTCAGGATGTATAAAAGGTGCGGTTTCATCGTAAATTGTGTTGATTGTATCACCCAGGTTTTTCACGTTGTAAAACTCTAGAAAACCATTTGCAAGAACGCCAATTTCTGCTCTGAAAATATCTTTTCCACCCTTATTTGGTTTTTGATTACTAGAAAAATAAAGTGTAGTGAAATCTGCGCTCACAGATGGTGTGCTCTCCCAACCACGAGTGTTTACCACCTTGCCTGCATTTATAGGTTTAGACCAAGAGTTTCCAATCCTAATACAATAATATATATCACAACTTCCATATCCATCTCTTTGGTTGCAGCGCACTAGAAACATATACTTTCCATCTGCAGAAAAACTCTGAGAACCTTCGTTGTCGTTAGTGTTTAGAGGTGCTGGAAGAGGTTTTGCAATACTCCAATTACCTTCCTTGAGTGGTAGGCTATAATAAATATCCTCTTGTTGATTATTTACTACTACAGTGGTGAAAAATATGTCTTCTGTGGGGGTGAGAGTAGGCCAAATGTTGTCGTAAACGGTATTTAGGCTGTCGCCCATATATCTTAAAAGATATGGATATGGGTGTTTTGTAAGGCTATCTGCCACTATGCAATTGTTCTTTAGTCTAAGAACATCGCGGCTTGGGTTTAGTTTAGATAGGGTTTCTATGCCAGCAGTGTAGTCGCCATGTTGTAGGTATGCCTCACCAAGCAGATAAGGCCACATACTGTTTTTCTTATCCTTTTTAATCTGTTTTTTGCATAGTTTTATGGCTTCTTCTGTGTTGCCAATGCGTATTTTCTGATAGATATTATTATAAATTTCTATCTCATCTGCACATAGAGCAGACGCACTAAACGATAAAAACAGAATAATATGTAATAAGACTTTCTTCATTTTATACTACTCTGTGCATTTCACCACCTTTAAAATATGAGATAATATTTTGCATGGCTTGTGCTGCCATTTCGTTGCGAGCCTCGCGTGTGGCAGTGCCAATATGTGGAACAAGAACTACGTTGTCTAGTTCTAGAAGTTCTGCTGTAATTTGTGGTTCAAACTCGTAAACATCAAGTGCTGCGCCTTTAATTTTTCCCGATTTCAACGCAAAAACTAGTGCCTTTTCATCTATCACGGCACCACGAGCGGTGTTTATAATAAAGGCAGTTGGTTTGCAAAGTTTCAGATTTTCGGCATTTATTAAGTGGTGAGTTTCTTCTGTCAGTGGAGTATGAAGTGAAATAAAATCTGCCTCACGCAGAAGTTCTTCCAATGTTTTATATTCAGCATCATAAAGTTTTTCAATATCTTCAGACACTCTGTGGCGAGAATAATAAATCACTTTCATGCCAGAAGCCACAGCCCTGCGAGCAGTAGCCCTGCCAATTCTGCCTAGTCCTACAATGCCAAGAGTTTTACCATAAATGCCAGTACCAATATTTTCCAAAACTCCCCATTTCACCGAAGAATTTCGCACTTTTTTGTCTGATAAAACAATGCCTCTAGCCACAGCTCCCATTAGCGTCATTGCTAGTTCGGCTGTAGGCTCGGTTACTGGAGTAGGAGTATTGCAAACGATTGTGTTGTGCTCTTTAGCACAATTTATATCAATATTGTTGAATCCTACCCCTACATTAGAGATTATTTTAAGGTTTTTTCCTGCCCTAATTAGTTCTGCAGGCACTTTTAAATCAAACATTGGGATAAAAGCATCTACATCTTTTATCTTCTCTAGAAGTTCATTGTATGTGAAGCTGCCACTCTCTGGTTTTATCACCTGAAAATCTTCTGGAAAACCACAGAAAGACTCTGGATACAAGCTGTGTGAAATCAATACTTTTATCATAAATCTTTTCTTATTCTAGCCACAGGAATTGACATTTGTTCTCTATATTTTGCCACAGTTCTGCGTGCCACATTCATACCTTTTTCAGCCAACGCTTTAGAAAGAGCACCATCAGAAAGAGGCTTAGATTTGTCTTCCGACTCTATTAATTCTTTAAGTATTACTTTTATCTTTCTGCTCGATACATCTTCGCCATTTTTTGCGATGAAACGGGCAGAAAAGAACTCTTTAAGAGAATAAATTCCAGCGTTTGTTTGTATATATTTACTAGACACCACACGAGACACAGTAGAGATATCGCAGTTTGCTTTTTCAGAAACTTCCTTCATGGTAAGAGGCTTTAAATTTGCCTCGTCTTCCTCCTTGAAGAAATCTTTTTGAAACTCAATAATTGTCTTCATCACTTCAAGCAGAGTTTGTTGTCTTTGCAAAATAGCATCTATAAATTTCTGAGCACGGTCTATTTTTTGTTTAGTAAACAGAATAGACTCTCTTATATTTTTAGTTCTGTTTTTTGCGTTGCCCTTGAAGTCTTCGAGCATATTTACATACTCTTTCGACACCTTTAGAGTGGGGATTTCTCTGTTGTTTAGAGTAAGCTGATCGGTTTCGTTGTCGTAGAAGAAATCTGGAATAACAGTCTCATTTTTCATTATTCCACCAGAAGCATAGCCATTGCCTGGTTTAGGATTTAAGTGAGAAATAAGCTGTATTGCATCTTTTACTTGTGCTTTAGTAAGTTCTGTTTTCTTTATGATTTTATCTATTTGTCTTGTTTTAAAGTCTTCTAGTGCTTCTTCCACTATCATAATGGCATTGTCCACTAATTCCGACTCCTCTTTTCTTTGAAGTTGAATAAGAAGACATTCACCCAACTCGCGAGCACCCACACCTGCAGGGTCTAGACTTTGCACAATAAGCAGAGCCTCATACATTTGAGTTTCTGTAATATCCAACCCGTGTTTTACATTAAGGTCGTTTGTCATTTGCCCAATCTCGCCAGTAAGATAACCAGACTCATCTAGGTTTCCTATTATGTATGCGCAAAGTGCTTTTGTTTGTTTTGGAAGATTTTGAAACTCAATTTGTTCCAAAAGTGAATCTGTAAACGAAGTTTCTTCTGTAAGGTTGTTCTGAGGATTGTATTTTCCTTCTGAATAACCACTATCCGATGAATAGTCGTCGTAATAGTCATAATCGCCTATTTCATCGGTATTTTCTCTATCTTTATACTCGTTTGAGTCCGGGTAATCTGAGTTGTAATAATCGTCTTCTGCACTATACGATTCACTCTCCGTGGCAGAGGTGGCAGACTCAAAATTTTCTGCTTTTTCTAGGGCAGGATTTTCCTCCAATTCCTTTTTAATTTTCTCTTCTATCTCTTGCACGTTACAAGAAAGCATACCCACCACCATTAGTTGTTGTGGCGAGATGTTTAAGCTTTGTTTCTGTATTTGTAACTGTTTTTGAGACATAAAGAGACAATATTTTTGCTAAAATAATACTTTTTTCCCAATCTAAAACTCACCCTATTAGAAAAATTGTATATATTTGTAAAGTTTATAGCATTATTTAACTACTAAATATTACTAATATGAATAAATTCCTAAAGCCTTTTTGGTTCATTTATGTAATTTTTATTTACTATCCGCTAATACTAATAGCCACTCTACTTACTGCAATATTTACTATAATTTTCTGTACTATTGGCAATAGTAATACAATAGGTTTTTATCCTGCAGTAATTTGGGCAAAATTTGCTTCACTTATAGCATTCTCACCAGTGGAAGTTATTGGTAGTGAAAACTTAAAAGAAAACCAATCTTACGTGTTTGCAGCAAACCATACCAGTGTTTACGATATTTTTGTTATCTACGGTTTCATCGGCAGATCTTTTAAGTGGGTGATGAAAAAAGAAATCCGTGATATTCCTTTTGTGGGTAGAGCATGTAAGGCTGCAGGTCATATCTTTATAAACAGAAAAGCTATGAAAGAAGCTCTTCAAAGTATCGAAGAAGTGAAGAAAACCCTTTCAGGCGGTGTTTCTGTGGTTATTTTTCCAGAAGGTACACGTACCAAAACAGGTGAAACTGGTGTATTCAAAAGAGGAGCATTCAAGGTAGCAACAGAAATGAATTTACCTATTGTGCCTGTTACCATTGCTGGCGCATACAAACTATGGCCAACCACAAGAAAATACCCAATCCCTTCAAAACTTACATTAATTATTCACCCACCAGTATATCTTCACGAAGACCCAGAACATCGTGATCAGCAAATTGAAGAAATAAGAAACACAGTTATTTCAGGATTATAATAACAAAGGTGCTCACAATTAAATGAGCACCTTTTTTTATGTAAAAGGCGTGAAAGTTTAACCACCTCAAAATTATATCATTTTACAACTCAACACCTAACCATTTTGATTCTTAGTGCCTTAATTGCAAGGAGTTATTAGAAATCACAAAGTTATGACGCAGATTTTTAGACTGAAACAATTTATAAGTCTATAAAAAACGATAACCCTGGAGTATGCTTTAATGAGCAGGGACAACAGGGTCTTACAATGCAAAGGTAAGAATATTTTTCAATATACCAGACAAACCTAATAGTAGAAATCAAAAATACGTTACAATAAAAACCATATAATAGTTTTATAAAATTACTTCATTTATAAACTTTAGCGTCATTTGTTAATTTATTTAACATTTAGCGCTATTTTTTTGTCCTCATTTTTTTAACATTTCCCCTTTTTTCTACCCCTCTTTTTACCCCAAAAAGTTGTTCCATTTTAACGGTCGTTTAAATTGAACAACACACTCGCGTAGGGTGACACAATAAGAAACACACGTGTAAACACGAAAATAATAAATTAAAACAACATACGTATGAAAAATTTTACAAAACAAAACTTTAAAACCAATCCACTATGGGTTAGGTTAATTATTATGGCCTTCATGCTACTTGCGGGAGCAGGAAATGTGTGGGCTGGAATGTGGGTTAATGATTCTAATGGATGGAATATCCAAATAGAAAAAAATGGATCAACTGATTGGCTTTCTTCAGGAGGTTTTAATAGAGAAGATAAGAACGGATCTTATAAAGATTATACATCTACAGAATTAAAGTCATTCTCAATAAAAAAGGCATGGATTAAGGCAAGTTCTAATGATAACTGGCAAATTAGATATGCAGCCATCTATTGTCGTGTTAGTAAGAATCAGACAGGAAATTTTACTCAAAAAAAATGTAAGGATTATGGTTCTAATGTATCAAACGCAAATAGTGCATATTTTGAACTAGATGTAAATTACGATATATTAAACGGACTTGAACCTGGTACATATTATTTAGATTACTATTTTGGTGTAGGTAATGATGGGTGCGATAAACCATACTGCTATGCTCCTGAATATAATTGTAGTGGAACTAGTCCATACTGTTCGAATTGTCAAAACTGTAGTTTTTACACAATCAAATTTACAGTCCCTCAACCGGATGCGTGTGTAGGTGATCGTTATATAGCAGGTTCATCTAGTGTATTTGGTTCTTCCTGGGATGCTGGCGATTCTAACAATAAAATGTTATGTGATAATACTACTGGATATAGTAAAACTTATATAACAAATTTTAAATCTGACACTGATATTGAATTTAAAATAACAGATGGTACATGGGATAATTCATGGGGAAATAATGGAAGTAACTATAATTATAATGTCAAACAGGGTTGTAGAAGTGTTACAATTAAATTTAATGGAATAACGGGTGAAATTTCTGTAGAAGAGGAAGCTTCAAATGCTTGTTGCACCAAACCTTCTGCACCAACTATAGAAATAAACAATGATACAAGTGCTACACTTTGTAGTGGAAGTGCAACTATTACAACCACAGAAGTTACAGGAGCTACTTCATATTCATTATACAAAGGAAGTGCAACTACGGCATCTCAAACAAACACAACAGGTACATTCACTGTTTCAGAAGCAGACACTTACTACGTAACTGTAACAACTTGTGCAGAATCTCCTAAGCAAACGACAGGAGTAACGTTGTCTTACTATTCTGCACCAACATTAACAGATAAATATTCAGTAACTAATGCAACTAAGTGTAACAACACACCAAATAATGATGGTGCGATTTCAATTCAAAATCGAGTTTTAGGAGTTACATATAGTCTAAATGACGACGAAGGTACGTCATGGTCAGACTTAGCCAAAGGCACATATACATTAAAAGCGACATTAGATGCATGTAATAACTTATCAGTTACAGAAACTGTAGAAGTAGGAGAAACTGATAAAACTCCTGCAATAAATGATATTAGCATTAAAGAAGTTTCTGCTGTTTGTAAAGGAGAAGATTTAACTCTTCAGTTAAACGAAGCAGTTCAAGATGGTGTAACATATACATGGTACAAATCAAATACATCATCTTCTTCAATAGGAACAGGAACTTCATTAGCACTAACAGATCTTCAGGAGACTTCAACATATATCCTAGTTGCATCAAAAACAGAAAACAGCTGTACAGCAACTAAAGAAGCTTCTATTGAAGTCACCGTCAACGCAATCCCTACTGCACCATTTGGAGGAGCAGCACAAAGTGAAACTATTTGTGCGGGTGATTATACCTTTAGTTCGGATTACATTTGGTACACATCAACAGATGGTAATGGAACAGTATCTGGTTCAACAAACTTAAGCGAAACAACAACATACTATATTTCTAAAAAAGTCATTAACTGCGAATCTGCTCGTACAGCATATACCGTTAATGTAGATCAACCATTAGTAGCTCCTACATTAACATATACAAATCCTACTACATGTAATGGTAATCCTACTGCAGGTAGCATTGTAATTGAAAATTATGCAAATTATTCAAATGATATTTCATTTGTATTGTATAAAGGTGAAAATCCTACTGAAATAACATATAACAATGGTTTTGCTATTTCAGAAGAAGGTAGTTACAAAGTAGTAATGACTACATCTGCATCTAACGCTTGCGGTCGTAGTGTTGAGACAAATCCAACTAGTGTAACTATTCAAAACAACACCCCTGCTGCAACCGTGTCAATTACAGGCGATGCTTCTTTCTGTGAAGGAGGAAACACAGTATTGACATGTAATGTAACAGAAAAAAAAGGAAACGTTACTGATTATCAATGGTATAACGGAGAAGAACCTATTCAAGGTGCTACAGCATCTACATACACTGCTAATGCTGCAGGATCTTATAAAGTGGTAGTAACTGTAAATAACAATGATTGTGTAGATACTTTCGAGGCTACAAAAGAAGTTAGTGTAAAGAATAAACCAACAACACCAGCGTTTAATCCAAACTTTACAAGCATTTGTGTTGGCGGTAGTACAACATTAGCAAGTGGCTATAGTTGGTATACAGATTTAAATGCAAGCGCTTTAGTTGATTTAACTGTATATCCACGAACAACAACAACATACTATGCTACAAAAGTAGAAAATGGTTGTACCTCTGACGCAGGCACATTCACAGTGAAAGTAAACCCACTACCAGAAATCACTGATATTAGCGTAAACAACAGTACTCCTGTAATAAATGAAGATGTGTTGTTAACTGTTGAAGGTAGTGATATAGAAACAGTTGAATGGTCAATTACTTCAGGAAACAACGCTTCATTAAGCGATGCTTCTGGAAATAGTGTAAAACTTACTTCTACTGCAAGTGGCGCCGTAACTGTAACCGCAACTGCAATCTCTAGCAATGGTTGTAGAGCTACTTCTACTAAAGAAGTAACATTTAGTGAGACAGAGGATTGCGAGGATGATAATGTAGAAATATGGTTATCTTCTTCACTAAACACAACTATGTATCTTCATAGATGGTATAAAAATGGTAACAACGATACAAACATTACAACATGGCCAGGTGCAGAGGCTACTAAAAGTGATGGATACTATAAATGGGTAACGACATCAAGTGGGAATATAGGATATATCTTCCATGATAATACTGATAATAATAAAAGTAGTGACGCAAATAAAACTTTAGAAAAAGGATATAGATACTACTTTACATTTGATGGTGGGAAAAGTGCTGCTACATTTAATAAATTAGAAAGAATAGTCCCTGTCACCGCCCCTGCAGTGAAAACTGTGAGTGCAACGAGCGAAGAAGGTAGTGGTGTTGTGACATTCACTGGTAAAGTACTTAAAACAGGTTGTGCAACTGGCTCTGCGATTTGGGTTGGTTATCAATACAAAAAAGCCAATGAAGCATGGCCTACCACGGGCGTTACAGCTGGCAGCGGAGAAAAACAATTGGTTACAATAACTAACAATCCAGGATCAGAAGATTTTACTGCAAATGTAGAAGGCTTAGAAGATGGTGACTACCACTTTAGAGCATATATAATAAATGGTTATAATTTCACAAATGGAAATTACGACCAAGGTGTTTACTATGGTTTAGACAAACTTGTTACCGTTTCTACTGTTAAAGTACCAGTACGTTCAGCAAGAATTGAACTTACTGCTCTTGATGGAACTCCTGTAGAGGAAGTCTGTATTGGTTCTACTGCATACATTAAAGTTACTTCTGATGTAAAATATACAACTGCAACTTGGAAATCTGATTTAGGAGTAGAAATAGTGCCAACAAGAACTACTAACATTTATCAATTCATTGTTAAAGGTAATGATGAGATAGTTGTTTTATTGAGCAATAAACACAACGATGAACCAGTAAGTAGCGATCCGATTAGTGTTGAGGTTTATGCTTCAGCATCTGTTCCTGAAATTGCACTTGGTGCATCTAGTATATGCGACACCAATGAAGATGGTACCACATTAACCGTAACAAGAACTAAGGCTGGTCAATATTATGCTCTTTACAAAGAAGATGGAAATGGTGGAACACTTGTTGAGGATTACCAATTATGCTCAACTGATAATGCAGAAATTGAATTTACTGGGTTAAAAGAAGCTGCTAAATACTTTGTAAAAACTTATACAAGTGAATGTCCTAGCGCAATATCTGTTACTTCATCAACAACACTTACTGTGGTGGATTCTAAAGATGTGAAAATTTCTATCGAACCTATTACTACAGAAACTACACCATGGATGCCTGCTAAACTTACTGTTACGGCTACAAGTGATTACACTGTTACTTCTGTTCCAGATGATGCTGTAATTAATATATCTGGAAATACAGTTAAGGTTAAACTACCATTACCAGAAGGAGCAAATCATGTAGGTACTACAGATAATAACGTGAATGTAACCTTCGCCCCTGTTGATTACAAAATCACTGCAGCATTAAAAACTACGGATGGTGAAGAAAACCCTTGTGCAAAGCCTACTACAGCTACAGTCACATTAAAACAATACACTGAAGTATGTCAATAATAAATAGAACCTTAGTAAGAAAAAAAATAAAAAAACATAATATGAAAAGATTTTATAAAAATACATTAATCAGTAGGGTTTGTGGTCAAACCCTACGAGTTGTAGCCTTACTTTGCGTTCTACTTGGCGTAAGTAGCACTGCGTGGGCACAAGGTTATGCTGCATTCTATGAAAAGAGTGATAGCGAGAAGGCTCTGACTATAAAACTAAACACGTCGCTAAATAGTAATAATGGTTATTTTAGCTATGGTATCAAAGGCGAAACAACAACCAATTTAGGTGATTTAACAAAAATTTTAAAGTTAGAAGAGTACTATTACAGAACACAAGTTTATGAAGATAATGTTTGTGGAGATGGTTCGCAAATAGAATTTTATATAGATGGTTCAGAAACCCCTCAGATTGGTTATGTAGATTGGACACCAACTTCACTGGGCACTTTTAATAATAACTATTGTGAAGAATGGAAATACTCAAATTTTAACGTAAACTTTCCTACCACTAGTGGTAAGCATGACATATATGTAAAGGTTAAAGCTAAAGCAGGCAAAGATTGTAGTGGTACAATATGTTTAACTAACCAAGATGGTGGTAAATGTGATGGTGGTGGTTATTATATAACATACAATGTTCCTGCAAAGATTTATGTTTATGGTGACGCTATTAAGCATGGAGAAATAGAAAACAGTAAATATTATGCTGCAGGTGAATTAACAAAGGATAATGATGTTTATCGTGTTAAATTAGATGAAACTAATACATGGTTTGAATTCTCAGAAAAAAAAGCAGAGAATAAGGACTCAAATGGTGCTTATAAACAAGCAAATTATAAGTCAGGACGTAATGTGGGTGTATATCTAAACAGTCATGATAACAAAGGAGGTAGTTCTCTAAATAATTTAGTTATAAATAGTGCAGAAGGTTATTCAGCTCCTGTTTATTTCTATTATGATACAAAAGGAACTTCTAAGTATAGTGATGACGAATATTGGGTAGAAGCAACACAAAAAATAGCTTATACTTTAAAATTTGAAGATGGTAGAGAGTATGGTTGTACCGACCTAGAAGGTGGAGTTAGTTGTGTTCAAACTGTAGAATTAGAAGAAGGTACACATAAATTTAAGGTATATAGAAATGGTAATCCATATTATCGCTCTACTGCTATTGATAATAGTTTATCTCAAACAAGTCTTACACCAGGCGATAATTGGACTACTCTAAACATATCAAAATATGGTACTTGTACATTTACCATTAGTGGTGATGTAGAATTAAAAGTAGATTACGAAGAACTAAAAGAACCAGTACTTTTATCATACAATCCTATAATATCTGCAGACAATAAAACTGCTACATTATCTGCATATCTTCAAGGAACACTATGTACATCAGGTGGTATTACAGAATACGGTTTTGTATTCTGTAGTGGAGGTAGTGGTTGTATCCCTACTGCTACATCAACTAAAAAATCAGTCACTGGTGGTGGACTTGGACGTGGTAATGATTTTACATACGATGCTAAAACTGAAAATGATGAATTTCTAGGTGGTGTGACATACGGTTATCGTGCATATGTAGTGATAGATGGTGTGATGTATCTTTCTCGTGAAACCAACTACTTCCGCCTTGAAGACGACTGTGTACCACAACCTGCAGGTCAAGGTGTAGTAACATTTACAATTGACGCTTCATTAGGAGCAGATTATGAAAATGATTGTAAACTTATCTATGGTTCTTTACAAACTGCTATAAATAAACTAAGAGATTCACATAATAATGATGAAGGATTTAAATATGCAACAGAAAAGCATACTCTAAATCAACCTGTGGTATTTAATGTTAAATACGTAGAATCATATACTTATCAAGGAAATAAGAAAGCTGTTATTTCGGGTGGTGGTGACGACTCTAGAAATTCATTGGCTTTAATATTTAAAGACTTTAACAGTTACAAAGATGCGAATTCACTTAACACATTAACCATAAAAGGTTATTCAGATCAGACTGAGACAAACGTTAATAATAGACCACGTCTTCACCACGTTATCTTACGTAACTCACGCAATATTATATTAGATAATCTATTAATAATTTCAGATCCATCAGGTAAAATTGGGGATGATGCCCTTGAGTTTGACTTAGAGAACGGCTCTTTCTGGGATATTAATGTGGGCGTCAGAGAACACAATGTCTTAGTTAAGAACTGTATGATTGGTTCTAGTGGTTTCACTGGTTTGCATGCTTCTGGTTACGATGGCATTACATTTGAAAATAATGAATTTGAAGCTGTATTTGATGGTTCAGACGGCAACGCTGTAGATTGGGGTGCTTCTGCTAAGTTTATGATGTGTCAAAACATCAAGTTTATCAGAAATAACTTCCGTGGTGCTCACGCTACCCTAGTTTGGCTTCAAGAATGTCAAAACGTATTGTTTATGAACAACGTATTCTGGAATACAAACCAATATGACCATAGCGGTTGTAGTGCAATACGTGTAGTTGCTCAATACAATAGAGAAATCACAAAACATGGTTTCTACTATAACACATTCTTCTTAGCAAATAATGATAATAATGAGAAATATAATTTCTTGTGCTTTGATATAACAAAAGATCCAGGTGGTGGTAGTAAAGAAAACTTCCATAGCGATGGTGTAGGCGCCGTAGAGTTTATGTATAACAACTGCTATAGCTATGACACTGACGTTCCAGGTAGAAATACTGACCCATTCTTAGGTTTAGAATCAGAATTTGGAACTAAGTTCCCTAATATCTGTAATAACAACTTCTGGAGTTTATATGACCAAGAACAATGGATTGCCGCAGGTAGTCCTGCGAATTATAATTCAGCATTTGAATTTGGTTGCAACTCAGACTTTACTAACGTAAGTGAACTTGTTTGTAAAACTACTGCATCAGGTCCTGCTTCGCTTGTGGTTAAAGGTGGTGGAGATTTAAATAGAGGTAAATTATTAACAGTTGCTGAGATAACTGCAGCCACAAACCAATCAGTAGAACCTAAGGAACTAAAATACGACCGCTATACTGCAAATATACGTCCTAGTGAAAACTTAACATTTGGTGCATACCAAGGTAGAGAGGAATATGATGTTCCTGTGGATAGCAGAACTAATGCTCCTACTATTTATTGGGTAGGTGTAACAGAGAAATGGGATGACCGTAACAACTGGGCGTTCTTTAGCACAAATGATATTTCTTTAGCTAATGAAGGTCCACAAGCACGTAGTGGTTTACAACTTCAACGTCTATCTTGTATCAATAATTTACCAGTAAATCTAAAAGTAGTTATAACAGAGACTCCTGCGGTAGTATTGAAAGAAGGTGAACGTAAATGGCCACAACTTCCAAGTTCTTTCAATTCTGATGACCGTGCAAGAAATACTATTACTAAAGATTTGCCAGAGGGTATTCCAGCGTCAGAACAAGTATCTGCTGGCACAGGTGTGATTGATAAACCTTCCAAATTTGCAGATAATATTGAACTTGAATATGGAGCTGCAATTAAGGGTATTGAAAAACTTGTGAATGGTGGTGACCATTATGGTAGCGCTACTGTTAACTTCACTGCTCCACGTGATGGTTGGATTCTTGTCGGTACTGTGGTATTGCCATTTAATGATAAAAATGATCCTTCACAAGGAACACGTAACATTAAATCAGGTGATTATTATAGAAACCACATCCCAAATGTAAAAATGCACCAAATTGAGACAAAACTAGGTGATGATGCAAGTGCATTTGTGTGGGGAAAAACCTTCCCTGGTTTGTATGAAGAAGTGAAACCTTACGATGTTTTTGCTATTAATCTTCCAGACCAATATGGACCATATAAGTTATCGGCAGCTAAATATTATCAGAAATATGGTGAAAGATACGATCCAACTCAACCTGTAGTTTACGACCCATTTGTAGGAAGATTCGTAAATGAAAGTGGAGAATATCCTATCAAATACGAAGGCCTAACAAGTGGTAAATACAACCTATTAAACAATAGCTATCCATGTAATATTAATGCTAATAAAATTACAGGGGGTGAGGTTCAATACTATGATGGAAGTTCATTTAAACCACTAACAGGTGTTCAAGGTGATGTATTACTAAAACCACAACACGGTTTCATTTATAAGCCAACAAATGGCGAAACGCTAACAATTACTAAAGAAATGCTAGCAGATGGTAATACACGTTCTCGTTCTGCAGAAGTAGAAATGCCTACATTCTCGCTAAACCTAGTAAATGCAAACACTAAAACACACAATAGTAATATTGCTATTCGTTATGACGAGTTCTTAGGTGAAGGTAATGTTTCTGAAAACAATGTAGAAAAAGTATTTGCTACATCTGTTAAAGAAACTCCTGAACTATACATTATTGCCAACGATACTAAACTTGCAAGTATGGATGTGGCAACTGAGGCTCAAACTATTCCACTAGGTGTAAGAATTAAACAACCAATGAACATACGCTTCGAAAAAGCATGGTTTAGTGGTTATAAACAAGCTACTCTAGTAGATAAAGTAACTGGTGAGGAATATGACCTTACAACTGAAACATATACTACAAAACGCTTAGAAGTAGGTGATATTGAAGGAAGATTCTTCCTTAACCTAGAAGAAGGCGTAAAAGAAGAAGAACTTCCAGAAGAAGGTGGTGATGTTTCTACAGAGATAGAAGATAACACTTCTACAAATGCAGAAATCAACATTATGGTGGAAGAGTCTGATAACACTATTAGAGTAATTACAAATGGTGTGGAACTGAAAACTATCTACGTAAGTGATATGTCTGGTCGCACTATGAAGTATAACGTGAGAGGATGTGCTGTTCACTTAAAACTACCTATCTCAGAAGGTGTTTACTTGGTGAATGTGATTGGTGATACAGCAAGTAGAACTGGAAAAGTGATATTAAAATAAATGGAGATTTGGTGAGTTTAGAACTCACCAAATCCTAATTTTCGATGAAAATATACAATTATGAAAAATAGAAATTTAATTCTTAGTTTGTTGTTTTGGTTGGTAGCTTCTGTGAGTATGGCAGTGGTATTGCCTTCATCTCCTTTCTCTGGTAGTTCTTTCTATTCAGATATGGATGGTACCGATTTTTCTATATCAACAGGGACTTCGTTCACAAATTTCTCATTAAGGGTATCAGATTCTGATGATGATGGTATAGAATGTGCCCAAAAAGTAGAGAGTGGACGTTCTTCTGGTTGTGAAGATTGTTGTACAGGAATAGTAGAAAGCCTTTATGGTGAAGATTGGTTAGATGCCACAGGTGGTCTTGAAAAATATGGTGACTGTATGACCACGTGTGATGGTTGGTCTCTAGGTGACGAGGAAACACCTCTAGGCACACCACTTTGCCTACTGCCTTTCATAGCGGTATATGCTGTTATAAGAAGACGCAAACAGGCTTAAGAATGCCTTAAACTGAAACCATAATAATTTAACATCAGTCAAAAGGACCTACCACTTCACCGTGGTGAGGTCCTTTTGGTTTTTATAAAGGATGTTTGTTTATCTTGTGAAAATCATCTATCTTTGCATTACCACCTATCTTTAAAATGCAAATTTTATACTTATGAAAAGTAAAACTATTTTTTAACATCAAAAATTTAGACGTATGAAAACAAAAAAAGAAACAAACAAAAAAGAGTGTACATCTCAAGTTGCTAGCGAGCCAAGAAGGTATTCCAAGACGTGGGAAGCTGTATTAATGTATAAAGGAACTACTATAGTAAACGATCCTTCATTACTGCAGTAAATATGAGATACCTTATTGATACAAACATCTTTGTCTATATGGCAACAGATGGTGACTTGTTGTGCAATGATGTTGCAGCAATCTTACAAGACTACGAAAATACCTTGTATATTAGTACTGAATCTGTAAAGGAATTAATAGTAGCATATAAAAATAAAGGGTTGTGCAACAAGCGATGGAAAACAGCAAAGGATATGTTAAACTCAATAGAAAATGATTTTAACATAAAAATATCCCATATTAAAAAAGAGCATCTTATAACCTATGCAGATTTGCACGTGAATGGTGATATTCACAAAGACCCTTCAGATCATTTAATAATTGCACATTCAATTACAGAAAAGATGCCTTTAATCTCTAGCGACCGCAGGTTTCCGTACTACACAGACCAAGGGCTTGATTTAATCTTCAACGAAAGATAAAATACTTAAAAAGGACCTACCATTTCACCGTGGTGAGGTCCTTTTGGTTTTGAGGGGCGGTTGCTACAAAAAAAATGGTTGCGAGGTGCGTTTTTTTGTAGAAACTACAACTTTGTTTGCTTTTTTGAAAAATTATTTCTATGTTTACAAATTGGAATCTAAAATCAACTTAAAATACAAATACACATGAGAAAATTATTACTTCTTTTTGCTGCTATGGTGGCTGCTGTGGGCGCTATGGCACAGATTACAACAGATCCTGCTGTGATTCCACTAGGATACAAAGGTAAAATTGTGGTTACCTTCGACCCTACTGGCACTGGTATGGCAGGCCAAACCACATGTTATGCCCACACTGGCGTTACAACTAAAGCAAAAGGCAACTGGCAATACGATTCTACTTGGGGAGTCAACACTGCCAAGTATAAATTAACCAAGTCTGGTACAAAATGGGTGTTAACAATAGACGACCTTTACACATATTACGAATGCCCTGCAAGTGAGGAAATCACAGGTCTAAACTTTGTGTTCCGCAACGAAAAAGCTACCGCTCAAACTGGCGATATTCTTCATCCTTTTGGTTTTGAAGACAAAGCTCCTACCACAAAAACACGTCCTTCTGGCATTACCGATGGTATTTTCTATGATGCAAACAACCCAACTAAAGTAACTGTTTCACTTCTTGTAAAACCAAGTAAATCTAATGTAACAGCAAGCAATGTATACATTCTTTGCGACGCAAACAACTGGTCTTTCAGCAATGACTATCAATGCTACAAAGATGGCAATTACTTCTGGTACACCTTCACTGGCCTTACCGCTGGTAAAGAATATGCGTTCCAATATGGCGTGAAAATGAGCAATGGTTCTTTCGTGCAAATGTCTGACCCATATTCTACAAAAGTGCTTCATGGCGACGACCAATGGGAACCTAAAAAAGTAGACCCAACTCTTATGGACTATCCTAACGGTGGTAGCGGTTATGTTACTGTGATTCAACCTGGTAAAAAGGCTTTTCAATGGAGCGATGCAACCAAAAATTTCAAACGTCCAAACAAAAACAACCTTGTTATCTACGAAATTTGGCCATATATTTACTCTAGCCAACGTAGCTTCAAAGCTATTCTTACTCGCCTAGACTACTTTGAAAACTTAGGTGTTAATGCTATCGAGTTTATGCCTCTTTGCGAGTTTGACGGCAACTTAAGCTGGGGTTATTCTCCAAACCACTATTTCGCGCTTGACAAAACATACGGCTCAGAAAACGACTTCAAAACCCTTGTAGACGAATGTCACAAACGTGGAATTGCTGTTATCGTGGATATGGTGTTCAACCACGCTACAGGCAACTGTTCTCACGAAAAACTTTATGGTGGTTACAACAACTTAAAAGACAACCCATACTTCAACGTTTCTGCTCCTCACGGTGCTAGCGTGTTTGAAGACTGGAACCACTCATATGCTGAAACTAAAAACTATTTAACTCGTGCTCTTAAATTCTGGCTTCAAGAATATAAAGTGGACGGTTTCCGTATGGACCTTTCTCACGGTTTCTGCGGCACAAACTGCAACGACCGTGTATCAAATATCAACTACTACTATAACAACGGCGTGAAAGCGGTTGCTAGCGACGCATACTTCATCCTAGAACACTGGGAAGGTATGAACGAACGTGGTGGTTATGTAAACAACGGCATGATGTGTTGGGAAAACACAAACAACGCTTATATGCAAATTGCAATGGGCTGGCTTAAAGATGGTGATGCTCTAACTGAAGCAAACAAAGATGGTTATGTGAGCTACACATCGTCTCACGACGAACAACGTCCTTTCTGGAAAGCTAAAAAATATGGTAATGGTGCTATCGCTACAAACGAAGCTACTCGTTTAGGTCGTATTGCTGCCACAGTGGGTATGTGTGCTATGCTAAATGGTCCTCAAATGTTCTATATGTTTGACGAACTTGGCTACGACTACTCATTCTGTTCTAATGCTTCTGGTGCTGGTGACCAAAACGACAAAGCTCCTTATGGTTCTACACAAGCTAAACCTTGCTACGATACCGACGCTAAACCTATTCCTGAAACTAAAGGTTGGTATACAAATGCAAACCGTATGAACCAATACAAAAAGCTTGGTCAACTTCTACAACTACGTACCAAACTTGCTCCTTCTGTATTTGCGGGCAACCCAACAAGCAGCGACCTTGCATCTGGTAAAGCTCTTCGTAGTGTAATTTGGGGCAGCGGCAACTCTCGCATCTTTGTGGTTGCAAACTTTGGTACTACCGCTCAAACTCTTACTCTACCTACTGGCAACAGCTGGTACGACTACCTAGCAGGTAGCAAATCTCAAATGGCAGCTGGTACATCTGTGAGCCTAGCAGCAGGTGATATTAAAGCCTACACAGCTACTAAATATGCTCTACCAGACGTGCCAAATGCATATTCATTTACAGCTATTGATGAAGTTGACGCAGAACAAGCAGCTAAATCTTCAATCTATCCTTCTGTAACTTCAGACTTCATTAAAATTGACTCAGAAGAAGCTATTTCTGATGTAAAAGTGATAGCACTTTCTGGTGCAACATATTCTCCAAAATACACAGAAGAAGGCGTAGTAGATGTTAATTCTCTAGAAGAAGGTCTGTATCTACTTGTGGTTCGTTATCAAACATACGAACAAGCTTATAAATTCATCAAAGAGTAATTTATAAAGGGTGCTTTGCATCTTTAAAACAAATAATTGGGATTGGCTTTGTAGGTCAATCCCTTTTTTTATTATATTTGCAGTCTGAAAGGTGAGAGTTAAGGAAAAGTTTTATAAAAACTCCTAACTCCTCACTACTAACTCCTAACTTTTATAATATGGAACACAAATTAACCATTTACAACACGCTAAGCCGTAAGAAAGAACAATTTATCCCAGTGCACAACAACTTAGTGGGTATGTATGTATGTGGACCTACAGTATATGGCGATGCACACCTTGGACACGCTCGCCCTGCCATTACATTTGACCTACTTTTTAGATACCTACAAAACCTAGGTTACAAAGTGCGTTATGTGCGCAATATTACCGACGTGGGTCACCTAGAGCACGATGCAGACGAAGGTGAAGACAAGATTGCTAAAAAAGCACGTCTTGAACAAAAAGAACCAATGGAAGTGGTGCAATATTTCTTAAACCGCTACCACAAAAATATGGAAGACCTAAACGTGCTTCCACCTAGCATTGAGCCACACGCATCTGGTCACATCATAGAACAAATAGAGTTTACACAAAAAATTCTAGACGCAGGTTACGCATACGTGAGCGAAGGTTCTGTGTATTTCGACGTTGAAAAGTACAACAAAGACTACAACTACGGTAAACTATCAGGACGTAATATCGACGAACTTTTAGAAACCACTCGTGAACTAGATGGTCAAAGCGAAAAACGCCGTAGTATGGACTTTGCCCTTTGGAAAAAAGCACAACCAGAACACATTATGCGTTGGCCTTCTCCTTGGAGCGACGGTTTCCCAGGTTGGCACATGGAATGCTCTGCAATGGGTTGCAAATATCTAGGCGAAGAATTTGATATTCACGGTGGCGGTATGGACCTTATGTTCCCACACCACGAATGCGAAATTGCCCAATCTACAGCAGCACTAGGCAAAGAAAGTGTTCGCTACTGGATGCACAACAATATGATTACCATTAATGGTCAAAAAATGGGTAAATCATTGGGCAACTTCATCACTCTTGAAGAACTATTCACAGGCAATCATAAGCTACTTGCGCAAGCATATAGCCCAATGACTATTCGTTTCTTCATCTTGCAAGCACACTATCGCAGCACAGTGGACTTTAGCAACGAAGCCCTACAAGCCTCAGAAAAAGGTCTTGCACGACTAATGGAAGCATACGAACGTTTGGGTAAACTAACAGCATCTAACGCTAGCACAGTGGACGTAAAAGGCTTAAGAGAGAAATGTGACGCAGCTATGAACGATGACCTTAATTCACCTATCGCTATTTCGCATTTATTTGACGCTTGCAAGGCGATCAACAGCGTGAGCGATGGAAAGGCCACAATCTCTGCCGAAGACCTTGACGAGCTTAAAAACGTGTTTAAACTTTATATCGAAGATATCTTTGGTCTTAAGACCGATGCAAAATCTGACGCAGGCACCGATGCATACAAAAAAGCAATCGACCTACTACTAAACATCCGTCTAGAAGCAAAACGCAACAAAGACTGGGGCACCTCAGACAAAATCCGCAACGAACTCACCGCCCTAGGCTTCTCAATCAAAGACACCAAAGACGGCTTCGAGTGGAGTTTGTAAGAAGCACTCGCCTTAGAAGTCATCTATATAAAAGGAAGTTTGGCTCGTTAGTAGAACCAAACTTCCTTTCTTTTTGTACCTATTTAAAATACTACTGCCCTGATGGTAGGAGTATCATCTCATATCCATTAGGGCAGCGGGAGTAATAACTGTGAATTAAAACAATTTATAGCAATTGAGCTAGGTCGAAATACATAGGTTGAGTCCGTTTCTCTGTGTTAAAGGCATTAACCATCACAAAGCCGTTTTTCTCATAAAATCCGATAGCATCATTATATGCATCCACAGTAATAAATCTGCAACCAGATTTCTGATTATCAATAAGTGTATATTTGATAGTATATAACAATGCACTACCAACACCTTTCTTATCAGAATTCAAGTCCACGGCTAAACGACCAATTTTTACCGCAGGGAAATGCTTCCTACGTTTTTCGTTTACAAATCGCTTACGCATTTGCCTATTGAAGTTGGTTTTTGATTCAAATATTTCTGCTGAAAGATTATCATTAGACAGGGAAAAATAAGCGATGGGATTTCCATTTTCTTCCAATACATACGACACAGCAAGAAGTGTCTTTTTGTATTCCGAAGCTTTACTTAAAATAAATTCGTTCAACTCTGCATCACCACAGTTGAACGAATTGAGAGTTTCTCCTTCATTTAAAGGGCGCACACTGTAGGATTTAGAGATGTCAATTAGCGCTACCATAAAAGATTTCCTCCATTAATGATTTTGCATGCATGTATCATTCTCTCCTTTTCCTCATGACTCGCCTTTTTAGGATTTTTGATTAAACGCCAGAAGCGTTCTGCAGCTTTCCCACGAATTTCAATGGGTCCGCCTTCCAAATACAAATTTTTACTCTTCTTCATATCACAAAAGAATTAATTAGGTTTGTTAATAAGTTATTACTCAACGCAAAAGTAACACATTTCTGTCGAAAAAGCAATATTGTAAGGAATAAACAACTAAACATGAGGTGGAAATTTTGCACCTCAAGATTGAATATTCTTAGTAACAACTCTCTAAAAAAGACCTAAGTTCAAGCAAAAACGACCTAAGTTAACGAAAAAAGGACCTAAGTTAACGAAAAAAGGAACTAATTTCCCTGCTATCAATATATTTTATATACTCGCGGAGAAATAAACGACATTTTTAGCCTAAATAGAAGACGTTTTTATAACAATAATCATATATATTAACGCATCGTTCAATTATTGCTCGTGAATGTTTTTCAAAACTTTCATCTTGTTTAACCCTTCTTACTAGATCCTTCCAATATATATAATCATTATCTTGTATAAAAGAGTCACTATTAAGTCTCTCAGACGGAGATAAAGTATCTCCTTGTGACCGGTTATCTGATAAAGATAAGAGTCTCAAATTACCAATAGTATTATTTAAATACCTTGTAGCCCATGGTATATTATGTCTATTGTATATCCAACTAGATGGATAGATATGATCCCAATCCCAAAGTTTATATCGTTCATAAGCCAACCATTTTGGGGGTTGGTATGAGTAACTTTGGTGACTTTTTTACAAAGTGCTAAAAACCACCTAAAATCTGTGGAGATTAGGTGGTTTGAGAGAGTAAATAATTGATTGGCAATAAATTGCAGTCAAATGTTAAAAATCTATAACGAGTAGGGTAAACTCATATAAACTTACCCTCAAATAATTTAAGAATACTATTACCCAAAGTTAAAAAATGTAGTGGAAATTGCAGTACAAAAAGTTGTATTTATTTAACTTCAAAACCAGAAGGACCTCACCACTGTGAAATGGTAGGTCCTTTTTAAGTATTTTATCTTTCGTTGAAGATTAAATCAAGTCCTTGGTTTGTGTAGTACGGAAACCTGCGGTCGCTAGAGATGAGTGGAATTCTGTTTGTAATAGCATGAGAGATAATCACATGGTCCGATGGGTCTTTGTGGTCATCAATGCTATTTATCGATAGCCTCGAGTAGGTTTTCATGTGCTCCTTGCTTACAGGGAGTATTTTAATGTAATACTCATCCTCAATAGCAGCAACCATTTCCTCAGCGCTCTTCCATTTCTTGGTTAGTAGTCCTTTGTTGTTGTAAGCAACAATAAGTTCCTTTACAGACTCTGCACTCATGTGTAGGGTGTTGGCATAATCCGATAGAAGTTCTCTAATTTCATGCCTCAATGAAGAAATATCTTGTGTCATATACACGAAGATATTTGTATCAATCATATATCTCATAATTACATAAGATTAGGGTCTGTAACTATAAGCGAACCTTGATACTTCATAATAGCATCCCATGTCTTACTGTGTTTTCTGCTATTTATCAGCGCAACATGTTCTTCTACACTCAATTCGTAAATGTTTACTTTTTCTTTTTTTGTTTTCATACGTCTAAATTTTTGATGTTAGTAAATAGTTTTTACTTCTTATAAGTTTTAAAATTAATGTGATTTAAATGGTGGTACTGCAAAGATATGTGATTTAATTTAGAATAACAAGAAGTAAATAGAAAAACACCACTGCCCCGACGGTGAGAAACTCAAATCTCATTTCCGACAGGGCAGTGGGAGTAATTATACTATTTTATGAATTAAAGGATATTATCTATGTCTTTTAGCAAATAAAACACTGCCTTTGTATGTTTCTTTATTTCCTCTTTACCCCAATTATAGTTGTTATTTTCTGTTTTATGGTAAATTATCTGACGACTTGGCCCCATATTTGCACCATTAAATGATTCAACTTTTTCCTTCACATCTCTATCGCTAAGTCTAGAATTCACATTTTTGCTTATAAGGAATAGATTACCTATTTGGTCAACCCAACTTGGTTGTACACCATTGTTTTTTATAGTAGCCTTATTTACAGACAAGTGGTGCTCCACAGAATTCCAGTATTTAAAACTAAAATCCTTTATCTTAATTTGATTAATCTGGTTTTGATTAGACTTTGCTTTTCTCCAATATAAGTAATCAATAAAATTAAGCACAAAATGTGGAGTTTTCGTTCCTAAGCATAAAAACTTATTTTTTTTAAGCGAACCATAATAATTTTTCATCCATCCATTCAAATGAGTTAAAAACTCACATGACTTTATATCAATACTATCCTTTTTATATAAGAACTTTAAAGTATCATACAACCAATTCTTATAAATACGTTGACGAAATGTTACTTGAAGCATTGATTGTGCTTTAATAATCATATCTTGGTCTTTTTCTTGACCAAAGGTTTCAAATTCACGATATGAAATCTTTTCACTATAATCAGTTTTTTCCAACTTTCTTAACGTCCACCTAAAATCTTCTTGACCATCTAAGTCAATCGTTTTGATAATATATCTATCAAATAAAACACGACACTTAAATAGTAAGTCTATAAATTTATTAGAATCTATATTCTCAATATTAGTCTTTAATAAAAACTTCTCATCTAATGAAATCTCCTCTTCTAAGTTCTCCTTTTGCGTGTACAATTTCAGAACATGCATTAAAAAGTTTGGAAAATCTATTATAGAGTTGTATTTATCTGTTGTTTCTTTTTCTCCATATTTTGCAACACTACAGGTAGAATTTCCACTAAGAATATCTGCTATAGAATACCCCTCAGTATTAGTCTCAACTTTGTTGTTTTCATTCTCCTCAATTGCAAATCCATTAAAACAGAAACTATCGTAATTCTCTCCAAAATATTTCCTTCTCTGCTCAATACCAAAGCACGTTTGAATATGATTTTTCATATTGGAACAAGCTGTCCAAATTAGGTTAAATTCATTATGAAACTTAGGTTCCAATTTAGCCATTAATTTTGCCTTAAATATTTCATGTTTTTGGAGTTGCTCGCCACGATTATTCATAATCTCAAAATACGAAGCAACGTCAGTATCTTCTGGAATCTCAACTCTAAATAGAATAACTTTATTCAATAAATAATCAACTAAGTCTTTTCTAATGACATCAAATTCAAGAGATTTTCCATCAGATTTAAGCACCTTAGAATTTTTGATACATTTCACTGCATTGCTAAAATTATAAGTTTGCGCTTCGCACGATTTATAGTCCAGGTCTTTATAAAACTCGCGTAAAAAATTTTCCACCTCTGGTCTAGAATCATAAGACAACTTAAGTTCTGTCTTTAAACCTAAGATTCTAATTAACAACGACAGAACAGTTAATCTTTGTTGTCCATCTATCACTTCATAAACACCATTATGGCGCTTTAAAACTACGAGTGTGCCGATATAATATTTTAAATCTCCTTGCTGAGACGCATCGTAAATATCTTGTATAAGTTGTTGAATTTGCTCCTCACCCCATGCAAAATTGCGTTGATATAGAGGTATTACATATGAATCCTCAAATATCTCATTTATAGTTTTATTTAATTTATTTGTTTCCATCATTGCCTAAAATAAATTCTTTAATTTCTTCAATTCCATTAACTGAGTTGGTAGATTCTGTTTTTGGATGATCTGCCCACAGAATATTAAGTTTCTCTAAATCTGAAAGTTCCTTTGCATGAACTATAATTTGAATATACTTACTTGGTATTTTTGCTACAGTATCGTACCTCACCTGACTTAAACTAAGTCTATTGATATAAATAAGTTTATATATTACTTTATAGTATTCCAACAAACCCTTTTCGCCAAACTTATCAAACAAGATGAATATAATAGTCTTATAGGCTTCCCTTAGATAAGTATCACCACTTCTTCTTGCATCACCTTTAGGTTTATGTGCATACTCATCACCTTTAGATAAATCATTCTTATAGTTAAGACATTTTTCGTAATAGAATCTTTTAAACTCAGATAACTGTTGAGAAGACTTTAAATGAATAAATAGTCGTTTATATATTTCTACATAAGTTTCTATATAATCAAAAAATGCCTTTCCGTTTACTATTTGTTGATTTATATTTACAAAAGGGTCTATATTTTCACTATCTCCCCATTCAAATCTAGGCTGTGTTGCAACTATTCCATCCAACACGTTTTTATAGTACTTTGCAGTTAAAAACTGTAGTAACTGTGGATTTTGGTATGCATATTTGATAGTATGATTCTTGTCTATTGTAAATCCTTTAAACTCGCCTATTTCAGACTTGTCAAAGCCATAAGCTTCATTTTCTTTTGACCAAATTCTACCTCTATACAATTGCTCATCAAAAAGTTGCTTTAAGACATCTTCATTAGGATCGCCTTCTATCTCTGGAGTTGCGTCATACATAGCTGCACCTTCCCAATTTTTATCGCATGATATTTTTACATCATTAGGTTCAAGTTCCATTGCCCTTATATGATACGCCTTAAGTAAATTGTATGGCAAAAGTTCTTTCCCGCGTCCATTTTGCGTGTCAAAAAGTTGGAAAGCCTCTGATAAATTAGTAACAATAATTTCTACAACCTCACAAGAAGATTTAATATAATTAATTAACTTCTCATCACTATTTCTACTTAACCACTCTTTAATATAAGAAATGTTTTGCTTTATGTTTTCAAATGAATCATGATGGTTGTATTTTAATTCGATGATATCCTCTCTACTTGCATGTAGTATTAGTAGTAATGTAGTAATACGTTGTTGACCATCAACAATATCTAATGTCTTCCCATTATTATGAAGAATTACAGTTCCAATGCGATATTGTTTCTTACCTTTCTTATAGCTATCAAAAATGTCTTCTAAAAGTTGACTAACATTCTCTGTAGTCCAACGATATGGCCTCTGATAATGCGGAATTGCTAGATTTTTTTTGTTGAGTAGTTCTTCCACACTAATAACTTGTGCTTCATTTCCCATAGTGATTGATTTTTTCATATATACAAATTTACTAAGATTTTTACAAATAATCTTATATTCTAGTATCTTTTATAATTTCCTCCCCCAAAAAACACCACTGCCCCGACGGAGAGACTCAAATCTCATTTCCGGCAGGGCAGTGGGAGGTTTAGAAAAATTAATTGTACTTATGTTAAACTTTTATTATGGAATCCCGATGAGGGTTAGGCTTGTTCTGCATCAGATTCTTTGCGTTTTCTTATCACTGCGTAAATGGCAATGAAAGGAAGAAGAAGTAAGGTTTCACCTAGGGGACTATCCTCTTGATTAAGAGCCTTATATTCGCACTCATAGTCGCATAAACCACGTTTTTGTGAACAATCTGAATAATTATTAGTATTTGCCATACAAGTTCTAAACTCATCTGCGCAACAAGACTCACATACACTCACGTCACCTGTCCATACACCATCATTTGTACATGAACCTGTATAGGAACTTGCTGTTAATGTAGAGTGATTTACAAAATTACTTCCAAGTGATAATTTAAATCCATCATTACCTGCTTTGTAAGAATCATAATAATTATATGAAGTACTAGGCAAAGTTACAGCCATAGCAACAGATGCTACCATCCAAAACAACACACTTAAAATTAAATTTATATATTTCATATTTCTAATATTTTTTATTTTTAGGATAGAAATTACGAGTTTCACTCATGATTTTGCTTTCGCTCGGCAGTGCTTAAGCAAGCTTATCACTGCCCTCGCTTACTCGCAAAATTCCTAATTCCACATTCCTAATTATTTCAATATCACTTTTTCTGTTCTACTAGCAGTATCACCAATTACTTTTACTATATACACTCCCATAGGAACAGGTAATTCTATGTATGCAGAATTGCCACTTACTTGATAAGTATAAATATGACCAACCATATCACTTACATACACAGTTTCCAATTCTACATTACTTGTGATTACTTTGATAGCACTTTGGTTTGTACTTGTAAGAATTTGAATATTAGATTCAGTTGTTTCTTCAATTTCAGTACTAACATCTCCGTTTTCGTCCTCGTTATGATCTGGGAATAAATCTTCAGTTGAAACTTGTAAATAGAATCTACCTTCTAAGTCGCCAGCTGAAAGTTCCTCAGTTGTATATGAGCGACCTAATAAATTATAGTTTTTACCTGTTAACTTATCCACTAATGTCACTACTGTGAATTCCGTTTCAGAGACTTGCTCAAAACGAACACTCATTGGTGTTTTAATTCTTATTCCTAGAGGAATTTCTTGTGAAGTTTTACCTAAGTGTAAACGAGAATACTTAGCATCATACATAATCATGTATAAATCTGGAGCAAATGCATTTGCTGAGAATATTTTTTCTGTATCAGATTCTACAGGTTCATTAGTATCTCCTTTAAGCTCATCATGACGTACAACTATCATACTATAACCTCCATCTGCTTTATTAGCATTATGTAGGTTCAACTCAAATGCAGGCATTGTTATTTTTGCAGACCTAGAGCGAGTATTTCCATCTGTATAAACATCATTTGTAAATGTCAGTTTTTTATTTGCTGTAGGTGTAACCATAAAGCCATGTTGTGGTTTTATGGTTACATCTGATGCACCTAAAGGCATGAATGTACCAGCTGTATAATTGTAATAAGAAACATTACAACCTCCTAAGGCTTCAATTTCCTGAGCACTTAGATTACATGGATAACTATTACTTAATAAAACATTTGTTCCTTTAGTAATGTCTATAGAAATATGTGAATTATCTCTCACGAAATAACCATTATATTCATAATCAATAGGGACCTCACTATGATTTAGTTTGGTTGGATCTTGTTTTCCAGGTTCATATTGGTAGTAATAATATGAAGGTATTTTATATTTGCCATATTCATCTGGAATGTTGATTGCAAACACTTCGTTTGGTTTTATTTCCCTATCCATATCTGGGAATGGTTCTCCCCAAATAACATTATTATCTACTAATTTAGCCTCATGCATATAAACTTGAGGTTCTCTATCTTTGTAATAGTCGCGAGAATATAGATTTCTTACTCCTGTTGCAGATTCTCTATCAAATGGTGTAACAACAGTACCAACAAGTACCCACTTGCTACGAGGTGCTTCAAAATATGTTTTTGCTTCACCATAATGTTTAGAACCATTTGTTAAATCTGTAACACCTTTAAGTGCTGCACCATATTCTACTTCTATGGTGTGAGCAAATATTTCAGGTTCGATATCTTTTCCTTGAGAATCTTTCATACCTAAGCCAGCACTTACTTGTTCTTCTTCAGGGATACCATATTGGGTTTCACGTTCTTCCGGATCAAACATTTCAGGTATTACTGGCCATTGACGACCTGGGTCTGGCACTTGTACAAGTGGATGTTCAGGGATAACCACTTTCAAGTACTCAGAAAGATTACAGATACAAGACAAGCGTTGCATATCTGTAGCACGAGCGTTAGGATTGCGTGTTGCTTCATCTGCATAGTATCCCCAGTTGTTGCGGTCGTCCCACTTATCAGAAATACCTAACCAATAAATAGTACTTACAGGAACGTCTTTTTTGCCTTGGTATGCACCGTATGTCCACTTGTTGTAGGTTGCTTCATTGTTGGAATCATTTCCTGGACGGATATTTGCGTTATAACGGTCGTAAGCAACGTCATCCTCTGTTACATCAACATTTGTCGCACCATTTATCTCAGTAGCCAATGAAGCATTAGAATCAAATTTGTAGTTTAATGCATCACCACCCTTAATTACCAAAGAAGCAGGACCTGTAGCTGTAGTCTTACATACTAATGAACTTACATTTGTGTAATCCGCGCTACAACCAAAAGCAAATACAGAAGTTACTTTGTTTTGAATTCTATCATACTCACTCCAGAAGTTATTTTGGCATACATTAGCAAATTTGCCTTCGCCCATTTTCAAACCTAAGAATGGGTCTGAGTCTCTACCTGGCACGTCTGTGTCATAGCTATAGCAGTTGTTATACTTAAATGCAATAGCACCAACATCACCACTATAGTAATTAGCAGCAGAGCCACCACCATTAGCTGTAGTAAGATCAAATTTTAAGAAATTGTATTTCTTGTTGTTTGTATTATTTTCTAAGAAGAAGGTATTAAAGTAGAAACCATGGTTTTTAATTTCTCTATTGTACTGGGCTACAATACGAATTGCAGAACAGCCTGCATGGTCGTATTGGTTTGTATTCCAGAACACGTTGTTCATAAACAATACATCTTGGCATTCTTGTAACCAAACCAATGTTGCGTGAGCTCCACGGAAGTTATTGCGAATAAACTTCACATTACTACACATCATAAATTTTGCAGAAGCACCCCAGTTTATAGCATTGTTTTGAATCCATTCATCCGAAGATGATGCCATAACAGCTTCAAATTCATTATTCTCAAAAGTAATACCATCGTAACCAGAAGCATGAAGACCAGTAAAACCGTTAGAACCAATCATACAGTTCTTAACAAGAATATTATGATCCCTTTCTTTATCTACATTTATATCCCAGAAAGAACCATTATTAAGGTCAAATTCTAAAGCATCATCGGTGTGATTGCCAGATGGATCCGAGAAAATACCTAAGTTGTCCAACACAATATTTCGAGAATCACGCAAAATAATGTGGTGAACCCATGGACGGTTCTTATTCTCAGCAGTGTTATCCACACCTTTTAGGGTTAAGGTATTTCCCTTATCATTACCCTTACTATTAAAGTCTTTAAGAATAAGGGCGTTAGAATTTTCAGAACTTGAACCACCACCAGAAATATCAGCTTTTTTATTGCCCTCATAGCAATATGCTTTAGATTGATCATCTGGAGTATCATCGTAGAAATGTACATTCATTACAACTGGCACTCGCAAATTGTATTTATCGCCATCTTTTACTACATATTTGTACTTATCTTCGTTATCTTTGGTGGCTTTTAAAGCGTCTATAGCCTTTTGTAGGGAACCATAACGTAAGTTACATTCATCTGCGTATTCTTCTCCTAAACTTGCATCTACAGTATAAACAATAGGAGTCTTATTAATAAGGTCAACTTCTTTTTGTTCGCATCCCTCGCCAGGGAAGAAGAATGTACCAGTCTCTTTTGTTAAGTACATCTTTCCACCTATTGATACATATCCACGATAACCATATATAACGCCACCAATAAGATTATCAGTTGTAATATTTAATGTATGTTCAAATATCTCACCGCGATATTTTTCAATTCTAGTGTTAGGATATTTCTTTAAACTATGTTTAGTTGGAGTACATGAAGCTTTTGCAGAACCTGGACAGATTACAAATCCCCATTCTTGGATTATACCGCCGGTTATATTGTCTGAATTATCATTATCTATATAATCACCACATTCTGTTTTTTGGATATATGCAGAAAGTGTTACTTCTGTAGTCCCATTGTACTTTGCAGGATCTGCCAATAAAACAGGTTCTTTAGCTTGACCATATTCTACTTTAAGCCACATGCCTGTTTTACCTTCTATCCAATTCTCACCAAAAGTAAAGGTATAGACTCCATCAAAACCAGCAATAAGTTTTGCGTTTGAACCTTCTTCTAATTGTATAGCTTCTATATCATTTGTAATAGTTTTATTACCATACCATATTTGGTCATTTTTTACAATCTTAAATTCATATGTACCTGCAACTAATTCGAGTTCAACAACACACTTCGCTCCTTTAGTTAATTCAAATGAGTACATGGTCTTATCCCAGCTATTAAATGTACCTCTTAATGAATATTCCTCTGCTTGTTCTGTACAAGAAGTGTTGTACCACTGTATAGTAGCATCGCTATTGTTATTGTTAGGGTCACTATCAGAATCCCATGGTGTTATTATTTGTGCCCATGTTCTACCAGTGTTAAATATATTTAAATCACCATCATTAATCCAATCATCATGTCTTACTTGATTTACAGTTTGTGTCCAAACTCTATCTTTCCCATCACCATCCCAAGATAAATCATTGTATTGAGGGTTCATTCTACAGAAAATCATACCAAAAGTGGCCCATTCCCAAGTTGTATCATCTGGAGTTGTAGTTACATATGCAGCAGGATCACAAATACTTTTTTCTAATCTTTTCCATACATTTTTACCTTTACCATCAAAGAAATATACGGCAAACCAAGCGTTATCCGCTTTCCAATCACTTCCTGGTTGGAAGTAGATAGGCATTTCCATATATGGGCTACGTTTGGTCCATTTAGAACTTAGTGAACCTCCTGTATAAGAAAGTGAAATGGTATTGTTAGGTGTAGTATATTGCTCAACATTGAACCAATCTTTCCAACCCCCATTTAATTTTACGTGTATTTGGAATTTAACTCTGCTTCCTCTATCAAAAGACCATAATCCGTCTTTGATACTTGTTAAACTCACATCTTTCCATTCGTTGTTTTCGTTATACTGAAGTTCAATACTTTCTACTGTATTGCCACCTTTTATAATACTAGTCGCATCCACATAGCAAGTTTCACCCCACGCACTACTGCTGAAGCCTAGTAGAACGCAGAGTAAGGCAATCACTCGTAGGGTTTTACTAAAAACCCCACTCATTTTTGTGTTATTATAATATCTTTTCATATTGTGTATTTTTTATTTTTCTTACTAAGGTTCTAATTTATTTACAGTTCTCTTCTGTATCTTCCAATTTTACTGTGATACTAGAACTTCCGCAAGTCAAAACATCTGTAACTTGAATCTTTGCTTCGAAAGTAATGTCCTTGGTTTTTACAGGTGTTCCACTATTGCCTTTAATAGGCCAACCTGAGTCTGTTGGTCTAGGAATCTTCACTGTATATACATTACCCGATTGTGTATATACCATATCTTCTAAACCAACAATAGTATATGCATAACCCTCTGGTGCGGTAACTGTAAGTTTTAGAGGTTGCCATGGGTTTACAGTAGTTTTATCTACTGCTAAACCTATTTTTACATCGCTGGTCACTACCTTCAAATCTACAGCCATTGAGTTCGCATAATTATTACAAACACTCTCTTCTGCACGAACTGTATATGAGCCTGCCTCTGTTACATTGTTGAATGCTAAAGCACCATCGTTGTAGTTTACTGGACCGTTAATTTTTGTTGTCTCTTTATATAGCGTATAAGTGAGACCTGGAATTGGGTTATTAACCGTGATTGTAGCACTTCCATCATCACATATTGTTGCTTGGTTAATAGAAATCATTGGAGCATTAACAGGCGCTACATCCTTTAGGGTGATACTTACGCCATCAGTAGTTGCAATCGATGTGTTATCATTACTTATAGTAATATTAGCAACTCCATTAGCTGTAGCTGTATAAGAGAATATAGCGTAGTTATTAACTTTATCGTGGTTTACTAATTCTAGGTTTGTTCCAGGGAAATTATCTGCAGCCTCATATTCTTTAAAGTCTCCACCAACGTATGAGACTTTTAAATAAACTGTGCTTTGTGGACAAACTTCGCCAGAAACTGGATTGCCTTCTTCATCTACCCTAGAAATTGTAGCAGACTCAATCACAGAACTTGGGATTTCAACAGGAATAGATAATTCTGAATCTACAGCACTAGATAAATTATAATTATCATTATTATAATTGTTTAATGCATATGCTCTGATATAATAGATGTCACCTCCACCTGCATTAGGAATTGCGAATGAGTGCTCAAATTCACCAGCTTTTGTTAAACTATTACCAGAATTAGGTCTGATATAGTCTGCATCTGTAGTACCCCATGTTTGACCATCTGTTGAATATTGGAATCCCCAGAATGTTTCACCACAACCAGTTTTATAAACTGCACCTGTTGCAACAATTTTATCATTCACCTCATCATATTCAGCACTTACCATTTTCACTGCAGGGGCGGTGATAGGAGGGTCTTTAGTTAGAGAGCCTGTTTTTGTTGCAGTAGCAGTAGCGCTAGTATTATTATCCCCATGTCTAGTGATTTTTATGTCATATTTATTACCTCTATCAAGTGTTAATGTGTTGGTTTTAGCTTTTGTATTATGACTATATGTCCAATATGATTCAAAATAAACGTATAATTGATTTGTTGTAACATTAGTGATTGTTTTTGTAACAGAACCACTAGTACTGCTCCCCATATCTATAGATTTCCATGTACTATTGTTGGTACTGTAGTACAAGGTTCCCATTCCCCACCATTGACCTTTCTTCGCATCATCTGTAGATTTTGCACTTGGGTGGTAAAATTTAATTTGAATATCATTGCTTACTTCAGGTGTACAATTTTCCTCACTAAAAGTTACGGTTTTAGTTGTTGCAAATTCACAACCATTTAAGAATGCTTTGGCTTTTACGATTACTTCTCCTGCTTCAGCAGATGTTACTGTATAAGTATTAGTATTTTCGGCAACAAGATTTTCTCCTACATACCAGTTAACTTGAGCACCATTGGTTACGTTATTTGCAGTCAACACTACATCTTCGTAAAGAACTGCTGAGGTATTGCCAGAAATGCTGATTGTAGGTAGTGGGTTAACGGTAATAGAAATTGTAGTTTCTTTATAACCACATTTGTTTTCTGCCTTGATAGTATATGATGCTGTTTCTTGTGGAGATACAGTATATTTATTATTGGTGAAATCTACCTTTACTTCGTTAACTTTGTAGGTATAATTTGCATCTTTGTTATTTAATTCTAAAACTGCAGATTCACAAGCACAAATAGTTTCTGGTGCTGTTACATTTGGAACTTCTGTAGGAGCAGATAATACATCTGTTATAGTAAATTCTGCTCTATCTGAAGAACAACCATTTAATGTTGCCTCTGCAAAATATGAAGTTTCCATCAATGGTGTGCTAGTTGCAAGGGCATCGCCTCCCAGCTCAGCTACATACCAGCTAATTTGAGAACCTTCTGTTGATTCAATTTCAACATAACGAGTGATATCACCTAATGTAACATCAGTACAAACAGTATTCTCAGTTGGATTAAGGGTTACAGTTGGTTTGGTTTTAATTGTAATAGTGTATGGAGTCTTATCTGATTCACAATCACCTACAACTACTGCATAGTATGTTTTGTTTTCAGTAGCATTAAATGTTTCTGTAGTTTCTTGGTCATTTTCGTCGTACCATTTTAATGTTACGTCTGGAATTGTAGGTAAAGTAACTTGTGTTCCTTCACATACCTCCACACCATTTGTTCCAAAATTTGGAGCGTCAGGTTTGTCGCAAGCTGTTTCTACGGTTAGGGTTTGTTCTCCACCTTTGGCGTAGATCCTACCGTCAAATAGAAGGACATATATAGTATATTCACCAACAGCTAGTGATTGAGTTTGTAATTCGCTACCCTCTACTTCTAGTTTTGTTAATGAAGTCTCACCTGATTTCTTTACATAGTAAGAATCAACTTCATATTTTTTATTTGCGTTATTAGCGAAATAACTTTTCCCAGAAGTAGAATTAGATAACACAGTTGTTGTTTCCCCTGCCTTAATGGTATTATCGATAGAGAAATTGCATGAAAGTTCCGTAGATTTTTTACTTGCATCAATAGAATTATCATCAGTCACAAGATAAGCATCTCCTAAGGCCGTAGATATTCCTAAAGCGGGACCGTTCCATGACATACTGTGTGTTATATTATACTTTTTAGAAGTAGCATAAACAACACCATAATAGGAAGTTGTTCCGTCTTTAAATGGAGAAATAGATGAAATATGGTCACTATTTTTGGTGTGTACATAGAATTGTTGATTATTCCAATTTTGATATTCACCAACATAAAAACCTATATGATTGCAGTTAAAAATTAATCGAGGATACAAACCTTCTATTGTTGTCAAATTTGTACCATTCTTTTTAAATAATAAATGATTTAGAGAACTTGCGCCATTATTAAAGCTATAATAACCAGATGTTATAGCAGTCTTAAATCCATTATTTGATCCATCTTGTGCAACAATCGTATTTGAGAATGTTACATACTTGGCATCACCCCAATCATCTTTTGTTAGATAATATAGATTTTCTGAATCACTAACTTTTGTCATTTTATAGTCGCCTCTATGATAATTATCGTGTCCCAAGACTACATAAACATTCGACCATTTAGTTTCAGTATTATCATAATAAACCGTCCAACCCCATGCACTACTTGTTCCCACTAGTAGCATAAGGGCCATAATAAGCCACCTTGCGCTTAGGCGCGAGGTAAATTGTTTAAAATTGTTTGTAAAATTTTTCATACGTATGTTGTTTAATTTATTATTTCGTGTTTACACGTGTGTTTCTTATTGTGTCACCCTACGAGGGTGAGTTGTTCAATTTAAACGACCGTTAAAATGGAACAACTTTTGTGACATTCAGGTGTATTACCTTGATAAGTTAAATAATGTTAAATATTATATTAACACTCTATTCGTTTATAAAAACAAGGTACAAATCCGAGAAATACACAATATTCTCCAGCATTAAAAATACATTACAAATAGGCACAACTATCTGATACACAAATAATTGAGCGCAACCCTCCCTTTAGAGGATTTTTCAGAATGCTAATATATGAAAAAAAATGTAAATTCGCAACTGTGAGGACTTTACGAGCGAGAAGTGGAAAATCGGCTTGGTTTTGCGTTTGCCGAGGGCGAATTATTAAGATTTTTTAATGAAAAGTTGTTCTATTTTATTGCAACAATTATTCGTTTAATATATAATTAAGGTGTAATCTGCTTTAAAATGCAGTCGTAGAACTAAATTTTTAAAAATATTTCTGATTTTCTTTGCAGATTTAAAAAGTTGTTGTATCTTTGCAGTGCTAGAACCCGCCAGGCCTCTTAACAATGCCCAAATGCGCGGGTCGTTTTGTTTTATAAACCGTCTTAATTCAAAAGACTATGCCAAATAGAATATCTTACAACAAACCTTACAAATCTGCAAAAGATTTAGTGCAACTACTTAAGACACGTGGCTTAATCATTAATGATTTTAGTAGAGCTGAGAATTATATTCGTCATATAGGTTATTATAGACTTTCAGCTTATATGTTCCCGCATTTAGAAGATCCAAAAGAGAAACACATCTATAAAAACAATAAGACATTCCAGAATATTTTAGATTTATATAAATTCGACAAGAAACTGCGTCTGCTTATTTTTAATGAGATAGAAAAGATAGAGATTGCTGTAAGAAGTTCTATTGTAAACAATGCTTGTGAGTATTTCAATGATCCGTATTGGATTACTAATAGTAAGTATTTTATATATCCAGATAAATTTGCAAAAACAATCTCTTTAATAGACAAAGAGCTTGAACATTCGAAAGAAGATTTTATTCTTCACTTTAAATCAAAATATTCAAACCAATATCCTCCAGCATGGATTTTGGCTGAAATTTTACCATTAGGGGTGTTGACAAGCATATATTACAATATCAAGGAAATTAGTATCAAAAAGAAGATTGCTAAAGAATTTGGTCTGCAAGTAAAGCCATTTGAGTCGTGGATGTCAATTGTTACCCTTACTCGTAATGCTTGTTGTCATCATTCACGTGTATGGAATAAGCAGAATACCATGCTTGCTATGGAGCCTGCTCGTATTACAAAACCGTGGATAAATTTGCCCACTGATAGACTTCGTATTTACTTCAACTTGTGCATCATTAAGTGGTTTTTAGATGAGATTTCTCCAAACAATACTTTAACGGATAAAATCTGTAAACTCCTAGCGGAGTATCCATGTATAGACATTTCTGCTATGGGATTTCCTGCAGATTGGCTTAAAGAAGAACTTTGGAAGGGATAATATTTTCAAATTTGTTTTGTAGTTTCAGAATTTTAACGTACTTTTGCAGTGCTAGTACCCGCCAAGCCTCTTAACAATGCTCAAACGTTGCGGGTCGTTTTGTTTTATAACCCGTCTTAATTCAAAAGACTATGCCAAACAGAATTTCTTACAACAAACCTTACAAATCACCAAAAGACCTAGTACAACTACTTCTGACACGAGGTCTAATAATCAATGATTTAAACAGAGCAGAAAATTTTCTTTAGGAACCAGAGTTTCTTAAATAAAAAATCATATATTTGCAGTAGAATGATTGATAGACAAAAAATAGTAAATAAGATTCAGCAAATTGTAAAGGATATAAATCCTACTGCTGAAACTATATTATACGGCTCTCAGGCTAGAGGCGAGGCAACTGCGAATAGCGATATTGATGTTCTTATATTGCTAGAGGGGACAGGAGAAAAGCCCTCTATTTTGCAAGAGGAGAGTCTAAAATGGCCATTGTATGAACTAGAGCTTGAAACAGGAGTTTTAATCAGTCCATTGATAATGTTAAAAAAACAATGGTATAATCGAACTATAAAAACACCATTTTATTATAATGTAATGAACGAAGGAATCAGATTATGAAAGAAGTATTTGACAATGAAAGCAAGGATGCTTTGATAAAATATCGTATAGAGCGAGCTTTTGAAACTTTAAAAGAGGCAAAGTATAATGCAGACGGTGAGTTTTACACAGCCGCTATTAATAGATTGTATTACGCTTGTTACTATGCTGTAATTGCTATGTTGCTTAAATATGAAATATCTGCTCAAACTCATAGTGGTGTCCGTTCGATGTTGGGTTTGCATTTTGTCTCAAAAGGAATTTTAAGCAAAGAAGATGGAAAAACTTTTCATGAGTTATTTGAAAAGAGACATACTGGAGATTATGATGACTTTGTTATATGTGACAAAGAAATGGTAGATTATTTATATCCAAAAGCAGAAAGATTTATATCAAATATTTCTGAATTATTAAAATAAGAAATTAACTACATCACCAGAACCCGCCAAGCGTAATATGGCACTGATATATTTATTTATAATAATGAGTTCGTTAGCACTGATTGGAATTATTATGTCGTGCATATATCTATATCGTCACCGCAACGATGAAGAAGACGAGGAATAACAACAAAAGCCACTTTTTACAGTGGCTTTGTGTTTTTTAAAGGGAGGGTATGGATAATATCTGAATACTATTAATTTTTAGTATTGGTAATCGACGCAGACGCGGGCTTCTACTACTTTTTTGATGTAAACGGCAGCGGCTTGGTGGGCTGGATGCACTTGGTAGTCGTTTAGGTCGGCCACTGAGGCGAAGGTGCAGTTTAGTACTACGTCGTAGTTGCTTTCTGGGGTTTCTGGGTCGTTTAGTCCCACTTCAATATCTACTAGTGTTGGCGCCACGCCTTTTAGTGCTTCTAGGCTTTCTTTAATGATAAGTGCGTTTTCTGCTTTTGTTTTGCCTTCGGCTTCTGCCTTAAGTTTCCACATTACTATATGTCTAATCATACTTTTAAAAGATTTTGGTTTTAGTTCATTTACAAAGATAAGAATCTATTGGTTAGGTTGATTACTTTTTTCTGTGATATTTTACTTTATGATGTAAAATTTTTATATATTTGCCAATAGATTTAAACCTTTTATTTTATGTTAAAATTAGGAACTGTAATTACCCCTGTGGGTAAAAAAGCCCTTCTATTGGGCTCTGGCGAACTTGGTAAAGAAGTTGCAATCGAGCTTCAACGTTTTGGCGTGGAAGTAGTGGCTGTGGATAAATATCCTAATGCTCCTGCTATGCAAATTGCGCACAGAAATTATGTTATTTCTATGCTAGATCCTGTAGCTCTTAGAAATGTAATTGAAAGTGAAAAACCAGATTATATCATTCCTGAGGTAGAGGCTATTGCTACTCCTACTTTGGTGGAATTGGAAAAAGAAGGTTACAACGTGATTCCTACTGCTAATGCGGCTTTCCTTACTATGAACCGTGAGGGCATTAGAACTCTTGCTGCAGAAAAACTTGGTCTTCCTACTTCTAGATATAAATTTGCCGAAACTCGTGAAGAATTTGATGCTGCTATCAAGGAAATTGGTATTCCTTGTGTGGTGAAACCTATTATGAGTTCTTCTGGTCACGGTCAAAGTACTGTGAAGTCTGAGGCTGATATCGACAACGCTTGGAGAGAAGCTCAAGAGGGTGGTCGCGCTGGTGCTGGTCGTGTTATCGTGGAAGGTTTTGTGAAATTTGACTACGAAATCACTCTTCTTACTGTTCGTCATTCTGGCGGCACATTGTTCTTAAATCCTATTGGTCACCACCAAGTGGATGGCGACTATCGTGAGTCTTGGCAACCACAGGCTATGAGCGATGTGGCTCTAGCTCAAGCGCAAGATATTGCTAAAAAAATTACTGATGCTCTAGGTGGTTATGGTATCTTTGGCGTGGAATTATTTGTTTGCGGCGACCAGGTTATCTTTAGTGAAGTTTCTCCTCGTCCACACGACACTGGTATGGTAACTATGATTTCTCAAGACCTTTCTGAGTTTGCGCTACATGCTCGTGCAATCCTTGGTTTACCTATCCCTTCGCTTAGATTCTTTGGCCCTTCTGCATCTAAAGCTATCGTGGTAGAAGGTACTTCTAAAGAAATAATCTTCAGCGGTTTGGAAGACGTGTTGAGCGAAGACAATGTTCAAATTCGTATCTTCGGCAAACCAGAAATTAAGGGTCACCGTCGTCTTGGCGTTATCCTTGCTTCTGACGACAGCGTTGAAGCAGCTCTTGAAAAAGCCGAAAGAGCATACAACAAACTCAAAGTTGAGGTATTATAAGTATTTTCTTAATATACATGAAGGCTAGCATCTGGTGGTGCTAGCTTTTTTTATACCCGTTAGGGTGTAAACATTAATCCCTTGCAAGTTTGTATGAACTGCAAGGGATTTTTATTTGGGTAATCTATCTAGCATTATAGATTAAATCTAGACCTTGATTAGTATAAAATGGAAATCTTCCGTCACTAGATATTAGTGGAATTTTATTGGTAATAGCATGAGAAATAATTACATGGTCTGAAGGGTCTTTGTGATCATCTATTCTATTTATAGAAAGTTTAGAATAGGTCTTCATGTGTTCCTTGCTGATTGGTAGAATATTTATGTAATATTCATTTTCTATAGCCTCAACCATTTCTTCCGCAGTCTTCCACTTCTTAGTCAATAGTCCTTTATTGTTGTAAGCAACTATCAGTTCCTTTACAGACTCTGAACTTATGTGAAAAGTGTTTGAGTAGTCGGAAAGAATGTCTAGAACCTCTCTCGATAATGATGAATAATCTTGTGCAATATACACAAAGATATTCGTATCAATTAAATATCTCATAGTTACAATAGATTTGGATCAGTACATATTATGGCTCCTTGATTTCTCATCATAGCGTCCCATGTTTTACTGTGCTTTCTATTGTTTACCATTCTGACAAATTCCTCTAGAGACATTTCATCTCTGTTTACTTTGTTTTTTTCTGTTTTCATCATTTGAAATTTTAATGGGTTTAAAAATCTAGTTTAAAACTCTCTTTAAATTAAGTTGGATTCTTATTGTTGTTTGGAGTAAGTTAGTTCTGCAAAGATATAGATTATTTTAGGTAATTACAAATATCTTAAAATTAAAATAATTACTTCATTATCCTCATTTGTTAAATATTTTAACATAAAACACCCTTTTTGACTTCTTTTCATTTTAACAATCCCCTTTTTTTCTACCCCTCATTTTACCCCAAAAAACTGTTCAAATTTAACGGTCGTTTGATTAATTAGGAATGTGGAATTAGGAATGAGGAATTATCGATGTGTAGGAACACAACTGCTGTGTCCGTGAAACAAATCCGCACATTTCACCTCTCCTCATTAAAATGGAACAATAACAACACGATATAAAAACATAAAAAACAACATAAAACAAAATAATTAAAAACAACATACGTATGAAAAATTTTACAAAACAATTTGCAAACAAAGCCTTGTTTAAACCAACAAGGTGGCTTCTTGTAGCGCTAATGTTCATACTTGGAACAAGTGGAGCATGGGCAGCAACAGTTACTTTTACTTCTGATGATATATTATACTTTGATATGTCAGCAGTGAGTTGGTGGACTGCAGGAACAAATGGCAATGGTAACTTTGCTTATTTTTACAATAACTCAACCAGCAAGAATGCATGGTCTGCTCACGCAGTTCAATATTCAGGAAGTGTATATTACGTGAAAATCCCTGCTGGAACATGGGAAGGTGTTATTTTAACTCGTAATAATACTTCCACAGCCCCTTCTTGGGATAACAAATGGAATCAAACAGGTGACATTGCTTTAAGTAGCACCTCAAACTATATCTCAAAATTCTCAGAAGGTAGTGCTTCTGTAACTTGGGGAACCCAAAAACCAACATCAACAGGTGCTCTTACTGCAAGTTCTACATCTGTAAATACCAATACTAATGTTACGCTTACTCCTTCCTTAACTAGCAATACTACATATAATGAGATTAAAAGTACTACCTATGCTATAAGTCCATCAACTGGTGCAAGTATAAATGGTAATACCTTTACAGCTACTGCTGCAGGAACTTATACTGTTACTGCAACAATTACCTATAACCCAAGAGGTTATTCAAGCCTTACAAGTACAGTAAAACCAACTACAACTATTACAGTAACAGCGCCAGTTGTAACCTATACTATCTCATATAATAATAATGGCGGCACTGGTACAATTGCAAGTCAAACTAAGACTAAAGGTACCCCAATAACACTTAGTAATGGTTCTGGGTTTTCTAAAACAGGTTATACCCTAGATAGTTGGAATACTAACTCTGCAGGTTCCGGGACTAAATATGCACTTAGTGCTTCTTATACAACTGATGCGGCATTAACTCTTTATGCTCAATGGAAAATAAATACCTACACCATTACCTACAACGCAAATAATGGTTCAGGTGCACCTGCTGCACAAACTAAAACTTATGGAGAAACCTTAACTCTTAGTTCTACCAAACCAACTCGTACAGGTTACACCTTCCAAAATTGGAATACAAAAGCGGACGGTACTGGTACTACATATGCTTCAGGAGCATCTTACACAGCAAATGCGGCAGCAACTCTTTATGCTCAATGGAAAGCAGATACCTATGCTATTAAATACGATGCTAACGGTGGCGAAGGTGCTCCATCTCAACAAACTAAGATCTATGGACAGAACTTAACACTTAGTTCTACTGTACCTACTCGTACAGGTTACACATTCCAAAATTGGAATACAAAAGCAGACGGTTCTGGTACTTCATACGCAAAAGGTGGAACTTATACAACTAATGCTGCTGCAACTCTTTATGCTCAATGGAAAGCCAATCAATACACCATTACCTACAAAGACCAAGGTGGTGCAAATTTCTCTGGTACTCATGCAAACGGTTATCCAACAACGCATACTTATGGAACAGCAACAGAATTAAAAACAGCAACTAAAGCAGGTTATACATTTGGAGGTTGGTTTACAACTTCTGCTTGTACAGGAAGCGCTGTAACATCGTTAGGAGCAACTGCATACATAGCAAACATTACTTTATACGCTAAATGGGAAAAATCTTGCATCACCGTAGAAACCCCAGATATCGACCCAGTCGCTATTTGCGCTGGTAGCACTGCTACACTTACATTAAAAAACAAACAAAATGATGTTATATATAAAATAGGCGATACACCTATCTTTACAGATGGTACAACTCACACAGTAAAACCAGATAGAACAACAACATATACTATCACAGCTACATCGGAGAATTCTTGTGATGCAGGCCAAAAAGAAACTACAACAGTTCAAGTAGAAGTGAAAGACCTTCCAGATCCTCCAGCTATAAGTTCAGGAACAACTGTTTGTCCTAATACACAATTTTCATTACCTACTATAGATGGTAAATGGTATGCTCAGGAAGAAGGAGGTAGTGCATACGGATCAAATATTATTACAAAAGGCGTAGCAGCAACCACATATTACTATGCAGAAGCAGTGAAATATGGTTGTTCTTCAGCTACACGTACAAAATATACAGTTAATGTTCATACCGCTCCTGTGGCTCCAGTGATTACTCTAAATCCAGCAACAGTAGGACAAGATAGAAACTCTGTGCTTTCTATCTCTAACGAGACATATAGCCCTTCAAATACCAAATATGAACTTTACAAGGGTAACACAAAAGTGGGCGAAATGACTGCTCAAACTACAAATGTTAGTTCTTCAGATGTTGGCTCTGTAAAATATACAGTAAAAGCTACACACAAAGAATGTACTGCTCTTACTTCTACTTCTAACGAAGTAACTCTTACAGTACAAGAAGCAGGTGCTACAATTGCTTCACTTGGTGACTTGAAAATTGATGCACAAGACCCTGTGGATTTTGTAGCAATGTATGTGAAAAACGATGGTTTATCTGACTATACAGACCAAGGTGCAACCTCTGTAACAGGCTATACATGGCAATTCTCAAGCGATGATGGCAAAACTTGGACGAACTGCGCGAGTACAAACACTGTAGCTGGTGTAAATTACGCTTTAGGAATGGAAAATGGTTCAGTAAATTGTAACAACTTCCGTCCTAATGTAGCAGGTAAATATCGTTGTGTGGTTAAGTATGACGTAGGTGAACAACCATCAAATATTTTAACCGTGACTGCAGACGGTAGCACAGCTAAAACATTTAAAGGTGTAACAATGACATTGCCAGTTATTTCTGTTAACACAGGTGCTTCTAGCTTCCCTGTAAACAACTTCGGAGGTACACCTTCTAAGAACGCAGACAAGATGAAGGAAAAAATCTCTGTTGATGTGAAGATATTTGAAAACATCAATGGAACTACTCAAGTAGTTTATGACCGCAAGGCTCGTATGAATTATCGTGGTTCTTCTTCACTAAACTTCCTTAAAAAATCTTATGCATTCTGTCCAGGCGATGAAATATGCGGAGATAAAAAAGGTATAGATTATGTAAAAACTAAAAAACTAAATATGCTTGGCATTGGCTCTGCAAAAGATAAAGACTGGGTTCTTTATGCAGCTGCAGCCGATCCTTCACTAATGCGTAACCGCCTAGTGTTCGACACCTTCGCTGATATGACTGGTGGCTGGAGCGTAAGCAGCCGTTATGTAGAGCTAGTGGTAAATGGCGAATACAAGGGGGTTTATGTGATGATGGATAAAATCACAGCAAACAAAGATCGTGTAAATGTAGAATGGAAGCTTGATGCAAATGGCAATACCACTCAAGAAGCATTTATCGTTAAGTTTGACAAAACAGATAGAGCAGATCGCTACGAAAACACTAGTGGTGACCAAAAAACATTCAAATCTAAATATTCTGGTCACGATGGATTTGATACTTACGACACAAATATAGACCAACGTTTTGAGGTGGAATATCCTGAAAAAGAAGATATCGAAGATGGAAAAGGTAAATGGTCTGAAGTGTTTAATGCTATTGAAAACAAGATAAACAAATTTGAAGAAGAACTTGCAAAAGGCAACTTCTCTGAAGTACAAAAACTTATCGACTATACTTCTTGGGCAGACTGGTTTATTATCACAGAGTTTGCTAAGAACATCGATGGTTATCGTGCAAGTAACATATTTGTTTACGATGGAAGCAAAGCCAATGCTAAAATAGAAGCTCGTCCGCTTTGGGACCAAGAGTTAAGCTTCAATAACCAATGTCCTTCGTATTATGCAGATTATGGTTCTAATAGTACTAGTGGTCTTCTTATAGACAAATCTAATAGTGCAGTATACAACAACGATGCTTCTGCACCATTCTGGTTTACAGGCAAATACAAAGGCGATAGAGGTAAATATAATGGCTCTGACCAAACATTTAAAGGTCTGCTGGACGACCCATGTTTCCAAGCAGAGGTGCAAGCTCGTTGGGCTAAACATATAGGAGCAAATGGAGCTTTAACATCTTCTGCTTTAACAACAAAGATGACAGGTTATTTAAAAGATTTAGATAAAAATCATGACTTATCTTCTTCTGCAATTACCTCTGGCACTCCACTTGACCGTGAATTTAATACATTCTGGAAAAACAAATCTCGTGCAACAATAGATTGTGGAACTGGCTCTGGTTGCTATAGTGGTACAACTGGGTACACAGACCCTACATTCCACAACTCAAAAGTGTCTTTAAACAACTGGTTAACAGGTAATCGTAGAACAAACCTTGGCAATATCATAAATGGCTGGAAAGGTACTGAACTTAACATTACTCTAACAATCACTCCAGAAACTGGTATTACCACTCCATGGGAGGCTGTTATGGTTCAAGTAAACAACCCTTCTGGTTATGATTATGACCTAGAATATACTACTAATACTCTAGATAAAGTAAGTGGTGTAATCATTAATGAAAACAATGATAAATACACATATCGTATCCCACGTCCAGAGGCTTGGAAGCCTGGCGATGAAGAAAAAGATGGCGAAAGAACTGATATTCAATATGGAATCAAAGCTACTTTAAAAGTGGGAGAAGGTGTGGCTCAATGTGGTAATAGCTCACAAGCACCATCTGCAACTACAACAATTACATTGCAAGATGAGGATAATGAAAATTGTCAAAAATAATATGAACCTTAGTAAGAATAAAATAAAAAAATACACGATATGAAAAAATTTTATAACAATACATTAATCGGTGGGGCTTTCAGCAAAGCCCTACGAGTTGTAGCCTTACTTTGCGTTCTATTGGGCGTAAGCAGTAGTGCGTGGGCAGAAGCAATACAAAATAATTGGAAAATAGGATTTAATACTGGAGGGGATGATGTGTGGGAGAATGTTAATAATAATGACACCAAAGACTTTGGTTCTTTAACATCTGCTCCTAAAGTAATTGGTCTCAATACTTGGGTGGATAAACAAGGCGGTAATGTTTGTGATGGGAATAAACTAACAATTGGTGGAGACACATATGGTTCAGAAAAGACTATAAATGTTAATGTTGAAGGTTGGGGTGACCCTGTAGCATTATATGCACCTGTTAATGAAACATTACCTAATAGTGCAGGAAGCCATACAGTTTATTTTACTTTTAAAGTTAATGTAGGTGGTGATTGTGGTGGCGTAATCAATAAAACATTTAAAGTTACATACTCTATTGCTGGTAGCAGCGAAATAGGTTTCTTTACCAACGAAGCATGGAATATCAAAATTGGAGAACACTGGCAAACACAATCTGGCTATGGTGCAACAGGAAATCCTGCTGAAATATCACTAAACACAACAATTACTTCTGGTATTTCTATTGGTTTTTGGGCACAAACATTCAAAAAAGGGAATACCAATGTTTGTAGTCCAAGAGTTTATGTAAAAATTGAAGATAAGAGCGGAAAAGTAATTCAGGATTACAAATACTATGAACTTCCTAAAAATGGTGAAGATGTTTATGATAATAATACTGGTTCTACAAATCAGTTGTGGTTGTCTGACAACGTACAAACTATACCTGCTCTTGCGGCTGGTGACTACAAATTGAAGGTTTACTTCGAAATGTGGGGTAACAAATCTGGCACAAGTGATTGTAACCAATATGATATGTTCCTAAATAATGGTGGTGGTAATTACGTATTTCCATTTACCATTGCTGGTGGTAGTGGCACTGGTGACGGTGGCGATGATGTTGAAGGCTGTACCACAGTATATTTAAACAACGAACTTAAACTTTGGGATACAACAAACAATCATGCATACATCTATCATTGGGGTTCTAGTGCTAGTTCTTCTTGGAAGGTGATGTTACCAAGTTCTGAATGTAATGGTATTTGGTATGCTTCTATGCCAAACGATGTGGCTGGTTACAAATTTGTACTTGTTGACGACGTACATGGTGAGCCAACATGGAATGATAGAATTTATCAAACACAAGACCTTAGCCTTGGAAATCAACACCAATATAAAATAACCAAAGTAACACAAAACTCTGCTGATGCTCAAGGTGAATATCAAGCACCTACTTGTACAGACAAGGACCCAAATTGTAGCGGCGGCGGTGGAGGCGGCGGCGACGACCCAGATGACCCTGTATTAAGTGACTGCGACTATATTGAAGTATGGTGTAGATATGAGGATGGTAATACAAATATGCACTGCTATGCATGGGACGCAGATAAAAACAATCTTCTTGGCGGTTGGCCTGGCGTAACATCAAATGTAACAGATACCTACGAAGGTAAAACATACGCTATTTGGAAATTTTCAAATGTTGACAATATCAATATTATTTTCAACAATAATAGTAGTCAAACAGCTGACATTACTGGTCACATTAAAGGAAATGTATATTACTATACATTAAAAAATGACTGGAATTACGATCAAACTCATAAAAAATTAGACTGTTCTTTAGAACCAACTGATGTGCTACTTGCCCGTGAGGCATATTTAGACCCTGCTACCAAAGAGGCTACTGTATATGGCTACTTAAAAGCAACTGATTGTAAAGACATCACAGATTATGGTTTCTACTACTGTACTACATTGGATGGTGCTACTCCTTGTATTCCAGTAGCAAACAACAATCTTAAATGGTCTGCTATTGGCAGTGGCAATACTCCACTACCTCGTGGTATGGAATTTAGTGCTAAGACTGGTACACTAGATGCAGGTCTTACATATTACTATAGAGCATACGCAAAAGTTGGTGAAGAAATAATTCTTTCTCAAGAGGTACGTTCTATTACCACAGAACCTTGTGTGGCTCAAACATGTTGTGGTGACCCTGTTATTTACACAGTTGACGCTACATTTACAAGCGACAACCCTTGTAAACTATACTTCCGCGATGTACAAAAAGCTATTGACCACTTAAAAGGTTCATACGCTAGCGAACCAGACTTTAGATATGTTACTGTAGAAGATGGTAGCTACAACCTAAATCAACCTGTAGTAATCAATGTTCGTTATCACGACGACTCTCCAAACGATCCAAGTTCTGCATACTTATACCGTGGTACCACATCTGTAGGTAATCGTTCTGGTGATGCAAAGCCTGTAAACTCAAACTTGATTAGAGATATTAATAAAACTGCTACTAATAGAGCGAATACTTTAACTATTAAAGCAGGAAACAGTATAGCTAAACCATGGTTGCACCACATTGTGATACGTAATAGTAAAAACATTGTACTAGACTCACTATGTATTTATTCAGATCCAAATGGAGTTGGCGACAACGCTATTGAAATGGATATAAATGTGGCTGATGCAGGTGGTGGCTGGAATGAAGCTATTGCTAAAGGTTTCTTTACTGATGCAAATATTCTAGTTCAAAACTGTATGATTGGTTCTGATGGTTTCACCGGTGCTCACCTTTCAAACTACGATGGCGTAACATTTAAAAACAACGACTTCGAAATTGTAGCTGCTGATGGTACAGATCCAGACTGGGGTGCTTCATTGAAACTTCTATATTGTAAAAATATTAAGTTCATTGAAAACAACTTCCGTGGCGACCACGCTACACTTATGTGGATACAAGAAGTAGAAAATATGTTGGTAATGAACAACGTGTTCTGGAATACCAACAAGTTTACTGTAGGTGCTAATGACCAATTCCCTGCAGCAATGCGTCTTGTAGCACAATTTGGCAAACCTGTAAGTAACATAGGTATTTTCTACAATACATATTATTTTGCTGAAAATGATGTAGTAGCATCTGCTTCTGGATATGACTTCTTACAGTTTACACATACTATAGTAAATGGTAGTGGAAATATTGATTTAAATACTATCCAATTTAAATATAACAACTGTTATAGCTACGATAAAGATGCTCCAGGTAGAAGTAATAATACTAAAGCATTCTTAGGAAATGATTTAAGTAAGAATGAAAACTTCTGTCCAAACAACTTCTGGAGTCAATATGACCAAGATAAAGGATATAACCCTTCAAAATTCGCCTTTGGTTGTGGTGATAATACATTTATCAACGTAAAAGGTCAAGTATGTGCTACTACAGCTTCTGGTCCTGCTTCACTAATCATTAGCGGTGATTCACTGAACTTGGGTGTTGCTCCAGATGTGGCATTTACAGGTATTAAGTTTGAAGCAGATGAATTACTTGCTGATAGATACCTAGATGGTGTACGTCCAAGTAATGGCAAAGGCTGGACATACGGTGCATACCAACAACGTAAATCTAAAGATGTAGAAAAAATCTACTGGGTAGGTGTTTCTAATAAATGGGACGACCGCAACAACTGGGAGTTTGAAACAGAAAATAATGGCAAGATAGTACGTCAACGTGTATCTTGTGTAGAAAGTTTGTCTGAAAATCTACATGTGGTAATTGAAGAAATTGGTACTGTAGAAGTGGCAGGTGGTAGAAAATGGCCTAGAATTCCTTCTTCATTCGACGCAACAGATCGTGAAAATGAATCTAAAGTAAAAGATGGAGATATAGGTGTTCCAGAAAGAGAACAAGTAAATGCTGGTAATAGCGGTAAATATGCAAGCTACATTGAACTTGAATATGGTGCTGGTATTATAGGTGTGGAAAACTTAGTGAAAACTATTGATGGAAATAAGGTTGCTTACTACGATTCTGCTTCTACTCAATTTGTTTCTCCACGTAGTGAATGGATACTTGTTGGCCCTACAGTTAAACCATTTGCTACAGATGAAAATGGTAATAGAATAATAGATGCAGATGGAAACAATCAAACACGTAATCTTCTTTCTGGTGACTATTTCATTAAGAACCAAGAGCCACACGTTTACATGCATCGTGCTCTAGTGGATGGCGAAGGTACAGTAAGTTGGGACTTAACATTTACAGATCTTACTGATTCACTTAAACATGACGAAGTATATGCTATGCAAATACCTGATGAATATGGTCCATTTAAGCTTCCTGCAGAATTACACTTTGCATACATTTCTCCAAACCCAAGTATGGTAAAAGATGCAACAGTAAGCAAAGACTATGCATTTAGAGGTAGATTCTATAATGAAAAGGCATTACCTACATACACAGGATTAAATAATGGTGAATGGGTATTAATTAGTAATACATACCCTGCTAATATCGATGCTTATGAGTTAGATAACTCTGGTTTGGGTAAAGTACAAATTTATGATTATGAGGCTAAATCTTTCGGTACATTGAAAGCGAAATCATCAACTCCAATTCTTTCTCAACATGGATTTGTATTCCAACCTAATGGTAATGACGATTTAGTTATCCCTGTGGAATATTTCTTAAATACTCTTACAAGACGTTCTGCTACTATCGTTGATCCATATTGCCGTATCAATGTTAAGAATATTACATCTAATGCATCTAGCGATGTTGAAATTGAAATAGATGAACTTAAAGAAGATGTAGCAAACTATGGTACAGACGCATCTAAGGTATTCAACTCTATGGAAGCTTCTCTTCCAGATATGTACATTATGCGTTACGATAAGAAATGGGCTGAGGTAACTATCCCTACTATGTCTGAAGCTATTCCTCTAGGTATTCGCATTAGCCAAACTGGCACTACTATAAGATTCTCTTATGTAGATAGCGAAGGTCTTGGTGATGTTATTCTTGAAGACCGCCTAACTGGTGAAACTTATAACCTATCTATTGGTCAAGTGTGCACAGTGTCTGACCTACCTGTAGGTGATTGTGAAGGTCGCTTCTTCTTAAATCTATCTGAAGATGTTGAAGATGAAGAAGACAACACCGAAGAAGGTGGCGATGTTTCTACCGAAGTGGAAGAAGAGTTTGCAAATAGTGGTATATCTATTATTGGAAACTCAAATGGTGTAGTAGTAAGTTGTTCTACTGATATGGAACTTCAATACATCTACATCAACGATATGAGTGGTAAAACTGCAATGTATAAAGTGTCAGGAAACTACATTGAAATAAGTCTTCCAGTGGCACAAGGTGTTTATACAGTAAACGTAATCACTGACAAAGCAAATAAAACAGGAAAGGTGATCTTGAAATAATTAGGAATGAGGAATTAGGAATTAGGAATGGAAACATTCCTAGCCTACATTCCTGATAATTTTGATAAAATTTGACAATATGAAAAATAAAAATTTAATTCTAAGTGTATTATTTTGGGTAGTAGCCTCTTGTGCTTTCGCTATAACACTTCCAACTTCATCATATATGGGTTCTACTGCAGATGTAGATTTTGATGATAGTTTTAGTACATTTAGTATAGGTACTAGTAGTACAATTACAGGAAGTTATTTAGGGGCTTCTCAATCTTATGACGGTGCGTGTAATGACAATCCTCCTGTTTCACAAGAACGTACACTTTGCTGTATGGGACAAATACCAGAAATATTTGGACAAACCCTAACAGAATGTGCACAAAAGTATAACCAAGATTGTTTAAACTACTATCAAGATTGTTTAAACTCAGCTTCCCTTCCTCTAGGCACCCCGCTATTGCTTCTTCCATTCATTGCGGTTTACGCATTGGTAAGAAGAAAGCGCAAGGAAGAAACTCTTTAAGCTATTGAAACAAAATAATAGAACAAATAAAGGAACTTCAATTTACATTGGGTTCCTTTGTTTGTTTTATGTCTTTATAGTCGTACATAGCACGATATGAATGTACAGTTTTCCGTTCAAAATCGTTCCAAAAGTGTGAAATGCTCGGCAAAAATAGGGGGCATTTCACACTTTTCCGTTCAAAATCGCTCCAAAAGTGTGAAATGGTAGGCAAAAACAAGGGGCATTTCACACTTTTGCGTAATTAATATTTGCAGATTGAGATAGAATTTATATCTTTACAAAAAAAATTTAGCACTTATGTTAATAGGAAGAGATAATGAACAATCAATATTGTTAGGTTTATTGGAAAAATCTGAGAGTCAGTTTTGTGTGGTTTATGGTCGTAGACGTGTAGGCAAGACGTATTTGATAAGGCAGACACTTCAACCTTATTTTACGTTCTTTCATACTGGTGTGGCAAAGGTAGGTAAATCTGTTCAGTTGAAACAGTTTTATAATTCTTTGTTAACATACGGATTGGCAAAAGACAATAAGAAACCTAATGATTGGTTTGAAGCCTTTAATCTGTTGTCTGTGTTGATAGATAAAACACAAAGCAAAAATAAAAAAGTGATATTCCTAGACGAACTCTCTTGGTTGGATACTAAGCAAAGCGACTTTTTAAGTGCGTTGGAATATTTTTGGAATAGTTTTGCTAGTGCTAGAGAAGATGTAGTGTTAATTACTTGTTGTAGTTCTACATCGTGGGTAATGGACAATATTATAAACAATACGGGTGGATTGTACAATCGTGTTACAGAACAGATAAAATTATTGCCATTTTCTCTTGGTGTGTGCGAGGAGTATTTAAGGGCTTCAAATATTGAACTTTCTAGGAAAGATATTGCAGAGGCTTATATGATTATGGGTGGTGTTCCTTTTTATTGGAGTTTTATTAGAAAAGGGGAGAGCTTGTCGCAAAATATAGATAGGTTGTTTTTCTATGACAATGCGCCGTTTAAAAATGAATTTGAGGCACTTTATGCGTCTATTTTCAAACGTCCAGAAAATTATATAGCTATTATTAAGGCCTTAGGAAGTAAGAAGTCTGGAATGACAAGAGAAGAAATTCTTAAAGCGACAAAACTATCTAATAATACTGTGTTTAAACGTATGTTGACAGAACTAGAGCAGAGTGGTTTTATAAAATCATACAATAATTTTGGCAAACGTAGAAATGAGTTAACTTATCGATTAATCGACAATTTCACATTGTTTTATCTGAAGTTTGTGCAAGAAAATAAATCGCATGAGGATAGATTTTGGACTTACAATGTAGATTCTCCTATTCATCATAACTGGGCGGGTCTTGCCTTTGAAAGATTGTGTTTGTGGCATATTCCGCAGATTAAAACGGCTTTAGGTATAAGTGGTGTTTCAACGGAGTGTTCTGTTTATCAAAGAGTAGCGGAAGGAGAAAATAAAGGAGTTCAGATAGACTTGGTAATAGATAGAAAAGATGGTATAATAAACTTGTGTGAGATGAAATATTCTAATAGTGAATATGCAATAACACAAGATTATGATGCATGGCTACGTGAGAGAAGAGAGATTTTTAAGGAGCAGACTAAAACTAAAAAATCTGTGCATATAACCATGGTAACTTCTTTTGGCGTGAAGCACAATGCATATTGGAATACAATCCAGTCGGAGGTAAAACTTGATGATTTGTTTAAATAAAAAACACGGTAATGTTGCCAAAAATAAAAAAGGCCGATAATCTCACGATTATCAGCCTTTGTGGTACCCAGACCCGGGATCGAACCGGGATGGAAGTGAATCCACTGGTGTTTGAGACCAGCGCGTCTACCGATTCCGCCATCTGGGCAGGTATGGCGCTTTGTTTTAAAAGCACGGCAAAGGTAATTATTCTTTTTTAGATATGAAAATTTTTTTGCATAAATTCTTTTTGTTACCTTTGCCCAAATAAAATCAAATATTTATGGATTACAATAATTTTTGTGTGATAATGGCAGGTGGTGTAGGAAGCCGTTTCTGGCCATTTTCACGAAACAATAAACCTAAACAATTTCTAGACTTTTTCGGAACTGGTCGTTCTCTTCTTCAAATGACGTTTGACCGTTTCGCAAAGGTTATTCCTGCTTCTAATATTATTATAGTAAGTAATGCAGCATACAAGGACTTGATTATGGAACAACTTCCTATCATTAAGCCAAGTCAAATCCTTCTTGAACCTTGCCGTAGAAACACAGCGCCATGTATTGCGTATGCTATGAGCCACATTAAGGCTATCAATCCAAATGCAAATATGGTAGTAGCACCTTCAGACCACCTTATTACCAAGGAAATGGAGTTCTTGAATGCTATTGAGCGTGGTCTTAACTTTGTTTCTCAGTCTAATAGCTTACTTACTCTTGGTATTAAACCAAATCGTCCAGAAACTGGCTATGGCTATATTCAAGCTATTGTGGATGCTGAGGGCGACTTCAAACCTGTGAAAACTTTCACCGAAAAACCAAACCTTGAGCTTGCTAAGGTGTTTGTAAACTCTGGTGAGTTTTTCTGGAACTCTGGTGTGTTTATGTGGAGTCTTAAAACTATCGACGCAGCGTTTAGAGAATTCCTTCCAGAGATTTCTCAAAAATTTGAGTCTGGTATGGACAAAATGAACACCGAAGAGGAACAATCATTTATTGATGAAATTTTCCCTACTTGCCAAAATATCTCTATCGACTATGGTATTATGGAGCACGCTCGCGAGGTGTATATGCTTTCTGGCGACTATGGTTGGTCTGATATGGGTACTTGGGGTGCTCTTAAAGACATTACCGAAGGCGACGAAAATGGCAATGTTATTTTAAAATGTAAAGGTCTTACATACGATAGCAACGATAATATTATTGTGCTTCCTGAGGGAAAACTTGCTGTGGTGCAAGGTCTTGAGGGATATATCGTAGTAGAATCAGACAATACTCTACTTATTTGCAAGGCTTCTGATGAGCAACGTATTCGTCAGTTTGTAAACGACGTGAGTATGCTAGAAGACAACGAAAACTTTATTTAAAGAACTATGAGTGAAGAAAAGATGATTCTCCGCACGGAGCATTTAGTGAAACGTTATGGTAAACGTACTGTTGTAAATGATGTTTCTATTAATGTGACTCAAGGCGAAATTGTGGGGCTACTAGGACCTAATGGTGCTGGTAAAACCACTACTTTCTATATGACAACTGGTCTTGTGAAACCTAATGCGGGAAAAATCTTTCTTAACGATTTAGATATTTCTAAATATCCTGTATATCGCCGTGCGCAAATTGGTATCGGTTATTTGGCACAAGAGGCTTCTGTTTTCCGTGATATGTCTGTGGAAAACAATATTAAGGCTGTGCTTGAAATGACAAATTTCTCTAAGGAGTATCAAAAGGAAAAACTTGAGTCTCTTATAGAGGAGTTTCACCTTGCAAAGGTGCGTAAGAGTCTTGGTTCGCAGCTTTCTGGTGGTGAACGTCGCCGTTGCGAGATAGCTCGTTGTCTTGCTATTGAGCCTAAGTTTATTATGCTCGACGAGCCTTTTGCTGGTGTAGACCCTATTGCGGTGGAAGATATTCAGAATATTGTAGCTAAACTTAAAGATAAAAATATTGGTATCCTTATTACCGACCACAATGTGCACGAAACTCTAAGTATTACAGACCGTGCTTATATGCTTTTTGAGGGCAAGATTATGTTCTGGGGCACTGCAGAAGAACTAGCCGAAAACCCTGTGGTTCGTGAAAAATATCTAGGAACCAACTTTGAACTTCGTAAGGTAAATGGCTGAGATACAAGAGTTTTTCCTTAATGTTTTATCAGATTTTAGTGGCTTTCTTTGGGGAGTACCTATGATTGTCCTATTGTTTGGTACGCACTTGTTTTTAACTTTTAGAACAGGTGTGGTGCAACGTCATATAGGCTCTGCCATAAAAATGACTCTTAGTGGTAGCAAGGCTGGTGGTGATATTAGTAATTTTAGTGCTCTTATGGTGGCAATGGCTGCTACAGTGGGCACTGGCAACATTATTGGTGTGGGCACGGCTATTGCTCTTGGTGGTCCGGGCGCAGTGTTTTGGTGCTGGCTCACCGGTGTGTTTGGCATTGCTACTAAGTATGCAGAGTCACTTCTTTCTGTGAAATACCGTTATAAAACAGAGAGTGGCACTATGATAGGTGGTCCAATGGTGGTGCTAGAAAAGGCTCTTAAAATGAAGCCTTTGGCTATATTCTTCTGTGTTACAACCATTGCTGCAGCGTTTGGTATTGGTAATATGAACCAAGCCAACTCTGTGTCTGTGCTTCTTAACGAAAACTTTGGTGTTTCTCCTTATATTACAGGTATTGTGATGGCTGTGCTTATTGGTTTCATCACTTTTGGTGGTATCAAATGGCTTGCTCGTGTATGTGAAGTGTTTGTGCCATTTATGGCTGTGATATACATTATAGGTTGTGTGGCTATTCTTATTGTAAACTATCAATATGTGGGCACTGCTATTGAGTATATCTTTAAATATGCATTTACAAAGGATGCTATTGCTGGTGGCTTCACTGGTGGTGGCATTATGCTTGCAATGCGTTATGGCATTTCTCGTGGACTTTTCTCTAACGAGTCTGGTCTTGGTTCTGCTCCTATTGTCTCTGCGGCTGCTCGCACCGAAAACTCTGTGAAACAAGCGCTTATTGCTTCCTCTGCTACATTTTGGGACACCGTTATTATCTGTGCATTAACAGGTATCGTGCTTGTAACTAGTGTGATAGTTTATCCAGACATCAACTTCCACGATGGTGCAAAACTCACCAACCTTGCTTTCACCAAACTTCATGCTTGGGGTGGTCCTCTACTTACAGTGGCTCTGTTTACATTTGTGTTTTCAACCATTTTAGGTTGGTCTTACTATGCCGAACGTTGCCTTGAATACATCGGTGGCAAAAAGGTATTAGTCTATTTTAGAATAATTTGGTCTATAGCCATCTTTATTGGTTGCGTGGCAAAACTAGACCTTGTGTGGGTGTTTTCCGACTGTGCTAACGCCCTTATGGCTATTCCAAATATTATCTCGCTACTATTGCTAAGTGGAGTCGTGGCTTCTGAAACAAAGAAATATTTAAACAAAGATAGAATAAACGAATACGATCCAACAATAGAACATTAGAACTATGAAAAAACTTATTACTCTAGCTTCCTTAATAGTAATGATGGTGGCTTGTCAGCCTACAAGTCTTTATAAAATTGCAGATTTTAATGAAATAATTTTACCAGAAGCTGGCTATTTAGATGCAGAATTAAATGGTTCTTTTGTATCTGGTGATGTAACATTTTACTCTCAATGGGTGCCAGAGTTTGGTGGATATTCAGATGGTGGTATATATCCTTCAAATCTAAACGACAAGGTTACCCCAGGTTTTTTAAACCAATACAGTGCTATGCCTACCACAAGTGGCAACTTTGCTGTGGTACATTATTCTGAGTACAATGCAGGATTAGGCAATAACTATGCTTATTTTACTCTTCCAAGCGAAACAACAGTCAATGGCATCGACGTGGCCATTTCTACATACGCATATTGGGCTATTAAAGTTGGCGACGATGGTATAGGTGCTGCTCGTGCATTCACAGATGGAGACTGGCACAAAGTTATTTTTACAGGCTTTGATATTAATGGGAATAAACTTGGTGAAGTGGAACATTATTTGGCAGACTTCCGTGATGGAAAATCTTATATTTCTACCTCTTGGGAAACTGTATCTCTTACTTCTTTAGGCGATAAAGTTTATAAGATAGAAATATCTATAGACGGCACCGACAAGGCTGAATGGGGTATAAATACTCCAACTTATTGTTGTATAGACAATATTGAGTATAAATTCTAATCAATCTCTCATATATAATCGTAAAAAATTGCACCTTGAGTGCAATTTTTTTTGTATTTCTACGTTGTATCTTTATAGAATACAACGTTTTTTATTAACTTTGTCCCTTTCTATTAAAGGAGTTATTTATGTTTGAATATATCAACGGAGAAATCACCTCACTTTCGCCTACATACGCAGTGCTAGATGTGCACGGAGTGGGTTTCGGTGTAAATATTTCTCTTTCTACATATACTGCTATTCAAGGCAAGACAGATGCTAAGTTGTTTCTTTACGAGGTAATTCGTGAAGACGCATTCACTCTTTATGGTTTTGCTACTGCCGAAGAAAGAAGTATGTTTCTTCTTCTTATGTCTGTGCAAGGGGTGGGTGCTGCCACTGCTCGCATGGTGCTTTCTTCGCTTTCTGTGTATGAAATCTGCGATGCTATTCAAACAGGTAACGCCAATTTAATAAAGGCAGTGAAGGGCATTGGTGCCAAAACTGCTCAACGCATTATCCTAGACCTTAAAGATAAGGTGCTTGAAATTTCTGCTTCGGCAGGAGCTTCGGCTCAGCCAAAGGCTCCTCAAATATCGTCAGAGATACAGAACGAGGCTGTTTCGGCGCTTATGATGCTTGGTTTTTCGGCTTCTGCCACTCAAAAGGCGGTGAATGCCATCTTGCAAGATAATCCAGATTTGAAAGTGGAACAGGTTATTAAACAGGCACTTAAAATGTTGTAACTCCTAACTCCTAACTCCTAACCCCTAACTTGAAGAGGTTTATCTACATATTAGCAATGCTTTTTGTTTCGCTTGTAGCCATGGCTCAGGCGACAGGGGATAGTATTGCCAATAATGAAGATTCTGAGCTTCGTTTTGATATTCCTAAAAACTACGTTGAAAATCACGACGACCTTGGCCAATCTACTCCTGCGTCGCTTCCTATACCAGACAATGTGGTAACAGAGGTGGTGTACGACCCAGATACCGATAGATACTACTTTGTGTCGAAGGTGGGCGATGAGGCTCTTGGCACTCCGTTTTATCTTACTAGTGAAGAGTTTGCCGAGTATCAGGCGCAAAGGTCGCAACAAGAGTATTATAAAGCAAGAGTAAGTGAAGAAAAGGGCAAAAAGCACGAAATTTCTCTTACTGATATGAAGTTTGATATTGGTCCTGCCGACAAGGTGTTTGGTCCTGGTGGTGTGCAACTTAAACTACAAGGTTCTGTGGAGCTTATCTTTGCTCTGCAATTTAAAAAGCTTAAAGACCCTGCACTAAGCGAACGCTCTCAAAATCCTGCGCCTACATTCGACTTCGACGAAAAAATTCAGCTTAATGTGAGTGGTTCGGTGGGCGATAAACTAAACTTTGGTCTCAACTACAATACCGAAGCCACATTCGACTTCGACCAATCGATGCTTAAACTTCAATATGAAGGTAAAGAAGACGATATTATCAAAAAACTAGAGGCTGGTAATGTGAGTATGCCTCTTACTGGTTCGCTTATTACTGGTAATACTTCTCTTTTTGGTTTTAAAACAGATTTGCAGTTTGGTAAACTTAATGTAAGTGCTGTTATCTCTCAACAAGAGTCTGAGTCTCAAACTATTAACACAACTGGTGCTCAAACCACCGATTTTCGTATCCCAATAGACGAGTACGATGAAAATCGTCACTATTTCCTTTCTCATTTCTTCCGCGCACACTACGATGAATGGATGAAAGATGTGCCAAATATTTCTTCTGGCATTTCTGTAACAAATATTGAGGTTTGGGTAACAAATAAAAACTCTATAAACTATCAAAATACTACCAATGTGGTGGGTTTTGCCGATTTAGGAGAGCCAGAGCGCATTTATAACTCTGCGTTTACTTCTACTGGCACAGTGCCTTCGAATGGTGCCAATACTTTGTTCTCTCAGGTAGTGCAATCTGCTGGTGGTTTGCCAGATATTTATGAGATAGACACCTACTTAAGAGGCTGGAATATGGAGTCGGGTACAGACTTCGTCAAGCTTGAGGGTGCTCGCAAACTTGAGTCTTCAGACTATGTGCTAAACAAAGAGTTGGGTTATATCTCGCTTAAGTCTGCACTTAACAACGACGAAATGCTAGCTGTAGCATTTCAATATACATACAAAGGCAAGGTTTACACCGTGGGTGAGCTTAGCACTGCTTCTACAGAAACCACCAAGCCTCTTGCCCTTAAGCTTTTGAAATCTACCGACAAGTCGCCACTTCTTCCTACTTGGGACCTTATGATGAAAAACATCTACTCATTGGGTGCATACCAAGTACAAAGCAATAAGTTTACCCTAAATATCATGTATAAAAATGATTCTACGGGTATCGACTTGCGTTATATCACCGAAGGGCCTATTGCTAAAAAGCCTCTTCTTTGGGTAATGAACCTAGACCACTTAGACTCTCAACACAAACAAAAACCAAATGGTGATGGTATGTTTGACTTTGTGGAAGGTTATACTATCATATCTCAAAATGGTAAGGTGATATTCCCAGTGGTGGAACCTTTTGGTTCTTACCTTGCAAAACAACTTGGTAACGACCCAAAACTTGTAAAGAAATATGTTTATCAAGAACTATACGACTCTACACTAACCACAGCGCAAGAGTTTGCCGAAAAGAATAAATACTATCTTGAGGGTGAATATCGTGCCTCTTCTGGTAGTGAAATTAGGCTAAATGCAATGAATGTGCCTAAGGGTTCTGTAAAGGTTACCGCAGGTGGTGTGCAACTTACAGAAAACGTAGACTTCACTGTAGATTATATGATGGGTGTGGTTACTATTATGAACCAAGACCTTATCGACCTTGGCACTCCTATTAGTGTTACGCTAGAGAGTCAGTCTATGTTTAATATGAAGCGTAAGTCGCTCATTGGCACTCACCTCGACTATGCCATTACCGACAACCTCAATGTGGGTGGTACTGTAATGTATCTGTCTGAAAAACCTCTTACAGAAAAGGTTGGCTATGGCGACGACCCTGTGGCAAACACCGTATGGGGCTTGAATATGTCTTATCGCGACCAATTCCAATCTGTTACCGATTGGCTAAATAAACTTCCTATTCTAAATTTAAAACAAGCATCTACTGTGGCCTTTGATGCAGAGTTTGCTCACATGATACCTGGCACTGCCAAGGGTGCAAATGGCAAGGTTTATGTAGACGACTTTGAGTCCACTACTATTGGTTACGACGTTAGGTATGCATCAAATTGGCGCCTTGCTAGTACGCCTTCTCGCTTTACAGAGTCTGCGCTTTCAAACAATATTGAGTATGGCAAAAACCGTGCTGCGCTGTCTTGGTACTACATAGACAATATGTTTAACCAAACCACATCAAACACTCCAAGCCATATTAGAAAAGATAAAGAGCAACTCTCAAATCACTTTATTCGTCAGATTTCTGAAAACGAGATTTTCCCAAACCGTGAGCTTGTTTATGGTCAGTCTAGCTATATTCAAACTTTAGACCTAGCTTATCACCCTACAGAGCGTGGTCCTTACAATATCTATGCAGAAAACTTCGACTCTGAGGGTCGCCTAACAAATCCTGCTGCAAAATGGGGTGGTGTGATGCGTAAGCTTGAAACTACCGACTTTGAAACCAACAATATCGAGTATCTTGAGTTTTGGGTAATGGACCCATTTGTGTACAACGATGGCACTATGACTGGTGGTGACCTTTACTTCAACTTTGGTGATATTTCTGAGGATATTCTAAAAGATGGTCGTAAGTTTTACGAAAATGGTTTGCCAGTGGACATGAGCGAGGGCTCTGTGGTAAATACTGTTTGGGGTAAAGTGCCTACAAAACAATCTGTGGTGTATGCGTTTGATGCCACCGCCGAGGCTCGCAAAAAACAAGATACTGGCCTTAATGGTCTTACTACAGAGGAAGAGTTTGCAAGTGAAACATATCAAACATTCTTAAACAAACTAAAGGCAAAACTATCTCCTGATGCTTTAAATAGAATGATGGAGGATAAGTTTTCTCCACTAAACGACCCTGCTGGTGACAACTTCCACCACTATCGTGGCACCGACTACGACAATGCTGAGGTGGGCGTGCTAGAGCGTTATCGTCACTACAATGGCACTGAGGGCAACTCTCAAACCACATCGGAAAATGAGGCTTATACCACAGCCTCTTCAAACAAACCAGACTACGAAGACATCAACATAGACAACACTCTAAACGATAGTGAAAAATACTTTGAGTATAAGGTTTCACTTCGTCCAGAGGATATGAATGTGGGTCAAAACTACATTACCGATATGGTTACTTCTTCTGTTACTCTTAAAAACGGAGAAACAGGTACAGTGCGTTGGTATCAGTTTAAAATTCCACTACGTGATGCCGACAATTATACTGCATACGGTAGCATTCGTAGCTTTAAGTCTATACGTTTTATGCGTATGTACTTAACTGGTTTTACTCACGATGTAAACCTTCGTTTTGCAAGTATGGAACTTGTAAAAGGCGAATGGCGTGTTTACCAAAAAGAGATAGAAAAGGGTTATCACAACGATGCCACTATTATAGAAACATCTTCTGTAAACATTGAAGAAAATGCCGACAAACAACCTGTAAACTATGTGTTGCCTCCAGGTGTTTCTCGTGAGATAGACCCTTCTCAACAACAAGTGCGTCAGGAAAACGAGCAATCTATGGTGATTCGTGTACATAATCTTCACCCAAAAGATTCTCGTGCTGTGTATAAGAAATTTGGTGGTTATGATATGCGTCAGTATGGTAAACTAGAAATGTTTGTCCATGCAGAGGCTATGACCGACGATGACACAAACCTACGTGATAGGGATTTAAAACTCTTTATCCGTATGGGTTCAGATTATCAAAGCAACTATTACGAATACGAACTGCCTCTTACTCTTACTCCTTCTGGTATTTATTCAAATAATACCACCACAGACCGTAGAGCAGTGTGGCCAAATGACAATAAGATAGAACTTCCTCTCGATCTTCTTACAAACTTGAAGAAGTCTCGCAACGAGGAAAAAAATCGTAGTCACTCTTCTGTGAGCAATCTAACTGAGTTTTCTACTCTCGACCCTGCAAATCCAAATAATAGAGTCTCTATTATGGGTAACCCAAGTTTAGGCGATATTGAGGTGTTTATGATTGGTATTAGAAACGCCTCCCGCGACATTAAGAGTGCTGAAATTTGGGTAAATGAGCTTCTGCTTACCGAGTTTGACGAACAAGGTGGTGTGGCTGCTCGTGCTAGTTTGGATATTGCCCTTTCAGATTTCATTACACTTAATGCAGCTGGTCGTATAGAAACCATTGGTTATGGTGGCATAGAACAAAAAGTGCAAGAACGTCGTCAAGACGATTATTATCAATACAATGTTAACGCAGGTATCGACCTAGGTAAACTCTTGCCAGAAAAGGCAAATACTGTTATTCCTGTGCGTTACTCACTTTCTCACGAAATTGTAAACCCTAAATACAACCCACTAGACAAGGATATCCTGCTTAAAGATGCTTTAGAGGCTACCTCTACTAAGGCTCAACGCGACTCTATTCTTGATGTGGCACAAGATATGACAATGACACAAAGCTTGTCTGTGCCTGGCATTCGTGTGGGTATTACAAGTAAGGATGGTCCTCGTCCTTGGGACCCTGCAAACTTCACCATTGGTGGTTCGTATTCTCAGACTGAGTCTCGCGATCCAAACACCACTCGCGAGGTAGAACAGTATAGCAATGCGTACGGACAGTACGAATTCTCTTGGTCTCCTAAGCCTGTGGAACCATTCGCTAAGATTAAGTCTATTGAAAACAATAAAAACCTAAAATGGCTTACCGATTTTGGTTTCTATTATGCTCCTAAGTTATTCTCATTTAAAACAAACTTTGTGAGAAACTACTACGAGCAAGTGACTAGGGATTTTGAAAATCCAGATCAAAAAATGGACCCTACATTTGCTAAAAACTTTATGTGGAGCAATGAGTTTGACCTTGCTTGGGATATTACCAAAAATATTAAACTTACATTTACATCTAGCAACAATTCTCTTATTACAGAAAATGATGGTGGTGTAAATCGCGACCTTTATCCAGATGAATACGAAATCTGGAAAGACTCTGTTTGGAACAGCCTGTCTCACCTTGGTTCGCCTCAAGATTATAACCAACGTGTTACACTCTCTTGGAATGTGCCATTCAACAAACTTCCTGCTCTAAACTGGATTCAAGGTAATATTAAATATGATGGTAACTATCAATGGCTATCGGGTACTGATGTGATAGCAAACACTGCTATTAGTAAAGGTACTATTCAGGCAGATGGTAAGTTCAACTTTGAGTCTTTATACAACAAATCTGACTACCTAAAAGAGGTAAATAAGAAATACGGTTCTACAAATGCTCCTAAGGCGAAAAAGCAAAAAGAGTTTAAACAAACTCTTAAACTTCAAGCTGGAGATACTATTGTGGTACGTCACCGCTTAAACGACAAAAAGGTTCGCGTGAAGGCTACAGCCGATGGCAAAGCATTCTCTGTGAAACACAAAGTGGTAGATGCAAATAGCATTAAGGTAATTGCTACTAAGGGTGCTGAGGTAGATTTGGTTGTTATATCTGGTGGTCCTCAACCTGCTGGAAATATTGCAGCAGATGTGTTTGCGCGTATTGCTATGCTTATTAGAAATGTTTCGTTCAACTACGCTCAAACCGACGGTACCACACTTCCTGGTTATCTACCTTCTGTGCAAGGTTTGGGTATGAGCTCGTTCAATAATAAAACTGCACCTACATTTGCTTTCGTAGTGGGTATTCAAGAAGAAGATATTCTAGACAAGGCGCTTTCTAATGGTTGGCTTCTTACAACCGATGCGGTTTATAATCCTGCTCAGTTTGTACATACAGAAACATTCAAGGCTAATGCACTTGTGGAGCCATTCCCTGGCATTAAGATTAATGTGCAAGCAGACCGTCAATATGTAAACAATCGTAGTGTGCAATTCTCTGGAGGTTCTAACCTAACTAATTTAGATGGTAGTCTTTCTATGAGTTATGTGGCCATTGGTACTGCCTTTACTAGTGTGCGTGGTGGTGTGTTTACCGACGAATTATTTAATAATTTCTTGTCTTACAGAAATACAATTAAGAGTCGTCTTGAGGCGAAAAACAACCCTACAACTGGCTATGCTCTAAACTCTGACGATGTGCTTGTGCCTGCCTTCCTTGCTGCGTATGCAGGTAGAGATGTAAACAAGGTGAATACCAAATCTGTGCCAAATTTCTGGTCTTTCCTACCAAACTGGCAAGTAACTATTACAGCGCTTAACCGCATTCCTTGGGTGAAAGAACACTTTAGAAGTGTAAACATTACTCACGGCTACACCTGTAAATATCAAATTGGCTCATTCTCTTCAGACCAAACATTTACCTCTATTAGTGGTGACGACTTTGGTTATGTAGAAGATGTGCTTTCTGGTGGCATACTTCCATCTAGCCGTTATGCTTTAGGTAATGTTTCTATCAACGAACAATTTAGTCCACTTGTGGGTCTTGATATGAACCTTAAAAATAGTCTTACCTTCAAGGCTGAATGGCGCCGTGGTAGAAACATGGGTCTTAACCTTGCAAGTAACCAAATTGTGGAATCTTCAAACAACGAGTATGTTGTGGGCATTGGTTATAAGTTTAGCGACCTTAAGTTCAATATGAAGACAGCGAAGTCTTCTAAGCAAGTGAAAAACGACCTTACTCTTCGCGCCGATTTCTCTATCAAGGATGCAAAAACCCTTGTTCGTAAGATAGAACTAAACGAAACTCAAGCCACAGCAGGTGACCTTGTAACCACATTCAAATTTGCCGCAAACTACGTATTCAGCGAGCGCATCAATTTCTCTCTATTCTACGACCTGCAAATGCGCACTCCTGTGGTTTCTACCTCATACCCAACACTTAACTCAGAGGTGGGTATTAGTGCGAAAATCCTGTTGACTAGATAAGATCAAAAAAAACTAACTCCTAATTAAGGACTACGTCCTTGATTGCTGGCTGCGCTCGGGATAACTTAAGCAAGCTTAGTTCTCCTCTCACTTGCACAGCAATTCCTCTAACTTTTTTACAAAATTTTTGCAAGTTTTTCGCAAATTTTTTGTAACTTTGTCTCAAATTTGCATTTTTATACACTATTTCTGCATATTTATGCAAAAATGAGCGTATATTCCTATGTCAAACAATAAAAAATAACAATATGAACTTTATTTTATTACAAGCAGCCCCTGTTGCAGAATTGTCAAATTGGGACAAATTCATTGAGGCTCTACTTTTAATGGGCATTGGTATGCTTACTGTATTTGTGGTGCTACTTATCATTATTGGATTAGGTACACTACTTATTAAAGCTGTAAACAAATTCTTCCCAGAAGAAGTAAAACCAGTAGCAAAAGCAGCTGCAGCCGTACAAGCTGTAGATCAAAACATTCAAGATGCTATCAACAAAGCTATTCTAGCTATTAGCGGTGGTAAAAAACAAGCACAAAAAATAGAAAAAATATAATACCTTATACTATGGCAAAGAAAAGACAAGTTAAGTTTTCTCTATTATTTAGAGATATGTGGCAATCGGCTGGCAAATATGTGCCACGTGTTGACCAATTAGTAAAAGTAGCTCCTGCTATTGTAAAAATGGGTTGCTTTGCTCGTGTTGAAACTAACGGTGGTGGTTTTGAACAAGTAAACTTACTATATGGTGAAAACCCAAACAAAGCTGTTCGTGAATGGACAAAACCTTTCCACGAAGCTGGTATTCAAACTCACATGCTAGACCGTGCTCTTAACGGTTTACGTATGAATCCTGTTCCTGCAGACGTTCGTCAACTTTTCTATAAAGTGAAGAAAAAACAAGGTACCGACATTGCTCGTACTTTCTGTGGTCTTAACGATACTCGCAACATCATCCCTTCTATCAAATATGCTCACGATGGTGGTATGATTTCTCAATGCTGCTTGTGTATTACATTCTCTCCACTTCACACTGTGGAATATTACACAAAAATGGCGTGTGAACTTATCGAAGCTGGTGCAGACGAAATCTGCTTAAAAGACATGGCTGGTATCGGTCGTCCTGCTTCACTTGGCGAAATCGTAAAAAATATCAAAGCTAAATATCCAAATCTTCCTATCCAATACCACTCTCACGCTGGTCCTGGCTTCAGCATGGCTTCAATCCTTGAAGTTTGTAAAGCTGGTTGCGACTATGTAGACGTAGGTATGGAACCACTTTCTTGGGGTACAGGTCACGCAGACATTCTAGCAGTTCAAGCTATGCTTAAAGATGCAGGCTTCGACGTGCCAGAAATCAACATGGAAGCTTACATGGAAGTACGTACTCAAGTACAAG
>JAZKXZ010000017.1:0-63204 GCA_045611845.1 Candidatus Enterocola sp. | reverse complement strand
GTTTCATCAAAGTTATTTTTTTATGGCAAAAACTCGTAGAGAAAGATGTCCAAATTGTGGATTTTTAGAAGTAATTAAATGGGGTCGTCGTGGCAATCATCAGAGATACAAATGCAAGAACTGTGGGAGTCTTTTTACTTTTCGCCGTAAGGATATAAGCAAAGCGAATCGCTTTGTTTGGTTTGAATGGTGGGTACTTAGAAAACAAACTATTCCACAAATATCAGAGCTTAGTGGATACAGCGAACGACAACTTCATAGATGGTTTAATGAGTATCTTGAAGAGTATCCAACGTGGAAGATTCAAAGGCAAGAAAAGGTAAATCTTCTAATTGATGGAACATGGTTTCCAAACAAGATGTGTCTCGTTGTTTACAGAGATGAAACCGTGAAAACAACCCTCCTATATAGGCTTACAGATGACGAATGGGAAGATCAAATAAGAGAGGATCTAGAAAACCTTCAAAATATAGGGATTGTAATAGAAAGTGTCACGTCAGATGGAGGGCGGAATATAATCAAAGCAGTTAAAAAAGTTTGTCCTGATGCCATTAGACAGCGATGTCTTGCTCATATTCAAAGAGAATGTTTGACATGGATAACCAAACATCCACAAAGTGAAGCTGGGCGTAAATTAAGAGAAATAGTCTGTAAGATTTGTTTAATAAAGACATATAACGATAAACTACAATGGACAAAGGATTTTAACCAATGGTGTGAGATTTATAAAGATTATCTTAACGAGAAGACATTTAAAGAAAGTTCTCATAGAGAGTGGTATACTCATAAGATGGTCAGACGTGCATATGTTCATATTAAGAAGGCTTTACCTGATATGTTTCGTTTCATTGAGAATCCAAGAGTTCCTAAAACAACCAATGCATTAGAATCATTTTTTGGTCATCTTAAAGAAAACATTACACTACATAGAGGGATGTCATTAAAGCATTATCAAAACTTTGTAAAGTGGTATCTTTATTTTAGAAATATAGATAATAAGAAAAGAGGTAAATAGTTGAATTTTACAACCATCTACCTCTGTTTTTTATTAAATGCTACCAACCATTTTTGGCAACATTACCAAAAAAAGTCGCCACTCTAATGTGACGACTTTTCTGTTTTATTTTAAAAAACTAATTTGAATGTTCAGATATGTATTTGATTCGTACTAATCTAATCTCTTCTTCGGTGAAGTCTGGACCTAGTTCATTGATAGCTTCGTCGATGTCGCCATCGGCAGATTCACTAAAGTACTCCATAATTTCATCTACTTTGTCTAAGTCTATTTCGTCTTCGATAAAGTAGTCGATATTAATTCTGGTACCAGAGTTTACTATAGCATCAATTTCATCAATTAATTCTGCAAATTCTAGACCTTTTGAGATTGCGATATCTTCTAAGCTAATCTTACGGTCGATAGCTTGAATAATTTCTACTTTAAGTTTAGACTTGTTTGCCACAGTCTTCACACGTAGGTCTTCTGGACGCTCAATTTCGTTTTCTTGAACGTGCTTTTTGATAAGCGCAATAAAGTCTTGAACATATGGTTTGCTCACCTTACCAGCACCTACACCAGGAATATTTTGCATTTCTTCCACAGTGATAGGATAAGTAGTTGCCATAGACTCAAGAGAAGGGTCTTGGAAGATAATATAAGGTGGTTGACCCTCTTGCTTAGCAATTTTCTTTCTTAAATCTTTAAGCATAGAGAATAGAGCCTCATCTGCTGCACCAGAACCACTTTTTAAAACTTGTTTTTCTTCTACCTCTTCATCTTCATCAGAATCTTTGGTAATTTTAAATGATTTTGGTTTGCTTAAGAACGCCTTACCAGCTTTTGTTACTTTCAGAACTCCGTAGTTCTCTATCTCTTTATCGATATAACCACTTATTAGAGCTTGGCGAATAACAGTACTCCAAACTGAAATATCCTCATTCTTTCCTGTGCCAAATACATCTAACTCGTGATGTTTGTAATCTACTACCTCTGATGTTTCTTTACCTATAACAATATCTATTATATGGCCTTCTTTAAATTTCTCTTTTACCTCTAATATCGTCTCTAGAACGGTACATAATAAATCTTGTGCTTCCATTTTCTTTTTCGGATGCAGGCAATTATCGCAGTTTCCACAATTTTCCTGATCATACTCCTCTCCAAAGTAATGTAAAAGAAGTTTTCTTCTACATATAGATGATTCTGCGTATGCTTTAGTCTCACTTAGAAGCTGTTTTCCTATCTCTTGTTCAGAAATAGGCTTACCCTGCATAAATTTTTCTAGTTTTTGGATGTCCTTAGTTGAATAAAACGCTATACACTGACCTTCACCACCATCGCGACCAGCACGACCTGTCTCTTGATAAAATCCTTCTAAACTCTTAGGAATATTATAGTGGATTACGTAGCGCACATCTGGTTTGTCGATACCCATACCAAATGCAATTGTTGCCACAATTACTTCCACTTCTTCTAGCAAGAAATTATCTTGGTTTTCGCTTCTCACACTAGAGTCCATACCAGCGTGATATGGAAGAGCACTAATGCCATTTACTTTTAGTTTCTCAGCAAGGTCTTCTACTTCTTTTCTACTTAGGCAATAAATAATGCCAGATTTACCTTTTTGAGATTTAATATATTTGATAATTTCTTTATCTATATCATCAGTCTTTGTTCTTACCTCGTAATAAAGGTTTGGTCTATTGAAAGAAGACTTAAAGACTGTTGCATCCAATATTCCTAAATTCTTCTGAATATCATTTTGAACCTTTGGTGTAGCTGTTGCTGTAAGAGCAATTATAGGAGCCTCCCCTATCTTATTAATAATAGGTCTGATATTTCTGTACTCTGGTCTGAAATCGTGTCCCCATTCAGAAATACAGTGAGCCTCGTCCACAGCATAGAAAGATATTTTCACTCCTTGTAGGAATAAAACATTTTCTTCTTTGGTTAAAGACTCTGGTGCCACATATAAAAGCTTGGTTTTTCCGCTTAGAACGTCGTTTTTCACTTCGTCGATAGCAGATTTTGATAGTGAAGAATTTATAAAGTGTGCAATGCCTGGTTCTTTACTCATAGAACGCATAGCATCCACCTGATTTTTCATAAGTGCTATTAGTGGAGAAATCACAATTGCCACACCATCCATAATAAATGATGGTAATTGGTAGCATAAAGATTTACCTCCACCAGTTGGCATAAGTACAAAGGCATTCTTACCAGAAAGAAGGTTTGTTACTATTTCTTCCTGTTTTTCTTTAAAGCTATCAAAACCAAAATAGGTCTTTAAAGCTGCATATATTTCCTTTTTTTCTGCCATAACAATAGCAAATATATGAAATAGAAATCTTTAAAACAATAGTATTATATAAATTAAATCAATTTTTCTTCAAATTTTTCTATTTTTTCTGCCACAATAGACTTAGTAATGACCAATTTCTCTACTTTTTCTGATGGGATGGTGTACATAAAGTCTACCATTACAGACTCCGCAAGTGAACGAAGACCACGAGCACCAAGCTTAAATTCTATAGCTTTATCTACTATATATTCTATAGCTTCTTCTTCAAATTCTAGTTTCACATCGTCCATGCCAAATAGCTTAACATATTGTTTTGTGATAGAATTTTTAGGCTCGGTCATAATGCGTTTAAGCGCATCACGGTCTAGTGGATTTAAGTAGGTTAATATTGGCAAACGACCAATAATTTCTGGAATTAGACCAAATGATTTCAAATCTTGAGGTGCCACATATTGCAGAAGATTATCTTTGTTTACATTTCTAGTTGCTTTAGAAGCAGAATAACCTACAGTTTTGGTATTTAGTCTTGAAGCAATTTTCTTTTCAATACCATCAAACGCACCACCGCAGATAAACAGAATATTACGTGTGTTCACGGCAATAAGTTTTTGCTCTGGGTGTTTTCTACCACCTTGAGGTGGAACATTTACAACAGAACCTTCAAGAAGTTTTAAAAGACCTTGTTGCACACCTTCGCCACTAACGTCGCGAGTGATAGAAGGATTGTCGCCCTTGCGAGCAATTTTATCTATCTCATCGATAAACACAATACCTCTTTCTGCAGCTTCCACATCATAGTCTGCCACTTGAAGAAGTCGGGTCAAGATACTTTCAATGTCCTCACCAACATAACCTGCTTCTGTAAGCACAGTAGCGTCCACAATAGTGAAAGGCACGTGAAGCTTTTTGGCAATGGTTTTTGCAAGAAGTGTTTTACCAGTACCGGTAGAACCCACCATAATGACGTTTGATTTTTCTATCTCAACCTCATCGCCGCTATCTTTTTGTAGAAGACGTTTGTAGTGGTTGTACACCACCACACTAAGGTTTTTCTTAGCCTCGTCTTGTCCTATAACATATTGGTCTAAAAATTCTTTTATTTCCTTTGGACGTGGAAGTGAATCTATATCTAGAGAAAGTTTAGATTTCTTTGACTTAATTTGCTCGTTTACAATTTCTCTAGCACTCTCCACACAATTATTACAGATATTGCCTGTAACACCTGTTAGAAGAAGTTCCACTTCGCTCTGCTTACGTCCGCAGAAACTACATCTTTCCTCGTGTTGTTTTGCCATATATTATTTAGGTTGTCTTACTAAAACCTCGTCTATCATACCATATTCTTTAGCTTCAAGAGAAGTCATCCAGTAGTCACGGTCTGAATCTTTTTCAATTCTTTCAAATGAGTTACCAGAGTGGTCTGCTATGATAGTGTAAAGTTCTTTTTTAAGTTTTTGGATTTCGCGTGCTGTGATTTCAATATCAGATGCCTGACCTTGAGCACCACCCATTGGTTGGTGAATCATTACGCGAGAGTGTTGAAGCGCAGAACGTTTACCTTTTGCACCAGCAGTAAGTAGCACTGCTGCCATAGATGCTGCCATACCTGTACAGATGGTAGCCACGTCGCTAGAGATAAACTGCATAGTATCATAAATACCAAGACCTGCATACACAGAACCACCAGGAGAATTTAAGTAGATAGAAATATCTTTACCTGGGTCTGCTGAATCTAAATAAAGAAGTTGTGCTTGGATTACATTTGCAGTGTAGTCGTCGATTTGTGTACCAAGGAAGATGATTCTATCCATCATAAGACGAGAGAACACATCCATTTGTGCCACATTTAGCTGACGCTCCTCAATAATAGTAGGAGAAATATAGCTGCTAGTAACATCCATGTATTTATCTAGAGCTAAACTGTTTAACCCTAAATGTTTAGTAGCATATTTTCTAAAATCGTTCATAATATATTATGTTTGTTTATTTTTTGCGTTATGAAAACAAAGTTATATAAAAAAAAGGCAGAACCAAAAAAGTTCCACCTTTTTTTATTTTATTTAGAAATTATTTATTGAAAGAACTTGTTGAATTCTTCGAATGAAACTGTTTTGTTTTCTAAAGTTGCTCTTTCTTTCACAGCAGCAATGAATTTAGCATTTAATGCTTGGTCTGATGCATTGCGTAAGCCGTTTTTATCTTTAAGCATTTCTGTAACGTAGTTGTCAAGGATGTCTTCTGGTACGTTTAGCATGCCATATTGGATAAATTGCATTTTAGCAGCAGAGCGAGCAGCAGCTTCGATGTCGGCTCTATCAACTTTGATTTCAGCTTCTTTAAGCAGTTGGTCTTTAGCCATTTGCCATTTAAGGTCTTCAATCATTTTTGGATATTCTGCTTCGATAGAAGATTCTGTCATTTCTTTGTTAGTTGATTTTAACCAACGTTTTAGGAATTCGTCAGCAAATTGTACGTCTTTAAGTTGAGCTAGAACCCATTCGCGAACATCAATAGAAAGTTTAATGTCGCTATCACCTACGAATTGTTCTTCAAGACCAGCTTTAACTTTTGCACGGAACTCGTCTGCAGAGCTAACTGCGCCAGAACCAAATGCAGCGTCGAATAATTCTTGGTCAAGTTCTGCGTGAGCAAAACGTGTGATTTCAGAAACAGTGAATTGGCAGTCTGCTGCAAATTCTTTAGCTTCTTCTTTTTTAAGTTGAAGAAGAGATGCAATTTCGTTTTCGTTTACGAATGCTTTTGCTGGGTTGAAGATGAAGCTTTCGCCTACAGCTTTGTCTAGAGCCTTAGCTTTTTCGTCAGCATCTTTCATGTAACCTGGGCTAAGGATAGCTTTTTCAACTTTCACGCCACCTTCTTTAACAGAACCGTCTGCGTTAAGCTCTACTAGTTCACCTTTGATTACGTCTTTTTCTTCTACTTTTTCAGCTGGTACATATTTACCGAAACGACCACGATAAGCGTCAACTTGTTTGTCGATTAAAGCAGCGTCTACGTCGATGCTATAGAAAGGAAGTTTTGCTGAGTTCCATTCAACTTTAAATTCTGGAGCTAGAGCAATGTCGAATACAAATTCGAAATCGTCGCCTTCGTTGAATGCATCTACTTTAGAACCTTCGTTTGGAAGAGGTTCACCTAAGATATTTAGTTTATTTTCGTTGATATAGTTGTAAAGCTCTTCAGAAACTATTTTGTTAATTTCGTCAACAAGAATAGTTGGACCATACATTTTTTTAACCATACCCATTGGAGCCATACCTACACGGAAACCTGGTACGTTAATTTTTTTACGAGCGATTTTCAACGCTTTGTCATACTTTTCTGCGTAATCTTGGTTGCTAACTTTCACTGTAAGAGTAGCATTTACAAGATCGATGTTGTTTTGGATAACACTCATAGTTTAAAAATTTATTAAATAAAAAAAACCGCTACTTCTAGAAGTAGCGGATGATTACCTTTGTGCGGCTGAAGGGACTCGAACCCCCACGCCTCTCGGCACCAGATCCTAAGTCTGGCGCGGCTACCAATTACGCCACAGCCGCAAAACTGAGTGCAAAGATAAGAACATTTTTTTACCCTGCAAAATTTTCACTACTTTTTTTAAAAAAAAATCACTTTTTGTGCGAATTTCCTCAAGTTTCGTTGTTTTTTAGGTAAAATAGGTGCGATTTTAGAGGATTAATTACTACATGTCATCTATAGAAAGGCCTTTGTAACAGTCGTTACGATACTGCAAATTTCCACCATTGATAGAAAATTAACGGCCAACCATTTACTATTGGAAGGAAATGTGAGAAACTCATGGGTAGAGTCCCAACTACCCGAACATATTTTATTGTTAAACTTAATTCTTGGAAAATGAAAAAAGAAAATCAAATCGTTGGAAAGAGGTTTCCCGAAGACTTTATGTTTCAATTGAACAAAGAGGAATTCGAAAATTGGAAGTCACAGATTGTTACTTCCAATTGGAGGTCGCAAAATGCGTCTTCCAATTCAATTATTATGGGTGCAAGAAAATTACCCTACGCATTATCATAATATTTTCTGTTGTATTAATTTGGGAATTAAAAACTTATTGGTACCTTTGCAACAACATACTTACCCCGCTTCCCGTAGAACAGCGCGCTCAGGGTAAGTTTTTTCTTTTTCAGATTGAACTAAATATAAAGGCTATTTATAAGAAGATAATTTAAGTTGTATTTTTTGTTTAGTTTCTTCAAAATGATCTATTGGTTTAACCCAATCTGGTAAATCTTTGTTTATCCACCCTATCACATCTTTTATTGATTTATGTATAGAAGATACCATTTCTAGATTCCAACAGATTGATTCATTGTGAAATACTCTATTTCTAAATCGACGAATTGTATTTAATGGAGTTGATAAATTTTTACGCTGTCTTTGTTTTTTAGGCATGCATGGAAATGCTTTACGTAGATATTTCCATAACACTCTCTCATATTCACTATTAAGTAATGATACCCAAAAACCTAGTGTTAGTTCTGCAATAATTTTGGAAGGTATAATTTCTTCTGATCTATTGGAAATATGTTTTTTTGCTTGTTCTATATAATAGTTAAGACTAGATAATTCTTCTATAGAGTAAAATATCTCATACCAATCCTCTCTACCACACATACGTTCCAATTCTCTACTAATTGCATTTCTAAGTGAAACTTCCAAAACTGACAATGTAGAATAAAAAGACTCTGCTAATTCTATATTACAATAATAATGAATCATAGCCTTCTTCTCATCTTTGTAAAGTCTGAAATATCTCTCCATTCTTTTACTGGAGAAAACTTTTTCGTAAAATTCTTTGTTGTATTCCATAATTTATATATCTTTGCTGTGCAGTCCCGGTAGTTCCTCTCCCAGATATATATGCTGGTGATGAATCCGGGTTTTTTTGTACCCTTTTTTAAACTATAATAAATTGGATTACTACGATTAAAAATTAAGATTCCAAAAACTACACATGACGTGCATTATTTATTGAGAGCACTACAAAGGTATTAAAAAAAAACTGATTTACAAACAAAACAAACTACAGAACAGAAAGTTTCTGCTACAATTTATAATGTTGATTCCCCTTCCACTGCATCCTAATATGTGGGATATTATCAAGTATAAAAAGATCTGAGACTCTGTGGAAGCCGACTTTTTCGTAGAAGCCTTGGGCGTATTCTTGGGCTTCTATTTCTATTAGTGTGGCGCCGAAATGTTCTACTGCTACAGCAATGGCAGCACGCATAATTTGCTCGCCGTAGCCTTTGCCACGTTCTGTGGTAATTACTCTGCCTATAGAAATTTCATTCAAGTGTACTCCTGCTGGGCACACCCTAGCCAATGCCACAATATTATCCCCTTTTGTTAACCACAGGTGAATAGACTGTTTATCATCACCATCCATATCTTGATACACACAATTTTGCTCCACCACAAACACCTCACTACGTACCCTCAGTAATTCGTAAAGTTCGTCTAGTGTAAGCTCACCAAAAGTCTTTTTATGTAGTTTTAATTCTGTATTCATAAACTATTTAATATAAAGCAAAAATACTGTTTCTTTAGAAAAGTATCAAATAAAAAAATGAGAGTAAAAAATTACTCTCACAGCACCCCTGCCTCATACAGTGTGATCACTCGTTCGATGATGCGGTCTTTTTCTTTTTCAGAGGCGTCGAAGTCGTCTTTTAGGTCGGCACCGAGCATTTTGGCAAAGAGTTGCCACCACCATGCCACAAAGCCGCCGCGAAATTGTTTGATAAGCTCGTATGAAGTGGCTTCGAGTTCGCGGTCGATTAGTTTTATAAGCATTTTGCCTTGCGAAAGGGTGAAAGTTTTCATCACTGGTTTGTACTCGTCGAGTAATTGTTTTTCATACATTTTCATGTATTTTTTCTTCACTTTTGGGTCGGAAATAGTGTCACACATAGCGTTAATTCTCTTATATTCTGTACCTATAAATTTCATATAAGGATACACCTTTTTTACATCGCGCACGGTTTTCCAATAAAATTTTTCAGTCTTTTTACTTTTAAATTTCATTGGTGGGTATATAGGCACCTCTGGAAGATAAATACTACCTATTGTATCTCCCCTATAAATTTCTGAGTTTAATAGATAACCATCTAGTTTTTCGCTATAAGTAGGCACCGCTGCCCCACATAAAGAAGCACTAAACACACTCAAAAACACTAAAAATGATATGATTACATATTTTGTATAATTCATACTAGCACAAATTTATAAAATATTATGGTATAAAGAAAAATTTTATATACTTTTGCCTTACCACCTTTTTATTAATTATTCTTACGATGAAAAAAACTGTACTTTTATCTGCATTTTTTATTTTTTCTACTTCACTTTTTGCCTTCCAATATGGCAAATATGTAGGTCCTGTTTCACTTTCTCTTGGTAATATTTCTTCTGTTTTAACCGACGAATATAATAGCATAAATCCAGCAACTATTTCGTGTGGTAAAAGCAGTATTAGCACGTTTTATCACAACAAATTTCTTTGTCCTGAAATTGGACTTGAAAATCTATCTTTTGTTTACTCGCACCCTACTCTATCTTTCTCGGCAGATGTATGTCATCATGGTTTTACAGACTATGGCGAAATGAGTGCCAGCGTAAATTTTTCGCGCCTTTTTTTACCTTATATTTCTGTGGGCATTGGTGTGGAATATCTTGGATGGTATTATACTGGTGCCTGGCACAATATGGCTTGCCTAAACATTGGTATAATGGTTTTTCCTGTAAAAAACTTAAGTTTAGGTTTTTCTATATATAATCTTTCTTTTTCTAAATTTAAAGTAGAAGAATCTAAATTTGATGTGCCCACAATCTTCTTTTTAGGGTTAAAATATCAGTTTACAGAACTACTTTTTATCACTGCAGAAGCATCGCTCACGCTTAAAGAAAATTTTACTGCAAGTATTGGACTTCAATATTTCTTTGTGAAACAAGTGGGAATGAGAATAGGAATTTATGCTAGTAAAGAGATTTCTCCTTGTCTTGGATTAGGTATAAATCTAAACGGATTTTGTATAGATATTGGTGCTCAGTACAACTTTAAACTTGGGCTAACTTCTTCTGTAGGAATATCTTATAAATGGTAATATGAAAAGAGGATTTATTTTTATATTGCTATTTGTAAGTGTGCAAATATATTGTCAAGACTTCAATTCTTGGTTAGAAAACTATGCATTTGATGCAGAAGATGAAACTGCTAGAGAAGAACTGCTAGATCTTTGGAATGAAAAATCTACAGAAAAACTAAACCTTAATACTGCCACAAGAGAAGAACTAGAAGAGTTTAGTTTTTTATCTTCAAAACAAATAGAAAACCTTCTTGAATATAGGTTTGATTATAAAGAATTTTTGAGCATTTATGAGCTTACTTTAATAGATGGTTGGGATAGTAAAACTGTAGAAATGTTTTACCCATTCGTAGAGGCAAAACCAGCAGATGATGATAAATTTTCTTTTAAAAAATCATTTCAAAATGCTGACCATCAGCTAATAAATAGGGTAGATTATACACTTCAAGAAAAGAAAGGTTTCAGAGAAAATAAATATTTAGGCAAGCCATGGGCAGGATATTTAAAATATAAATTAACCGATAAAAATATTTCACTTGGTGTAACCATGGAAAAGGACTATGGCGAGCCTTTTGACTTAAAAAATAATCAAGGTTTCGACTTTTATTCTGCTCATTTTATGATGAATAATTTATGGAAATTTAAAACCATTATTCTTGGCGATTTTAAGATGAATTTTGGTCAAGGTTTGGTATTTAATTCAAATGCTTTTTATGGTACTGCAGCTAGTGTGGAACAATTTATTCAACGTACTGATAAGATAAATAAATATACTTCTAATACTGAAACAAACTTTTTTAGAGGCATAGCTACCACTATGGAATTTGATAAATTAAATATTTCATTGTTTGGTTCTTTTAATTATTTAGATAGTGCAAATGGCTATCACAGAACAGAAAATGAGATAAAAAAGAAGTTTTCTGGATATAAATTTGCCACTGGTGGAAATATTAATTATAGATTCAATTTTGGTAAAATAGGACTTTCTGCTGTGTATGATTCCACAAATTTAAATTTTGGTCTTGATTATAGATTTCATATTAAAAACTATGGTTTGGCAGGGGAGGTAGCTGTAGATAAAAAAGGAAATATAGCCACGCTACATAATTTTTATTTTAGCACCGAGCATAATATATCTTCAAACATTATGATTAGGTATTATGGAAAAGGGTATAGTAGTAGTTTTGCAAATGCTTATAGCTTTAAAGAAAATAGTGGTGAAACAGGTATTCTTTGGGCTTTTCTTTGGAATATAAATGAACATTGGAAATGGTATAATAGTGCAGATTTTGCATTTTTACTTGATGAAAAATACCTTATTAGTAAGCCTTCTGTAGGATATAAAATTAATACTCATTTTTCTTATAATATAGCTGAAAATCATTTACTTAATATTAAATATAGTTTCAATAGTGCCGAAAAAGATGATACAGATTCTAAAGAACATATAAGACCAACTCATGCCTTTTTTAAGCATAGCGTGCAAGTAATTTATAATGGAAATTTTATAAATGGAGCAGTGTTTAAGTCTGGTGTTTTGTATAATTATTATAAGTATGGAAACGAAAAGGAGAGTAGTGGATACTTACTTTATCAAGACATTGGATGGAAATGGAGTAAGATAAATTTTATACTTAGACTTGCTTTTTTCGATGCTGAAACCTACGAAAATAGGCTTTATAGTTATGAAAATGACGTACTTTATGCCTTTTCTTCAAACCAATATAATGGAAAAGGTATTAGATTCTTTTTTAACTTTAACTATAAGATATTCAAAAACTTACAGTTTTGTTTTAAAGTAACTAATACCTTCTACTTAGATAGAAATGTGATAGGTAGTGGAAATGAAGAAATTTCTGGTCCAAACAAGACCGATTTTCATTTACTCCTAAACTGGAAATGGTAATTAATTACTCATTTCTAACATCTTTATAATAGGACGAACAGCTTTTTCTGCCACATCTTTATCTACAATAATTTCTGGAGATTCGTTTTTCAAACAATTATATAGTTTCTCCATAGTATTCATACGCATATAATTACATTCATTACATGCGCAATTTCCTGTTTCTGGAGGCACTGGTATAAATGTTTTACTTGGATAATCTTTCTTCATTTGGTGCAAAATACCGCTCTCTGTAGCCACAATAAATTGTGTTTTATCAGATTTACCAGAATATGATAAAAGAGCAGCTGTAGAACCAATAAAATCTGCTAAATCCAACAATTCTTTTTTACATTCTGGGTGAGCTAGCACTTCTGCTTCTGGGTACTCAGCCTTCAATTCTTTAAGTTTTTCTATAGAGAATTGGCTATGTACATGGCAACAACCATTCCAAAGTATCATATTTCTGCCTGTAACCGCATTTATATAACCACCTAAGTTTTTATCTGGACCAAAGATGATTTTTGCATCCATAGGGAAACTATCTACTATTTTTTTTGCATTTGTAGATGTTACCACCACGTCTGTATGTGCTTTCACAGCAGCTGTAGTATTTACATATGATATTACAGTATGATCTGGATATTTGCTCACAAATTCTGCAAACTCATCGGCAGGACAACTATCGGCAAGTGAACAACCTGCATTCATATCTGGCACCAATACTTTTTTATCTGGTGAAAGTATTTTTGCTGTTTCGCCCATAAAATGCACACCACACATTACAATAATGTCTGCGTCTGTTTTCGCTGCCCATTGTGCTAACGCCAAACTGTCACCTATATAATCTGCTATATCCTGAATGTCGGCAGATTGATAATAGTGAGCCATAATCACTGCATTTTTTTCAGCCTTCAGTTTTTTAATTTCTTCAACGTAATTCATGTTATCAACATTTTTGAGTTTCTATAACTTTATTCTTTAAAATCATAAATTAAAATAAGATAAAAAAATAGGAAGAATAAGTATTGTTAATATGTTAGTAAAAAATCCACTAACAATTTGTTTTTTAAGTTTTTAAGATAAAACTTCACTATATTAACAAAATATGAACACCCTAATATTCTAATAATCTTATATTTATGATAGTTATCAACAACCTGTTAATAACTACAAATGTAGATAATTTTTTTCGTACAAACATCAAAAAACTGTAAATATTTGTGTTTAATAGTTGATGTAAAATAAATGGCTTAAAATTTTGGGTACTAAAATTCTTGTATATACAAGTGGAAAAATGAATTCTCCAAATTTATTTTTCATTTTTTATAGTTGAGTTATGAACAAGTTGTTAATAGTAAAATAAACATTAATTATATGGTATTTTTATGATTAAAAACCAAGATTGTTACAAATTGTAACAGCTTTGTAATAATGCAAACGATAGCAGTGAAAAAATTCTTTAAATTAGGTAAATAATTGTGTAATAATATATTTGGTAACAAAAATACCTTTACATTTGCATTGTGATTTTTTCATAGTATTTGATTTTAAGGTTAGCAAGTAGGTGTTCAAGAGTGAACACCTTTTGTTTTTTTCAGCATATCATATACCTGCTTCCTGGGATGCTACGTACCACATTCTTGAACTCCAAATTTAGTAAAAGCACTGATAGCTCAGATATTTTTATACCCGATAGTTCTGAAATGTTATCAACATGAATTGTGCCTTTTTCTTTTATTATATCTACAATAATAGATTCTTTTTCAGAAAGCACAGGAAACAGTTCCACTTGTTTAATAGTATTTTCCCAGCACATTATTCTTTCCACATCTTTGGCATTTTCTACCAGTGATGCTTTATTGTATTTTATAATGCTATTGCAGCCCACAGAAGAAGTATCAATGGTTCTGCCTGGCACTGCCATTACATCTCTATTGTAGGAGTGGGCGAGCTCTGCAGTAATTAGGCTACCACCTTTTTCGGCACTTTCTATTACAATTACTCCATCACTCATCCCAGCAATGATTCTATTTCTTTGTACAAAATTGAATGGTTCTGGGTGCATTTCGTGAGTAAATTCTGTAATAACAGCACCATTTTTTTGCATTGCAAGTGAGGTATTATAATGTGCTTTTGGGTAGAAAAAGTCGTATCCACCTGCTATAACGCCAATGGTTGGAATATTACTTTCGAGTGCTGCTCTATGGGCACAAATATCTATGCCGTATGCCAAGCCACTCATAATGCATAAATTTGGTTGTGTTTTTGCTAGTTCTGATACTATCTTATGACAAATATTTTTACCATAATCTGTGGCTTTTCTGGTGCCAACAATGCCTATAAATTTGTGTTTATTGAAGTCGGCAATACCTTTTGAGTAAAGAAGTTTTGGGCAGTCTGGACACTCCAAAAGACGCTTAGGAAAGCTTTCGTCGGTGAAAAAATGAATTTGAATATTGTTTTTTTCTATGTATTCAAGTTCGTATTTTGCCTTTTCAAGACAAATAGGAATTTGAGTTTTATATTCATCTATAAAAGGTGAATTTACGTTTGGAATTTCACTAAGTAGTGCTTTGTCGAGATGAAAAAAATCTTCTACAGAGTCTAGATAATTGAAGATTTCTTGAAGGTTGCTGAAGTTTATTTTTTTAAATAAACTAATGGCAATGCGATGAATTTTTTCTTTTTCTGTCATAAAATAAAACATACATTTAATACACATTTTGTTTGGGGTACAAAACGTGTAGGTTTAATTAATAAAATGTAGCTTTATTCTCGTATGCAAAGATATGAAAAAAATAAATCAAATCATTAGTTCACGCATAATATAGTCCGAAATAAAAATACCAGAGTGGGTGAGTATGGCTTTGCTTTCTGGAGTGATTTGAAGGTGGTTTTCTTTAATAAATTTCTCTGCTTCTGCGTGGAAGTGTTTTAGATATTTAGGCTCTATAAGGCTAATATCAAGACCCCATTTTGTTCTTAATTGGGTAATAATAAGGTCGTTGTATTTGTCTTCTGATGTTAGGATTTCGTTTTCTGAGTATTCTTCTCCAGATAAAACACCGTTTATATATTCATTAAGTGAAGAAAAATTCCATCTTCTTTCCTTTAGATTGTATGAATGTGCGCCTGCACCTATGCCTAAATATGGTTTGTTTTGCCAGTAGGCAGTGTTGTGTTTTGAATATTTACCGCCCTTTGCCCAGTTTGAAATTTCGTAGTGTTCAAAGCCTTTTTCGGCTGTTTTTTCTCTTAAAATATTAAAGAATTCAAGGCTTTTTTCTTCGTCGAAAGCAAGATTTCTTAGTTTGTAGAGTGGGGTGTCTTCTTCATAACTAAGGTGATATGCTGATATATGCGAAATAGGCAAATTTAGTGCTGTATCGAGGTTTTCTTCCCAGGTTTTAAGGGTTTGATTTGGCAGGGCATACATTAGGTCTATGCTAATATTTTCTATGCCACTACTGTAAACATCTTCCACTGCTTTTACTGCATTTGAGGCACTGTGGCGGCGGCCAAGTACATTAAGTTCTTCTTCAGAAAATGTTTGAATGCCCATGCTGAGCCTATTAATAGGAAGGCTTCTAAGACCTTTTATATAGTCTTTGTTTAGGTCGTCTGGGTTACATTCTATGGTAACTTCCTCTACAGATGATAGGTTGAAATTCTTGTCAAGGGCAGTGAAAATTTTGTCTAATAAAGCGTGGGATAGGGTAGAAGGCGTGCCTCCACCTAGGTAAATAGTAGTAGGGTTTGAGATATAGTCTTTTCTAAGTTCTATTTCTTTAACAAGGGCAGATACGTATTGCTCTTGTTTTACGAGCAGAGTGGTGGAAAAGAAATTACAATATGCGCAACGTTTTTTGCAGAATGGAATATGCAAATATATACTGCTCATATTATTTCAAAACTATACCTGTGGTACCAATTAAGTTGCCGTCGGCAAAAATAGCAATAGAGTATGAACCTGTTTGTAGTGGGTTTGTTACCTTGTAATACATACATACAGGGGTGTCTTCGCCATTATATTCTATTTCTTTTTTAGCAGAGTAGATAAGTTGTTTACCTTCAAAATCAAAGGTATTTTCTTCTGTATATAGCACTTCGCCGTTTGCGTCAGCTATGCGAATATAAATAGTTTTATAACCTCTTTCTGCAGTAATATTTCTTAATACTTGGAAGCAGATTTCTATATTGGTAATTCTTTTTAGAGACTTTGTTACTTTGCCTTTTTTGTTTAGAGTTTTAATCTGAATTTCGTCTGCCTCAAGGATAGATGCAAGGTTTATTTTGGCATCAAGTTCGTTGGTTTTTTCTTCAAGTAGGCGAGCAATTTCGTTGGCCTCTTGTATTTGTTTTTTTACCTTAACGTTTTCTTTTTTAAGGTTGTCGTTTACAGTGTTTAGAGAGTCTACTTTGTAGATATAAGACTTAAGCACACCACGCACAGTGCCAAGTTCTTTTTGTAATTCCTTGATTCTGCGTGCGTTAGTAGCCTTTACTGTTTTAAGCTCTTGTAGGAGTTGTTGCACTTTTTGTTTTTCTTCATCAAAAAGTTTTAGCAGAGAGTCGTTGCTTGTTTCTATATAGAATTCCTCATATTCCATAGCAAGTTTTTCGTACTCTTCTATGGATTGTTGTTTTTCAAATTCCATCACTTGGGTAAGTTCCACAAGTTGGTTTTCCGCCTCGGTAATTTTTGAAAATTGAAAATAAATGAGTGCGCCAAGCCCCAAAATAAGTATGATAGAAACGCTTAGTATTATCTTAGATGTCTTATTCATGTAAATATATTCGCTATATATACGGCAAAAGTAGTTATTTTTTAGTACTTTTGCCACTAAATTAATAAAATTTATAATTATGGCGTTACAATGTGGTATAGTAGGCCTTCCTAACGTGGGAAAATCTACTCTTTTCAATTGTTTATCTAATGCTAAGGCACAAGCAGCAAACTTCCCTTTCTGTACTATTGAACCAAACGTGGGCGTGATTACTGTGCCAGATGAGAGATTAAATGAATTAGCAAAACATATAAATCCTCAACGTATAGTTCCTACCACAGTGGAAATTGTGGATATTGCGGGTCTTGTAAAAGGTGCAAGTAAAGGTGAAGGTTTGGGAAATAAATTCCTTGCAAACATTCGTGAAACAGATGCTATTCTTCACGTTTTACGTTGTTTCGACAATGAAAATGTTACTCACGTAGATGGTAGTGTAGACCCTGTTCGTGACAAAGAAATCATTGATATGGAGCTTCAACTAAAAGACCTTGAAACTATCGATTCACGTATCCAAAAAGTATACAAACAAGCTAATGCAGGCGACAAAAATGCTAAAGCACTTTATACTATTTATGCTATGTATAAAGAGGCTCTTGAAAAGGGTAAATCTGCTCGTACAGTGGAGCTAGACAAAGAGCAACGCAAACTTGTGCGCGACCTATGTCTTCTTACAGACAAACCTGTTATGTATGTTTGCAACGTGGACGAGGCTAGTGCAGTAAGTGGTAATGCATACGTAGATGCAGTGCGTGAAGCTGTGAAAGACGAAAATGCAGAAATCCTTATCGTGGCAGCTGCTACCGAGGCTGATATTGCAGAGCTTGAAACATACGAAGAACGCCAAATGTTCCTTGAAGAAGTTGGTCTTAAAGAATCTGGTGTAGCACGTTTAATTAAGGCTGCATACAAACTTCTAGACCTTCAAACATATATCACTGCAGGTGTGCAAGAAGTGCGTGCTTGGACATTCCATCGCGGTTGGAAAGCTCCTCAATGTGCTGGTGTGATCCACACCGACTTTGAAAAAGGCTTCATCCGTGCAGAAGTAATTAAGTACGAAGACTTCATCGCCCTAGGCTCAGAAGCTGCTTGTAAAGAGGCTGGCAAGATGAGTGTTGAGGGTAAGGAGTATGTGGTACAAGACGGAGATATTATGCACTTTAGATTTAATGTATAAAAGTAAGTTTAAGTGGAAAAAAATAACAATTGGCTGGTTCGTTTTCTGCGGACCAGCTTTTTTTCTATAAATTTATACTACAATTTACATAGGCAAAATAACTTCTATCTAGTTCTTCAGCCTTTGGAACAATCATTTTAAAGTTTGGAGCAATAGTAATATTTTCATTGATTTTAAATTGAAGTCCTAACACTGCCGACTGTTCATCTCTATAAAGATTCCAATTGTTTTTCGAGTAAATATCATCAAATCGTATGTAGAAATCTGCAAATTCTGCCATTTTTAGCGAAGCGAAAATAGAGTATCCATAATAATCTTTTCCAAAGGTGTAGGAGGAGTTCATCGTATGATTTAGTTCTGCTCCTAAAGCAAATTTATCGCATTTATACCCCAAAAATGCAGCCATATTTATGGTAGAACTTTTATAAATCTCATCACAATCGTTGAGTCCTCCATAAAATTTTAAATGTAATCCTTCAATGGGTATAAACGTAACACCAAGTCTATAGTTTATCATTTTATCACCATCAATAGGCATAATAACAGCATCGGCAGAAACCCATTCTGTAAACTTATACGAAGCTGAAATTCCCGTGTATTCTGTGTAGCCAAAAAGCAACTTCATTACATTACTATGACTCCAAAACTGTTCTTGCGAATTAAACATTGAAGTAGAAATTACACCAGAGCAAACTGTTAGATTTTCTAGATATTCGTTTTCTGAGTCATCAACATTCCTATCCTCTGCATATAGTTGGATACACACAAATGTGAGTATATCCATTATAAGTAATCTTGTTTTCATAAGCTTTACGATTTAAGTTTGTTATCGTAAAACTATCATGCAAACGTTTCAAAAATGTTTCAAAAAAGTGAGTCTTTTGTTAAATTGCAGTTATAAAAGTGTTACAATTTATTAAAACACATAATGTGCCATTCTAACGTAATATGAAAACGATATACATTTGAGAGAAAAATTTAATTATTAACTTAATATGACTACAAAAAAGATATTAGTCGTAGATGATGAGGAAACACTATGCGAGATTTTACAATTTAATTTAGAAAACGAAGGATACGAAGTAGATGTGGCTTATAGCGCAGAACAGGCATTAAAACTCTCACTAGAGAATTATTCACTTATTTTGCTAGATATTATGCTTGGCGAAATAAGTGGTATAAAACTAGCTAGAATGCTAAAATCTAACGTTAAAACAGCAGGAATTCACATTATATTTTGCAGTGCTAGAAGTTCGGAAGATGATATGATTTTGGGCCTAGAAATAGGTGCAGATGATTACATTGTAAAACCTTATTCTTTGCGCAACCTTATTGCTCGTGTAAAATGCGTGTTGCGTCGTGAACCTGTGCATAACGAACCTATAAATACACTCGTTAAACATAATTTTCTACAAGCAGATGGCCTAAAACTTGACTTAGAATTTAAACGTTGTTTGATAGATGAAAGAGAAGTAAAAATGAGTAGAAAGGAGTTTGAACTTCTTGCTTATCTAATTGTTCATAGAGGCAAAATTTGCTCACGCGAAGAGATTTTAAGTAAGATTTGGAAAGACGAGGTTTTTGTTCTTGACAGAACTGTGGATGTAAACATAACACGTGTCCGCTCCAAAATAGGAGTATATGGAGGTTGTATTGTAACTCGCTGTGGTTATGGCTACGGCTTTAAAGATTAAAAAAAAGGCTGGTACGCGGTGAAACGAACCAGCCTGTGTTATTATTTTTTGAGTGATTAAAAATATTTTACTTCTTCTTTGGTTACTGCAGAAAGGATATTGTTGGCAAGGCGGCTTGCACCAATTCTAAAGTCGGTGGTATTTACCCAATCTTCGCCTAGAACGCCTTTTACTATTGTTAGGTATAAAAGTGCATCTTGGGTGGTAACAATGCCACCAGCGGCTTTAAAACCTACTTTAACGCCAGTCTTTTCGTGGAAGTCTACGATGGCTCTACACATAACGTATGCATTGTAAAGAGAAGCCACAGCGTCTTTGCCTGTAGAGGTTTTGATATAGTCGGCACCTGCTTCCATGGCAAGGATACAAGCTCTATATAAATCTTGTGGAGTAGGGTATAGACCTGCTTCAAGAATCACTTTAAGTTTAGCGTCGCGACAAGAAAGTTTTATTTCTTGAATTTCTTCAAACACTTCTTCGTAGTTACCTTGAAGGAATTTGCCCACAGATATTACCATATCAATTTCGTTGGCACCAGCCATAAGAGAAAGACCAGTTTCTGCTACTTTAGCTTCAATGAAAGTTTGTGAAGAAGGGAAGCCAATAACAGTGGCAATATTGATGTCTTCTGTAAGGGTGTTTTTCACAGTTTCCACCCACGCTGGATACACACAGATAGCTGCAGGTTTGCCCATCTCTGGAAACTCTTCGTCTAGGGCATTAATCTTTTCTACAAGGCTAACGATTTTCTCTTCGTTGTCTAGAGTGCTAAGCGAAGTAATTTCAATATGACTAAAAAGATCTTTGATATTACTTGGGCGGTCTGTGTTTTCGTATAGGTTGTCGATAAGAGTTTTTACGTTCTCTTTAATCATACCTTCGGTTAAGTCAAATTTATAACCGCTAAAAAGTTCATTAAAATTTTTCATATCTTTTATTCTTTATTTTTTGAATCAATCCAAATGGTAACAGGTCCGTCGTTGATAAGCGACACTTTCATATCTGCACCAAAAATTCCTTTTTGAATTTCTTTATTAATTAGTGATTTTAATTTTTCGCAAAACTGATTGTATAGTGGCTGAGAAATTTCACCTTTGGCAGCTTTGAAGTAAGAAGGTCTGTTTCCTTTTTTGGTCATTGCAAAAAGTGTGAACTGACTAACGCAAAGAATTTCTCCGTCTGCTTCAAGAATAGATTTGTTCATCACTCCATTTTCGTCGTCGAAAATTCTAAGTGCCGAAATTTTGTTTGCAGTCCAAGTTAGGTCTTCGTCGGTGTCTGCATTTTCAAATCCAACCAAAAGTAGAAAACCATGTTTTATCTCGCCTGTAATTTTTTCGTCTACTTTTACGCTCGCCTGTTTTACTCTTTGTATTAAAACTCTCATTTACAGTCTATTTTTTGTGTATTGGTGTTCAGTTTTTCTAAAATTTTTAATTCTCAGAGCCTCTAATTGCCGTGAAAATACTCGTAAACTATTGATGCTCTGTGAGTTCCGATGATTTTTTCAAGTTCAGAAATTTCTGCATTCTGGATGCGTTTTACGCTTTTTAGCTCCTTTAGGAGTTTTTCTTTGGTATTTGGACCAATTCCAGGTATTTCATCGAGTTCAGATTTTAGTTGCGACTTACTTCTCTTGTCTCTGTGAAATTCTATTGCAAATCTGTGAACCTCGTTTTGAATTTGTGTAAGAAAATTAAAACAAACATCGTTTGTCTTCATACTTATTACTTGTCCATTGAAGATTAAATCTCGAGTGCGGTGTTTGTCGTTTTTTGCAAGGCCGGCAATTGGGATGTTCAAATTCAATTCTTCTTCTACAACTTTTCTTATAGTTTCTATATGGCCAACTCCGCCGTCGGCAATAATAAGGTCGGGTAGGGGCTCGCCTTCGTCTATTAGTCTTTTGTATCTTCTATACACCACCTCGCGCATTGAAGCATAGTCGTCTGGGCCAACCACAGATTTAATATTATATTTTCTGTAATCCTTTTTACTTGGTTTGCCTTTTTTGAAAACCACGCAGGCTGCCACGGCATCGGTACCAGAAATATTAGAGTTGTCAAAACATTCTATATGGATAGGCAGTTTGCTTAGTCCGAGTTTCTCTTTTAGAGTGAACAAAATCTGTGTAGATTTCTGCTCTATATTTAGTTCTTCGTTGCGTTTAAGTTTGTCTAGTTTGTATTGTTTTACGTTTTGCATAGATAGGTCGATAAGCTTCTTTTTGTCCCCTTTCATCGGCACTTTTAGGCTTATACCTTCTAGTTCTATATCTGGCATAAATGGTACTAAAATCACCTTAGAATCGCTTTGAAGTCTGCTACGTAGTTCTAGTAATCCTAATGCTAAAATCTCCTCGTCTGCCTCGTCTATTCTCTTTTGGTATTCAATAGTAAGACCTTTTACAATGCTACCATTTACTATTTGAAGCATATTGATGTAAACAGACTTTTCGTCCACATCGTATGCCATTACATCTAGGTTTTCATCGGTGGCTGTAGTTACCACAGTTTTATTTTGGAAATTGATAATGGCAAGGTATTTTTGCTTTAGTTCTTCGGCTTCTTCAAAGCGAAGTTCTTCTGCACATTTTTGGATTTCTCCAAGGATTTTCTCTGCAATAAACCTACTGTTGCCTTTAATAATTTCCTTGATTTCACCGATAATTTTTTGGTATTCTTCTTTTGTTTGAAAGCCTACACAAGGAGCCATACAATTCTTGATGTGATATTCTAGGCATTCTTTGTGTCTGCCGTTTTTTATGCTTTCCTCGTTCATTGGGAAACGGCAGGTTCTAATAGGGTAGATTTGCTTTACTAAATCTAGGATTGTATCCAATATCCAAACAGAACTATATGGGCCAAAATACTCTGCACCACGAGTAACTAATCTGGTTTTAAAAATGCGAGGAAAATCTTCTTTTGTGATGCAAATCCAAGGGTAGGTTTTACCATCTTTAAGAAGAATATTGTATCGTGGTTGGTATTGTTTTATTAGGTTGTTTTCAAGAAGCAGAGCGTCGTTTTCTGTATTTACAACTATGTATTTTAAATCTGCTATATGCTTAACTAGGGCTTGTACTTTTACAGATTTGTCTGTTTTGTTGAAATAAGATGATACTCTTTTCTTTAGGTCTTTCGCTTTGCCCACATAGATAATTTCACCATCTGAATTAAAATATTGGTACACTCCCGGAGAGTGGGGAAGTGTACTCACTATTTCTTCTATGTGGCTTTTTTTGCTCAAAGTTATTTGTTTTTAGAAGTGGATTAAAACATCTACGTCGATGTCTTTATCTATTTTATCTCTACCTTTTAGGAAGTCGATTTCTCCGATGAAACTGACATAAATTTTCTTTACGTTGAACTTTTTGATAAGTTCTATTGCAGCTTGAATAGTGCCACCAGTGGCAAGAATGTCGTCGTGAAGAATTACCACGTCGTCTTCTGTTAATGCATCTTTATGGATTTGAATGGTGTCAAGTCCGTACTCTTTTTGGTAAGAAACTTCTAGTGTTTCTGCAGGAAGTTTTCCTTTTTTTCTAAGTGGTACAAAGCCGGCGCCAATTCTGTTTGCTAGAATTGTTGAGAAGAAGAAACCTCTAGATTCTATACCAATTACTTTTGTTACACCTGTGTTTTTGTAGGTTTCATAAAGTGCATCTTCGATTTTTTTCATGCACTCGTGTTTCTTAAATACAGTGGTAAGGTCCACGAAAACTATCCCTTTTTCTGGAAAGTCTTCTACCATTCTAATGTTTTGTTTTACGGTTTCCATTATTATGATTTTTTAAATTTGTTCCACGTGGAACGTGGAACAAATAAATGTATTGCTACTTTGAATCACGTTGTGTGTCGTGTTGACACACCCAATTGTCACGACTCGGCAATGCTTAAGCAAGCTTATCATTGCTCTCACTGTTCCAATTGTTTCACGTGGAACAATTCCTAATTATCTTCCCATCATAACTAGCAAGATGTTTACATCGCTAGGAGATACCCCAGGGATGCGGCTTGCTTGTGCTATGGTTTCAGGGTCTGTTTTAATTAGTTTTTGGCGTGCTTCTGTAGAAATAGCAGTGATAGAAGCATAGTCAAATTTGCCTTTGATTTTGATGTGTTCTAGGCGATGTAGCTTCTCTGCAATTTGTTTTTCTCTGTCGATGTAGCCAGAATATTTAAAGGTAATTTCTACCTCTTCCATTATTTCTTCTTTGCGATTTGGAATATCGTCAATGGCTTTTTTAAGCACTGGCACTCTTTCTGCAAGGAAGTTTATATCCACGCCAGGACGAAGAAGAATTTCGCCTAGGCGTTGTTTTTGTTTTAATTCTGTGCTGCCAATAGCACGCAAGCCTTCGTTTACTTGTTCTGGTTTTGCAGAGCATTCACGTAATACTTGGCTTAGTTCTTCACAATATTGTATCTTCTCTTGAAGCAGATTCCAGCGTCTATCGTCTGCCAATCCTATTTGTCTAGACTTTGGAGTAAGACGTTTGTCGGCGTCGTCTTGACGAAGTAGTATGCGATATTCTGCGCGAGAGGTAAACATTCTATATGGCTCGTCCACGCCTTTTGTTACAAGGTCGTCGATAAGTACACCAATGTATGCTTCGTCTCTGCCTAGGCTGAAACGGTCTGTTCCGTTTGCTGCAAGGTGAGCATTTATACCTGCAACTAGACCTTGACCGCCTGCTTCTTCGTAACCTGTGGTACCATTTATTTGACCCGCAAAGAATAGGTTCTTCACTAGTTTTGTTTCTAAGCTGTGAAGAAGTTGGGTAGGGTCGAAGAAGTCGTATTCAATGGCATATCCAGGACGGAAAATATGAATATTTTTAAATGCTGGTATTTTTTTTAGAGCATTTAATTGTACTTCTAGTGGAAGAGAAGATGAGAAACCATTTAGGTAATACTCTGTAGAATTTTCGCCCTCTGGTTCTAGGAATAGTGGATGAGAATCCTTCTCGCCAAATGTTACAATCTTAGTTTCTATACTAGGGCAGTAACGTGGTCCGATACTCTTAATTTGACCATTATATAAAGGAGAATCTGCTAGGCCATTGCGAAGCACTTCGTGCACTTCTTCGTTTGTGTTTAGGGTAAAACAAGGAAGTTGTTTAAGCGGGCGTAGTGGCTCGTCTAGGTATGAGAATTTGTGGAAATCACATTCTCCTGGTTGTTCTGTAGTAAGGCTTAAATCCACGCTTCTAATGTCGATTCTCACAGGTGTACCAGTTTTCATACGGTCTGTGGTGAAGCCTAGTTCTTTTAGTTGTTCTGTGATGCCATAACTAGCAGGTTCAGAGCATCTACCACCAGCAAGTTGGGTCTTGCCTATGTGCATTAAACCGTTTAGGAAAGTACCATTTGTAAGTACCACACTTTTGCCGATGAAATCGACATTTAATGCAGTTTTCACACCACAAACAGTATTGTTTTTTACAATCAATCCCACAGCTGTATCTTGCCAAATATAAAGGTTTGGAGTTTGCTCTAGCACTTGTCTCCAGTTTTGAATAAACTTGATTCTGTCGCATTGAGAACGTGGGCTCCACATGGCAGGTCCTTTCGATCTGTTTAGCATTCTAAACTGAAGCGAACTTCTGTCGGTAACAATACCTGTGAAACCTCCAAGAGCGTCAATTTCTCTTACTATTTGGCCTTTTGCAATACCACCAATAGCAGGGTTACAACTCATTTGGGCTATTTTGTTCATGTCCATTGTTATAAGCAATGTACGTGAGCCCATATTAGCTGCTGCAGCTGCTGCCTCGCAACCAGCGTGGCCTGCCCCTACTACTATTACATCATATTCAAACGTCATTTTTTTAGCGGTTTTATAAGTAATTTAATAGCTTCGTCTTCTTGAAATGTCATTTCTTCTTTATCGTTTGGCTCTTTGTCTTTAAAGCCACAAAGGTGAAGAATACCATGTATAATAATTCTTTCTAGCTCGTTATAATAGTCTTGATTAAATGCTTCGGCATTTGTTTTCACGGTGTCAAGCGAAATAAAGATATCGCCCGCAATCTTTTTGCCTTCACTATAATCAAATGTAATCACATCTGTGTAATAGTCGTGATTTAAGAACTTTCTATTTACGTCTATAATGTACTCATCTGAACAGAAAATATAGGCGATTTCACCGACTATTTTTCCATGTTTACCCGCCACGTCTTTCACCCACTTTGTAGTTCTTCTAGTACAAATCTTAGGTTTTTCTACACCTTCTAAATGATAGCTTATCATAACTTTTATGCAAAGAATAAATATCCAATAAGTATAGCAGCAATCACTCCGCCAAAGTCTGCAATAAGACCAGCGCTCACTGCGTAACGAGTTTTCTTAATGCCCACAGAACCGAAGTAAAGGGCTATAATATAGAATGTGGTATCTGCAGCACCTTGGAATATACAAGATAGTCTGCCCACAAATGAATCCACGCCGTAGGTCTTCATAGCTTCCACCATCATGGCTTTTGCTCCACTACCAGATAGAGGTTTCATAAAGGCTGTTGGCAGTGCTCCAATAAACTCGGTTTCATCGGTAAAAATTGAAACTATTTTCTCTATTCCCATGATTAACAGGTCCATAGCTCCCGAGGCTCTAAAAACCGCGATTCCAACGAGCATTCCCACCATATATGGTATAATTTTGATACAAGTGGTGAAACCTTCTTTTGCTCCGTCTATAAATGCCTCAAATACATTTACCTTTTTGTAAAGTGCGCCACCTATAAATGCTATAATAATAGTAAGTAGAAGTGCGTTACTAAATATACTTGAGAATACCATCATTTCTTCTCTACTTAGAGTAGATACATACCAAACAAGACCGCCAATTGCAGCAGTAATGCCACCTATCCAAGAGATGAAAACTTTATTTAGCAATCTTAATTTTTGCTTGATTCCAACGTAGAAAATCGCAATTAATGTAGAGCAATAAGTGGCTATTAAAAGTGGAATAAAAATATCGGTTGGGTTGGCTGCTCCAAGTATAGATCTTTGTGCCATTATGGCAATAGGTATAAGAGTAAGCCCCGATGTATTTAGAGCCAAGAACATAATTTGTGCGTTAGACGCAGTGTCTTTATTTGGATTAAGTTCTTGAAGCGAGTTCATTGCCTTTAGCCCAAGTGGGGTGGCGGCATTGTCTAGACCCAACATATTTGCAGAAAAGTTCATAAGAAGTTGTCCGTGCACAGGGTGATTTTTTGGCACCTCTGGAAATAGTTGAGTGAAAAATGGTCCTATTATTCTAGAAAGGAATCTCACGCAGCCTGCTTTTTCACCTATATTCATAATGCCTAGCCAAAGAGTCATTACTCCCACAAGCGGCAGAGCAATATCCATAACTGCAAATTTCGACATATCAAATGTGCTATCTACTATTTTAGCAAATATCATACTGTCTCCAAAAACAAAGCATTGGATAAGTGCCACCACAAAGGCTATAATAAAGAATCCTGCCCAAATATAATTTAGAACCATACAAAAAAGTTTTTACAATCTACAAAGTTAAAAAATATCTACAAAACGAGCAAAATATTTTTTTTGACCCTCAAAATAGCCTATAAATCAGCTTGTTTTATACCTTTGATATAGTTAAAATATGTTAACAAGAAAGCCCAATATATTAATATAATAATAGGGTTCGCAAATGTAAATATTTGTTAAATCGGACTAAAACGATTTGAAAAATAGAAAAATATATCGTTACTTTGCAACCAGATACAGCGAACTCAACGTTGTTTTTTTATAGCTCTTGATTCTTAGTGTAAATAATCATGTTTGGATTAGAAAAAGTTAGTTGGACTTGTTGTCTAACCTTTTTGTGTATTGCATTAATTTTATTTAATGTTGCAGTCTTATTGTATTTTAACTACTTCAAAAAGGACGACAATGATTTAAAGAAATCAAAAGTCCAAAAATTCAGTGTTTAATTTTTTAAGCCATTGTGTATGAAAAAATTTTTTAAAGGGATTGGTGTATTTTCACTAATCCTACTAAACGTTACGTCCTTAATGGCTCAAGGTAATGGAGTGGCTGCGCTAGAAAAAGCCAACTCAGAAATCTTATCTTACATTGAGCCTATTACAAATTTATTTTATGTAATCTGTGCTGTAATTGGTTTTATTGGCGCAGTGAAAGTGTATGGAAAGTGGTCTGCTGGTAGTTCTGATACGACTAAAACGGCTGCATCTTGGTTTGGCTCTTGTGTATTTGCAATAGTAGCTGTAACAGCTATTAGGGCATTCTTCATAGGGTAATGATTAAAAGATTATTATGGCTACATATCAGGTCAATAGAGGAGTAGGTAAACCTGTCGAATTCTTCGGGTTAAGAGCACAATATGTTATTTACTTAATGGTTTTAACCTTCTTCATTTTATCAATCAGCTTTATTCTCACTATACTGCTTAATGTAATGGGGGCATTACTAATTGGGATTATCGCTTTTCTATTGGCAGTATGTAGTTGTTTTAAACTTAATAATACCTATGGTGAATATGGACTGATGCAACTTATGGCATCAAAAAAAGTAGTAAAACATATTTCTGTAACAAAGAGAATTTATCAAAAAGTAGAAGATAGAGATGAAAATATCTAATAACATATTAGAATATTTACCTATAATGGCATGGGAAAACGACTGTTTAGTGAGCAAGTTTGCTGATATTACAGTGGCGCTTGAGTTGTCTCTACCAGAAATCTATTCTTTTGGAACAAAAGATTACGAAAACTTTCATGCGTGTTGGGTAAGGGCATTGAGAGTTTTGCCTGCTCATACTATTGTTCATAAACAAGATATTTTCTATGATAGCAAATTTTTAGATGAGTTAGAATCTAAGAGTTTTTTATCTATATCTTCTGCAAATCACTTTAAAAATAGAAAATTTTTAAATCATAAATCATACGTTTTTATCACTTTATCTACAAAAGAAAATCTTAAAACTACTAGTTTTTTATCCATATTATGTAGGAATAAAATTGTTCCAAATGATATGTTGGATAAAAAAAGATGGGAAGATTTTAGTGATAAAGTGTCGCAATTCATTAGCATATTAAAGGAATATGGGATAGGGGTTTCTCGTTCTCAGAAGAAAGCGATCTTAGGAGACCTACTAGAGAGCGGGGTTATAGAACAGTATCTGACAATTGAGTTCGGTGGAGAAAAGAAGGTGATGATGGATATTTATTTAGAGGATAATGATTTCAAAGTGGGAGACAATTACCTCAGTTGTTTCTCTATAGGAAATCTTGAGGCTTTACCCTCTAATGTGCATAATTATTTAAAGGATCCTGTGTATTCACATAACAAGATTTTCTTCCCTATGTCTTTTACCTCGGCTATAGCATGGGAAATCCCATATCCACATATCTACAACCAATATTTCTTTTTAGACGACCCCAAACAGATATTGGCAGAAGTGGAGAGAAGTGGAAAACAACAGCAATCTCTATCTGCTGTATCTAGGGAAAATTCTATAAACAGAGAATTTAATGAGCAGTTTTTGAACGGGGCTGTAAGTAAAGGTTTAAGACCTATAAGGGCAGCAATGAATCTTTTAATTTGGGATAAAAATTATAACAATCTAGTAAAGAAAAATTCATTGGTGGCTGCTAAGTTGTCAGAACTGGATATTTGTGTTTCACAAACTAGTGTAATAACACCTCAGATTTATTGGGCTGGCATTCCTGGTGGTGAATCTCAGTATCCATCAGAGATGACCTTCTTAACTTTTCTGGAGCCAGCGTCGTGTTTTATACATCCAGAAACTTGTGCAAAACCCAGAGATATAGGTTTCGGAATTAAATTATGCGATAGATTAAATGCAATTCCTTTAAAAGTGGATATCTCCGATTTACCTATGAAAAAATCGTGGATAAATAATAGGAATAAATTTATTCTTGGACCTTCTGGCTCCGGAAAATCATTTTTCACTAATCATTTAGTGCGTGAGTATTATGAGCAAGATGCTCATATTGTAATAGTGGATGTGGGCGATAGTTATATGGGCCTTTGTAAAATGATAAATGAGGAAACTGGTGGTAATGATGGTGTTTATTATACCTATACAGAAGAAAATCCCATAAGTTTCAATCCTTTTTATGTGCGTGATGGAGTATATACAATAGAGAAAAAAGAGCAGCTTTCATCGTTGGTTTTTTGCCTTTGGAAGAGTGAAACAGAAAGTATAACCAAGGCAGAAGAAACTCATATTTCAACAGCAATTAATGATTATATAGAACTAATCATTCAGAAAAAAACTGAGCCATCTTTCAATAGTTTTTACGAGTTTCTAAAGAAAGATTTTAAGAAAAAATTATTGGCAAGTAAAGTGCAAAGAGAGCACTTTGATATAGAAAATTTATTGCAGGTTTTAAGACCATATAGCACAGGTGGAATGTATGATTATTTATTAAATGCAAGTGAAAATATTGACCTTTTAGAAAAGCGTTTTATTGTTTTTGAGATAGACAATATCAAAGATCATAAGACTTTGTTTCCGGTGGTTACATTAATATTGATGGACACTTTCATTTCAAAAATGAGACACCCTTCACTTGGTCAAACTAGAAAGATGATTCTTATAGAAGAAGCTTGGAAAGCTATATCAAAGGCAGGTACAGCGGAGTTCATAAAGTATCTTTTCAAAACTGTGCGAAAGCATTTTGGTGAAGCTGTTGTGGTAACCCAAGAGATAGAAGATATAATAGGAAACGAGGTTGTGAAAAATTCAATATTAGGAAATGCCGACTGTAAAATATTATTAGACCAGAGAAAATATGCAAATACATTCGACGATGTGGCGCAGGTGTTAGGGCTCACTCCAAAAGATATTGCTTTAGCATTGTCACTAAATCAGCACTTAGATTTCACAAATAGAAATCCGTATAAAGAGGTGTTTATTACCTTAAATGGAAACAATTCTAGAGTTTATGCGTTAGAGGTTTCTAGAGAAGAATATTTAGTTTACACCACAGAGAAAACAGAGAAATCGAGGTTAATGGAATTGGAAAAACAAACAGGTTCTATGATAGGTGCCATTAATGAGTATATAAGTTTTAATTCTTGATTTTATGAAACTAAAGTATTTTCTAATATCTGTAATAGTTGTTTTACTTGTAAGTTGTACTCCTATGCCTATGTATGCACAACTGGTAGTAGCCGACCCTGGTTCTTTAAGTCAAAGAATAACACTTTTTTTAGAAGAACTGGCGGAGGCAATGAATAGTAGATATACACTAGAAGAACAAAAAGATAAGACAACTGAGCTCGTGGAGCAAAATAAGGAAAGTTTGGAAAAACTTAGAAAGATAAGCAATTATATCCAAACAGCCCTAGTGGTGCAAGAGATAGCAGAAGAAAGTAATGAGGTGATAGAAAAAATACGCAATATAAACGAACAATTTTCCAAACTAGATAAACTTACAAAAGAAGAGGTTTATAACGTGCTAAACTTCTCTATGGACTTGAGCAAACAAGTATTGGAAAAGGTAAGTGAGTCTAAGAAAATGTCAAAAAATGGTCAGAAATCTGGTGAGATGACAGACTATGAGCGTTTGCAAGTGCTTAATGACATAAAAGCGGAAATTGTAAAAATAAAGAAAAACCTAACTGAAATAGAAAAGAGATTTAAGAGTAAAAACTCCTACGAAACCTTTACCCAACAGGCAAGGGCATATACTAGAGAGGCTTTGTTTATGGCTTTTGATGCTACAAATGATACCGAAGGAATAAAGAAAACAGACAAAAAATCTAGTAAAAAGACTAAGTAATTATGGATAACGCAATACTAAATAATTGGGGCTATTTATTATCACAATCCTTTGGCAAGGTTTCTGATAAGGTATTAGAATATACAGACTCATTGGTTTATTCTGCACAAATTATTTGTGGACTCTTTGCCTTTATTTACATAGGATTAAGAATCTGGAAGCATTGGGCAAAAGGTGAAACAATAGATTTTTATTCATATTTGAGACCATTTGTTATTTGTTTACTAATAGGTTTCTTCTCTGTTCTTGCATCTTTATTTGACACTATAATAAAACCTTTAGAGTCTGTTACTCTAAACATCAACACAGAAATTTATTCGGAGTTTAATGAGGTAGAAAAGGAGTATTATACTCATTACGAGAGGTTGCGAGACCTACTCGCCGAATGCGAAAGAGAAGAAATAGACTACGGAAGTTCCACAGTGGGAACCACAGAGAATGTTATAGTTTCATCTTCTCAGGAGGCTGCAAATGTAAATATTTTCAGACTAGTTGTGGAGTATGCAGACTATATTTTACAATATGTGCAAATGGCAGTTATATATTTCTTCCCACTATACGTATCAATTTCTAAAGTAATCCTTCTAATTATAGGTCCGTTTATGTTGGCCTTGTCAATTTTGCCCGGTTTCACGGGAAATTTAGCGAGTTGGATTACACACTATCTACGCATCATGATAATTCCAGCCATTTCGTACTTAGTGGGAAGTTTTATGGCTGTGGTAAATATCCATTGTTATTATACTCCCTTGGTTGAAATGCTTCAACAAGTAATAAATCTAAATGATAATTTTCTACTGAGCGAGGCTGGTAGAGATTTCATTTTCAATAAAAGTGTGGTGGGAATTGTGGTAAGTTTAATTACCATTTTCGTTTACATGCATATCCCAAAATTTTCAAGTTGGATAATTAGGCCAGATATATTAATAAAAAAATCATGAATCAGTTTAGTAGTTTAATAAATACTCAAAAGGCATTTGCTTTAACTCGCATTTACCTAATACTTATGACTATTTTGGCTGTGGGTTTAGGTGGATATGCTATTTATTCTTCATACACGTTTGCCGAAGCACAAAGAAGCAAAATCTATGTTTTAGAAAATGGTCAACCTCTTCTTCTTGCTCTATCGCATAATGTGGATGAAAACAGAATAGCAGAGGCAAAGTCTCATGTTAGACGTTTTCATGAGTATTTTTTTACGGTTTCACCGGAAAAATCGGCTATAGAATATAATGTAAACAAGGCTCTTTTTTTGGCAGATAATGGAGCAGCTGATTATTATATAAAACTAAAAGAAGATGGTTTTTATGAGAGAATTATATCTGCAGGAGTATTGTGTGAAATAATAGTGGATAGTGTAAAAATAGACGACACAACATATCCATATAAAGCTTATACATATGCTAGAACGTCAGTGATAAGATCTTCTAGTATTTTGTATAGAAATTTGGAAACTTCGTGTAACCTTCTTAATAGCACTCGCACAGAAAACAACCCTCACGGATTTATTATTGAAAACTGGAAGGTGCTAGACAATTCAGATATTAAACAAGTGGATAGGAGGGATTAGATATGCAAATGCAACAAAAGAAATTACATATACTTTCTATTTTGGTGTTTATCCTACTAGTTACCTGTTTTTATGTTTTAGGAGGAGGCACAAATGTAGAAGAAGATTTAGAAGAGGAAGCGTATTTTAATACGTCGCTACCAGATGCCAATGTAGATGAATTATCAGAGGACCGTCTTAAAGCTATATATAAAGCAGAACAACTCAACAAGGAACAAGAGAGGAAACTCTCGCGACAGAGAACGTCCTTTGAGTGGTTCACAGAAAATGATAAAGTATCCTCTACTATAGAGGTAGAGGATACCCTCATCGAAGAAGAAAAAGTAGATGAGAAACCACAAAGAACCTATTCTAGAAAACGTCAACCTCAGCTCTCTGATAAAGAACTTTTTGAACTAGAAAAACAAGCTTTGCTAGAGAAAAAAAGAAAGGAGTTGGAGGAAAGATTAGGTCTTATTCCAGAAGAAAAAGAAGAATCTAAGGTAGAAAAAAAGAGAAAAAGCAAGATAGTAGTGGGCTCTTCTGCAAATAATGGTTTTTATGGTTTGTCCGAAAATGAGAATGAAAACATCTCTGATATTAGGGCATTAGTACACGGAGATTATAAAAATATAAGTTCTGGTGCTGTGGTTAAATTTAGAATTATTGATGAATTTACCATAGATGGAATACGTATTCCGAAAAACACCTTCCTATATGGGCAACTCTCTTTTACATCGGGTAGGGCTATGATTCGTATAGAGAATATTCAATACAAAAACAAGGTAATACCATTTGGTGCTTCAATCTATGACCAAGATGGATTTGAGGGTTTATATACACCAGACAATCTAGCAGACGAGGCAAGAAGAAAGGTGGGCAACGATGTTATATCATCCACAAATTTGAATATTTCCACTGGCATTCCTATAGTGAACACAGCTGCCAATGCTGTAACGTCGGCAATAAAGGCTATATCGCAATCGGCAGTAAGAGAGCAGAAGTTAAGTATTTCGTCAAATTATCAAGTAAATATAAGATATGAGTAAGAATGCGTTTGTTTTAATGTTTTTTATAATGATTCCATTTCTGGGTTATTCTATTCCAGATACTTTAATAGTGAATAACAGTCAACAATTACTTGTGCAATTTCCTACCTCAATTGAGTATGTAGATTTAGGTAGTGAGAATGTTATAGGTAAAAAATGGAATAATGAAACGGCTCTTAGTTTAATGAGCTCAAATTCAGAAATGGAATCTACCACTATTTCGCTAGTTACTTCAGATGGCAATTATTATTCCTATGTTTTAAAGTTTTCAAAGAATCTCATGGCGCTGGCGTATGATATTAAAAATGGAGAAATAAAATCTCAAAGAGTGGGGGTGTCTGCCTCTAAAACTACACACTTTATAGCCAATGAAGATATTGTAGATATAATAGTGGGCAACGATAGCATAATAGCAGACAATGCTTCTGGAATAAAAAACATTGCAAAGATAAGGTCTCTGACAAAAAATATAGAAAAGGCTTCTTTTACTATTATTACTAAGTCTGGTAAAATTATCCCATATGAATTGTTTTATGAAGAAACTCCTGTGAAGCATTCTATTTACATAGATAACACTAACGAAACCGCTATCTTTTCGGAAGCACCGTTGGATAAAAATAAATTAGAAAGCATTGCAAAATCAGTTGTAAAAGAAAAACCAAAATACAATCATTTAGGAGATTTAGACCATAATATGATTTTCTCTTTAGATGGTATATATTCAGTGGAAAACTATTTGGTATTTCGACTTCATTTAGAAAATAGAAACAATATAGATTATGATATAGATTTCTTGAAAACCTATATAAGAGACAAGAAAAACACTAAATATATAGCTCTACAAGAACAAGAGATTTATCCCTTTTATATGAGTTTTTCAAATGAGGAATATAGATCTATGATTCCTGGAAAAGAAGAGGTTGAAATTATTCTCTTTTATAGTAGGTTTACTATACCAAAGTCTAGGGCGATGTGTTTTGAACTTTTTGAAAACAATGGTGGCAGACATTTAGAATTTTCAATCTCTAACAAGGAAATATTAAAGGCTCAAAAGATTAATAATTTTAATAATTAAACTATGAAAAAAAAGGTCTTAATTCTTTACTTTCTACTTGCGAGCATTGGCTTTGCTAGTGCATCAGACCTGCATTTAATTCATGTTAAGGGTATTCACTCTATCGGACTCAGGGGTGGTACTGCTTTATTTAATACATGGGATATTGGTCTTAATTACAACTATTGTATGCATAGACGTTGGGTCTGGAATACAGGTGTAGATTATGAAGAAGGTGTATTTGGTCAATCTATTTATCGTGGAATTACAGTGTCTCCGGGTGTGGAGTTTGCTGTTTGGCAACCATGTAATTGGTTGTTTCTAAACTTAACGTCAAATCTAAATTTGGGTTGGGACGAATGGGAACATAAAGAGTTAAAATCTATATCAGACGCTTTTGCAGTAGGTGGTTCTGTGGGAGTTAATTTAGAGGCATATCTAACTGAGTATATCTCTATCTTGCTCGAAGCAGAGCAAAAGTTTATGTATAGATGTCCAACCCAAAGTTTAGAAGGAAAATTTTATTGTCGTCCATTATTTTCACTGGGTATTAGAGCCCATATTAGATAATTCTTAAGTTGTAAAATTATGAAGAAAAGTGTAATCTTATTTTTATTAGTACTTGTAAGTTGCAATTTGTTTGCGTATAAAATGTGGTCGGAAGAGGGTTATGAATATCCAAAGGGATATACCTTTTCAGACATAATGAGTGCAGATCCAGAATTAACTTGGAGTGATATTAGGCTAGATAAATCTATAGTTAATATAGATGAGAAAAGTGTAAACCTTTTTATCGATATAAACTTTAGTTGGCACAATTTCAACAGAAAAAAATGGATAGATTGGTTAATTAAGTATTCTGGATATAGAACAATTACTTCATTTAAGTATAGTACTTGGGTGAGCATAAATGGAAGTATTATTCAAATAGCCAATGAAAAGGTATTAGATGTTTCTAGTGTTTCTGCTCCAGCACCTGAGGCTGATTTTGGTGAGGAGTTTATCACTACATCTTCTACTACTTATAGTGATTCTCTAGTGATAGATTTAAGAAAATTTTCCGAACTTAATATCAGTATAGATTATGTAGAATTTCATATCACTCCGTTTGGTTTAAATGAGGGTGGTGATAACAACGACGACTTAGAGAAATTCAAAGTAAAACAAAAGTATAAAATATCAGTAAATCAATCTGGTCAGAAACTTAAAATTACTAAGGTTGATACCGCTTCTCCCATTATAAATGCAGTAAGTACGGTAAACCCTTGTTATGATGCTTCGGGAACAGGATCTCCTAGGTATCTAATATATAATCACCCTAATGCTACAGTGGCACTGTCTTTGTCTTCTGCAAATTGTCCTGTTAGTAAGATGTCTAATATCTTATATACTGCAAATTTGGCGAGTGTGGGTGCGGCATCTTCACCTGTCCCTTCTACTTATAATTTAGGTGGTTTAGATTATAATAGTAGTTGTTGTACATCTAATTGTGTAAAAGGTAAAGATAAACATGTTCAGTTGTTATTAGATAATAAAGTACATCACGAATTCTTGTTAAGTAAAGTGTCTATAGAAAGTCCTTGTGTAACAACAAGGTCTAAACATCAGTTATTAGCATCTCTAGATGAAAATCAAACAAGATTTGAAAAATATATTCAATTTGGTAGTGACTTAGACTCTACTTCTACCACTCTTAAAACTTGGATTTATCATTTAAGAGACTTTGATGAGGTGGCTTATAATAATGAGAAAATAACAGTAGGAACTATTTTGAGAATAAGAAATTCTGGTTTTTATGCCTTAAAAAATGATTTGAATTATTATCCAGAATATACTCTTATGGGCTATGCTCCACAAGGTCCTCCGTTTATACATTATTTAACTACAAAAACTGGAGAAAACTTTGTTAAGAGCTATAATACTATAGATTATCAAGTGGTGCCAGAGGCAACAATACCAGATTTACCTTCTACTGCCACAGATAAAAAATACATTTGTTATTCAAACGACATAAATGATATAAACGATGTGCTTATACTTAAGGGTAATCAAATAAGTTGTGCTGGTTATGCTGCTAGTATTTATTCTCCAGATTACCGTTGGGATATTAGTGTGGACGGAGGAAAAACTTGGAATGAAATTACAGATAAAGAATATTCTAGATATTTCTTATCATACGATATGTTGTCGTTCCCAACAAACACAAATGAAGAAACTGATTTAATCTTACGTTCTTCTATTTTGGGACTAGGAAAGGAATTAAAATTCCGTCAGTCTTGTGTGTTGAAGTCTTTTTCTTCTACAACTCCAAGCAATCTTTACACTTATTACGAAGGCGGTTTTTATTATATAAAACTAACAGCCAACAATCATTATACCTTTAGTTATTATGCTTCTATTGGCGATGACAATTTTGCTTTCAACGAGACTAGTGCGCCTGCTACTCAATATGTATGTGATGGTTATGAACCAATAAAAGATATATCTTTTAAGTTTATAAAATCAAATTCAATGAGTACAGAAATGTACAATATGTTGTCTCAAATAGTAAACTATGAGGTAGTAAAAGTAGAAAACAACGAAGAGAGAGTGGTGTCTTCTTCTGCAAATTATACCATAAATTACACAGGAGATAGTTTGCATTATAAATGTAGAATAATAGCTTGCAAGGATACTATTAGTAAAGAGATTTGGATTTATCCTTTAGAAAAAGACTCAATAAATTTGGATAAGATATCTTCTTCTGGCCAGATAAGAGAAATAGACAAGGAGAATAGTGTAGTTCATATTATGGTAGGTAAAGGTAAAAATATTGACATTACCATAAATGACGATCAACTTAATAAAACCGATTTCTTTATTAGAGAGGTGAGTGAGTATATCGAACCAGATATAGAAGTGCTAGATTTTTCACAAATGTCTTGGCTTGATATGGTAAACTTTGCAGAGGCAAACTGTAGTTATACTGGTTGCTTAAATAATTATAGGGAGTTTGGCGAACAACAATTAAGGTCTATTTGTAATACAATTCAAGAAACTAGAAATAATAAAATATTGGAAGATGCCCAGCAACAATATATAAGCGCAAATGCTTGGACACTATTTACAAAGGAAAATACTACCACTTTCAGAACAAAGTCTGATACACTTACTTCTGATATGTTCTTCATAAAAAAACAAGACCGCACATATGGTTGTTACTCGGATAGTGTGAGAGTGAATGTATATTATTTTGAAGGTATAAAAAACAACGTCATAAGTTTCTCTGCAGCAGAGGATGCCGACAAGAATTTAATTTATGTTCCAATTGGTTCAAAAAATCCAACCATCTCTGGTATGTTGGTTGAAGGTGGTTATGGAGATCCAGACACTCTAAGTAGTATATCTACCTCATACGAGTATCAATATATTTCAAGACCTATTGGTGGAGTTTGGCAAACATTATCTACACCATTTATAGATAATGGTCAGCATGTAACACCTTCAAAAACAAACCTTGCATCCGCTCGTACCACCATTGATAGAAATATTGAGATAGCCAGAGTGGTGTATTCAAGGCTTAACAATAATATCTTAACTCAAGTGTCGGACACAAGCAATATTCTGAAAATTTATGTGGAGTATCCAATATCAGCCGAAGAGGTTAAGGTGAAAAGAAAAAACACTTGTCCTGGCACAGAAATAAAGGTGTTGATAGATGACAATTTTTCAAATGCCGAACAACAAAATATTCATTATTTCTGGAGTGCATCAGATTTAGATTTAACACTTACATTCTCTGAAATTGGAAATAAAATGTGTATTATAAATGGTGCAACACAAGATTTTGTTCTTTATGTTTACAGATATAATTCTAGGCAAGATAGCTACACCGAGAGTTTTGAAATTGAAATTCCAGTTTCTGAGATTCAGGCAGACTTTAGACTTATAACAGAACAAGGAGTGGAGATAAAACTTTTAGAGTCTCCTACAAAAATGATTGACTTCTCGCAGGGAGACAAGATTTCACTTATAAATAAATCTGTAGGCGCAGAAGAATATCTTTGGACACTCCAACTTCAATATTTCTTAGGTTACGAAGTGGAAGGAAGTAAAACAAGCATTGCCGAGCCAAGTTGTTATTTATACAATCCGGGAGTGAATAAACTTAAGCTTACTGCAATAAATGAAGATGGTTGTAAGCACACAGTTTTGGCAGAAAATATTTATGTAAATGAAGTAGAATTTATCGATGAAAGACGTGCTTCTGCTTTTGCTACAGAACAAGGCGAATATCCAGCCCACACTTTAGATGAGGTGATAGTAAATGTTTACCCTACAATTATAACTAAAGAACAAGATATAATTAATGTGCATACAAATGAGGCCGAGGTGGAGTATAGTATATTTACAACCAAAGGAACTTTATTGCAAAGCGGAACAGATTCTAATTCGTTTCAGATTAAACTGCCATACATGCAGGAGGGTATGTATATATTAAAACTTAACGATAAATATATTAAACTAATAAGATTATGAGAAAACTACTTTTTATAATACCACTTATATTGTTGTTTGCCTCTTGCGAAACAAGGGAGGATATAAACAAAAATAAAAACAAGTCTCCAGAGGTATATCTGAGTTTAGACAAGGCTGGCGCTTACGAGTTGGAAATAGTGGATACACTTAAAATGTCGGAGTCTGCAGTGTATTATTTTAAATCGTCTGACGACTCAGATTTAGCTCTGCTACATTCCGTTCAAAAAGAATTTATCGACAGCAAATTGGATTTTAAGGATTCAGTTTCTGTTACTATAAACGAGTCCGCTGGTGAGTTGTTAGTAAGTAATACATTAGATTATAAAAGGATAACACATGAGACCTATAGCTTTAATATTTATCTTCTAGTAACAGATATCTATGGCCTGAGTTCAAAAGCAAAACTCACAGTGGTTTTAAGAAGTAATCGTCCGCCTGTGCCAAAAGTAGAGTTTTCTCAAATTTCTACCACCGAGTATGAAATAACGGCAGATGAGTCTTTCGACCCAGATGGCGATGATATTATTGCATACGAATATCTAATAGATGGTAAACTCATTTACACCAAAGCTGGTTATGAAGGAGACTACGAGTCGATAGCCAATCCAAATCCTGGGCACGCAGGCACAGAAGGTACCTATATTATATCCACCCCTTTAAGTGGCATTAAGCACAACTTCCAAGTAGAAAATGTAGGCGACTTTAAGGTTTATGTTAGGGTGAAAGACTCTCGAGGTCTTTGGAGTGCATGGTCTCAGTTTTCGTTGTAGCTGAATAAAGAGTGTTACACACAAGATAAATCGTTGGAAGCGACCGACGAATTAAAATCTCATAAAAGATTAAGAATTAACAAAGAAAAACGCGATTCCAAGAGAGGAACCGCGTTTTTTGATGCGTATGAGAAATAATCTTATTAGATTAGGTTCATTTCGTAAAGAATAGCGTTTGTTTTACGAACAGCAGATTCACTTGCAGCAAGAAGAGCTTTTTCTTCTTCGTTAAGGTCAAGTTCTACTACTTTTTCGATACCATTTTTGCCAATGATTACTGGCACGCCAATCATGATGTCGTCCATACCATATTCACCTTCTAGGCTAGCTGCGCAAGGAATCATTTTCTTTTGGTCTTTGATGATAGACTCTACTAAGAAAGATGCTGCAGCACCTGGAGCCATCCATGCAGATGTGCCAAGAAGACCAGTAAGTGTAGCACCACCTACCATAGTATCTTTAGCTACTTTTTCAAGTTCTTCTGCGCTTAGGAAGTTGCTTACAGGTACACCTTTGTAAGAAGCAAAACGAGTAAGAGGAATCATAGTAGTGTCACCGTGACCACCAATTACCATACCGTCCACTTCGTTAGCGTTGCAACCTAATGCTTGGCTTAAGAAATATTTGAAACGAGAGCTATCTAAAGCACCACCCATACCAATTACTCTGTTTTTAGGAAGACCTAAAGATTTAAGAGCAAGATATGCCATAGGGTCCATTGGGTTTGAAACTACTACTAAGATAGCGTTTGGAGAGTACTCAAGGATGCTTTTTGCAACTGATTTCACGATACCAGCGTTAACGCCGATAAGTTCTTCACGAGTCATACCAGGTTTACGAGGAAGACCAGATGTGATAACAACAACATCAGAGTTTGCAGTTTTGCTATAGTCGCTTGTTACGCCAGTTACTACGGTATCAAAGCCCATAAGTTGAGCTGTTTGCATGATGTCCATAGCTTTACCTTCTGCAAAACCTTCTTTAATGTCAATTAATACCACTTCGTTTGCAACTTCATTTACTGCTAATACATTTGCACAGGTAGCACCTACGTTTCCTGCGCCAACAACGGTTACTTTAGACATAAATTTTATTTTTATAATGATAGTTTATTAATATTAATATTGCAAAAATACACTTTTTTCTTAAAAAATAGTACATTTGCATAATCAATTTGAAATGAAAGCAAAAAATATTTACATATTACTCCTTATTGTTACAAATATATTATTATTTACACAGTGTTCCACTAAAAATAATAACGCAGCCACAAGAGGCTATCATTATGTAACAGCACGTTACAACGTGTATTTCAATGCCAATAAAGCATTCCTTAAAGTAGAAGATGATATTATCACAAAACACAAGGATAATTATTCTGAAATTCTGCCAGTTTACCGTTTGAGCAATCCTACCACTGCTGACATGGCAAAGGGTCAGATGGACTATGTTTTGGAAAAATGTCAGAAGACCATTAAAACTCATTCTATAGTGAAAAAGCCAAAAAAGGACCCAAAGAGAATGAAGGATCCTAAATATAAGGCATTCTTAGAAAAAGAGGAGTACAACTCAATGGTGCAAGAGGCGTGGCTTTTGATGGGTAAGGCTCAGTTTTATCAGTCAGACCTCCTTGCTGCTGTGTCAACATTTTCATACATTAAGCATCACTTCGACGACAACAAAGATGTAGCAGTAGAAGCATCTCTTTGGGAGGCAAGAACATTTGCAGAGCTTGGTTGGTATTATGAAGCAGAGGAGGCTCTTAAAAGAATTGATGAAAAAACATTCTCTCATCGTACAAACGAAATTTTTGTTCTTGTAAAGTCTGACCTTTTATTAAAACAAGGTCTTTATGAAGATGCTATTCCATTCCTTTCTACTGCAGTGGAACAAGCAGATAAAAATGATAAAGCCAGAATGTCTTATATATTGGCTCAAGTGTATGAAGAGGTAGAACAATATGGCCAGGCGTATAAATGCTACCAAGAGTGTTTAGATAGCAATCCACTTCACGAACTTGAGTTCAACGCAATGCTTAGCCAAGCACGTTGCTACCAAGGCGACGATATAGAGCCACTAAAGAAAAAACTTGAAAAGTTGATCAAAAAACAAAGTAACTCTGAATATCTAGACCAAATTTATTATACCATAGGTGAGCTTTATCAAAGAAATGGCAACGAAGCACTTGCTATGGAGTTTTACCAAAAAGCAATAGACGAGAGTGTTCGCGCTGGTATCGACAAGGCAAAAGCACAAGTGGCTCTTGGCGAAATTTATTATTCAAAAGAAAATTACCTTAAGGCACAGCCTCTTTATAGTGATGCGATACCTGTGTTGCCAACTACTTACGAAAACTATACAGAACTAAGCAAGAAAAGTATTCTTCTAAATGATATTGCTAAAAACCAACAAACAGTAGTACTTGAAGATAGTTTGCAACGCCTTGCAACTCTAACTAAAGAAGAGCAAATAGCCGTAATAGAAGAGGTAATTAAGAAAAGAAAAGAAGAAGAGGCAGAAATGCAAAGAAAGCTAGAAGAGGCTGCACGCATTCAGTCTATTCGCGACCAAAATGCTGCTATGGGTCAAACCAATCTTTCTCTTGGAGAACTTGCCGATAAGTCTTGGTATTTCTACAATCCATCTCTTATTACAAGAGGTAGGCTAGATTTCCAAAAAACTTGGGGCAGCCGTCCTCTTGAAGACGATTGGCGTAGAGCAAACAAAGCATCTAGTGCGTGGGATTTTGCTTCTTCAGATGATGACGACGATAAGGACTCACTTGCAGTGGCAGATACTGAACAAGAAAAACAATATACTCGAGACGATGTGGAATATTACCTACGACTTATTCCTCAGACTCCAGAACAATTAGCCGCTTCAAATCAAAATATAGAAAACTCGCTAGTAAATCTATTTACTATATTTGAGTCTAGAATGGGCGATATGAACAAGGCAAAAGATGTTTATGATACCTTGGTGGCTCGCTTCCCTGCTTCATCTCAAATGGATATGGTTCGATACAGACTATATCAAATGTATGAAAGAAACTCAAAAACACTCGATGCTCAATACATAAAAGACGTATTAATAACAGAGCATCCAAATAGTAAATATACTCGCTACATACAAGGCGGAATGCCAGAGCCAAGCTCTATCGACGAAAAAGTAGAACTTCTATATAGAGAAACTTACGAGGCATTTAAAAATGGCGATGTTACCACTGTGAAGAAAAACGCTTATATAGCAGAAACCACATACGCAGAACACGAGCTTATGCCTAAGTTTATGTTCCTTTCTGCAGTGAGTACAGGCAAGGAAGATGGCAATAACGCATTTAAAGCCAACCTTCAACGCTTGGTAGAAAAATATCCAAATAGTGAAATTTCTACTATCTCTAAAAATATTGTTGCACTTATGGAGCAAGGAAAAGAAGTACAATCTTCATTTAGTGTAACAGAAATACAAGAGCAAAGACAGCAAGTTATAGTAACAGAAGAAGAATTCGCTACAAATATTCAAAAAGCAGGATTCTCATACGACCCAGAAAGCGCACATATGTTCATATGTATGGTAGATGGAGAAGAAGATGCTAAGAACAAGGTATTGTATTCAATAGCTCAGTTCAACTTCTCACGCTTCCTAATTAAAGATTTCGACCTGGCAGTGCGCAAGTTAGACGATGGAGGATACGCAATTGCAGTGAAAGGATTGATGCACCTGAAAGAAGCTGCCTGGTATCAAAATATGCTCCTAACCGACGCGGGTATAGCTTCTGTGCTAAACGAAATAGAGCATAAAGCATTTGTTATTTCAGAAGACAATTTCATTAAGATTTTCGATAAAGAATCTGTTCAAAAATATCTAGATTTCGTAGAGCAAAATAGGCTAGAGGTAACAGACTCCGAAGAAATCGAAAAAGAAATCGGCTTTGTGAAATAATCTGTACACTAAATTTTAAAGTTTATGGATAAGAAAGAATTAATAGAAGTGGTGGCCAAAAATATTTGCAATTTTGGAGGTAAACCATTCAATCACAAGCAGTTTGCTGCAGCCGCTGGCATTACAAAATCTGGCGACAAAGCGAAACTTCCTCATATCTTGTCCATTTTTGTGGGGCAAGGCATTATCCAAGAGATAAGCAGAGGAAAATATAAAGCAATAGCACTAAATAAGTTTGTTACGGGAGTAATAGATAGAAACAACAACGGTAAAACACACCTTATTCCAGACGATGGCGGCGACAAGATTTTCATTGCAGAGCGCAATTTAAATCACGCAATGAAAAACGATAGGGTGAAGGTGCTTGTTTATGCAAAAAGAAACTCTCGTCAAACAGAAGGTGAGGTAATAGAAATTATCGAAAGAAACAAAACTCGTTTTGTGGGTGTAATGAGCATTTGCAATGGAGTGGCGTTTGTAATAGTAGATAATAGACTTCTTACCAACGATATTTATGTGCCAAAAGAAAAAATTAATGGTGCAAAAGATGGTCAGAAAGTAATTGTAGAAATGACAGACTGGCCAGAAAATGCAAAAAACCCTTTTGGTCAAATCTTAGACGTGCTTGGTGATGCAGGCGATAACGAAACAGAAATGCACGCTATCCTTGCAGAATACGGACTTCCATATTCATACCCAGAAGAATTGGTAGATGAGGCAGAAAAGATAGATGTAAACATTAGTAAAAAAGAAATCGACAGCCGTTTAGACTGCCGAAAAGTTACTACATTTACCATAGACCCTCACGATGCAAAAGACTTCGACGACGCCCTTTCATACAGAAGACTGCCTAACGGCAATGTAGAAATTGGCGTACACATAGCCGATGTGAGCCACTATGTAACACCAGGTTCACCAATCGACAAGGAAGCATACGACCGTGCCACATCTGTGTATTTGGTAGATAGAACAGTGCCAATGCTTCCAGAAAAACTATGTAATCTTGTTTGTTCACTACGTCCAAACGAAGACAAACTATGTTTTTCTGTGGTATTTGAAATGACCGACAAGGCTGAGGTAAAAGATTACAGAATAGTAAAAACTGTAATTTGTTCCGACAGAAGATTCACCTACGAAGAGGCACAAGAGATAATTGAATCTGGAAGTGGCGATTTCTCAGAAGAAATTTTGGCAATGAACGCCCTTGCAAAACAACTTCGCACAGCACGTTTCAAACAAGGTGCCATTGCATTTGAACGCACAGAAGTGAGATTCAATATAGACGAAACTGGCAGACCAATAGGTGTATATTTGAAAGAATCAAAAGACGCTCACAAACTAGTAGAAGAGTTTATGCTACTAGCCAACAGAACTGTGGCTGCCCATATAGGCAAGGTAAAACAAGGCAAAACACCTAAAACATTTGTTTATCGTGTACACGACGAACCAAATCCAGAGAAACTAGCAATGTTCTCAGATTTCATCTCAAGATTTGGTTACAAACTGCGCACCACAGGCAAAAAAAGCGAGATTTCATCGAGCATAAACAAACTTCTAGACAATGTAGAAGGCAAGCGCGAACAAAACCTTGTAGAAACCCTAGCCATTCGTTCTATGGCAAAAGCTATTTACACTACCGACAATATTGGTCACTATGGTTTGGCGTTTGAGTATTACACTCATTTCACCTCGCCAATTAGACGTTATCCAGATGTTCTAGTCCATAGATTGCTTTCCCTATATGCAGAAGGTGGTGGCAGTGTAAACGAGGCTAAATACGAAGATATGTGTGAGCATTGCTCTGCACGCGAACAACTTGCAGCATCTGCCGAGAGAGCTTCCATTAAGTATAAACAAGTGGAATATATGTCGGAAAGAAAAGGACAAGTGTTCGACGGAGTTATCTCTGGTGTAACCGAATGGGGTATTTATGTAGAAATTATCTCAAACAAATGCGAAGGTATGGTTGCCCTTCGTGACCTAGACGACGATTTCTATATTTACGACGAAAAGAACTATTGTATTATTGGCCGTCAGTCAAAAAGAAAATACCAACTTGGAGATGAGGTGAGTATAATGGTTTCACGAGTAAACTTAGACAAAAAACAGTTGGATTTCATCCTAGTATAAACTAAATTTGCAAAAGCAAAACACAAAAGATATGGTAACAATAAAAATAATCAACAAATCAACAAACGACCTACCTCAGTATGCAACAAACCTATCTGCAGGTATGGACCTTAGAGCAAACCTAACAGAAAGCGTAGTACTTAAACCACTAGAACGTCGTCTTATCCCAACTGGACTTTTCATTGAACTTCCAGAAGGATACGAAGCACAAATTCGTCCACGCAGTGGTTTAGCACTTAAAAAGGGTATCACCGTGCTTAATACTCCAGGCACAGTAGATGCGGATTATCGCGGTGAAATCGGTGTTATTTTAATCAACCTTTCACAGGAAGATTTTGTTATTGAACACGGAGAAAGAATCTGCCAAATGGTGATTGCTCAACACGCCACAGTAAACTGGGAAGAAGTTGAAGTCTTATCAGAAACAGACAGAGGTGCAGGTGGTTTTGGCCACACAGGTAAAAAATAAATGAGAAAATATATAACATTTATATTCTTATGTTTGTGTTTCTTGTGTCATGCGAGAAACACAAATGTGTTATATAATGCAGTCTTCGATAGCCTGTATATAGAGGGGTTGTGTTATAAAAGTTCGGATAGCACAGACCTTGCACTAGAGCGTTTTTTGGAGTGCGAAAAACTAGATACAAAAAATGCAGCCCTGTCTTTTGAACTATCAAAAATCTATACTGCAAGGAAGGATTCTGCCAAGGCACTTTCGTATCTAAAGAAAGCATATTCGTTAGACAAAGAAAACTATTTCTATGCTATTACACTAGCAGAGTTTTACGACGATTCTAAAGATTATGCATCAGCTATAAAGATATACGAAAAGACCTACAAAAGATTTCCTAAAAAGAAGAATATTCTATTTCTTCTAGCCCGTAGTTATGCCCTAAATGGAGATATAAATAAATCTATAAAAGTGCTAGACAAACTCGAAAACAGAGTAGGGCAAAACAAAATGATTACTGTAGAAAAGTCTAGACTTTATCTCTACGATGGCAAGGAGAAAAAAGCAATAAAAGAGCTTGATGCTCTTATAAAAAAATACCCAGTTGATGCAGACCTTTATGTGCTTCGAGGCGATATTAAAAAGCAGATAAAACAAACTCAAGAGGCAATAGAAGATTACACTAAAGCATTAGAACTAGACTCTGACAACCCAAGTGCTCAGCTTTCGCTTTGCGGATATTACTCAGAAATTGCCGATATAGAAAAACTAGAGTATTACCTACAAAAGATACTTGCAAACGAGAATATAGATGTTCAAACAAAAACAAGATATATAGAATTTGCAATACAGTTTTATCAAAACAAATCGGGCAATGTAGCTGAGGTGATAGACCAAGTTTTTGAAACTGTGATAAAAGCAAATCCCGAGTCTATCGAGGTGCTTGTTATGTATGCCCGTCTTTTGGCAGAGATAAAGAATATAGACAAGATGGTAGAAGTGCTGTATTCTGCAGTGCTACTCAACGAAAAATGTTTAGTTTGCTGGCAAGAGTTAGTAGCCACAACGCTATCGCAAATAGCAGATACAATAAAGCAAGAAGAAAAAGAATTGCTATCTCAGGCATTAAGCCATTTTCCAGAAGATTCATATTTGCTATTTCTAGAAGGTAATGTTTATCTATTGGAGGGTGATGATGAGAATGCGTTCCTCTCGCTAAAAAAGGCCGCTCAAAATGTAAATCATAAAAGTAAACTTGCAGAACAAATCTATCAGCTTATAAGCGGAATGCATTTGCGTGAAGCAATGCTGTTTGCAAGAGAAGGTATAATGTTGTTTCCAGAAAACCTAATGCTTCTAAACAACTATGCATACAATGTGGCAGTGTATTGGGCTAAAGCGCAAGGAACAATGTCTGATGAGCAACGCGCCGAGTTTAAGAAGTTTCTCGACGAAGCAGAAAAAATAAGTGAAACCACCGTAAAAGCAGATGCTATCAATCCATTTTATCTAGACACCTACGGATATATTCTTTATCTTCAAGGCAAATATACACTTGCAAAATTTTATCTAGAGCAAGCCTTAAACTACGACAAGGAAGGCAACTATGAAGTGTTAGAGCATTATGGAGACGTGCTTAATGCAATGGGTGAGAAAGAAACCGCATTAGGCTATTGGAAAGCCGCATATCTAATAAATGAATCAGAAAGATTATTAAACAAAATAAAACAAAATGAGAAATAAGTATTTTTATCTAATCCTTTTATTATTTACAGTATTAGTTGGTTGTAAAACACAAAAGCAAACAAGAGAAACTCTTAACGAGACTGTGGCAGAAGAAATTGTGCCAAAAGTAGATACAGTAAAACTAATAAGCAGTTACCAAAGCCAGATAAAAACAGTATCTGCTCAATACCAAATCTACCTTACAGGCAACAACAATATGAGCATTAGAGGTATGATATCTTCAGAGCACAACAAATCGCTTACAGTATCTATTCAAATGCTTCTTGGTATAGAAATAGCTCGCATTCACTGCACACCAGATAGTATTTGGGCACTAGACAAACTTAGCCAAAGATACTACGAAGCAGACTTCAAAACCTTTGAAAAAGAGTTGGGAACAAACTTCTATGGTTTGCAAGCACTTCTTACAAACAGAACATTCGACCCAGAGGGCTTAGACTTTGCAAACTTCACAGTAGATAAAGTAGAAGAAAACTATATCCTAGCACTAAACAAAGATATGTACACCGAGTTCATTGTAGAAGGCGGTAAATATCTAACACGCAGTTTGCTTAAGAAAAACAACTCAGGAAGTTACCTTATGACCACATATGCAAACTTCCTACCAGTAGATGAATTTTTCTTCCCAGCTAAAGTGGATTGCATATTCCAATCAAAAGAAAAAGCAAACACAGTGAGTTTGAGTTATAGTTCAGTAAACATAAACAAACAATCAAACCTTACATTTAGCATTCCTGCAAACTACCGCAAAGCGGATATGAGTCAGTTAATAAAGTTGGTAAACGGACTGTAATAAGTTAGGAGTTAGGAGTTAGGAGTTAGGAGTTGAAAAATTATATTTATGAAAAGAATATTTGGAGTTTTTATATTAGTTTTATTATCATGTGGTGTGATGAATTCTCAGACTGTGTCTGAGCTTCAAGCACGTAAAAAGAAAGCCCTTGAAAACCTAGAACTAACCAGCAGTTTAATAGAAAAAACATCAAAGAGCAAGACCAAAACCCTTACTCAACTAAACCTATTAAACGCTGAAATCAAACAACGTCAAGGTGTAATTAATACCCTTAATGCAGAAATCAGGGGCATCAACAAAGACCTGAATAAACTCAGAAACGAGACAAATAAACTCCAACAACAACTAGATACCCTTAAAAAAGAGTATGCTATTTTAATGTATCATACCTACTTCAAAAAAAGCAAGTATGAAGAACTTATGTTTGTGCTATCGGCAAAAGACTTTGCAGAAAGTTTTCGTCGCTATCGCTACATAAAACAATACTCAGAATATTGCCAAAAAAAGACAGAAGAGATAAATGTAGCCAAGGCAGCACTTGCCAACAAACTAAAACAAACTGAAAAAGTACGTGCCGAAAGACTCTCTGTTTTAAACGAAAGAAAGAAGGAAAACACAAAACTTCAAAACGAGAAAAACAAACAAAACAAACTAATAAAAGACCTTAAGAAAAAAGAAAAACAACTTAAGGCAGAACTTAAAAAACAACAAAAACTTGCCAACAAGCTGAACGAACAAATTGAGAAAAAGATTGCCGAAGAAGCTAAAAAATCTTCTAAGCCATCTTCATCTGGTTCTGGCAAAACTTATGCTCTTACCAAAGAAGAAAAACTTCTTTCAGGCAACTTTGAAAAGAACCAAGGACGCTTGCCATGGCCAGTGCTTAAAGGTATAGTGGTGGGTCACTTCGGTATTCACCCACACCCAGTGCTTAAACACGTTACTACAAACAATAAAGGTATCTATATCCAATGTCCTAAAGGAACCCAAGCTCGTGCCGTATTCGATGGAGAAGTAACACAAGTATTTACCATTGCAGGTTCAAACAAAACCGTAATTGTAAAACACGGTCTATATCGCACCGTTTACTCAAACCTAACTAAAGTAAACGTGAAAGTAGGTCAAAAAATTAAAACCAAAGACAATATAGGTACCATTTACTCCGACCCAGAAGACGGCGACAAAACCGAGCTTTACTTCCAAGTTTGGAAGGACCGCAACATCCACAACCCAGAAAACTGGTTGTCGAAATAAAATTAGATACCTATGGAATCAAATTTATCCTATTATAGAGATCAAATCTTTTCAAAAGTAGACTCCATAATATTTGATATTGAAACAGATTTAAGTGGGAATATAAAGGAATTTGCTTTTATAACTGATTCTAGATTATTCGAGTCATCTAAAGACTTAAACACTGTAAATGATCAGTTAGAAATCCTTGAGAAAAAATTAAATTCAAAATCAATTATAATAGGTCATAATATTATTGCATTTGACCTAGAAGTTTTGAAAGAAAAGAAGATAGAGATTAAGAAAGATGCCATTATTTGGGATACCATGAAATGGGAAGTTTTTCTTAATCCATGCAGATATTCTTATGCTCTTAAAACAAAGCATAACGCAAAAGACGATACATTACTAACAGAAAAGTTATTTTTCAGTCAGTTACTTCGTTTGTCTCGCCTAAATATATCTCAACTCAGCGAATTAGGAGACTCCATCCCACAAAATATAAAGGATATATTAAAAGAATTAAAAAAATTAAAGTCCTTACCTAAATTATCAAATGACTTCTTTCAAGAGTTAACACCAATAAAAGAAGAAACGATAGAGAAAATAAAGAAAATTTCTAATGGAGAAAAAAACTTAGTTATTGCTCCACAGAGAATCTGGGCTAGACTATCACAATATCTGGAGTTAAGTTTTCCTTTTAGACCTTTATACACAGAATCCGATTATAAGTTTATTGATATTAATAAATTGAACAGTAACCCACTTGAAGATAAGTGGGGCAATGCTATTTTAAAAAGATTTCTGGAATATTCAAAAAGATGCTCAAAAACACCAATTATAGCAAATCTTCCATATTATTTTCGTAAAAATTATTTCGAAGACAAAATATATACCGACTACTTAATTGATGGAGATTCTAATATTCATTGTATAGATATAGATGATTTAAAATCTGTTGATACAAGTAAGTATAAGCAGATATATGTAATTACATCAGAAGTTGAGAATGAGTTCTATAAAAGAAAACTGCGTAAAGAAGATTACAGATATTCAGAATTAGTAGATAAACTACCTTTTACTATTGCACCAGCAAGATTTACCCCACTAAAAAAATCAGACCTAAAACCACTCGATTTAGAAGCAGACGAAAATGCAAATGTTTGGGTGGAAAGAATAGATTCTGAAAATAAATACGCTATATTCCAAAACTATCATTATAGAAAAGATATAGAAAAGAACCTGAAAGATGTAAGGGCAGAATATATAGATTGGGCACTAGAAGGCAAAGGTAAATTAGATACTACTTTAACACGAGTAAGAACCAGACAATCATTAAAGTTTGCAGAGAGTTTAACGTTTAAGCGAGTTGGTCATACGTCACCACTAAAACGTAAATACTGGACTTGTCAGTTTAAGTTATTACAAAAAATCTGTAATCCTAGTTTGCCAATTATTTATGTGGTATCAGATGATTGCGATATAGATGAATTGACTAAATATGCAAGAAAAATAGGATTTTATGTACTAGACGACAATATATCACTCTTTAGAAAGCTTGAAATTATAAGTGAAAAAGAATATAGTTTGCTTATAATAACTAAAAATGACTTTATTAATCGTGTAAGCTTATATAAAACAGATCGACCATATTGCTACGTTTGGGACAATATGGATATAGATAGGTATATGGTAATGTGTGGTATTGAAAATCCACAAGATTGCATAAATAAGGTTTGGCCTATATACGAACATTACTATTCATTGGTAAAAGTAAATAGTGCAGATACAAAATTTTATATCATAGACCCATATCTTGAGGAATATTTTTCAGACACATGCAAGGCTGAAGAAGTGGAATACGAACTATGGGAAACTGTAGATAAATATAAAAAAGATCTAAAATCAAATGATTCCTTTGTAGATTCTCAAGAAGAGATAGAAACAAGTAAATACACTATTGAACAATTATTAGAAGAGGCTAGGAAACAATTTATAGGTGATTTCCCATGGTATGATTATCAAAAACCTATCTTGAATGAAATGATGGAAAGAAATGCAGATTATCTAGTGACACTACCTACAGGTGGTGGCAAATCTGTATTATTTCAAGTGCCAACAATAACAAGATCTAAATATTTTACTAAAAGGCTAAGTCTTGTTGTTACGCCTTTGAAAGCCTTAATGCAAGACCAGGTAGAAGCATTGCACGAAAAAGGTTTTGAAAATGTAGATTATCTAAGTGGAGATAAAACTCAGCAAGAAAAGCAAGATATTTATAGACGTATAGAAAATGGCGATTTAACACTCCTATATATCACACCAGAGCGCTTTAGAGTGCGTTCTTTTATGGAAGTATTACTAAATAGAGTAGAGGCAAATCGTGGATTAGAATACATTATATTCGATGAGGCGCATTGTGTTTCTCAGTGGGGGCTAGATTTTAGACCAGATTATAGATATGCCCTTGAAACAAGTATAGGTTTAAGAGAGGGATATGGATACGATATAAAAATAGCACTATTTTCTGCTACTGTTACCAATCAGGTAGAAAAAGACTTAAAATCGTTCTTTAAGGGCGAAGAACTAAAGCGCTTAGGAAATAATACTTCCCAATCTTCAGAAACTTCAAAACCAATAAAAGACCATATCACCATATCTTTTGAAACTAATAATATAGATCGCGAGAAAGGTATAGAAGACTATATTAGAGAGCACAAAATAAACTTTGATAAAAGTTGTATGCTGATATTCTGCAGAGAAAAGAGAGAGTGTGAAGAATTATCAGAAGCACTAAAGAAAAGATTTGAGAAAGATAAAATCCTATCAGCTTTATGTGATAAAATAGATTACTATCATGCAGGATTAAGCGCAGTTGAAAGAAACAATAAGTATAATAGTTTCAAAGATAATCGAATAAAAATTCTATGTACAACTAAAGCATTTGGAATGGGTATGGATATTCCAAATGTTCACTATGTAGTACATTACAATCCACCAGCAGTAATAGAAGATTACCTTCAGGAAGTAGGTAGAGCAGGCCGTAATATGGAATTATACAAGGAGGCTCTAGGAGAAAAAAAGATACCTGCACTATGTTTTGCTACTAATGATGACTTTACAAAATTAAAAGAACTTCAACATAAAAGTATGTTAAGTTGGTCAGACTTAGCTGAATGTAAAACCAAAATTGTAAAATATATAGAGAATTTTACAACTATTGAAAAAGCAATTGAAAAACCAATAGTAGTGCCATACAATGTGTGGGAGAAAGATAAAAATACTACTGCCTCAAGACTTGCTTTTCATTGGCTAGAGCGTATAGGAATTATAAAACTAAGGTATTTTGGTTTATCTCACTTTAATATAAAAAAAGAAGAGAAGATAAATGAATTTTCCCAACCAGACTCTTTAAACGATATACTTAACTATATAAAAAGCAAAAACAATTCTATTTACTCTATAAAAGAGATGAAGAATGAGTTGAAAATGTCTTTGAATAAGTTAGTCGATACCCTGTTAGAGTGCCAAAAAGAAGGATATATCACACTAGAAGAGCAATGTAAAATTTCGATAAAGTGTGGTAATATATTAGAAAAGGAAGAAGAAAAGGAACGTATAAAATCTATATTAGAAAGTGAAAATCTAGATAGTGAAAAAGTCTCAGGGGAATTTAAAGAAATAAAAAAACATGACTTTCTTAATTGGCCTACGTATATAATAAAAAGAAAAATAAATTATGATTATTTTACTAGAATTCTAGCAGTATTAGTTAAACTAGAATGTATAGAGAATACATCACTCTTAAGTTCGGGAGTAGAGGTAATTCTAAATAAAGGCATATTATTACCTATTGATGAAGGTATAAAAGAGGGTTCATCTGTATTTAATATTCGTAAAGAATTTGATGACAATAAGAAAATGAAGAATGCTCGATTGGCATGTATGAAAGTATTCTCTACGATAAAAGATCAATCTAATTTTATTTCCGACTATATTAAATGTAGTGAATATGAAAATTTCTTGAAATTAGTTGAAGATTATTTACCTGAGGTCTCAAAAGAATTACAAGGAATTGCTTTAAAAGAAATGGTAGATGAGTTAAACGATGAACAAGAGATAATATATAAAGCGAGCAAAGACAGTCATATAAATGTGTTGGCAGGTCCGGGAACAGGTAAAACTCATATCTTAATCTTACGTTGCGCACATCTTATATACGATGAACACGAAAATGCAAATGAGATTTTAGTTCTTGCATACAATAGGGCAGTGGTAATGGAACTAAGAAAGCGTATAGGTGATATCTTTGCACGTTTGGGAATGAAAGGTTTGGCAAATAATCTGCATGTGTACACCTTTGCGGCACTAGCAAAAAAATGTAGTCCAGAAACCATTGATATAAATAAAGATGGTTGGGAGAAAGAGTTTGTAAATAGAATTGCTGAAGGTGACCTTAAAAAAACATTCCCAAACATTAAGTATGTATTAATAGACGAGTTTCAGGATATAAATAAGAATAGATTAACCCTTATAGAAAAGAAAATATTAAAAGAATACAATGGGGTAAAATTCTTTACTATAGGAGATAAGAATCAAAGTATATACGGTTTTGATAGAATATCTAACAATAAGGAGCAAACAGATGAAGAAAAAGCAAAATTGTATGGGCCAGATTATTATTATAAAGAGTTGAAAGATATTCTAATTCCCAAAGAATTTAGTTTATCTAAGAACTATCGTTCCTATCCAAAGATATTAGAGATAGCCTCAAAATATCTTCCTAAGGGTGAGAATATGCCTATTTTAGCCAATAAAGCTGCGCCTTATGATGATTATGCAATTGTTAGCGATAGGACTGAAGATATAGAAAATTGGAAAGTAGATTTTAAAACGTATTTAGATAAGATAAAAGACAGCCAAGATATAAATAGCATAGCTGTGCTTTTTAGAACAAATAGTGAGGTTTATAGTGCATACTCAGACATTACAAGTTCTCTACCGCAGAATTTTAGATTTAGGATACAGGGTGCAAGTAGCGTTGAGCTTTGGCGCACTAGAGAAATCTATGACTTAATACATTATTTGGAGGAAGAGGAAAGGGCACAAAAAGAAATAAACTTAGATGAAATTAAGAAGTATTTAGAGGAAAATATAAAAGAAAAAAGTTCGTGGGATAAGTATAATCTAGATTTAGCGTATACATTAGTTCTCAACTATAAAAAATTGCCTAAAGCAGATGATACACCTGTTACATGTTCAGATTTGGCAGATTATATAAAAGATATTGCAGAGAAAGAAAACAGTGGTTATGTATATAATATTTATGATCAATTTAAGAAGGAACGCATTCTCCAGGAGAGTACTAAATCTGTTGTACTCACAACTATGCATAAGGTTAAAGGGCTAGAGTTTGATGCAGTTTTTGTAGCACCTTCTTTTGCAGATTTACCTCTAAATCAATCTAGTGAGAAGGAACTTGAAAAAGCATATATTGAAGAAGAAAAAAGACTCCTTTATGTGGCGTGTACACGTGCAAGAGAATATTTACGTATATATGAATGTGAAAGAGTAAAAGCTATATTAAAAAATACAACTTATAAAGAAGAAGGTGAAAATTCAGGTTACTTAATGAAGGATCAAGAATATTATCTTTCATTTATAGCTTTAAAAGATTCATTCAGTGAACATGAATATATCAGAGATAACGTGAAGAAGGGTGATGAGGTTATTCTTTACGATGGGTACATTAGGCATAATAAAAAAACTATAATTGGAAGATTAGCTATAACTCATCCTTTATATAATAATAAAACAAAACTGGGCGGATTTTTCGTTAGTGAAATCTTTGTTTGGAGATATGAAGATAATGAAGAAAAATATAAGAAAAATTGGTGTGAAGCAGCAAAAACCCAAGGATATGTATATGTTGTTCAAATAGAGGGGAAAGGAACCGAAATTGAATAAAGCTTTTTATTGCAAAAAAAATTTTTTAAATAAAATTAATTTTTCTACTTTTGTAAAGGAATTTATTTCAAATCGTTATTAAAAACAAGTAAAAATGAAAAAATTGTTTTATTTACTAGCAATTGCAACAGCCCTAGTAATAGGTGCTACAGCATGTACTCCAGATGAACCAAACCACGAGCCAGCAGCGGCTTCTATGGAATTGGAAGAATACAGTGAACCTGCGCTACCTTTTAGCCTTAGATAAAGGTGGTAGAACTTGAGATAATGCTTGGATAGACTCTAATCTAAGTATATATAAAAGTAAGAGGCTGACTTTAATCGAAGTCCGCCTCTTACTTTTGTGTCAGTTTTTTTAAATAAGTGCAAAAGAAAGATCACCTTTCACGCATAGTTTGCCGTTTACTTCTGCTTTAGCCTTAACGAAGATTAGTTTTGCCTTGCGAGCAACAATTTCAGTGGTTACCTCCACTGTGTCGCCAGGGTAAACAGGAGTTTTAAATCTTACGTTGTCGATGCCAGTGTAAAGGGTTTGTTTACCTTTTATTTCGTTGCCAAGAAGAAGCCCGCTCGACTGAGCCATAATCTCGCAAAGAATCACACCTGGCACTACAGGGTGGTCTGGGAAGTGACCTTTAAGGAAAAATTCCTCGCCTGTTACACGATATTTGGCATAGCCAATGTTGTTTTCATTTATTTCTATCTCATCTACAAGTAGCATTGGTTCTCTGTGAGGTAGAAATTCCTTTATCTGTTCTTTATTCATAATTTAAATTTTACGTAAAGCAACGCATCCATTATGACCACCAAATCCTAGTGAATTTGAGATGGCGATGGTAAGCTCTGTTTTAACTGAGTTATTTGGGGTGTAATTTAAGTCGCATTCTGGGTCTGGATTTGATAGACCTATGGTAGGTGGAACAATGCCTTCAGACAATGCCAAGGTAGAAATAATTAGTTCAATTGCCCCTGCAGCGCCCAAAGCATGGCCAGTCATAGATTTCGAAGAACTAATATGTGCTTTTTTAGCATCTTCATCTCCCAATGCTAGTTTAATAGCAAGTGTTTCAGACTTGTCATTTAAAGGTGTGCTTGTGCCGTGTGCATTTATATATAAAATATCGTCAGATGTATATTGAGCTTCGCTTAATGCTTGTTTAATGGCACGTGAAGCACATGAACCATCTGCTCTTGGGGCAGTATAATGGTATGCATCACAAGTATTACCATATCCACATACTTCTGCATAAATTTTAGCATTTCTTTTAATAGCACTTTCGTAGTCCTCTAAAATAAGAACTCCAGAACCTTCTCCCATAACAAAACCACTGCGATTAACATCAAATGGAATAGATGCTTTAAGAGGGTCTTGACTTCTAGATAATGCCTTACTATTATTAAATGCACCAACAGCCAAAGGAAGAATTGTTGCTTCTGCTCCGCCTGCAATGATTGCATCTGCGTATCCGTGTTTAATGGCTCTATATGCTTCTCCTATGGCGTGTGTACTTGTCGCACAAGCTGTAACCACAGGAAGAGCAGGACCTTGAGCATTGTATTTAATAGCTATATTGCCTGAAGCGATGTTGGAAATCATCATAGGGATAAATAGGGGTGAGATACGATTTTGTCCCTCGTTAAATAATTTCTCGCATTCGTTTATAAATGTACTCATGCCGCCAATACCAGAACCAATGTAAACTCCTAGGCGTTCAGGATTGATATTGCCGATAATACCACTATCTTTTACAGCTTGATTAGCAGCTGCTAATGCAAACAAACAAAAACGGTCACTTTTACGTGTTGTTCCTTTGTCTATATCATATTCTTCTGGGTTGAAGTCTTTAACTTCTCCAGCTACCTTTACAGTTGTTTCTTCTGTAGGGAAAGATTTTATAAAATCAATTCCGCAAACACCGTTTTTTATATTATTCCAAAATGTCTCAATATTGTTCCCAACAGCTGAGATCACTCCCATTCCTGTTATAACTACTCTTCTATTCATAACAATCTATTATTTGCTTTAATTAGAATTTCTTTTGCCTCATTTACCATGCTTTCTACAATTTCTTTTGTAGGACGAATAGATTTCACTAGACCAGCAATTTGACCAGCCATAAATGAACCTTCTTCTATGTTGCCATCTACAGCAGCTTTTCTAAGTGAACCAGCACCAAATGCCATCACTTGTTCTTCTGTTACAGAGTCACTTTGTTCCATTTTTGCAAATGCTCTAGAGAATGGAGTTTTAAGTGAGCGCACTGGGTGACCAAATTTCTTACCTGTTACGATAGTATCAGAGTCGCGAGCAGATACAATTTTATTTTTGTAGTTTTCGTGGATAACACATTCGTCTGCCACTAGGAAGCAAGTGCCACATTGTACACCTTCTGCGCCAAGCATAAGTGCTGCAGCAAGACCTCTACCATCTGCAATGCCACCAGCCGCAATAACAGGAATATTTACAGCGTCGCAAATTTGTGGCACAAGAGCCATAGTGTTCATTTCGCCTACATGACCGCCAGATTCGCAACCTTCTGCAATTACTGCGCTAGCACCATATTGTTCCATACGCATAGCAAGAGCTACAGATGCCACTACAGGAATTACTTTAATACCAGCAGCAAGCCACTCTGGCATATATTTAGCAGGAGAACCTGCCCCAGTAGTTACTACCGCAACACCTTCTTCTACCACCACCTTTGCCACGTCAGCAGCAAAAGGACTCATAAGCATAATGTTTACACCAAAATTTTTATTTGTTAGGCTTCTACATTTTCTAATTTCGTTTCTCACGTGTTCGGCATCCACATTCATAGCAGAAATAATACCTAAACCACCTGCATTAGACACTGCTGCAGCAAGATTAGCTTCAGATACCCATGCCATACCACCTTGTAAAACAGGATACTGTATGCCTAATAAATCACAAATTTGAGTTTTAATCATATTCTTTATATTTTAAGTTTACCATTTAATAATACATGCTCCAGATGTAAATCCTGAACCAAAAGTACTAAATATTAAAGTATCACCTTTTTTAAATTTCCCTTTTTTGTTCATTTCATCGAGAAGAACAGGCACGCTAGCTGATGAGGTATTACCAGTACGTTCTAGGTTGTGTGGAAGTTTTTCCTCAGGGATACCAATATTTGTTCTTATAGTTTCAAGAATTCTCATATTGGCCTGATGAAGTAGGAAATAATCTATATCATCTATAGTTTTGCCAGATTTTTCTAAAATAGTATTAATATCGCTAGTACAATATTGCACTGCAGCTTTAAATACTTCTTTACCTTTCATTTGAAGGAAAGGCTTGTCTTCTTTGTCGTGTTTGCAAAATGGTGAGTTGCCATAGTTTACAGGGCAATAAAGAGCACCGATATATCTAGTACCAATATTGAATAATGCATCATCACCTTCAGCACTCACAATCACAGCACCAGCAGCATCACCAAACAAGATACAGGTGTCTCTTTCTTCCCAGTTTACAAACTTAGAAGGTTGTTCTGCACATACAATAAGGATTTTCTTAGCTTTGCCAGATCTAATAAGACCATCTGCCAAGTCTAGAGCATATAAGAAACCTGTACACGCAGCATTAAGGTCTAGAGTAGGGCAACTAGCTTGAATGCCGTGCATAACAAAACATGCCAATGAAGGGGTGATGGCATCGTAAATTATGTTGTGGCATAAAATATAGTCGATTTCATCGGGAGAAACGCCAGAACTCTCAATACAATTTTTCGCCGCATTCACCGCAAGTCCTGTGATAGTTTCTGTAGAGATTACTCTTCTAGATTTAATACCTGTTCTAGAATATATCCATTCATCGTTAGTATCCACATACTTGGATATATCATAGTTTGTAAGTTCTAAATGAGGTAGCGCACTACCAGTTGCAATAATCTTCATCTATTGTTCTTTATGTTCAATATGTTCTGTTTATTTTTACGGACACGCTGTGTCCGTATAATTTCCTAATTCCTAATTATTCGGTGCTCCGCACCTCATGATTCTTGGCTGCACTCGGGATAACTCAAGCAAGCTTGGTTCTCCTCTCGTTTGCACAAGAATTGGCACGTAGTGAAACGGAGTGCAAAATTACTACCTCTACATCTGAGCAAAAAATTTATGGTCTATCCACCCCTTCAAAAGTGGCGAAAACAAAATAAATGGGGTGAAATCAACTATTATGGGGTGAATTAATATTTTTTATAATTTATAATAGTGGTAAAAATCGTATCTTTGTGGTCAAATACAAAATATGGAAAGAAAAGTACCTAAATTCATGACAGAGAAGCTGGATATCATCCGTTTCTTCTTTATAGTGTTGTTAGGGGCAGTAGCATTAATTTTGGCATATCGCCCTCAGGTGGTCTTGAGGGGCTTTATTATAGATTCAAATCAAAGTCTTTTTTATATAATTTCACTGATTATATTGGGGCTTATCACCCTCATTACAAGTAGGGTTTTATTCTACAAAGCCAATAAACGCAAGCCTCAAACATTCAAAACATTTTACACTTGGATAGCATTAGAAGTAGTGGCTATTATTGTAGTTTTATCTGTGTTTGCGTGGAGCTTAAATGAGCCAAATACCAGATCGTTTACTACAATTTTAGAAAGAACTTCAATTTCTGTGTTGTCTGTTCTTTTTATTCCATACCTAGTTTCTTGGTTATATTTTTCACTTAAAGAAAGGGAAAAGGAACTTAAGGAAGCACTAGCAGAATCGGCAGAAGCACCTGCAGAAGAACTAAAAGGACTAGTGAATTTTTCCGATGAAAAGGGGGTTTTACGTTTGTCGCTTCGTGCAGAAGATTTGCTTTATCTTAAGTCTGCCGACAATTATGTTTACATCTATTACCTAAACAACAAAAAGGAGATTGTAAACTATTTGCTACGCAATACACTTAAAAATATAGAAGAAGGTATCTCCAATATAAATCTAATTAGATGCCATAGATTTTATATGGTAAACTCAAGAAATGTAAAACTACTTAGAAAATCAAAAGATGGTTTATTGTTGGAGTTGGATACAGAAATGCCATGCGAAATACCTGTATCAAAGACATATCTAGCTGCAGTATCTGAGTTTTTTGCTAATTGATGCTGATGCGCTCGCACAAAAGTCCTAGCTTGTAGACGTCCATAACGAACATGCTAGGATTTTTTGATTTTAGCTGTTGCACAAGAATCTTCTTTGTCATTTTAAAAAGTAACAGGTAAAAACCTTTTACTTTTTTTATTTTTAAATATGCGCGAAGTAGTTTTGAAGATTCTATTATGTCTTTTTTATATTTTGGGTTTCTATATAGGTCTATCAACACTTCGGTAGATTCATCTAATCGCTTAATAAAAATATCAGTAGGAATAGGACCGTTGTGAATTAGCGGATTGTAGATAAATTTTATTCCGTACATTTTGTCTAGTCGGTGAGAAAAGATAATGTCTTCATATCCATATTTCTTCACATTTTCGATAAAACGTATCTCGTCGAACACGTCTTTTCTAACAAGTAGGTTTTGCGTGGTGGCGATGTTGGTAGAACGATTTTTTTCGTACTTCTTATGAAGAATATAGGTAGGGTTTTTGTCTTCTAGCACTTTAATGCCTCCAGCCACAATAGGGGAATTTTCCTTTACGTATTGCTGAATGAAGTCCGACTTATACACTTTCATATCGCTATCTATAAATAGCAGTTTGTCATACTTTGCCTCTTTTGCAAGTGTGTTTCTTATTATAGAACGACCTCTGTTTTCTTTGTAATCCAAAAACTTAAAATTCTCTAGTGTTTGAGATAGATTTTTAAGATTTTGCATATTTGTAGTGCTACCATCATTGCCCACGACAATCTCATATTCAATGCCTGCACGCACGCAAAGAGTGTTCAAGTCGTACACTAGCGACGAGCAATCATAATTATATGTAGGTATTAAAATTGATAGCATTTATTGGATAGAATTAAAAACTTCTACAAATTGCTTTGCTTGGTTTTCTCTACAAAAATACTCCTTATTTCTAATATTTTGTCTAGTAAAACCATTTTTTTGCCATTCGTTGTATTTTTCTGTGATAAATTCTTTCACATCTTCCACAGTGTTTGCGGCAAGTCCGGCGTTCACTTCGTTTATCACGTTAGATAAGCAACCCTCGTCGTTTGGTACGCAAAGCACAGGTTTTTCCACGCCCACAGCCTCAAAAAACTTCGTAGTCATTATGCCTTTGGGA
>JAZKXZ010000016.1:0-36134 GCA_045611845.1 Candidatus Enterocola sp. | reverse complement strand
TGCCCTTGCCACCGCCTCAATGGTAGTGTCAGATTCTCTTGTGATTCGCTCTTGGGGAAGAGAGAGTAGGTTGATTTACAAATAAAACTAAAGGTACGGATTGTAGATTTTTTCTTCGGAGATGGTGGTGGATGGACCGTGACCTGGGTAAACAATGGTGTTTTCTGGTAGGGTCATGATGCGTTTGGTTAGGGATGAAATAAGAGTGCCGTAATCGCCACCAGGAAGGTCTGTACGACCGATACTTCCTTTAAATAGGCTGTCGCCAATAATTAAAATGCCGTCTTTTTCATTGTAGAAACCAACTCCTCCTGCGCTGTGGCCTGGCACAGAAATTACACGCAATGTAGTTTCGCCAAATGTAATTTCATCGCCGTCGTTTAGATATGAATCAAGCTCTTGAATGTCGCCATTGTATGGAATACCAAACACTTGGGCGTATGATTTGATCATATTCAAGTTGCTTTCTTCTTTTTTGTCGGCTTTTGCCTTTTATCCATATTTTTTATAAAGAAAATCGATGCAAAAACAGTGGTCTAGGTGTAGGTGAGTGTTAAGCGCTGCCACAAGTTCCAATCCATTGGTTTCTAGGTAGTTGCTAAATTCTTCTTCCTCGTAGTCGTAAAGAATACCAGCATCTACTACCACACATTTTTTGCTTGCCTCGCCGATAAGCAAATATGTGTTTTCTTGAATTGGGTTGGTTACAAAGCACTTAATTTTCATATTGTTTCTTTTGTTGCACCCTCGTTCCACTCGGGTGCCCTTGTGGGGGATTTCTAATTGCCTAATTGCCTAACGGCGATTCTTCGAATTCCTAATTCCTAATTCCTAATTCCTAATTAACGTAGTGGCAGGTATACACCTTTTTTGGTTTGGAAATATTCTTCTTTGTAGAACTCGGTAAGTTCGTAAACAGTAGCAAGTTTTTTGTATGGCTTAAGTTCTTCTGTCATTTCGCCGCCTTTTAGGCAGATAAGACCGTTTGGAAGAGCATTTTTGTCGGTTTTGCTAATGTTTTTCTTGCAAACTTTTACAAGGTCGGTTAGATTCATAGCGGCACGGCTCACTGCAAAGTCGTAAAGACCTTTTTCGTTTTCCATGCGGTCGTTTACAAAACGAACATTTTTAAGACCAATTGCGTTAGCCACTTCTGAAGCAACTTTGATTTTTTTACCAACAGAATCGAGTAGGGTAAACTCGCAATTTGGGAACAGAATAGCTAGTGGAATGCCAGGGAAACCACCACCAGTGCCTATGTCAATGATTTTGCTTCCGTCTTGGAAAGGCAAAATTTTGCCAATCACCATGCTGTGAAGCACGTGATGTAGGTATAGTTTGTCAATGTCTTTGCGTGAAATAACATTGATTTTTGAGTTCCAATCGGTATATAGGGCTTCTAGTTGTTTAAATTGAGCAATTTGCTCTTCGCTCAGCCCCTTGAAATATTTAAGAATAATTTCCATAATTAATATCTTACGTAAAAACTCCTAATTGCCTAACGGCGATTCTTCGAATTCCTAACTCCTAACTCCTAACTCCTAACTGTTGCTACGCAACCCCTGAAAATCCCATAAACGCCATGGCAAGCAGACCCGCTACGATAAGAGCAATTGGTGTGCCTTGCATTGCTTTTGGAAGTGATGAAAAACGAAGTTGTTCACGTAGTCCTGCAAATAGGATAAGAGCAAGTCCAAAACCTATTGAGGTAGAAAGTGCAAAGAATAGACTCTGGATTAGAGAGAAATTCTTTTGAATTACTAAAATTGCAACACCTAAAATGGTACAGTTTGTGGTAATAAGTGGTAGGAATACCCCTAATGCTTGGTAAAGTGCAGGAGAAATCTTCTTTAAGATGATTTCTATCATTTGCACAAGAGCCGCAATTACAAGGATATATACAATAGTTTGCATAAATCCTATTTCTAGAGGCACTAACACATAGTTTTGAATAAGGAATGTGCAAAGTGTAGCAAGTACCATTACAAATGCCACTGCCGCACTCATACCCATTGCTGTGTCTAACTTTTTAGAAACACCAAGGAAAGGGCAAATCCCAAGGAATTGAGATAGCACTATATTATTTACAAAAACTGCAGAAATAAATATTAGAAAGTAACTCATAATTATTTATTTTTAAAGTGTTGAATTGTTGCCATTAATAAACCTAATACAATGAATGCACCAGGAGCTAAAATGAATATTAGCATGCTATAATCTTCTGGATAAATGCTAATATTAAAGATATGTCCACTGCCTAGGAACTCTCTGATAGCACCAATCACAGTAAGTGAAAGGGTGAAACCAAGTCCCATGCCTAGACCATCAAAAGCAGAGTCTAAAACAGAGTTTTTAGCAGCAAAAGCCTCTGCACGACCAAGTACGATACAGTTTACCACAATAAGTGGAATAAACAGACCAAGACTTTCTGAAACTGCTGGTGCCCAAGCCTTTAGGCAAAGTTCCACTACGGTAACTAACGATGCTATAATCACAATATAACCAGGAATGCGAACGCTATCTGGAATAAGGTTCTTTACCAATGATATAACTGCGTTTGAGCATAATAGAACACATGCTGTGGCTAGTCCCATACTGATACCATTTATAGCTGATGTGGTAGTAGCCAATGTTGGACACATACCAAGTAAAAGAACAAACGTTGGGTTCTCTTTTAAAATTCCGTTGAAAAGTATTTTTAGTTTATTCATGTCAAATTAATTATAAATTATTCGCTTCGCTCATGATTTTTCGTCGTGACTCGGCAATGCTTAAGCGAGCTTATCATTGCTCTCGCTACTAGAAAAATTCCTCATTCCTCATTCCTAATTATTCTACTTCTGTTGCGTCTGTGTCATCGTCTTCTTCTTGTAGAAGAGTTTCGCTTGCGTTTTCTACTGCTTTAAGGAATGCACGAGAAGATATTGTAGCAGCGGTAATAGCATCCACATCGCCACCATCTTTTGTTACCTTGAAATCTGTGTTTATGCTTTTACCATTGATTTGATTTTTAAACCAATCTACGCATTTTGTACCTAAACCAGGAGTCTCTTTTTGAGAAAGCACTTCGTAGTTTACAATATTGTTAGCCTTGTCTAAACCAACCATAATAATAATTTGGTCAGAGAAGCCCATTGCGCTAGCAATTGTTGCCACACCCACATATTGGTCGCCTTTAAATGCCTTAAACACAGGAGCACCGTTGATACTATCTGTTTTAATAGTGTCAAACTCAGGAAGTACGCCTTTAAGCGCGTTTTCTTGTTTGTTTTTCTCTGCTAACGCAATGTCAGCCTTGGTTAGTTCATACACACCTGCCAAAAGTCCAGCCGAGATAAGGCAAACCATTAGCAGTGACACTAACATATTAATAAATGTAGATTCTATCTTTTTCATTTTGCTCCGAAACGTTTAGGACGAATATAACGATTAATTAATGGTACCACAGCATTCATAATAAGAATTGCAAATGAAATACCTTCTGGATAAGAACCGAAAAGACGGATAATCACGGTAATAACGCCAATGCCAATACCAAAAATAAGTTGACCAGTTTTGGTCATAGGAGAAGTGACATAGTCTGTTGCCATGAAAATGCTACCAAGTAGCAGACCACCAGAAGTAATATGAAGTAGTGGAGATGCGTATGTGCAAGGGTCTATGCCGTGCATAATGCCTGTGAAAATAAGTACAGTACCTATAATGCTCACAGGTATGTGCCATGAAATCGTGCGAGTTGCAAGTAGGTAAACAAGACCTAGAAGCAGTGCCACACTAGAGGTTTCACCCAAACTACCGCCGATTTCACCAATCGCCATTTCTGCATGAGTAAATGTGGTAAAAATACCTTCTTTAATATATGAAAGTGGGGTAGCTGCAGTAAGAGCATCTACAGAACCATCAAATGTAAGTGGAGCAGGAATAGGCCAAGTGGTCATTGCTGCAGGGAATGAGATTAGTAGGAATACACGACCCACAAGTGCAGGGTTGAAAAGGTTGTTCCCTAGTCCGCCGAAACTCATTTTACCTATGCCAATGGCAATAAGAGAACCAATTACCACCATCCACCAAGGAAGTGAAGAAGGAAGGTTCATACCAAGAAGCATACCTGTAAGAATGGCAGAGCAATCGAAAATTTGAACCTCTTTTTTTAGTAAAAACTTGGTTATCAACCATTCAAATGCCACGCAAGAAAGTATTGCAATGCCAGAAACTACTATGGCGCCAGTGCCAAAATAGTAAATACCAGCTAAAAATGCAGGCATAAGCGCTAAAATTACATTTAGCATATTTTTCTGAACAGAATCTCCACCATGAACGTGTGGAGCAGGTGCTACTGTATATTTACTCATAATTATTTTCTATTACGAATGATACATCCAACTTTAAATTTGCCATAGCGAACATAGTCTAGAAGTGGTCTGTGAGAAGGACAAGTAAATGTACAACAACCACATTCTATACAGTCCATAATATAATGTTCTTCAAGGCAGCTCCAGTCTTCTATTTCTGTAAGTTTTGCAAGTAGGTAAGGCTCAAGTCCCATAGGGCAAGTACCTATACATTTACCACAACGAATACAGTCTAAAACATCTTCACGCACAGTTTCTTGCTTTTCAAGGCAAAGAATTGCAGAACTTCTTTTAGTAATAGGGGTGTCTAGGTTTGAGATACAACGTCCCATCATAGGGCCACCGCCAATCACTTTTTCTGCATCAGCAGGAATACCGCCTACCATGGTAAGCACATCGTTCATTGAAGTACCCATGCGCACTCTGAAGTTGCCACCCTCTGTCATGCTCTTACCAGTAACGGTCATGAATAGGTCGATAAGAGGTTTGTTAAACTGAACAGCCTCGTACACTGCAAATGCAGTACCCACGTTTTGCACTACCACGCCCACAGAAGCAGGAATAGCACCACTCTTCACTTCTCTGCCTGTTAGGGCTTGAATTAGGTGTTTTTCGCTACCTTGAGGATATTTCATTTTTAGTGGAACTACCTCTATAATATGTACGAAATCGCTAAGTTTTTCTGCAGTTTCTCTTAGTGTGTTCACTGCGTCCATCTTGTTGCTTTCAATGCCAATATATGCTTTGTCTATGCCTAGAGCCTTCATAATAAGGCGAGTACCAATAATTACTTCGCCCGCTTTTTCTAGCATAAGTCTGTGGTTGTGAGTAAGATAAGGTTCACATTCCACAGCGTTTATAATAAGGCTATCAATTTTGCAGTCGGCAGGAGGGGTAAGTTTTACGTGAGTAGGGAAACAAGCGCCGCCAAGACCTACAATACCTGCATCAGCAATTTTTTTGATAATTTCTTTAGGCTCTAAAGAAGTGTTTTTAACTAGTTCGTCAGAAATATTAATACCATCTGCCCATTCATCTTTCTCTTCAGCCTTAATATAAATAGCTTGTTTAGCAAAGCCTTGAGGGTCTGTAAATTCTGCTATTTTGGTAACTGTACCAGTCACAGAACTATGCACAGGAGCCGATACAAAACCTGCAGCATCTGCTATCATTTGACCAGTTTTCACTCTATCACCTACAGCAACTATAGGTTTTGCAGGTGCTCCAATATGTTGTTCAAGAGGAAAAATTGCTTCCTTTGGCGCTGCCAACGTTACAATTGGCTTGTGAGCAGTTAGTTTGTTGTCGTGTGGGTGAACTCCACCTATCTTAAATGTTTTCATCTTTCTTAATTACTGGGAAGTTTAACGCTTGTATAGCACCTGTCGGGCAAGCAGCCACACATTTTTTGCACAAACGGCAAAGGTTGTTGTCTATATAAGCTAAGTTGTTTTCTACTGTAATGGCGCCGAAAGCACATTCTTTCACACATTTACCACAACCGATACATGCTGCAGCGCAAGCTTTGCGAGCTTTTGCACCTTTGTCTTTGTTTGCACAAGAAACATAAATTCTTCTGCTCTTAGGACCTTTAAATCTCAACTCTAGTATGCCTTTTGGACACGCTTTAACGCAAGCGCCACAAGAAGTACATTTATCTTCGTCTATTTCTGCTAGTCCTGTTTCTTTATTTATTGTAATAGCTCCGAAAGAGCATACTTTTGCACAATCACCATATCCCAAGCAACCGAAAGAGCAGCCAGTTTCGCCGGCAAAAGTGGCAGTGGCAATGGCACAAGATTGCACACCGTTGTAGTGAGAGGTGCGTGGACGCACTGCGCAGGTGCCCGCACAGCGTAGCACTGCCACTTTAGGCTTGGTTTCTGCCACCGTTACTCCCAAAATTTGTGCAATGGCGTTCATTGCATCATTTCCGCCCGCAGGACATCTTAAATCGCCAAGTTCGGTGGCAGAAACACAAGCCGTTGCAAAGTTTTTGCAGCCGGCGAATCCACAACCACCGCAGTTTGCTCCAGGAAGCACACTTTCAATCTCTGAAATCTTAGGGTCTTCTTCAACATAGAACTTTTTAGCCACGAAAAATAGAATTACAGCGGCTACAATTCCTATGGAACCCAACACAATTAGTGAAATTAAAATTATATTCATCTAAGTTTACTTATTTTAAATTCTAAACTTTTACTTAATATCTTATTTATTGCAAACAGAAATACATAATAAACAGCCACGGCAAGTAAGCCAAGTAGGGCAGAGTGTACTTCTGTAAATTCTAAAACGCTTCCCAATCCCACGCCTGCAAACAACAGTACAAGTGGTAAAACGTATGCCCAAACCACCGCAGTGAACATTTGTTTCTTTTGAGCAATAATTTGCACCTCTTCGCCAATGCTGTAAATGCTAGGGTCTTCTACAGAGATTTTTATCTCTTTTTCCTTGCTCTCTGCCAGTGTGCAAAACTTCTTCCCCTCACAATGCGCACAAGCCGACAGTTGCAAAACCTTCACAGTAACGGTGTTGCCCTCGATTGCAATTATATGTCCGGTGTGTTTCTTCACAGTTAGGAGTTAGGAGCTAGGAATTAGGAATTCGTAGAATCGACGAAGTCAATTAATTTCTCATTCCACATTCCAAATTCCTAATTTATCTAAGTACTTTATCTAAACTATCGCGTACCACTTTAAACTCCTCCATGTATTTTGCAGGAATTGGCTCCACAGAAGGTGATTCCATTTTTAGAGGGTTGATTGGAGTACCGTTTTTCCAAACCCTAAAATCTAGGTGAGGACCTGTAGAAGCACCAGTGCTACCCACATAACCAATCACCTGACCTTGACGCACGCGGTCGCCCACTTTTAAGCCTTTTGCGTATGCAGAAAGGTGCAGATAACCAGTGCTATACACGCTATTGTGTTTAATATATACAGTGTTACCACCACCGCCTTTCCAAGCACGGAAAGTAACTTTACCATCACCAATAGACATTACAGGAGTGCCCTTTGGCGCAGCATAGTCCACACCAGTGTGAGGACGAACCACCTTATACACAGGGTGTTTACGAGCGTATGTAAATCCAGAAGAAATACGAGTAAATTTAAGAGGAGCCTTCAAGAAAGCTTTCTTTAAACTATTACCGTTTTCGTCCCAGAAACCATATGTTTCACCTTTTTCAAAATTGTAAGCGTAGTATTGTTGCTTGTTGTGAGTGAAAACAGCTGCGTGGATTTTGCTAATGCCCACAGAAGTGCTATCAACAAAATTTTCGTCGTAATAAACCTTGAAACCGTCGCCCACTTGAATACCAAAGAAGTCAATTACCCAAGCATAAATTTCAGAAAGTTCGCCAGCAAGACCTAGATTCAAATTGTTGTCCACAATAGCGTTCCACATAGAAGATTCAATATTTACAGAATCCACTTTGGTTACAGTTGTAACAGGTTTTTTATAAAGACTAACGTTCAACGAGTCTTTGAAGTCGAATACCACGTGTTCCACAAGTGAACGGTGATAAACAATATAATCAGTCTTTGGAAGACTATCTTTTGTTTGATAAATAGTGTAACTTTTACCTGCTTTTACTCTTTTTGCACTAAAAATACTGTCTGGAGTAAAATTTAGTTGATATGCAGTTTTTGGATCTACGCCAGCGCTAATAAAAAGATTTGAAACAGCAGTACCAGAAGTAATGGTTTTGTCTATGCTGTTGTAGTCGTCCACAATAATGCCGCCATATTCAATATTTAGTTTGTCTTCGGCAATTTCTTGTAAGATTTGCTCATCTTGTTCGCTTTCGCTTTTGGTGTTACAACCCACTAGGCATAGCGCTAGAGCTAAAAAAAGTATGAAGTTTATTGTTTTCAAAGCGTCTTTTATTAAATGTTTTCTAAAATCTCGCAAATTTACAAAAATTTATGTATAAATGCTATATAATAAGGTGTAATTTTTTAACTTTGCAATTCCTAATTAAAATAGTATGACAGAGACACAAGAAAAAATACAAAAATTGGACCAAAAGGTAATGGCTGCGATGATGCCTTGGTTTAAAGACAGAATGGAGTTTTATTATTTTTTCTATCATTTGGCGCAAAGCGAACATTTAATAGAAATGAACAAGCCAGAACAATATGAAGAAAAACTAAAAGCAGCTCAATTTTATCGTCGTCTTGCCACACGCCGTGTAATAACAGAAGAGCCTGAGTTAGAAGAAATTATCGACGACATTTTTAGCGATTATCACGAAGCATACGCCAATTTTCAAGAAAATAAACAACCTTTGGCGCAAAAACGCTTTATAGAAATACTAAATAAACTAATGAAATAAAAGGGCAGAATAAAAAGCGTATAAAAAATAGCATTTTTTTTGTTAATTTATTTGTTAAATAAAATAATTGCTATAAATTTGCTAACGCAAAAGATAAAAAACTAACAAAGTGAAAAACATTATTATTATACTAAACATTATTATCCTGCTACAAAGTAATAGGAAGTAAGTCTGGTATATATAATTCAAAATATTTGAGCCTCTCTTGCTTCCTGTAGCAGAAGAGGCTCTTTTTTTAACTTTTAGGCTTTACATTTTAGGTGAATGTGTTAATCCCTAATTAACTAAAAACAATGGATAGATTATTTATTTTCGATACAACTCTTAGAGACGGAGAGCAAGTGCCGGGCTGTCAGCTAAACACGGTGGAGAAGATTGAGGTGGCAAAAGCGCTTGAAGCGTTGGGCGTGGACGTGATTGAGGCTGGTTTCCCAGTGTCGTCTCCTGGCGATTTCAATTCTGTAGTAGAAATTTCAAAAGCAGTTACTTTGCCTACTATTTGTGCCCTTACACGTGGCATTCAAACAGACATTGACATTGCTTTTGAAGCACTAAAATATGCCAAAAACAAGCGTATTCACACAGGTATTGGCACTTCCGATTGTCATATTAAGTACAAATTCAACTCAAATAGAGATGAAATTCTAGAGCGTGCCGTTGCTGCCACAAAATATGCAAAAAAATATGTGGAAGACGTAGAGTTTTATTGTGAAGATGCAGGCAGAACAGACAACGAATATCTAGCACGAGTGGTGGAGGCTGTGATAAAGGCAGGAGCTACAGTTGTAAACATTCCAGATACCACAGGTTATTGTTTGCCAGACGAGTTTGGTGCAAAAATCAAGTATCTTATGGAAAATGTGTCAAACATTCACAAAGCAATAATTTCTACCCACTGTCACAACGATTTAGGTATGGCAACCGCCAACACAATGGCAGGAATTCTTAATGGTGCACGTCAGGTGGAAGTAACAGTAAACGGCATTGGCGAACGTGCGGGCAACACCTCTTTGGAGGAAATTGCTATGATTTTAAAATGTCATAAAAACCTAGGTGTAGATACTAATATCAATACCCAAAAGATAGTTTCAACTAGCCGTTTGGTTTCTAACTTAATGAATATGCCTGTTCAGGCAAACAAAGCTATAGTAGGTCGCAACGCATTTGCGCATTCATCTGGTATTCACCAAGATGGCGTGCTTAAAAATATCCAAACCTACGAAATAATCAACCCAAAAGAAGTGGGCATCGACGACAATTCTATCCTTCTTACCGCTCGTAGTGGTCGCGCAGCGCTAAAACATCGTTTAAATGTATTGGGAGTAGAAGCAGAAGGCGAAAAATTGGACGAATTATATCAAAAATTTCTTGTTTTAGCAGATAAAAAGAAAAATATAAACGATGCAGATATTCTTCTTCTTGCTGGAAAAGAATCATCAAAAGCAAAACGTATTCAGCTTGATTATCTGAAAGTTACATCTGGCAAAGGAGTAAAATCTGAGGCGCAAATTTCACTAATCATCTCTGGCGAAAAATTTGAGGCTTCTTCATTCGGTAATGGTCCAGTGGATGCTGCCATTACAGCGGTAAAACAAATTATAAAACGAGAAATGGTGCTTCAAGAATTTACCATTCAAGCTATCGACCGTGGTAGTGACGATATGGGTAAAGTTCATATGCAAGTGCTACATAATAATAAGGTATATTACGGTTTTGGTGCCGATACGGATATAGTTGTTGCTTCGGTGGAGGCGTACATCGATGCAATAAACAAATTCTAATTCGAGTTTATTTAAAGGGTGCTTTTGGTGTTGCCCTCGTCTTCGAAATCCTCATTTACGTTTAGTAAACTCCGGTTTCTCAGACTTCGAGGCGCCTAAAAATCCCTCCTTTAAATAAACTCTCAACTAAATATATTCGGTCCCTGAGCTTGTCGAAGGGCCCAGAATAAACAACTATTTAAAAATATGTACACATTATTTGATAAAATTTGGGATGCGCATGTGGTGAGTGTGGTGGAAGATGGACCAACACAGCTTTATATCGACCGCATGTATTGTCACGAGGTGACAAGTCCACAAGCATTTGACGGACTTAGAAAGAGAGGACTAAAAGTGTTTCGTCCAGAAAAAATTACTTGTATTCCAGACCACAATATTCCAACTTTGAACCAAGATAAACCTATTTCAGACCCAGTATCTAAAAATCAGGTTGATACACTCGACAGAAATGCTAAGGAATTTGGAACAGGTTATTTTCCAATGGGGCACCCTAAAAATGGTGTAATTCACGTGGTAGGACCAGAAAATGGCCTTTCACTACCTGGTATGACTATAGTTTGTGGCGACTCACACACATCCACACACGGTGCAATGGGGGCAGTGGCGTTTGGTATTGGTACTTCTGAGGTGGAAATGGTGCTTGCTACACAATGCGTGTTCCAATCTCGCCCAAAAACTATGAGAATTAACTTCGAAGGTACGCTAAAAGAAGGCGTTACACCAAAAGATGTGGCACTTTATATGATGATGAAGCTTACCACAGGCGGTGCAACAGGTTATTTCGTGGAATATGCGGGTGAAGTGGTAAGAAATATGAGCATGGAAGGTCGTTTGACACTTTGTAATCTTTCTATTGAAATGGGTGCTCGTGGCGGAATGATAGCTCCAGACGAAACCACATTTAATTATATAAAAGGTACAGATTTTGCTCCAAAAGGCGAGGCTTGGGACAAGGCTCTTGAATATTGGAAAACCTTAAAAAGCGATGATGATGCTGTTTTCGACCGCGAAATAACATTCTATGCCGAAGATATTGAGCCAATGATTACCTATGGTACAAATCCAGGTATGGCAATGCCAATAACTGGCAATATTCCAACGCTTGAAAGCATAGACGAAGTGGGTAGGGCGTCGTTCCTTAAATCTCTTGATTATATGGGATTTAAACCAGGCGAAAGCCTAATCGGCAAACAAATTGACTATGTTTTCTTGGGAAGTTGTACCAACGGTAGAATAGAAGATTTTAGAGTGTTTGCAAATTATGTAAAAGGCAAAAAGAAAGCAGACAATATCACTGCTTGGCTTGTGCCAGGTTCGTGGAAAGTGCGTCAGCAAATAATTGAAGAGGGTTTGCTTGAAATTCTTACCGAAGCAGGTTTTGAACTTCGCGAGCCGGGTTGTTCTGCTTGCCTTGCCATGAATGAGGATAAAATTCCTGCAGGAAAATACTCTGTTTCAACAAGTAATCGTAACTTTGAAGGGCGTCAAGGACCTGGTGCTCGCACCATTCTTGCATCACCGCTCACCGCCGCTCAAGTTGCAATTATGGGAAAATTATAAAAGTGCTAATGTCAAATATGTTAATTAAGTGCGGTCCCGTTATTCGCTACGCTCATCAATACGTCGACAAGCTCAGTGACCGCGGACTCAGGTACCGAAAACACCTAATAACAAACCAATGGAAAAAATAAATAAAATAACATCAACCTGCATCCCATTACCACTTGAAAATGTGGATACAGACCAAATAGTACCAGCGCGTTTCCTTAAAGCAACCTCAAAAGAGGGCTTTGGCGACAATTTATTTCGAGATTGGCGTTTCGACAAAGAGGGAAACCCTATTAATTCGTTTGTACTAAACAATCCAAACTATTCTGGCACTATTTTGGTTGCAGGAAAGAACTTTGGTAGTGGTTCTTCTCGTGAACACGCAGCTTGGGCTGTGGCAGGATATGGCTTTAAAGTGGTGATTTCTAGTTTCTTTGCCGATATTTTCAAAAACAACGCTATGAATAATGGTGTGTTGCCAATAGTTGTAAGCGACGAATTTCTTGCAGAACTATTCAAAAGCATTGAAAACGACAATAAAACCACAGTTTCTATTTGCCTAGAGGCACAAACTGTGAAAAACGATGCCACTGGCACCATCGAACACTTTGAAATCAATGCCTACAAAAAGGAATGTTTCCTTAATGGATATGATGATATTGATTATTTATTAGCAAATAAAGGAAGAATTGAGGAATTTGAGCAAAAACTCCTAATTCCTAATTCCTAATTAATTGAATATGATAACAATACTTGATACAACATTGCGTGACGGCGAACAGACATCGGGAGTGTCGTTTGCATCGGAAGAAAAACTATCATTGGCGCGTCTTCTGTTAGAGGACCTGTGCTTAGATAGAATTGAAGTAGCGTCAGCCCTTGTTTCTGAGGGTGAATTCACTACTGTGCAAAAAATTGCCCGTTGGGCAGACAGTAAAGGTCTGCTAGACAAGGTAGAGGTGCTAGGTTTTGTGGATGGCGATAAATCTGTAGATTGGATTCGTTCAGCAGGCATAAGAGTGATGAACTTGCTTTGCAAGGGTTCGCTTAAACACTGCGCTATGCAACTTGGCAAAAAGCCAGAGGAGCACATTGCAGATATTAGACGCACTCTAGAGTATGCAAACGAGGCAGGTATTGCTGTGAATGTCTATTTAGAAGATTGGAGCAACGGCATGAAAAACTCTCCAGAATACGTTTTTGCCCTAATGGATGCCTTAAGCGACACAAAAGTTCGTCGTTTTATGCTTCCAGATACCTTGGGCGTGCTAAATCCTGCAGATACAGCTAAGTTTTGCACTCAAATGTTTACTCGTTACCCAAATTTGCAGTTCGATTTTCATGCTCACAACGACTACGATTTGGCAGTGGCCAACGTTTTTGCAGCAGTTCAATCGGGTATAAACTGTATTCACGTTACCGTAAACGGACTAGGCGAACGTGCAGGTAATGCGCCTCTTTCTAGCGTTTTAGCCGTGCTTCACGACCAACTTGGTTTATCAACAAACATCAAAGAACACGAAATAAATAGTGTTAGCAAGATAGTAGAAACATATTCAGGCATCCGTATTCCTGCAAATAAGCCAGTGGTGGGAAACCACGTGTTCACTCAAGTGGCAGGCGTTCACGCCGACGGCGATATGAAAAACAATCTATATTGCAACGACCTTATTCCAGAACGTTTTGGTCGCACTCGTGAATATGCCTTAGGCAAAACATCTGGCAAAGCCAACATTAAGAAAAATCTTCTTGCACTTGGTATCGACCTCGACGAAGAGTCTATGAAAAAAGTTACCGCTCGTATTGTGGAATTAGGGGATAAAAAGCAAATGGTAACACCAGAAGACCTTCCTTATATTGTGTCAGACGTGCTTAAAACAGCCAATGTGGAAGAAAAAGTGAAAATCATCAACTATTCCTTGTCTTCTACACGTGGTCTTAAGCCAGTGGCAAACGTGTCTATCGAAATAGAAGGTACTCCTTATCAAGCTTCTTCTATGGGAGAAGGTCAGTACGATGCGTTTATGAAAGCACTTTGGCAAATTTACGATAAACTTAATATGCCACACCCTGTTCTTGTGGATTATACCGTTACCATTCCTCCTGGCGGACGTACCGATGCATTCGTGCAAACCGTTATTACATGGGATATGAATGGTAGAATCCTGAAAACAAACGGCTTGGATGCCGACCAAACTGAGGCGGCGATACAAGCAACAACAAAAATGCTTAATATAATATAATATAATATAAATTAGGAATTAGGAATTAGGAATTACAATAATATTCATCTTAAATTATATCTTTTATGAAAACTAATAATGTAATTGTAGAAAAAAGTTTTTCTTTTGCAGTAAGAATAGTTAATTTGTATAAACATTTAAAAGAATCTAAAAATGAATATGTTTTATCAAAACAAATATTACGTTCAGGAACAAGTGTAGGTGCAAATATTAATGAAGCTATATGTGGTATTAGTAAAAAAGATTTTTTATCTAAAATGTATATAGCATATAAAGAGATTTTAGAGACAATATATTGGATAAATTTATTATATAAAACAGATTATTTAACTGATGTAGAATATAATTCTATATTAGAAGAAGCAAACGAGATTTCAAAAATATTAAGTAGTATAACAAAAACAACTAGGATAGGAATTAATTGACTTCGTCGATTCTACGAATTCCTCATTCCTAATTCCTAATTAATTAAGTATGAAAATAGCAGTTTTACCAGGGGACGGAATAGGTCCTGAAGTGATAAACGAAGCCGTAAAGGTGTTGAAACGTGTGTGTGAGATAAAAGGTCATAACCTTGAGTTGGAGTATGGTATAGTGGGGGCTTGTGCTATTGACGAATGCGGTGACCCATATCCAGAAGCCACTCACAAACTATGTATGGAGTCTGATGCAGTGCTTTTTGGTGCACTTGGCGACCCAAAATACGACAACGACCCAAATGCAAAAGTGCGTCCAGAACAAGGCTTGCTTAAAATGCGCAAAAGTCTTGGACTTTATGCCAACATTCGCCCTGTAAATACTTATAAATCATTGCTTTACAAGTCACCACTGCGTGCAGACCTAGTAGAAGGAGCAGATTTTGTTTGTGTGCGTGAGCTTACAGGTGGTCTTTATTTTGGCAAACCACAAGGACGTTCAGAAGATGGCAACACAGCATACGACACTTGCGTTTATACCCGTGAAGAAGTAGAAAGAATCGTAAAATTGTCGTATCTTTACGCCCGCAAACGCAGAAAAAAACTTACACTAGTAGATAAAGCCAATATTTTGGCTACTTCTCGTATGTGGCGTCAGATTACAAAGGAAATTTCTGCGGAATATCCAGATGTGGAAACTGAGTATCTTTATGTGGATAATGCAGCTATGCGTATGATTCAAAATCCACGAGCGTTCGACGTGATGGTAACTGAAAATATGTTTGGCGACATTCTTACAGATGAGGCTTCTGTGATTTCTGGCTCTATGGGACTACTTCCAAGTGCTTCTGTAGGCCTTCATACCTCACTTTTTGAGCCAATTCATGGTTCTTATCCACAAGCGGCAGGCAAAAATATTGCAAACCCTATGGCAGCAATTCTTTCTGTGGCAATGATGTTTGAAACAGCATTTAATATGATGGAGGAGGGCAAGATGATTCGTGACGCGGTAGAAAAAGCCATCGCCGACGGCATCGTAACAGAAGATTTAACAACAGAAAAAGCATATTCAACCACCGAGGTAGGAGATTATATAAAATTAGGAATTAGAAATTAGGAATTAGGAATAAAAACATCTTCTTATTTTTTTAATACCTAATTAAGTAGTAGATAATAATAAAGAATAATTGAATGTGAATAGGGAAATTAATTCCTCATTCCACATTCCTCATTCCTCATTAATATGAACAAACTAGGACATATATTAGCCAAATATGTGGCTGTGATGGTGGCGAGTGGTACACATAGCTCGCGTATCAATCGTAGTGCTAAGCGAATTGCTGAGGCATTTGGTTACGACTTGCGCATAAATCTTTCGCTTAGAAATATAAGCATTATGCTTTGCAATCCAAATAATCTTTCTGAGCAATATCACGAGATAATTACAGCACCAGCAGCACCAATTAGCCTTTCTAATAATGCCGATTTGAGCCGTTTTAGCTGGGAAGTTTACGACAAAAAAATGTCGTTAGAAGACTTTGAAGCAAAATTCAACAAAATAATATCTACTCCTAGATATTCACACCTTACAGTGTCGCTTATGGCGTCGCTAGCTAGTTTTGGACTTTGTTACCTTTTCAATGGCACAATTTGGGCTATGTTGATGGTTTTTGTTTCTACTTTTATTAGTTTCAACCTAAAAGCTTTCTTAACTAAGAAACACGTAAACAACCATTTAACTATTCTTCTTACAGCTCTAACAGCGTCGTTAATAGCTAGTTTGGGCGGATTTATAGACGAACAAACAGGTTCAGTAGCAGTTACAACTAGTGTGCTTTACCTAGTTCCTGGAGTAGTGTTTATTAGTGGCATTATTGACATTTTAGAAGGTTTCGTTGTAATTGGTTTCTCACGTTTAGTAAATGCAACCCTACATACCATTTCATTGGCAATCGGCCTACTTATTTCTATTAACATTATTCATCTAATTTGGGCATGATATTCTTATTAATATTTTCAAAAGCTATTTTTGCTTCTATTACAGCATTAGGTTTTGGGCTTATCTCAAATCCTCCCAAAAGAGCAATCTATGCCATTCTTTTAACAGGCTTTTTAGGCTACTTTACTCGTGCTACCATGTTGGATTTTACAGGCTTACACATTTTTGTAAGTTGTTTAGTAAGTGCTTTTGTTATGGGGTCTTGTGGTCTAGTATTTGGCAGACTTACTCGCACTCCTGCTACCGTAATATATATTCCAGCGCTTCTGCCTATGATTCCTGGTATGTATGCCTACAAAGCTATTTTTGCAATGCTAAACTATATGAACCACATAGAATTAGCCGATAAAGCTATTTATATGGACCAATTTGTGGTAAATATTACTTATGTGTTTGGTATTTTGTTTTCTCTGGCCATCGGAAGTATTATGCCGATGTTTATATTTACGAAAACAGCAAATTCTCTAACGAGAAACTGATTTTAAAGGGTGCTTTTGTCGTTGCCCTCGTCTTCGAAATCCTCATTGCCTAGCGGCGATTCTGCTCACGCTCGGCATAGTTTAAGTAAACTTAACTCTGCTCTCACTAACTCGCAGAATTTACTGTAAACTCCGGTTTCTCAGACTTCGGGACGCCTAAAAATCCCTCCTTTAAAATACAGTTTTGAAACAAAATCTAAATAATAAATAACTATGTACAAATCTTACTCCGACTATATGAAGCAGTTTTTTTCTGAGAGAATTCAGAAGATTGCGGTGACAGCTGGTTTTTCTTGTCCCAATAGGGATGGAAAAGTTGGGGTGGGAGGTTGTATATTTTGTAACAATAAGTCTTTTACTCCAGACTATTGTTTGCACGGCGAGAGCATAACAGAGCAGATTGAAAAGGGACTGAAGTTCTTTTCTCACAAACCAGAATACAAACATTTCATTGTATATTTTCAAGCATTTAGCAACACCTACGGCACGCTAGACGAGATAAAGTCGCGTTACGAAGAGGCTTTGAGTCACCCAAATGTGGTGGGGCTTTCTATTGGTACACGCCCCGATTGTTTGCCAGATGAGGTGTTAGATTATATAGCAGAATTAAGTAAAAAATATTTTATTTTGCTTGAAATTGGAGTGGAAAGCACTCACGATAAAACACTGAAATTAATAAATCGCGGACACGATTATAAATGCGCCGAAGATGCTATATTTAGAGCGCAAAAACGTGGTATTCGCACCGCTGTACACTTTATTTTAGGACTTCCAGGTGAAACTCGTGAAGATATTCTCGAAACTGCTCATAAAATAGCATCTTTACCAGTAGATGTAGTAAAACTTCATCAACTTCAAATCATAAAAAACACAGCACTAGCAGACCTTTACGAAAAAGATCCAGCATCTGTTCCTCTCTTTACTTTAGATGAGTATCTAGACCTATGCACCGAAATCGTAAACATCATTCCCGAGCATATCTGCATAGAGCGCTTCGTTTCTCAATCTCCTCCCGAACTACGCCTCGCTCCAAATTGGGGTATTAAGAACTACGAGTTTGTAGATAAACTAAGAAAAAAGTTAGCGGTTAAGGGTTAGGAGTTAGGAATTTAAAAGTTTGTGGAAAAGATTTTTCTATAATTTATATAAATCCAATTAGGAATTTTCAAAAAAATCTTATAAATTTGTAAGCATTTATGTAAGGTTTACAGATTTATATGGCTAAAAAGGCAAAAAATAAAGCTCAAAACAAAGGTGGTTGGATAAAATATCTATGGATGATATTTGCACTAGGTGTATCCCTAGTTGCTTTATTGTTTATACTTATTGCAAATGGTGTAATAGGTTATTTGCCTGAAATAGAAGAACTTCAAAACCCAAAAAATAAATTTGCTTCAGAGGTATATACCTCAGACGGTGAAATTATTGGCCGTTATTTCTACGGAAAAGACAACCGTGTGGCAGTAAGCTACGACCAAATCTCTCCAAATGTAATCAACGCACTTATTTCTACAGAAGACGTAAGATTTTACGAACACTCTGGTATCGATTTTCGTGCATTGTTCCGTTCTATCGTTAAACGTGGTCTTCTAGGACAAAAAGGAGCGGGTGGTGGTAGTACCATTACACAACAGCTAGCAAAACTTCTTTATTCTCCAACTGCGGAAAATATTTTTCAACGTGCCCTTCAAAAACCTATAGAGTGGGTAATTGCCGTTCAATTAGAGAGATACTACACAAAAGAGGAAATTATTACCATGTATTTGAATCAGTTCGACTTCCTAAACAATGCTGTGGGCATTAAGTCGGCTGCCACAATATATTTTAATGCCACACCAGCAGAGCTAAACGTAGAACAAGCGGCTATGCTAGTAGGTATGCTGCAAAATCCATCATATTTCAACCCACGTCGTTTTCCAGAGCGTACGCAAGAAAGACGCAATGTGGTGTTTCTACAAATGGAGAAAAATGAAAAACTTACTGCTGCAGAGGCAGATTCACTATCAGCACTTCCTATTAAACTAGAATATCGTTCGTCAGACCATAAAGCAGGTATCGCACCATATTTCCGCGAATATCTTCGTCAAATAATGGTAATTTCAAAGCCAGATAGAAAGAAATATGCTTCATGGCAAGGTCAAAAATTCTACGAAGATTCACTAGCGTGGGAAACAAATCCACTTTTTGGTTGGTGTAAGAAAAACAAAAAGCCAAATGGCGATTACTACAATCTTTATACAGATGGTCTTAGAATTTATACCACTATAGACTCAAGAATGCAAAAATATGCAGAAGAGGCAGTGAGTGAACACGTTTCTGGCTATCTACAAACAGCATTCTTCAAAGAAAAACGCAAAAAATCATACGCTCCGTTCTCAAAAGATTTAACTCGTGCAGAGATTAAAGATATTCTTGAGAGAAGCAAACGTCAGTCTGAACGTTATATAAAAATGAATAGAGCTAAATTTACAAAAGCTCAAATAGACAGTGCGTTTAATACTAAAACAGAAATGACCATTTTCAATGGTAAACAATATGTTGATACGCTACTTTCGCCAATAGACTCAATTCGTTGGGATAAATACTTCCTACGTTGCGGATTTATGTCAATGAACCCATACAACGGTCACGTGAAAGCATACGTAGGTGGTCCAAATTTCTCTGCTTTCCAATATGATATGGTGTCAACAGGTAAGCGTCAAGTAGGTTCTACTATTAAACCATATCTATATACATTGGCAATGGAAGAGGGTATGTCGCCTTGCACACGCGTGCCAAATGTGCAACCTACTTTCGTACTTGGCGATGGCACAGAATGGGCTCCACGCAACGACTCTAAAAACAAAATAGGTGAGATGGTTACTCTTCGTTGGGCACTTTCTCAATCAAATAACTGGATTTCAGCATACCTAATTCGCGAATTCAGCCCACAATCACTTGTAAAACTTATGCATTCATTTGGTATTAAGAGTAAGCTAGACCCTGTGGTTTCACTATGTTTAGGTCCTGTGGAAGTGAGCGTGAGCGAAATGGTAGACGCATACACCACTTTCGTAAACAAAGGTATCAAGGTAGACCCAATGTTTGTAACACGTATCGAAGACAACAAGGGCAACGTAATTTCTACCTTCACACCTCAATATACAGAGATTATCAGTGAAGAAACCTCACATAAAATGCTTGAAATGCTAAAAGCTGTGATAAACGAGGGCACAGGCGTACGTCTTCGTTATCGTTATCAGTTTAAAGGCGACATTGGCGGTAAAACCGGTACCACCCAAAACAACTCAGACGGTTGGTTTATTGGTGTTACTCCAGAGCTTGTTTCAGGCACATGGGTAGGGGGCGAAGACAGATCTATCCACTTCGACAACCTACGTGAAGGTCAAGGTGCTTCTATGGCGCTACCTGTATGGGCATTATATATGCAAAAAGTATATGCCGACGAAACTCTAGGTTATTCAGATACCCTTCGTTTCGACATTCCAGAAGCCAAAGCCAAAGAATACAAGGAATGTATCTCAAATGAGGTAGTAGAGGACCTTTTGTTTAATTGATGTGCAAACGAGAGGAGATATAATAAATTTTAAATAACATATTTAAATCAAGTATTATGAAAATTAATTTTAGTATTAAGTACTTCACACATTGGGGTCAAAACATGGCTATTTCTGGTTCTCTGCCACAACTTGGCGAAGACAATCCAGCAAAAGCAGTGTTTATGAACTTCCAATGGAAAGAAAATTGGTCATATACCATAGAGGTAGATGCTGAGGAGCCATTTGAATTTACTTATCGTTATCTTTTAAAAGACTCTAACGGTTTAGATAACTTTGAGTGGGGCACAGATAGAGTAATAAAAGTTGACCCAAAAACACAACAAGAAATCTTCCTTGTTGACACATGGAACAACCCAGGTGCAGTAGAAAACGTGTTTATGACAGCACCATTCCAAGAAGTGTTATTCAAAGAAAACTATATTCCAGTAAAAACTCCTAACAAAGTTAAATATACACACCTTCTTCGCGTGAAAGCTCCACTTATTAAAAAAGGTGAAGCAATTTGCGTGGTTGGTAACGTAAAAGCATTAGGCAAATGGGATACTTCTAAAGCAGTACTTCTTAACAACCAAGACGGTCCATGGTGGTCAGTAAAACTAGACCTTTCTAAAGAAGAAGCATCTGGCGTTAGCTACAAATATGCTATCTACGACCTAGAAGACAAAACCTTCCGTTATTTCGAAAATGGTCCAGACCGTTACGCTCCAATCAATAAAGTTGCAAAATCATTAACCGTTGTTTCAGACGGCTTTGCAAACTTCTACAACGAGCAATTCCACGGTGCAGGTGTTGGTATTCCAGTGTTCTCTATCCGCACTAGAAATAGCTTTGGTGTAGGTGACTTTGCCGATATTCCAATGCTAGTGGATTGGGCTGCAAAAGTAGGTTTAAAACTTATCCAATTCCTTCCACTAAACGATACAAATGGTACACACACCATCGCTGACGTGCTTCCATACGCAGCAATCTCAGCATTTGGTCTAAACCCATTGTTCCTATGTTTACCAAAAATGGGTAAACTGTCTGACGACAATGAGTTAATGAAGCAATACGCAGAAAAACAAGCTGCGCTAAACGCTTCTCCACTTGTAGAATTTATGGATATTATTGGTTATAAATACGCTTACGCAACAGCACTTTATTACCAAGAAAAAGAAAACTTCCTAAACAACCCAGACTACATTAAATACTTTGAAGAAAACAAATATTGGTTAGTATCTTATGCAGCATTCTGCGCACTACGCGACCAATTTGGTACTTCAGACTACAACAAATGGGGTGATTATGCAGTTTATAACCAAGGCAAAATCGAAGAATATGTAAATAACAACTTCGATGCAGTGGCAGTAAACTACTTTATCCAATATCACCTACACCTACAACTAAAAGAAGCTGTAGATTACGCACACTCAAAAGGTATTATTATTAAAGGTGATATTCCAATTGGTGTAAACCGCAACAGTGTTGACACTTGGGAATCTCCAGAACTTTACAATATGAACATGGCTGCAGGTGCTCCACCAGACATGTTCGCTATCAAAGGTCAAAACTGGGAACTTCCTACCTACAACTGGGAAAAAATGGAAGAAACAGGCTTCGAATGGTGGAAAAATCGTTTCTCACAAATGAGTAACTATTTCGATACATTCCGTGTTGACCACATTTTAGGATTCTTCCGTATTTGGCAAATCCCTACAGAACAAGAAGAAGGTATTATGGGTTACCTAAATCCTTCTATCCCAGTTCACATCAATGAATTCGCAGAAAAAGGCGTTTACTTCGACTATAACCGTTTCTGTATGCCATTCATTACAGACTCAGTTCTTTGGGAAATCTTCGGCGAAGACGCACCATGGGTAAAACTAAACTGCATCGACATTTTCGACGGTTGGATTCTACGCCTAAAACCTATGTGCGACACACAAAACAAGATCCAAAAACTATTCGAAAGAGGTATGTTCTCAGAAAAAATCAAATGGGGACTATTTGACCTTGTTTCTAACGTACTATTCTTTGAAGTTAAAGGTTCAAACGGCACACAATTCTATCCACGTTACGGAATGCAAGCACAAACAACCTTCCGTTATCTAGATAGCAATATCCAACGTAAGATTGAAGAACTATACGTAGACTACTTCTATCGTCGCCAAGATGGTCACTGGAAATATTCAGCTCTACGCAAACTTCCAGCGCTTAAACGTAGCACAAACATGATGGTTTGTGGCGAAGACCTTGGTATGATGGCAGACTGTGTAACATCTGTTATGAACGAACTAGGTATCTTAAGCCTTGAAATCCAACGTGCTCCTAAGATTGACACTATTGAATTCTTCCACCCAGCAGATGCTAAATATCTATCTGTTGTAACACCTTCTACTCACGATATGAGTACTATCCGTGGTTGGTGGGAAGAAAAACCAGACGTAACCCAACGTTTCTACAACCAACAACTTGGTCACTGGGGTCAAGCTCCATACTTTGCAGAATGGTGGGTATGTCGTGACATCCTAGTTCAACATATGTATTCACCAGCTATGTGGGCTATTTTCCAAATTCAAGACCTATTCAGCATCAACCCTGAACTACGTCGCGAAAACCCTAACGACGAACGTATCAACGTTCCTTCAAATACCAAAAACAGCTGGCGTTACAGAATGCACGTTTACCTAGAAGACCTTCTTCAAAACGACGCATACAACAACGAGCTTCGTAACTATATTACCCAAGCAGGTAGATAATAAGTTGCTTCTATACAAAAAAAGGATTGGAAAATATTTCCAGTCCTTTTTTGTTTTAATAATCTACTCATAAATTCTACAAAAATCGCATTGAAACGGGATTTTCAAACCTTTGAAATGGGTTGAAATCGCGAATTGAAATGTTAAAAGTGGCGTATTGTTAATAAGTTTTAATTTTATGCGAGAAAATAGTTTGTTTATGTGTAATGTATTAATTATATTTGCACAATTAATATAGGAAAATTACGCACTAACGTATCGTGAAAATCTTAAAATTAAATATACTATTATTGTTGGTTCTATTGGTGGCGTCATGCGTTACTCCACGCAAAACACATTATCTGCAAGAGCCAGATAAATATGTGCCAAACTATCCTGAATATCACACGCCAGCTGACTACAATATTCAGAAGAGCGACGAGCTTCATATTAGAGTAATTACTCTAGATCCAGAATCACAAAAAATCTTCAACTCATCAAGCAATTCAACAAGCACATCGCTTTCATCATCATATAGAGGATTGTATACCTATACAGTTTACGATGATGGCACTATCGATTTTCCATATATCGGAGCAATTGAAGTGGCTGGTTTAACCACACGTCAAATCAAACATAAAGTAGAAGACGCACTAAAAGACTATGTAAAAGACTGCTCTGTAGAGGTGCGTTTAGTGAACAACTACTTCAACCTTATCACAGAAAAGAGTGCAAGCCGTCACCAACTAACAAAAGAAAAGATGACTATCTTTGAAGCGCTAGCAGTAGGGGGCGACCTTGGTAAGTATTCAGATAGAAAACGTGTTAAGGTGATAAGACAAATGCCTACAGGCGACACAGAAATAAAAGAATTCGACGTTAGAAGTAAAGAAATACTAGAATCAGAATACTACTATATCCAACCAAACGACCTTATCTATGTGAAAGCATTCGATGGTCAGTTCTTTAGAGTAGATTCGTTCTTAACAGCCATAGGTATCACCAGCTCCACCATAAGCTTTGGCTTGCTAGTATATCAAATAGTGAGAATGTGTATCCCAAATGAAAAAGCACCAGCGCAATGAGAATAAGACTAGTAAATATTATTAAATTTCTTGTGACTGTGTTGGTACTTTCATTTACAGCGGTTACATCTACTTCATGTATTACAAACAAGGATAATACATATTTCCAAGACGATAAAAAACTGCCTCAATACGAGAAGGCAGAATATGAATATTACAAGATTATTCCAAACGACCAACTTGTAATACGTCTGCTAACTCTAAACGAGGAAGCTGCTGCAATATTCAACTTTGCAGAAAGTACCACAGGTACCACATCATATACATACCGTGTTTACGACGATGGCACTATAGATATTCCATTTGTAAATTCTATTCCTGTAGCAGGTCTTACTCTTAGAGAGGCTTCTAAGGTGATAGAAGACAAACTTAAAGATTTTGTGCCAGATGCAATGGTGAAAGTGGCACTTGCCAACGATATGTTCTATATGGTAGGCGAGGGAGGCAAAGGCTCTTTCAATATCTATAAAGAAAAACTAAACATCTTCCAAGCACTTGCATTAGCAGGCGGACCTGCAACAAATGCAGATAAGAAAAGAGTGCGTGTGGTACGTCCAAATCCAGAAGGCGGACGCCCACAGGTAAAAGAATTCGACCTTAGAACAGTGTCTATTATAGATTCAGAATATTATTACATCTATCCAAACGATGTTATCTATATCAGCTCTATAAAAGGCGATTTCTGGAAAATAGAAAATTATAGTTCAGCATTAGGAACTATTACCACAAGTATAGGATTTTTAGTATCAGTGTTTAATTTAGGAGTGACCATGGGTCTTTATTAATAGTTATGAACGAAAATAAAAATTACACATATCCAAACAACGATTCTTACAACGACGGAGCAGAAACTTCCACATTCGACTATAAAATGTGGATTATTCGCATCTTAAAAGCATGGTATCTATTTGCCATCTCGCTTATTCTTTGTATGTCTATTGCATACCTTAAGAATAGAAGCTGGCGTCCAAGCTACAAATCTTCTGCACTAGTAATTATCGAGGATAGTAAAGGTTATTTAGGTGCACAAGCCACACTGCTACAAGGTTTCGGTGCAGAAAAGGCTTATCGTAACGTAAACAACCAGGTGATTATGTTCGGTTCATACGACCTAGTGAAACGCACCATTGAAAAACTTCCAGACCTACATGTGGACTATTACACACAAGGTCGTTTCCGCAAAACAAATCTTTATAAACAATCTCCTATAAAGATTTCTACCACCTATATCTCGCCATTGGCATACTCACGTGAGTTTAAATTTACAGATATAGGCAACAATGAATATACAATCACTGCAGAAGAAACCAAAACACTTCCAGAATATTACTATAAAGGTACATACGGAGTGTCATTTGAAAACTCTGAATTTTTCTTAACCCTAGATAAAACAGATTACTTTAGAGAGGGCATAAGTATTTACTTTAGACTAAACTCTATAGACAATCTTGTTTCTATGTATTCTTCTCGTTTGGCATTTGAATTCCTTATGAAAGGTGCTTCTGTGGTAGAAGCCTCTATTATGGGCGACGTGCCACAACGCGACTGCGACTTCCTAGACGCACTTTGCGAAGAGTTCCTTGCCGACAACTTAGCACGTAAAAACGACGCTGCAATCAAAACTGTAAACTTCATTGATGAACAACTAGAAGGTCTTTCAGACTCACTTAAAGTATCTGAAAACAAACTTAAAGACTACAAAGCAAACAACTTTATTGTGGCTTCTAGTGGTGGTACATCACTTATGAGCGAATATGCAAAACTAGATGCTATCCGCACAGAGCTTAGACTAAAAGAATCTTACTTAAACTACCTTACACAATATCTACAAAGCAATGTAGAAAACGAAAGTATTATTGCGCCAGCAAACTTAGGTGTAACAGACGCATCGCTTACATCACTTGTAACAGGCTTCACAGAACTACAACTAAAACGTGAAGAAGTAGGTGAAAAGAGTCCACTTTACTCTAAATATACACGTGAACTTGAGGCTATCAAACAACAAATGAACGAGGCTCTTGCAAACAATAGAGTAGGGCTAGATATTCAAAAGAAAGACTTAGAAGAACGCACAAATGCTTTAAACGAAGAAATGCGTGCTCTTCCATATAAGGAACAACAATTCCTAAATATCCAACGTGAGTTTAAGATGAATGACGACTATTATTCATTCCTTATTCAAAAACGTCTTGATGCACAAATTCAAAAAGCATCAAACTCACCAGACAACATTATCCTAGATAAAGCTCGTATTTCTTCTATGACCAATGCTGGAACCAAGAAGAAAACATACTCTACATTCCTAATGATAGCATTTGCTATTCCACTAGCTTTCATAGTGCTTAAAGAATTGCTTTATCCTAGCATTAGAACAGAAGAAGAAATTACCAAACTTTCTGGTGGTGCATATCCAATTATTGCTATGCTTCGCAAAACCTACAAGAAAGTGCCAGTAATTGTAGACAAAATGCCACGTTCTTCAATAGCAGAAGCATTCCGTATTATTCGCACACGCCTTGGCTTAATGCTCCCATACGATGCAAAACAAACCATTTTGATTACATCAACACAGTCTGGCGATGGTAAATCGTATGTGGCAGTGAATCTTGCAGGCATCTATGCTATGACAGAGCGTAAAACCTTGCTTATAGACTTCGACCTTCGTAAACCTTCTATTCTTGCATATCTAGAACTAAGAGGTAATAAAGGTCTTGTAAACTATCTTGCAGGTCACTTGTCGCTAGAAGATGCTATTATTAAATCACCAAACTACAAGTTTGATGTACTTCCTGTGGGTATTATACCTCCAAACCCAGCAGAACTTATGGCATCTGATGGACTTAAAAATATGCTAGAAACCCTTAAGGCAGAGTATGACTATATTATTATAGACTCTTCTCCTGTAGGACTTGTAGGTGATATTTATTCGCTATTCAAATATGTTGACCAAACAGTGTATGTGGTATCATGCGAAAAAACAAATAAAACATTCTTTAAAAACACCATAAAACAACTTCAAGCACACAATGCACACAATATCAACCTTGTGTTCAACAATGTAAACTTGAAGAAAATAGAATACTCTGCATACTATCACAATAGCTATGGCTACTATGGTGGCAACTATGGCAAAGGCTACTATGGCTATGGCTTATATGTAGGTGGTAAAGATCAGTACTTTGATGATGCAGAGGAAGAACAAGCGCAAACTAACAAATAAATATATATGGAAACAAAAAAAATCGCAGTTATCGGACAAGGCTATGTAGGACTACCACTAGCTATTGAGTTTGGTAAAAAATATAGAACTTTAGGTTTTGATATCAATGCAGCACGTATTGCTGAATTAGAAAGTGGCGAAGACCACACTAAAGAAGCAGACCTTGCAGCAATGAAAGAAGCTACAGACCTTTATAAAAACAACACAGGTATTGGTCTTAGTTTCGCATGTTACCCAGAAAAACTTAAAGACTTCAATGTGTTCATTGTAAGTGTACCTACACCTATCGATGAATTCAACAACCCAGACCTTACTCCACTTCTTAAAGCATCTGCAATGCTTGGTGGCGTACTTAAAAAAGGTGATATCGTTATCTACGAAAGTACTGTATATCCTGGTTGTACAGAAGAAGACTGCGTGCCAGTGCTAGAAAAATTCTCAGGTCTTAAATTCAACGAAGATTTCTTCTGCGGTTATTCTCCAGAACGCATCAACCCAGGTGATAAAGTAAACACACTTACCACCATTAAAAAAATTACCTCTGGCTCTACTCCAGAAGTAGCTGATATCGTAGATGCACTTTACAACAGCATTCTTAAAAATGGTACACACCGTGCACCAAATATGAAGGTGGCAGAGGCTGCTAAAGTAATTGAAAATACCCAACGCGACATCAATATTTCATTTATGAACGAGCTTGCTCTTATTTTCGACCGTATTGGTATCGACACCAACGATGTTATTGAAGCAGCTGGTAGTAAATGGAACTTCCTTAAATATCGTCCAGGTCTTGTAGGTGGTCACTGTATATCTGTAGACCCTTATTACTTAGCACACAAAGCTAACGCTATGGGCTATCACCCACAAGTTATCCTTAGCGGTCGTCGTGTAAACAATAGCATTGCAAACTTTATTGCACAAAAAACTATGAAACTTATGATTCAAGCCGATCATAAGATTAAAAATGCAAATATCCTTCTTCTTGGTATCACATTTAAAGAAGATTGCCCAGATATGCGAAACTCTAAAGTAATCGACATTTACAAAGAACTTAAAGACTTCGGTGTAAATGTAGATGTTTATGACCCATGGGCAGACCCAGAAGAAGTAAAAGAAGAATACGGCATAGAATTACTACCTAAAGTAAACAAAGGTAAACACTATCAAGCAGTTATCGCAGCAGTGTCTCACTGTGAATTCTTTGATTTTGACTTCGCTCACTTTAAAGAAAACGGAGCTGTAATCTTCGACGTTAAAAACTTTGTGCCACGCGACGTGGTAGATGCAAGATTGTAATATATAAAAATGAAAATCAATATCAATATCAATATGAAAAAAGCACTTATCACTGGCGTAACAGGACAAGACGGTTCTTATTTAGCCGAGTTTCTATTAGAAAAAGGATATGAAGTACACGGCATTATTCGTCGTTCATCTGTAGATTACCGCGAACGTATCGCACACCTAGAAGGTCACGAAAACTTCCACCTTCACTATGGTGATATGGGAGACTCTATGAGCCTTCTTCAAGTGATAGGTAAAGTTCGTCCAGACGAAATTTATAACCTTGCAGCTCAAAGTCACGTGCAAGTAAGTTTCGATGCACCAGAATTTACTGCGGACGTGGATGCTACTGGTGTGCTTCGTGTACTAGAAGCAGTACGCCAATGTGGACTTACAGACACTTGCCGTATATATCAAGCTTCTACATCGGAACTTTATGGTAAAGTAGAAGAAGTGCCACAAAACGAAAATACTCCTTTCCACCCATATAGTCCATACGCAGTGGCTAAACTTTATGGTTTCTGGATTGTAAAAGAATACCGCGAAGCATATAATATGTTCTGCTGCTCTGGTATTTTATTCAACCATGAGTCTGAACGTCGTGGTGAAACTTTTGTTACACGTAAAATCACACTTGCTGCAGCACGCATTGCACAAGGTAAACAAGATAAACTATACTTAGGTAATCTTTCTTCACTTCGCGACTGGGGTTATGCAAAAGACTATGTAGAGTGTATGTGGCTTATCCTTCAACACGATAAACCAGAAGATTTCGTTATCGCTACAGGTGAACAACACTCTGTGCGTGAGTTCTGCTATCTTGCATTTAAACACGCTGGTATTGAACTAGAGTTCGTAGGTGAAGAAGAAAACGAAAAAGGCATTGATAAAGCAACAGGCCGTGTATTGGTAGAAGTTTCTCCAGACTTCTATCGTCCTACTGACGTAGTAAACCTTTGGGGCGACCCATCTAAAGCAAAACGTGAACTAGGTTGGGACCCAACTAAACGCACCTCTTTTAGCCAGCTTGTTGAACTTATGGTTAAACACGACATGGAAAAAGTTGCAGTGGAACGCGCAGCAGAACATGTTAGAACCAACTTAGTGGAATATCTAGAAAAAGGTATTGTAAAATAATATGGAACTAAACTCAAAAATATATGTAGCAGGTCACCGTGGTATGGTAGGTAGTGCTATAGTGCGTGAACTTACACGCCAAGGCTATACTAATATCATTACACGTACACATGCCGAACTAGACCTACTAAACCAACAAGCAGTAAACGACTTTTTTGCAATCGAAAAACCAGAATATGTATTTCTTGCTGCAGCTAAGGTTGGTGGTATTATTGCAAACTCACAAGGTTTGGCAGACTTTATGTACGATAATATGATGCTGGAAATGAACGTAATTCATGCAGCATGGAAAAATGGTTGTAAAAAACTAGAATTCCTTGGCTCTTCTTGCATCTATCCACGCCTTGCTCCACAACCTATGCCTGAGAGTTGTTTGTTAACATCTTCATTAGAACCAACAAATGAAGCATACGCACTAGCAAAAATATCTGGACTAAAATATTGTGAGTACCTAAATCGTCAGTATGGCACAGATTTTATTAGTCTAATGCCAACAAACCTTTATGGTCCTAATGACAATTACCATACAGAGCACTCTCACGTGCTTCCTGCACTTATACGTCGCTTTCACGAAGCAAAAGAAGCAGGATTAGAAACAGTAACTTGTTGGGGAGATGGAAGTCCTCTTCGTGAGTTCCTTTATGTAGATGACCTTGCAAACCTATGTGTTTTCTTAATGAATAACTATAGTGGTAATGAAACTGTAAATGCAGGTACAGGTAAAGAAATTAGCATTAAAGAACTTACCACCATAGTGGCAGAAACCGTTGGTTACGAGGGCAAAATAGAGTGGGATACCACTCGCCCAAACGGCACACCACGCAAACTTTTAGATGTAAGCAAAGCAACAGCCCTTGGCTGGACATATAAAACAGAACTTCGTGATGGTATTCGCATGGCATACGAAGATTTCTTAACCAACCCAATGCGAGCAGAAAGATAAATATGGAAAACTGGACAACAGTAATAAAACCTAACAACAAACTCTGGGAAGTTGATTTCAAAGAACTTTGGCGTTACAGGGATTTGTTTGTTATGTATGTAAAGCGTGATATCATTACCCAATACAAACAAACAATTCTTGGGCCTCTTTGGTTCTTAATACAACCAGCCCTTACTACATTTATGTATATGGTAGTATTTGGTGGAATAGCTGGTATCCCAACTGATGGAGTTCCACAACCGCTTTTTTATCTTGCAGGTATTTGTATCTGGCAATATTTTGCAGATTGTTTGAACAAAACCTCTCAAACCTTTGTTGCAAATCAAAATATTTTTGGTAAGGTTTATTTCCCACGTTTAGTAGCTCCACTTTCCACTGTCACTGCAGGCTTGGTAAAATTGTTTATTCAATTCTTATTATTTGCTATTGTATATATTTATTTTGTATGTACAGGTGTAAATGTATGCCCAAACAGCTATGCATTATTATTCCCTATTTTAATAGTAATGATAGCTGGTTTATCACTAGGTTTTGGTATTATTGTATCTTCACTTACTACTAAATATCGTGACCTTACCATTTTATTCACATTCGTAGTACAACTTTGGATGTATGGTACACCAGTTATTTATCCATTAAGTACCATTACCAACGAAACGCTTAAATTCGCCATGATGCTAAATCCTATTACAGCAGTAGTAGAAACATTCAAATTTGGTTTCTTAGGGGTGGGTGAATTCTCTTGGGGTTTACTTGGTTATAGTTTCGCGTTTATGATGGTAGTTCTTACCATTGGTATAGTGATATTCAATAAAGTTCAACGTTCATTCATGGATACAGTTTAGTTATGAGTACAGCAATAGAATTTAACAACGTCAGTAAACAATATAAACTTGGTTTAGTATCTACCAAGACCTTAAGTCATGACCTTAACCGTTGGTGGCAAACCAAAATTTTAGGAAAAGAAGACCCTTATTTAAAAATAGGTTCAGTAAATGATCGTTCAGCAAAAGCAGATAGTGACTATGTATGGGCGCTTAAAGATATTGACTTTAAAGTAGAACAAGGAGATGTTGTAGGTATCATTGGAAAAAATGGTGCAGGCAAAAGTACTTTATTAAAACTTTTATCGCGTGTTACAAATCCAACTACTGGTACTATCCGTGCAAGAGGTCGTATTGCATCACTATTAGAGGTTGGAACAGGTTTTCACCCAGAACTTACCGGTCGTGAAAATATCTATATGAATGGTTCTATTATGGGTATGACAAAACCTGAAATAACACGTAAATTAGATGAAATTGTAGATTTTTCTGGTTGTGAACGTTATATAGATACCCCAGTAAAACGTTATTCATCTGGTATGATGGTACGTTTAGGTTTTGCAGTTGCAGCTCACTTAGATCCAGAAATCCTAGTTGTTGATGAAGTTCTTGCAGTAGGTGATGCTGAATTCCAAAAGAAGGCTATTGGTAAAATGCAAGATGTATCAAGGGGGGAGGGTAGAACTGTACTTTTTGTAAGTCATAATATGGCGAGTATAAGACAGTTGTGTAAATCTGGTGTTTTATTAGAAAAAGGTAGAGTGAAGTTTTTAGGAAATATTATTGAAACTATAGATTCTTATATTAATGATGGTAATGCGACATCTAGTATATACATACCTCAAAATAATATAGTTAAAAAAATAAGTGCAGAACAGAAAGGTGATGCTATAAAGTTAACTCTTGAATATGACTCTCCATACATAATAAAACAACCTAATTTTGGTTGGGTATTATATGATTGTAATAGAATTCCATTAATAGGAACTAATCCTCTCAAAAGTGGTGTGATGGATTTTGGAATACCAAAGAAAAGTGGAAAAATAGAAGTATATATAAATAGTCCTAAACTAGTAGATGGTAAATATATTATTGGTTGTTGGTTTTCTGATGGTAATAGCAACCACTTCTTTTCAAATGATAATTGTCTGTTATTAAATCTTGATGCAATGGATTTACGCACAATCTCTAAAACTACTTCTGAAGAAGGCTTCATTGTTCCTGATTGTAATTGGATTTTTAATTGTTAAATACTATTTATATTATATGTCAATGATAAAAATAGAGAAAGATGTAATAGTAACATGGTTGAAATTAACCATATTATGTTTGTAGTTAATATTGTCTTTTCATTATTTAACATTCCATTCTATACCTATTTCTAGTCTATGGAAATCACCTATTACATTTTTTAATTTCTATTTTTTTAGATATGTATTATCTATATATACAAGTTATATAATACTTATAATTGTTGGCAAAATAAAAGTTGTATGGAATTATAAACGATTTTTATTTTATTTTAAATTTTTCATAGTTCTATTATTACAAATACTAATATTCTTATTTATATTAAAAGATGTATTTATAAAACAATATCACATTTCTATTTATTCTATTAAAGCAAAGATAAATATATGCTTTTTTATAGCTAGTTTTGTTTTTATAATAAGAAATAAAACTTTTACTATTATTTTAGAGTTAATTATTGCATTATGGATATTTTCTGAGATTGTAAATTATCGTGCATTTGGATTCTTTCTAGATGGTTTATCTTTTAAATTAATAGGAAATTTGAATGGATTTTGGTTAGCAATTCCACAATATATTAAATGGTATGATTTTATATTATTTCTACCAACAATCATATTTGCAATTTTATATAAAAGCATACCAGTTAATAAAAAATATTCAATACACTATTTTTTTATAAATTTATTTTTAATAGCAGTTCTAAATATTATTTCATGTTATGGTTTAACTAAGGAACATTTTTATGAGACTCATAGTGAATGTCCATCAATTAATGATATGATTTTTAATCCAATTTCGAAAAATGCTGTTGGAATGATGTGTGGAGCAGATCGCAATGAATATATTGATAAGTTTTCTGTTATTCATGCTTTAATGTATTCTATACGTGAGTTTGTTGATTTTGAATATAATAATAAAAAACCAGAAATTAACAATGATGATTTATTATATATACAATCTAAGTTAAAATCAAAAGATAAGACTCTAACGAATTCGAATATAATCATTGTTCTTATTGAATCTCTTGAGGATTGGGTCGTAAGACCAGATATTATGCCCAATTTATGTGATTTTATAGAAACTAATAATGTATTATATGCCCACAATGTTATTTCGCAAAGAAAAGCTGGAAGCTCTGCTGATGGTCAATTTATTATAAATACAGGAATACTTCCAGTAAATACAGGAACTGTTTCTTTTCAGTATTGTTACAATAAATATCCTTCGATAAGTGATATATATAATACAACATGTGGAATTTTTCCTCATAATTTATCTGTGTGGAATCAAAAACAAATGAGTGATGCCTATAATATAGATTCGAATTATGTTGTTTCAGAACATGATAAAGAGATTTTTGAAACAGTAATAAGTAAGAGTAAGATACATGATTATATATTAACATTAACATTATCATCTCATGCTCCATTTGATATATGGGCCGATTCTTCAAATATTCAAACACCGCCAAATATGCCGAAATTAATGAGAGATTATATAAAATCAATTAATTTTATGGATAAAGGTTTGAATTTACTATTAACAGAAATAAAAAAGGATTCTATAATAAGAAATACTACACTGGTAATTACAGGAGATCATAATATATTTAATGAAGACCAATTAAATGAATTTAAAAATTATGTACAAACTAACAATTTAGATTACAATCTAAAACGTAATAAATGTCCACTTATTATATACTCACCATATAAAGTAAAAAAAATAAATATTGTAGATAATGTCTTTCAGATGGATATATATCCAACAATTTTAGATGCACTTGATGTTGATAATTATTATTGGTCTGGATTTGGTAGTAGTTTGTATGATTCTATTAATTATAAAAATAGAAATATTGATGTAAAAATGATTGAAAGAATATCAGATTATATAATACAAACAAATTATTTTACTAGTTTAGAAAAAGATTCAGTTAAATTATGAACTTATCACTTATTCTTTGTTGTTATAATAGTGTCAATCGATTAAAACCTACACTAGAGCATATATATAGACAGATAGTTCCCAATAATTTTGATTGGGAAGTTATTGTAGTTGATAATGCCTCTACGGACGGAACAAGTGAATATATTAGATGTTTCTGGGAAGAATGTGATGTTAAAATAAAACTAAATATTATACATGAAGAGAAACCAGGATTAATATATGCAAGAATTTCAGGTGTAAAAGTTGCAAAAGGTGATATTATAGTTTTTTGTGATGATGATAATTGGTTAGACTTTAATTATGTTTATAATGCTTATAATATAATGATGTCTAATAAAAAAATAGGTGCATTAGGAGGAGAAGGTATTGGAGTTACCGATGATGATAGTTCATTTCCTTATTGGTGGAATATAGATGGTAATTGTAATAATTTTGCAGTAGGGAAACAATTCCCATATTCAGGAAATGCAAATAAAAGAGGATATTTATGGGGGGCTGGTTTAGTAAGTCGTAATTTTATTTTAAAAAGGGTTTTTGATGAAAAATTTCCATTTATGATGGTTGGTAGATCAGGAAAACTAGTCTTATCTGGTGAAGATTCTGAGATATGCTATAGAATACGTTTGTTGGGTTTTGATTTATATTATAATGAAAATTTAAAGTATAAACATTATATGCCTAAAAATAGATTGACAGATGAATATTTATCTTATTTATTACAAGGATTTGAAAATGTAAAGGATATGCACTTAGAGTATAAAGCTGCGATATTTTATAAGAATCTAAAAATATCAGATAAATTTAAGTTGTTTTTTGTAAGATATTATAATAGATTAATAAGAAAAGATATACCAAATAAATATGTTCTCTATAAACAATATAATGCATATGTTTTAAAAATGAAGAAATATGTACCAATGAATTATAAAGTTATATATGATTTTATTAAAAAATATAAATAATATATATGAAATTAAGTATTATCACTATAAATAGAAATAAT
>JAZKXZ010000015.1:0-81724 GCA_045611845.1 Candidatus Enterocola sp. | reverse complement strand
TAGTGTGTACCTATGTATTTAATAGAATATCCATCTTCTAACATATGCATATATTTCAATCGTTCTGCATATCCATGTTTCTTGCGCTTTTTTGACATAAAACCCCGAAAGTTTTTTGTCTAACTTTCGGGGTTCATATCACATAGTGAGAGGATTTTTCATATCTAGTAATTTGGGAATTACATTTTTACAGAACGGCCAGAGTTGATGGTCATTTGAAGCATTTTTTCGTTTAGCTCTGTTAGACCAAGTAGCTCTTCAACATTTTTGTGCATTCTGTAGCACCAGAAGTGGTGAGGGTCTGCAGGAATATTGATACGTTCTTCGTCGCAGTTTGCTCTTCTGTTTTCGCCGTCGATAGAAATCCAATCTTGGAATGGAAGGATTACTAGCATAGCAGGAGAGTATAAGTGACGGTTAAGAATTTTTTCGCAAATCCATGGTTCGCAGTCTTCTGGAGCGCCGCCCCATTCGCCAAGTACGTGGTTGTAGTAGCGTTGGGTTAAGCCCATATCTTCTTTCCACCATCCACGGATAGGAGACATATCGTGTGTAGAAGTGGTGCAAACAGATAGATAAGGAACACCATCCATATAAACAAACTCTTGTGTTGGATCTTTTGGCATGCGGTCGATTTCAAGACTTAGCATGTAAAGATTTTTCATCACGTCTGGCACACAAGCTGGAATCATACCTAGGTCTTCTGCACATACAAGCATGTCTGTAGCGCGAAGTAGAGCAGGAAGTTTCTTCATTGCTTGTTCTGCCCAGAATTGGTTGTGACGTTCGTAGAAGAAGTGGTTGTAAAGTCTGTTTAGAGCGTCTTTAGCTTGCCAATCTAGTTCGCGATAAGAATATGTATCTTGGAACGCAATACGTGGGTGGAATTTACCTTTTTGTTTTTGGTCTTCGATAAATAATACTTCGCAATATAGGCTTAGAAGCTCGTTGTATAGTGCGCCATTTAGTTCTAGTATGCTAGGGTTGTTTTTAGCATAGCTTTCTAATTGGCGTTGTGTTTTAAATTCTTCTTTGAAACGATATGAGCCAGCAGTAACTAGTTCTAGGTATCTGCTCATTACTTCTGGAGTTTTATCGCCAAATTTTTCGTAAAGCATGTGCTCACGGATATATGGGTTTACCATACGGTTGTAGTCGAACCAACTGCCAAAGCCTTTGATTTCATCTTCTGTAAATGGAAGGGCAGGGTCGAAGTAACCAAGAAGACCTTGAACGTCGCCGCCGTTCATACGCCAAATTCTAAAGAAACCAAGCACGTGGTCGATACGATAAACTTGGAAGTATGTTGCCATTTTTTGGAAACGTTTTTTCCACCATAGGTAACCGTCGCGTTCCATTTCTTCCCAGTTGTATGTAGGGAATCCCCAGTTTTGACCTGTTTTTGAGAATGGATCTGGTGGAGCACCTGCTTGGCTATCAAGGTTGAATAATTCTGGTTCCATCCATGCTTCCACACTTTCTGGGCTAATACCAATTGGAATATCGCCTTTCACAACAACATTGTTTTGGTTTGCATATTGTGTAGCTGCTAGAAGTTGTAGGTGAGCATTGTATTGTAGATATAGGTGAAGATTTACATCTTCTTTTGTTTTTGCATCGGTAAATAGTTTGCCTACTTTAGTTTTGTTGTAAACACTGTATTCTTCCCATGTGCGGAAGTTGCAGTTGTTATATTTGTCTCTTAAGTAGCAGAATGCTGCGTATGGATATAACCATTCTTTGTTTTCTGATAAGAATTTTTTGTATCCAGCAGAAGCTAATACTTTAGCACCTTCTTGTTTGTAGATAAGGTTGAAGTATTCCCATTTTGCAGCTGTTACTTCTTGATATTTTACAGTTGGAGATGCATTGAATTCTTTTTGTAGGTTGTAGAATTCTTGCATTTTTGCTTCGTCTTTTAAAATACCAAGCTCGAAGATATTAATGTAAATAGGGTGTAGCGCCATCACAGTAATGCTGCTATATGGATATGAGTCGGCATTTGTTCTGAAACGAGTGGTATCTGTGATAGGAAGTGTTTGAATTACTCTTTGACCTGTAAGTTTTGCCCAATCTGACATTAGTTTAAGGTCTGAAAATTCACCTACACCGAAGCTATTGTGTGTACGAATTGAGAATACAGGAATAGAAACACCAGCACATTTAAATGAAGGTATGCTATAACGGAAAACTTCGTCGTTTTTTTGGTAAATAGTGCTTTCTTCTACATCAAGTAAGTTTAATGTACGATTGTCGCCATATTCCCAAGAAACAGCTGTTTTGGTTTTAGCATTGTATAAAACATATTTATACTCTATTACGCCTTCGTTGCCTCTAAGTGCCACAGCACCTTTCCATAGTGGGAATTCTGCATCAGAAAGTACTAATGCGTTTGTTGTGTCCCAGTTACCTAGTGCGTCGCAACTACCAATTACAGCAATGCTAAGTCCGTCTTCTACACGAGGAGCGCCAATGCTAAATTGAATAACTTTATCAGCTTTCACAGCAGCTTGTTTTTTACCTTTTGAAGTTCTAAGTATTAAACCTTCGGTAAATGCAGAAGAGTAGAATGTTTTGTCTTCTCCGTTGCTTCTCCAAGTGTCGTGTAAAATGTAATTTTCTTTACCTGCTACTGCAGAAAATGCTCTGTCTGTGAAGTATTCACTAGTGTATGTTTTATTATCATTTAAGATAATATAGTTGTAAGTGAATTTCTTTGTAGAATTTACTTCTACTTCCAATGACCAATTGCCATCTTCTTCATACTTCATTGGTAGGGCCTTAGCATTTATGTTTGAGCCAAGTTCCTCTGCAGAGCCTACCACAAACAAGTTTTGTCCCCAACTTGTGCGGTAATTGATTTTAAATGTAATTTTCATAAAAATGAAATTATTTGTAAGTGTTTCTATTGTTTATATATACCTATTTAAATATACTTAGCAAATGTAATACAAATAATTATAAATATGAAAAATAAATGTAACAAAAAGTGGACTACTTTAAACAAATTTAAGGTAGTCCACATATATTTGACTGATATTTCACAGTTGTTATACAAATTTTAATTATTCCTCACATCTACATCTTCTTTTAGCTCCCAATATTTTCTATTTTCTTTTAGCACATCTACACTAAAATCTGGACCATAATACTGATAAAGACCTTTCATTGAAGGCTCTTCTGGCGAAAGGTGGTCGAATACAAATTCTTTTCTTTCTGCATTGTAAACCAAACTCATATTTGCCATATAAGAATATTCAAACACCATTCTTTGATAGGTTTTATTTTCTTTTTTGAAAACTTTCTCTCCAAAACTTGGCTTTTTGTTTTCAAAAGAGAGCACATCTATTACTTTTACTTTAGAAATATTGTTGTATGTGCTGTAGCCTAAAAGTATATAATCTCCCTTCCATGGCACTATGCTGTAGTATAGCGCGCCATACCATTTATTTAGGCTATATCGCTTGTTTTCAGCAGGTTTAAATGCTTCTTGGCACGAGGTGTTCCATACTTTTACTTTCGCTTTTTTACCCCCTGTGTTTTTTATTATAATTGCTTCGTAGGCAAATGCTCCATCGGAAAGTTTATAATTCCAAGAAATAATTTTTAATTTATTGTCTGGCGAAATTACACTCCCAATTCTACCACAACCTAACGAAATAGTATAGAATTTTTCATCCTCACGAGCAAACGCTGTTACTTCTTTTTTAATTTTCTCGTTTAAAGAAAGAGTTATGCTGTCGTTTTCAGAGGAATCTAACTCTAGAAAATAAGAGTTTAGGTTTTCTGAAAGCGTACTCGCAGAAACTGCCAACGAAATAAAAAGTGATATTATAATAAAAAGTTTTCTCATAATTTTATTTGAATAACTCATTAAGCAGGTCAATTCTGCCTATCTCTTTAAGGAAACGTTTAATTTCTGCTTTAAATTCACTTTTATACCAAAAGAAGAAACTGCGTTGTCTGTTTTTTTGCTCTGGTGTTTTTGCAGTATAGACCTTCTCCATAGTATAAGGATTAATTCCTGTATAATAAATTTCTGTGGCTAGAGTAAATGGTGTAGGAGTGAAATCTTGCACTTGCTCTAGACGGAAATTTAGTTTCTTTGTTTCAATGGCTAGTTCTGCCATGTGTTCTGGCTTACAACCAGGGTGTGATGATATAAAATAAGGTATAAGTTGTTGGTTTAGGTTAAACTCTTCGTTATACTTATTAAATTTCTTGTCAAACTCTTTAAACAAAACAAACGATGGCTTTCTCATTAGGTTTAGAACCACATCGTTTGTGTGTTCTGGAGCCACTTTAAGTCGGCCAGAAACGTGGTTTTTAACCACTTCTTTTAGGTATGCGTCTGTGGCAAGGTCGTATCTAATGCCGCTTCCAATAAATGCTTTTTTAATAAATGGAAGTTTCCTTACAGCTGCATAAAGTTTTAGCACTTCGCTGTGGTCGGTGTTTAAATTTGGACAAATTTTTGGGTGCAAACAAGTAGGGCGTTTACATTTTTTGCAAATTTCAATGTCTTTTCCGCCCAAGCGATACATATTGGCAGAAGGACCGCCAAGGTCACTTATATAGCCTTTGAAACTTTCTTCTTCCGCTATTTTTTCTATTTCTTTAAGTATAGACTCTGGCGAACGGGATACAATAAATTTGCCTTGGTGAGCCGAAATAGTACAGAAAGCACAACCACCAAAACAACCTCTGTGCATAGTTACAGAGTGCTTAATCATATCGTAGGCAGGTATGGTTTTGCCTTTGTAGCGAGGGTGTATTTTGCGTGTGTAAGGTAGGTCGTAAATGGCATCGAGTTCTTCTGTGGTAAGAAGTGGGTATGGCGCATTCATCACTACCATTTGTTTGCCAAAACGTTGACCAATAGTAACTGTAGATTGATATTTATTAGATTCTTCTTCTACTAGTTTGAAGTTTATGGCTTGTTTTCTTTTGTCTTTAAGGCATTCTTCAAATGGACTTAATTCTATATCCACTTGTTTTGCAGCAGACAGGTATGCTATTTGTGGAGTACTTAAAATTTCTTCGCGCGAAGCACCTTCGTGATATTTATGAGCAAGCTCTGCCATAGATTTTTCGGCCATGCCGTAAACTAAAATGTCGGCTTTGCTGTCTAATAGAATACTCTCTTTTAGGCGGTCTGTCCAGTAGTCGTAGTGACCAAAACGGCGAAGCGATGCTTCTATGCCGCCAATTACCACTGGCACGTTTGGATATAGGTCTTTTAGTATTTTTGAGTACACGCTACAAGCATAGTCAGGACGAAAACCAGCTTTGCCCTCAGGTGTGTAGGCATCGTTTGAGCGTAGGCGCTTGTTTGCAGTGTAGTGGTTTACCATAGAGTCCATTGCACCAGATGTAACGGCAAAAAATAGGCGAGGAGTGCCCATTTTTTTGAAATCTCTAAGGTCGTCTTTCCAGTTTGGTTGAGGCACAACTGCTACTCTAAAACCCTCTTTTTCTAATACTCTAGCAATAATTGCAGCACCAAAAGAAGGGTGGTCTATATAGGCGTCGCCTGTGAATATAACCACATCCACATAGTCCCAACCAAGGGCTTTCATTTCCTTGGCAGAAGTAGGTAAGAACTTATTTTCCTTTAAGGATTTCATTGTAACGTTTTGGGTCATTTAGTATTTCGATACACAGTTTTAGTTCTTCGTCGGTTTTTAAAACCTCTTGTGCTTCGCCTTTAGAAAAATAGTAACGTTTTACAATTTCTGCAGAAAGCATTTGACTTACTTCTGTGCGATATTTGTCTAATTCTTCTTCTGTGTTGTGTTGAAGTTTTGTTTCTAAACTATCTAAAATTTCTTTTGAAGACTCGTAGAAATTTTCTTTCTTGATAATTTCTATAAGTTTTTTCAAGCCTTCTTGTGACGAATTTTTATATTTAAAATCTTTTTCTAAAACAAACTTTTTAAAGTCGTTGTAAATTTCGTCTGTAATTGTAAAGTCTTCTACACTAGGAATTGTTTCGTGTTCTAGTTTAAATTTGGTTGCGTAGTCGAATGTAATATTCTTTTTAATTAACTCAACACACAAAAGTGCAAGAGCCATGCTGTCTTTTTCGTGCTTGTATTTATATTCTACATCTGGCATAATACCACGACCATCGCGCACAATTCTGCCAGCGCGGGTTTTAAATTCTGTGGTAAGACTATCTGGAATAATATCAGATTTTTCTCCTTCTTTTTGTGTGTAATTTATTGCTTGAATACATCTGCCACTAGGGGTGTAGTATTTTGCAGTGGTTACTTTAAGTTTGCCATCGTATGCCACAGGAAATGTACCTTGCACTAGTCCTTTACCGTATGTTCTGCTTCCCACAATCACCGCACGGTCTAAATCTTGCATTGCGCCAGCCACAATCTCAGATGCAGGAGCACTATTGTCGTCAACCATAATCACAAGTGGAATTTCTGTGTCGTTAGGGTTGTTGTGAGGTTTGTATGTGGTGTTTTCGCTTTCTTCTTTACCTTTTGTAGATACAATTACTTCGCCTTTTGGCAAAAAGAAATTACTTATATTAATTGCTTCTCTTAGTAGTCCGCCAGGGTTGCTTCTTAGGTCTATAATTAGGCTTTTAATGCCTTTGTCTTTAAGCTCAAGGTATGCTTTCTTTAGCTCTGTAGAACAATTGTCTGTAAAACTACTTAAGTTTATATAACCAATGCTATCTGCTACCACATTATAATATGTAATAGGGTTGATGTAGATTTGTTTGCGGGTGATATTGTAGTATTTTACCTTGGTTTCGTTTGGATGAAGAATGCCCACTTTCACTTCTGTGCCTGGTATGCCTCTTAGCATTTCACTCACTTGTGAAGTGGTGTGTTTTTTAATTATTGTTTTGTCAACAGATGCAATTTTGTCGCCAGGGCGAAGACCAGCATTGTATGCAGGCATATCTACATATACCTCATTTATGTAGATAGCGCTATCTCTTTGTGCAATAATAGCACCCACACCTGCATATTCGCCAGTGGTCATAAGTGTGAAATCTTCGTCTTTTTCTTGGGGAATGGACACTGTGTATGGGTCGATATTCTTAAGCATGCCGTCGTTGCCTCCTTTTACCATTTTACCAAGTGGAATAGTGTCTACATAGTGCAGATTTAGCGATTTATATAACGAATTAAATATTTCTAGATTTTTTGAAAGTTCGAAGTATCTGTCGTTGGAATTTGCAAATAGACCTATGCTAGATGTCAACAGATAAGTAAAAAGTATGATTTTTTTCATAGTTACGCGCATATAATTCACAAAAATACGCCAAAAATCCCAAATTCCATTTATTTGTTAATCTTTTTTTAGTTTTATAATAATATGATGTGTTTTTAGTATATTTGTACCAATTAAAACAAATAAATGAAACGAATACACATTATAATATTACTTGCTTTAGTTTGCTGTTTGTATTCTTGTAAGACCAAAAAGACTGTAGAAGATGTATCTGTTGTAGAAAGTGTGAAAATACAAGCAGATACTACCGTTATACCTTCTTTCCCGTCGGAAGTGTTGTATGTGGTGTCGAGAGAATACGAGAGTGTATGGGATAGCACAAGAGAAAAATATAATACAGTAGAAGCTGAGTATATTAGGGAAAACAATGTTTCCATAAAAGACTACATGGAAAAACGACTTATTACATTGTTTCCAAATTTGGCATATATTGGCTTGATGGAAAAAATAGAGGGAAAGGCTAAGGATTTAATCCCAGAAATGACAAGAAGAACTCCTTCGTTTAGAAGTCAAGATGGTTATTATATGCCTTCGTTTGTAGAAAGAGTCAATCTAGAAAAAATATCAGATGCAAATGAAATAAATCATCTTTTATTGTCGCATTCGGAGCTCAAATTGTTTAATAAATTGAATGCTTTGGCAGATACTTCTCATTTTGTAACTCTTAAGCAAATGTCTGATATTCAGGTGAAAGATAGTCTTTGGAATGTGGATAAAAAATTATCTGAAGATAGCGTGCCATATTATATGAAAGAAAGCATGCTAATATCTTTTTTAACTTCAGGAGTGGGTTCTCACGTGTTTTTTAGAATAATGCAAAGCAAAGCTCGTGCCACATACGTAGCAGAGTTTTTCTATCCAGGACTTACAAAAGACGGACGTAAGGGCGATGCCTACAAGCATCTTTATGTGAACACGATGCTAAGAAATTATGTAGGTGCTACAATGGCTTGGCTTGTGATGGATATTTATTGGGAGAATGCTGCCTCTAATGCTCCATGTGATATGATAATGGACCTTCATAATAATCATGTGGGTAGATATAGTAGGTATAAAGATTTGCGTGGAATAGAAAAATCAAATTGGATAGATTGGGCATACAATGTGAAATCTTTTGTGGAGGATACTACTCGTAATGCTCAATACCATAATTGGAACAAAGAAATACCTCTTTTTGTAATAAAAGAAGAAGAATCTAAGTCTAACGATAGGCTTTATTTGTATTGGAATAAGGCAGAACTTGAAGAAATACAGGATAGTACGTTAGTAGAGTAATTTTTCGGTTAAAAATCAGCTATAAAATTTGCTTATTAGTGTTTTAATCGCTATCTTTGTTTATCACAATATGAATTTGCATGAACCTAACGGAGATAGATATAGAATTTTTAGCGAAGAAGGGTATTTCATCTGCTGAAGTTGAAGATCAAATAGCCAAAATCTCTAAAGGAGTGAATGTGCCTAATATTATTAGAACAGCTTCTTTAGACGATGGTATTTTGATTTTTAACGACTCAGAAAAAGAAAACTTCATAAACCGTTGGGAAGCATATCTTGCTAAAAAACCTTCTATTGTACACTTTATTCCAGCTTCTGGACGTGCAAATAGATTTTTAAGAAACTTACATAACTTCTTAAAATCTGACAAAACAGAACCTACCACAAATTTTGAGAAAAACTTCTTTAATCATTTGCCTTCATTTGCCTTTTACAATGAATTGAACAAATTCTTTATGGCACTTGATAAAAAAGATGTTCAAGAGCTGCTTGAAGAAAAGAAATACAAAAGAATAGTGGAATATATGCTAACAGGCAAGGGCCTAAATTACTTAACTTACCCTGTAGCAATGTTTAAATTCCACACCGACAAGTCGAAACGTTTTGTTTCTATTCAAAAATACCTACCAAAGAAAATTCAAAAATACTACGCTTCATTTGAGGATACTCGCACACCTATTCAAGAAACACTTATAGAATGTGCTATGCTATCTGGTAAAAACAAAGAGGTGAACGTATGCTTTACAGTGAATGAAGAGCACAAGGAAATGATTCAAGACTATATTAGAGACTTTAAAATGCCTATTGAAAAGAAATTAGGCGTGAGTTTCTCTGTGGTGCTTCAAATTCAAAATCACTCTACCGACACTGTAATGCTTACCAAAACAGGTTTCCCATGTAGAAATGAGCATGGTCAGCTTATTTTAAAACAAGCAGGCCATGGTGCACTGCTAGAAAATATGAACTCGCTTAAAAACGACTTAGTATTTATTAAAAACATAGACAACCAAGCGCCAGATACGCTTAAGAAGCAAGTAGTAGAATACAGAAAAATGATGGCTGGACTTCTTATTAACAGCCAAAAATATATTAGCAAGTTTATTAAGTTGCTCGACAAAGGCGATGTGCCAGACGATCAACTAATTGAAATAATAAATTTCGTGGAAAATGTGCTTAATGTGAAACGTGAGAAAATTCTTCTTATGCCACGCGATGAGCAATACGAATATTTAAGAAATAAACTTAATCGTCCTCTTAGAGTGTGTGGTATGGTGAAAAACGAAGAGGAAAATGGGGGAATGCCTTGTTGGGTGAAAAATGCAGATGGCACCACATCTCTACAAATTGTAGATTATTATCAAATAGCAGGCAATGCCGACTATGAAAAACAATTTATAGCTTCTACACATTTTAATCCTGTAGATATGGTTTGCTGTATTACAGATTATAAAGGTAGAAAATTTGATTTGAATAAATATTCTAATCCTCAGGAGTATATGTTGCTTCCAAAACAAAGAAATGGTCAGGAAACAACAAAGATGGAAAGAGCAGGGCTTTGGAATGGTGGAATGTCTGATTGGAATACAATATTTGTAGAAATACCTATTAAGAATTTTAATCCAGTAAAAAGAATAAACGATTTACTTCGTCACGAACATCAAAATACCTAAATATTATGGAATTAAAGATTATTCAAAATGACCCTTGGTTAGAGCCATATCGTTCAGCAATAGAAGGACGTCATGCGTATGCTTTACACAGAGAGAAAGAATTAACTCAGTTTGGAGTTACAACATTATCAGATTTTGCGTCTGGTTATCTATATTTTGGTTTGCACAAACAACCAGAAGGATGGGTACTTCGCGAATGGGCTCCAAATGCTACAGATATATTTGTTATTGGTGATTTCAACCAATGGCAACGTTTAGAATCTTATAAACTTAAACCAATAGGCAATGGTGTTTTTGAAGGCTTCTTCCCAGAAAAAGCATTGTCTCACGGACAACTTTATAAGCTTGTTGTTTGTTGGCCTGGTGGCTGTGGCGAACGTATTCCTGCTTGGTGTAGAAGAGTAGTGCAAGATGAAAATACTAAAATCTTTAGCGCACAAGTATGGAATCCTGCAAAACCATACAAATTTAAAAACACTAAATTTGTGCCAAATACAAATCCACTTATGATTTATGAGTGCCACATTGGTATGGGTACAAATGAAGAAAAAGTAGGTTCATACGCTGAATTTACAAAAAATGTACTTCCACGTGTGAAAAAAGCAGGTTATAATGCTATTCAAATTATGGCTATTCAAGAGCACCCATATTATGGTTCTTTTGGATATCACGTATCTAGTTTCTTTGCTGCATCTTCTCGTTTTGGTACACCAGAAGAATTAAAAGCACTTATAGATACAGCTCACGGTATGGGTATTGCAGTGATTATGGATATTGTACACTCACATGCTGTGAAAAATGAAGTAGAAGGTTTAGGACGTTTTGATGGCACTCCATATCAATATTTCCACGATGGTGGACGTAGAGAACACCCAGCATGGGACTCTCTATGCTTCAACTATGGAAAAAATGAAGTATTACACTTCTTATTATCTAACTGCAAATTCTGGCTTGACGAATATAAATTTGATGGCTTCCGTTTCGACGGTGTAACTTCTATGTTATACTTAAGCCATGGTCTTGGTGAAGCATTTAGTGGTTATGCAGACTACTACAATATCAACCAAGATGGTGACGCAATTTGCTACCTAACTCTTGCAAATAAACTTATTCACCAAGTAAATCCAAATGCTATTACTATTGCAGAAGAAATGAGCGGTATGCCAGGTCTTGCTAGCAAATTTGAAGATGGTGGTATGGGATTCGATTATCGTATGGCAATGGGTATTCCAGACCTTTGGATTAAATATATTAAAGAATACACAGACGAAAACTGGAAACCAGGTCACTTGTTCTGGGAACTAACAAATCGTCGTGCCGACGAAAAAACTATCTCATATGCAGAAAGCCACGACCAAGCATTAGTAGGTGATAAAACTATTATCTTCCGTTTAGTAGATGCTGATATGTACTGGCATATGCAAAAAGGTGATACCACATATATGGTAGATAGAGGTATTGCGCTTCACAAAATGATTCGTCTAATTACTGCTTCTACTATCAACGGTGGTTATCTAAACTTTATGGGTAACGAATTTGGTCACCCAGAATGGATCGACTTCCCACGCGAAGGAAACGGTTGGTCTCACAAATATGCTCGCAGACAATGGGAACTTGTAGATAACGAAAACTATCTATATCAAGACCTAGCTAAGTTTGACCAAGCAATGGTAAACCTAATTACATCTGAGAAAAACTATGTAGATGTAAATCTTTACAAATATTGGGACAACTCTGGCGACCAAGTTATAGCATACGGACGTGGCGATTTACTATTCGTATTCAACTTCCACCCATACAAATCATTCTCAGATTATGGTATGCTAGTAGAGCCAGGTGAGTACGAAATGGTACTAAATACAGACTCTAAAGATTTTGGTGGTTTTGGTCTTTCTGACGAAAGCATCCACCACTTCACAAGACCTTCTGAAGAATATCCAGATAGAGGTTGGTTGAGTTTGTATATTCCTTCTCGTTCTGCATTTGTTTTACGCAGAAAACCTGCTCCAAAAAAACGCGGTAGAAAACCTAAAAAGAGTGTTTCAATCTAACGAAAAACAATTAGCTATATTGATCGACCCTGGTAAATACGGGGTCGATCGTTTAGTTACTTTGTTGCAACTTATGCAGCAAAATCCTCCTCATTATATCCTAGTGGGAGGTAGCATCACTTCTGCTTCTATGGATAAAACCATAGAACTTATACGTCAGTATGTAAATGTGCCTGTAATACTTTTCCCAGGCAATGCATCTCAATTTACTCCAAATGCAGATGCACTTATGTATCTGTCACTTATTTCTGGTAGAAATTCAGATTATCTTATAGGACAACACGTACTTTCTTCTATTCCTATTAAGAAATCTGGCTTAAAAGTAATTCCTGTGGGTTATATGCTAGTGGAAAGCGGCAGAATGACTAGCGTGGAATACATTAGCAATACCAAACCAATTCCTTCAAACAAAGCAGATATTGCAGTTTACACTGCAGTGGCTGGTGAACTTCTTGGCATGCGTTCCATTTATCTTGAAGCGGGTAGTGGAGCAGACCGTCCTGTGCCTGCAGAAATGATTGCTGCTGTGAAGAAGAATATATCTATTCCTCTTATTGTAGGTGGAGGCATACGCTCAGTAGAGGCAATGAAAAACGCCTACGCTTCTGGCGCAGACGTTGTGGTTATTGGTAATGTACTGGAAGAAAAACCAGAACTTTATACCGAATTATGTAGGCTTTGACTTTGTTGTAGGTTGAAGTAAGCACCTTTTTTCTGTATAAGCTCCTCGTGAGTGCCTCTTTCTATAATCTTTCCTTTTTCAAGCACACAAATTTCATCAGCATTTCTTACAGTAGATAAGCGGTGAGCAATTACTATTGTGGTGCGGTTTTTCATTAGGTTTTCAAGAGCCTCTTGTACTAGTTTTTCAGATTCTGTATCTAGAGCCGATGTAGCCTCGTCTAGAATTAGAATAGGCGGGTTTTTAAGAATAGCACGAGCAATGCTTAGACGTTGTCTTTGACCGCCAGAAAGTTTGCATCCACGGTCGCCTATATTGCTGTGGTAGCCTTGTTCTGTGGCAGAAATGAAGTCGTGAGCATTAGCAATTTTTGCAGCCTTCACCACATCTTCCATAGTGGCATTTTCTACGCCAAAAGCAATGTTGTTGTAGAAAGTGTCGTTGAATAGAATAGCTTCTTGGTTCACATTACCCATTAGAGAACGTAGAGAAATGAGTGGCATATTTTTAATGTTCACTCCGTCGATAAGAATTTCTCCATCGTTTATATCCCAAAAACGTGGAAGTAAATCTACAAGAGTAGACTTTCCAGAACCAGATTGACCTACTAAAGCGATAGTCTTGCCACGGTTAATAGTAAGACTTACATCTTGTAGTACCCAATCATTTTTATATTTAAAATAGACGTTTTTGTATTCAATTTTATCTTTGAAATCTTTTAATGAAGTAGCATCTGCAGGAGAGGTAATAGGGTTTTCTGCAGCCATAATCTTGTCTATACGCTCTAGCGAACCCATACCTTTGCGTACATTGTATGATGCACGAGAAAGCTCTTTAATAGGGTTTATTATACTATAGAAGATAAGAATATAGTAAATAAACACAGAAGCTTGAAGCCCGCTATCGGTGCAAAGAATAAGATAACCACCATAGCAAACCACAATAGAGATAATCATGGTGCCAAGGAATTCGCTCATAGGGTGGGCTAGATATTGTCTTTTTACCACCTTAATAATAGCATCTCTAATTTTTCTGGTTTGATTGTGGAAACGTGAAGATATTTTACCTTCGGCATTGAATGCTTTTATAATGCGAAGTCCGCCAAGCATTTCTTCTAGTTGAGAGGTGAGGCTACCTTGTTCTTGACCCACTTCCATTGAGTCTTTTTTAAGGTTTTTGCCCACCACGCCCATTAGTCCGCCAGCGAAAGGAAGCATAATAAATACAAATAATGTAAGCTCCCAGCTAACGCCAATAAGTACAATAAGATAGATAAGGATAATAATAGGATTCTTAATTAGCATATCTAGAGAGCCCATAATAGACGCCTCTACATCTTGCACATCTACGCTCACACGTGACATAATGTCACCTTTCTTTTCTTCTGTAAAAAATCCTATAGGAAGGGTAAGTATTTTATCTAAAATATTATTTCTTAGGTCTTTAACCACGCCTGTTTGCATATATGCCATAAAAACAGAGCTTAAATAATATGTAATTACTTTTAGGAAAGTAATTACAATTAATCCAAACGCTAGAAAACCTAAGGTTTGTATTTTACCATATTCGTTCATGAAAATGGTAACGTAGTAGTATAAATAATTTTTTAGATAATCGAAGGCGTTACCAAATCCTTCAAATACTGGTGCTTGCTCCACAGGGTTTGATATTCCAAATAGTATCTCTAGGATAGGCACTATAAGGGCAAACGAGAATAAACTTAAAACAGTGGAAAGTATGCTAAAAAATAGCACACCAACCACTGATTTTTTATAAGGTGGAACAAAACGTTGTAAAAGGGTTTTGAACATATTAAATACCTGTGTATGAATATGGAGTGATTTGACGAAGTTCAGCTTTTACTTCTTCTGACACGTTCAATCCTTCAATAAACTTACTGATAGACTCTGCATTCACTACATCGTTGGTACGAGTAAGTTCTTTTAGAGTTTCGTATGGTTTTGGATAGTTTTCACGTCTTAGGATAGTTTGAATAGCCTCTGCACATACGTTCCAGCAGTTTTCTAAGTCTGCTTTGATAGCTTTTTCGTTTAGAAGAAGTTTTCCTAAACCTTTCATTGTGCTAGCAATAGCAAGAATAGAGTGAGCTAAAGGTACACCAATGTTACGAATAACTGTTGAGTCTGTTAAGTCACGTTGAAGACGAGACACTGGCAGTTTGTGAGCAAGGTGTTCTAAGATAGCTGTTGAAATACCTAAGTTACCTTCTGAGGTTTCAAAGTCAATAGGGTTTACTTTGTGTGGCATAGCAGATGAACCTACTTCGCCAGCTTTAATGGTTTGTTTAAAGTATTCCATTGAAATATATGTCCAGAAGTCGCGGTCTAGGTCTATAATGATAGTATTAATACGTTTAATAGCATCAAAAATAGCAGCTAGATGGTCGTAGTTTGAAATTTGGGTTGTCCATTGTTCACGTTCTAGACCTAGGTATTCACTCACAAATTTGTTACCAAATGCTTTCCAATCGATAGCAGGATATGCCACGTTGTGAGCATTGTAGTTGCCAGTAGCACCACCAAATTTAGCTGTATATTTCACAGCCTTTAGTGTAGCTAATTGTTCTTCTAAACGATAAGCAAATACTTTAATTTCTTTGCCTAAACGAGTAGGAGAGGCTGGCTGACCGTGAGTTTTAGCTAGCATTGGCACGTCTTTCCAATCTCCTGCAAAACCGTTAAGTTTAGCAATAAGTTCTTCTGTTGCTGGAATAAATACTTCTGCTAAGCTTTCTTTTACCATCATTGGCACAGAAGTATTATTTATGTCTTGAGAAGTAAGACCAAAGTGAATAAATTCTTTGTAATCACTTAGTCCCATTTCGTCAAATTTACCTTTGATAAAGTATTCTACAGCTTTAACGTCGTGGTTTGTTACTTTTTCTGTGTCTTTCACCACGTTTGCGTCAGCAAGTGAGAAGTTTCTGTAGATGTCGCGTAAGCTTTCGAATAAGTTTTTATCTACGCCTGCAAGTTGTGGAACTGGAAGTTCACAAAGTGCAATGAAATATTCAATTTCTACTCTTACTCTATATTTGATAAGAGCATATTCTGAATAATAAGGTGCTAAAGCTTCTACTTTATTTCTATAGCGACCATCTACTGGAGAAATTGCAGTTAAAATTGATAAATCCATAGTTAATTAATAAGGGAGAAAGGAGAAATGAGGAAGGAGCGATAGGTTTCCTTCCTCTTTTCACCATTCTAAATTTTTATAAGAATATTAGTTGTGTTAATACATAAATAGGTAAAAGAACGATTAAAGAGAATTTAATCATATAACCAAAGAAGCTTGGCATTTCGATTTTGTTTTCTTCAGCGATAGCTTTAACCATAAAGTTTGGACCGTTGCCAATGTATGTCATAGCACCAAAGAATACAGCACCCATTGAAATAGCTTTTAGTAAGATTTCTGGGACTCCAGCTACCATGGTAGAACCAGCAGTAAGAGCAGGATCAAGACCTAATGCCACACTGTGGAATGCAAGAGCTGTAGGAGCATTGTCTAGGAATGAACTTAGAGCACCTGTAGCGTAAACAAATTGCCATGGTTCTGTGATACCAAGGCTAGAAGCATTAGCTTTTAAGAATAGAAGCGCTGGTGTCATAGTTGCGAAAATACCTAAGAATAGGGCAGCAACTTCTAAGATAGGACCCCAAGAATAGTTGTTGTCTTTACGAATTTGTTGTTTGGTTGTAAACCAAGATGCTAGAATAATTACTACTAATACGATTTCACGAAGGAATTTCATATAAAGTGGTGCGTGGTGGTCGCCCATAGCAGGAATAGTACCTGGGTTGATAAATGCCACTGCACATACAATAGCAGCTAAGTAAATGAAGTTGATATTACCTGTAATGGTAATTTTTGTTTGTTGTTTATCGTCTGCAGAAATAGCTTTTGGCTCTTCTTTTTTGTATAAATAGCTATCTACAAGGAAGTAGATTAAAAGAAGTAGAGCGCCAGCCAATGCCCATTCTGGAATCATACCCATGAACCATGTAAATGGAGCACCTTTTAGGTAAAGTAGGAACAATGGTGGGTCACCAAGTGGAGTAAGAAGACCACCACAGTTTGCTACAGCTGCAATGAAGAATAAAATAGTGTGAACTTTGTTTTTACGTTCTTTGTTTGTTTCAATCACAGGACGGATAAGTAGCATAGCTGCACCAGTTGTACCCATGATAGATGCTAATAGGTATCCAATAGCTAAGAATGCTGTATTTACAATAGGTTTAGCAGCAATGTTACCTGCAATGCGGATACCGCCTGTAACTACAAATAATGAACCTAGTAAAATAATGAAAGGAATGTAATCGAATAGTAATTGGTGTTCTAGGTCGCTAGCCATACCATTTAGGCACAACCAAATGGCTGTAGGCACACCCAATACTAATGAAACAATAAGTTTGTTTCTGTTGTTTTCCCACCAGTGTTCTGCCACAAGTGGACCTATAGCAATGCATAGTAGCATCACTACGAAAGGAATTAATGCAAATACTGGAATTTCCATAAATGTTTAATGTTTATAATTAATTTTTAATATTAGTCAAGCTTAAGCACCTCCATAAACGCTTTTTGTGGCACCTCTACAGTACCAATTTGCTTCATACGTTTTTTACCTTTCTTTTGTTTTTCTAGAAGCTTACGTTTACGAGAAACGTCACCACCATAACATTTAGCTGTAACGTCTTTACGCACAGGTTTAATAGTTTCGCGAGCAATAATTTTTGAACCAATAGCAGCTTGAATAGCAATTTCAAACTGTTGGCGTGGGATAAGTTCTTTAAGTTTTTCACACATTCTACGACCAATAGTCACAGCGTTGTCGAAGTGGGTAAGGGTAGAAAGTGCGTCCACAGGTTCACCATTTAATAGAATATCTAGTTTGATAAGGCGTGATGTTCTAAAGCCATTCATGTGGTAGTCGAACGAAGCATAACCTTTTGAAATAGATTTTAATTTGTCATAGAAGTCGAACACAATTTCACCCATTGGCATATCATAGATAAGCTCAATACGGTTTGAAGAAATGTATTCTTGTTTGATAAGTTCACCACGTTTGCCAAGGCAAAGTGTCATAATTTGACCAATAAAATCTGTTTTTGTGATAATAGAAGCACGAATGTATGGTTCTTCTACGTGGTCTATTAACATAATGTCTGGCATACCAGATGGGTTGTGTACTTCTAGTACTTCGCCTTTTTTAGTGTAAATCTTATATGGTACGTTTGGCACAGTGGTGATAACGTCCATATTAAACTCACGGTCTAGACGCTCTTGCACAATTTCCATGTGAAGCATTCCAAGGAAACCACAACGGAAACCAAAGCCAAGAGCAATAGAAGATTCTGCTTGGAAGGTAAGCGCAGCGTCATTTAATTGCAGTTTTTCTATAGATGCACGCAAGTCTTCAAAATCATCAGTATCTATAGGATAAATGCCTGCGAATACCATAGGTTTTACTTCTTCAAAACCATCAATCGCACTTTCGCAAGGGTTGTTTACGTGAGTAATGGTGTCGCCCACACGCTCTTCCTTAGAATTCTTGATACCAGAGATAATATAACCCACATCGCCACATTTAAGTTCCTTTCTAGGTTCCATATCTAGACGAAGAACACCAATCTCATCTGCGTTATATTGTTTACCAGTATTTACAAATTTTACAAAGTCGCCAGTGTTGATACTGCCATTCACTATCTTCATATAAGTGATGATACCACGGAATGGGTTGAATACAGAGTCGAAGATAAGACATTGAAGCGGACCTTCTGGATTTCCTTTTGGTGGTTTGATACGTTCCACAATAGCGTTAAGAATTTCCACCACACCCATACCTGTTTTGCCGCTGGCACGAATAATCTCCTCTGGTTTGCAACCAAGAAGTTCTACTATTTGGTCTTCCACCTCTTCTGGCATGGCATTGTCCATATCCATTTTGTTCATGATAGGAATAATTTCCAAATCATGTTCAATAGCCATATAAAGGTTTGAAATGGTTTGTGCTTGAATACCTTGAGTAGCGTCCACAATAAGAAGAGCACCCTCGCACGCAGCAATAGAACGTGAAACCTCGTATGCAAAGTCCACGTGCCCTGGGGTGTCAATTAAGTTTAATGTGTATTTTTCGCCTTGGTATGTGTAGTCCATTTGAATGGCATGACTCTTGATAGTAATGCCTCTTTCGCGTTCAAGGTCCATGTTGTCTAGCACTTGAGCCTGCATGTCTTTACCCACAACAGTACTTGTTACCTCAAGCAGACGGTCTGCCAAAGTACTTTTACCATGGTCTATATGCGCAATAATACAGAAATTTCGTATGTTTTTCATTAATCCTAAAAATAAGAGTACAAAGATAACGAAAATTCGCTTTATTATAGCTATTTTTAGCGTAGATATTTTTTATCTTTGTGCTAAACAAACTAATCTTATTTAACAAAAAACTATGTCACAAAAAGTAGATAAAAAGCTTAAGATGCGTCAGAAGTTGTTGAATAGTTATTCTTATAAGGTTTCTGATACGATAGCAACAGTAATGGATAAGTATTACATTGATGCTATTATAGGTCTTGTGCCTGGTGCGGGCGATGTATTTTCTTCTGTTTTTGTGTTGCCACAGTTGTATTTGTGTATCTTCAAAATTCGCTCACTGCCTTTAACATTGGCGGTGCTGTTGAATATTTTAATAGATGTGGCAGTGGGGTTGATTCCATTTGGGGTTGGTAGTGTTTGCGACTTCTTTTATAAGGCGTTTTTGAAAAATATGAAACTCATTAATGGTTATGTGGATAACGACAAAAAGATAGTAAGAGAGGTTAATGGAAAGGCTGCACTTTCTGCTTTGCTAATTGTGGTTATAATAGGGGTGATTGCAGCACTTGTTTATCTATTATCGCTACTAGCAAATTGGATTTGGTCTTTGTTTTAAATAAAACTTTGCCCTTAACGGCAAAGTTTTGTTGTTTGTACTAGAATTTATGAATTCCGTGATACAAATCCTAATAAACCATATGCATTTACGTAATAAAAATAGAACTGCTTGACGAATCAAACAGTTATATCTTGACAGTTAATGATCCTAACTCGCTTGGAGGTCTGACTATTAACACTGCAAATTTACTACAAAATGTTGAGAAATCGTAAGACTGTCTCTCCATATTTTGCCAAAAATCCGTATCTTTGTAGTTGAATTTTAAACTTTTTGAACTATGAAATTTGATAAGAAATTACCTTTATTGGTGTTTAGATGTGTGGCCTTGGGATTGGGTCTAGGTACATTAACTTTACTTGGAATGGAGAAAATAGCTGTAAACGAGGCAGTTTATTTATTGGCTTTGGCTGTAACTTGTTTAGCGGCTTGTAGTTTGGGCGAAAGTTCTGAAAAAGATAAAGAAAACAAGAAATAATTATGAGTTTTTTCGGCAAAACACTTGTTTAAAACATAAATGGAATTGCTCAATTACGAACAATTCCATTTTTTTTATAAAATCTAAAAATAAATATTATGATTACAATATTAGAACTAATAAATGCCATGTCGCCTTTCTTATTATTGGGCTTCTTTTTGGCAGGTATCTCGAGCTCGCGCTCACGCGCAAGCTTAACCCGCGAGATTGTCTATTTTTTTGGTCGCGGGTTCGAGCCCTTATATACATAAAAAGAAAAAGAGCTTCACTCTGTGAAACTCTTTTTAGGTTGGCGGTGCGGACGGGACTCGAACCCGCGACCTCCGGCGTGACAGGCCGATATTCTAACCGACTGAACTACCGCACCATTTTGTTTTGCATTAGGTGTTTCCCTCAATTGCGATGCAAAGATATGATGAAATTTTGGTTCTTGCAAATTTTTCTAGAACTTTTTTAGTAAAAAAATGCATTTTAACTAAAAACAATAAAAAAATCGGGAAATTCCAGATAATTTAGGATGAAATCGGCATTTTTGTAGGTTAGGATTACTTTGTCTGAACTTATTTTGCAGTTCATTTTTGTGAAATCTACACCAATTTCGTCTATCATTTTAAACACAGTTTCTTTTGCACACCAGCAAAGTAGCGCAAATTTTTGTGCTTCTGATGAAAAAATGCCTTTTTCTTCTGAATTTTTGGTGTATGAACTTAGAGTATTTAGCTCTTCTGGGTGCATAATTTTCTCTGTTACCTTAAAAATTCTGTCGCTTTTGTGTTCGATATCTACACCTACAATGCCACTACCAACTATTACAGCAACAAAATTTTTGGTATGAGAGATAGAAAAGCTTACTCCATCCATAATTGGTTTGCCAGAAGCTTCGTACTTCACTTCTGCTTTTCTGCCAATAAGCATTTCCAATAGGTATCTAGAAAGAATACGTTCTTTTTTACGTACATCATTAGAAATTGCCTCTAATTCATGGTCGTAGTGGTGCAGAGAAAGCTCCATCAACTCTTCTAGAGTTTCATCCATGCGCCAAATAATGAGCTCAGAATCATTTATATGTTCTCTACAAACAAGCATTATTTCCAGCGAGTAGTTTCCATTATTTTTACGATGTCTTCTGTAATATAATCTACAACAGGTGCAATAGAGTCTTTGTTTGGTCTGTTGTTAAAGTATAATGCACCACGTAGGAAATGGTTTACACTGTCTGTAAGCACAAATTGCACTGCAGAGGCAGTGTTGCCCTTTATTTCGTAAAGAATGCCGTATGTTTTATTTTCTGCATTCTCATAATATTGTTCGCCTATGGCATCTGCCTTGAATGCGTGTTTGTAAACAAAGTTTCTAGAATCTTCAGAAATTTCTCTAAAATTCTTGTTAACAGACTTGTAGCTAAAATAAATTCTAGCATTGTAGCGAGGATAAACAATGTCGAACCATTCTTTATCTTGTTTGCTTGGTACTATAAGCGACAAGTTTTTTGGATATTCAAAGCTATAAGGTAGGGTAGAATCGCTTCTAGAATATTCCTTCTCCTTTAGTTCAATTCTAAAATATCCTCTTGGTTTTGGGCTGTGTTTCACGCAACTGGTAGCTAACGTAGAAGCTAAAACAACTGCAATAATATAAATTATACTCTTTTTCACTTTTATTTTCTTAGTAGTAATAATGCTTCGTTGCGAGCCATAGCATCGCTATTAAATTTACCTTTAAAGCATGTGGTGCGAGTTTTTGCTCCAGGTTTTTTGATGCCACGAGCAGTCATGCAGCTGTGTTCTGCATCGATAATCACACCAACATCTTGGCTGCCAGTAGCCATTTGAATGATTTCTGCTATATCGGTGCCAATGCGTTCTTGAAGTTGAAGTCTTTGACCTACCATTGTGGCAATGCGTGCAATTTTGCTTAGACCAATAATTTTATCGGTAGGGCGATAAATTACAGACACCTTCATGTTGTACATAAGTGCCATGTGGTGTTCGCAAAAACTAAAGATAGGTATATTCTTCACTATCACGTAGTTACCATTAGAGTCAAACAGATCTTCCTCTTCATTGAAGGTTTTTGCATATTTTTCAGCTATCTCTGCATTGGTATAACCGATTCCTCTAAAAATCTCTTCATACATACGTGCCACACGAGTAGGGGTTTCTACAAGTCCTTCTCTATCAGGGTTTTCTCCTATCTCCTTTAATATCTCACGAATGTGATATGCAATTTTTTCTTGATTCATTTTTACACTCCTCTTTTATTTTTATCCCAAATAAATTTATGTAATTGAAGTTGAAGGCGTACACCATTTAGATTTTCTCTTTTCATTACTTCTACTACATTGGCAGGTGAAATTTCTCCAAATACAGTACTGAAAAACACCTGTGCTCTGTTTATTAGATTGTTTTCTTTTACTATAGACACTGCTTTTTCCAAGTCATTAGCGTCTGCAATCACAAATTTATATGCATCGTTTGGTTTCACTGCTGTGAAATTTTCTAAACACATAAGGTGCTCCATTTTACTTCCTGGTAGTTTGTAATCTACCACAAAGTTTACATGTCGTCCCATTCTATATGGTTCAATATTTAATGAACCATTGGTTTCTATATGAATGGTAACAAAGTCTAGAGCAGAAAGTAGCTCACGTAGGTCTTTTTGTAGTAGGGGCTCGCCACCTGTAATAGTAACGTGTTTCACACCTGTACTTCGCACATAATCAACTATTTGTGCTACAGAAAGGTCTTCTGTGTAGCTGTATTCTTTTTGTGCATAACAAGTGTCGCACCATACACAGTGAAGGTTGCAACCAGCAAATCTAAGAAACACAGAAAGTGCTCCCGCTGTAGGTCCCTCACCATCGATTGATATAAATTTTTCTACTATTTTCATAATGTATATTAGATGCACACCCTACGGGCGTGTTTTACGGATAATGCACGCATTGTCACTACACAACTCCTCACTCCTAACTCCTCACTCCTAACTCCTAACTCTCTTTGTAAATACAACTATTTGTTGGCGTCTCAAATAGTTCCACCTCCATAATTGGCAAACCTTTGTCGCGAAGCATATAATATATGTGTCGTGACATTTCCTCTACGGTAGGTCTGTATGGAACGAACAAAATTTCAAATGAATCTAGATTTTTTGCTAGTTCTCTGCCTCTTTCGTTGTCTTCTATTACTAGTTTGTGGTCGAAATATGTTTCAATTTCTCTTAGCACAGGTTTTATTATACTAAAATCTTCTACCATGCCACGTTTATGACCTTCTGTATGAAGCTCTTCTGCAGAAAATTTTACTATAAGGCGGTATCTATGACCGTGAATATTAGCGCATTTACCTTCGTAACCGGTAAGAAAGTGCGCCATATCAAATTGAATTTCGTTCTTAATTATAAACATTTTATATTAATTAGAAATTAGGAATTAGGAATTAGGAATTGTTGCGCAAGTGAGAGCAGAAGCAAAACTTGTTTTGATTATGCCGAGTGCAGCCAACAATCGCCGTTAGGCAGTTAGGAGTTATTAAAACTCGGAAACACTTAACTCTAACTAATTATTAACTATAACAAAAGTTCGTACTTTCTAGGCAAATATACCAAAAAGTACGAACTTTTAAGTCTGTAAGCCTAGTTTTGTTTAACGACAGGATGGTCTAAATGAACTGTCGGTGCGCCGCAAGACGCAAAAATTATTCTTTTAAGTCTAATTTAATTTGTAATTCATCCAATTGCGCTTGATCCAAACGAGAAGGAGAACCCATCATTACATCGCGACCAGCATTGTTTTTTGGGAATGCGATACAGTCACGGATGCTGTCTAGTTCTGCAAATAGAGATACGTAACGGTCTAGACCGTATGCTAAACCACCGTGAGGAGGAGCACCATATTTAAACGCATTCATTAAGAATCCGAATTGTTCGTTAGCTTTTTCAGGAGTAAATCCTAAGATTTCAAACATTTTTTGTTGAAGTTTGCTATCGAAAATACGAATAGAACCACCACCAACTTCAACACCATTGATAACCATGTCGTATGCATTTGCGCGTACGCGACCTGGGTCTGTGTCTAAATATTGAATATCTTCTGGTTTTGGAGCGGTGAAAGGGTGGTGCATAGCGTAGAAACGCTGAGTTTCTTCGTCCCATTCAAGAAGTGGGAAGTCCACAACCCATAAGCAGCTATATTCATTAGTTTTCATTAAACCTAACTGACGTGCCACTTCTAGGCGAAGTTCGCAAAGTTGTTTGCGAGTTTTGTTTGCATTGTCACCACTTAAAATAAGGATTAAGTCTCCTGCCTCTGCGTTCATTGCAGATTTAAGTTCTTGAAGTTTTTCTTGAGTATAGAATTTATCTACGCTAGATTTTACATTGCCATCTGCCTCTACACGAGCATAAACCATACCTTTTGCACCAATTTGAGGACGTTTTACGAAATCTGTTAGTGCATCAATTTGTTTGCGAGTGTATGTTGCAGCACCTTTAGCACAAATACCACCAATATATTCAGCGCTATCAAATACAGAGAAACCACAACCTTTAAGCACGTCCATTAGCTCTACAAAACGCATTTCAAAACGTGTATCAGGTTTGTCGCTACCATAATATTTCATAGCATCGTGCCATGTCATACGTGGCATATCTGCTAGGTCGATACCTTTAATAGTTTTAAATAGGTGTTTGCTTAAGCCTTCAAACATTTGGATAACGTCTTCTTGTTCCACAAAAGACATTTCGCAGTCTATTTGTGTAAACTCAGGTTGACGGTCGGCACGAAGGTCTTCGTCGCGGAAACATTTAACGATTTGGAAATATCTGTCCATGCCAGATACCATAAGAAGTTGTTTAAATGTTTGAGGACTTTGAGGTAGGGCATAGAACTCACCTGGGTTCATACGAGAAGGAACCACGAAGTCGCGAGCACCTTCTGGAGTAGAACCAATTAAAACAGGAGTTTCAATTTCAAGGAAACCATTGTCGTTTAGGTAACGGCGGGTTTCAAATGCCATTTGATGACGAAGTTCTAGATTTTTACGTACTTTAGCACGACGTAAATCTAGGTATCTATATTTCATTCTTAAGTCGTCGCCACCATCAGTTTCGTCTTCAATAGTGAATGGAGGTACTTCAGACGCATTAAGAATATTAAGTTCGTTTACTATAATTTCGATATCGCCAGTAGGGATATTTTTATTTTTGTTTGTACGTTCGTTTACAATACCTTTCACTTGCAAAACATACTCACGACCCACTTTAGATGCTTTTTCACAAAGTTCTGCATTGGTATCTTCTTCGAATACAAGTTGAGTGATGCCAAATCTATCTCTAAGGTCGATAAAAACCATACCACCCATTTTACGAGCTTTTTGCACCCAACCAGCTAATGTAACTTCTTGACCTACATTAGATAAGTTTAATTCTCCGCAGTTATTAGTTCTATACATAGTTTATAAAAAGTTTAAACACAAATAGACTGCAAATTTAATGTTTTTTATTATATAATAAGGTATAAACACACAAAATATAACACAAAAATTAAATAATTATTAGTAAAATTTTTCTTACTTTTGCGATACTTAATTTTACAATGCATGAAAAGAATAATTTCAATAGTTTTTGCGTCTGTTTTCCTATGTATTTCAACACTGGCTCAGTTTTCGTTTTCTGGGGTAGATAATATTATAGGTGTGGAGCAAGACAATATCGATACTGTTTTGGTGGCAGAAAAAGTGGATGGTCTTTTGCTTAAATATGAGGTAGAGGAGCCTTCTACAATTAATTGGTATACATACGCTAAAGATGCAGAGGAACTTTCACTTGTTAAAACAGAGGAGAATGTAACAGAATCTACTTTTGAGGCAGTATCAGAACCATCTGTAGGTTATGCCATAAAGGTAAACGACGAAAAAACATTCTGGGCATGGGTGTTCGACCACTCAAAACACAATTTAGAAATAGGGGAGATTACTGTGAATACAGAACTAGAAGACCGTTGTCATTACTATCAATTAAATTTTGATATTAATGCAGACGAGTTTCTATACGATACTTTAGGACACGATAGAGCACCATTTGAGGTGGCTCGTACATTTACTCTATCTTACGATTCTACCTATTATGCAGGTGAAACTTGGGTGTCTGATAGTATTGGCTATAGCATTCCGCTTGTGTCAGACTATTCAGTGCCATCTCCTTTACAATCAACCTCTTACAAACTACAAGGAGATAATTTCCTTTTTGAGTGGGGTAAAGCGCTTGAAACCGAAACAGACCTTATTCCTGCGTTTGCCGTAGCAGTAGAACAAGAGTATTCTGTAAGAATTAGAGAAGATGCCACAAATGAGCTTAATAAAGATAACTCAACCGAGGTAAAACTTAGTGGCTCTGCACCTTTAAATATAGAACTTATCAATTATGCTTCGCCTGTAGCATTCTTTTATAATTGGTGCATATCTAACGACAAAGAGTTTAATAATTGCTATATAAATACTTCTACTAAAGACTTTAGGTACACATTTGATACTCATGGTACATACTATCTAAAATCTGAGATTACAAACTCTCAAATGTCTGAAGATTCACTAAAAAACTGTATGGTTACCAATACTATTATAGTAGAAGTACTTAACTCAAAACTTGATGTTCCGAACGTATTTTCTCCAAATGGTGATGGTGTAAATGATGAATTTAAAGTAGCTTATCAATCTCTTACAACTTTCCGTGCAAGAGTATATAGCATACATGGAAGACTTCTTCATGAGTGGACAGATCCTGCTAAAGGATGGGATGGTACAATAGGGGGTAACCCTGCTGCCGAAGGTACATATTATTATGTAATTGAAGCTACTGGTGATGATTATGATGAGGATGGTAAACAGATAAAATATAAGCTAAAAGGAGATATAAATCTACTACGATAACATAAAGATAGCCAACTTAACGTTGGCTATTTTTGTATCAAAATTCTTGTATTTCGAAGTCGGAAATTTTGCCATTGTCGAGGGTGAAACGCACCATTGTTCTTACCTTGTGGAAACCATAAATACCAGCTGCACCAGGGTTGATGTGGAGTAGGTTTAAAACCTTATCGTTCATTACTTTAAGAATGTGCGAATGTCCTGAAATAAAAATGTTGACATTTTCACTTCGCAGTCTATTAATGATGTTTTTTGAATATTTACCCGGATAACCACCAATGTGGGTAAGAAGAACATTAAATCCTTCAATGTTAAAGACCAAAACCTCTGGAAGCATTGCTCTAAGAGGGTGTCCGTCTATGTTTCCATACACGGCACGTATGGGTTTTATTTCAGAAAGTTTATTGTAGATTTCAAGTGAGCCAATATCGCCAGCGTGCCAGATTTCGTCGCAGGTAGAAAAAAACTTAGCGTACCGGTCATCCCAGTACGCATGAGTATCTGATATAAGTCCTATCTTTTTTATTTTGAAGATTTTTTATCGTTGTTTGCAGGAGCAGTAGGAGTAGGGGCTGCTTTTTTAAGGTCTTCACCCATAACGCAAGTACCGTTGAATTCTGCTTTTTGTTCGATTTCTAAGATATTGGTTTGGATTTTACCTTTGATTTTACCAGTAGATTTTAGTGAAAGAGTATCTTTTGCTTTTACTTCGCCTTCTACGGTGCCCATAATGTCCACGTTTACAGCGTCGATTATACCAATTAGTTTACCTTCATTGCCTATGATGATTCTACCTTCTGATTTGATTTCACCTTCGATTGTGCCGTCGATACGGAAGTCGCCTTTAGTAATGATTTCACCTTTTACGATAGTGTCTTTTGCAATAACGTTATGTGAAGTATTTAAAATCTCTGTTTTAGACATGATATTTAGTATTTAATTGGTTTAACTTTAAAGAAAAAAAGGAAAGGCGACCTGCATCGCACCGCTCAACCGATGTACCCTTGCTGCGGTCAAGCCCTGGGGGGATTAAAAGGGAGCTGGTCGTGCAGAACCTTTCCGAGCACAAAGGTATATTATTTTTATTTATTTACCAAATTTTATACTGCACTTTTTTATTATAGTTGTTTTTCTAAAATAACTCCTAACTCCTAACTTTTCTTAATAACTTACTACTAAAATATTTGCAATTTATATCTTATTTCATTAATTTTGTGAAAATTTTTAAAGAATTCTTTTTTATACAACATGAACGAAATAAATTTATTGAACAGAGCTGCGGATAACATTCGTATTTTGTCTGCTGCTATGGTAGAGAAAGCTAAGTCTGGTCACCCTGGAGGCGCAATGGGAGGTGCAGACTTTATTAATGTATTGTATTCTGAGTTTCTTACTTTCGACCCAGATAGACCAACTTGGGAAAACCGCGACCGTTTCTTTTTAGACCCAGGTCACATGTCACCAATGTTGTACTCTCAACTTGCGTTGATTGGAAACTTAAACATGGATGATATTCGTTCATTCCGTCAATGGGGAAGTCGCACACCAGGTCACCCAGAGGTAAACTTCGAATTAGGTGTTGAAAACACATCAGGTCCTCTAGGTCAAGGTCACACTATGGCTGTAGGTGCTGCTATTGCAGAACGTTTCCTTGCAGCTCGTTTTGGTGAATGGACTAAACACAAAATCTACACCTTCATCTCAGACGGTGGTATTCAAGAAGAAATATCTCAAGGTGCAGGTCGTATTGCAGGTCTTTTAGGTTTAAGCAACCTTATCATGTATTACGACTCAAACGATGTACAACTTTCTACTTTTGTAAACGAAGTTACATCAGAAGATACCGCAATGAAATATCAAGCATGGGGCTGGAAAGTTATTACTATTAATGGTAATGATGCTGCAGAAATCCGTGCTGCACTTAAAGCTGCAAATGAAGAAACCGAGCGTCCTACACTTATTATTGGTAAAACAATTATGGGTAAAGGTGCTATGGGTCCTAACGGCGAAAGCTTTGAAAACAAAGTTTCTACCCACGGTCAACCTCTAGGTGCTGCAGGTGCTTCTATTGCAAATACAATTACAAACTTAGGCGGCGATGCTGAAAATCCATTTGTAATTTTCCCAGAAGTAGCTGAAATGTACGAAAATCGTAAAAACGAACTTCGTAAAATAGTAGCTGCTCGCCACGCAGAACAAGCAGAATGGGAAGCTGCAAATCCAGAACTTGCTAAAAAATTCCACGATTTCTATAACAAAAACCTTCCTGATATAGATTATGCTGCTATTGAACAAAAAGCTGACCAAGCAACACGTTCAGCATCTGGTTCAATGCTTGCATTATTCTCTGAAAAAATTGAAAATATGGTAGTTTCTTCTGCCGACCTTTCAAACTCAGACAAAACAGAAGGCTTCTTAAAAAATAGCAAACCATTCAAAAAAGGTGACTTCTCTGGTGGTTTCCTACATGCAGGTGTTAGCGAACTTACCATGGCTTGCATTATGAACGGTATGGCACTACACGGTGGTATCATCCCAGTTTGCGGTACATTCTTTGTGTTCTCAGACTATATGAAACCAGCATTCCGTATGTCTGCTCTTATGCGTCAACAAGTAATTTATGTGTGGACACACGACGCATTCCGCGTGGGTGAAGATGGTCCTACACACCAACCAGTGGAACACGAATTACAAGTTCGCTTAATGGAATCGCTTAAAAACCACAAAGGCAAAAACTCTATGCTTGTGCTTCGTCCTTCTGATGTGGATGAAACCACAGTGGCATGGAAGATGGCTCTTGAAAACCAAGATACTCCAACTGCACTTATTCTTTCTCGTCAAAACGTGAAGAGCTTACCACGTAAAGATAAATATAATGAATCTTTAGGTGCAACAAAAGGTGCATATGTGGTTAAAGATAGCGAAGGTACTCCAGATGTTATCTTGTTGGCTAGTGGTTCAGAAGTTTCTACATTATTTGCTGCAACAGAACTTCTTGAGTCTCGTGCAAACTTAAATGTACGTATCGTTTCTGTACCAAGTGAAGGTCTATTCTTCTCACAACCAGAAAGTTACATCCGTAGTGTAATAGATTATAACTTACCAATCTTTGGTCTAACAGCTGGTCTTCCACTAAGTATGCAACGTCTTGTTGGTCTTAATGGTAGAGTATTTGGTTTAGATCACTTTGGTGATTCTGCTCCATACACAGTACTTGATGAAAAATTTGGTTTCAATGCAGAAAACATCTACAATCAAGTAATGGAATATCTTTCTACACAAAAGTAAATGAGTTTTATAACTATAATTTTCCTATCAGTTGCTCTGGCTATGGACTGTTTTGCAGTCTCAATAAGCCAGAGCGCTTGTTTTAAACGCCCTCATTGGAGAAAATGGTTGTTTATGTCGGTGTCGTTTGGGCTCTTCCAAGGTTTAATGCCACTCATAGGATACTATGTAATGCAACTATTCTCAGACATAATTACTGCCTATGATCACTGGTTAGCGTTTGTTATTTTAGGCTTTTTAGGTGCTAGAATGATAAAGGAAGATCTTGTGAAAGATGATTCAGAGGATGCTGACGAGTGTATTTGTCGCTTATCTTATAAAAAGATAATTGCGCTTGCAATAGCTACAAGTATCGATGCTCTTGCCACTGGAGTGGTGTTTCTGCCATGTCCAGAAGTGCTTTATTTATCGGTAGGTTGCATAGCGTTTGTAAGTTTTATTTTGTCACTAATAGGTACCCAAATAGGTTTCTATATAGGTAAGAAACTTTCGTTTAAGTGGGGTATATTGGGAGGTGTTATTTTAATACTGATAGGCACAAAAATATTGATAGAACATACTTGTTTTTAATAAAAAATTAGTATCTTTGTGCGTCCAAAAAGACTTCGTAGCTCAGTTGGTAGAGCAATTGACTCTTAATCAATGGGTCGAGGGTTCGAGCCCCTCCGAGGTCACAAAAAAGAGCAACTACGTTGCTCTTTTTTTATGGCCTTCGGTAAGGTTCTTTATTTCCCCGCCTCGCGCTATCCTAACTCCTAACTCCTAACTCCTAACTCCTAACTATTTCTTTTACCCTCACACCACAACTCTTCCATCTCCTCTAATGTCATTTCCTTTAGCAATTTTCCTTGCTCAGATGCCTTAGATTCCATGTAGTTGAAGCGATTAATAAACTTCTGATTGGTGCGTTCAAGTGCGTTTTCTGGGTTTACGCCATATAAGCGTGCTGCATTTATGATGCTAAACATTAAGTCTCCAAATTCCTTTTCAAGATCTAAAGTAGGTGAGTTTTGATGTATTTCTGCTTCCACCTCAGCTACTTCTTCTTTTACTTTTTCCCAAACATCAGCTTTGTCTTTCCAATCGAAACCTGCACTTCTTGCTTTATCTTGAATTCTCCATGCCTTTATTAAACTAGGTAGAGATTTTGGTACTCCGCCCAAAGTTGTCTTATTTTTACCTTCGCGTAGCTTCAAAATTGCCCATGATTTCTCCACCTCTTCTGAATTTTTCGCCTCAGCAGAGCCAAAAATGTGCGGATGGCGGTATATTAGCTTGTCACACAGAGAGTTACACACATTTTCGATGTTAAACTTTTTTTGCTCTTCTGCGATTTTTGAGTAAAATAATATATGAAGTAGCACATCGCCAAGTTCAATTTTCAATTCTTCATCATTTTCAGCAATAATTGCATCTGTTAGTTCGTAACATTCTTCTATAGTAAGAGGGCGTAGTGACTCATTTGTCTGTTTTCTGTCCCATGGGCATTCATTACGAAGTCTATCTAAAACTTCTAGGGTTCTCTTAAATGCTTCAAGTTTCTTTTCCATATTCAAATTTTAAATTCTTATATAATATAGGTGTGGATTTTGCCACTCACACAAAGTTAGTAAAATTTTATAAGAATAGGCGAGATGCTAAAAAAATTGCAGATAAAATATGAGATAAAATTTAGAATGTTGGAAAATTTGTAAAAAATGGGGTAGGGAATAATATTACAAATGTAGTACAATTTTTAATACAAACGTAAATTAAGTAGGAAGTACGAATTGTTTACAAGTGTAAAATGTAAATTCCACACGTATTTTATTACAACGTGATATGTGATGACAAGATTACTACATTTGTGTTGTTACATAAATAAATTGTAATAAATATAAAATAAAAGATAATATAAATACCTTAAACTCAATATTTTAAATAATTTTAGTTAAAGTAAATTATTAATATTTCTAGATAAGATGTAAATTTATGTTATAAGTGCTTATAATTACTTTAAAAGTCTTATTTATCATATTATTAATTAGTTATTTATATAAATTTATTAAACTAATACTTGAATATCTAAAATAGGGTATTTTACAGAGATTTACAAATGTAGCACATAGAACGTTTACAAAATTATAATGTTTAAATTGTAAAATATTAGTTTTGTAAATTTGCAAATGTAAAATTAAAGTTTTACATTTGTAGTCGGAAATGAAATTCTATTTTGTAAAAAATTGAGATTATTTTTATGAAAGATCGTATTAAACAAATTATTGAGAGAGAAAAGCTGTCTTCTAAGGAGTTTGCTAACCTTTGTGATATACAGGTTTCTAACGTATCTCACTTATTATCAGGCAGAAGCAAGCCTAGTTTAGATACAATACAGAAGATTTTGACTGCATTTCCTACATTAAACACAGATTGGTTAATGACAGGAAAAGAACCTATGTATAAGCATGAAAAGCTCTCTCAGCCTGGTTTATTTGATTTATTCCCTACCGAAGAGTCAAATATTCAAGTCTCAGAGCCTCAAAATCGTGTAAATGTGGCTCCAAAACAAACATATCCAACAGAAAATCAAGTAGTTACAACTAATACCATAGTAAAAGAGGTTGTAAAAGAAATTCCTCCTAAAAAAATTCAACGCATAGTAGTTTACTATACTGATAATACATTTGAAGAGTTCTCAAAATGAGAGAGTGTTTAAAGGGTGCTTTTGGTGTTGCCCTTGTCTTCGAAATCCTCGAGTACTTCGTGTACACTCCGGTTTCTCAGACTTCGGGACGCCTAAAAATCCCTCCTTTAAACGCACTCTCAGCGCTATTTATTTATTAAAATGTAAAATTCCTAACTCCTAACTGCCTAACGGCGAATTTGCTCACGTTCGGCATAATCAAAATAAATTTTGCTTCTGCTCTCTCTTAATCGCAAAATTCCTAACTCCTAACTCCTAACTCCTAACTTTTTTTACTATCTTTGCACAGAATTTTAAAACTCTTAACAAAGATGTCTAAAAAATATCAATTAGATGGTACTGTAATTAAGAATGAATGGGTTACCAAATCTTATTTTAAGATGACCCTAGCATTTGATACAATGCCAGAAATTAAACCAGGTCAGTTTGCGGAACTACGCATAGACCAAACTCCTACTGTATTTCTTCGTCGTCCTATTTCACTACACGACGTGCGCGAAGACAAAAAAGAGCTAGATTTACTTATTCAAAAGGTAGGCGATGGCACAGCATGGCTATCTGAACGTAAAGAAGGCGACAAAGTAAACGTTATTTTCCCTCTAGGTAATGGTTTTAATACAGAACTAGCAGAAGAAAAACCTGTTTTACTTGTAGGTGGTGGCGTTGGTATTGCTCCACTACTTCATTTAGGTCGTGTTCTAGCCTCTAAAGGTGTAAAAGTACACTTCTTATTAGGTTTTAGAAGTAAAGCCGATATTTTGCCTCTAAATGATTATAAAGAGGTGGGCGAAGTATTCATTACTACAGAAGATGGCACCGAAGGCGACAAAGGTTTTGTTACAAATCACAGTCTATGGAATTCTGCTAATTATGCTCGCATTTTCTCATGTGGTCCAACTCCAATGATGAAGGCTCTTGCTAAAGTTGCTCGTGAAAAAAACATAGATTGCGAGGTTTCTTTAGAGAATAAAATGGCATGCGGAGTAGGTGCATGTTTATGTTGTGTAACTCAAACCCAAGAAGGTCACAAATGTGTTTGTACCGACGGGCCAGTATTTAATATTAACGAATTACCATGGTAGATTTAAGCGTAAAAATAGGTGGTCTTTCACTGAGAAATCCAGTGATGACTGCGTCTGGAACTTTCGGCTACGGAACCGAGTTTGAGGATTTTGTAAACTTCTCGCGAATGGGCGGTATAATTGTAAAGGGAACCACTATTCGCCATCGCGAAGGTAATGCCTATCCCCGCCTTGCAGAAGTGCCCTCAGGTATGTTAAACGCGGTTGGACTGCAAAATAAGGGGGTTGATTACTTCTGTGAAAACATATATCCAACTGTAAAAAATTATGATACAAATGTAATCGTAAATGTATCGGGTGCGAGCATTGAAGATTACGTTGCAACAGCGGAAAAAATTAACGAATTGGAGGCAATTCCAGCCATTGAATTGAATATCTCTTGTCCTAATGTGAAACAAGGTGGTATGGCCTTTGGAACTTCTTGTTCTGCGGCAGCGGAAGTGGTAAAAGCAGTGCGTAAAGCTTACGACAAAACTCTTATTGTTAAGCTTTCTCCTAACGTTACCGACATAGCAGAAATTGCTCGTGCGGTGGAAGCGGAAGGTGCAGATTCAGTTTCGTTAATTAATACCTTAATGGGTATGGCAATTAATGCAGAAACTCGCAAACCAGTTCTTTCTACCATTACTGGTGGTCTTTCTGGTCCTTGTGTAAAACCTATTGCCCTACGCATGGTATGGCAAGTGTCTAAAGCCGTAAATATTCCTATTGTTGGTCTTGGTGGTATTATGAATGCTACAGATGCCATTGAGTTCTTCCTTGCAGGTGCAACTGCTATAGAAATTGGAACAGCCAACTTTATCGACCCTTCTGTTACCATGAAAGTGGTGGACGGAATAGAAGAATATCTGAAAAAACATAACTATGAATCTATAAAACAAATTATTGGAAAACTAGAAGTATGAAAAAACTAAATTTACTATTAGCTCTTTTAGTAGCTTCTGTTGCTACTGTTTGGGCGCAAGCCGAAGAAGCAGGTACTCCATCAAAATGGAAAAAAGGAATTGACCTTTCTGTACAAGCTACACAAAATTATGCTACAGAAAACTGGCACAACGGTGGTACTAACAACCTATCTGTTTTAGGTGGTTTACAAGGTTGGTTAAACTATGCTGGCGACGAAGGTCTTTCTTGGGACAACAAATTAGAACTTAAATATGGTGTTACAACCACATTTACAAAGGACTTAGCTGGTCGTTTATTCCACTTAACCGACGACAAAACCTATTATGAAACAAAATTAGGTTATGCATTAGGTAAAGGTTGGAACCTAGCATGGACAGGTGATGTTAATTTCACATTATTCGAAAACTACAAAATTGATACCAACGACCTTGTAAGCGCAGTTGTATCTCCACTTACATTCAATACTGCTATCGGTTTCGACTACAAATATTCAAATGCAGAAAAGAAATTAGACCTTTCTGTAATGATTGCGCCATACGCGTTTAAATTAATCTATGTTGACGACGTACGTGGCGATTATGCTATTAGCAAACACGTAGGTATCTACGACGAAGCATTAGGTATTACTCAACTAAAAACCTTCGACTTCGGTTCTAGCTTCAAAGTAAACTATCGTCAAGAATTCAACGATTACATCACTCTTTCAAGCGTTCTTTCTTTCTATACCGACTATAAAGGTATTGAGGTGGATTGGGAAATCGTTGGTGACTTCAAACTTTACAAATGGCTTACAGCTCGCGTTTCTCTAAACCCTCGTTACGATACAACCATTGGCGAAGGCTGGAACGAAAAAATTCAATTCAAAGAGTTTGTTAGTCTTGGTTTAGCATATCGCTTCGAGAAATAATTTAGGCTCATTTGAGAGGTGCTTTCTGCGTTGTTGCTTGTGCTCGAAATGCTCATTTACGCTTTGTAAACTCCGCTTTCTCGCACTGCGCACGCCTTGAAATCCCTCTCTCAAATAAACCTAAATGCAGGGAATAAACTCTCTCTCAAATAATACAAAATAGAGATCAACTTCGGTTGGTCTCTTATTTTTTTTGTATATTTGTGGCATAATTATAAAACAATGAAAACATTTTTTGATTTTTTATTTAAACAAAACTCTTGGGAAAACTGGCTTTGGTTTGCTGGCATTATAATTTCATTCTTTATTTTAGGAAGGATAATGTTATGGATTGAAAAGCGATTTCTACGCTCAAAAGCCGAAAAATCCTCTACAAAGGTGGATGACCTAGTGTTAAATGTGTTCCAAATGCCATTTATCTCTGGTTTAATATTATTGGGACTATATTTGGCGATACAAATGATAGTGTTGCCATCTACTTTTTATCCAATTTTGTATATGGCATTTAAAGTATTGTTACTTTTAAATATCACTTGGATTATAAATAGGTTTATCAAGAATGTCTTAAACGACTTCCTTTTGCCATACGCCACTTCAAACAAGGATTCTAAACTGGATGTAAACATTATTAAGGCGATACAAAAGGTTTCTTCTGGTGTGATTTGGATTGTAGCTATTATTACGGCGCTTACTATTGTAGGCATCGATGTGGCTGCTATGCTTACTACACTAGGTATTGGTGGTATTGCTTTTGCACTAGCTGCTCAAGATACTATTAAAAATATGTTTGGTGGTTTTACCATTTTTATGGATAAACCATTTAGACTTGGCGAACGCATCAAGGTGGCAGGTTTTGATGGCACTGTGGAGGATATAGGTGTGCGTAGTACTCGCATTAGAACTCTAGAAGGCAGACTTGTTACTATTCCAAACTACAAAATTGTAGATAGCGAGATAGAGAATGTTACTGCAGAGGATTCTCGTAAAATCATTTTAAACTTAGGTCTTACATACGATACCACTCCAGAGGCTATGCAAGCTGCTATGGATTGGCTTAAGTCTTTACCAGACCAAGTGAATTCTATAAAGGATAATGTAACAGTGGGCTTCACCTCTTATGGTGATTTTGCTCTTGGCATCACTTTCATTTATTACATCAAACGTCGTGCTGATATTTTTGGCACTCAAAGCGAAGTAAACCTAGCAATTTTGAAGAAATTTAATGCAGAAGGTTGGAACTTTGCATTCCCAACTCAAACTATTTACACTATAAAGGGATAAAATATGAAGAAACATACTCTTAAAGATTGGTTCTTAGCTACCAGACCATGGTCGTTTCCAGCATCTGCCATGCCAATTATTGTTACCATTGCTTTTTTATTTTCAAAAGATGCAGAAATTAACTGGTTAATGGCAGTTTTAGCTTTAATAGGTGTGGTGTTATTTCACACTTCTGGCAACCTTTGGAGCGACTATTTCGATTTTAAAAAGAAAGTGGACGATGTAAACACCTTCGGCGCCACATCGCTTACCACAGGTCAGTTTCAACCAAATGAAATACGCAATTTCGCTTTAGGTGTGTTGGTGGTTTCTGTTTTAATTGGATTGACTATATTATATTTTACAGGCCTTACAGTGCTATGGATTGGCCTAGCAGGGGCAGCGTTGATGCTTTTGTATCCACAAATGAAGTACAATGCTTTAGGAGACTTGGCTATTATTATGACTTTTGCATTTTTGCCAACTATTGGTACTTCGTTTGTAACTACTGGCGCTATTGATTGGAGTGTGCTTTATGTGGCGCTTCCAATAGGGCTTATTACCGATGCCATTTTGCACTCAAACAACACTCGCGATATGATTACCGACAAACAAGCCGGCATTATCACGATGGCGATGTGTATGGGCAAGAAAAGCGCAGCGTGGCTTTATGGTTTTGAGGTAACTTATCCTGCAATTTGGGTAGGTTCTTTAGTTGTTGGTGGCATCTTTTCATGGCCAACACTTTTAGTGCTACTTACTATACCAATGTCTTCAAAATGCGCAAAAACCATGATTGAGGGCTACAACGATACAGATACTATCGCAGCTCTTGATATGCGCACAGCGCAGCTACAAACAGCATTTTCGTTGCTTTTATCTGTGGGCTTTGTGGTTTCTAAATTCATTGCCTAATGAATTTGTCTGCATCTAATACAAAACCTATAATTGGCATCCTCATAGCCACTGTGCTATGGGGTGTTATGTTTTCGCCTTGGACTTCGCCATACGTCAATTTTTGGATTACCATGACCATTTCTGGCATGATACTCACTACATACTCGCTGTGGGCTGATAAAACCTGCCTTAAAGGTATTCGTATGGGTTGGGTGGATATTTTGCTTGGAATTGGTATTGCCGTGGCTCTATGGGGCGTATTTTGGCTAGGAGACAAGGTGTCTTCGTGGATGTTTGATTTTGCTCGCCCACAAGTAAATAATATTTACGGCATGAAAGACGGCGAAAACCCTTGGATTTTGTCGTTGCTACTTTTGTTTATTATAGGTCCTGCCGAAGAGATTTTTTGGCGTGGATACCTTCAAAACAACCTTTCTAAACGTTTCAACCCTAATATGGGATTTATCTTGACCACTTTGGCATATAGCCTTGTGCATATCTTTAAGTTCAACTTTATGCTTATAATGGCAGCTGCTGTGGGTGGATTTATTTGGGGGTTACTTTATAGATTTTTTCCAAATCGATTGGGTGCAATTGTGCTCTCTCATGCTCTGTGGGATTGTGCAGTGTTTATTTGGTTTCCGATATAAATAATACAAATCATGAACAAAGAACGTAAACAAATCATTGCAAATAACGAGGTATCAAACCTTTATACCCTAAATTTGGGTGGTTACAAACAAAAAGTATTGGTAGAGGGCAAATCTAAAACATTGCCTGTGGTAATCTGTTTACATGGCGGGCCTGGCACACCAATTCCTTTTTCTGTAGGTTGCAGGGGGCTATTCCCAGAGTTTACAGACCAATTTATCATGGTATATTGGGACCAATTGGGTTGTGGCATAAACAATCACAAAATAGACGATAGTTTTACCGTTGATATGTTTGTGGCTATGACCAAGGATTTAATTGCAGAAATAAAACGATTATTTCCTGAAAACGACCTTTATATCTTTGCTACTTCGTGGGGTAGTGTGTTGAGTGTTAAGGTTTTACAAGAAATGCCAAACGTGATAAAAGGTGTAGTGGTGTATGGACAATTGGTAAAAAATCTATTCTACAACCAAGAGGTGTTTGATGCGTTAAGCAAAACAAAACTGTCTGCGAAAAAGCTTGAAGCTATTAAAAATGCTAACATCGACAACATTACTACCAAAGATTTGATGATGGTTTCTGGTGCCATACGAAAATACACCAATGGTTACGAACATAAAAAAGCCGATAAACCGCAGATGGGCAAAATTGTTGTAGGCTTGCTTACTAGTCCAGATTATCGTAAAAAAGATTTCATAGCAGTAATAGTCAATGGATATTTGAAAAATGTTTCTTTGTGGAAAGAACTATTGCATATGGACTTGACCGATGCATTGTCTTCAATCACAGTGCCTTATGCCATTATTCAAGGTGAAACAGACATTGTAACTTCTACTCAAAACGTTCTAGATGCAACAAAAGGCAACAACGCCATCACTTGCCAAGTAATCCCAAACTCTGGCCATTATCCATCCAAACCCGCCATGGACGCCGTCGTCTCAGCCCTGCAAAATATGGTAAAATGAAATATTTTTTGTAAATAAAGAAAAAATATTATAACTTTGCATTGTCAAATAAGTCGTAAATAGACGATGTATATGGGTAGTGCAAAGTCCCGCCCGCATAGCATCACACTTTTAGTGTAACCCTCTTTTGCGCATTGATGGGCAAGAAACATAAAGACTGACTTGAAAAAAAGTCAGTCTTTTTTTATTTAGAGTTGATTTGTTATTGCTGTAATGCAGTATTGTACTTTTTCACGTGTTCTACGGCGTACACCTACAGTCATTTTAATAGTACCTATTCCCACTAAATCGTATTCCATTATAATAATTTTTTCGAATGGTTTTTGATTTTTGTTGTTTTGTTTTACATTCTTAATAGAAATCTTTTTAGCTCCTACTAATATTGCATCTAACTGCAATACTGCTAAAGTGGAAAGGTAACTTTTAGCTGCATGTTCACTTGTTTCTACAATAGAAACCATACGAATGTTAATGAACTCTTTTAGAGATAAATTATACTTCTTTTGTGATGGATTTTTTTCTTTCCATTCACGATAAAAATCTCTAATTATCAACTCTCTTTGTTGAATATCTTCTCTTGAATTTCCTGTTGGTATCATATTTGTTAAGAATTAAGAGTATTAATAGTTAATAGATGCGCAAAGTTAAAGAATTTAATTTTAACCACAAAATAACATATGGTTTTTATAAATTAAATTGAAAATAATTCTTACATTTGTATCGTGCTTGAAGCACAAATAAATAACGTATTTAACTCAATCGCCTCTGAATCACCACCTCGGAATAGAATATGAGTTAAACAATTATCATTGGGGTCGCACTATAGGTGCAGACTTCCCATAGATAATTGTGGCTTGTGGTGAGCCCAGAGGCGTATGGTGAAAGTCTGCGCTTTTTTTTGTGCAGTTTTCCCGCCCTCAACCTCGGCAATATTGCACAAAATATTTAAAATTAAAGTATTATGAGAAAGTTATGTTTAGCTTGTTTATTGTTAATCTCACTTTCAATAACAGCGCAAGAAATTAAGTTTATGGGATTGAGTCTCGATAATGATTTAAACTCCTTTTGTAAATCTTTAACTTCAAAAGGATTAAAAAAAACTATCGATAGGTTTGAGAAAAAAGAATATGTTGGCACTTTTGCTACTTATCCTGATTGTAGAATCATTGTCAATGGTACAACTGATAAAAAGAAAATTAAATCTGTTGAAGTTATATTTGAATCTGTAAGAGATAAGGAATATGAGAGAAATAAAGCTTACGAGAATATTATATCTCAATATTCAAATAAATATAATGGAAAATTAGTAAAGATGCCTAGTGATGATGTTACTAAAATGATGAATTTTACTAAGTATACAATAACTATAGATGCTATCACAATACATATTCAGAAGATTGGCCCTGGAATATTTGATAAAGAAGAATGCAGTATGTCTATAGTATATGTTAATTCATCTGCTAATGATACAGGTAAAGGAACTGATTATTCTAATGATATATAAAATATTATGAAAAAAAGTATTATTTCTTGTTTATTTATGTTGTTGTTATCAAATATTATTTGTGCACAAAATATTAGATTTCAATTAAGTGAAAGTGGAAAAATGTATACTTCAAATAATGAAACATATGAAGTTATTCATTTCCCAAATACAACGAAAGAAGAATTATATAATAGGATATTAATAGCGATCTCATCACAATATGTAAATCCTCAAAAAATAATAAGTTCAATAACAAATGAAATGATTTCTATAAGCGCCTTTACAGAAGAAATTCCATTTATAACAGTCTCAACGGCGATGGGTAAAATTTCTTTTTCTCCAGGTTGTGATTATGTACTAAAATTTTATTTTAAGGATAATAAATTGAGGATTGATGCACCTGTTATAGTAAAAGTAGGAAGTAATAAGCCTGTTGAATTTGATGCTTGGCTTAGAGAATTAAAAGTATATAAAAAAGGGAGTCCAAATCCTAAACATCAAAAAACAATTGATTCTGTAAATAATTATTTTGAATCATTAATTAATGAAATATTAAAGGCTGATAGTTTGGTAAATGAAGATTGGTAACATAATTTATTCAATATAAGAATTAACCTAGTTTGTTGTAAAGAGGATATATACCTATACAAACCATGTTTAATTGATATTATTGATAAAGAAATAAAATATTTTTTTATGAAACGAATAATCTTGGTAGTTGTATCTATTTTATATTGCACTTATTGTATGGCAGAATATGTAGATTTGGGTTTGCCTAGTGGAACAAAATGGTCAAAAGAAAATGAGATTGGTTTTTATAATTGGGTTGAAGCTTTAGCAAAGTTTGATAATAAGTTACCTAATAATACTCAGTTTGATGAATTAAAAGATCTTTGTTCATGGATATGGACTGGTAAAGGATTTAAAGTTGTTGGACCTAATGGAAATTCTATATATCTTCCAGCTGCAGGTTGGCGTAATTGTACTAACAATGGGAGTTTGTATAGTGTAGATTCGTGTGGGAATTATTGGTCTTCAACTTCTACTCATTCTATTAAAGCAGATAATTTATTTATTTTCTCAGAAGGTGTTGCTATAATATCGAGTGAAAGATGTCAAGGTTTGTCAGTTCGTCTGGTTATGTATTAATTTCTAAAACTATGAATATCAAGATAAGTAATATAATGGAAAATGTATCATTAACATAGGCTGGAAATGTGTTGTATGATAAGATGAATTAATGTCTAGTAGCTAATGATAAATTAGTTATGGATATGGAGGGTGTATCTTCAATTCCTTCTATATTCCTAAATATGTCATTCGGGCAGTTTATAGATAACTTTGGGATAGAAAAACTGCGAGGTATGGTATCGTTTTCATATATTACTAAATTACAGGCAGAGCGGATAACCGATTATCTCAAACGCTATAAGTGTGTAGGGATAGAGAGAGAGATTTTTTGTAAAAATACTTGTTGGTAATAAAATTATTACCTATCTTTACATCGTATGAATACCATTGAGAAAATATGGATTACTGATTCTGAGATTTGGATTAAAACCTCAGATGGTCGTGAGGCATGTGAAAAATTTGCAGATTATTCACGATTAAGGTATGCTACGCCAGAGCAACGTGCCAATTTTACATCTGATTTATTTGGAATTAGATGGGAAGAATTAGATGAAGATTTAAGTTTTGAGGGTTTCTTTAAGCAGAAAAAGTCCAACGAACTTTATGATTTATTTATGGCACATCCAGAAATCAAGGCTTCTGCAGTAGCAAGGCGATTAGGAATTTCGCAGAGTTTATTAGCTCAATATATAGGGGGAACAAAGAAACCTTCTGAAGAACGCCTTGAACGCATCAAATCAGAACTGCGTCATATCGGAGAAGAGTTATTAGCAATATAAAGTTACAATTATCTTCCCGCATCCTTAATCGGTGCGGGATTTTGTGTGTAATACATTATCTTTGATAAAGAATTTATTGATTTAATTAAATAAGATAAAAATGGTAGATATAAAGAGTTGGTTGGAGGAATTTCTTCGGAAACTGAATGAAGTTTTTAAGAGTCGTGTTTGGTTTGTGGGACTGCAGGGCAGTTATGGTCGTGGCGAGGCTACCGAAACAAGTGACATAGATGTGGTTGTGATTCTAAATGAACTTACAGTTTCTGATATTCAAACGTACAATGATATGTTGGATACTTTGCCACATAGAGAACTGATTTGTGGTTTTGTATCGGGCAAGGATGAAATTTTAAATTGGGAACCTGCAGATCTTTTTCAGTTTTATAATGATACCACGCCAATAAAGGGAAGTCTGGATGAAATACTTCCTAAAATTGATAATGTTGCTGTGGATAGGGCTATTAAGATAGGGGCTTGCAATATTTATCATGGGTGTGTTCACAATATGTTGCATACAAAGAACGATGATATTTTAAAAGGATTGTATAAAGCTGCGTCTTTTGTGGTGCAAGCAATAGTTTTTAAACAAACAGGAGACTATATAAAACATCAAAATCAATTGCTGCAAGCAGCCTTGCTAGACGAAAAAATAGTTATAGAAACCTTTTTGAAGTACAAAAACTGCGAAACTGTTGATTTTAACTCTGCTTCTGAAATATTGTTTGAATGGTCAAAAAAATGGATTTCTAAATGATAATTTTATGAAAATAGTATATATACACGGGTTTGCAGGGTCGATACACTCTGAAACCATTAGTTTTTTTAGGAAATACTACCCTGAGTATGAGTGGTGTCCATTGGAAGTGGACCATAGGGTAGATTATTCTGTGCAGAAGATAAATGATTTTTTGGCAGCGAACAACGATGTGCAAGCACTTGTAGGTAGTTCGTTGGGAGGATTTTATGTGCTTTGTGCCAATTTTGAGGGAAGAAAATTGGTTATCAATCCAGTTTTAAACCCAATGTCGTCTTTGAAAAAATTTATAGGAGTGAATAAATACAAGGGCAGACGCGACAACGGCGACACAGAATTTAAACTTACTCAGGCAGACATCTTCAAGTTTAAACAATTTAAACCTAAAGACACGCCAAATACCATCTGCCACTACACACCCAATGACCCGGTTTTAGGCGATGTAAAACGTGACTATAAGAAATTCTTTGCCAACGCAGAAGAAACCCCACACCTGCGTAGCCACTACACCGACGAGCACTATATTAAACACAAAATGGGCGAGGGAATTTAGTGGCACCAAGAAACTATCTGCAGAACGTTTGGAACTAATTAAATCAGAACTCTGTCACATAGGACAAGAGTTGATTGTGATATAATGTACTTCTTTAAAGAGAAAAAGATATTATGAATAGTGGTTGAGTGATTAAAAACTCAACCACTTTTTTTATTTACAATGACTTATTTAACAATAAGAAGACTCATAAGATCTAATTTTATAAAAATAGTGTAGTAAAATTTTGTAGAATGTAATAAATTTATTACATTTGCACCATGAGAAAACTAATTAGAAGCAATGAATTTGATGAGTTTTATGACTCATTACCAGCAAACGTACAAAATAAGGTAAAATATGCCTTAAATATTGTAGCAGAAATAAAAGTAGTAAGTGCAAAATTGGTAAAGAAATTAGTTGGTACAGATTTTTATGAGCTACGAGTTAAAATGATAATGAGTATAGGGTGATACTCCTGACGATTGATCATGATAATTTTATTGAGGCTGGGCAAGTTTTATTGCTCAATGGTTTTATAAAGAAATCAACAAAAGATTATAAAGCTGAAATATCAAAGGCAAAACAAATTATAGAAAGGTTACAAGATGAAAAATAAGATTAATATAGAGAAATTAGCAAATTTGCCTACGGTAGAGGAGTTGTTAGCTGCAGAATATGGAGAGAGAGGAACTCTTTCTAGAGAAGAGTTTGATGCCAAGTCTCGTGCATGGTATTATGCAGAGGTGCTTAAGAATGCTCGTAAAGCTGCTGGTATTACGCAAAAACAATTGGCTGAAAAAATTGGTAAAAAGCGTGAATATATTGCAATATTGGAAAAGGGTGAAACAGATATGCAGTTATCAACTTTTATTATGATTTCTGATGCTGTAGGATTGAAGTTTGCATTAACATACTAACTTTGTTTAGTAAATATAGGTAATGGCTGATTCAAATATTTTTGAGTCGGCTTTTTTTATGTTTAGATTGTTAGTAAATAAGGGGTGGTGAAGTGAGGGATTTTCAAAAAAAATCAGTATTTTTGTTAGGTTTATAATTGCCTTTGGCGTGGGGAGTGTATCCCAGAAAGGGCTAGTAAAAATTAGCAATTTACAGACTTATGCGCATAGATATAATTTCGGTGATTCCTGAGTTGATTCAGAGCAATTTTGAACATTCAATCCTAAAACGTGCACAAAATAAAGGTTTGGCAGAAATTCATCTGCACAACCTACATGATTATTCACACGACCCAAAACACAAACGTGTGGACGATTATCCATTTGGGGGTGAAGCAGGCATGGTGATGCGTATTGAACCAGTGGATAATATCCTTACTCATCTAAAAAGTGAACGCCATTACGACGAGATTATTTATACCTCGCCAGACGGCGAAATGTTTGACCAAAAGATGGCAAACTCTATGTCGATGCTAGAGAATATCATCATTCTTTGCGGACACTATAAGGGAATCGATCATCGCATTCGTGAACATCTGATTACTCGAGAGGTTTCTGTGGGAAACTTCGTTCTTACAGGTGGCGAATTGGCTGCATCTATAATGGCAGATGCCATTGTTCGCATAATACCGGGCGTGATTTCCGACGAACAGTCTGCTTTGTCTGATTGTTTCCAAGATGACCTGCTTTCTGCACCTGTTTACACACGTCCTGCAGAGTATAAAGGCTGGCGTGTGCCTGATGTTCTTCTGTCTGGACACGAACGTAAAATAGCAGAATGGCGTATGGAGCAGTCGTTGGAACGCACTAAGTTATTACGCCCAGATTTATTGAAATAGTTAGGAGTTAGGAGTGAGGAGTTGATCCTAAAACAGCATCAAAGAAATAGCAAATTCTCAATGACCAATATCGAACAACAAATATTAGAACTTCGCGAAAGACTTAATAATTACAACTATCATTATTATGTGCTTTCTCAGCCACTAATTAGTGACTTTGAATTTGATAAACTGTTGGCAGAACTTCAAAAACTAGAAGATGCGCACCCAGAGTTTTTCGATGCAAATTCACCAACTCAACGTGTGGGTAGTGATATAAACCAAAACTTCACTCAAGTGAAACACGAATACCCAATGCTTTCACTTGGCAACACCTACAACGAAGGTGAAGTGGCAGACTTCTACAATCGTGTGGCAAAGGCTCTAAATGCTCCGTTTGAAATAGTATGTGAGCTAAAATATGATGGCACTTCAATCTCACTTACATACGAAAATGGCGAACTAGTGCGCGCAGTAACTCGTGGCGATGGCGAAAAAGGGGATGATGTAACTGCAAATGTGCGCACAATACGTACAATTCCTTTGAAATTAAAAGGCGATTTCCCAAATAAATTTGAAATTCGTGGCGAGATTTTAATGCCTTGGAAGGTGTTTGAGAGCTTAAATAAAGAACGCGAGGCGCAAGGCGAGGCACTTTTTGCCAATCCTAGAAATGCAGCTTCTGGTTCTCTTAAACTACAAAACGCCACAGAAGTGGCAAAACGCAAGCTCGATGCATATCTTTATTATATGCTAGGCGAAAATCTGCCTGCTGACACTCATTCTGCATCATTAGAGGCGGCTGCAAGTTATGGTTTTAAGATTTCTGATGCGGTGAAAGTGTGCAAAACCTTGCCAGAGGTGATGGATTACATCAAATATTGGGATACAGAGAGAAAGAATTTGCCTGTGGCAACAGATGGTATTGTGCTTAAGGTGAACGACTTAACTCAACAAAAGAACCTTGGTTTCACAGCTAAGTCTCCACGTTGGGCGATAGCCTATAAATTTCAAGCAGAAAAAGCATTAACTACCTTGCTTTCAGTGTCTTATCAAGTGGGTAGAACTGGTGCTATCACTCCTGTGGCAAACCTAGAACCTGTTCAACTATCTGGTACTGTAGTGAAACGTGCAAGTCTTCACAATGCTGATATTATTGAGGGGCTAGATTTACATATTGGTGACAAGGTTTATGTGGAAAAAGGAGGTGAAATTATTCCTAAAATAACAGGTGTAGAAACCTCTATCAGAGACCTTTTTGCAGAAAAAGTAGAGTTTATAACTAAATGCCCAGAATGTGGTACTCCACTTGTGCGCGACGAGGGTGAAGCTGCTCATTATTGCCCAAATGAGGCAAATTGTCCTCCACAAATCAAGGGTAAAATGACCCACTTTGTATCTCGCAAAGCAATGAATATTGATGGTTTAGGTGAGGAGACCATAGATTTAATCTATCGCAACGGACTAGTTAAAAATATTGCAGATTTATACACTCTAAATCTTATAGACCTTGCTCTTCTAGACCGTCTTGGCGACAAGAGTGGTAGAAAAATTCTTGCTTCACTTGAAAAGAGCAAGACAGTGCCTTTTGAACGTGTATTGTACTCATTAGGAATACGTTACGTAGGTGAAACTGTGGCTAAAAAACTAGCTTCTGCACTTGAAAATATTGACAATATTATGTCTGCTACTGCTCAGCAACTTGCGTGTATAGATGAAATAGGAGAGGTGATTGCGCAAAGTGTGGAAGACTATTTTAAAGAGCCTGCAAATCGTGAACTAGTGGAAAGACTACGCTCATTTGGTCTTCAAATGGAGATTTCAAAGGAAAAAGCAGCTCTTAAAACAGACAAACTAGCAGGTAAAATCATTGTAATTAGTGGCACTTTTGAGAAATATTCAAGAGAACAACTAAAAGAACTAATAGAATTAAACGGAGGCAAAAACTCATCCTCAATATCTTCTAAGACCGATTTTATATTGGCTGGTGCTAATATGGGACCTGCAAAAGAAGAAAAAGCCAACAAACTTGGCATAAAAATGATAAGCGAAGACGAGTTTTTAGAATTAATAAAATGAATTTTATAAAATGAGTTTCATTACAAACATAAAAAACAGTATTGCTGGATTTAAGATTAAAAAACTTCGTAAAACGGAGAGGAAAAGATCTTATATCGACTGGGACAAAACAAGTAGAGTGCTTTTGCTTTACTCTATGAATAATGTGCCGGAAGCATTGGCAAGTAACATATATTCAGAACTTTATGAAATTTTAGACGGCTGTTTTGATGAAAAAATGAATGTTAGACTGATGGTTTGTGTAAACAAATCACCTGTAGAACAGAAACGCTTCAATATAACAGTGTTCGATGCTAAAACTTGTAATTTCTTTACTTCTGAACCAGAAAAAGATATTTTCGACATAGCAGTAGAAGAACAAAGCGATTTGGTTATAAATTTAAGTCCTCAAATATCATATCCTTTGGAATATTTGGCAGAGTATTCAGATGCAAAACTTAAGATTTCTGTACTTAAAACAGGTAAAGGAGCTAAATATGATATGTATTTTAGCTCAGAAAGTGAGTCTGTAAAAGAAGTTTTTGAGTCAATTAAATACTATTTACAAAAAATAAAAGCCGAATAGTTTAATTTAAGCGAAAAATTCTGTAAATTTGCACTTTGAACAAAAAATGCGATAAACAATATGATAAATCATATTTTTAAAGGTTTAGGCGTAGCCCTAATTACTCCATTCAACGAAGATGATTCTATAGATTATACTGCGCTAGGTAACCTTATTGATTACCAAGTGAATAACGGTATTGATTATATGGTAGTATTAGGTACTACTGGCGAAACACCAACACTTTCAGAAGAAGAGAAAAAAGAGGTAGTTCGTTTCACTGTAGAACGTATTGCAGGCAGAGTGCCTGTAGTTCTTGGTGTGGGTGGTAATAATACTTCTGCTATTGTAAAGAAACTTAAAACAGACGACTTCACAGGTATAGATGGTATTCTTTGTGTGGTGCCTTACTATAATAAACCTTCACAAGAGGGTATGTATCAACACTTTGCAGCTATCGCTAAAGCTTCACCTGTGCCAGTTATTCTATACAACGTGCCAGGCCGTGTGGGTGTGAATATGACTGCCGAAACTACATTACGCATTGCTCACGAGTTTGAAAATGTAGTTGCTATTAAAGAAGCTTCTGGCAACTTAAGCCAAATGGAAGCTATTATTAAAGACAAACCAAAACATTTTGAAGTAATTTCTGGCGACGATGGTCTTGCATTCCCACTTATCACTCTAGGTGGTGCTGGTGTTATTTCTGTGATTGGTAATGCTTTCCCTAAAGAATTTGGTCGCTTAGTGCGTCTTACACTTGCTGGTGATTATGACAATGCTCGTTCTATTCACCACCAATTCCTAGACTTATTTGACCTATTATTTGTGGATGGTAACCCTGCAGGTATTAAATGTATGCTTAACGCAATGGGTTATATAGAAAACAAACTTCGTCTTCCACTTGTTCCAACTCGTTTAACCACTTACGAAAAAATTCGCCAAGTGCTTGATCAATTAGGAATAAAAAAATAAGATAAACAAAAAATCCTTAGTTCCACAGAACTAAGGATTTTTTTAACTCCTAACTCCTAACTCCTAACTTAGAGTTATTTCACCATCTTTCAAATCTACATTGAAACAATAACCTATTTCTTTATAGCCATTTACTAGCGCTTCTGCTACGGCATTGTCTATGTATTTTTGAAGTACACGTTTTAGTGGGCGAGCACCATATTGTTTGTGGTAGCCTTCTTCTGCAAATTTCTCTTTTGCTTCATTTGTTATGTTTATATCATAACCAGCCTTTTTAATACGAGAAACTACAGGTTTCAATTCTAGGTCGATAATCTTAATAATATCTTCTTTTTTCAAGTGTTCGAAGTAAAGAATTTCATCGATACGGTTCAAAAACTCTGGCGAGAATGTCTTCTCAAGCGATTTTTGAATTTGTGCACGTGCATAACTATTATCGTCGGTGCGAATAATATTGCTATAGCCAATACCTGTGCCGAAATCTTTTAGTTGGCGTGAGCCAACGTTAGATGTCATAATGATAATAGTGTTTTTAAAGTCGATTTTTCTACCCAAGTTATCTGTAATATAACCTTCATCTAAAATTTGAAGAAGCAAGTTAAACACATCTGGGTGGGCTTTTTCAATCTCGTCGAACAACACGATAGAATAAGGGTTGCGACGCACTTTTTCTGTAAGCTGACCGCCTTCTTCATAACCCACATATCCTGGAGGAGAACCAATAAGGCGAGAAACAGTGAATTTTTCCATAAATTCACTCATATCAACCCTAATAATAGAGTCTTTTGAGTTGAACATAAATTCACCTAACATCTTGGTTAAGTAGGTTTTTCCCACACCTGTAGGGCCAAGGAACATAAATGAACCAATTGGTTTGTTTGGGTCTTGAAGTCCCATTTTGTTACGCAAGATACATTTGCTAATAATATCAATAGAAGCATCTTGGGCAATAACTTTAGATTTAAGTGTGCTTGCAATGTGGCGAAGTTTTTCTTGTTCTGCTTCAACCATACGGCTAACAGGCACATTAGAAATCATAGAAACCACTTCTGCAATGTGTTCCACTGTAATTTCTACAGAGTTTTTACGTAAGTCTTTTTCCCATTCGCTTTTTGCTGCAGCAAGAGTTTTGTTTGCTTCAGCTTCTTGATTTTTATACTCATTGGCAAGTGTAAAGTCCTCTTTTAGAACAGCTTCTGCTTTGCTCTTTTGAAGCTCATTAATCTTGTCTTCAAGTTCTTTAATATGAGAAGGCACTTTTACTGTAAGCAGGTGAGAGCGAGAACCTGCTTCGTCTATAATGTCAATAGCCTTGTCTGGGAAACTTCTATCTGTAATATATCTGTCTGCATATTCCACAGCTGCCTCTAGAGTTTCATCTGAGTATTTTACATTGTGGTGATACTCATATCTTTCTTTGATATTCTTCAAAATATCTAAAGTTTCAGCCTTTGTGGTAGGGTTGATGATGATTTTTTGGAATCTACGTTCTAAAGCACCATCTTTTTCTATACTTTGGCGATACTCATTTAGGGTTGTGGTGCCAATACATTGAATTGTGCCACGAGAAAGGGCTGGTTTCATCATATTAGCAGCATCTAAACTACCAGGAGTAGCACCTGCACCTATAATAGTGTGAATTTCATCTATAAATGCAATAATTTCTGGGTGTTCCTCTAGTTCTTTTAGTATAGATTTTAATCTTTCCTCAAACTGACCACGATATTTTGTTCCCGCTACCAACGAACCCATATCAATAGACATAATTTTCTTGTCTAAAAGTAGGTGAGGGGCTTGTCTGTTTACAATTCTAGCGGCCAAACCTTCTACAATAGCAGTTTTACCCACACCTGGCTCACCAATTAAAACAGGATTATTCTTTTTTCTACGTGTTAAAATTTGCATTACACGTTCTATCTCTTCGTCTCTACCTACCACAGGATCTAATTTACCCGCCGCAGCAGCCTCCGTTAAGTCTTTGCCAAACGAGTCTAAAGCAGGAGTTTTACTTTTAGATTTTGTAGTAGAAGCAGTTTTTGAAGAATAATTGTCTTTTCCTGCCATAGAAGTTTCAAATTTGTCATCTTCCTCCTCAGAATTTTCTGCAGAAGCAGAGAAACTTGGAGCTTCATTTGACATTTTTGTCACACCTGTGCCTAAATATTTATTCACATCCACGTATGTTATATTATATTCGCTATTTAGCAAACCATAAATCATACTATTGTCATATTTCAAAAATGCCAATAACAAATGTTCTGTGTCGGCCTCTGGCTTTTTAGCAAGTCTTGCTTCTAGCAAACTATATGTCAAAATCTTTTCTGAGTTTTTCAACATAGGAAATTGACCTGGCACAATCTCTTCATTTGTTTTCAAATTTGAGTCTATAGTGTGTTTAAGCTTAGATAAATCCACTTTTTTCTCTTGCAAATAATCATACGCCACCCCAGAGCCCAATCTCATCATGCCCAAAAATATATGCTCAGGAGCGATATAATTATTACCCAATCTCAAAGCTTCCTCATTTGCTAAGCTCAAGATTTCCGTTACTTTTAATGAATATTTTCCGTCCATAATTGTAGAATTATTCTTTATATATAAGTAATACTGCAAAAATCGTGCCCGTTTAGGGGAAGCCTAAAAATCCCTACTTTAAAATAACAATTTTATATAAGTAATTTTATGTGAAATTTTCTGTAATTTTTTATTGATTTTTGTTTGACTATTTGCGGAATTTTTATTATTTTAGTACTTTCAAATTTAAACTTAAAATTAAACATAAATGACAGATTCAGAGAGAATTATAAGAATTGACATTGAAGAGGAAATGAAGACAGCCTACATAGACTACTCAATGTCAGTTATTGTGTCTAGAGCACTGCCAGATGTGAGAGATGGTTTGAAGCCAGTTCACCGTAGGGTTTTATTCGGAATGGATCAGTTAGGTAACACTTCTGACAAGCCTTATAAAAAGTCTGCGAGAATCGTGGGTGAGGTAATTGGTAAGTATCACCCTCATGGTGACTCATCAATTTATGGCACTCTAGTTCGTTTGGCTCAAGACTGGGCAATGCGTTACACATTAGTAGATGGACAAGGTAACTTCGGTGATATAGACGGTTCTACAGCAGCTGCTATGCGTTATACAGAAGCTCGTATGCGTAAAATGGCAGAAGACATGCTTATAGATATCGAAAAAGATACTGTAGACATGGTTAAGAACTTCGACGAAACACTAGATGAGCCTACAGTACTTCCTACGCGTATTCCAAACCTTTTAATCAATGGTGCTTCTGGTATTGCTGTTGGTATGGCTACAAACATGGCTCCACACAATATTTCAGATACTATCGATGCCATTGTGGCATACATTGATAATAACGAAATTGAAGACGATGATCTTATTTCTATTATCAAAGCGCCAGACTTCCCAACAGGAGGTATGATTTATGGTTACAACGACGTGAAAGAAGCTTATAAAACAGGTCGTGGACGTGTTGTTTTAAGAGGTAAAGCAGACATCGAAACAGACGGAGATTCTGATCAAATCGTTATTACAGAAATTCCATACGGCGTTATCAAAGCAGACATGGTTCAACACATTGGCAACCTTGTAAACGAAAAACGTCTTGAAGGTATTTCAAACATCTTCGACTATAGTAACCACGAAGGTATGCGTATAGTTATCAAACTTAAACGTGATGCTAACGCAAATGTGGTTTTAAATAAACTATATAAAGAAACTGCACTTCAATCTTCTTTCAGCATCAATAATATTGCGCTTGTTAATGGTCGTCCAGAACTACTTAACCTACGCAGACTTATCGAATGCTTCGTAGAACACCGCCACGATGTGGTTACTCGTCGCTCTCAATTTGAACTTAGAAAAGCAGAAGAAAGAGCACATCTTGTAGAAGGTTTAATCATTGCTTCAGACAATATCGACGAAGTAGTAGCTATCATCAAATCTTCTAAAACAGTGCAAGAGGCTATTGAAAGACTTATGTCTCGCTTTGGTCTTACAGAAATTCAAGCACGCTATGTAGTGGATATGCAACTTCGCCAACTTACTGGCCTAATGCAAGAAAAACTACGTGCAGAATTAGCTGCTTTATATGAAACAATCAACCGTTTAAAAGAACTTCTTGCTAATAAAGACTTAAGAATGAACTTAATTAAAGAAGAGCTTTTAGAGGTGAAAGATAAATATGGTGATGCTCGCCGTACAGAAATTGTTTATGCTTCTGAAGAATTCAACCCAGAAGATTTCTATGCAGACGACGAAATGATTATCACTATTTCACACCTTGGCTACATTAAACGTACTCCACTTGCTGAATACAAGTCTCAAAACCGTGGTGGTATGGGTTCTAAGGGTAGTGCAAGCCGCGACGAAGACTTTATTGAACACATTTATCCTGCTTCAATGCACAGCACAATGATGTTCTTCACTCAAAAAGGTCGTTGCTATTGGCTAAAAGTTTATGAAATTCCAGAAGGTAGCAAAACATCTAAAGGACGTGCTATTCAAAACCTTCTTAATATTGAGTCTGACGATGCAGTAACAGCATTTATTCGTGTTAAACAGCTTCAAGATCCTGAATACAACATGAATCACTACTTGCTATTCTGTACAAAAGACGGTATTATTAAGAAAACTCGCCTTGAGGCTTACTCTCGTCCTCGTCAAAATGGTGTAAATGCTATCGTTATTCGTGAAAACGATAAAGTTATCCAAGTGCGCCTAACAGACGGTACAAACGAGGTAATTATCGCAAATAAAAACGGTCGTGCAATCCGCTTCAACGAATCTCGCGTTAGAGATATGGGACGTATCTCTACAGGTGTGAAAGGTATGGAGCTAGATGACGAAAACGATGAAGTAATAGGAATGGTTGTGGTAGACCCACAAAACCCAGACAACATTATGGTTGTATCTGAAAAAGGTTATGGCAAACGTTCTGAATTAGAAGAATATCGTGTAACAAACCGTGGCGGTAAAGGTGTAAAAACTATCAACGTTACAGAAAAGACCGGTAAACTTGTGGCTATTAAAACCGTCAAAGATGAAAACGACCTTATGATTATCAATAAATCTGGTATTGCAATCAGATTTGATGTTTCTAGCATTCGCGTGATGGGTCGTGCTACTCAAGGTGTTAGATTAATCAACCTAGAAAAACGTGAAGACGAAATTGCTTCAGTTTGTAAAGTTGATAAATCTGAAGAAGAAGAGGCTGTAAGTGCAGAAGTTTCTGCAGAACTAGCTGAAGCACAAGAAAACTTCGAACAACTAGGAGAAAATTTAGAAAACAACGAACAATAATTATTCACCAAATTCAGTAAAAAATGAAGAAAATCGCATTAATTTTAGGTGCAGTAATCGTTTCTACTGGCTTATTTGCTCAAAAAGCAAACGTTAAAAAAGCTGCAGATGCACTTTATGAAGAACCAGTAAATTATGAAAAAGCTATTTCTTATATCGAATTAGCAAAACAAGACTCTACAACTGCAGAACAATCAGACACATGGTACACAGCAGGTCGTATTGGTTATGATATGGCTTACAAAGAATTTGAAAAATTCTACCTACAACAACAACCAAACTATGATGTAATGGGTACAGGTTTAGATATGATGTTTACCAACTACATGGAGGCAAACAAATATGACTCATATCTAGATAAAAAAGGTCGTGTAAAATACGAAAACAGAAAGAAAATGGTAGCTGATTTCAAAGAAATGCACGGTCAATACATTCAAGCAGGTATCAACGCTGCAGATATTAGAGATTTTGAAAAAGCATATACTTTATTAAACGAGTATTTATTAATCTCTGATTCTGAAATGTTTGGTGAAAAATCTATTAAAGTAGATACCACCTACAATGACGTTAAATACTATGCAGCTTTCTATGCTCGTCGTGCAGAAAAAGAAGATGAAGCTATCAAACTTCTTGAGGAACTTAAATCTGTGAATAACCAAAACTCAGCATTTGTATTCCAAACACTTTCTGAAATCTACATGGCTAAAGAAGACACACTTAAAGCAGAAGCTACTCTAGAAGAAGCTGTTGCAATGTTCCCTTCTGATCCTAACGTAATTGGTTCATTAGTAAACCAATACATGATGACAGGTAAAAGCGAAAAAGCTGTAGAAAACCTAGACAAACTTGTTGAATCAGATCCTTCAAATGTACAATACAAAGTGGTTAAAGCTAGTGTGCTTGCTATCCAAATGAAAGAATTTGACAAAGCTAAAGCTACTCTAGAACCATTATTTGCTGATGGTAGCGCTTCTAAAGATGCTTCTATTCTATTTGAAATGGGTCGTATCTGGGCTCTTGACGGTATGAACCAACTAGAAAAAGCTCAAGATATTGAAGATGACAAACAATACAAAAAAGCTGTAGACGAAGCTAAAACTTGCTTTGATAAAGCATTAGAATATTATCTTCCTGCTCGTGAAATTATGTCTGAAGACGATCAAAATTACCTTACATTATTACAATCTATTCGTGAAATGTATGTTCGTTTAGGCAAAACAGGTTCTGCTGAATACAAAGCAATCAACGACGAAATCAACACACTATAATTGATTACATTAAATAAAGAAAAGGACAATTCCAAATGGAGTTGTCCTTTCTTTTTTATAATGAGGATATTTACTCTTTTAGTCACCTTTTTCTCTTCTACACATAGGTGCAAAATAACAATATTCACAATTCTTGGTATTAGTAGTTTGGTAAATTTCCTTTTCTTTATCCATAAGGTTATCCACAACAATGTCTAGCTGTTCTCTAAATGTTGACTCCCAATCATTAGGAAGAAGCACTTGTGTATTGGCTAAGAAGTTTTTATGGTCAAATGACATTCTAGCTAGGAAAAGATAAGTTTCGATATTCTTATTGGTCTTTTCTTTGTATAGAATATTATAAAAACACATTTGAAGTATTTCTTTCACGTATTTTTTATTGTTAGGTTCGTAAAAGAAGGCCTTCAATTCATCTGTGTCAAGCACTTTAGTGGCATCAATATTCTCGTTTAATTTTGTGGTCTTATAGTCGATTAGATGCACGGCATTGCTTGTTTCGTCTATCTTATCGATAAAACCTTTAAGTTTTATATTATTGCCACTGCAAGTTGTGTATTCCTTGGTATATTTATTTTCGCTAAAAATATGAGTAAACGGAGTGCGTTTTTTATCACATTCAAGCATATTAATTACCATTTCTACAATGATTTCAAATAGAATCTTATTCTCTCCAGTAATTTGATAAGAATATTTTTCTACTTCTTGTATTTTCTTTAATTCGTATAGTGTAAATATAACTGCCTTTTTAGTGAGTTCTTCTATTTTGTCTTTTGTGTATTGAGACAAGTTGTTTTCTGTTACCTGTTTGCCAATAAAAGGAGTGTAGATAAGTTCCATTACAGTATGGAAAACACGTCCTAATTGTGCTGCATCTAATGTTGTTGCTACTTCAGATTTTTCTCTAATTCCTTTAATATAAGTGTAATAGAACTTTAACGGACACTTAATATACTCGTTTAAAGCTGAAGGTGTTAAGCCTGTTTCTTGAAAATATTTATTAATATCGTTAATATCTTCTTCAGATTTATTGATAATAATTTCTTCAGACTTACATATCTGAGGAATATGTGTTACTTGTTTTTTATCTATAGAAACATTGTAAAGATATTCAAGTTGTTTTACAAATCTACTTACTTCACCTGTGCTATTTTCATTGTTGTTTCTTGTGTCGTATATTAGCCAAACATTTGAAGCTCGCTTAATTAGTCGGTAGAAATTGTATGCAAAAATTGCATCCTGATGATCTGTAGTAGGCAGATTGTATGGTTTTCTAATGCTATATGGTATTAGTGAGTTGCCAATGTCAGATTTAGGAAAAATGCCTTCGTTGAACGAAGTTATTATTATATTATCAAAGTCTAGACATCGGGTTTCTAGCATTCCCATCATTTGTAGTCCACTTAGAGGTTCTCCTAAAAATGATAGGTTTACCATTTTTAATACAGAAGTCATTATTCTATATATCGTATATGCGTCTATAGATATGTTAGGATAACGTCCTAGTAGGGTAATTGTCTTATTGGTTGCTATATGAGCTTGGTTTAGGCATTCTTTATCAAGCTTAAGGTCTTGATTGATATTATTAATTAGATATTCTATGACTAACAACAATTTAGGAAGAAGCTCTGTGTAATTGTATGGCGTAAAGATAAGCTTTAATAATTCATTTTCAGTAACTAATTCTTCTTCTGGAATATAAGTATTGTTGTATATAAATTTATCAAGATTTTCTATTTCATCTTTACACAGGCTCACAAGGTAGGGATGAGATAAAATCTCTTTTGTATTTGTGTTGATAAATCCTTTTTGTGGTTTATAATTTTTATGCAACGATAAAAATAAATCTATAAAATTGTATGTTGAAGTGTATTTTATAGGATAACCCATTGTAATATTTACAGATTTATTTTCTGGCATTGCATACAACATTGGTATAAGAAGAGATTCGTCAGACAATATCAATGCTGTTTTTATTGTCTTTTCTTCTGTTGAAGTATTGTCTTTTTCGTTACTTAAAAGTTCATTAAGTAACTTGTTTGTATATTTAGTTTGACCAATATTTGAAGAACAACCAATGGTATGAATTGTTGTTTCTGGATAATTTTCTTTCTCTAAATTGTATTTAGATTTATATTTTTCTAAATTTGTTTTTGTAAAATAGTGCGCTTTGTTTGCAGCATCTTCTGATATTTTTGCGTATTTAAAGTCGTAATCCCAATAGAAATCTGCAATTCCTTTACGTTTTAAAATATCGAAAAGCGCCTTTGTAGTGCCATCTAGGGCATTAAATCCTATAAATACTACTTTCTCTGGAAGTAGGGCGTCTGGTATTTCGTTTTCTACCACATAACGATGTAGCATACCATCGTAACCTATATTTTCAGAAAATAATCTGTCTTTGAAGTTGTTGTAAATTTCCAACATCTTCTTCCATAGCTGGTGTGTTTTTTCTCTATACTCGCTACCATTGTCTATCAAATTTAGAAAATTACGAATACAGTTGATTTGTTCTTTTGTTAAGATATTTTCTTTTTCGTATCTTGTTAGTTCTTCTATATTAGAAAAAATGTATTTAGCGTTTACTAAATAATTGTCTATATCGTTGAAGTCTTTTAGAATTATTTCGCCAACACCTATAAATTCGTTGAAATTTTCCTTTGTATTTGTTACAGTTTTATACGACTCGTATAAGTGAAATAAAAGTCCTATTTTGTCTTCTTTTTCGTACTGAGGACACAATGTATCGAAAAATTCTGATATAGTTAAACACTCAGGAGCGAGTAGAGTGTCGCTAGAGATATGTTTTAAATGTTCTATAAAGAACTTTCCGGCACGACGTGAAGGAAAAACAAAACAAGTTTCAGATATATTAGAACCTTGTTCTTCATAAAATAACTCTGCTATTTGTCTTAAAAATGGTATCATAGTTCAAATTTAATAAAAAGTTAGCAGTTGGTAGTAAGGTGTTAGGAGTTTTTTTGTGGAAATTATTATTATATTTGTGCGTTAATTATGTTTTTATGATTTCTGTTGAAAATTTAACTGTTGAATTTAGTGCAAAGGCGCTTTTTGATAATGTAAATTATGTAATAAATAAGCGTGATAGGATAGCTCTAGTGGGTAAAAATGGAGCAGGGAAGAGTACTATGCTTAAGATAATTTCTGGACTTCAAGAACCTACTTCTGGTAGAGTTTCTATTCCAAAGGATGTAACAGTGGGTTATCTGCCACAGCACATGATTCACAACGATGATACTACAGTGCGCGACGAAGCAGCTAAGGCTTTTAGTCGTATATTATCTCTTCAATCACATTTAGAGGAACTTAATGTGCAACTTTGTGAGAGAACCGACTATGAATCAGAGTCTTATCTTGCACTTATCGACGAAATTTCTCATCTAAACGAGCAACTTGATATGCATGGTGGTGGAAATTTCGATGCAGAAGTGGAGAAAACTCTAATGGGTCTGGGTTTCTTACGCAGCGATTTTGAAAGACCAACCAATGAGTTTAGTGGTGGTTGGCGTATGCGTATTGAGCTTGCTAAAATATTACTTCAACGTCCAGATGTATTGCTTCTCGATGAGCCTACTAACCACTTAGACATTGAGTCTATTCAATGGTTAGAACAATTTATGGCAAATTATCCTGGTGCCGTGGTACTAGTTTCGCACGATAGAAAATTCCTTGATACGGTTACAAAACGTACTATAGAAATTAGTCTTGGCAAGATTTATGATTATAAGGCAAATTATTCTGCTTATGTGGAATTAAGAAAAGAACGTCGTGAACAACAACTACGTGCATATCAAAATCAGCAGAAAGAAATTGCTGATACAGAGGCATTTATCGAGCGTTTCCGTTATCAAGCTACCAAGGCAATACAAGTGCAATCTCGCATTAAACAGTTAGCAAAAATAGAACGTATTGAGATAGACGAGGAAGATACAAGTGCATTAAGGCTAAAATTTCCACCTGCACCACATTCTGGAAGTTATCCTATTATAATGGAAAATGTGGGCAAAAGTTATGGTGAGCATGTGGTATTTAGTGGTGTAGATTTAACTCTTAATCGTGGAGACAAGGTTGCTTTCGTTGGTAAAAATGGCGAAGGTAAAACTACATTAGTTAAATGTATAATGAACGACATTACAGACTATGTAGGAAATTTGAAACTTGGACATCAAGTGAAAATTGGTTATTTTGCTCAAAATCAGGCTTCGCTTTTGGATGAAACCAAAACAGTTTTTGAAACTATAGATTATGTTGCCGTAGGCGATATTAGAACCAAAATTCGTGATATTTTGGGTGCGTTTATGTTTGGCGGAGAGGCTTCTGACAAGAAGGTTGGAGTGCTTTCTGGTGGTGAACGCAGTCGTTTGGCAATGATACGTTTGCTTCTTGAACCAGTAAACCTACTTATCCTCGACGAGCCTACAAATCACTTGGATATGCGCTCAAAAGACGTTCTAAAACAAGCAATTAAGGAATTTGATGGCACTGTGATAGTAGTTTCTCACGACCGTGAATTCTTAGATGGCCTTGTAGATAAAGTTTATGAATTTGGTGGTGGTAAGGTGCGTGAACACTTAGGTGGTATTTACGACTTCTTGGCCACAAAGAAAATGGAGTCTTTAAGTGAACTTGAGGCTAAAAAGACAGAAAAGGAAGTGGCTACAAAGGCTTCTACTGTGGCAGCTACCGAGGTGAAAGAACTTTCATATGAAGAGCAAAAAGAACTTCAACGTCAAAAACGTCGTGCTGAAAAGTATGTAGAACTTTGTGAAATAAACATTGCAGAAACAGAAAAAGAAATAGCTGAAGTAGAGGCAAAAATGGCGAATGGGGAGGTGGATGATGCTATTTTCTCAAAGCACGGAGAACTTAAGAAGAAACTTGAGGAGCAGATGCAGGAATGGGAAGACGCCCTTATGAAAACTACCTAAAAGGGTGCTTTTCTCGTTGCCCTCGTCTTCAAAATCCTCGAGTACCCACGTACACTCTGGTTTTTCAGACTTCGGGACGCCTAAAAATCCCTCCTTTTAACTAGTTTTCATTATACATAAATAAAAAAAGAGGCTTTCGCCTCTTTTTTTTATTATAAAATCAATATTTATCCGCCGCATTTAGAGTATCCACAGTTATTACACTTCATACAACCTTCGGTAAAGGTAAGTGTTTCACCGCAGTGAGGACATTTTTGACCAGTATCAGCACCGTCTGGAATGAATTTCTTAAGTGCACGTTCAACACCCATTTTCCAGTTGTTGATAGAGTCGTTGTTAAGTTGAAGTGAACCTACAAGTTTAACAACTTGGTCGATAGGCATACCATAACGAAGCACACCAGAAATTAGTTTAGCGTAGTTCCAGAATTCTGGGTTGAATTTGTGTGATAGACCTTCGATAGTGGTTTTATAACCGTATTTATTGATAAATTGGAAGTCGTAGGTTTTGGTATTTGTTTCTTCGTGGAAGTTACGAATAATTTTACCTTTATTTACAGACTTAGGAAGCATTAAGCCATCTTCGTCATCTGCAAGACCGGTAAAGATTTCGTATGGACGACCATTGTGAATACCTACGAATGCAATCCATTTTTCTTTGTTGTTTTGGAAACGAATGACTTCACAATCAAGTTCTTGTGGACGTTTTGGAGTGATTTCTGGGTAACAGTTACATGGAGCTGGTTTTTCGTCTTTTTTGGTAGAAACTAGCACACCTGTACGAGAACCATCACGATATACTGTACATCCTTTACAACCAGATTTCCAAGCCTCGATATAAAGTTCGTTTACTAGATCTTCAGAAACGTCTGCTGGAAGGTTGATAGTTACACTGATAGAGTGGTCTACCCATTTTTGGATACGGCCTTGCATGTGAACTTTTTGTAACCAGTCAACGTCGTTTGAAGTAGCTTTATAATAAGGTGATTTTGCAACAAGTTCGTCAATTTCTTCTTGAGTGTATTTTTTAGCGGTGTCTAAACCGTTAGCTTCCATCCAAGTAACGAATTTGTGGTGGAATACGATGTATTCTTCGAAGCTATCGCCAACTTCGTCAACAAGGTCTACGTGTGCTTTTGCGTCGTTTGGATTTACTTTGCGACGACGTTTGTAAACTGGAAGGAATACAGGCTCAATACCAGAAGTAGTTTGAGTCATCATACTTGTTGTACCTGTTGGAGCAATAGTTAAACAAGCAATGTTACGACGACCAAATTGTGTCATATCGTTGTATAGTTCTGGATCAGCTTCTTTGATACGCATCATGAATGGGTTATTTGCTTCACGTGCAGCATCATAAACTTCAAATTTACCACGTTCTTTAGCCATAGTTACAGAAGAACGATAGCAAGCAAGTGCTAGAGTTTTGTGTACTTCTTCTGAGAATGAAGTAGCTTCTTCTGTGCCATAACGAAGGTTCATAGCAGCAATCATATCGCCTTCTGCAGTGATACCAACACCAGTACGACGGCCTTTAATAGTTTTTTCTTTGATTTTGTTCCAAAGTTCGCGTTCGGTTTGTTTGATATAATCTGGTTCTGGGTCAGAATCAACTTTTGCTAAAATCATGTCGATTTTTTCCATTTCTAGGTCGATGATATCGTCCATAATACGTTGAGCAAGCATTGCGTGCTCTTTAAATAGTTCAAAGTTGAAGCGAGCTTCTGGTGTGAATGGATTTTCTACGTATGAGTAAAGGTTGATTGCAAGTAGGCGGCAGCTGTCGTATGGACAAAGTGGAATTTCACCACATGGGTTTGTTGAAACAGTGCGGAAGCCAAGGTCTGCGTAGCAGTCTGGAAGTGATTCGCGTGTGATTGTGTCCCAGAAAAGTACACCAGGTTCAGCTGATTTCCATGCGTTGTGAACGATTTTCTTCCATAGAGCGTTAGCGTCTATTTCTTTAGTAAATTTAGGTTCGTCACTAAAAATAGGATATTGTTGAACATATGGTTTATTGTCTACCACAGCTTGCATGAAATCGTCGTGAAGTTTTACAGATACGTTAGCACCTGTTACTTTACCTTGTTCCATTTTAGCGTCGATAAAGCTTTCTGAATCAGGGTGTTTGATAGAAACACTAAGCATTAAAGCACCACGACGACCGTCTTGAGCCACCTCACGAGTAGAGTTTGAGTAACGTTCCATAAATGGTACGATACCGGTAGAGGTTAGGGCAGAGTTCTTCACTGGAGAACCTTTTGGACGGATATGAGAAAGGTCGTGACCTACACCGCCACGGCGTTTCATAAGTTGAACTTGTTCTTCGTCTATTTTAATAATAGCACCGTATGAGTCTGAAGAACCGTCGCAACCAATGACGAAGCAGTTTGAAAGAGATGCTACTTGATAGTTGTTGCCGATACCTGTCATTGGGCTACCTTGTGGCACAATGTATTTGAAGTTACGGAATAGATCAAATAGTTGGTCAGCAGTAAGTGGGTTAGGGTAACGTCCTTCAATTCTAGCTATTTCATTAGCTAAACGGTGGTGCATGTCGTCTGGAGTTCTTTCGAAAATATTGCCGAAAGAATCTTTAAGAGCATACTTGTTTACCCATACTTTAGCAGCAAGCTCGTCGCCTTTAAAATATTCGGCAGTAGCTTTCATTGCTTCATCGAATGTGTAAGTCTGTGGATTCATGAGATTTAATTTTTTAAGTATTTGTTTTATATATTGTTTATTTTTTTCGTTTCGAAAAGCAGATGCAATATTACTATTTTATTTATTACTAAACAAAATTTTTAACACAAAATTTTCTACAAAATTATTAACAATGCTGTTAATAGAATTGTTAAAATTTCTAAAATATTTTTTAATTGCTTGATAAATAAGGAGATAAAATTTTGGAAGGTATAAAAAGTTTTCCAAAATAAATATTTAAACAAGTTAGGAGTGAGGAGTTAGGAGTGAGGAGTTATGATTTATTATTTTAAATAAACACTCCTAATTAATTAGCAGATTTATAGCTCCAGTGCCGTATTTAGACATACTTGCATCAGAGATTTTGAAGGTAGGATAGTGACGTTTTAAAAATTTAAGTATCTCTTTTTTAAGGATTCCTTTGCCGTTTCCGTGAATCAAAACAATTTTAAGGCCACGTTTATTTCTGTTTTCAAAAAGCACTTGAGACACATGTCTAAGTTGAATTTCTAAAATATTTTCTGCGCCAGATGGGTTGTTTACTAGCTTTTCTATATGTAAATCAACCTCTAAGGTTGCTTTGCTTAGTGTTTGTTGCGATGCTTTGGCAGATTTTGTCTGAGCTGTTTTAGAGTCTTTTTGCTTAATTTTATGAGGTTTATAGTCGGATAAAGAGTTATAAATTACCACTTTAGACTGGTGTATTGTAGTTTGTGTACCGAAGTCGTCGTCCAGTTCTATACGTAACATGCCACCATCAAGTAACTCCAAGACGTATGCCTGGTAGTTATCATCTAACAGAGAAACCTTAGCACCAATTTCCATCTATTTTTAATCTAATAATTCATGTAATTTCTTGATAATTTCATCAAGAGCAATTGATTGATCGTGTTCTACAAATAATCCTATACCTGTGCTTTTGACCATTGCTAACAACATACCAGAATCATAATCGTAGAAACTTACTGTAATATAAGTTTGACCGCCATCCCAATATTGTGACGTAATATTTATCCTTGGTGTTAAAATCTTCTTGTCTAATAAAATTAAATCTATTGCTTCATATTTTGAAACTGGTTTTAATCTTGTATTAGAGATTTCTTGATGCACAGTAAATAATAATTCATCTAATGCTGCACTTCCATTTGATTCATCACCAAAAACAACATATTCATAATCTGATAAACTAGTAATACCATCTGCCATCATTATTTTACCAGTTCCACATGATGATAAAATAAATGGCAATAAAAGAAATATGAATAATTTTTTTTCATTGTATATGTGCTTATTTATACTACAAATTTATATAAAATTAATGAGATATCAAAAAGAATTTAATTTAAGCTCTATTGTCCTATAATTAATATTATGTAAAGTAGAAAATATTAAGCCATACCCTATAAAATTAAGGTGCAAGAAATTTAATTCTTACACCTTATTATATAATGTTTGTAAACTTACTACGTATGGTTTGAAATGAGTGGTCAAAACTGCACTCCTTCGTATGCTGAAATAGCATCACGCCATTTTTGTGAAATTGGAATTGAGCAGTTGTTTTTGAAATCGAAACCTACCATAATAGTTTTGCAACGACATTTCACTACATTATGTTTGGTATCTATGATGCGTTGCATCAATTCAAAACTCTTATTACCAATATCTCTCACTGTAGTTTGCACCGCAATTTCATCTGTTAAGAACACAGGCATAATAAAATCTACTTCTGCATGTGCCACTACTATATCAATTTCTTTTGGAATTTCTCCGCCGTTTATTGTTTTGAAATATTCGGTCTTACCTAAATCGTAAAAACTAAAATATACTGAATTATTTACGTGTCCTAAAGCGTCTGCATCGTTAAATCTTAGCTGCACAGGCACACTATGTTTGTATTCCATAATATCTTGTAAATTGCTTAAAATAAGCGTATTAAAATTTTATTATTCTTCTAAAACGCACTCTTTAAGGCCTGATTCTAAGGTTTTTTCTTTGGTTGCGCAGAAATATACTGTTGTACCTTTGCAGCAAAGTTCACCTGCTTTATTGTAGATTTCAGCCTCTAAATATGCAATGTTTCTTACGTGTTTTACAAGTCGAGCACGTATTGTAAGAGTGTTTTCTTTAATGTTTACTGGTTTTAGGTATTTCACCTCAAGACGTGAAGTTACGCCACTACATTGTAGTTTTCTAAATAGTACCCAACCACAAATTTCGTCGATAATAAGCGACTGTATGCCACCGTGAAGTGTGTTTATCCAGCTTTGATAATTGTCTGATGGCTCCCAAAAACTAACAATGTCTTCCCCATCTTCATAAAATTCCATTTTAAGCCCTATTTCATTGTCTGGGCAGCAACCAATACAATTATAACCTTCAATTCCAATCCAAGGATTTTTAATCTTTTTCATAATATATTCGTTTAGATTTTGTCTTATAATAGTTTAACCTACTCTATTTGAATAGTTTAGTAAATGAGAATTTATTATTCTTCACTTCTGAAGTAGCCTCTACAGGAAGCTGAATAATTGGAATATTTTTCTCTTCTCTTTCTGTACGGAACATCACTTTAAGTGCAAATTGAGTAGAAAGAAGTGGTAGAAGCGCTCTTCTGTGGTGTTTTTTAATTACAATAAGTTCTGCTTCACTATTGGTAATATACTCTGTAATAGCAGTACTTGCACTAGATTGATTGTCGTAAACAAGTGCTTTTGATGAAATATTTACAGAAGGATATGCTTCTATAAGTTTGTTCACATACGCTCCATCTGCTGAAATATTATCTGTAGGTTTCACGCTGTGAATTATTTCAAGTGACTTATTATCAATAGGAAAAATAGTTGACAATAGGTCTATATGCTCCAAATCGTGAGCTGATTTTAAACTAGAAGCATAAGCAATTTTAGTTAATGAAGTAACATCATCACTCGCAAAAGATTCTGGTATAGCAAGAACAGGTATTTCTGTAATTCTCATTACCTCAGAAGTAACACTACCAATAAGGTCTTGAATTTTCTTTTCGTTTGTTCTTGTACACATTACTATAAGAAACGCCTGTTGTTTTTCTGCATATTGGGCAATTTTTGTTTCTGGAACACCTTTTTTAACAACGATTCTGTATGAAACCTTGTTAGGAACAGGATTCAGTTGTTCAATAGTGGCTTTGATTTTCTCAGGATCAAATTCACTTTGATTTTCTTTCAGAACATGAAGAAAAACAATCTCCTTACCTATCTTATGTGCAAGGTTAAACCCCACTTTTACTGCTTTAAATGCAGTTTCAGACATATCAAATGGGATTATTATATTTCCAAAATCAGATTTCATATAATTTATTTTGTATGAATTTCACAAAATTACAGTAATTTCAAGATAATACAAAATTTAATAACAGAAAACTCCTCACTCCTCACTCCTAACTCCTAACTTTTTTACTATCTTTGTGCTCCAAAATAAAAAATACGTAAAATTATGACTGCAAATAAAGAAGTTATAAAAGGAATCATAGATAGTTTCAATCTACCAGATTTTAGCAAAGCTACTATTAGAGAAATTGTAGGTATTGGCAAAAAAATTGAAGCTGAAACCGGCATGAAAGTGGCTCGTATGGAGATGGGTGTACCAGGTGTTCCTGCTTCAGAAATAGGTGTAAATGCCGAAATAGAAGCGCTTAAACGTGGTGTAGCGTCTGTTTACCCTACTCTAGAAGGCGAAAAAGAACTTAAAGAAGAGTCTTCACGTTTTATCAAAGCATTTATCGGTGTAGATGTGGCTCCAGAGTGTTGTGTGCCTGCTGTAGGTTCTATGAATGGCGTATTTGCAGCATTCACAGTTTGTGGTCAGTGCGATCCTAAAAAAGACACAGTGCTTTTCATCGACCCAGGTTTCCCTGTGCAAAAAATGCAACTTCAAGTATTAGGCTACAAATCTGAAAGCTTCGACGTATACGATTATCGTGGCGAAAAACTACAAGCAAAACTAGAAAGTTACCTAGAAAAAGGTAATATTTGCGCTATTATATATTCAAATCCAAACAATCCATCTTGGGTTTGTTTAACAGAACAAGAACTTGAGATAATTGGCTCTGCAGCAACAAAATATGATGCTATAGTTATAGAAGACCTTGCATATTTTGCAATGGACTTCCGCAAAGACCTTAGCCATCCATTTGAGGCTCCATACCAACCTACTGTGGCTCGCTATACAGACAATTATCTGCTTATGATTTCTGGTTCTAAAGCATTTAGTTATGCTGGTCAACGTATTGGTATTATTGCTATGTCTAACGGCATTTACAGAAGAAAATATGCTGGTTTAAAAGCTCGCTATGGTGTAGATGAATTTGGTAATGTGCTTATTAGTCGTGTGTTATATTGTCTTTCAGCAGGTGTTACCCACTCTACTCAATACGCTATGGCAGCAATGCTTAAAGCTGCTAACGATGGCGAGTTTAACTTCCTAGATAGCGTAAAAATTTATGGTGAAAAAGCAGCTGTACTTAAGAAATATTTCCTTGAAAATGGCTTCCATATTGTGTACGACAAAGACCTTGACGAAGAAATTGCAGACGGTTTCTACTTCACTGTGGGTTATCCAGGAATGACAGGTGTAGAACTAATGTATGAACTTCTATTCTACGGTATTTCTGCCATTGCACTAGACACCACAGGTAGTAAACAACAAGGTTTACGTATTTGCACTTCTTTTGTTGACCCTAAAATGTATGGTGAAATAGAAGAAAGACTTAAAGCGTTTCACGCAGAAAAGTTAGCTGCTAAATAATTGTAATTTAAAATTTTTATACCGATTTTTGTTACAATTTTATTACTAAATACATACTAAAACTTATAAAATCTAAGATTTTGAGACATAAATCTTAGATTTTTTGTATTTATTCCTTAAAAAAGGTTACGTTTATACACATTATTTAATTAAAAAGTAGTAACTTTGCAATTCAATTTAAAAAAACTTAAATTATGGCAAAAATTAAAGGTGCTGTAGTAGTTAATACAGAGCGTTGTAAAGGTTGTGAGCTATGTGTTGTAGCTTGCCCTTTGAATGTATTAGCTATGTCTAAGCAAGTGAATTCAAAAGGCTATCGTTATGCTGAGATGGCTAACGAAGATGCCTGCATCGGTTGTGCTAGCTGTGGTATTGTTTGCCCAGATGGCTGTATTTCAGTTTATAAAGTAAAACTCGCATAATTATGAATGAAGAAGTAAGATTAATGAAAGGCAACGAAGCCCTAGCAGAAGCGGCTATACGTTGTGGATGCGATGGTTATTTCGGTTATCCTATTACTCCACAATCTGAAGTAATGGAAACTTTAATGGCGCTTAAACCTTGGGAAACTACTGGTATGGTGGTGCTTCAAGCAGAGAGTGAAACAGCTTCTATTAACATGGTTTATGCTGGTGCTGGTCTAGGTAAAAAAGTTATGACTTCTACCTCTAGTCCTGGTTTCAGCCTTATGCAAGAAGGTGTTTCTTATATAGCAGGTGCAGATATTCCTGCGTTAGTAGTAAACGTAATGCGTGGTGGTCCTGGTCTTGGTACTATCCAACCTTCACAAGCAGACTATTTCCAAACTGTTAAAGGTGGTGGTCACGGCGACTATCGTCAAATCACACTTGCACCAAGCAGTGTTCAAGAAATGGCAGATTTCGTGCCACTAGGTTTTGAACTAGCATTTAAATACAATATCCTTACTGTAATTCTTGCAGACGGTCTTATTGGTCAAATGATGGAGAAAGTAGTTCTTCCTCCATTCCAACCACGTAGAACAGAAGAAGAAATTCGTAAAGAATGTCCTTGGGCTTCTCTTGGTAAAACAGCAGACCGTGCTCGCAACGTGATTACCTCACTAGAGCTTCAACCAGAGCCAATGGAACGCAGAAACATTGCGCTTCAAGAAAAATATGCTAAGATTGAAGAAAACGAAGTACGTTTCGAAGAAATCGAAACATCAGATGCTGAATATCTATTCGTAGCATTTGGTTCTGCTGCTCGTATTTGCCAAAAAGCAGTAGAAATAGCTCGTGAACAAGGTATTAAAGTAGGTCTTCTACGTCCTATCACTTTATTCCCATTCCCTACTAAACGTATTCAAGAATCTCTATCTCACGTTAAAGGTATTCTTTCTGTAGAGTACAACGCTGGTCAAATGATAGAAGACATTCGTTTAGCAGTTGAAGGTAAAGCTAAAGTAGAACACTTTGGTCGTATGGGTGGCATCGTTCCTACTCCAGAAGAAGTAGTTGATGCTCTTAAAAGTAAAATTATAAAATAAACAGTCATGACAAAACAAGATATAATCAAACCAGAAAATTTGGTTTATAGCAAACCAAAACTTCTAAATGACAATACCATGCACTATTGTCCTGGTTGTAGTCACGGTGTAGTACATAAACTTATTGCAGAAGTTATCGAAGAAATGGGACTAACAGAAAACACTATCGGTGTTTCTCCTGTAGGTTGTGCCGTTTTCGCTTATAATTATATTGATATCGACTGGCAAGAAGCTGCTCACGGTCGTGCTCCTGCTATTGCTACAGCTATCAAACGTCTAGTTCCTAATAAATTGGTGTTCACTTACCAAGGTGACGGCGACTTAGCTGCTATCGGTACTGCAGAAACAATTCACGCAGTAAACCGTGGTGACAACTTAGCTATGATTTTCATCAACAACGCTATTTATGGTATGACAGGTGGTCAAATGGCTCCTACTACCCTAGAAGGTATGAAAACTGCTACTTGCCCTTACGGTCGTGATTTCCAATTAAATGGTTATAACTTACCTATTACAAACCTTTTAGCTCAACTTAGAGGTGCTCGTTACGTGACACGTCAAAGTGTTCACAATGCAGCAGCTGTGCGTAAAGCAAAAGCAGCTATCCGCAAAGCATTTGAAAATGCACTTTGCCCAGAGAAAAAAGGTGCTTCTTTCGTAGAAATCGTTTCTACCTGTAACTCTGGTTGGAAAATGTCTCCAGCAGCAGCAAACGACTGGATGGTAGAAAACATGTTTAAAGAATATCCTATAGGTGATTTGAAAAACGAATAATTTAGACAATTATGAAACAAGAAATAATAATAGCCGGTTTCGGTGGACAAGGTGTCCTATCTATGGGTAAGATTTTAGCTTACTCAGGACTAATGCAAGACAAAGAAGTAAGTTGGCTTCCTGCATATGGTCCAGAACAACGTGGTGGTACTGCTAACGTAACTGTTATTATAAGTGACGAAAAAATCTCTTCACCTATTCTTAACACATACGACACAGCTATCATCCTTAACCAACAATCTTTAGACAAATTTGAATCTAAAGTAAAACCTGGTGGTAACTTAATTTACGATCCATACGGCATCACCACTCCTCCTACTCGCACAGACATCAACATCTACAGCACAGAAGCTATGGATACTGCACTTGCAATGGGAGCAGCAAAATCATTCAACATGATTATCTTAGGTGGTCTTTTAAAAATTTGCCCTATCGTAGAACTTGAATACGTTATGCTAGGTCTTAAAAAATCACTTCCTGCTCGTCACCACCACCTTCTACCTCAAAATGAGGAGGCTATCAAGAAAGGTATGGAGATTATTACAAAGAAATAAGATATGTGATTATAAACAAAAAAACTGACCGTTTGGTCAGTTTTTTTTGTGCTTTATAGTCTTATCACGCCACTACCGTAGCAAATTCGGTGGTCTACGTCGTAGATGACGCCGTATTGACCAGGGGCAATGCCTTGGATTTTGTCTTCGGATTCTATTCTGTAAGAACCATTGCCTTCGTTGAAAAGTTTACCTTTTGTGAACTCCGGAGTGTGACGTATCTTGAATGTAATATCTACTGGGTCTGTGAAATCGCCCCAAGGATTTTCTGTAATGAAGTTGAAATCGTCTAGTGGAACAGTTTTTCCATATTGAGTTTCTACATCATAACCTTGAGACACATATACAATATTTTCCTCAGAGTTTTTTGCCACTACATACCAAGGACCGCCACCAAGTCCAAGACCTTTGCGTTGACCAATGGTGTGGAACCAAAATCCTTTGTGAGTGCCAAGAATCTTGCCTGTTTCTTTTTCTATGATTTTACCTTCTTTTTCGCCTAAATATCTCTTTATGAAATCATTATAATTGATTTTTCCCAAAAAGCAGATACCTTGACTATCTTTGCGTGATGCACTAGGAAGGTTTTGAGATACCGCTATGTCGCGCACTTGAGATTTCATTAAATGTCCAATTGGGAACATCAAACGAGACACTTGTGAGTATGTAATCTGTGCAAGAAAGTCTGTTTGGTCTTTCACTGGGTCTAGTGCAGTGCCTAGATAGTGTTTAGCATTTTCAAAATATGTTCTAGCATAGTGACCAGTGGCAATTTTATCAAATTCGTAGCCATATTTATCAATAAAACTACCAAATTTGATAAGACGGTTGCACATAACGTCAGGGTTTGGAGTAAGTCCATTTCTAACGGTACGTATAACATATTCTACCACATTGTCCCAGTATTCTTTTTGGAGTGAAACAGTCTCCATTTTTAAGCCATATTTTTTAGCCACAAATGAAGTAATTTCAATATCCTCTTCTGCTGTGCAACCCATATAGCCATTTTCATCTTCCATACCAATGCGTATGTAGAAAATTGTTGGGTCGTACCCCATTTCTTTCAGTTGGTGTACTACCACAGAGCTATCCACTCCTCCAGATACTAGTGCTGCTATATTCATTTACGAATTATTTTTAGAAAAATTTTCTTTTAGACTCTTCTGTTGGTTCCATTGATTTAGAACCAGACATTTTTGAGAACATTTCTTTTTCTTCTGAACTTAATCTTTCAGGAATATATACTCCGATATTTACAAGTAAATCGCCGCGTCCATATCCATTTAGGCTTGGTACACCTTTATTTCTTAAGCGAAGAACTTCACCAGGTTGTGTACCAGGTTTAATCTTAATCTTCACTTTGCCTTCAAGTGTAGGAATAACCACTTCGTCGCCCAAAACTGCCACAGTAAGTGGAAGCATTAGATTGTAGATAAGGTCATCATTGTTTCTTATAAGGTCTTTGTGTTCTTCAACTTCTACTATAATGTAAAGGTCGCCACTTACACCGCCTTGTGGAGCAGCGTTGCCGTAACCTTTCATTGCAAGTTGAGCACCATCGTAGATACCAGCAGGTATGTTGATAGAAACCACTTCTGATGAAGTTTCAAGACCTTCGCCACCACATTTGTGGCATTTTTTCTTGATTACTTTACCAGTACCGTGACATGCACTACAGGTGGTTTGAGTTTGCATTGGTCCAAAGAAAGACTGAGTAGTTCTCACTACACGACCAGTACCTCCACAAACGCTACATGTCTCTAAATCTGAAGGATTTTCTGCACCTGTACCATTACAATGGCTACAAGTAACCTTCTTATTTAGTTTAATTTTCTTTTCTACACCTGTGGCTGCTTCTTCAAGAGTGATTTTTACTCTCACTCTTAGGTTTGTGCCACGAGCAGCTTGACCTCTAGAAGAACGACTACCAAAATGGCCTCCAAATATATCTCCGAAGTGTTCGAAGATGTCGTCCATATTCATAGAGAAGCCACCTCCACCGAAGCCTCCAAAGCCGCCATAGCCTCCGCCACCACCGGCGCCAGAGAATGCTGCATGGCCAAATTGGTCGTAGCGTTGACGTTTTTGCTCATCGCTTAGTACATCATACGCTTCGGCTGCTTCTTTGAATTTTTCTTCAGCTTCTTTATCGCCCGGATTTTTATCTGGGTGATATTGGATTGCTTTTTTTCTATATGCTTTTTTTATTTCGTCGGCTGTGGCAGATTTACTCACACCAAGCACTTCGTAATAATCTCTCTTTTCCATGATATATATTATTCTGCCACTACTACCTTAGAGAATCTAATCACCTTGTCGTGGAACATATATCCCTTTTGGGTACAGTCTATAATTTTACCTTTAAGTTCTGGTGATGGTGCTGGGAATAGAGAAATAGCTTCGTGAAAATCTGTATTAAAATCAGCATCTTTTGTTTCTATTTCTTTTACACCATTACTATTTAAGAAACTTGTAAACTTATTGTGAATTAAAACTATACCTTCTTTGATAGGTGAATCTTCTTCTGGAAGGTGTTGAATAGCACGTTCAAAATCATCAATAATAGGTAGCAAGTTGATGAACACTTGTTCGCCACCATATTTAATTAAGTCGGCACGTTCTTTTATAGTTTTTCTTTTATAATTTTCAAAGTCTGCCATCAAACGAAGATGTTTGTCGTTCATTTCTAGAATTTTATCTGCCAATGAACTTTCCACAGTAGCTTCTTCTGCTGAGTCTTCTGCTTCAGGAGCAGCCTCAGTTGTAGTTTCTGCTGCAGTATTTTCTACATTCTCTTCGTTTAAAATTCCGTCTTTTTCCTCGTTTTCTTTTTTCATCTTATCTACGTCTTTGTTGTTTCTTTATTTGTTCACGTTGTTTAGCCAATTGCTCTTTTTGCATTTGTTCTAAGCGCTCCATAAAGCCAGATTTCTTTTTTTCTTTTGGCTTATAAGTATTTAATTTATGAAGTATCTTTTCATCATTGATAGCAAAACGGAAAATAAATGTTTGAAGTAGTGTCAATAATGTTGATACTAAATAATAATATGTAAGACCAGATGCATAGTCGTTGAAGAAGAATAGGAACATAATTGGCATTAAGTACATCATCCACTTCATTGCAGGCATTTGAGCGCTGCTAGCACCTTGTGCGTCTGTAGAAATCTTAGTTGAAATAATATTGGCAATAGCCATAAGTAAACAGAATAAACTTATGTGATTGCCATAATAACTAGAGATAAATGGAATATATACATCCCAGCTAAATATAGAATCGTATGATGAAAGGTCATCAGCCCATAAGAATCCTTGTTGTCTTAGTTCTATAGCCACAGGGAAGAACACAAACAGAGCAAATAACACTGGCATTTGAAGAAGCATTGGCAGACATCCACCCATTGGGCTCACTCCCACTTTTCTATAAAGTGCCATAGTAGCTTGTTGGCGTTCCATTGGTTTGTCTTCTGGTATTCTCTTGTTTATTTCTTCAATTTGTGGGCGAAGAACACGCATTTTAGCAGTTGACATATAAGATTTGTATGTCAAAGGTAAAATAAGCAGTTTAATAATAAGAGTAAGCAAGAAAATAACTAAACCATAATTTGTTATAAATGAACCTAATAGATTGAAGATTGGAATTACAAGATATTTGTTAACCCAACCAAAAATACCCCAACCTAGTGGTACAAGTTCTTCAAGATTTAGTTTATCTGCAGATGTTTGTGCATTATCATCATAATCTTTAAGATCTTGATATGAGTTTGGTCCAAAATAGAATTTTAGGTTTGTAGGCACCGCACCACTAGCATCATAGTTGAATGATAGTTGTGATTTACAATCTTTTAGGTAATTAACAGGCTCACTAATATTAGATTCTACTTCTACATTTGTGAAGTAATCTTCTGCAATTAAAACACTTGAAAAGAATTGGTCTTTACAAGCCACCCATTTAACTTTACCAATAAGTTTTTCTGCATCAGCACCTGTTTCACTCAAACATTCTACTTCATCATCATAATATTTATAATAAAGTGCAGAATAACGTCCTTCGAACTTTTTGCTACGTTCTTGTTGACGCATATTTAAGTTCCATGTCATATCCACAGTGTTCATACGTGGAGATAACACGTTGTTCATACCTTTTGATTGAATGCTGTAGTTTACCATAAAACCATCTAAGCTATAAACTTGGCTTAGAGTTTCACCAGATTCTAGTGTAATGCTCATAGCAAGTGTGCTATCATTAAGCATTGTAGGGGTAAAATATAGGTTTGAAGATTCTACAACACGGTTGTTTGCAGTAACTAAGGTGAAATATTGATTTACATCTTGTTCTTCAAATAAAATCAATGGATTTTTGTCGTAGTTCTTATAGTTTTTAAGTTCTACTTCTGTAATATTACCACCTTTAGTATTTAAAGTAAGTTTTAGTTCTTCATTTTCTATCACTACTTTTTTGTTTTCACCTTGTGAAAATGGAGTAAATACACCATAATCAAATGCTTGATTGCTTAAAGCAGAATCTTGCTCAATTATGGTTTGTTGGAACAAAATTTCTTGTTCCATTGCTTTTTGTGCTTGAACAGCAGCGATAGAATCGTTGTACGCTTGTTGTTTAGCTAACTCCTCTTCCGAAGGTCTTGATAGCCATGAAAAACCTACTAGTATGGCTAAAATAAGGGCAAATCCTATAATCGTGTTTTTGTCCATGTTAATTTTTTAGTGTTTATTTCTGAATTGATGCTTTAATAAAGTTTACAAATAATGGGTGTGGTTTTTCTACAGAACTTCTGTATTCTGGTAAGAATTGTGTACCTACATACCATTTGTGTTCTGGAAGCTCTATGATTTCTACAAGACCCATGTCTGGATTTATACCTGCAAATTTCATACCAGCTTTTTCGAATTGTTCTTTATATGCATTATTGAACTCATTTCTGTGGTTGTGACGTTCTGCAATGAATGTGCTTCCATATGCTTCAGCAGATTTAGTTCCTTCAGCAATTTCACATTCATATGCACCTAAACGCATAGCTCCATCTACATCGTTAATGTCTTTTAGGCTAGTCATTGGGTCAATCACCTTATTTTCTGTTTGAGGGTTAACTTCTGTAGAGTTTGCGTCTTTAATACCAAGTACATTGCGTGCAAAGTCAACTACCATACATTGCATACCTAGAGAAATACCTAGTGTAGGAATATTGTTTTCACGAGCATATTTAGCAGCAAGTACTTTACCTTCAACGCCTCTACGTCCGAAACCTGGAGCAATAAGAATACCATCTACGCCAGAAAGTTTTTCAGCGATATTTTCTTCTGTTAGGTGTGCAGATTGAATAGAGATAAGGTTAAGTTTTCTATCATTGTAAACACAAGCTTGTAGAAGTGCTTCGTGAATAGATTTGTATGCGTCTTGAAGTTCCACATATTTACCTACTAAAGCAATATTTACTTTTTCTGTAGCAGAATACATTCTATCTAAGAATGAAGTCCATTTGCTTAAGTCTGAAGTGGTATCTTCAGGGTTTAGACCTACTTTTTTAAGAATAATAGAGTCTAAGTTTTGACGTTGCATTCTAAGTGGTACTTCGTAAATAGAAGGAACGTCTTTACTTTGAATAACAGCATCTTTACTTACATTACAGAATAAAGATACTTTATCGCGCATTTCTTGGTTGATGTCGTGTTCTGTTCTTAAAACCAACACATCTGGTTGAATACCAAGTTCTTGTAGTTTTTTAACTGAGTGTTGAGTTGGTTTTGTTTTTAATTCTTTAGCAGCTGCTAGGTATGGAACGTATGTTAAGTGAACAATTAAACAATCTTGACCTAGTTCCCATTTAAGCTGACGAACACTTTCTAGGAATGGAAGTGATTCGATATCGCCTGCTACCCCACCAATTTCTGTGATAACAAAGTCAAATTTGTTCTTTTTACCGAAATAAAGCACGTTTTTCTTAATTTCGTCTGTGATATGAGGGATAATTTGAACTGTACGTCCTTCATATTCACCTTTACGTTCTTTATTGATTACGTTTTGATAGATTCTACCAGTGGTAAAACTATTGTTTCTACATGTTTCCACGCTTGTGAAACGTTCGTAGTGACCAAGGTCTAAGTCAGTTTGGTGACCGTCTGCAGTTACATAACATTCACCATGTTCGTATGGATTTAATGTACCTGGATCCACATTTAAATATGGGTCAAACTTTTGATTTGTCACACTGTAGCCTCTAGATTGAAGTAGTTTACCAATAGAAGCAGAAATAATTCCTTTACCTAAAGATGATGTTACACCACCTGTTACGAAAATGTACTTAGTACGTCCCATCGTTATAAATTTTTATATGTTATTTTTTATTATTGTTGAAAAAATATTGATCTACAATTGTTTTTAGTTGGTCTTGAGTCATATACCCTTGTGCGTATGTTGCTTTGCCTTTTGTTGGTAAAAAATAAACTGTTGGCATTGCTTTTATGCCAAAAAAGCGAGCAAGTTCACGCTCTCTATCCACATCTATTTTATATATCACAAGTTTGCCTTGGTACTCTTTTTGAAGTGCTTTCAGCTCAGGAGCAAGCATCTTGCATGGGCGGCACCATGTGGCATAAAAATCTAAAATAACTGGCACATTTGTCTTTAAAACAATGTTTTGAGTGTCGGTTTCATAGTCCCAAACATATTTTTTAAAGTCTTCTGTAGTAATATCTGTTTGTGCGAAAGCACCTAACGAAACAAATATCAATGCCAGCATTAATTTAATTTTTCTCCCAACCATTGTATCTTATTTTTTGTGGTTTTAATTGTCTTTTCAAGTGTGTACAACTCCTTTTTAAGATTAGAGAATTGTACTGTTTCGGTCAATATTTTTTTATCTTCTTTTTCTAAAAAATAATTATAGGTTTTGTTTCCATAAAGGCTAACAGTCAATAATTTATCACTGTATAACGCAATGAAACCTAATATATTATTTTGATGTTTTGGGGTAAATGTAACATACTCCCAATTCACACCTAAATCTGTAAAACTATAGTTGTATGAGCTAGAAGTTGGCACTGTAAGAGTATTTGCATATAGGTCTGAAAAACTCACTTTTACAGAATCATGCTCCAATTTTTTGCCAGAATATACGCTTATAAGGTTTATATCGCCATTTTCTTGTACTTCTGCAATTAGATTTGTTCTTGGATAGTAATTTTTACTACGTTTTTTATGAGTGTAAACCTTTTTCGATGAATAAAGAGTATCTCCAATGGTGTAGTTTGCAGCAGCAGAGTCATATTTCTCTTTAACTACGATGAAAAGACTGTCGAAATACACTAAATTTCTAGTATTTTCCTTGTATTCTATCTTATTCATTAGGCTTGAAGCGTTTTTACGCACTTCTACTTCGTTTGGAAATACAGAATGAATAGAATCTAGAAGTATTTTAGCTGAATTTAAACTGTCTGAAGTATAGAGAGAAGAAGCCCTTAGGAGCATATTTTCAGCCTGTTCTTTGTTACTAGGAGCACAAGATGAAAGACATACTACTAACACTAATGCTATGTATAGAAACTTTTTCATTCCAACCCACAAAGATAAATATTTTTTTTGTGAATTTAATACAAAAAAACTACCTTTGTTCATTGATGTTGATAAAAAAATAAAGAGATGAATTATAGTTTAAATCACCCTATTTTCAAGAAAATATCAGAATGTGCAGATAAGTTAAATTTGCCATGCTTTGTTATCGGCGGATTTGTGAGAGATTTGATTCTAAAAAGAGAGTCAAACGACATTGATGTGGTGGTATTGGGAAGCGGGATTGAGATGGCTACCGAGTTAAAAAAGACTTTAGGTAAAGGTGCTTATCTATCTGTATTTAAGAACTTTGGCACTGCACAAGTAAAATACAAAGACATAGAAATAGAGTTCGTTGGAGCTAGAAAAGAATCATACAGAAGCGACTCTAGAAAACCTATTGTAGAAAATGGCACACTTGAAGATGACCAAAACAGAAGAGACTTCACTATAAATGCTATGGCTATTTGTCTTAACAAGGATAGATTTGGAGAACTTGTAGACCCATTTAATGGTGTGCAAGATATTGAACTTAAAATCATTCGTACTCCACTCGACCCAGACATAACATTTAGCGACGATCCTCTTCGTATGCTTCGTTGTATAAGATTTGCTACAAGATTCAAATTTAGCATAGAGCAACGTACTTTTGAGGCACTTGGCACAAATAAAGAGCGTATTTCTATTATTTCTCAAGAGAGAATTACAGAAGAACTAAATAAAATACTTCTTACAGAAAAACCATCTATTGGTTTTATGCTTCTAGACAAATGTGGTCTTTTGGATATAATTTTGTCAGAAGTAGCCGCCCTAAAAGGCGTGGAAACTATCAATGGCAAGGCTCATAAGGATGTATTTTATCATACTCTGCAAGTATTAGACTCTGTAGCTCAAAAATCTGACAATTTGTGGCTACGTTGGGCAGCTTTGCTTCATGATATAGGCAAACCTGCAACCAAGAAGTTTGATGAAAAGATAGGTTGGACATTCTATAATCATAATTTCATTGGTGATAAAATCACTGGCAGAATGTTTAAACGCTTAAAACTTCCATTAAGTGAGGATTTGCGTTATGTACAAAAAATGGTCAATTTACATATGCGACCAATTGCACTTGTAGAGGAAGAAATTACAGACTCTGCAGTGAGAAGACTTCTATTTGAAGCAGGTGATGACATTGATGATTTAATGGCGCTTTGTGAGGCAGATATTACCTCTAAAAACGAAGAGAAAGTGAAGCGTTATACTCAAAATCTTATGATAGTTCGCCAAAAACTAAAGGATATTGAAGAAAAAGACCACGTTCGCAATTTTCAACCTCCTATAAGTGGCGAAGAGATAATGCAGACATTCAATTTAAAGCCCTGCGCACAAGTTGGCGAGATTAAAAACGCCATTAAGAACGCAATTCTCGACGGCATTATTCCAAACGACTACGATGCTGCAAAAGAGTATATGTTCGGCGTAGCGAAACTGTTAGGATTATTTTAATTATCATAAAAAGCATCACTTGGTGATGCTTTTTTATTATTCGAAGTTGAATGTTATTGTCAACACTCGGGAAGTAAGTTTGTCAACGGCGCGAGTATATGGCTCGTAGGCTGTACCTTCGATTTCTGGGTGGTTTTGATTTAGTTGGTCTAGCAGACCGAAACCAAATTTAATCTCAGGACAGAATTTGAAATACTCGGTGTAAATATCAATACCAATACCAAATGCTATTTGTACGTCGAATGCATTAAGAAGTAGTGGTTGTTCAGGATCGAGATTTAAGTTGAAAAGAGGCCCACCACCTGCAATAATGTATGGACGAACGTTGCCGTAGCGTTTAGCACTATATTTTATATAAAATGGTATTTCTATTGATGTATATTGAGTTATAACCTTACTCACCTCACCTACTACTTTGCCATCAGGCGAAAATGTGGTGTAATTCAAATTCTTTTGACCAAGAGAAAGTGAAGGAGTACATCTTAGGTTTAGATATTCTACAATCCTTAAGTCGGCAATCATACCTACATTGAATGCAGGCGACATACCAGCCGATGTTGCATACCATTTATTTCCATCAGCATCTATAAAGCTATCGTTTGGAGTGGTAGAAAAATCGCCAAAGCCAAGACCTAATATAAAACCAAAATGCCAACGATTTTTGTCTACTCGAGGCAGATTTTGGATTATATTTCTATCGTAGCTATTGGCAAACGAAGCAAATGCGATAGAAAGTAGTATTAATATTGATAAAAATTTACGCATAAAATTAATGATAAAGAGGAAAGGATTAACTCCTAACTTCTAACTCCTAACTCCT
>JAZKXZ010000014.1:0-6839 GCA_045611845.1 Candidatus Enterocola sp. | reverse complement strand
CACAGGTGCTATGGTACCAGTTTATAGCTATGGTACTGGCGCAGAAAACTTTAGTGGAATATTCGAAAACACCACATTTAAAGACAAAATTTTAAATTTATTGCAAGGTAAATAGCAGATTATTAAAAAAAAGCATTATCTTTGCACTCGTTTTGGCGCAATCTCTGTCAAGGCAATGTTTGGAACTTGTTATATTGCGTAATGTCAAACCAAAAAATAAATATTTAAAATGGATTTATTAAAAATTGCTGAAGCTGCATTCGCAACTGGTAAAGAAATGCCAGCTTTCAAAAGTGGTGACACAGTAACTATCTCTTACAAAATTATTGAAGGTAACAAAGAACGTATCCAACAATATCGTGGTGTAGTTATCAAAATCGTAGGTCACGGTAACAAAAAAAGATTTACTGTACGTAAAGTATCAGAAAACATTGGTGTAGAAAGAATTTTCCCATTCGATTCACCATTCATCGAAAAAGTAGAAGTAAACAAAGTTGGTAAAGTACGTCGTGCTAAACTTTATTACCTACGCTCATTAACTGGTAAAAAAGCTCGTATTAAAGACAAAAAACAATAATAATACCATATCAGTTGGATAAAAAAAGAGAAAATCGAATGATTTTCTCTTTTTTTTTATGCAAAAGTTTGCATAAACGTTTTTAATTCTTAATTTTGTATAGATTTTATTAAATTGTCATTCTGTGGAGAATAACATTTCCTTAAAACAGTTCACCCAAAAGGTAGAAGCATTAGTAAGACTTCTACAAGAAAAAGATGCTAAAATAGCATTATTAGAGGCAGAAAAGGAAGAACTTAGAAAGGAGATTAAACGTTCATACGCAGAAAATGTAGAATTGCAAAACAAATACGACAACTTGCAAGTAGCGCAAGCACTTATATCATTATCAAATAAAGATGTAGCAAGAGCCAAAGCTAAGTTGACGACAATGATGAAAACGATAGATAGATGTGTTGAAAAAATAAATGACGATAGCCATGAATAATGATAAACTTCAAATAAAGCTAAATATTCTAGGCACTGATTTTAAATTATACATCGAAAGGAGTGAAGAGGCTTATTACAGAAGAGCAGAAAGAGAGATTAATAAGATTCACACCAAATATTGTTCAAAATACTCATCAGTTAAAGATTATAACAAACTTTCTGGCATGACGCTTTTACACTTTGCTGTAAATTTATTGTACGAGAGAGACCAGTCTAATAACATCTCAGAGAGTTTATCAGAACTAAATAATCTAATAGGACAATACACCAAGGATTAAACCTATCCGCCCACGTGTATGTTTTATATTTGCAATTCTATATTTGTCAGAAGACATGACAAATAAGAGTTGCATTTTTTATTTTAAAATTATTTATATACTATGGAATTAATATTTTATATAGCTGCATTTCTTGTGGGCTGTGTAATATCGATAGCAATCTTATTGATAACACAACAGCTTCGCGGAAAAAGCATAATCGTAACAGCTAAGGCAGAGGGGGAAGCCATAAAAAAAGCCAAACTTCTAGAAGTTAAAGAAAAATACATTCAACTAAAAAGCGAGTTTGACAAACAAGCTAACTCTAGAAACTCTAAACTTCAATCACAAGAAGCAAAACTAAACCAAAAAGAAAAACTTCTTGTAGCACAAGAAGAAAAGATTCTTAAAAAAGAAGGTGAACTAGAAACTCTAAAAACAAATCTAGAAAACCAACTAGAACTAGCAGAGAAGAAAGATCAAGAACTTGACAAACTTCATCAAAAAGCTATTGAAAAACTAGAAGCTATCGCAGGACTTTCTGCCGAAGAAGCTAAAAACGCCATGATTGAGTCTTTAAAAGACGAGGCTAAAACCGCTGCTATGCAGTACACCAACGAAATCATGGAAGAGGCTCGCATGAATGCCAATAAAGAAGCTAAAAAAGTTATCATCAACAGCATTCAACGCGTGGCAAGTGAAACTGCCATAGAAAACGCAGTAACAGTGTTCCACATTGAGTCTGACGAAATCAAAGGTAGAATTATTGGTCGCGAAGGTCGTAACATTAGAGCACTAGAAGCTGCCACTGGTGTGGAAATCGTAGTAGACGACACCCCAGAAGCTATCGTGCTTTCAGCATTCGACCCTGTGCGCCGTGAAATTGCTCGTCTATCACTTCACCAACTAGTGCAAGACGGACGTATCCACCCAGCACGTATCGAAGAAGTGGTTTCTAAAGTAACCAAACAAATTGAAGAAGAAATAGTAGAAATAGGTAAACGCACCACTATCGACCTTGGTATCCACGGTCTGCACCCAGAACTAGTGCGTTTAATTGGTAAGATGAAATATCGTTCATCATACGGCCAAAACCTACTACAACACGCACGCGAAACTGCAAACCTATGTGCTGTGATGGCATCAGAACTAGGACTAAATCCTAAGAAAGCACGCCGTGCAGGTCTGCTTCACGATATTGGCAAGGTAGCCGACGAAGAACCAGAACTACCACACGCACTACTAGGTATGAAGATTGCACAACGCTGTGGTGAAAAACCAGATATCTGCAATGCAATTGGCGCTCACCACGACGAAGTAGAAATGCAAACCATGATTGCTCCAGTGGTACAAGCTTGCGACGCTATTTCAGGTGCTCGTCCAGGTGCTCGTAGAGAAATTGTAGAAGCATACATCAAACGCTTAAACGACCTAGAAAACCTAGCAATGAGCTATCCAGGCGTACAAAAAACCTACGCTATCCAAGCAGGTCGCGAACTACGCGTTATCGTGGGTGCCGACAAGATTAGCGACAAAGAAACCGAGCTACTATCTGGTCAAATTGCACAACGCATTCAAGACGAAATGACCTACCCAGGACAAGTGAAAATCACAGTTATCCGCGAGGTTCGTTCAGTAGCGGTAGCGAAATAAGCACCCTTCTGGGTGCCGTGCGAAGCACGTAAATTAAATAAGGATTGCTCCGTAAATAAAAAATGAGATATCGTTTGATATCTCATTTTTTATTTGTGGAGCTGGAGGGGATTGAACCCTCGTCCAAACGAGGAAATAACGTGCTTTCTACATGCTTATCTCTGCCTTCATTTTCGTCTCGCAACAAGACCAGAGCCACCAATTACGAGCTTATCTTCTAAAGTTTAATACCCTTATCCAAGCCTAAAGGTACGAGTTCCGATATTGCAGCACCTCCGTTTCATCCTGCCTCAGAACAGGGGCCAATGGGAGATGTCTTGTCCAGTCACCTTGTGAAAGGATAAAGCTAATCTACTATACTTCGATTAAGCAGCAAGAGCGTAAGTATTTTCGCCAGTTATAGTTTCGAAAGTTCAGATTATAGAGCCCACTTACAACGCTCTGCATGCTTACACCTTAGTTCTGCTCGCTGTCAAAGCCAGTCAGCCCCTAAGGGACCGCAAAGATAATATCTTCGCCCAATATCTTCCAAATTTTTTCGCTAAAAATATATTACAAATATATTACAAAATCCCAATTCTCATCACAAATTTTCACAAATTTCTGCACATTTAACATATTTTTGTGCAAAATCTGCCCTACAAATTGCACAAAACCACTACTTTTGTGCACATATTTTCACCCTAACCCAATAGGAGTTTAGTAATTACTAACTCCTAACTAAAAAAAAAGAACAATGACAAAAATTAAAGGTACCAATGTGCTTATCACTGGTGGTGGTTCAGGCATTGGCAGAATCATGGGACGCATTGTCCTAGAAAAAGGTGCACACAGCCTTACCATTTGGGATATCAACGAAGATAATATGGCTAGCACCAAAGCCGAGTTAAATGGCAAAGGCAAAGTTTACACCCAAAAGGTAGATGTATCAAACCCTACATCGGTAGAAGAGGCTGCAAGTGTGGCAACGAAAAATACTGGTGGCATCGACATTGTGATTAACTGTGCAGGCATTGTGGCAAACAACAAAACATTTGCAGAGCAAAGCGTTGGCGACATCACTCGCACCATGAACATCAACGCCACAGCACCAATGCTAGTAACTCTAGCCTTCCTACCAGGCATGATAGAAAGAAACTTCGGTCACGTGTGCAATATTGCATCAGCCGCAGGTATGATTTCAAACCCACGCATGTCTGTTTACGCAGCCAGCAAATGGGCAGTAACAGGTTGGTCAGACTCACTACGCATAGAACTTAAACAAGCAAAAAGCAATGTAAAAGTGAGCACCGTGGCACCATACTTCATTAGCACAGGTATGTTCACCGGAGTAAAATCTCGCTTCTTCCCTATCCTAAAACCAGAACCAACTGCCAAAAAAATTATCAAAGCAATTGAAAAAAACAAATGGTTTAAAGGACTTCCATTTGGATTCCATTTCATTCGCTTCTGTCAGGCAGTGTTACCAATAAACCTATTCGACTTCATCTTTGGTGAAGTAGTAGGCATCTTCCACGGAATGGAAAATTTCACCGGTAGAAAGTAAATAAAATGAGTAAGCCACGCGGCTTACTCATTGTTGTTATTTTCCTCTACTATTCTTGCCTGCTCAAACATTTTCTTCATGGTTGGATTGCCACGAGTCAATTTCTTTATTGTTAAATCGTCAGTGTCATTATTGGCAAGTCTTAGATAGTTCTCTGAAGCAAGAAGTTCTTTCTTCATATCCTGAAGATTCTTTATCGCTTTGTCTATATCATCTACAGCCTTCATAAACTTAGCACTTGCACTAGTATAGTGTTTGCCAAATTTCTCTTTAAAATCATTAATCTTATTTTCAAAGTTTGTAATATCCACAGATTGTTGGCGTGCTCTAATCAACTCCTTCTTATACTCAATCGTGTTCTTAGAAGCCTGTGAAAGAAGTGAAATGATTGGTAAAAAGAATTGAGGACGCACCACATACATTTTTGGATAGCGGTAAGACACATCCACAATACCACCATTGTAAAACTCATTGTCTTGCTCAAGTAGCGACACCAAAACAGCATATTCACAGCCCTTTTCTCTTCTATCCTTATCTAGTTTTTCAAAGAAATGTTCGTTTTTATGCTTAGTGGCAGTTGTATCCATCTCATTTTTCATCTCAAACATTATAGATATATACTCTGTATGCTCCTCATCATAATCTTTGAAAATAAAGTCACCTTTACTACCAGTAGCCGAATCATTATCCTTTTCAAAATAAGCATTAGGGAACATCGTTGTTCGATATCTATTAAACTCAATTTCACAATGAGCCTCAAGAGTTTCCCCTACCATCTTAGTAGAAAGTTTTGCCTTTAAATCCTTGTAATAATCTACCATTTCTTGTTTTTCCTTAAGTTGACGCTCATAACTCTCCTTAATATTATTTTCACGAATTATAGCCTCATTCTTCTTAAGTTCCAACTCACTTTTTAGCCTTAGCAAATCATTTTCTTTGCTTTGCAGAGTATCTTTATATCTGCCTTGCTCTTCCATCAAAGCAATGCGTATCTTATCCTCATTTTGCGCAATTTGTGTTTTAAGCTGAAGGATTTCTTCTGAAACCTTCATACGCTCTTCATTAAACTCAAGTTGTTTAGCCTGATTAAAACCTTCTAGCTGAGACTTCAGAAGAAGAATCTCCTTATCCTTATCAGAAAGTTCTGCTTGTTTTGAATTCAACTTACTTTGATACTCCTGACTTATCTTTATGGTGTTGGCCTCTTGTTGCAACTGATTTTGCTTCTGTATTTCAGCCACACGATTATTCACCTCTGCCTCAAACTCCTTACTTCTCACTTGACCAACAATAGCTGCATAATCTGCCTCATCCACAGAAAACACATTTCCACATTTAGGACACTTTAATTCTCTCATATCTTACTATTTTTTTCCTTGCTTTTCTTTTACTCACTCAAATAATAAGTAATAGAAGAGACCACGCGCACACGTTTAATATGAGGAGTGTTTGAGTCACGATTTTCTATGCTAAATGAGCCCTGACTTGCACGCTTAATCTTGCCTAGTTTACTATCAGAGTCTTCAGCAAACTTTTCTGCAGTTTGGCGTGCATTGATAGTAGCTTCTTCCACCACTTCTGGTTTAAGGTCATTTAAGCCTTCAAATTTGAATTCTGTTGGATTTTCCCAATTATCTGAAGAAAGTGTTACACCTTGCTTAATAAGCTGTGATTGTTTGCTCATAAGCGCTAGCACAGTATCTACTTTGTCTGTGCAAACAGTAACTACATTGGTTGTAACATAACGATACAAGCGGTCGTGATTTCCATACTCATTTGCAAACTTATCTGAAATTTTTGGAGATGCAATAGAGATTTCATTCTCTTGAATGCCTCCATCTTTCAGAAACGAAACTATCACCTTGTTTTGAGCATCAATTTGTTTGTAAACACTTTGTAAATCGTCGCCCATAATCTTATAAGATAATGGCCAAATAACTTTATCTGCCATTACTTCGCGTTCGCAAAGCCCTTTTACATCCACTGTTCTTGTATAAGACATATATTGGTTCACACCCACAGGAATCATAATTCCTAATACTATTAGTCCCACCATTATAGCCAGACCTGAATAAAATCTTCCTTTGTTCATAATCATAATATTTAAATATATAAAGCAAAAGTAATAGTTTATAATGGAAGTGCTCAACAAAAATTACCTAAAAATTATAAAGAAAACACTAATATAAGTAAAATAAAGTAAAATTAGAGCATAAAAAAAGAAGCCTGCAACTGATTGTTGCAAGCTTCTCTGAAAAACGGCAGCTACCTACTCTCCCACAATATGCAGTACCATCGGCGCAATTGGGCTTAACTTCTCTGTTCGGAATGGGAAGAGGTGGAACCCCAACGCTATAACCACCTAAAATAAGGTAGA
>JAZKXZ010000013.1:0-88943 GCA_045611845.1 Candidatus Enterocola sp. | reverse complement strand
GGCGGAACATCCGTAGGTTCCGTAGAAAGCATTCAGAGAGTAAAGAAAATAGTTGATGCAATGGCAGACCCAGCCATTGTGGTTGTATCAGCAGTGGGCGGCATTACAGACAAACTTATTGCCACTACCACGAAAGCAGTTGCTGCAGACGCTACATACACCACAGATTTTGAGACCATTTGTAAAATTCACAACAATATCATCGACGGAGTTGTACCTGCCGATAAACTTAATTCTGTTAAAGAACAAGTAAACGTTCTTTTAGAAGAAGTTGGAACAATATTGAAAGGAATTGAAGGTATCGAATCTATCTCTAGCAAAGATATGGACCTTGTGGTTAGCTATGGTGAAAGAATGTCTTCTATCATTGTGGCTTCTGTGCTTGATGCAAAACACTGGAATTCTTTAGAACTAGTAAAAACCGACAAAAGCGTTAAGAAAAACGTTCTTAATGCAGAACTTACCTACTCAAACTTAGACAGAACTTACAACGGTGAAAACAGAGTGGTAATGGGTGGTTTCATTTCTACTGATGCAGAAACAGGAGAGATTACAAACTTAGGTCGCGGCGGTTCAGACTACACTGCTGCTATTGTGGCTAGTGCACTAAATGCAGAAGCACTAGAAATTTGGACAGACGTAGATGGTTTCCTAACAGCAGATCCACGCCTTGTGCGCAACGCATATACTATCGAAAACATGTCTTACATCGAAGCTGTTGAACTTTCAAACTTCGGTGCAAAAGTTATTTATCCTCCAACAATTTATCCTGTTTACGAAAAGAACATTCCTTTATATATAAGAAACTCTTACAACCCAGAATTTAAAGGAACTAAGATTTCAGGACAAAAATCTACAGAAGGTAAAGCTATTAAAGGTATTTCTTCTATCAACGATACTTGCCTTATCACCCTACAAGGTATGGGCATGGTAGGTGTAAGCGGCATTAGCTCTCGCACATTCCAAGCTCTTGCAAACCAAGGTATCAGTGTTTTCTTAATTTCTCAAGCATCTTCAGAAAACTCTACCACATTTGCAATTAGAAACGAAGAGGCAGAAGTTGCTGTTCAAGCACTTAAAGAAGAATTTAAAGCAGAACTTGTAAACGGTGAAATTTGGTCTATCGAACCTCAAAAAGACCTTGCTACTGTAGCAATCGTGGGCGACAACATGCGTCACAATATGGGTCTTGCAGGCAAACTATTCGACACCTTAGGCAGAAGCGGCATTAATATTATTGCTTGCGCTCAAGGTGCTTCAGAAACCAACATTTCATTTGTAATTAAACGTAAATATTTAACTAAAGCGCTTAACGTGTTACACGATGCATTTTTCTTAGCAGATTACCAAGTATTAAATATATTCTTGGTAGGCACAGGTACTGTTGGCGGTAGCCTTCTTGAACAAATTGAACACCAACAAGAAAAAATTCTTAAACAAAACAGTGTAAAACTTAATGTTGTAGGTATTACAGATATCAATGGTTCTATTTTTGACGAACACGGCATCGATCTTAAACACTATCAAGAAATTCTTAAAGAAAAAGGTGTTCCTACAAAACCAGAAGACATTAAAAACAAGATTATTGAAATGAACTTGTTCAACTCTGTGTTTGTAGACTGTACAGCAAGTGCTGCCATTGCAACACTTTACTCAGACCTACTTCAACACAATGTGTCTGTAGTTGCTGCAAACAAAATAGCAGCTTCTGGTCCTTACGCTCTATATGAAGAATTGAAAAATACAGCTCGTAGAAAAGGTATTAAATATTTATTTGAAACCAACGTAGGTGCAGGTCTTCCTATCATCAACACCATGAACAGTTTAATTAATAGTGGTGACCGTATCCTAAAAATTGAAGCTGTTCTTTCTGGTACTCTTAACTATATATTCAACACTATTAGCGAAACTATTCCATTCTCTAAAACAATTGAGATGGCAAAAGAAGCTCGCTTTGCAGAACCAGACCCACGTATCGACCTTAGCGGTACAGACGTTATTCGTAAACTAGTGATTCTAGCTCGCGAATCTGGTTACAAAGTGGAACAAGCAGACGTTAAGAAAAACCTATTCGTTCCAGATAAATACTTCGAAGGTACTCTAGAAGATTTCTGGGCAAATATTTCTGAACTTGACGCTGAATTTGAAGAAAAACGCAAACAACTTGCTGCAGAAAACAAAAAATATCGTTTCGTAGCTACAATGAAAGAAGGTGTTTGTGAAGTTGGTCTTCAAGCGGTAGGTGCTTCTCACCCATTCTACGACCTAGAAGGTAGTAACAATATCGTTACCATCCAAACAGAACGTTACTTCAACGACCCTATGATTATTAAAGGTTATGGTGCCGGTGCTAGCGTTACTGCTGCTGGTGTGTTTGGCGATATTATGAGCATTGCAAACATTAGATAATGAGAGTATTTCTTATATTTTCATGCCTTGTAATGATGTGTTGTTGCACTCGAAAGAGTGCGCAACTTCCATCTAATAAAGAGTTAGGAAATCCTACTCAGATGGACATGATGACATATAATAAAATGTGTATCGAGGCAGAAAACAAAGAAATACAATCATACTTAGATAGTTCTAGTGTAAAATTTACAAAAGCCGATGCTGGTTATTGGTATAAAATTGTAAATACCAATAATGGAGCAAAAGTGAATGGCATTGTTACAATAGAAGGTAATGTGGGAGTTTTGGGCGAAGAACCTTGTTATGAGTTAGGAGTTATGAGTGAGGAGTTAGGAGGTAAGTTTCTTACTCTAAGACTTGGAAAGAGAGACCATACCAAAGTGTTAGACCTTGCTCTTGTAGATGCAAAAGTGGAAGATGAAATTTGGATACTGTCCCCTTCTTCACTTGCATACGGCATAAAAGGCATTACAGATTGTATTACATCAAGAACTCCAGTTCTATATAAAATAAAAGTATTAAAAACGAATGAATAAACTAACAATTATAGGATTACTAGTTCTAACACTTCTTTTTGGAGCATGTAAAACAGAAAACTATGCAAAAAAAAGAAAAGCAGAACAAAAGAAATTTAGTGAATACAAAACAGCACGCAATCTAGAACTTTCTAGAGACTCTGCTTATTGTTTCTCGCTACCTGCTCCATGGCCTGAAAATCTATATTTTGAAACTCACAGAGGCACATACATTCGTCTTATCGAAAGAGAAGGAGAAAAAAGAACTGTTTCCAATGGTAATACTGTAATTTTGCGATACAGAGCATTTGACCTAGACGGTAGCGAATACGGAAACAATATCGAAAGCCGTGAAGGTTACGTATATGTTTATTCTCCAAACGGTTACACTCCTAGTATTGCATTTATCGATGCAGCATCTTGCATCAGACACGAAGATAAATTTGAAATGTTAGTAGATTCTAAAGTTGGTACACAAGAACAAACAGAAGACGTAGTAACTGTTAGAATCTTTATTGATGACACCACTATAACCAATTAATTATGACTTTAATTAAATCAATTTCTGGAATCAGAGGCACAATCGGTGGCCCAGTTGGCGACGGACTTAGTCCTGTAGATGTAGTAAAATTTACATCTGCATACGCTAAAATCATTCGTAAGAGTTCAACTATTAAAACAAATAAAATAGTAGTTGGTAGAGATGCTCGCCTTTCTGGCAAAATGGTAGAAAAACTTGTTGTAGGTACTCTTATGGGTATGGGATTTGATGTTGTCAATATTGGTCTAGCATCTACCCCTACTACAGAACTTGCAGTTACAATGGAAGGTGCTTGCGGTGGTATTATCCTTACTGCTAGCCACAATCCAAAACAATGGAACGCCCTAAAACTTCTAAACGAAAAAGGCGAATTCCTTAATAAAGAAGAAGGCGAAGAAGTGCTTGCACTAGCAGAAAACGACGACTACGAATATGTAGAAGTAACAGAACTAGGTACAGAAATTAAAAAAGACTACACAGACAAACACATTGAAGCTGTACTTGGTCTTAAACTAGTTGACGTGGAAGCAATCAAAAAAGCAAACTTCAAAGTTGCTCTAGACTGCGTAAACTCAGTAGGTGGCATTATCCTTCCAAAACTTCTTAACGCTCTTGGTGTAAACACAGTTACTAGCCTATATGGCGAACCAACAGGTGATTTCCAACACAACCCTGAACCACTAGAAAAGAACCTGCAAGACATTATGAATTTAATGGCTAAAGGTGAAAACGACGTGGCATTCGTTGTGGACCCAGACGTGGACCGTCTTGCAATCATCTGCGAAAACGGTGAAATGTTTGGTGAAGAATACACACTAGTAAGCGTGGCAGACTATGTACTTTCTCACACTCCAGGTAATACAGTTTCAAACTTAAGTTCTACACGTGCTCTTAGCGACGTTACCCGTGCACACGGTGGTAGTTATGAAGCAGCAGCTGTAGGTGAAGTAAACGTTGTTACCAAAATGAAAGCTACTAACGCTATCATCGGTGGTGAAGGCAACGGTGGTGTTATCTATCCAGAAAGCCACTATGGTAGAGATGCTCTTGTAGGTATTGCACTATTCTTAAGCCACCTTGCACACAAAGCTATGAAGGTATCTGAACTTAGAAAAACCTACCCTGCATACTTTATCTCAAAACAAAAAATAGAACTTAGCCCTGCTATCGATGTGGACGCTATTCTAAAACAAGTGGAAGAAAAATTTGCATCAGAAAAAGTTAATACTATCGACGGTGTAAAAATTGACTTCCCAGAAAAATGGGTACACCTAAGAAAATCTAACACAGAACCTATTATTCGTATCTATTCAGAAGCAAAATCTATGGAAGAAGCAGATGAATTAGGTCAAGAAATTATAAACATAATTGAAAAATTAGGATGAAACTAATCACTCCAAAAGGTTACAAAAGCTCTTTAGACACATGGCAAACAGAAAGAGCTATCAAATATTTTAAAGATTTCTTCCAAAGCAATCTTTCAGCAGAATTGCGTTTAAGAAGAGTTACTGCTCCCCTATTTGTGCTTACAGGTATGGGTATCAACGACGACTTAAACGGTGTGGAAAGACCAGTAAGTTTCCCTATCAAAGATATGAATGGAGCGCAAGCAGAAGTGGTTCACTCACTTGCAAAATGGAAACGCATTACCCTAGCCGACTACAACACAGAGGCTGGATTTGGTCTTTACACAGATATGAATGCTATTCGTGCCGACGAAGAACTAGACAATACCCACTCTCTATATGTGGACCAATGGGATTGGGAACTTGTTATCGACGAAAAAGACCGCAATCTTGAATATCTAAAAGAAGTAGTAAGAAGAATCTATGCTGTAATGGTTCGTAGCGAATATGCAGTATATGAAATGTTCCCAGAAATCAAACCACAACTTCCAAAAGATATTTTCATGATACATTCAGAAGAACTTCTTCAAATGTATCCAGACAAAACTGCCAAAGAAAGAGAAAACCTTATCACTAAAAAATACGGTGCAGTATTTATTATGGGTATTGGTTGCAAACTTTCAAACGGCGAAAAACACGATGGCAGAGCTCCAGACTACGACGATTGGAGCACAGCAAATAGCGATGGTTTCGCAGGCTTAAATGGCGACATCCTTGTTTGGGATAACATTCTAGACCAGGCCCTAGAACTTTCTTCAATGGGTATAAGAGTAAATAAAGAATCTCTTGAAAACCAACTTGCTCTTACAGGTCAAGAATCTCGCAAACAGTTCTACTACCACAAACGCCTACTAGAAGGCACCCTACCTCTTACCATGGGTGGCGGTATAGGACAATCTCGCCTTTGTATGTTTATGCTTAGAAAAGCCCACGTAGGCGAAATTCAAGCATCTATCTGGCCAGAAGAAATGCGAAAAACCTGCAAAGAAAATGGCATTAACTTGTTATAATTTTAAAGGCTGACATTAGTCAGCCTTTAAAATTAAACACAGCGCCCTATAAAATCAATCGTAAAAGCCCTATAGTTTAATGGATAAAATAAAAGATTCCGGTTCTTTCGATGCGAGTTCGATTCTCGCTAGGGCTACAAGAAATCCCTCGATCACTGAGTTTATCAAAGTGCCAGAGGGATTTTTTGTTTGGTAAATTTGAACATTTTGTAATGAACTTTTGAACATTTTGTAATCATAGTCTCTACTAAAAATAGCCCCGTCTGCAATACTTTAAAGCTGCAAATGGGGCACATATTCATTTTCTTATATACTTAACTATTTCACCTATAAGACCTAGCATTTCTATCGTTTATAATCTACATATAAATATTTTTATAGATTTTATCGTTTATAATCGATAAAATTATTATATTTGCCATTATTATTAAATATAATCGATATGAAAGTATTAATTAGGAATAAATATTTAAACAAAATAGAGAAATATCTTGGTAAGGATACTATTATTGTTTTGACTGGACAAAGACGTGTGGGGAAAAGTTATATCTTAAAGATGATTCGTGATATCAAGGGCAAAGATGAAAACAATAATATCATCTATATAGATAAAGAAAAAAAGGCTTTTGACCATATTAAAACATATCAAGATTTAAACTCTTATTTAGACACTCACTATCAAAATGGTAAAATGAACTATATTCTTGTAGATGAAATACAAGAAATAGAAGAATTTGAACGTACTGTTAGGAGTTATATAACAGAACCTGACGCAGAAGTTATTGTAACTGGTAGTAACGCCAAAATGTTGAGCAAAGAACTAAGTACAATAATAGGTGGACGCTACAAAGAAATTTATATACAATCACTTAGTTATAAAGAATTTTTACAATTCCATAATCTGCAAGACTCAGATGACGCCTTAACAAAATACATACAATTTGGTGGTCTTCCTGGTTTAGTTAAAATAGGATTAGACGAGGATGATGCTATTGATTATCAAAAAGACGTATTAAATACTGTGCTTTTAAAGGATGTAATTATAAGAAATAATATACGAAATGTTACATTCTTAGAAAAACTTACAGACTTTATTGCAGATAATATTGGTAAAATTATATCTGCTACAAGTATATCTAAGTATATGAAGTCTCAAGGTACAAATGTTGCATCAGACACTGTAATAGATTACACTGGATACCTAGAAGAAGCATATATAATCAATAAGGTAAATAGATACGACATACACGGTAAACGACTTTTTGAAAATAATGATAAATTTTACTTTCAAGACCATGGACTAAGAAATGCCCGTGTACAAGGTACTCGTGAAGGTGATATAGAGAAAATTATTGAAAATATAATCTACCAACACCTAATCAGTATAGGTTATAAAGTAACTGTAGGTCAACTACAAGCTGGTGAAATAGATTTTGTTTGCACTAAAAAAGCAGGAACAAAACGAGTATATATTCAAACTTCATATATAATTGCAGATGAAGCAACTAGATTAAGAGAATTTGGAAATCTTCACAATATAAAAGATAATTATCCAAAATATGTAATCTCTATGACTCCATTAGTTACACGAAACGATGATAATGGAATAACACACATGCATCTTCGAAACTTCTTGATGTTAGATAGTCTAGATTAACACTAAAGAGCAACCCTTTCTTAAGAGAGTTGCTCTTCATATTTTATGCGGTGTAAACACCTTTTATTAGTATATTGCTTTTTTCCCGGCTAGAAGAGTATTTTTCATTAGAGAGCAAATTGTCATTGGACCTACGCCGCCTGGCACTGGAGTGATGTATGAGCATTTTGGTGCTACTTCATCAAATTTAACGTCGCCAGTTAGTTTGAAACCTGATTTTGTGTTTGCGTTTGGCACGCGAGTGGTACCAACGTCCACAATCACTGCACCTTCTTTAACCATATCTGCGGTAACAAAGTTTGGAGAACCAAGAGCAGCAATAATAATGTCTGCTTTTAGGCATTGTTCTTTAAGGTCTTTGCTATAGCTATGGCAAACAGTTACTGTAGCATTGCCTGGATATGCTTTTTGCATAAGAAGTTGAGCCACTGGTTTACCCACGATATTGCTTCTACCAAGCACTACTACGTGTTTACCTGCAGTTTCTATTTCGTAACGTTTTAGAAGTTCTAGGATACCTGCTGGAGTAGCAGACACGAATGCTGGAAGACCAATAGAAGTACGACCTACGTTGATTGGGTGGAAACCATCTACGTCTTTTCTATAGTCGATTGCTTCAATGATTTTTTGCTCAGAAATATGTTTTGGAAGTGGAAGTTGAACAATAAATCCGTCTACATCTGCATCATTGTTTAATTCTTCGATGCGAGCAAGAAGTTCTGCTTCTGTTACATCGTCTTCGTAACGAATAAGTGTAGATTTAAAACCACACATTTCACATGCTTTGCATTTTGCAGCAACGTATGTTTCACTACCACCGTCGTGACCCACAAGGATTGCCACAAGATGTGGTTGTTTTTTACCTTCTGCTAGTAATGCTTTTACCTCTTCAGCAATCTCTAATTTAATATCGTCTGCTGTTTTTTTACCGTCGATTAGTATCATATTATCTTCTAAATTTTGGAAGTTTACCGCCATTTGATTGAACCATACGCATCATTTTACGCATATCGTCAAATTGTTTGATAAGTCTGTTCACCTCTTGAATATTTCTACCACTACCACTTGCTATACGTTGTTTGCGTGAAGCATTAAGGATTTGTGGGTTTGTACGTTCTTCTGGTGTCATAGACTGAATAATTGCTTCAATGTGTTTGAACGCATCGTCCTTAATATCCACATCTTTAAGGGCTTTACCTACTCCTGGAATCATACCTAGAAGGTCTTTCATATTACCCATTTTTTTGATTTGTTGGATTTGATTTAGGAAGTCGTCGAAACCAAATTGGTTTTTAGCAATTTTCTTAGAAAGTTTACGAGCTTCTGCCTCGTCGTATTGTTCTTGTGCACGTTCCACGAAAGAAACAATGTCGCCCATGCCCAAGATACGGTCTGCCATACGTGCTGGGTGGAACGCGTCAATTGCTTCCATTTTTTCACCAATACCAACAAATTTGATTGGTTTATTTACCACAGAACGAATAGAAAGAGCCGCACCACCACGTGTATCACAATCAAGTTTGGTAAGGATAACACCTGTGAAGTCTAGTCTGTCGTTGAATTCTTTTGCAGTATTTACTGCGTCTTGACCTGTCATTGAGTCCACAACGAATAGGATTTCGTTTGGATTGATTGCTTCTTTAACAGCAGAAATCTCATTCATCATTTCTTCGTCCACAGCAAGACGACCAGCTGTATCGACGATAACCACGTCGTTACCTTTTTTCTTAGCTTCTGCAATAGCATTTTTTGCAATGCTTACCACATCTTTGCTGTCGATTTCTGTGTAAACAGGCACATTAATTTGCTCGCCTAAAACGCGAAGTTGCTCAATAGCAGCTGGACGATACACGTCGCAAGCCACCATAAGAGGATTTTTACCTTTTTTGTTTTTAAGCATATTGGCAAGTTTACCGGTAAATGTAGTTTTACCAGAACCTTGAAGACCTGCCATTAAGATAATGCTTGGTGAACCTTTAAGTTCTAGTTCGGTGTGAGTGCCACCCATAAGAGCAGCAAGCTCGTCGTGAACTATCTTAACCATTAACTCGCTTGGCTTAACAGCGGTTAATACGTTCATACCAAGTGCTTTAGCTTTTACATCGTCGGTAAAAGTTTTAGCTGTTTTGTAGTTTACGTCGGCTTCTAAAAGTGCTTTACGCACGTCTTTTAGGGTTTCTGCCACGTTAATCTCGGTGATTTTACCTTCACCTTTTAGTATTTTAAATGAACGCTCCAGGCGCTCGCTTAGTGATTCGAACATAATTCTAAATAATTAGGAATTAATATAAAAAGTTAGGAGTTAGGAATTCGAAGAATCGCCGTTAAGCAATTAGGAGTTAGGAGTTAAAATAAAGTAACTATTTATATAATTCCTAATTTCTAATTCCTAATTAAAAGTAGCTGCTGCCGTCGAAGCAATGAGTACAAATCTTCTCCTTAGGAAGTCCTATCGCTTTCACAAGTGCATCCACAGTGTTGTAGCGAAGAGAAGTAAGACCAAATCTCTTACGGATTAGCTCTACCATTTGTTTGTGTTTTTCTGATGTTGGATCTACATATTCTTGTAGATTTTTGTCGTGAGCACCTTCTAGTTGCTCAATATAATAACGAGTGATTAACTCTAAGTCGTTTTGTGTTGATGAGAAATTTAGGTAACGACATGAATAAATCATTGGAGGACAAGCAATACGCATGTGTATTTCTTTCGCACCGTAATCATACATCATATCTACATTACCTTTAAGTTGGGTACCACGCACGATAGAGTCGTCTAGGAACACAACTTTTTTATCGGTTAAAACTTCACGGTTTGGAAGTAGTTTCATTTTAGCCACTAGATTTCTCATAGATTGGTTTGAAGGAGTGAAACTACGTGGCCAAGTTGGAGTATATTTAAGGATAGCACGTTTGTATGGCACACCTTTACCCATTGAATAACCTATTGCATGACCAATACCAGAATCTGGAATACCACAAACAAAGTCTGGTGTGATATCGTCTGTTTTGCCTAATGCTTCACCAAGTGAATTACGCACATTTTCCACGTTTATACCTTCGTAACAACTACATGGGAAACCGAAGTAAATCCAGAAGAATGAGCAAACTTGCATTTTGTCGTTTGGTTTACGAATTTGTGTCCAACCGTCTGCTGTAAGTTTTATGATTTCACCAGGACCTACATAGTAGTCAATTGCATAATCAAGATTTGGGAATGCACTTGTTTCGCTAGAAATAGCGTAGGCACCTTCTTTTTTACCAATAATAATAGGAGAACGACCAAGTTTGTCACGCACAGCGTAAACGCCATCTTCTCTTAAAATTAATAAAGAACAAGAACCTTTGATATGGTTAAACATATTTTGGATTCCTTCTTCAAGGGTTTTTCCTTCATTAATTAAGGTAGCAATAACCTCTGTTTGATTAGTTTTACCGGAACTTAGTTCTGTAAAGTGATGACCTCTTTTAAGCAATTCTGCTTCTAGTTCCACTAGGTTATCTAATCGTGCCACAGTTACAATGGCCATTTTACCTAAGTGTGAGTGAATAATGATAGGTTGCGCATCTGTATCACTAATTACACCAATACCAGATGTTGCGCCATCAAATTTGTGAAGTCCATCTTCAAATTTAGATCTAAAATAAGATCCTTCAATGTTGTGAATGGAACGAACCATTCCTTTTTCTTTTGAGTATGTGGCCATACCTGCTCTACGTGTACCTAAGTGTGAATTGTAGTCTGTACCGTAGAACAAATCTGCTACACAATTACCCTTACTGATAGTTCCAAAAAAACCGCCCATATAATTAAAAATTATTTTCTTGTCTTGTAAAAACTGCTCAAATACAAAAAATATTAATGCAATTTTATAATAAGTTTTTAGAGGTACAAATTTAAGATTTTTTATCAAAAAAAATACAATATAGAGAGCATTTTTTATCAAAAGAACACAAAAAAAGAGACTGACAATTTTAAATTATCAGTCTCTTAAGGGTGAAAGACGGGGCCCGAACCCGCGACACTCGGAACCACAATCCGATGCTCTGCCAACTGAGCTACAATCACCATTTGTCAACTATTTCATTGACGGTGCAAAGGTAAGTATTTTTTTTGAAAAAACAAATGTTTTTCAAAAAAAGTTATTCATCAATTCCTCAACAAAGTCATACTCTGGTTCTAGCGCTAACGCCTCTAGATAATATTGTTTTGTAGATTCAAAGTCTTTCTTTCCTTTGTAAATATCTGCAATAGTGAGAATAAGATTCATATAAAGCCAATTATTTTTGTAAAGCACTTCATCCCTACTCATTATCACCTTTGCTTTTTTGTAATAGTCTAGTGCCTTATCCTTACTACCACCAAATGCTTCTGGCATATAATTCATTATATTTCCGTACTGAATTAAGGCAAAATAATTTAGAGAGTCTTGTTTCACGGCAGTTTCGCCATATTTCATACATTTAAGACCAATAAATGGTGCCTTAATTGGATTCAACGAAATATCATACGCCACAAAAGCTGCATTAAAAGCATTAGAAGAAGAAGTTTTACCAAATTCATCAATTAATTCAGACAAATTTTCTTTGGCTACTGACAAATATTTTTCTGCCTCTTTGCGCATAGTTTTCTTTTCGCTCACTGCCCAACCTAAATATCCATACTGATAATCAAGTAGTTGCCACTTCTGCTCAGTTGAAAACTTGCCAAGTTCTTTCTGTTTTTGCAAACTATCAATCACAGTCTTCCACATAGCCATATCCTTATTGACATAACTATCGTATATAATCTTTCCCAAATTTTCTGCACTCACAGAAAAGGCAAGCAAAGCAAATAATATTAAAATTTTATATCTCATATCTACACAGGGTCAACGTCTATCACAGTAAACACTGTAGGATATTCTTTTTTTAGATTATTAATAGCTGTATTTATTCTCTTTTTAGACTCCACCATAGACTGACCTACAGGAAGTTTCAACATAAGTTTTTGTATATGAAGTTTTTGCACTTTAGAAACTGGAGGTTTGTCGGGACCTAAAAGTTGGTCACCAAAACTCTTTGAAAGTTCTCTATGAAGCACACCCACAGCCCTGCTACAAAGACCATAGTCATTTGCCTTCACATAAATATCAATTATTCTCACAAATGGCGGATACTCAAACATTTGGCGAAGCATCACTTGCTTGTTATAAAATAACGAGTAATCATTATTTATTATTGCTGGTATCACAGAGTGCTCTGTTTGAGCAGTTTGCACAAGTACTAAACCTCTTTTATTTCTTCGTCCTGCCCTGCCCGACACTTGAAGAAGAAGCTGAAAAGCACGCTCGTCAGAGCGAAAATCTGGATAATTGAGCATATTATCTGCATTTAGCACACCCACAAGACCTACATTATCAAAATCCAGACCCTTTGCCACCATTTGTGTGCCCACAAGTATCTTAATTTCGCCAGAAGAAAATGCTTTAAATATATTTTCGTAGGCATATTTGCTAGTAGCCACATCAAGATCTAAACGTCCTGCTTTATAGTCTGGAAACCTTTCAGCAAGCTCCTCCATTACCTTTTCTGTGCCAAAACCACGGTCTTTTATCTCTTCGTTGCCACATTTAGGACAAGATGTAGGCACTGGCGCTCTATGACCACAATAGTGACAAGAAAGATAATTTTGATACTTATGATAGGTTAAACTCACATCACAATGCGGACATTTTGGCACCCAAGCACATTGTTTACACTCCACAAACGAAGAAAAACCGCGTCTGTTTTGAAACAAAATCACCTGTTCACCATTTGCAAGACACTCATTCATCTTTTCTATTAAGAGCCAAGAGAACATTGCCTTCATTCTATTTTTCACAAAAGCGTCTTGTCTATCTAGTACCTTCACTTCTGGAAGCTCCACATCGCCATATCTCACCTTTAGTTCCACAAGGGAGTATCTTCCACCCACAGCCAAGTGATAAGACTCCACAGACGGAGTGGCAGAACCCATTACGATGCCAATTTTTAGCTTATGTGCAAGCATAAGTGCCACATTTTTAGCATTGTAGCGAGGTGCAGTATCGGTTTGCTTGTACGAAGGTTCGTGCTCTTCGTCCACAATTATAAGTTGCAGATTTGTAAAAGGCAAAAACACAGCAGAACGCACGCCCAATACCACTTTAAATCTGCTTCCTATCTCGTTGTAAATCTCACCACGCTCTGCATCAGATAGTTTTGAGTGATAATTTATAAGCGTATCACCAAAAACCTGTTTCAAACGCTCTGTAAGCTGAGTAGTAAGAGCAATTTCAGGCACAAGATATAGCACCTGACCACCCTTTTCTACAACCTCTTGTATTAGTTTAATATAGATTTCTGTTTTACCAGAAGAAGTTACACCATGTAAAAGGACAGGTTTCCCTTCGGCAAAACCCACTTTAACTTCTTTCAAAGCCTGGTTTTGAGCATCTGTAAGTTCGCTTACCTCTTTTGTAGAAACAGATTGCTTTATTCTACTCTTAGTTTTATAATCTAAAGTAAAAATTCCATGTTTTACTAAAGTATTAAACGCACTTTGGCTCTCGTTTTCAAGCAAAACAGACTTTAAAACATCGCCATTTAAAGCCAACGAATCGTATTTTGCTATAAGAGAAAGTGCCTGAGCACTCAACCTCTTGTGCTCCGCATCGGTTTTCACCACGTATGCATCCTTTAGCACTGTGAGAGTATTTTTTGAAAGTGCCGATGGAAGCGCATTTTTCATTACATCAGAAAGTCCACAGCAATAATACTCTGCCACCCAATCCCACATTTCCAGTTGATAAGCAGATACTATTGGCTCTGTATCAAGCACCTCAAGAATATCGCGATAGTTTATACCCTCTGCCGCAGTTTCTGAAAGAGAATGCACCACACCAATATATTTTCTTCCCTTTCCAAGTGGCACAAGCACACGCATCCTTGCAGAAACCCTTCCCTGCAACTCTTGTGGAATAGAATACGTATAAACTCCCACATTTAAAGGCAATATAATATTGGCGTAGCTAAGCATAGGCACAAAGATACAAAAAAAAGAAGCTTGCCAAAACTTTAGCAAGCCTCATTTTATTTTATCCTCCGAAGTCGTCGAAGTGGATCATGTCTTTTTCTACTCCTAGGCTGTCTAGAAGATCTAGCACTGTTTTAGCCATCATTGGAGGTCCACATAAGTAGTATTCAATTTCTTCTGGTTCTTCGTGTTGTTTTAGGTATGTGTCACCCATAACAGGAGCAATGAAACCAGCAGTATATTTAATACCAAGTTTGTCTGCTTTAGGGTCTGGACGGTCTAGAGCTAAGTGGAAGTGGAAGTTAGGGAATTCTTTTTCTAGTTCTAAGAAATCTTCTAAGAAGAACACTTCGTCGATAGCACGAGCACCATAGAAGTAATGCATTTCACGGTCACGTGTTTTAAGAGTTTTAAGCATGTGCATGATTTGTGCACGTAGAGGAGCCATACCGGCACCACCACCTACCCATATCATTTCACGTTTGCTATCAAACTCTGGACGGAAGTCACCGTAAGGACCACTCATAATAACTTTATCACCAGGTTTTAGTGAGAAGATATATGTAGAAGCTATACCACAAGGTACATCCATAAAGCCAGGACCTTGATCTTTTGGTTTGAATGGAGGTGTAGCAATACGCACTGTAAGTGTGATGATATCACCTTCATCTGGATAGTTAGCCATTGAGTAAGCACGGATAGTAGGCTCGGTATTCTTTTGTTTTAGGTTGAATAAACCGAAGTTTTCCCATGCTGGAACATATAAGTCACCAATTAAAGAACGGTCGAAGTCTGCATAGTTTAGATCGTATTCTGGAATAACGATTTGAGCGTATGAACCTGGTACGAAGTCCATGTGTTCACCTGCAGGAAGTTTAACTTTAAACTCTTTAATAAAGGTAGCAACGTTGCGGTTTGAAATAACTTCGCATTCCCATTCTTTCACACCAAGAACAGATTCTGGAACAGTAACGCTCATGTTATTTTTAACTTTCACTTGGCAACCTAAACGCCAGTTGTCTTTAATTTGTTTACGAGAGAAGTGAACAGTTTCTGTTGGAAGGATTTCACCACCACCTTCAGGCACTTGGCAACGGCATTGACCGCAAGAACCTTTACCACCACAAGCAGATGGAAGGAACACGCCTTCTGCAGAAAGAGAACCTAAAAGTGTACCACCAGATGCTACTTCTATGTCTTTTTCACCATTTAGAGTCACTTTTACAGGACCAGATGGAGAAAGATAATTCTTAGCTACTAAAAGTACAATTACTAATACTAAGATGATTCCAAGGAAGATGGCAATACTTAAGCCAATCATTTCCATATTTATTGCTAATATCATATTCATCGTCATCTTAAATTTTTAAACCAGAGAAACACATAAATGCCATAGCAAGTAAACCTGTGGTGATGAAGGTGATACCTAAACCACGTAGAGGTTTTGGAACATTTGAGTATTCCATTTTTTCACGAATAGCTGCTAAAGCAACGATAGCTATTAACCAACCAATACCTGAACCGAATGCATAAACAGTAGCTTCACCAATGTTTACGAATGCACGTTGTTGCATGAAAAGTGAAGCACCCATGATAGCACAGTTTACAGCGATAAGAGGTAAGAAAATACCTAATGAAGCATATAGAGATGGTGAGAAACGTTCTACAACCATTTCTACAAGTTGTACGATACCAGCGATAACTGCAATGAATAGGATGAAGCTCAAGAAGCTTAAGTCTACACCTTCAATGATAGCATCAGCTTTTAGTACGTAGTTTTCTAATAAGTAGTTGATTGGTACTGTAATTAATAACACGAATGTTACAGCTACACCCAAACCTAACGCAGTTTTCACATTTTTAGATACAGCTAAGTAAGAGCACATACCTAAAAAGTAAGCGAAAATCATATTGTCGACGAAAATCGACTTAACGAATAAACTTAATAAATTTTCCATATTTTACTTTATTTGGGTGATTAATCTTGTAACTCTGGATTTTTAGCTCTTTGTGCCCAAATAATTGCACCTAATAGGATTAACGCCATAGGAGGCATTAACATAAGGCCGTTATTTAGATAACCAAATTCATAGAATGATTCTGGAATTACAGCGAAACCAAGTAATGTACCAGCACTTAATAATTCACGGAAGAATGCTACAATAACAAGGATGATAGCATATCCGAAACCATTACCTAGACCATCAAGGAAAGATTCCCAAGGACCATTTGCCATAGCAAATGCTTCAAGACGCCCCATCAAGATACAGTTTGTAATAATAAGACCCACATATACAGATAACTGTACACTCACATCGTATGCAAACGCTTTTAAGCATTCACTTACAATTGTAACAAGGGTAGCTACTACTACCAACTGTACGATAATACGGATACGATTTGGAATAGTATTTCTAAGTAAAGAGATTATAACGTTGGCAAGTGCCACGATAATTGTAACTGAGAAACCCATAACTAAAGCAGGTTCTAATTGTGCTGTTACAGCTAAAGCTGAACAAATACCTAGAACTTGTACGGTAACAGGGTTGTTAACGCCTAGAGGCGCTAAGAATGTTGCACGATTATCTTTTGAAAATAAACCCATGACGCAGCCTCCTATTTATTTAAGAAATTAACATATTGACCTAGACCATCCATAAGCATTGCATCAACACCTTGAGAAGTAATAGTACCACCAGAGATACCATCTACATAATCTTTAGTGTCGTCTGTTTTGCCTGGTTTAACGATGGCGATAGAAACAAACTCACCTGCTGCATTTTTAATCTTTTTAGATTTGAATGCTTCTTGGAATTTAGGTTTTGCAATTTCTGCACCTAAACCTGGAGTTTCACCTTGGTGAGAGAAGTATGTACCGTAAACAGTATTTTTGTCGGCATCAAGAGCAATGTAGCCCCAGATTGGTCCCCAAAGACCTGCACCGCGAATAGGTAAAACAAATTTTGCTTCACCATTTACTTCGCAAACAAATACTGCTAGATTTCTTTCTTCAAGTGCTTTGTCGTTTTCTGCTTTCACATCTAAATCAAAAGCACCAGTTTCTTCTACTACATCACCTGCATAATTGATGATAATTTCTTGTTGAACATATTTATCATAAAGAGCAGCAGCGTCTTCACCTTCATAGTTTACGTTTAGAGAAGTAAGAATTTGTTTTTTCTTATCTAATCTCACATTTTCATCTTGTGTTTCTTTTAAAGCACTAGATACAAACGCTAGAAGGAATGCTACGATAATAACCATTACCGAAGCATAGATAATTGTATAAGTATTACTATTTGTATTCATAATGATTATTATTTTTGAATTTTAGCACGTTTAGCACGCATAGAAACATTACGTTGTACCACGAAGTGGTCGATAGCAGGAGCAAGACCATTCATAAGTAGAATAGCAAGCATCATACCTTCTGGATAACCAGGGTTTAATACACGGATAACGATAGCCATGAAACCAATTAGGATACCATAAATCCATTTACCAGTTTCGGTACGAGCAGAAGTTACAGGGTCTGTAGCCATAAATACTGCACCGAATGCGAAACCACCTAGTGATAAGTGATAGTACCAAGGTAGATTAGCCACTGGGTTGTCTAAACCAGCGATATTGAATAAGAATGCTGTTAGAGCACCTGAAGCAAAGATAGAAAGCATTACTTTCCAGCTTGCAATACGAGTTACTAATAAAAGGATAGCACCTAAAGCGATAGCGATAACGCTAGTTTCACCGATAGAACCAGGAACAAGACCTATAACTGCGTCCCAAAGAGAAGAAACATTACCTAAAGCGTCGGTAATTTGTGCTTCTGCACCAGAAGAAACAGCCACTTGACCTAGAGGAGTAGCACCTGTGAAACCATCTACTACTGCACCCTCGCCTAAGCCGAATGTAGCATCTGTACGAATCCAAACGCTATCACCAGACATTTTAGAAGGATAAGCAAAGAATAGGAATGCACGAGCAATTAACGCTACGTTAAAGATATTCATACCAGTACCACCAAAGATTTCTTTAGCGAAGATAACTGCAAATGCAGTAGCTAGAGCTAAAATCCAAAGTGGGCAATCCACTGGAACAATCATTGGTAGGATAATACCTGTAACAAGGAAACCTTCGTGAATTTCTTCACCTTTAAATTGTGCCACTGTAAACTCAATACCTAAACCTACAAGGTAAGCAACGATAATTTTAGGTAGCACAGCTAGAAGACCATAGAAGAATACTTCGAAGAAGTTTACAACTTCTAATTGGCCAATTGATAAATAGTGTTGGTAACCCACGTTATACATACCAAATAATAAGGCTGGCATAAGTGCTATTACCACCATAATCATAATTCGTTTTGAATCTACCGCGTCGTGGATGTGAGCTCCAGATTTAGAAGTAGTATTCGGAACGAATAAGAATGTCTCAAATCCGTCGAAGACAGAACGGAACATCGATAATTTACCGCCTTCTGAGAAGGTAGGTTTGATTTTATCGACAAATTTTCTTAAAGCATTCATTATTTATAGTTTATTAGTTTCTTAACACATTTCTTTTCTTAACATATCTAGACCTTGACGAACGATTTTTTGTAGTTCTACTTTAGATGAACATACAAATTCTGCTGCTGCAAAGTCTTCTGGAGCTACTTCGTAGATACCAAGTTCTTCCATTTTTTCAATATTACCAGAGATAATAGCTTTGATTAGGTATTCTGGATAAATATCCATTGGGAATACTTTGTCATACTCTCCAGACATAATCATGTGACGTTCACCACCTTGGATACGCGCATCAAATGAGAATTTGAATTTGTTGCGTAGGCAAGAACATAACATACCAGAAAGGAAAGAACCACTTAAGCTAAATTTCTTGATACCTGGCATAATCCAACCAAACATTTCGTGTGTATCGTCACCTTCTGGAATTACAGTAAGTTGAGATACTAGTGGATTTAACCAAGAATTTTCGGTAACTTGAGTACCTGATAATGGGTTACCTGCGATATAACGTAGTTTTCTACCTCCTAAAACATTTGCTTTTGCGATATCTGCTACGTTGCTACCCATTACCACTTTGTAATAAGCAGGAGCTGCAGCATTTTCACCACAGAATGCCACTGTTTTAGTGAAGTCTAATTTTCCTTTGTTAACGAAACGACCAATAATTGCTACTTCTTGAGGAGCGATGGTCCAAACTATTTCACCACGGTTGATAGGTGCTACTTTGTTGATTTGTACACCAACGTTGCTAGCAGGATAATCACCTTCAAACTTAGTTACTGTAGCATTTTGAAGTTGAGCAGCCCATGCGCAACCTTTTTCAACACCTACATAAACAGGAGCAATTTTGCTAATAGCATTGATACCTGCTTGGAAGTTTGAAACTTCATCTTTTAAAATAAAGTTGAAATTTGGAGCAAGAGGAGCTTTATCAAAAGCTGAAATGAATATAGCTCTTGGAGTATCTGTTGGAGCTATACATACGTCGTAAGGACGTTGTTTGAAGAAAGCAAGGAAACCTGCATCAGAAAGAGAAGATTTTACTTCTTCTGCAGAACCATCAAGATTGATAGGCTTAATTTCTGCTTGTTCTGCTTTAAAATCGTTTTGAACAACGAAATCTAGGATTTTACGTCTTTCACCACGATTAATTGCTAACAACTCACCACTAACTGGTGAAACTATTTTTAGGTCTGGGTTCTTTTTATCAATAAATAAAACAGAACCAACCTTTACTTTATCACCAACCTTAGCTACTGGTTTAGGAGTAATACCATAGAAACTCTCTGGATTAAATCCTATTAGAGCTGATTGGGATACACGGCCATATTCTTCTTTGGCTTGTCCAACCATCTGAATATTAAGGCCTTGCTTAATTTTAATTAAATCTGCCATAAATATTTTCGACGAATAAAAGTTTCACTGAAAAAAATTTGCCACAAAGTTAATAAAAAAAATGTTAATAAACTATAGCAAAAATAGATATTTTTAGTTAGGAGTGAAGAGCGAGTAATTTCAATTGAAATGGTATAAAAAACAAATGGTTACCTCGCTCGGTAACCATTTGCCCCATCTTAATTCTTAATCTTTTTCTTACGAAGAAAACTAATTTGATGCAAAGATAAAGCGGAGATTTGAATCCTGCAAATTTTCGACCAATAAAATTCATATTATAACATATTTTAACGTTTCAAAACACAAACGACACATTTATATATGTGTTTATTGGCACATTTTACACATTATAAATATAATTCTTAGAGTAAAGCGTGAAATTTCCTATTTTTTTATTACCTTTGCGTGAAATTTAATTTTTACAAAGCAATGAAAGTTTTAAAATTCGGCGGAACATCCGTAGGTTCTGCACAAAGAATGAAAGAAGTAGCTTCTTTAATTTGTGATGGTGATCAAAAAATAGTAGTGTTATCTGCAATGTCAGGTACCACCAATACTTTAGTTGAAATTGCTGACTACCTATATAAAAAGAATCCAGTTAGCGCCAACGAAGTTATCAACAAGATGGAGCAAAAGTATGCTGCTGTAGTAGAAGAACTTTATTCTAAAGACGAAACTAAAGCTGAAGCTAATGCTATATTAAAAGGTCACTTCGACTATCTTCGTAAGTTCACCCAAAACAATGTATTCTTATTGTTCGACGAAAAAATCATCCTAGCTCAAGGCGAACTTATGTCTACCGCTATGGTAAATCTATATTTACAAGAAATAGGCGTTAAATCTGTCCTACTTCCTTCTTTAGATTTCATGCGTATCGACAAAAACAACGAGCCAGACCTTGCATACATTCGCACAAACATAGCAAAATCTCTAGCTGTATTCCCTTCAGATACAGAAATCTACATTACACAAGGTTATATCTGTAGAAATGCATACAACGAGATTGACAACCTACAACGTGGTGGTTCAGACTATACCGCTTCATTAATAGGTGCAGCAGTGAAAGCTTCTGAAATCCAAATTTGGACAGACATTGACGGCATGCACAACAACGACCCTCGTTTCGTAGAAAACACTAAACCTGTGGCTACCCTACACTTCGAGGAAGCAGCAGAGCTTGCATATTTCGGTGCTAAAATCCTTCACCCTACTTGCATTCTTCCTGCAAAACTTGAAAACATTCCAGTACGTCTGCTAAATACTATGGACCCAGCAGCTCCTGGTACATTAATTTCTACCAAGCTTACTCCTAAAAAAATTGAAGCAGTGGCTGCAAAAGACAATATCACAGCTATTAAGATTAAATCTGGTCGTATGCTTCTTGCTCACGGATTCTTAAGCAAAGTATTTGAATGCTTCGCTACACACAAAACATCTATAGATATGATTACTACTTCTGAAGTAGGCGTATCAGTTACTATAGACAACGACAAACACCTAGATGAAATCGTTGACGAACTAAAAACATTCGGTACTGTAACCGTAGAAAAAGACATGGTTATCATCTGCGTGGTTGGCGACATGGACTCAGAAAACGTTGGTTACCAAGCAAAAATCGTTAACGCACTTAGAGAAATTCCAGTACGTATGATTTCTTACGGCGGTAGCAACTACAACGTTTCATTCCTTGTGAAAGCAGCAGACAAAAAACGTGCTCTAGAATCATTAAGTAAAGAATTATTTTAATTGATTATAATGAAAGGAAATTTTCCGATAGAAAAATGGGGTAATTTAACTACCCCATTCTATTTTTACGATACTACCCTACTGAAAAATACTTTAGAGGCTATCAAAAAAGAAACCGATAAGTATAATTTCTGCCAACACTATGCTATTAAGGCAAATGCAAACCCACGCATCCTTAAAACTATTGCTAGCTATGGCTTTGGTGCCGACTGCGTGAGCGGTGGCGAAGTAAGAGCTGCACTTGAAGCAGGTTTCCCTGCAGATAAAGTAGTGTTTGCTGGCGTTGGTAAAGCAGATTGGGAAATAAATTTAGCACTTGATGCAGATATTTTCTGTTTCAACGTGGAATCTCTTGCCGAACTATACATTATTAATGAATTAGCTATTGCTAAAAACAAAAAAGCAAGAGTAGAATTTAGAGTAAATCCAAATGTGGATGCGCACACACACGCAAAAATCACAACAGGTCTTTCTGAAAACAAATTTGGTATCAACATTAGCCAAATTTCAGACGTTATTAAAGAAGCAAAAATGCTTTCTAATATAGAAGTTGTTGGTCTTCACTTCCATATCGGTTCGCAAATCACTGATATGAGCGCATTTAAAGACCTTTGTATTAGAACAAACGAACTTCAAGACGAACTAGAAGCAGAAGGTATCACCTTCCCTAATATGAACTTTGGCGGTGGCCTTGGTATCGATTACCACCACCCAAACCACATTAATATACCAGATTTTGAAAACTACTTTGCAGTATTCCACCGCCTTGTAAACCGCAGAGAAGGTCAAAATATCCACTTCGAGCTTGGTAGAGCCGTGGTTGGTCAATGTGGTAACCTTATTAGCCGCGTGCTTTATGTAAAAGAAGGTGAAGTAAAACGTTTTGCTATTCTTGACGCTGGTTTCACCGAACTTATTCGCCCTGCTATGTACGATGCTTACCACAGAATAGAAAACCTAAGCAGCAACGAAGCTGAAAAAGAATACGACGTGGTTGGTCCTATTTGCGAATCATCAGACGTATTTGGCAAAAACGTGATGCTAAACGAGGTGAAACGTGGCGACATCATAGCACTACGTTCTGCTGGTGCATACGGCGAGGTTATGAGTTCTCAATACAACCTAAGAAATCTTCCAAATAGTTATTTCTCAGAAGACTTTGAATAAAAAATGTTAGATACCCTTTTAAATACATTCTCTACTGCCGAACTTATTTGTTTGGCAGTAGTGTTTTTAAGCCTTTTAATACAACTTTATTATTATTTACGTTTCTACACTGCAGTTTTTAGAAATAAACGCAGAATAAAGAAAGGTAAAATAACACTTTTGGACACACTTCCAGAAGTATCTGTGATTATTTGTGCACGAAACGAAGAAGAAAACCTAAAAAAACATCTTCCAAGCGTGCTAAAACAAAATTACCCAAATTATGAGGTAATTGTGATAAACGACCGTTCTTTCGACAATACAGAAACCGTATTAGAACAGCTAAAAAAGGAGTATCCACACCTTAAAACTAGCTTCGTGCCACACGATGCTAAATATATTGACTCTAAGAAAATAGCCGTTATACTTGGTGTAAAAGCAGCTAAAAACGATATTCTTGTATTTACCGATGCCGACTGCGAAATAGTTTCAGACAAATGGCTTGAAAATATGGTGAGAAGTTTCTCTCAAGGCACACAAATAGTGCTTGGCTACGGTGCTTACAACAAAAACAAAAGCTTTGCAAACTTCGCACAAGTATTCGACACTTTATTTATAGGTATTCAATACCTAAACTACGCCATTGCGGGTTATCCATATATGGGTGTGGGCAGAAATATGGCTTATAGAAAAAGTTTCTTCGAGAGTTCAAAAGGCTTTTCTAAGCATTTAGATATACAATCTGGCGACGACGACCTATTTGTAAACGACTTTGCACGCAGAAAAAACACTGCTGTTTGCGTTAGCCCAGAGAGCATTACCACATCGGAAGAAAAGAAAACTTTCTCTGCTTTCCTTGCACAAAAAGAACGCCACCTTTCTACCTCTAGCAGATACAAATTCTCTTCTAAATTTATTTTAGGCACAGAACTAGGTAGCCGTTTCTTGTTTTACCTTGGCGTACTACTTACTTGTGTACTACAAATGCCATACTGGTATTTCATAGCACCAGGTGCATTCTTGCTTAGATACATTGTTCAATACATTATCATCAACCTAAACGCAAAAGAATTTGGTGAGAGAAAATATTTCTATGGCATAGGTTTCCTAGATATTTTACTACCCCTTATCAACCTTTACCTATACATAGTAGCCTACTTCCGTCCAAAAGCCCACTATAAGTGGAAGTAAGTTCGTTATTTTTATTTGCAATATTATTATAATATTTGTACCTTTGCACCCTAATGAATAAATTATTGTACATATTATGCCTTTTTGTGTTCTCTTGCCAAATTTGTATGGCAAAGATTGATAGCAAGCAGTACAAGCTTATTAGAAAGAGCACAGATAACAACGCAAAGTATGAATTCGCCTTAATGTGCTTTGAGGAAGGTGATTACAAGAAAACTATCACTCTTTTAGAAGATATTTCTAATGCATATAAAGGGACTGAAAGATCTGAAAATATTCTATATCTTCTATCTACAAGTCACTTTAAAAAGAAAGAATACATAGCAGCAGGTCATCATTACAACACATACGTGAATACTTACCTTAGAGGAAGTCACTACACAGAATGTATGTTTATGCTTGCGTATTCTTATTATCATCAATCGCCAGAGGCAGAACTTGACCAAACTGCTACCGTGAAGGCAATTGAACGCTTTCAAATTTTTATTGAAGCATTTCCATACAATGAGCAAACCCCTAGAGCAAAAGAGCTTCAAGCAGAAATGTATGAAAAACTTGCTTTAAGAGACCTTAAAAATGCAAAATTGTACTATAACTTAGGAAATTATAGAGGCAACAACTATAGAGCTGCTGTGGTAACCGCTCAAAATGCCATAAACGATTATCCTAATTCACAATACAAAGAAGAATATTCTATTATAATAGTGCGTTCTAAGTACAAAGAAGCTATAAATAGTGTGCTTGAAAAACTGCAACAACGTAGCGAAGATGCACTAGACGAATGTTATTATTTCAATCAAGAATATCCTGAAAGCGAGTACAAAAAAGAGGTTGAAAAGATTGCTGCTCACCTAAAACGTGTACTTGCACAATTTGAAAACACTGAAGATTAACCAAATTTATATATAAATTAAGATGGATTACAAAAAATCAAACGCTCCAACAAACACTGTTACACGTGATGTAAACAGCCTTTGCGAAAACACAGGTAATGTATATGAAACTGTTGCTATCATTGGTAAACGTGCAAACCAAATTGGTGTTGAAATTAAAGACGAGTTAAAACGTAAACTAGAAGAATTCTCTAGCAACAATGTTGACAACTTAGAAGAAGTATTTGAAAATCGCGAACAAATCGAAATTTCTAAATACTATGAACGTCTTCCAAAACCAGTACTTCTTGCAACACAAGAATACATCGAAGACAAAACATATTTTCGCAATCCAAACAAAAAATAATTTACTTTTTTGCAAGGTAAACACATACTTATAGGAGTAACGGGAGGTATAGCTGCGTATAAAACAGCTTACCTCATTCGTGACTTGGTAAAACGTGGTGCTGAAGTAAAGGTTATTATGACCGAAAAAGCAAAAGCGTTTATCACGCCACTTACTCTTGCTACACTTTCTAAAAACCCAATTCTTGTAGATTTCTTCGATCCTACAAACGGTGCGTGGAACAGCCACGTATCATTGGGTCTTTGGGCTGATGCTTATATTATAGCACCTGCCACTGCAAATACCATAGCAAAAATGGCTCATGGCATTGCAGACAATCTACTTACCACTGCATATCTTTCTGCTCGTTGTCCTATCTTCGTGGCTCCAGCCATGGATTTGGATATGTATGCCCACCCTACCACACAAGAAAACATTTCATACCTAAAAGGTAAAGGTGTGAATATTATCGACGCAGGCTCAGGCTTTTTAGCGAGCGGACTTGAAGGCAAAGGCAGAATGGCAGAACCAGAAGAAATTTCAAACTTTGTGGCAGATTATTTCTCTGCTTCAAAAGATTTGGCTGGCAAAAAAGTGCTTATTACAGCGGGTCCTACATACGAAAAAATAGACCCTGTGCGTTTTATTGGCAATCATTCTACTGGCAAAATGGGATATGCCCTAGCAGAAGAGTGCGCTGCACGTGGTGCAAAAGTATCACTTGTAAGTGGTCCTGTGCAAATAAAAGCAAAACACCCTAATATCAACACTATTAGCGTAACTTCGGCAGAAGAAATGTATAATGCTGCAAATGCAGAATTTGAAGACTCAAATATCTGTATTCTATGCGCAGCTGTGGCAGACTTTAAGCCAGAGACTCAAGCCGACGAGAAAATAAAACGCGAAAAAGACGATTTAGTAATCAGACTAAAACCTACTCAAGACATAGCTGCTAGTTTGGGTGCTAAAAAACGCGAAAACCAAATTATGGTGGGATTTGCGCTAGAAACAAACAACGAAGCAGAAAATGCTCAAGGCAAACTTGTAAGAAAAAATCTAGATTTTATTGTACTAAACTCTCTAAAAGATGCTAACGCATGTTTTGGCTACGACACCAATAAAATCACAATTATAGAAAAAGACGGCACCACTAAAGCCTTCGAACTAAAATCTAAAACAGAAGTAGCAAAAGATATTATAGACAATATATGCAAAGCATAAAAAAAATATTATCTACCCTACTCCTTTTCATTTCCTTCATAAGCTTAGGATTTGCAGGCGAACTGAATTGCAAAGTGACTGTCAATTCAGACCAAATTGCTGGTACTAGCAAATCTATCTTCACTACGCTTGAAAAATCGATTACAGAATTTGTAAACGAAAGACAATGGACCGACCACGAATATGCTGTGGAAGAACGCATAGAGTGTAGCATGATGATACTTGTAAACAATTACAACAATGGCTCTTTTAGTTGTAACATACAGGTGAATGCAAACAGACCAGTGTATGGCACAAACTACAAAAGCCCTGTTTATAGTTTCAACGATGCACATTTTGCATTTAACTATAACGAAAACGATGCTTTAAACTTCGACGAGAACTCTTTCTCCGACAACCTTACTGCAGTGCTAGCATATTATGCTTATATGATAATTGCTTCCGACCTTGATACTTTTTCTCCTCTAGGTGGCACTACCATCTACAAAAAGGCTGAAAGTATTGTAAATCAGGCACAAAGCACAAACGAAAATGGTTGGAGAGCATTTGAAGATAGTGGCAACAGATACGCTGTAATAAGCAACATCTTAGACGATGCTCTTACTGAATATAGAAAATATCTATACACATATCACAGACTAGGACTAGACGAAATGTCTATTGCTGCAGCAAAAAGTAGAACTACTATTACCGAAGGACTTAAAACTTTAAAAACCGTATATAAAAATCATCCTTCTTCTAGTGTGGTGTTAACACCATTTTTAGAAGCAAAACTTGATGAAATTATAAATATCTACTCTAAGGGTAGCAACGAAGAGTGTAATACAGCATACGATGTGCTTAGCTATATTATACCTACTTCACAACACCGCTTTAATTCTTTAAAGAAATAATTTTATGCTTAATTCCTTACACATAGAAAACTATGTACTTATCAAAAAACTAGACCTAAACTTCGAGTCTGGTTTCTCTGTTATCACTGGTCAAACTGGTGCCGGTAAATCGATTCTTTTAGGAGCTTTAAATTTGGTATTGGGCGCACGTGCCGACCTTAAAAGCATTAAAGAAGGTGCTGAAAAATGCATCATCGAGGCTGTTTTTGATATTGCAAACTACGATATCAAAGACTTTTTTGAAGAAAACGACCTTGATTATAGCACAGAATGTATATTACGCAGAGAGGTGTCTGCCTCTGGTAAATCTAGACTTTTTATAAACGACACTCCTGTTAATGCTTCTATTTTAAGAACACTAGCAGAAGGTCTTATAGACATTCACTCTCAACACGAAAATCTTCTTTTAAGAGATAATAATTTTCAACTTGGTGTGCTAGACATCACTGCTAAAAACCAAGAATTATTAGACAATTATAAAAACCTATATAAATCTCATCTTCAAATTTCTAAAACCATAGAAACACTTGAAGAAGAACTTTCAAAAGGCAAAGAAGAACTTGATTATCTTCAGTTTCAATATAATCAACTACAGGAGAGCAAACTTGTAGAGGGCGAAGATACAGATATTGAAACAGAACTAACTATTCTAGAACACGCCAACGATATTAAACAAGCACTTTTAGAATCTGAAAACGCGCTTTCTACAGACTCTGGTGTGCTAGAAATGCTAAAACAAATAGAAAACACACTTTCTTCTGTGTCTAGATATTCTACTTACTGTGAAGAACTTGTGAGCAGAATTTCCTCTTGCACTATTGAACTAAAAGATATTGCTTCTGAACTCTATAGCGAAGGTGAAAAAGTAGATTCAGACCCTGAAAGACTAGAATACCTTACAGAAAGAAGAGATCTTATTTATTCTCTTTGCCAAAAACACAGAGTGAAAACTGTGGCAGAACTAATTGAAATAAGAGAAGATCTAGAAAAGAAAATCTCTCTTATTGATAATTCTGATGAGGAAATAGAGAAACTGAAAAAAGAGCGTGATGCTATCTACAAAGACCTACTAGCAGAAGCCGATAAGATTTCTAAAAGAAGAAAAGCACAGGCTATAGAGGTAGAAAATTCACTTATTGAGCAACTTGCTGCTCTTGGCATACCAAACTGCGAGGTGAAATTCCAAATAGACGCGCACATTGCTCCTACCACATCTGGTATAGATAAGGTGGCATTATTATTCTCTTCAAATAAAAATAAATCACCTCAGCCAATAGACAAAACTGCCTCTGGTGGTGAAATATCTAGGGTAATGCTTTGCTTAAAATATTTACTTGCTCAAAGCAGTAGCCTACCTACTCTAATATTCGACGAAATAGACACAGGTATTTCTGGAGAAGCTGCAGACCTTACTGCAAAAATGCTTAAGAAAATGAGTGCCAACGTGCAAATTATTTCCATTAGCCACTTACCTCAGATAGCAGCTAAAGCTAGCACACAATATTTTGTAGAAAAATCTGGTGAGAGTGAAACTACTGTAACTAAACTAACAGAAGAAGAAAGGGTGACTGCTATAGCGCGCATGCTTAGCGGTAGTACACTAAGCGATGCTGCTATTAAGAATGCTCAGGCTTTACTTAGCGAAGAAAGTTGAGAAAATCTCTTCTTTCTAAGCAAATGATAAGCCATTAATATACTTCCGTTATACACTACATTTGGTATGGTATAGCGGATTGTTTTTATCATATTTTCTTTTCTTTGGGCCTTTACCTTGCCTTTATATTTGTAAAATGCAAATCTTGCCTTTACCACCGCCCACGCTTGTTTTGGTTTAAGAGAAACCAAATATACAAGTGCTGCAAGATAGTCTAAGAAGAATCTTATTATAGCAAGTGGAATAAGTCTTGGAGTGTTTAGGTTTTTGTATATCATCAACATATTATTTCTGAAGTTGTAATATGTTTTTTTAGGATTTGACTGATTGAGTGTGCCACCTCCTAAGTGATATACTGTAGATGTTGGAATATAAAATACCTTTCTACCTCTTGCATTTACCCTCCAGCAGAAGTCTATTTCTTCTTGATGTGTAAAGAAATTTTCGTCTAAACCACCATAATCAATAAAATCTACACGACGCACCATCATACAAGCACCTGATGCCCAAAAGATTTGTCGTATATCGTTGTATTGACCTTTATCTTCTTCTATTGAAGTAAATATTCTGCCTCGGCAAAATGGATAACCAAATTTGTCTAAAAATCCACCTGCACCACCTGCGTATTCAAACTTGGTTTTATCTTTATATTGAAGTATTTTTGGCTGTACAGCTATTACATTTTGATGTTCTTCCATGTAGTTTAGCATAGGTTGAATCCAGTTTGGAGTAACCTCAACATCCGAATTTAGAAGAATCACGTATGGTGTATCTACCCTACCTATACTAATATTATACCCTTCAGCGAAACCATAGTTACTGTGTAATTCTATAACCTTAATGGCTGAGTATGTTTCCTTTAACCAACTAACAGAGTTGTCTGTAGAGGCATTGTCTGCCACTATTATATCAGCAAGGTGTAAAGGAGTATTTTTAATTACAGAAGGTAAATATGTCTCTAAATGTTTCTGACCGTTATAATTTAATATAATTACACTAACCTTTTTCATTGATGACATTTTTTTGAATCTTCTGGAGTATATTTCCATCGATTATGCGACCATAAATAACATTCTGGTTGTTTCTTTATAGTCTCCTCTAACAATCTAGTATATTGTTCTGTAACGTAATATTGTGGAGTGGATTGAATATCGTCGGTTATTAGTTTCACTTTTATTTTATACACACCCCTAGACTCTCTTGTAACATCGAAATAACAAACAGCATAGTCTAACTTTCTAGCAATTCTTTCTATACTATCTATCATTGCTGTATTTTGGTTTAGGAATGAAGTCCAATAATTAAGTGCGTCAGGCATAGGAGATTGGTCTGCAAGGAAACCAAGTTCGGCTCGTTTGCCTTCTTTTTTAAATTGCGCCAATGTGCGAAGTAGTTTGGTATCTTGCACAGGGTGACCACCAAATTTAGACCTTAAATTGTACATTAATTTATCAAAGGTCTCATTTGTCAATTTTTTATAGCCAATATATAGAGAATCTGTTTTGGTAGCCTCAGAGAAATATGCCACATATTCCCAGCATCCTATATGTGCCAAGAAATAAACTATAGAACGATTTTCTGAACGAAGTTTTTCTACAAGTTCAATATTTTCCACATATATATGTGATGCCATCTCTTCGTTTGTGATGGTCACTTGCTTAACAATCTCTACTATTTGGTCGCAGAACTGACGATAAAATGCTTTTTCTAATTTCTTAATCTCATCTGCAGTTTTTTCTGGGAATGAATTGGTTAAATTCTTCCTTACAACTTCCCTTCTATATTTAACCACATAATAGGCTAGATAATACAAAACAGAAGAAAGCACATACAAAGTTTTGTAAGATCTGCGAGATAAAAATTTTAGAAACCACATATTATTTTCTTATTAATAAACACCTAATGACTCAGAATATTCAAACTCAGCATCAAGAATAAGCTGAACATTTTCTTCTGTTAGTTTTTCTACATCCATTTCGTCTTTTTTCACTGCTTTAAGGATGTAGTGAAGTAGTTCTTCTTCTACGATTTCTACTTCCTCGTCTGTGTCTTCGTTTAAGAAGCCTTTAGACTCATAGAAGTCGTAAATTACGTCTAGAACGTATTGAATTTCATCATCAGAGATGTTTAATTCTTTTGGAAGTTTCTTTTGAATGAATATGATAGCTGCTTCGTCATCATATTCTAAACATTTAATGTCTGTCATATATTATATTATTTAATTATTTTCGCGTGTATATAGATGCAAATTTATATAAAAAATACGAATTAGTATAATGGTTTGTAAATAAATTTAGTAATTTTGCACAGAATTTAAAACTAATTAATTATGTCTGTACACAAGATTGAAGACCAACGTAAAGTTACTACACATCGCCTTAGAGAAATGAAAGAACGTGGCGAAAAAATTAGCATGCTTACAGCATACGATTATTCTATGGCTACTATTCTAGATAGCGCAGGTGTAGATGTACTTTTAATTGGCGACTCTGCATCTAACGTTATATGTGGTAACACTACCACCCTTCCTATTACTCTAGACGAAATGATTTTCCTTGCCAAAGGTGTAATGAAAGCTGCAAAACGCGCATTAGTAGTATGCGACATGCCTTTCGGTACATATCAAGGCAACTCACTTGAAGCTCTAAATTCTGCTATCCGCATAATGAAAGAAACTGGTGTGGATTGTATTAAAATGGAAGGAGGCGAAGAAGTAATCGATTCTATCAAACGCATTATCTCTGCGGGTATTCCTGTTATGGGTCACTTAGGTTTAATGCCACAATCTATCAACAAATATGGCACATACGCAGTGCGTGCAAAAGAGGAAGAAGAAGCAAACAAACTTATCGAAGATGCTAAACTTCTTGAAGAAGCTGGTTGTTTTGCTATCGTGCTTGAAAAAATCCCTGCTGCACTTGCTACTCGCGTGGCACAATCTGTGCAAATTCCTATCATCGGTATTGGCGCTGGTGGTGGCGTAGACGGTCAAGTGCTTGTAATGCAAGATATGCTTGGCATCACCAAAGGTTTCTCTCCAAGATTCCTTCGCCGCTATGCCGACCTAAACACCGTTATCACCGAAGCAGTTCAAAACTACATCGACGACGTAAAATCGCAAGACTTCCCTTCAGAGAAGGAACAATATTAAAAAAATCATTTAAAATAATTCAGGGTTGCTACGTTAAAGTGGCAACCCTGAATTATTTATATCTTATATTGTAATTTTATAGGAATCCTAGTTCGAGTTTGGCTTCTTCAGACATCATGTCGCGGTCCCAGACAGGTTCGAAGACAAGTTCGATTTCTACTTTGCCAATGCCTTCGATTGATTCTACTTTTTGTTTTACGTCTTCTAGTATGAAGTCTGCCATTGGGCAAGAAGGCGCAGTTAGGGTCATGTCTATGTGAACGTCGTTGTTTTCATTTACGTCTATTTTGTAGATAAGACCTAAGTCGTATATATTAACAGCTATTTCTGGGTCGAATACTGTTTTAAGCATCTTAACGATGTTTTCTTCTAATGTCAAAAACTCACTCATTTTATTATTTTTGGTAAATATTCGGTTTGTATATTTGTCATTGAGCCCCAAAGACTGTGACGTGCTTCAGGATTCATTTTTTCTAGTAATGCCATTACTTCCTTCATGTCGTGACGGAAAGAATCTTGTTCGTAAGGGCAATTTTTTATTTGTTTTTTAAACTCTCTCAGCTGGGCATATTCCACAAGGTCTGCCTCTGGTACAAGGCAAAGTGGACGAATAATATCCACATCTACTTTATTCATATAAAGCCTTGGAGGCATAGTTGCAAATGCACCTTGAAAGGTAAGGTTCATTAGCAAAGTAGAGAGTATGTCGTCTTGGTGATGACCTAGTGCTATTTTTGTGCATCCAAGCTCTTTTGCAAGGTCGAAAAGTTTCTTTCTGCGATTCCAAGAACATAGGAAGCATGGTGCTTTGCGTTTGTCGGTATCGGGATTGAAACTTGTGGTAACATGGTAAAAAGGCACGCCGAATCCCTCGCAATAGTTTTTAAGGTATTCGATATCGGCTTGATATGGAATATTTTCCATACTCACATGGGCAGCAACCACAGAAAAACGAGGTTTGAAGACCTTTGCACGCTCTGCGAGAAACTCCACAAGTGCAAGTGAGTCTTTTCCGCCCGAAAGGCCGATTAGGACCTTATCGCCATCGTCGATAAGACCATACTCCTTCATCGCCTTGCGAAATTTTTTCCCTATTTTGTATAGTATTTTTTCCATTGTTAATCTTGCGTGCTCCCTAATATTTACATCGTATTGTACCTAAAAATAAGATATAGCGATGAGCGGAAATAGATTTTATGAAATGATTAACGTTAAGCAAAAGCGTTGTCTGAGCAGAGCGAGTTTAGCTTTTGTAGTTAATCATAAGTAAAATCCCGTGAAGAGCTCTACTCTGTATTTTTAGGTACAATACAGATTATTTAACAAGTTGTTTAGCAATTCCCTCCGCATCCATGCCCAACATATTATATAGTTCAGCTGGGGTGCCATGTTCCACGAAGTTGTCTGGAATACCAATACGTTTCACAGGCAGAGAACAGCCACTATCTGCCATATATTCAAGCACCGCAGAACCAAAGCCACCTTTAAGCGCACCGTCTTCTACAGTAACTATTGATTTGTAGTTTTTAAACACGTCGTCAAGAAGTGCGGTATCAAGAGGTTTGATAAAGCGCATATCATAAACACCCACTGCGTCAGCGTCTGCACCTAGGCTTTCCACTGCTTTCATAACAGTATTTCCGATAGGACCAACACTTAACACTGCTACCTTGTTACCCTTTTTAAGTTCTACACCCTTGCCTACTGGTATCTCTGTCATAGGAGTGCCTTTCCATTCTACACCTTCGCCACCGCCACGAGGATAACGTATCACAAATGTACCTTTGCCAAAGAGTTGAGCTGTGTACATTAGGTTTCTAAGTTCCATTTCGTTGAGTGGAGAGGCTATAGTAAGGTTTGGAATACATCTTAGGTATGAAATATCGAATGCACCGTGGTGTGTAGGACCATCTGCACCCACAAGACCTGCTCTATCAAGGCAAAGCACCATATTAAGGTTTTGCAGAGCCACATCGTGAATAATTTGGTCGTAGGCACGTTGCATAAACGAAGAATAGATATTACAGAAAGGCATTAGACCTTCTTTTGCCATACCTGCCGAGAAAGTTACAGCGTGTGCTTCTGCAATGCCCACGTCGAATACTCTGTCTGGCATTTCGCGCATCATAATGTTCATAGAACATCCTGTTGGCATGGCTGGCGTAACGCCTACTATTTTTTCATTTTCTTTTGCAATGTCTAGAAGTGTTTCACCGAATACGTCTTGATAAAGCGAAGCACCATTACCCTTGCTCTCGATTCTCTCGCCTGTTTCTGCGTTGAAAATGCCTGGTGCGTGCCAAATAGTTGCCGAGTTTTCTGCAGGAGCATAGCCCTTGCCCTTCACGGTTTTAATGTGAAGCACGCGAGGACCTTCGAAGTTTTTAATATCGGTAAGCACCTTTACAAGTTGGTCGATATTATGACCATCAAGCTGACCAAAATATCTAATATTTAGGCCTTCGAAAATATTTGAACTACTACCAATAAGGGCTGTTTTAAGGTGATTTCCTACCCTTACCATACGGTTGCGAGTAGAGGTTTTCATTAGCCCTACCTTTTTAAGGAAATGATATACTCTAAAACGCCATTTATTGTAAAAAGCCGAAGAAGTAATCTCTGTAAGATAATCGCTAAGGCCACCCACTGCATTGTCTATGGCCATATTGTTATCGTTGAGGATAACAAGTAGGTTGTTTGGGTTTACGCAAGCGTTGTTTAAGCCTTCGAAAGCAAGACCACCAGTCATAGAACCGTCGCCAATTACTGCCACCACTTTTCTGCCCGCGTCTAACTTTTCGCTACCTATTGCCATGCCAAGTGCAGCAGAAATAGAGTTTGAAGCATGACCTGCCACAAAGGCGTCGTATTCACTTTCTTTTGGAGAAGGGAAACCAGAAAGACCTTTAAATTTTCTGTTTGTAGAAAATCTTTCGCGTCTGCCTGTTAAAATTTTGTGTCCGTATGCTTGGTGACCCACATCCCACACGATGCGGTCTTCTGGAGTATCAAAAACGTAATGTAATGCCACAGTGAGTTCTACCACTCCAAGACTAGATGCCAAGTGACCAGGATTGTTTGCAAGCTCTTCTACAATAAAAGTTCTAAGTTCCTGACACAAAGGCTTAAGAAGCTTTTTATCTAGCTTTCTTAAGTCTGAAGGGTAATTAATAGTGGATAATATTGGATATTTATCTGCCATAAATTTACATTTGAGTACAAAAATACATAATAAATTCTTAAATAACATAAATTAGCACATATAATAATTGATATTTTTAGACTATTTTACTAACTTTGTAAGTGGTAAAAAAGATATTTATAAAATGAAAAAATTAATTTATTTATTCTGCGCAGGCATATTAGCCGCATCTTGTGTAACACAAGCAAAATATAATGAAATTTTAGATAGCGAAGCTAAACTTTATGAGCAAGCAAAAGAGTGCGATAAAGAACTTAACAAAGCAAATGCTAAAATATCAGATTTAGAGGCACAAATAGCCAAACTAAGCAAAGAAAAAGAAACTATTGAAGAAGATACTACAAGACTTTCTCGTGAGCTTCAACGTGTGGTAGAAGATTGCAACAGAATGCAAGAGCAAAACGCAAATCTTCTTGACAAACTTAAAGGCGCTTCTTCTAAAAAAGAAATCCAAAATATGCTAGAAGAAATTCAGACATTACAAACTGAACTTATTCAACGCGAAGACGCCCTATTTAAAGCAGAACGTGCTCTTAAAGAAAAACAAGCAGAGCTTGAAGAAAGAAACGCAAAAATTACCGAACTAACAAAACTTCTAGAAGAGCGCGACCAGTATCTAAACTCACTTAAAGACAAAGTAATGAAAGCCCTAGCTCCATTTGAGGCAGACGGACTAAAAGTGAGCGAAAAAGGTGGTAAAGTATATGTGTCTATGGACGAAAAACTACTTTTCCAATCTGGCAGATGGGTAGTTGACAACAAAGGTGCCACAGCAATTAGAGAACTTTCTAAAGTGCTTGCTACCACAAAAGACGTGGATATTGTAGTGGAAGGTCACACAGACAACGTTCCATTTTCTGGCAACGGCAACATCATCGACAACTGGGACTTAAGTGTGAAACGTGCCACTTCTATTGTTCGTATTCTACTTGAAAACAAAGATATCGACCCTACAAAAGTGAGTGCAAGCGGTAGAGGCGAATATTGCCCTGTAGAAACAGCCGACACAAAAGAAGCACGCAAAGCAAACCGCCGTATAGAGATTATCCTTACTCCAAACCTAGACGAGCTTCTAAAAATATTTGAATAATGAATTTTAGAACAGAAATACAGATTAAAAAGTCTCAAGAGAAGATTAATCACAACCAAAAGATTCTTCTTCTTGGTTCTTGCTTTGCTCAAAATATGCAAGTAAAATTCGCCGATGGCGGGTTTGAGGCTATGCATCCCTTCGGAGCCATATATAATCCGTATTCTGTGGCAAATTCATTTAAACTTATTGCAGAAAACAAAGCTATAGCAGAAGAAAGCCTGTTTTTCCAAAAAGGCAAGTGGAATAGTTATGCTTTTCATAGCAGTTATTCTAGCGAAGAGAAAAACGAGGCTATACGCCAAATGACTGAGGCTGTAAACAAGGCAAACGAAATACTAAATTCAGAAAACCCAATCATTATCATCACCCTAGGCACTAGTTGGGTATATGAGCTAAACGAAACTGGCGAAATAGTGGCAAACTGTCATCATAGCAGTGCAAGCAGTTTCACTCGCAGAGCAATGGATGTGGAAGAAATAATCGAGATGCTCACCCCTATTTGCCAAACTGGGAAACGCATTATATTCACCGTGAGTCCTGTGCGCCACTTAAAAGACGGAGCACACGAAAATCAACTAAGCAAAAGCCGCCTTCTGCTGGCAGTGGATAAACTCGTGTCACAGAACCCAAACTGTGAATATTTCCCTTCGTACGAAATTGTACTCGACGAACTAAGAGATTATAGATTTTTTGCAGAAGATATGGCACACCCCACTGCCTTGGCTGTAGATTATATTTGGGAAAGATTTTCAGACACTTATTTTTCAGACAAAACTATCGAAGGCATAAAGAATTACGAAAAGATAGTAAAAATAGAAAAGCACAGACCATCAAACCCAGAGAGCAAGCAATATTTAGCACTGCTTGAAAAGGTAAAAAACGACAAAATAAATTGGACTAAAACATATAAAAATTAAAACGTGGAAAAGAAAAAAGAATCACCACTAGTGAGTTTGCTAGTGAGTATAGTAATACCAGCCATTATACTTTCAAAATTTAGCACCGAAGAATACCTTGGCATTCTCCCAGGCTTTTTAGTGGCACTTTCGCTACCTGTTGGCTATGCCATCTACAACCTTTTCGTTAGAAAAGAGACTGGTTTTATCGCCATCATAGGCTTTGTGAGTATATTCTTAACTGGTATTATTGGAGTTTTTGAGTTTCCTACCGAGTGGCTTGCCGTGAAAGAAGCCGCAGTGCCACTACTTATAGGCATTGCAGTAATTGTGTCGCTAAAAACTCCATATCCAATTGTGAAAAAACTTCTTTTCAACGAAGAACTATTAGATTTAAAACTAATAGATAAAAAACTAGAAGAAAACAGCAATGCAGCAGAGATGGACAAAGCCCTATTTAAAGCAACCTTTATGGTGGCTAGCTCATTTCTACTTTCTGCATTTTTAAATTTCTTTTTAACCAAATATATAGTAGTGAGCCCAGCAGGCACTGCAGCCTTCAACGAAGAGCTTGGCACACTTACAGCCCTTAGCTACCCAGCCATTGCGCTGCCTAGCACAGCTGTAATGTTTGTGGCACTATACTATATATTCAAACAAATCACAAAACTTACAGGACTTTCGTTTGAAGAAATGATGTCTGAGAAATTGAAAGAAAAATCTAAATGAGATACTCTGTAAACGAAATAAAAAACATATTAGATGCTAATAATTTTATTGTTAGTAAATCTATTCTTAAACTGCCAGATTGCATAATAGAGCATTGCCTTACAGATAGTAGACAAGTGTCTTTTATGGATACTACCCTATTTGTGGCACTTGAAACCAACACAGGTAGCGGTCACAAATATGTGGAAGACCTATACAAACAAGGCGTTAAAAACTTTCTTATTTCTATTTGGGATAAAAAGTATGAAGCTTTTAAAGCAAACTTCTTCCTTGTAGACAACACACTTAAAGCACTGCAAGCCCTTGCCATGTATCACAGAGATAATTTTAAATCTCATGCAGAACTTTTCCGTTTCCCTATTATTGGCGTTACGGGTAGCAACGGCAAAACAATAGTGAAAGAATGGCTTTATCAACTACTTAAAGATAAGTTTAATTGTTGCCGTAGCCCAAAGAGTTACAACTCACAAATTGGGGTACCACTTTCTGTGCTTAACCTAAACGAGACTCACAACCTAGGCATTTTTGAAGCAGGTATTTCACAAACTGGCGAAATGGAACGCCTTGCCATGATAATTAAACCAAAAATTGGTATTATCACAAATATTGGCAACGCTCACAATGCAGGTTTTAAATCGCAGGAAGAAAAAATAGAAGAGAAAATCAAACTATTTTACGCTGCCGACACAGTTATTTGCCCTAGCAAATATGGCATTGAAAAATACTTTGAGAAAAAACTTACACAGCTTATCACTTGGGGAATAAACGACGAGAAAGCAGTGATAAATGTGAGCAAAACCACGGATGGTGCCACAAGCATATTAAAATTTGAATACAACAACCGCAGCTACGAGTATAAAATACCATTTACCGACGATGCTTCAATAGAAAATGCACTTAATGCAATTATTTGTTGCGTATTCCTAAGCATTAGCGATCTGAACACCGAGGCACTTGAGCCTGTGGCAATGCGTTTGGAACTAAAACAAGGCATCAACAATTGTACACTAATAAACGACTCATACAATTCAGACCTTGGCGGACTTGCTATTGCAATAGACTTTTTAAATTCTCAAAGCAAAAACACAGGGCTTAACAAAACACTGATTTTGTCTGATATTGCTCAAACAGGTGCCGACGACAAGAGTCTTTACACAGCAGTGGCAGACCTTATAAAAGAAAAAGGAATAAACCGCTTTATTGGCGTGGGCGAAATAAGCAACTATAAAAACCTGTTCCCAGAAGGAAGCACCTTCTACGAAAGAACAATAGACCTTATCAATGCTCAGCCTACCTTTATAAATGAGATTATCCTCATTAAAGGTGCTAGAAAATTTGAGTTTGAGAAAATTACAAATTACCTATCTGCCAAGAGCCACGAAACCATAATGGAAGTGAACCTTTCGGCTCTAGTAGACAATTTCAAACACTTAAGATCGTTTCTTAAACAAGACACCAAGGCTGTGGCTATGATAAAAGCCGATGCGTATGGCTGTGGCGCACTTGCCGTGGGGCAAACACTAAGCCACTACAACTGCGATTATTTTGGCGTGGCAGTGGCCGACGAAGGCGTGGAACTAAGAAAAGCAGGCATTCAAACACCTGTTATTATTATGAATCCTGAGCTTAACACCTTCGATTTGCTTATAAAATATCGTCTTGAACCAGAAATTTATAGTTTCAAGATACTAAAAAGCTTTGCCGAGTATACCGAAAGAGAAGGCATTAAAAACTTCCCTATTCACTTAAAAATAGATACTGGCATGCACCGTTTGGGCTTTGAGAGAAAAGATATTGCAGAGCTAATAGAGTTTTTAAAGAAACATAAAAGCTTAAAAGTGGTGTCTGCATTTTCGCACCTTGTGGCAGCCGAAGACAAAAACGAAGACGAGTTTACACTTAAACAAATAAATACCTTTAAAGCAGTTACCGACGAACTAGAAACTAAACTAAACACTAAATTTCTTCGTCATATTTTAAACACCTCTGGTGTGCAACGCTTCTCTGAGTATCAAATGGATATGGTGAGAATGGGTATTGGACTTTACGGCATAGGAATAGACAAAAACTCTCCTATTCGCCCAGTGGCTACGCTTAAAACACGCATTCTGCAAATAAAACAGCTTACTACAGAAGACACCGTAGGCTACAACAGAAGAGGTCGTCTAAACAAAAATTCCACAATAGCAGCCATTCCTATTGGCTATGCCGACGGTCTTAGCAGAGCATTTGGAAACGGTAATGGTTATGTAATGATAAACGGCAAACGCGCGCCATTTGTAGGCAATATCTGCATGGACGTGTGTATGATAGACATTACAGACATACCTAACGTAAACGAAGGCGATATGGTAACAGTGTTTGGCACCGAGCCAACCATTTCTGAACTAGCAGAAAAGACAAACACTATTGCCTACGAAATTTTAACTAGTGTATCGAAACGCGTAAAACGAATATATTATCAAGAATGAGAAACATAATTATTTTATTGGCACTTGCCCTATTTACATCATGCATTAAAGAACGTGATTTTCAGATGGAAGAAGGTTTGGTTTCTGAAGTAGCAAACCTAAACGACCTGCAAATTTCTTACAGAATGCCAGTGGGTTTTAAGGCTGTAAATCAAAGCTTTGTGGATTCTATTTCACAAATAAATTTGTATGCCAATCCGTTTGAAAGAATACTTACAAGACTCTATGTAGATACTGTTCTAAGCAATGCCAATGTGTCTATCTACGATATGCGCCACATACCAGCAGAAAAGACAGAAAACGAACTAGATTTTTACAAACAAAACTATAACGCCCAAAAATATTGGGACAAAGTGAGTAAAAGAAGATATAAATCTAACGAATTTCCACGTGTGGAAGAAATTACTATGACAAACTCATACAAGACACTTATTCGTGTGATTTATTTCGACGACAAAAAGGCAAAATTCTGTGTAGATTATTATTTCCCAACAGAATTTTACGAAGATTTCATGCCATTTGTTCAATCTTCAATTGCCTCAACACAAAATAGTTATCAACTTATAATTTCACAAGAATGAAAACTGCAAAGTGGTTTACAGGATATAAAACTCTAAGACAAACAAGCGAAAGCTTTTTGCCAAAAGAGTATAGAGAAAAACTTGCTGAGCTCTACAAACAGGCTGAATATAGTGAAGAACTTGCTATAGACTTTGCCTCTGCTCTTGAAATATCACTTATTGCTATAAAAGAACTGGGCTTGAGCAAGGCGGCTCTTTGCACGGTGGTGCTTTATCCACTTGTAAAACACTCTCAGTACAATATAGAAAACATAAAAGCAGATTTTTCTGACGAAATTTCACTTATGGTAAATGGACTTAGCAGAGTGAAAAAACTCTACGGCAAAACATCTACCATGGAAACAGAAAACTTTAGAAAACTGCTTCTTACACTAGCCGAAGACGTGCGCGTTATCTTTATTATGCTTTCTGAAAGGCTTTTCTACATGAGAAATCTGAAAGACAAACCAGAAGACGTGAGGCTGAACATAGCAAAAGAAACAGCATATCTTTATGCCCCACTTGCTCACCGTATGGGTCTTTACAAAATAAAAACCGAGATGGAAGACCTTTCTTTGAAATATACATTTCCTGATATTTACAAAGACATTGCGCGCAAGCTAAGTGAAACAAAAAAGAATCGCGACCAATATATCGACAACTTTATTGCTCCGCTAAAAGAAAAACTTACAGCGGCAGGTCTTAAATTTAGCATAAAAGGCAGAACCAAATCTATTTATAGCATTTGGAACAAAATGAAAAAACAAAACACTGCTTTTGAAGGTATCTACGACCTTTTTGCAATTCGTGTAATATTGGATAGCGAACTCGAAAAAGAGAAAGCAGAGTGTTGGCAAGTGTATTCTGTGGTAACAGATATGTATCAGCCAAACCCAAAACGCCTAAGAGACTGGCTTTCTATACCTAAAACCAATGGTTACGAGTCGCTTCACACCACTGTGATGGGACCAGAAGGCAAATGGGTGGAAGTGCAAATTCGTACCGAAAGAATGGACGAAGTGGCAGAAAAAGGTATGGCTGCTCACTGGAAATATAAAGGCATTCAAGGCGAAGCCAATATGGATGCTTGGCTTAAAAACTTGCGCGATGCACTTGAAAGTCAAGACCTTAAGGCAGAAGAATATATGGATGAATTCAAACTAAACCTATACGACGAAGAGGTGTTTGTATTCACTCCAAATGGCGACCTATACAAACTGCGCAAGGGTGCCACCCTGCTCGACTTTGCATTTGCCATTCACACCAAACTTGGTTGCACATGTATTGGCGGTAAGCTAGGCAATAAAAACGTAACCATTTCTTACGTGCTTAAAAATGGCGACCAAATAGAGGTGCTTACATCGTCGAACCAAAAACCACGTGCCGACTGGTTGAAACTTGTAACCACAAGCAAGGCTAAACAAAAAATCCGTCAGGTTATCAAAGAAACAGAAACCAACGAGGCAAATATGGGACGCGAAATTATTCTTCGCCGTTTCAAAAACTGGAAGATAGAATTTGACGAAGCCCGCCTTTCTCGCCTAGCCAAGAAAATTGGTTACAAGACTATTTCTGAACTTTACATTGATATAAACAACGAAGAAATAGACATTCTTGAGTTTAAAGACAATTACTTAAACTTCGATAAAAAAGAAGAAGGAGCACCAGAAACCGTAAGTGCAGGCACATTTAAAGGCAACGACAAACTTAGCAAAGACGATGTTTTAATAATCAATAACGAAACCAAAGGTGTGCAATACACCATGGCAAAATGTTGCAACCCTATTTATGGCGACGAGATATTTGGCTTTGTGGGTGTGTCTGGCGGCATTAAAATTCACCGTAAAAACTGCCCTAATGCTCCACAAATGATGGCAAGATTTGGCTACCGCATAGTAAACGCAGCGTGGGAAGCATCGTCTAATGAACAAAGCATCTGCACCATCTACGTGTCGGGCAGAGACGACCTAGGGGTTATAACTAATATTAGTTCTTTGATTTCTAAAGAAAATTCGGTAACTTTGCGTTCCATTTCCATCAACTCCGACGCCGGCAGTTTCGATGGCAAATTGGTGCTTACCGTAAAGGATTTAGAGAGCTTAGAAAGAATTATTCAGAAGATTAAAAATGTGAATGGAGTTCACTCCGTAAATAGACAATAATATGTTTTCAGGAATCGTAGAAGAAACAGCAAAAGTGGTAAAAGTGGAGCGCGAAAAAGACAACATGCACTTCACCCTATCATGTTCATTTGCAAATGAATTAAAAATAGATCAAAGCGTGGCACACAACGGCGTTTGCCTTACAGTAGTAAAACTTGAAGAAGGCACATACACCGTAACCGCCATGAAAGAAACCCTAAACCGTAGCAACTTAGGCCTACTTAAAGAGGGCGACCTAGTAAATATCGAACGCAGCATGCTAATGAATGGCCGCCTAGACGGACACATTGTGCAAGGTCACGTGGACCAAACTGCTGTGTGTACCAATGTGCAAGACGACAACGGAAGTTGGATTTTCACATTTGAATATAAATCTTCAGCAGAAATGATTGAAAGAGGTTATTTCACTGTAGACAAAGGCTCTGTTACAGTAAACGGCGTTAGCCTTACAGTGTGCAACCCTACTCAAACCACATTCCAAGTGTGCATTATCCCATACACATTTGAAAATACAAACTTTAAAAACATCAAAAAAGACACTGTTGTAAATTTAGAGTTTGATATTATTGGAAAATATATCTGCAGAAAAAACAGCTTACTAAATCTAGACTAATATGAAAAAACTTTTATTGATATTATTCCTTGTGTCTTCACTTCATATTTTTGGTCAAACATATCCAAAAATTAGTGTAGATGGAAAAGAATACTATCTTTACACTGTGCAAAAAAGTGAAGGATTTTATGCCATAAGCCAACGTTTTGGCGTGCCACAAGCCTCTATTATAGAAGCAAATCAAAACATTGAAAACGGTCTTCAACTTGGACAAATTATTAAAGTGCCAGTTGTAGAAAATCCTACAATTGCAGCAGAGAAAGAGGAAAATAAAAAACCAGATTTCCCTGTAAAAACATACACAGTGCGCCCAAAAGACACACTATATAGTTTGTCTAAAAAATATAAAGTGAGTGTAGATGACATTCTAAAAGTAAACCCATGGGCTACCACCCTTGGCATTGGCGACAAACTTTATATTCCTGATAGTGTGGCTATTAAGAAAGAGCTAAAAAAAATTGAAGCAGCAGAAATAAAGGCTCAAACAAAAAAATATAGCAAGCTTGCTCAACAAGCATTTGCAAGCAAAACCGACACAGCAGAAAACCAAATCGACACACTTGCCACCATGCTAGAGTCTGAACTAGACCTAGACGATGTAATAACTAAAAACTTCCAAGGCGAGTTTAAAGTGGCTATTCTGCTACCATTTATGCTAGATGCCCAAAAAAGAGATGCAAGCATGGAGCGCTTTGTTGACTTCTACAAAGGTTGTATCATTGCTGCAGACTCACTATCAAAACTTGGTATCAACATAGACCTTTACGCATTCGACATTGGTAAAACACATAGCCAAATTACAGCTGTGCTTGGCAATCATTTGCTAAAACAAATGGATTTAATCATTGGCCCTGCATACCAAAGCCAAGTGTCTTACGTGGCAAAATTTGCACAAGAGAACAAAATTAGAACTATAGTTCCATTCTCTTCAAATGTGCCAGAAATTGATACAAACAAATATCTTTATCAAGTAGTGTCGCCACAAAAAGAACTATTCCCTGCACTAGCAGAAAAGTTCTGCGAACTATTTAAAGACAAACACGTGATTATTTCACAAACAGCATCGTTTACCACATACAACAAGAGTGACTTTACCGATTTGCTGCTACCACAACTAAAGAAAAACGAAATAGAATACACATTTATCGACGACTATAAAATTGCCGCTAAAATAGACTCTATTGCAGCGCTAGTGGAAGAAGATATTATTTTCCTTACACCAAGTAGCAACGAAGTTTTACTAAACAAACTAGGCGAGCAACTAGAACTTGTTACATCTAAAAAAGTATCTGTATTTGCATTCCCAGAATGGAGCGGATACCTAATTGATGAACTATATTCACTTCCAGTTTATAGCTTTACAAGTTACTATACAAACTATAGCGACAGCAGAACAAAACGTTTCTTCAGCTTGTTTATCGACAAGTTTGGCGTGCCATCTGTGCAACAAACACCAAATTATGCCCTATTTGGTTTCGACATATTCCAATTCTTTATTTGGAATATGAACAGCTATAGCTCAAGATTCGACAAACACCTAGAATATATCAACCACAAAGGTATTCAGATGAATTTTGCATTCGCTAAAAAGAATATCGGTGGATATAGCAACTTAGGAGTAATCTTGCAAGAAATAAACTCAAATGGCTTAAATATTATAGAATAATATGCGCAGATTTCTCCTTAGTATTTCACTACTTTTCGTTTGTACATTGGCCTTTAGCCAATATACACTCATTAAGCCAGAGCTCTATGTGGGTACCAATCAGGGTGTAAATCTTTGGCCTAACGTGGCATTTAGCCCTAGCGTGACACAAAATTTCGACGTTAGATACAAAGGCGGTTTCACTGTGAGATACATCAACTTAAAGTATTTTGGCTTTCAAGCAGAGCTAAACTATAGCCAGCAAGGTTGGTCTGAAACCTCAGCCACAGGTGAAGTTTACAGCCACAGATTTGACTATCTAGAACTACCTATTTTAGCACATATCTACTTTGGCAAGAAAAACACAAAGTTTTTTGTGAACTTAGGCCCTGAAATAAGATACATGGTAGCCGATGCTGCCACTGCCCCATTCTCTGAGGGTGCAGGCGTGCAACAAACCAAAGAAATAGAAAATAGATTTGATTACGGAATAACAGGCGGTTTGGGTGTAGAATTTAGAACCAAAAAAGCAGGCGCTTTCCAACTTGAAGCACGCTACCACTTTGGCTTGGGCAACGTGTTTAATTCTACAAAGAAAGACTATTTTTCCGCATCAAACAATCAAGCAATAAGTGTTTCACTAGTTTATTTATTTAATGTATTAAAATAATATGGAATCAATGTATAAATTACTGCAAGTACGCAGAAGTCACAGAAAATTTACAGAACAAGCTGTAGAACAAGAAAAAATAGATGCAATTCTAAGAAATGCCCTTATGTCTCCTGCAGGCAAAAGCCTAAACCCATGGGAGTTCATCGTGGTTACAGATAAAGAAATGCAAGAGAAAATGTCTAAATGCAAACCATTTGGCGGTGCATTTCTAGCAGAAGCTCCACTTTCTATCGTGATTATTGCCGACACAGAAAAGAGCGACGTTTGGGTAGAAGACTGTTCAGTGGCAGCGTTCAATATTCAACTTACAGTGGAAGACCTTGGTCTTGGTAGCTGCTGGTGCCAAATTAGAAAACGCGCTGGTGTGGAAGAAGGCACTATGGCAGAAGACACCATCAAAGAACTTCTTGGCATACCAGAAAAATATGCAGTAGAATGCATCATTGGTATTGGCTACAAAGGCATGGAACGCAAGCCATTTAACGAAGAAAAACTTCAATTTGAAAAAATCCACACAGGTAAATTTTAATGATACAAAAGGTAGTCATAATAGGTGCTGGTAATGTGGCAACCCACCTTGGTAAAGCCATAAAAACTGCAGGTTTTCAGATACTACAAATTGTGAGTAGAACAGAAGAATCTGCGCGCGCACTTGGCACCCTACTTGGCGTTCCTTTCACCAGCTCTGAAGGCGAGCTAAACAAAGAAGCAGACCTATATATTGTGAGTGTAAAAGACGATGCTATAGTCTCTGCACTCACTACTTTTACTCTTCCAGAAAATGCCCTTGTAGTGCACACTGCCGGCAGTGTTTCTATGGAAATTTTAAAGGATTTCTCTGCCAACATTGGCATACTCTACCCACTGCAAACATTCTCAAAACAAAAGAACGTAAACTTTAAAGAAATCCCCGTTTATATAGAAGCGAACAACGAAGACAATATAAGTAGATTACTACAATTCGCAAATGCATTTTCAGACAGAGCAAAGCAGGTAAACTCAGAAAATAGAGCACACGTGCACCTAGCTGCAGTGTTTGCTTGCAACTTTTCAAACCACCTTTATAGCATAGCATCAGACATACTAGAAAAGGCAGGTCTTAGCTTCGACGACATGCTTCCGCTCATAACAGAAACCACAGAAAAAATTAAAGTTCTCCACCCTAGAAAAGCGCAAACAGGCCCTGCAATTAGACGCGATAGTAAGGTAATAGAAAAGCAACTAAATGCACTTGAAGGAAGAGAAAAACAGATATACAAACTTATCACAGAAAGCATCCAAGATGAAAAACTTTAAGGAACTTTTACAAGATATAAAAGTGTTTATTTTCGACGTAGACGGCGTGCTTAGTAGCAACGTTATGAACCTAAATTCAGAAACAGGACTACCTATCCGCACCGGAAATGTAAAAGACGGATACGCACTACATCTGGCAAGCAAACTTGGTTACAAGATTGCAATTATTACAGGTGCCAACACCGAATATTTAAGAAGCAGATTTGCTGCACTTGGCATCACAGATGATATTTATTTGGGCTGTCACAACAAGATTGTGGAGTTTAATGCTCTAATGGAAAAATACAATCTAAACCCAGAAAATGTGCTTTACATGGGCGATGATATTCCAGACCTTAAAGTTATGAAAATGGTTGGTGTGCCATGTTGCCCTGCAGATGCGGCTCCAGAGATAAAAGAAATCTCTAAATATATTTCTCACTGCAAAGGTGGCGAGGGTTGCGCTCGCGATGTGATAGAACAAGTATTAAAAGCTCAAGACAACTGGCTTCGCGACGACGAGGCTACAATTTGGTAAAATTATGTTACAATTAATTCGTTGGAAAAACTTATTATTCCTTGCAGTACTTCAAACACTAATGTTTTTTGGAGTGCTTAAACCAATACTAGCAAAATACACCATTGCACTACCATACGAATATCCAATCTTTGGACTTCTACTTGGTGCTACCCTATTTATTGCAGCAGGTGGTTATATAGTAAACGACTATTTCGACACCAAAATAGACCAAATAAACAAACCTACAAAGGTGATTGTAGGCAATACTATTTCACGTAATGCAGCTGGCTGGGCATTTCAAATTTGTTTTGCCGTGGGCATAGCATGTGGTATAGCGCTTGCCATTATTTTAGGCAAACTAAACATTGCTATTTTGTTTGCTGTGATTTCTGGTATGCTATGGTTCTATTCATCTAGCTACAAACGTGTCTTCCTTTTAGGAAACCTTGTTATTTCGCTTTGCTCTTTCCTATCTGTTTTCGCATGCAGTTATTTGGCTGCCATTAGTCTAGAAAACAAATACGGCGCACTTCTTTACAACACAGGCATATTGGGCGAGATATATGGTTGGTTTGCAGCATTTGGTTTGTTTGCCTTCCTATTCACCTTTATTAGAGAAGTGGTAAAAGATGTGGAAGACATAGAGGGCGACAGAGAGATGGAATGCCATAGCCTTCCTATTGTACTTGGCATAAACACCACTAAAGTAGTGCTTACAATAGTAACACTTATTAGCACACTAATTGTGGGTTATTTCTGTTTCTACCTAAACCCATTCAGCACAGACAATATCACTACAAAATACTATATCTTCGGCATACTTGTGCCTTGCATTATCCTTATTTTCTGGATTGGCAAAGCTGCAAAAAGAAGAGACTGGAGACAAATAAGCACCTTTGTTAAGTTTATTATGCTTATTGGCACTCTATATGCTGCTGTAGTAGGTTATTTGTTTATACTAAACTATTCATACATTCTCAATGCTTGATTTAAAGGGATATAAACTTATACTTGCATCGCAATCGCCTCGTCGCAGAGAATTGCTTAAAGGGCTAGACGTGGAGTTTAGCACTTGCACTGTGGATGCCGACGAGAGTTTTCCTGCTAGATTAAAAGGCGCAGATGCGGTGCAATATATCTGCAAAGCAAAGGCTGATGCATACAAACCTTTTCTAGAAGACAAGACCATTGCCATTACTGCAGACACTGTGGTGATATTAGACGATAATATAATTGGCAAACCAAAGTCTTACGATGAGGCGTTTTCAATGATACGCTCGCTTTCTGGCCGCGTGCACGAAGTTATCACCGCAGTGTGCATCTTTAGCAAAGAAAAATGCGTGGAGTTTTACTCTAGCACCGAAGTACACTTTAGCACACTTACCAACGAAGAAATAAACTATTACATAGAAAAATACAAACCATTCGACAAAGCAGGCTCATACGGCGTGCAAGAGTGGATTGGCTACATAGGCATAGAAAAGATTGTAGGCTCATACTTCAATGTGATGGGACTACCAGTGAAACGCCTATACGATGAACTAAAAACATTTACATTAGACTTATGAAAAAGATTTTATTCACCATAGCAGCAACATCAATGCTAATAGCATGTTGCACCACAAAAAACAGTACAAATGCGGAAGCTGCTTCAAGTGCTGCCACTGATACTACTGCTATGGCAGATACCACTGCGCTAGCAGACACACTTATAAACCGCCCTCTCCTAGGTGGCGACCGCGACGAGCACGGCTGCATTCCTTCTGCCGGCTACATCTGGTGCGAAAAATTACAAAAATGTGTACGTCCATGGGAAACCCCATGTGAATAGAGACTTGAACTACATCTTTTAATTGATTCCCCAAATAAACAAAATTGTATGGAAAAGATATTATTTCGTGATTCAAGTAACAAATTACTAGGCGGTGTTTCTAGTGGTTTGGGATGTTATTTTAACCTAGATGCAAGCATAATAAGAATACTTTGGGTTCTTATTACATTGTGCTCAGGACCTTGGACTATCCTTGTTTATACTTTAATGTGGATTATCCTTCCTGTAGAAGATGGTAGCATTTATAATGTGGACCCTAACGCAGACATTAAACCAAAGACTAAAAGTTACTCAAAAGGGTGCTTATCAGGATGCCTACTCCTACTCTTTGGCCTTTTCGCTGCATTCATCGCCTTCATAGTACTAATCATTGTATTTTCAATACTGTTAGGCGGATTTGCCCTAGTGGTAGGCGTATTAAGCGGCGACATCGCACTACAAGAAGCCATTCAAACCATGTTGCAATAACACTCACCACCAGGTGACCTCCCCATACAAAAAAATAGTGCTACTTGACGAATCAAATAGCACTATTTCTATTTTTTGAAATATATTTACTTCTCTGCATTTAGCATATCCCAGACATTTCCGGTGGCTGAGGCTACAAGGCGCCAGCAGATGTCTTTGTGGTGTGAGCGGGCTTGTACGTTTTCTGGTTTTGAGTATTTGATTAGAAGCTCGTTGCAATTGCTTGTTCCGTATTCGTCTTCAAGCTTTTTGTTTAGTTCACGCACTTTTTTGTAGGCTTCCATTTTGCTATCCATGTCTTTTGGATCTTCGTAGCCTTGCGCAAGGCCAAGCACCATGAAAGAACCTGTAAGGGCACCACATTTGCCACGTAGGCGACCCATACCGCCACCAAATGTGCCAGAAATAAGTTTTGCTACTCTAGGGTCTAGTTTTAGTTCTTCTGCAAATGCTAAAAGTATAGATTGAGAACATGCATAACCTTCTTCAAAATATTTAACTGCTTTATCTACTGCTTCTTGACGTGTCATAATCTTTAAATTTTAATATTGCATTGCTGATGAAATTTCGTTTGCTTTAGCTTCGCCTAGAAGAGATGCTACAATTGCGAAAGCAAAGTCTGGAGACTTGCCAGGACCTTTACCTGTAATCACGTTTCCTGCTTTCACAACACCTTCTGCAGTGCAGTTTGCACCTTTTAGTTCGCCTTCAAAACCTGGATAGCAAGTAGCATTTTTGCCTTCAAGTATGCCTAAACGTCCAAAAATAAGTGGTGCAGCACAAATAGCAGCCACAGGAAGTCCTGCTTCTGCGTGCGCTTTTACTTGTTCACACAATGCTGTACATTCCCAAAGATTTGTTGTACCAGGCATACCACCAGGCAGGATTAGATAACCTTGTGTAGTGAAATCTACTTCTGCAAGTAAAATATCTGCCACCATAGGCACATTGTGAGCAGATGTTACCACGTTAGTGTCGTTGATAGAAACTGTAACCACATCTAAACCTGCTCTACGCATAATATCTATCACGCTAAGTGCTTCTAAATCTTCGAAGCCGTTAGCTAAAAATACATAATGTTTCATTTCTTAAAATATTTTCCGATTATAGGTAAATTTGCTAGTGGGAAGTCATTTTTTACCATATAGAATAGGTAAACTCCCAACAAAATTGTTCTTATTATATGATTTAACCATCCCCATGGTGTAACCACCAAATATGAAATACCCACAAGTGCAATGGCTATGCCAAAATATTTTGCCATACTTAGCAAAGGGTAATTTATAGGGAAGTATTTGTTGCCTAGGAAATATGAAATAATCATCATCACGGTATATGCAGCAAGCGATGCCAATGCTGCTCCCATAAAGCCCATAAGTGGCACAAGGACTATAAGCAACACCACATTTATAACAAAACCAATTGAGCTCATAATGGCACCAAAATAGGTTTTATCCACAAGTTTGTACCATAGAGATAGATTGAAATAAATGCCTTGAAATAGGTATGAAAGCAACACTACTGGAATAATAATAAGTCCAGACCAATAACTTTCATGAATTAAAATCTTAAGGAAGTCTAGGTAAAAAATCATACCCAGACAAATAAGAAGTGATGAAATTACATAATATTTCATACTATCGGCATACACTTCTTTTGAGTCTTTGTCTTTGTTTTTGGCAAATACAAATGGCTCATACGCATAGCGAAACGCTTGTGTAAACATCATCATTACCATTGCCACCTTGAAGCATGCGCCATAAATACCAAGCTGAGCTGTAGCTACTTCAGGGTCTTCTAATAGGAATGGATAAAGGATTTTGTCTATAGTTTGGTTCATTATACCCACCACACCAAGTGCAAGAAGTGGGAATGAATATTTAAGCATATCTTCTAGCAAATGAAGGTCGAACTTCAATTTTTCTTCCAATGCTACAGGAATAAGTGCCAGTGTAACCACTGAAGTAGAAATAAGGTTTGCCACAAACACATATCCTACCCCATAATTTGGATTGTAGAACCAACCAATAGACTCTGGTGAAGACTCGTAAATCATAGGACAAATAACTAGGAAGAATATATTCATCACTATGTTTACAAAAATCATAAGAAGTTTTAGTGCCGCAAATTTGATAGGTCTTTTCTTGTATCTCAAATATGCAAACGGAATGCTATCGAAAGCATCCATAGCCACCACCACAGCAAGCATCATTACATATTCTTGATGATCTGGATAGCCTAAGGCTGTTGAAATTCCGTTTAAAGAACCCGCACACAATGCCACAAATGTGAGCGACGACACAAAAAGACAGATGACTGTGGTAGGGTAAACAGCTGATTTATCTCTTCCTTCTTTATTTAGGAATCTGAATAAACCTGTTTCCATACCGTAGGTAAGGATAACAAGAAGTAGCGCAGTCCACGCATAAAGGTTTGCTACAATACCATAATCTGCCGAAGATGTTAATACGTATGTATAAAGTGGTACTAAGCACCAATTTAGGAACTTTCCTAAAATACTGCTCAGTCCGTAAATGGCCGTTTCTTTGGCCAATGTTTTCATTTCACTTGCCATATTTCTATCGCAATCTTTTTTTAGAATAAAGGATTTTCGTATGGAGCACCAAACCTTGTTCTGCCCAAATGCTGATAGGCAAAATCTGTAACTTCCCTACCACGAGGTGTGCGTTTTAAAAATCCTTCTTTTATTAAAAATGGTTCGTAAACTTCCTCTATAGTGCCTGCATCTTCGCCAAGTGCAGTAGCAATGGTAGAAATACCCACAGGACCACCAGAAAATTTATCAATAATCACAGACAAAATCTTGTTGTCGATTTCATCCAAACCGTGTTTGTCTATATTCAATGCTTCAAGTCCAAAGCACGCAATGTCTTTTGTAATAGTACCTTGCGCTTTCACTTGTGCAAAATCTCTCACCCTGCGAAGTAGTGCATTAGCAATACGAGGAGTACCACGACTACGGCGAGCAATCTCCACTGCAGCATCTTCGTGACATGGAGTGTCTAGAATAGCAGAAGAACGTTTTACAATGGAAGTAAGAACATCGTTGTCGTAGTATTCTAGGTGACAATTTATGCCAAAACGTGCTCTTAACGGACTGGTTAACAATCCACTACGTGTGGTTGCACCAATAAGAGTAAATGGATTTAAGTCTATCTGAATGCTACGAGCACTAGGACCTTTGTCTATCATAATATCTATGCGATAGTCTTCCATGGCAGAATAAAGATATTCTTCCACAATAGGACTTAAACGATGAATTTCATCTATAAATAGCACATCGTTTGGTTCAAGACTTGTAAGAAGTCCTGCCAAATCACCTGGTTTGTCTAGCACAGGTCCTGAAGTGATTTTAAAACCTACTCCAAGTTCGTTTGCTATAATATTTGAAAGGGTGGTTTTACCAAGCCCTGGAGGTCCATGCAAAAGCACATGGTCCAATGCTTCTCCACGCATACGAGCAGCCATTACGAACACACGCAAGTTTTCCACTACAGCCGACTGACCTTTAAAGTCGTCGAAACTTAGCGGACGAAGCACGTTTTCATAATCGTTTTCGCGCTCGCTTCTGCTTCTTCTTATATCAAAATCTTCTGTCATTAGTTTGTCAGTTGTCTAAATAATGTTTCAAGTTCTTCTGTGGAAATCTTATTTGTAGGTCTATCGGCCACAAGAACACCTTTTTTAAGCACCAAGAAGCGGTCGCAAATAGCAGACACCTCTTGCATAATATGTGTGCTAAAAAGCACAGTTCTGTCTTTTCCGAAGTCTTTGATTAATTCTCTTATTTCTACAAGTTGGTTTGGGTCTAAACCTGTGGTAGGCTCATCTAGAATTAAAACTTGTGGATTGTGTATCATAGAAGCAGCAAGACCCACTCTTTGGCGATAGCCTTTCGACAGCTGTCCTATTTTCTTTTTAAATTCTGCCTGAAGCCCACATTTTTCTATCATTTCATCTACTCTATCTTCCCTTTCTGCGCCAAGATTGTAGATTTTTGCAGTAAAATTTAAGTATTCTTTTACATACAAATCTAGATAAAGTGGATTGTGTTCTGGCAAATAACCAATTAGTTTTTGAGCCTCCAAACGTTTTTCTTGAACACAAATATCATCTATCCACACTTTTCCACTGTCTGGATATAGATAACCGGTCATAATCTTCATTAGAGAAGACTTACCTGCACCATTTGGTCCTAAAAAACCAACAATTTCACCGTTCTTTACATTGAAAGAAACATCGAACAACACTTGTTGGTCGTTGTAGCTCTTATTTACAGACTGAACTTGTAAACTCATAATAGTGCAAAGATAACAAAAATTATTATTGATTTGTCAGTTTATTTTGTAAATTTGTAGTCTGAAATTAAATACAAGCTACCAAATAATATATGTCAGGTAAAACTCCACTATTAGGTTTAAGTTTAGAAGAGTTAAAACAAGTAGTTTTAGCCTATAAGCTTCCTGCCTTTACTGCAAAGCAAATAGCAGATTGGTTATATAAAAAACAAGTCAGATCTATTATGGATATGACCAATATTTCTATTAAGGCACGTGAAGTTTTGTCTGAAGATTACGAAGTGGGTGTAAAAGAACCTGCACATATTTCCGTGTCGTCAGACGGCACAGAGAAATACCTATTTCCTGTGGGCGATGGAAGCAAATTTATCGAAGCAGTTTATATTCCAGAAAAAGACAGAGCCACACTTTGTATTTCATCACAAATTGGTTGTCAAATGAATTGTCTTTTCTGCGCCACTGGCAAACAAGGATTTTCGGGTAACCTTACCACAGCAGAAATCCTAAACCAAGTGCAAAGCATAAACCACACCGAAAAACTTACAAACGTGGTGTTTATGGGAATGGGCGAACCACTAAACAACAAAGATGTGGTACTAAAAGCCATAAGCATAATGACATCAGACTATGGATATGCTTGGAGCCCAAAAAGAATTACTGTTTCTACCGTAGGTATAATTCCAGCATTGCAAGATTTCCTTGAAAAGACCACATGTAACCTTGCTGTGAGTGTGCACGCAGCTGGCGAGGTGGAAAGACGTGAACTAATTCCTGCCGAAAAAGCTTTCCCTGTGCAACAAGTATTCTCTATTCTTAGAAAATACGATTGGTCGCATCAGAGAAAACTTTCTGTTGAATACACTCTGTTCAACGATTTAAACGACACCGAAGCTTGCGCAAAACAGCTTCATAGCCTTATTCACGGTATGAACTGTCACGTAAACCTTATTCCATATCACACAATTCCAGATGTAGGTTTAACCCCTACTCCAATGAAAAAAATAGAGCAATTCCAAGCATGGCTTACAAAAAAAGGTTTGAACGTAACAGTGCGACGCTCTCGCGGACAAGACATTGAAGCCGCATGCGGAATGCTAAGTAAAACCCGCAATTCCTAACTACTAACTACTAACTAAGATGAAGAAGGTACTATACATATTAACAACATTAATTATCGGTCTTACTAGTTGTAACAGCGGTGGCATAACACTGCCAAACGCAACAGGCGCAGCAGGCGAAGTACTTGTAGTAATCGACGACAGCATTGCAAAATCTGCCGTTGGCGATAGCATTTTCCGTTTACTAGACAGAGACGTGCCATGTCTGCCTCAATCTGAACCACATTTCAATATTTCTAGAACCAAACATTCAGGTTTCACAAACCTACTAAAACCAGCTAGAAACATTGTTATCATAAATGTTGGTCACAGATATTCACACAACAAGATTAAAACTTACACAGACAAATACTCTACTCCTCAATCTATTATTGAGATAAACGGTCCTACAAAAGAAGGCGTGCTAAAAGCTATCAACGACTATAGCGAAAATATTCTCGACTTCTTTATTAAAGCAGAAAGAGACCGTGCTATTAAATATCAATCACACTATAGAGAAAGAGAAGTAGGCCAAAAAGTGAAAGAAAAATTTGGCATAGATATTGTTATTCCAAAAGGACTTAACAGAATTAAAGATGCTGAAAACTTTATGTGGATAGCAAACTCAAATATCGATATTCAACAAAATATTGTTGTTTATAGTTTCCCATACACAGATAAAAACACATTTACAAAAGATTATCTAACTTTCAAACGCGACTCTGTGATGATGCTTCATGTGGAAGGTCCTGCAGAAGGTTCATACATGGGCACTGAATACAAATACGACCCACCTATTATGAAAGAAACTGCGCTAAAAAGTGGTCAGTATGCCACAGAAGTGCGTGGGCTTTGGACCATTATTGGCGACATTATGGGCGGTCCATTTGTTAGCGTAAGCTGCTTAGACGAAGAAAATCAAAGAATTATCACAGCAGAATGTTTTGTTTACGCCCCAGGCAAAAACAAACGCAATATTTTAAGAAACTTAGAATCAGTTTTATACACTATAAAATTTGAAAAAGATGAGCAATAGTATTAAAGTAGGCATTACACAAGGCGATATAAACGGTATTTCATACGAAGTTATTTTAAAAACTCTAGAAGATAGCCGCATTGCAGAACTTTGCACACCTATTATATATGGTTCACCAAAAGTAGCATCATATCACAAAAAAATGCTAAATTTGAGTGCCAATCTAAACATTATCAATAAAGCAGAAGAAGCACAAGAAAAGAAAGCAAACATTATAAATTGCTGTGGTGAAGAAGTAAAAGTGGAAGTAGGATTCTCTACTCCACAAGCAGGCGAAGCAGCTTTTAAAGCACTTGAAAGAGCTACAAAAGACCTTAAAGAAGGTAAAATCGACGTTATTGTCACAGCCCCTATCAACAAAAATAATATCCAGTCTGAAAGTTTTAGTTTTCCTGGACATACAGAATATCTTGAAAGCCTATTTGGCGAAAAAGGCGATGCACTTATGGTGCTAGCCGACGAAAATATTAGAATTGCAGTAGTTACAGGACACGTGCCAGTGAGCAAAATTTCATCTTGTTTAACCCAAGAAAATATCCTAAACAAGATTAAACAATTCAACAAATCGCTAATAGAAGATTTCGGTATTTTCAAACCAAGAATTGCCGTGCTTGGACTAAACCCACACGCTGGCGACAAAGGTGTAATTGGTAGCGAAGAGGAAGAAATTATCGCTCCAGCTGTGAAACAAGCACTTGAGGAAGGCATTGTATGCTTTGGTCCGCTGCCAGCCGACGGATTCTTTGGTTCTAACGGTCAAGCACATTACGACGGCATTTTAGCCATGTATCACGACCAAGGTTTAATTCCATTTAAAACCATAGCTATGGATAATGGTGTAAACTTCACTGCAGGTCTTTCTGTGGTGCGCACATCGCCAGACCACGGCACAGCATACGACCTTGCAGGCAAAAATATGGCAAGCGAAAATTCGTTCCGTCAGGCATTATACATGGCATTAGACATTTATAAGAACAGAAATAATAAATAATGTTACCAAACGCAGAACTTCAACAAATAAAAAATAAATTTGGCATTGTAGGAAACACACCTGAGTTTCTACATGCTATAAATGTTGCTGTACAAGTAGCACCAACAGACCTTTCTGTGCTTATCACTGGCGAGAGCGGTGTGGGGAAAGAAAATTTTCCTAAAATAATACACCAATATAGCCAAAGAAAACACGAAAAATACATTGCTGTAAACTGCGGTGCTATTGCAGAAGGCACCATCGATTCTGAGCTTTTCGGCCACGATAAAGGTTCGTTTACAGGTGCAATTGCCAATAGAAAAGGTTATTTTGAAGAAGCAAATGGAGGTACAATTTTCTTAGACGAAGTGGGCGAGCTTCCACTTTCCACCCAAACACGACTGCTAAGAATACTTGAAGTTGGTGAATATTTTAGAGTAGGTTCTTCAGAAGTACAAAAGACAAATGTGCGCATTATTGCAGCAACTAATGTAAATATAGAAAAAGCTATTGAGCAAGGTAAATTTAGAGAAGATCTTTACTACAGACTTAATGCTACACACATAGAAATTCCTGCATTAAGAAATAGAAAAGAAGATATTTACCCTCTGTTTACAAAATTTGCTAACGATTTTTCATTAAAATATCAACGCCCAAGCATAAAACTTTCTGAAGAAGCAGTTAATGCTCTGAAAAACTATTATTGGCGTGGCAATATTAGACAACTAAAAAATGTAGCAGAACAAATTTCTGCAATAGAAACAGAACCTTCTATTAGTTTAGAAACTATTCAAAGATACCTTCCAGACGAGCCACACAGCCGTTTGCCACAGCATATTAAAGGTAAAGGCACGCAAAGCGCCTTCAATCCAGATCCTGAGATGCTATTTAAGGCAATGCTCGAAATGAAAAAAGACATTGAAAACCTTAAAGGCGCTGTGAAGAAACTTTTGGAAGAAAAAGGCGAACATATTGCAGAGCCTATCAATGCCCTACCTGCCGCACCAGAGTTTATAGATGTGGAAGTGAGCGAAGCTACACCTAGCCTATCTGTAGATGATATGCAAAAAGAATTAATCAAAAAAGCATTAATCAAGCATGGTGGCAGAAAAGAATTGGCAGCATTGGAATTAAAAATGTCTGTTAGAACACTTTATAGAAAAATAAAAGAATACGGTTTAGAAGAATGAAAAAACTATTAATAGCCATTATAAGCAGTATTTGTCTTTTATCATGCACCATTTCATACAAATTTAATGGTACTGTGATAAACTACGACATTATTAAAACCATTGCAATTAAAGACTTTACAAACCAAGCTGCAATGGTGTATGCTCCACTTGCAAGCACATTCAACGAAGGTTTGAAAGATGTGTACACAAAACAAACACGTCTAGATCTTGTGGAAGCCAATGGCGACTTAGAACTTGAAGGTGAAATTGTGGGTTACGACATTGCTCCTATGGCTGTAACATCAAATGCTTCTTCTGCCGAAACACGTTTAACACTTAGAATTAGAGTGCGCTACACAAACAACACCAATCACGAAGAAGATTATGAACGCACCTACTCTGCCTACAGAAACTTTGATAGTAGTCTGCTTATCACCGACGTGCAAGATGGGCTTATCGAAGAGCTAGTAGAGGAAATCGCAGAGCATATTTATAATGATACTGTTGCTAATTGGTAATGACAAGCAAAGAATTAATAAAATATTTGCAAAACCCTGCGGCAATATCTCAGGCAGATATTTACGATGTGGAGCAATTGTATGAGCAATACCCATATTGCTCTGCTATTGCTATATTGTATCTTAAAGCCCTTGCCGATAGAGAAGACTTAAAATTCAATAATAAATTAAAAAAGATTGCTCTTTCTGTTTACTCTAGAGAAAGACTTCACGATATCGTCACATTAAAACCTCAAAAAGAAGAGGTTCGTGTTGCCGAACCTAAGTTTACACCATATTCTATAGAAGACATACCTACAGCAGACGACACAAACTTATTTAAAGGTCAATCACTTATAGATAAATTTATAGAAACCAATCCTAAGATTAGCCCTATTGGAAGCGAACCTGAGTCGCACACAAATGTGCCTGTTATTCCAGAAACCGACATTAGTGAAAGTATTTTCACCGAGAGTTTGGCAAAAATTTACATTAGACAGAAACAATATGACAAAGCAAAACGTATTTTTGAGAAATTAAATTTGAAATTTCCAGAAAAAAATCGTTACTTTGCAGACCAAATAGAAAAAATTGATAAATTAATAACTAATAATTAAAAATATGTACATTATTATCGTATCATTAGCCATTTTAGTAGCTATCCTTCTTGTACTTATCGTTATCGTTCAAAAATCTAAAGGAAGTGGTTTAGCTTCAGGATTTGAAAGTTCAAACAATGTTATGGGTGTTCGCAAAACTACCGACTTCCTAGAAAAAGCTACATGGACACTAGCTGCTATCCTAGTTGTTTTATCTATCTTATCTGTAGCATTCTACGACAGAAGCAGTGCTAATGAAGACTCACTAAAAAATAAAATTGAAGAAACAGCTGCTCCTATCCAACTTCCAGCTGCAGAAGAAGCTCCAGTTTCTCCTATCGCTCCAGTAGCAGAGTAATCTACACACAATATTACACAAAAAGCTGACTATATTTTATAGTTGGCTTTTTTTGTAGTTAGAAGTTAAATTACTGGCACGAAATTTGCAGTAATATAGATAGAAAAACAATAAAATAATTAATAAAAATCAAACAATATGAACATTAAACCATTAGCAGACAGAGTTTTAATTAAACCTGCTGCATCAGAAGAAAAAACAGCTTGCGGTATCATCCTACCAGATTCTGCAAAAGAAAAACCTTTAAGAGGCGAAGTTGTAGCTGTGGGCAACGGCACAAAAGACGAAGAAATGGTAGTAAAAACAGGTGATATGGTTCTATATGGCAAATATGCCGGCACAGAAATAGAACTAGATGGTGAAAAATATTTAATCATGCGCCAAAGTGACATTTTGGCAATAATCTAAAAAAGACATTATCATGGCTAAAGAAATTAAATTTAATGTAGAAGCTCGTGACCTACTTAAAAAAGGTGTTGACGAACTAGCTAATGCAGTAAAAGTAACATTAGGCCCTAAAGGTCGCAACGTTATCCTAGCTAAAAAATTTGGCGCTCCTCACATCACAAAAGACGGTGTAAGTGTAGCAAAAGAAATAGAACTGGAAAATCCATACGAAAATATGGGTGCTCAAATGGTAAAAGAAGTAGCATCTAAAACTGGTGACAACGCTGGTGACGGTACTACCACTGCTACTGTGCTTGCTCAAGCTATCATCTCTGTTGGTCTTAAAAACGTGGCTGCAGGTGCAAATCCAATGGACCTAAAACGCGGTATCGACAAAGCAGTTGCAAAAGTTGTGGAATCTATCAAAGCTCAATCTCAAGAAGTGGGCGACGACAACAACAAAATTGAACAAGTGGCTACCATTTCTGCAAACAACGACAACGAAATTGGTAAACTTATTGCTGATGCAATGGCAAAAGTGAAAAAAGAAGGTGTTATCACTGTTGAAGAAGCAAAAGGTACTGACACTACTGTAGAAGTGGTAGAAGGTATGCAATTTGACCGTGGTTACCTATCTCCATATTTCGTAACTGATACAGAAAAGATGGAAGTGGTAATGGAAAAACCACTTGTGCTTATCCACGACAAAAAAATCTCTTCACTTAAAGAAATTCTTCCTATCCTAGAAGCAACTGTTCAAAACAACCGTTCTCTACTTATCATTGCAGAAGACGTTGATAGCGAAGCGCTTACAGCACTTGTAGTGAACAGACTACGTGCAAACCTACGTGTTTGTGCAGTGAAAGCTCCTGGCTTTGGCGACAGACGTAAAGAAATGCTTCAAGACATTGCTATCCTAACAGGTGGTACTGTAATTTCTGAAGAACAAGGTCTAAAACTAGACTCTGCTACTCTAGAAATGCTTGGTAGCGCAGAAACAATCACTATCAACAAAGACAACACTACTATCGTAAACGGTGCTGGCAACAAAGAAGCTATCGCTGCTCGTGTAGGTCAAATTAAAGTGCAAATCGAAAAAACAACTTCAGACTACGACCGCGAAAAACTTCAAGAACGTCTTGCAAAACTTGCAGGTGGTGTGGCAGTGCTTTACATTGGTGCTCCTTCTGAAGTGGAAATGAAAGAGAAAAAAGACCGCGTAGATGATGCTCTTTCTGCTACTCGTGCTGCAGTAGAAGAAGGTATCGTTCCTGGTGGTGGCGTGGCATACATCCGTGCTATTTCTGCTATCGAAGGTCTTAAAGGCGTAAACGACGACGAAACCACAGGTATCGAAATCGTTAAACGTGCTATCGAAGAACCTCTTCGCCAAATTGTGGCTAACGCTGGTAAAGAAGGTGCTGTAGTAGTACAAAAAGTACGTGAAGGCGAAGGTGACTTTGGTTACAATGCTCGCACTGACGTGTACGAAAACCTACTAACTTCTGGTGTTATCGACCCTGCTAAAGTAACTCGTGTGGCTCTTGAAAATGCAGCTTCTATCGCTGGCATGATGCTTACCACAGAGTGCGTTATCGCAGACAAAAAAGAAGATAATCCTGCTCCTGCTATGCCTCCAATGGGCGGCGGCATGGGTGGTATGATGTAATAAATTCTCACTCAATAAAAAAAACGACCTATTGGTCGTTTTTTTTATGTATTATCAAAGAAAAATGCTAAATTTGCACTTTGTAAAAGAAGATTAACAATTTATTTATTTAAAATTTTATGATAAACTCACAAGACATTAAAAACGGTGTTTGTATTCGTCTAGACGGCCGTTTGTATTTCGTTATCGAATTCTTACACGTAAAACCAGGTAAAGGTAACACCTTTATGCGTACAAAACTTAGAGACGTAGTTGATGGTCGTGTATTAGAAAGAACATTCCAAATCGGTTTAAAACTTGAAGACGTACGCGTAGAACGCCGTCCATATCAATACCTATATCAAGAAGGTGAAGATTTAATCTTCATGAACCAAGAAACTTTCGAACAAATTCCTATCGAAAGAAACAAAATTACTGGTGTTGAATATATGAAAGAAGGTGACGTTGTTGACGTATTATCAGATACATCTACAGAAACCGTACTTTCTGCTGAAATCCCTACTAAAGTAGTTCTTCAAGTTACTTACACAGAACCAGGTCTTAAAGGTGACACAGCTACTAACACCCTTAAACCAGCTACTCTAGAAACTGGCGCTGAAGTTCGCGTTCCTCTATTCATCAACGAAGGTGAACTTATCGAAATCGACACTCGCGATGGTTCTTACGTTGGTCGCGTAAAAGCATAATCCGAATGATAGAATAAAAAAAATCTCAGTTCGTTTGAACTGAGATTTTTTATTTTTATAACTCTAACTTCTCAATTGAAGTTGTTGGTACTTCCTTATTGATTTTCTTCATTAACCCTTGAAGCACAGCGCCAGGACCACATTCTACAAGTTGCTCCATGCCGTCAGCAACCATGTTTTGCACAGATTGAGTCCATTTTACTGGAGCGGTAAGTTGAGCCACAAGGTTTTTCTTGATTACTTCTGGGTCGGTTTCTGCTTTGGTGCTTACATTTTGGTAAACTGGGCAAATTGGGGTTTTAAATGTGGTTTGCTCAATAGCAGCAGCAAGTTCTTCTTTTGCAGGGTCCATAAGTGGAGAGTGGAATGCACCACCCACAGGAAGTTTAAGAGCACGGCGTGCACCTGCCTCAGAAAGTTTTTCGCAAGCAGCGTCGATAGCCTCGTGAGAACCTGAGATAACAAGTTGTCCTGGGCAGTTGTAGTTTGCAGGAACCACCACTCCATCTATAGAAGCACAAATTTCTTCCACTTTTTCGTCGGCAAGACCAATCACAGCTGCCATAGTAGAAGGCACAGCTTCGCAAGCTTTTTGCATTGCTAATGCACGTTTATATACAAGTTTTAAACCATCTTCAAAGTCTAAAGCACCAGCAGCTACAAGAGCAGAAAACTCTCCTAATGAGTGCCCTGCTACCATACTTGGGGTGAATTTATCTGCGTAAGCTTTGGTTAAAATTACAGAATGTAGGAAAATAGCAGGTTGTGTAACCTTGGTTTGACGTAAATCTTCATCGGTACCCTCAAACATTAAATCTGTGATACGGAAACCAAGCACCTCGTTAGCTTTTTCGAAAAGTTCTTTTGCTAACTCAGAATTTTCGTACATATCTTTGCCCATTCCTACGAATTGAGCTCCCTGACCTGGGAATACAAATGCTTTTTTCATAATTGTTCTTTATTATAACTTTATTGTACAAAATTAAGGTAATTTTGCGGAAATACATTGTTTTTTTGTAAAATAGTGCATTTTTATGTAATTTTGCATTTATATGGCACTTATCAACGAGAATTATCTAAAACTTCCTGAGTATTATTTCTTTAATGAAATTCAACAAAAGGTTAATGCTCACAAGATTATCAATCCTAAAGCTAATGTGATTAGTTTGGGGTTGGGCGATGTTTCTCGTCCTATTCCTGCGTCTGCCTTAAACGCAATGAAGAGTGCTGTGGAAGAACTTTCCGATGCAAAAACCTTTAAAGGCTATGGTCCTGAAACAGGTTATAGTTTCCTTAAAAACTGCATCATTAAGCACGATTATGCTCCACGAGGTGTAACCCTAAGTGCCGACGAAATTTTTATTAGCGACGGTTCTAAGTCTGACGTGGGTAATATTGGCCACATTTTTGGTAGAGATAATATTATAGGTATTACAGACCCTGTTTATCCTGTGTACGAGAATGCGGCGATAATGGGAGGACGTTCCGGATATTTAACCGACAACAATCTTTGGAGTAATATTGTTTACATTCCTTGCTCTGCAAAAAGTGATTTCGTGCCAGAACTGCCAAAGGAAAAGGTGGACATTATTTACCTTTGCTATCCAAACAACCCTACCGGCATTGCGCTTAACAAAACTGAGCTAAAGAAATGGGTGGACTACGCTCTTGAAAACCACGCCATTATTATATACGACGGCGCATATTTTTCATACATCACAGAGAAGAATGTTCCCCACTCTATCTACGAGATTAAGGGTGCAAAAAAATGTGCTATCGAAATTAGAAGTTATTCTAAAACAGCAGGTTTCACTGGGCTAAGATGCTCATACACAGTGGTTCCTCACGAAATTATTGGCTTCACCCTTTATGGCAACGCCATAGAAGTAAACAAACTTTGGTGGCAACGCAACACCACATACTACAACGGTACTTCATACGTAATTCAAAAAGGTGCAGAAGCGCTTTACTCACCAGAGGGCATGCAAGAGGTGAAAGAAATGGTTTCTTATTACCTAACCAATGCTAAAATAATAAGAGAAGAGCTTACAAAATGTGGTTTCACCGTGTATGGTGGCGTAAACTCTCCTCACGTGTGGGTAAAAACTCCTCACCACACCACATCATGGAAGTTTTTCCAAGAACTCCTTTACGACATCAACGTGGTATGTACCCCAGGTGCCGGCTTCGGCCAAATGGGTGAAGGTTACTTCCGCTTAACCGGCTTCAACTCTCGCGAAAACACCATAGAAGCAATGCAACGCATCAGCAACTGGATATAAAAAAAACTAACATTCTTCAATGTTAGTTTTTTTTATTGCTATGTTGATTATAAAATGCTTTTTAAAGGAGGGAGTTTAAGGCGTCCCGAAGTCTGAGAAACCGGAGTTTACATGGCGTAAATGAGGATTTCGAAGACAAGGGCAACGCAAAAATCACCCTTTAAAAACATTTTACTTAATCTCCCATGTTTCGTTTGTTTCAAGAAGTTCTGCAAAATTATGATAATTTTTCTTGGTTGAAACTTCTTCTACTTGAGCATAAACTGCGTCGTTGTAGGTAGGAGCATCTACGTCGCGGATAACACCTAGAGCTACTGGGAAGTCTGGACCTTCCATAAGAGCAAGTTTAAGTTGAAGTGTGTTGTCCATGCAGTGAGCGTCGTGAACAAGGATATCTTTTTCGGTGATACCGTTTTCACCTATTTTCACTACTTTAAGACCGAAACCTTCTTGCATAAGACCTAGTTCGCGGTTTTCACCGAAAATCATTGGTTTGCCGTGTTCTAGATAGATTGCATTTTTGCTACGAAGTTCTGCTGTTGCAAGGCTGTCGTGTGTACCGTTGTTGAAGATAACACAGTTTTGAAGAACTTCTACTACAGAAGCACCTTTGTGACGAGCAGCTTTTACTAGCACATCTTCAGAACCTTTTAGGTCTACAGCTACGCAACGAGCAAAGAAACGACCACGAGCACCGAAGCAAAGTTCTGCTGGGCGGAATGGATCTTCTACAGTACCGTATGGAGAAGATTTACTTACGAAACCACGTGCAGATGTAGGTGAATATTGACCTTTTGTTAGACCGTAGATACGGTTGTTTAGAAGAATCATATTAAGGTCGATATTTCTACGAAGTGCGTGAATAAAGTGGTTACCACCAATAGCTAAGCCGTCGCCGTCACCAGAGATTTGCCATACAGTAAGTTCTGGATTTGCTACTTTCACACCTGTAGCAATAGCAGCTGCACGACCGTGAATTGTGTGCATACCGTATGTGTTCATATAATAAGGTAGACGTGAAGAACAGCCGATACCTGAAATAACTGCGATTTCGTGTGGAGGTACACCTAGTGTAGCCATGGCTTTGTGTAAAGAATTAAGTAGCGCATGGTCACCACAACCTGGACACCAACGAGGTTGTCCTGCTTTATAATCTTTTGCTGTATATTCTGACATAACTTAAGCTTTTAATAGGTTTGTAAATGCTTCAACTAGTTCGTTAACCACAAATGGTTGACCTTTAACTTGGTTGAATTGGTTAAAATGAACACCTTCTACTTTAGAACGTAAATACATTGCGAACTGACCCATATTTTGTTCTGCCACAACTACTTTTTTGTATTTACGAAGCACTTCTTCAGTATTTTTTGGAAGTGGGTTGATGTAAGTGAAGTGAGCTAAAGCAACTTTGTTGCCTGCTTTGTTCATTTCATCTACTGCTGAACGTAAGTGACCGTATGTGCCACCGAAACCAACTACAAGAAGATCTGCATCTTCTGCACCTTCTACTTCTACGTCAGGAACTGGAATTTTGTTCACTTTTTCTTGACGAAGGATAGTCATTAGGTGGTGATTTTCTGGTTCTGTAGAAATAGCACCTGTTTCGTTGCTCTTTTCTAGACCACCAATACGGTGAGCGAAACCTTCTGTACCAGGAAGAGCCCAGTAGCGAGCACCTGTTTCTTCGTTACGCATAAATGGAGTCCATTTACCTGCCATATCTGCTGTAACGTATGGAGGAGTAATAGTTGGATAATCTTCTAGTGAAGGAAGTTTCCAAGCTGCTGAACCATTTGCAATGAACGCGTCTGTAAGAAGAACTACAGGAGTCATGTGTTCTACTGCAATTTTACAAGCCATAAATGCTGAATCGAAGCAGTCTGCTGGAGATTTAGCTGCGATTACTGGCATTGGGCTTTCGCCGTTACGGCCATAAAGAGCTTGAAGAAGGTCTGTTTGTTCAGATTTGGTAGGAAGACCTGTTGAAGGACCACCACGTTGAACATTTAAAATTACAAGTGGAAGCTCAGCGATAACTGCTAAGTTCATAGCTTCACTTTTTAGACAAACACCAGGACCAGAGGTAGATGTAATTGCTAATGCACCTGCAAATGCAGCACCTACTGCTGAAGCACAACCAGCGATTTCGTCTTCTGCTTGTACTGTAACAACGCCTAGTGATTTGTGTTTAGATAGTTCGTGAAGAACATCTGTGGCAGGAGTAATAGGATATGAACCTAAGTATAAACGTAGGCCAGATTTTTCTGCAGCAGCGATAAAGCCGTATGAAGTAGCTTTATTACCGTTGATATCCATATATTTACCTGGAGCTTTAGTAGCTTTGCTATCTACTGTGTAAGTAGTGCTTACTGAAGCGTGAATATTGTGACCATAGTCGTAACCAGCATTTAAAACTTTAATGTTTGCTGCTGCGATTTCTGGTTTTTTAGCAAATTTTTCACGTAGCATTTCTTCTGCACTTGCTAGGTTTCTGTTGAACAACCAACATACAAGACCTAGGGCAAACATGTTTTTGCAACGTAAAATTGATTTATTGTCAAGACCTGAATCTTTAAGAGCTTCTTTACACATGCTAGATATAGGAGCTTCAACTACGTCGTTTTTAATTCCTAGTTCTTCGAATGGATTGTTTGTAGCAAAAAGAGCTTTTTTAAGATCTGATTCTTGGAATGAATCTGTGTCTACAATAATTATAGAACGTGGTGAACAAAATTTGTATTGAGTTTTAAGAGCAGCAGGGTTCATTGCAATTAAAACATCACATTTGTCACCAGGGGTTAATACTTTGTCTGAACCAATGTGTACTTGGAAACCAGATACACCTGTTAATGTACCTTGTGGAGCACGAATGTCTGCAGGGAAATCTGGGAAAGTACTAATGTCGTTTCCGGCAGTAGCTGAAATGGTAGAAAAGATATTACCAGCAAGCTGCATACCGTCGCCTGAGTCGCCACTAAAGCGGACTGTTACATCTTCCAACGCTTCTATTTTCATCTGTTATAATTATTAATGATTATTATTCTTAAATTTGTACTCTATGAAGTTACAAAACTAATAAAAAAAATAAAAATATGCAAAATTTTTGCAGTATCATTCATATTTCCTGCAAATTCTTTGCATATTCGTAGTATATTCAGTTTTAAAGTTACAATTATGTTACATTATTGCAACTCCTAACTTCTCACCTGCCAACTCATATCCTTCGTTATAAAGTTCTACAAGTTTATTCACATCCTTCTCTATCCTACTCACCTTGAGTGGTTTTTCAGGACGAATAACAAGTGCCACACCCCTTGCCTCTAACTCATCAACCAAATCTAAGGTTTTATTGTAATTCACTGCCCTATTCCTTATTGCATCTTGAAGTTTAGGATATTTCTTATAGAAAAATTTCACAAGTGGGTTTGTTTTTTCGTCTTTTCTATAATCTTTGTTGCGAGTGAGCACAATTACAAATTTCTTAAAGCCCTCACTCATAGCATACTGCACCGGAATAGAGTCAGACACACCACCATCGAGCATTGGAATGCCATCTATTTCTACCATAGGCGCCGCAAACGGCAAACTGCTCGAGGCTTTCACAATTTCAATCACTCTTTTAGCATCGGATTTTTCTTCCATATAACATGCCTCGCCCGTTAGGCAGTTGGTGGTAACCATCACAAATCTTTCTTTGCGAGCGAAAAATGCATCATAATCGTATGGGCAAATTCTCTCTGGGAAATCCTCGAAAAGAAGTTTAAAATCCATTATATTACGCTGAGTAAGAAGATATTTTAGCCCCACGTATCTATATTCTTCGTAAAGGTCAATATTGCTTCTGCGCGCCCTACCGCGTTGTTTCGACATATACGAGAGCCCATTACAAGCACCAGCACTCACTCCCACTGTAAACGGAAAATCGATACCGTTATCTAGAAAGTAATCTAGCACACCACTTGTAAAAGTACCTCTCATGCCGCCACCTTCCAGGATTAGCGCAGTGTTTTCGTCGATAATAAAGCCTTTACTCATGTTTGTAATTTCTTTTCTCGCCTGCAAAATTAATTAAAAATTTCATTACCTTTGCCATCGCTATGAAAAAGATATTCACACTTCTACTTTGCCTTACATTATCTTTTAGTGCTTTCGCACAACTAAAAAAGATTCGTCTTGGCAACAATAGTAACCAACATATTAGCCTTGGAGTTGGTGCTTCTTATCCTGTGTTCGACCTTCCTGGCAATATTGGCGGCGCAGCAAACCTTTCTTATACCTATTATTTTATGCCAATGCTTGGTCTTCGTGGCGAGGCTAGTTATGCATATTTGAGATATAATAATGGTGTAGATGATGCAGTACACGCAGGAGATGTTAGTGCGCAAGTAGTGTATAACTACTTCATAGACAAAGGACAACGTAGAGAAAACAATATGGGTAGTTTTGTGCCAGAGAGAGCATATCTGTTTGGCGGTGTGGGATGTTTTCTATATGATGCTCATGCCACAGGCAAAAATGTAGGTATTCATGCTAGTTTCCCTATAGGAACAGGTGTCGCTTGGAGCGTGGGTAGCGATTGGGCAATAGGATTAGATGCTACTTGGAGATTTACTTTAACCGATGAATTAGATGCCATAGTACCAGAGAAGTTTATGCCAGACTGCTACGCAACTATTTGTCTTTCTGTTACTTACAAAATTCCTAAACAATGGGTAGGCAGCACAAAAACTCACATCCACACAAAGAAGAATAAGAGGTGCGACCCTAGAAGAGGCTGCGACTTTACGTTTGATTGATATTATCTTATAGGGTGCTTTATGGTTTCTTCAACTTCGAGACGCCTAAAAATCATTCCTATAGAATTAAATTAAATAAAAGCGAGATTTTTGTGCTAAAAAATTTTAGTATATCAAATCATTTTACTACATTTGCATCGCTTTTTAAGGAAAGGAAGTTTGGGTGAGTGGCTTAAACCACCAGTTTGCTAAACTGACGAACGGGCAACCGTTCCGGGGGTTCGAATCCCCCAGCTTCCGCAAATAAAATTTATAGAACGAAACAGCAAGTTTACTTGCTGTTTTTTTTATTGTCAGACTTATAGCTACAAGCTTGCTTGTAAGCTGTGAGTATGGCAAACTCAGGTGTATTTCAATCGAAAACTATGAAAAAGTCACAAAATATTTGATTTTTTCATAGTTTTAGATTATTTTTTGGTTTAATAACTCTACCTCGACACTGCTTTCTATGGCATAACAGGACGGACACAGAAACCGCTGCAACGACTGCTCGGCCCAGCGTCCACATAGTTCAAACCTAAGACCAAGAAGTAAGCGTCGCGAGATTTGCTAGTGTAAAGCGAACTACTCCAGTAATAGCCATCAATACCCACATCGTTCAAATCCAAACCGTAGCGGTAGCCAGCAGTAGGCAAGAAAAGAGAATTGCCATTAGGACCAGTTACGGTGTAACCGTTTATGCCGTTTTTGGTAGTCCATGTCCAAGTGCATTTTGTGCGGAGTTCATCTTGCTCTTCTTTGGTTGGCATACGCCAATCACCACCCCAGTTGGCATTAGCAGCATCGTCGGAAAGTTCAAGTATAGTCTTATTATCTACTTTGCCGTTAGCTGAATCTATACAATATTTAGTAAATTCATTACCATCATACCATTTAAGATTACTCCAATTATATACATCTTTTGGCTGAGTTTCTCCCCAAGCAAAGTAATCACCATAATCTTCCGGAGAGTCTGCACCCACATTCATAGTTGCCCATTTAGTGCCACTTGGAAGACCTAAATCAACATATTCATGACCATTAGCTTTACCAGAGCCTTCACCTGAAGAAGAGTTGTTTGGATCTGAAGGTTTTTCACATGCCGTCAAAGATAACAAAGCTACAACTGTAAAATAAAATAACTTTTTCATAAAAAATTTTTTTTTAATTGTTAATAATAAGTTCTGATTATTTGTAAAATTCATCATTTAAAACACAAAAAAACGCTATTCTGCCAACGGCAAAACAGCGTTATAAACACAATATGGACACAGAAATTACATTATCCGCGCGCCATGTATGTATGTATGTATGTATGTATGTATGTATGTATGTATGCACTCACAAAGTTCGTGCATATATAAGCCATTTTTAATATTTAATAAGACACTACCCATGTTATATACAATTGAGTTAATGTTTATAATTAGAAAAGTTTCCTAGAATTTGTTCTATATGAATTACCTCAGGACATGAATCCCATGTAAATCCGCCTGCAGTTAAGTAATACTTATTTCTTTCTTTTACTGGCACTTTTTTTATGCTTGGAAATGCAGAAATAGGAACAGTAATTATTCTCCCATCTTCTAAAGCAACACTCATCTTGCCTCGAAGAGGAAAAGTCACCTTCTTTATTTTAGGTACTACATCCCAATATCCTTCTATTTTGTACATATTACTTATCTTTAATAATTAAAACCTTAACATTTTTGCCTGCCTTAAAATTCTTCCACTGTTTCAATAAAACAGTCTTATATTTTTCAGCTATCTGTAAAATGCTATTAATTTGACTATCTGTAAGTTCACCTTTGGTTTCCAACTCAATATTCGGCTCTAACCATATCTTGCAGTATTTATCAACTCCTTTCTTACCAACGTGAACATGGGCTCTATTTTCATTAAAATCAGTTCCGTAAAAAAGAAAAATCCATTGCAAACGCGATGTAATGTAAATTAAGATTTTCGGCATAAATTATTTATTTTATACAAAAATAGTTTTTTTATTAGAAACAATCAAATTAATCATATTTTATTTCTTCATTCTTTGCTCTCTAATTCTTTTGTTCAATGCTTTTTGGTAAGCGCGAGCATTGCGGGAATGCTCGGCATAACTAGCGGCATAGTTGTGAGTGCCAGAGAAGTCGGCTTTAGCACAGAAATACAGGTATTTGTGTGGCACAAAGTTTAGCACGGCATCTATAGCAGCGGCACTTGGTATGCGAATTGGACCAGGAGGAAGACCCGCGTATTTATATGTATTGTATGGTGAATCTATTTTGGTATGCACCTTTAAAATACGATTAAGGGTGAAGTCGCCAGTGGCAAAACGAGCTGTAGGACAAGCTTGCAAAGGCATACGTTTTTTTAAGCGATTTAGATACACACCTGCTACCATACGGCGGTCTTCTGCATTGTTGGTTTCCTCTTCTACTATAGAAGCCAAAATATGAATATCCTTCAAATTTAGTCCTGTTTTGCGAGCTTTTGCTCTGCGCTCTTCGTTCCAAAAACGCTCACGTGCATCTAACACCACAGTTTCTACCTCTTTTGGAGTCATACACCACTGCACTGCTGTATCCATACGCACAAAAAGTGCAAGTGAACTTTCTTTTGTTAAACCGTATTTGCGAAGAAGCGTATCCGCAAGAAATTGGTCGGCAAGCGAAGCTGAATCCACAGGCAGCTGTCGTGCAAGATTGCGTGCAACCCAAGTGGTGTAGCGAGTCATTTTTAGTTGCACTCGTGCTTTGTTGCTAAGTCCGTATGCTAAACGATTAACAAAATTTCTATTGCCAAGATTTGGCTCAATATCGTATTTACCGCATTCTGGTGCAGGTTTTTCAAGATATTCAATACATGTTTGCAAATCCTTAACAGACTTTAGCCAGCCATTAGAATCTAGTTTTGCCACCACATCTTCCCAAGTATCGTTTGGCTCTACATAAAGGTATTTGTATGTAGCCGACTCTGGATTGGCATTGATATTTGGACCTAAAAACACATTGTAGAAGTAGTAACCTACTCCACTCGCTACAACCAATAAGACTAAAATTACAATTGATATTATTTTTTTCATTTATTGTTTATTTGTTTAGTTATAACTTTCTTCTTCACCACGATTGTATCTTTTTTGAAGCCACACCCTATAAACCACTTCGTTGTTAGCGTCACGTAACTCGCAAACCACATTATCTCCTTTTTTCAAGGATTTAAGGATAGTTGTATCCACTTTTGCATATCCTTCAATATATTGTGCAAATTCTTTTTTTATCAAAGCCAACGAATCTGCTTCTATTTCCGCACTCACAAAAGCATGTGGAAATTGATATATAACCGTAACATCTGTATCAGCCATACTTTCTGTTTGTTCCAATTCATATTCAGACACTTGCTCGATATGCTTAGCAGTCTTACTTTGCTCGTTCACGTATACATAATAACCACCCAATATCAAAAACAAAACAAGCAAGACATAAACAGATAATAGTATTTTTTCAAACTTATTCCACGTGCGCGCTTCTGCGAGTATAACATCTTTTACTTGGTTAGAACAGCGTAAATAGACTAGCCAAATAACACACTGCACGCATCCTCCTATGGAATAGGTATATAAAACAGGTTGCGCACCTACCCACCCTAACATCAATATCACCACGCCGAGCATAATACGCATAATTAGAAAGGTTCTTGCCAATGATACGGCATTGCTTTTTTCTAATACAAACGCCCTAACCGTTGCTACACCTATTAGTAAAGGAAAAACATCATACAACAAGATAAAAATAGACACATCCAAATCTGCATGCTGGCTGATTAGTAATATCAAGCTGAGTACTACAGACAAAATACTGCCTAAACCAATCCATACATACACAAAAAAGGCCAACCACCCTTTTATATCTTTTTCCTTTTTGGTCGAAATTTCCGGTGCATCCATAGTAAATCTATATTAAAAATCCATATTCTTTTGCATGCGCGCAGCAATTTCAATACTGCGAAGTTTGTCTTTATAAAAGTTATTGGCATTTACTTTGTCGATGGCAAGGGCGGCGTCGGAGTTGCCTTCCCAGCGGCGGCAAAGGTATAGTGAGTTGTAGATACGACCAATTTGGTATTCGCGTGAGAAACGAAGTCCAAGAGCATAATCTTCTCCATAACTTACGTTTGGCACGCCATATTCACGAAGTAGCGGAGTGAAAAATGCTCGTGGAGCACCAAGACCATTGATGCGTAGAGCATTGTTTCTACCATTGTCTGGAGTCCATTCTGCATGGTCTATTAAGCCAGGAGGAAGCACCTCTAGGTTGAAGTTTGTCATGGTATAAGAACCAATAAGCATAGCACAATTTTGTGCATAAAACTCATCAACTACTTGTTGAAGCACATTTTCGCCATCGTAAAGGTCGTCGCTATCTAGTTGCACAGCAAATTTACCACAAGCAGGATTATTTACACCTTCCATCCAGCAACCACCAATGCCAAGCTGTGTAGACTCTGGCACTATATGCACAAGACGAGAATCTTCCGCAGCAATCTCTTGTAAAAGTTCAGTTGTACCATCGGTAGAATGGTTGTCGATAACAATTACATTGAATGGGAAAGATGTTTTTTGTGCTAAAGCAGAACGCACTGCATCGGCAACTGTTTTCACTCGGTTGCGCACAGGAATAATTACAGAAGCCTCATTGGCAAACTCATATCCAGAAAAGTTTACATCTTTAAATTTAGGCTCAAGATATGCACCTGTGTCTTTTAGATATGCTGTAAATGCCTTTTCCATTTCAATTTGCACAGCACGGTTGCGAGGATTTACATAGTCGAATTGTTTTTCGCCACTCTTGCGAGTATCTTCTTCCATTTCGGTGTAAAGCACCTCTTCTATATGACAAAAATCTGCCATATTAGATAGTGCCAAACGAATAGCATACCACGTAGCAAACTCGTATTTGTCTATGCTCACAGCCTTTACATCTTCTACCCTTACAAGCACAAGCGAACCAAAATTGAAATCGTCACGCACACTACCTAGCTGATACTCAATGGTTGGCACCACACTACACTCGCCATTCATTACTTGATAATAATTTGAATAAACAAGTGAAGCACTTGTATCATCTGCCACAGATACAAAACGTTTTAACGACTGAGCAGAAAGTTGCAATGGTGAAACCTTAAGGTAAAGCATTGCATAATCTGTATCTAAACCTTGTAGAAGTGGTAGTAGCGACGCATCACCTGCGTTTTTGCCCAATACTACACATTTGTCTGCACCTGCATTTATAAAAGTTTGTTGCAACGCATCGTCTTGTTGCAAAAGTACTGCTGTGATTGTTGACATATTTAATAGTTTTTAATTATGTGTTTTTGTAAGAAATTCCTCTCTATCTTTCACAACTTTAGCCTTTTTAGCATACATAATTAGTCTTAAAGACTGACCATAACTAAAGTAATTTATCATCCAGTTGAAGAATACTATAAATTTATTTTTTACACCCAAGATAGAACGTAGGTGTACTACTAGCCACATAAGCCAAGCAAAGAAACCTCCCATTTTTATTCCGGCAAATTCTGCCACAGCTTTGTTTCTACCCACTGTAGCCATTGTACCTAAGTTTTTATATCTGAATGGTTTTAATTCTTTACCCTTGTCTAGGCGTATAAGATTTGAAGCAAGCAATTTTCCTTGTTGAATAGCCACTTGAGCAAGTTGTGGGTGTCCGTTTTGCCAAGCAGGGTCGGCATTTGGCATTAAACATTGGTCGCCAATGCTATAAACATCCTGCATTCCTTGCACTTGGTTGTATTCGTTTACCAAAATTCTACCACCACGTCCTATGCTCTCAGTAGGCATTTTATCTACTTTTTGCGCAGCAACACCTGTTACCCAAATAAATGTGCGAGTGGCAATAGTGCTACCATCATTTATGAAAACAGTATTATCTTTATAATCGGTTACTCGCTGATTTAGAAGCACATTTACTCCCATTGAACGCAAATATTTAAGTACCCTTGCAGATGATTTTTCGCTCATAGCAGCAAGTAAACGTGATTGCGACTCTATCAAGTAAATATTCATCAAACTATTTGGCAAATCTGGGTAGTCTTTTGGAAGTACAAAATTTTTCATTTCAGAAAGAGCACCTGCAATTTCCACACCTGTAGCACCGCCACCAACAATTACCACATTAAGTAATTCTTGACGTTCTTTTTCGGTGGCACAAGTAAGTGCACGCTCAAAATTATCTAAAATTGCATTACGCAAACCCATAGACTCTGATAACGTCTTCATTGGTATAGACTCTTCTTCTATTTCCTTATTTCCAAAGAAATTTGTGGTTGTACCAGCAGCAAGCACTAGATAATCGTATGATAGTTTACCAATAGATGTTTGAATAATTTTTTCCTCTGGCATAATGCTTAATACCTGTGCCAAACGGAAATAAAAATCTTTTCTACGCTGAAACAAACGTCTAAAAGGGAATGCTATACTACTTGGTTCAATACCAGAAGAAGCCACTTGATAAATAAGTGGAGGGAATTGGTGATAATTATTTTTATCAACCAATACTACTTGAAAATTTGAGTTTTTAAGTTTTTGAGCAAGTTTTAATCCACCAAAACCGCCACCAACTATTACAACTCTTTTCTTTTCTGTTGTTGGAATATTGCAACTCATATTTTATTCTTCAATAAATAATTTCATTAAATAACGGCGAGACTCTTCGCCTATAACACTCTCAAAAGGGAATCCTGCAATTATCACGTTACCTCTTCTGCCCGCTTTAATAGTGGCAGGAAGTTCTGTATCTGCATATTGCAAAATTACTTTACTATTTTTATCTACACCAGTAAGCGCTTGCACATTTTGCACAAAATATTGCTTAGAATTTGGCATAGTTTGTAAATGGTAATAGGCAAGCTGCGATGGCGAATAAAGTACACCATTTGCTGTGGCTGTGTCTTGTTTTAGTTTATAACGAAGTCCTTTTTCTGTAAATACCTCAGACTTTTTAGACGATGCCACATAAGCACCTGTTATCAATAATTTATTACGTTTCTTTTGAGTGTATTCAAATAATGCTTGTTCCAACTCTGTGGGATACAACTCAAAAAGTATAGCATCGCATTGTTCACCCAAAATTAGATCGACAAGTGAAAAATCTTTTAAATTCACTTGTTTTTTCATTACCGACTTTTTACTACATGATGAATACGAAAAACCATTGTCACGAAGTGCCTTGCCATGAATATAAGGATAATTGAACGCATTTCCTTGAATTACAGTGGCAGTGTCGCGTTTAGACGCTCCTGACCCCGGATTATTATCACTTTTATATGGCACACCTTGCTTAAATTCGTATTGCTCGCCCACAAAAGACAAGTCGTAATGATATGGCACACCATAATCTAGTTCGTGTTTGAAACCAGATTCTGTTTCTGTTACAAAATAATGTGGAGAAGATACACGGTCAAAACCATTAATTATAAGTGCTTCTACCTTAGAATCTGATACAATACAAACCGACAATTCTTCTGAAGGAAAACTTTCACCACCTTGGTTAAGTGCCACCACTTTGAAACGATAAAGTACATCCTTTTCCACTGGCAACATTACAGAAGTACCCTTCACCACCACTCCACTATCGAAAGCATTGTCTTCTGTTGCAGTAAGCACCTTATAATGCGTAGGATATGCAGACCCTTCAAGTTTATCAACCATTGGAGACCAACTCAAACACACAGAGTCTTTTTCTAAAATAGCAGAAAAATTTTCCACAGGCAATGGCTGCACCACATAACCAGTACCATACATTTCCGACAAATAGCGCAAAGATGCTTTGTAAATAGCCCTCGCCACAGTAAACTGAAATGCAGGGTGATGTGCATAACGCATATCGGCAAAGTTTTGGTGCGAAAGCAATTCTATAATAAGTGAAGGCACAGCTGGGATGCGAGTTTCTACATAACTGCGATGCCAAATGCCACGAGAAGGCCATTCTATTTTGAAAGTAGAACGCAAATCTTCTACAATTTGCTTCAACGCATAGTTTGCAAAGTCGTTGTTGGTGAGTTGGTTATAACCTGTTGGAGCTAAAGAGTCAGAAGTACAAACCAGCAAAGTTCCGATAATACTATCTGGTGTACCTACCCCTGCATCGGTATGCACGGCAAGGGATAAATCTAATGGGATACCCACTCCTGGATAGTCTGGATTTACTTGCGAGCCACCACTCAAATAATTGGTCCATTTGGCCCTGCCGTAAAGGTCGTCGTAATAATCGTTGTCTTTGTCTGGTTTTTGGTTGTAAATAATGCTATCTGGCGCACCAAACTGACGAAGATAATACACTGCCGCATCTACAAAGGCTGGCAAATTGTCGTTTAACACACTACAACCACCACCCACATGCACACGAGTAATATCCCATTGCTTTTTGTCGGCCTCGTTGTAGAAACGCACCTCAATGCTGTCTTTTATATAAAGTGGATCTAAATATAGCCAAGTATCGCCACCAATTGTGGTATTAATCTGATAATTTGTTTTCATGCCACCATGTAGCACTTCACATTGCAGTTGTTTTGCTTTAGAGCCCACAGGATATGCTACTCGCACCCAATATGTATCTGGTTGAGACACCTTGCCTTTAAACACAAGAGTATCTCCCTTTACAGTTCCTGAGTTTGTCGAACGTGCGGTTCCTGAGCCTTTAGACGAACTTACTGTTAGTTCTACACCTTCATTGTGCCAATCACGCTCACGTGGCATATACACCTCTGCTCCTGCACCACGAAGCATAGGAAGCAAATAATTTAGCACTATTTGTGTGCTAAGCATATCTTCCACAGTACCAAAAAGCGCAGGACGTTGCCAACGGATTTTGTCATTATTTTTATCGTAATATAAGCCGTGACTATTCCAAAGAGCAATATTTCTATTTAACAGGCCTTGAGTTGGCTTCCATGGATTTGACAAATGAGAAAGTGCCACCTCTCCTGTTTTATAAGGTAAAAAACGACTCTTGTCTATATCATTTTTTTTGCGAAGATAGTTTGGAATAAACGCCTCAATAGGATGTTTTCGGCTTACTATGCTAAGTTTATATTGAGAATATGAAGGCGGAAGTTGCGCACGCAGCGAATCATAAATATCTACCACAATGCTATCGTTCATTGGAATGTTTGAAAGGTGTTCACTAATCTCCACTGTGCATTTCTTGCCATCTATCACAATAGACTCCACCTTATACTCATTAAACACATTGTTGATAACGGTGGTATGATACGAAAATTTTTTAAGCGGCAACTTACGCACCTTTGTAGGCTTCGCCAACGCAGAAAAGCCTAATAAACAGAGGATTACGAATATAATACTGAATCGCTTAAGCATACCTTAAAAACAACTCCAAATTTACTATTTTTTTACGAGAAATAAGGTATAAATACAAATAAAACAACACGCAAAAATGCGTGTTGTTTTGGTACCATTATAAAATATGATCATGAATTAAATTATTTCCATTGGATCAAGAATTAATTTATTCAAGTATTAGTTGTATATCATTGATTAAATCTACTTCATCCATATCTTGATTTTCAAACAAATAAATAAAAGCCTCTATCTGATTTGAGAAATTTGACTTTATCCCTTGTAATACCACTTCCATTGGTGCAGGTAACTCATGTAACCTTGTTGGCAAATCAGCTAAATCTGATACTGCAAAATAAAAAAAAACCTGTACCAAAAAAATAGATACAGGTTTAATAAATTTACATTTTATTTAGTAGCATAAATATAAACCTTCTATCTCTGCTAATACACTTATTAGTATTTTTCATACCTCTTCAGTTGAGTATCATAACCATTTGAAAGGAATTTAAGTTGAGCCTCATTGTATTTTTTAGTAAGCGACATTACTACTTCGTTGTTACATAACCCCTTGATTAGTGTTTTGTCTTCTGATGAATTAAATTTCTCACTAACAAGAAGATAAGCTATAAAACATTCGTTAACCTTATCCCTTGTTTCTGTTATATCGTCTTCTGTCAATGCCAACTGATTAAGTTCCTTATTTCTCTCCATTTTCTGACTTCGCAAACCTTGAACTATATTTGTTTCATACAAATTGATTTTAATTGGCGAAGGAAACTCAAAACCATCTATATTGACAATATCCTTAAAATTAAGTGGCCTTTGGTATATTTCTATTTTCATCCCCAATAATTCTCCTTTCAATAAAATCGCATTCTCTCTTCTAACAGAATTATAAACATCGTCAAAACTATAAGCTTTCACATTCCAAAGTCCAGCATTTATCAGGTCTGTTTCATAACAGATAAACATTTTGTCCAATACATGAGTAAATTCCACAAAGATAAGACTGCTTTTACCTTCATCATTTTTTTCAATTAGTCGGTACTTATCTTTTCTTTCTAAATCAGCCTTAGGAATTAGTGATTTCAGAGATTCCCCCAATTCGTTTGAATACAAACGAATTGTATCATTATTTTGTGACACAATAGTATAAGTTGCTGCTCCCAATTGCATAGCAACAAAAAAGGTGACTAGGGTAATAATAATTTTTTGCATATCATTTAAAATTTAGTTGTTAATAATTGAAATGTATTTCACTCTTCTGCAAAAATAGACTCCATCCCTGCCATATTATGTCAGTGTATAAGCATAAACAAAAAAACTGTTGACGAATCAACAGTTTTTGAGGGACCATCACCTTTTTTATGTGGAGCAAAATAAAAGCAAACCTGTGTCATTTTTTTTGCTACAGGTTGCAGTTTTTTATCAAAACATCGTAAAATTGTGGGATACAATCTTTTTTTGTAATTTTGCACCATCATTAAAAAAAACTAAACTATGAAACAAAATTTTGAGTACAGAAAAGCAGCATTAGAGTTATTGAAAGGAAACTGGTCAAGTGTAATTGTGATTTCAGTTTTTATGTTCATCTTGGAATGTATAGTCCAAACATCATTTGCCTTTTTTATTCCAACGGAATACAACGGAATAACTACATTAGTAGCTAATTTACTACTTTTTTTCCCTTTAATCTACGTTTTAAAAATACATTTATTGGCACTTTCTCGTGAGGGTAAAAAGATTGTATTTTCTGAATACATAACAAATTTTAAAAAGAAATACTCTAGAGCTGTACCTGTAATGGGTTTAATTTGTCTATATGTTATGCTTTGGACTATTTTATTGATTATCCCTGGCATTATTAAAGGATATTCATATGCCATGGCTTCATATATCAGCATTGACAACGAAGAACTTTCTGCAGAAGAATGCATTCAAAGAAGTATAAAGATGATGGAAGGCCACAAAATGCAGTTGTTTTTATTAGATTTAAGTTTCTTCGGTTGGGTACTTTTATCTATACTTACATTGGGCTTCGGTTTTTTATGGTTAACTCCTTATCAAGAATCTGCACATATTAAGTTTTACGAAGATTTAAAAAGTAAAGCATAAATTTCCAAAATCTAAGCAAACAAAACACTTATGATTCTTATAGCAGATAGTGGTTCTACCAAAACGGCATGGGCTGTGGTGGAAAATCCAAATAATGTGATAAAAACCGATGGCATAAATCCTATTTTTATGGATAGTGCGCAAATAGAAAATACCTTGCGCACACAGCTACTGCCAAACATTGCAGAAACTATTACCGAGGTATATTTCTACGGTGCAGGTTGTGCCAACGAAGAGAAAATAAACATTGTGAGAACTGCAATTCAAAGTGTTTTTGGCAATATCAAAGTAGAAATTACATCAGACCTATTAGGCGCGGCTCGCGGACTATGCGGTCACGATAGTGGCATTGCTTGCATTTTGGGTACTGGTTCAAACTCATGCCTTTATGAGAATGGCAATATAAGCTGGAACGTGCCTGCGCTTGGTTTTATCCTAGGGGACGAAGGTAGCGGAGCAGTGCTTGGCAAACTACTTATGGGAAATATCTTTAAAAAACAATTGCCAGAAACTGTCATATCAGATTTCAAATCAACATATGGTTTATCTATGATGGATGTGATAGAAAAGGTGTATCGCACCCCACTTCCAAACAGATTTTTGGCTTCATTTGGTCCTTTTATTGCTAAACACAAAGAAGTACCAGAAATGAAAGAAATGATAACCACTGCACTTGAAAGTTTTATCATCCGCAATGTAAAACAATACCCATACACCACAATGCCTGTGAGTTTCACTGGCTCTATTGCTTATTATTTCTCAGATATACTACAAGATTTAGCCACAAGACATGGCCTTACAATTGGCAAAATAGAAAAAGATCCACTAAGAGGTCTTGTTGAATTTCATACAAAACAATAAGAGATTAATTAAAAGATGTAGTCTTTCGTTACACTTTTTAGTAATCTCGTAAACAAAAAAATTGCTCGAACTTTACAGTCCGAGCAATTCTTATTTTATAACGTTAGTATTATTTTACTAATACTTTTGTTACAGAGTTTTGTGTTTTAACAATGTATGCACCTTCTAGAGCACCGTTTGCATTTGTTACATCTTTACCAGATAGGTCGATAATTGCAAATGGAGCAGGAGCAATGATAGTACCATCAACTGCATAGATTAGTTCAGAAACAGCGTCTTCTACGTCGGTTGGTACATCTGGACCTTCTTTAAGAGCTACATAGAATGCGTTAGCAGAAATGCTATAATAGAAATCGTAAGTACCTTCTGCTAATACGATATTACCCATATCATCATAGGTAAATTCTGCAGAACCGTCTTTTACATTTCCACAATAAGTAGTACCTTCTTCACTAAATATTACTACTTTAACTGCATCGCCAGTTGTAATAGATTGATTTAGCAACATATACTCATCATCATTTTCTGGATTTGGATCTAATTCAATACCAGTTGTCCAATCACCACCAACACCCATTAATACATAGGTAGTTTCAATTGGTTTAGGATCTACAGCTTCGCATTCTGCAGAAATTGCCAATTCCCATTTTCCTGATACAGATGTGTCTAATACATAGCATGTAGATTCAAATACACCTTCTGTATCTGTTGTTTGAGTACCAGCATCATTGCTGAATATGAAATTATAGTCACCTTCTGGTAATGTAAATTCATATGTAAATTTACCTTCTTCAGCTGTCATTTCTTCACCAGGCCATGTTCCTGTAAGTTCACCTTCTGGATTAAATGCATAGATATAAGCAACGTCCCAACCATTAACTGCTAGACTAAGAGTAATTGTAGTTGGTTCTGGATCTGGTTCTGGCTCTGGTTCTGGTTCTGGTTCTACTGGAGCTTCAACTTTTTCGAATGTTAATTGACCACTTAGTTTGTATAGGGCTTCTGCTGGATCGCTTACTAGAGTATAGGTAATTTTGTATTCTACACCAGCTTCACATTGTAAATATGTAGAAGAAGTTGTTTCACCTTTAGTCATAGTAGATGTACCATCACCTGGTTTGATTGTTTTAGAGCTGTTACGTGCCCAGATATTACCTTCAGCATCTACTAGTTTTACTTTTTGAATTTCTTTATCACCAGAAGTAATAGTTCCTGTGAAAGTTACATTCAGTGTATAAACGAATTCAGATTCTTGAGTGAATTTGTATCCATCTTCGAATGCTAAGATTTCGTTATCGTTGTCACCGTTTAAGCGACCAACTAGAGCAAATTCTAGTTCTGCAGGCTCTGGACCTGGTTCTACTGGAGAAGCTACAGCTGAGAATTCTAAAGTTTCAGAAACTTCACCTACTGTAATGGTTAATGTACCATTGTATTCACCTTCTGCCATAGGAGCAAACGCTAAGAATATAAATCCATCTTGAACTTCAGCAATAGAGAATGCTTCATCACCAGTTAGTTCGACACCTACTTCTGCATCTACTGGTGCATTTTCAATAGTATATCCAACAATGTCATTTGTTACTTGATCTGGATATGTTAGAGGGAATTCAACATCATCAGTAATTGTAATAACAATTGGAAGTGGTTCTGGTTCTGGAGTTGGTTCAACATATTTTTGAATCCACATTCTGCCTTCGTTTACTTTGAAGTAAATATCATATTTGCCAGCAGGAAGAGCAATGTCACCATCACCTTCACCAGCATTTGTAATACCTTCTTGTAAATCTACTTTATCAGAACCATACCATGTAGCTTTAGATTGAGCATCAACAGAAACTACTTTGAATTTACCATCTGCAGGTACTTCAAATGCAGTGATATACCATTCTGGACCATTTGCTGCATCTGCATTATAGGTCATCTTAATATCATTAGCTATATTCCAATCAGTCATTGTACCACGAATAGCAACGTATGGTTCAATTGGTTCTGGTTCTGGAATATCTTGGTATTCACAAGATGAGTTAATAACTAAAGCATTATTGTCTATATCAAAACATGTAGATTCTGTAACTCCATCAGAGTAATCTGCTGTTTTTTTAGTCTCTTCACCATTGTCACTTACTAAGAAACTAATAGCTTCTGCTGTTTCAATATCAATAAAATAGAAGCCATCATCACCTTTAGTCATTTCAGCACCTGGGAAGCTGTCGTAAAGGTTACCACTTGCAGTCCAAGCCCAAATATAGCAACTTTCCCAATTTGCAGGGGTAGCAACTTTAATTGTTACAACTGGAGTTGGTTCAACAGCAATAGCAGAGAAAGGAACTAATTTCTCTACTTCACCTGCAGTGATGGTTAATGTACCATTAAATTCACCAGCACCTTGTGGTTCAAACATAATATTTACAGAACCTTCATCTTCTCCTGCAATAACAAAACCTTCACCTTCAACTCTAACTGATGGAGTATCATCAAAGTTAAATACTTCATAAGTAACTGTAGCTGTAGAAGATTCACCTACAACAGTTTGTTCAAATACAGGACCTGTAACGTTAAGAATTTCTGGTACTTTTGGAGTTTCTGGAGCAATAGCTATTGCAGTAATTGTAGCAGTTTCTTTAACTTCACCTGCAGTGATTGTTATTGTAGCGGTGTATTCACCAGCTTCTTCTGGAGTAAATGTAATGGTAATTGTACCATCATTATCTACTGCCGCAAAACCTTCACCTTCAATAGTTACGTCTGCTTTGTCTGCATTTTTTAGTGTATAGGTAAGAGTTGCAGTAGCAGTTTCACCTACAGTTGTATTAGCAATTTCAGGTATCGCACCAATAGTGATTACTGGAGCAGGAGCAGGAGCTTCGTAGGTAGACCATGCATAGTCTGTACCTAGGGTTGTTCCCCATCCTTTAATAGTTAACAAGTTGTCAGAACCAATGGTAAGGTCACCAGTTTGGTTCCAATAACCATTTTTATCACCGTCAGCTTGAGTCCAACTTTCTGATGTTGACACACTGCTAAAACGTAACCATTTCATACCAGTTGCGTCATCTGGAACTTCAATTTCATAATACACATCGCCTTTGGTAGCTCTATACCAAGCATCAGCTTTCGAACTTCCCCATACCCAAGCAGAGAACCATGCTCCACCTTGGTCCCATTTACTACTACCACCTGCATCTAGATACAGTGTTTTAGCAGTAGCTTCTAGAGGAAGTAATAATGTCATGGCAAGAAAAGCTATTGCCATAGACCATTTAGTAAACTTCTTTTTCATAAGCATTTAATTTTGGTTAATAAATAGGTTAATTATTTGATTTTTTAAGGTACAAATTTATTGCGATAAACGAATATTTCAAACGATTGAAATATGCTATCGAATGTAAATTTAGAACTTTTCAAATACTTAAACAAATTTTTTAAGCCTAAAAACTTATTTTGTTGATAACATTTGTAGAAAAATGTTAATTTTGTAGTCCTAAAATAAAAAACATGAAATTTATTAGCTTCGGAAGCGGTAGTAGTGGCAATTGTTATTTCGTGGGAAACGACAAATACGGAATACTTATTGATGCTGGTATTAGCTCTAGAAAAATAAAAAAATATCTTAAGGAAGCAGGTTATGAACTAAGTCAAATTTATGGTGTGTTTATAACCCACGACCACTTTGACCATATTAAAAGCGTTGGCACACTTGGCGAGGTGTACAACATCCCTGTATATTCTACAGAGGATATTCTTAAAGGTATAAATAAATGCTACAAGATTACCGAAAAACTTTATACTTGCAAAAGACCAATAAACATACTTGAAGAGGTTTGTGTCAAAGACTTTAAGATAACAGCATTTGAGGTGGAGCACGACTCTAGCCAATGTGTGGGTTATCATATAGAGTTTGAGGGGGAGAAAATTACACTTGCCACAGACCTTGGCGGAATAAATGAAAAGGCGTGCGAATATATTTGCAAAGCAGACCACGTGGTGATAGAAGCAAATTATGACGAAGAAATGCTTCTTAATGGTAGTTACCACTATTTATTGAAACAACGCATTTTAGGAGGCTGTGGTCACCTTGCAAACCACGTAACAATGCGTTTTTTGGCAGAAAACTACATGGAGAATTGGAAAAACATATTCTTCTGCCACTTAAGTAACAACAATAACACTCCCGACACGGTAATGTGCGCAGCTCGTAGAGCCCTTGAGGGCAAAGAGGTGAACCTCACAGCCCTACCAAGAACGAGAATTTTTGAGATCAATTTATAGGAGTTAAAAAAAAATTAGACCGAATGGTCTAATTTTTTTTATTCTTTAAAATCGCTCGACTACCATAGTTTATTTGGATAAACTCCTTTAGCAATCAACTCATTAATTTGAAGAAGCACATTTGGTTTATCTTCAATGTAGGTAACGCCAAACCATTTTGCTGTAGTTTCTAGCACTTTTACTTTTGCTCTGCCGTCGTTGATAAGGGTGTCAACCATGGTAGGAATATAGAATTCTGCTTTAAGTTGTTTTTCGTTTACTTTTAGGAAGTCTTTGAATGCTTCGTATGAATAGTCGAAATATTCTGGTGTGAAGCCCCACATATTCATAGAAACAGGAGTGTTTGCTGCGATTGTTTTTTCGGTACCGTCTTCGTTGTGATTTACGATTACTCCGTTTACTTCTTCAATTTTGGTATGTTCTTCGATAGATGTTAAGTAGCCTTCTGCATCTGTTTCACAAACACCACGAGACACTGTACCACTATTTGAAAGGGTGTTTTTCACTGGGAAGCCCACCATGCAGTATTCACCTTTTTTACCTTCCATAGAAACAAGTTCTTCACAAAGCACTTTGAAAGATTCGTAGCCATAGAAGTCGTCGCCGTTGATTACAGCAAATGGTTCGTTTACCACACCACGACCCATAAGCACTGCGTGGTTTGTACCCCATGGTTTCACGCGTTCTGGATTTGGAGAGAATCCTTCTGGAAGATTGTCAATATCTTGGAAAACAAGTTTCACTTGTATTTTGCCTTGAAATTTAGACACTACTATATCTTGGAAATCTTGTGCAAAGTCTCTTCTAATTACGAATACAACTTTACCAAAACCCACTCTAATAGCGTCGTAGATAGAGTAATCGATGATTGTTTCGCCGTTTGGACCTAGTCCGTCCATTTGTTTTAGACCGCCATAGCGACTACCCATTCCAGCCGCCATTACAAATAATGTTGGTTTCATATAATATTATTTAGTGTTATTCTTTAAGAAATTAAGTATTCTAGCATAAAGGTGTGGTTGAAGAAGCGATGCAGTAAAGCTTTCATCCTTGTTTGGATAAAGCTGCATTTCAAATTGCACGCCTGCTTCTACAAGTTCTTCTATCAGGCGGTTTGTGTTCTCGATAGAGTTCATACCGTCGTTCATAGAGTGAACAATAAGAAGTTTACCTTTAATATTTTTAGCGTTGCCCACTGCAGAGTTTGTTCTATATCCTGCGGTAGCACCGTGTTGTTTCATATAGCGCTCCACCACAGCCTTATTATAATTCACTAGGTCTGTTACTGGAGAGATTACAATACCACCTACAAATGGAGTTTTTTCTTGCATAAGTGCAGAAAGTACTACTCCACCTGCCATACGATTACCCATCATAAACACATTTTTGGGGTTGGCAATACCAGATTTTATTAAACCTTTTGCAGCTGCAATATAGTCTAAAGCTGGCACTTTAAAAATATTGCCATGAGTAGATTTCTTATAATACTCACCATATCCCACAAAACCATGTGTTGTCACTTGAGCCACTACATAACCTTGTTCTGCAAGTTTGTATGAAATATCTTTCTTCCATTGGTTTTGTGTATCTACCACATCAAATACCACAGGAGCATTGGTAATACCAGGTTTTCTAATTATCCAACC
>JAZKXZ010000012.1:0-2332 GCA_045611845.1 Candidatus Enterocola sp. | reverse complement strand
CTCCGCACAGTAAACCATATAATGTCTTATCTGCAACTTTGAACAAAACAAGAACATATTTACCTTTTTCATCTTTGGTATTACACAATCCAAAAACTCCCTTATCTCATTCTCTCCAAAATTGCTCATTTTCGTGTTTACATAGCTTTCTGGATGCCATGTACCACCATTTAGTTTACTTTTCATTCCACCCATCACAAACTCATAAGGCAAATCTGAAATACAGGCATCACAACTACCATCTGGAAGCGTTTTTAAATATTCAATACAATCTGCGCAAACTAATAAAGTTCTATTTGTTTTATGTTCAACAAATTTACTTTCCATTTAAAAACCATTCCCTATCTCTTTGATATCCAATCATATATCTCTTTTCATCTATTCCTTTAAACATAGATTTCTTACTTCTTGCAAAAAGCCCATCAATAGTAGTTTTTGGTTCTTTCATAATTTCTGCTATTTGTTTACTTGAATAACCATCTTCCCTAAGTTTTTTTGCTCTCAAATATCTATCTAATGTTTTTTCATCTTGGTACTGTCCTCTAAATTCATCTGCTCTAATACAAAAAGTGCCAATGTTTACATCTTTAGCCCAAATATAACCTACTTGTTTAGTATCTTTTGTTACAAATGCAAATATATCCACACCATCTGTATACCAACTATCATGATGTGTTCCTCTTTTTACACTAAATCTATATGTAGGGATGGCATTTGCTCCTATAATCGTTGAAGTTGGTGATTCTGTTGTCTTAACTTGTATCCTTAATACTTTTTCTCCTGTATCACATAAAATGTCATACGCTACTCCATATTCACAAATAGTCGGTACGAATCCCTTCTCCATAAGGTCAACACATACTAAATGTTCGCCTATCTTTCCTAATCTTAATTCATTGCTCATTAACATATTACTTATCTAATTTTCTATGACTCCATCTTCAAGATTCTTTACTACATCTTGATAATCTCTGTTGTACAGTTCTTTCCCCATTTCGGTTTACAATCCTGCTCCATTCCCTGTATCATCTATTCTCAACATGGCTTCCAGATTATCCACTATCTTCTGCTTTAATCTCTTCTTCTCATATTCCTTTACATTCATCGTGTCTATCTTTTCATCTATTGATACATAATCCTCACTCACTACCCTCGGATTCCATTGCATCTTTCTGTTTACTACTCGTATATTCCCACTCTTGAATAAATACTTTATCCCTCTCTCTATCTCGTCCTCGTCTATGTCATACATAAAACACAGCTCGTTCATCATCCCTCTTTCATCTACCTTGGGTCTAAACGATTCTTTTATCATTTCTCTTAACAGGCTATTTACTCCAATTCCTCTCTCCCTAGCCTTCTCTTTTAACTTCTCCGCTGTCGTTCTATCTACTTTACATCCTACCGATATTTCTTCTTTATTCGCCATGTGGGTATATACCTATTAAATACTGAGTTTCAGCTATTTTTTCTGCTTTTCATGATGCTTTTCTTTGATTTGGGTATATACCTATTAACCAAGCCTTTTATAAGGGTTTTTCATAGCTCCCTTTTTATTTTTCTCGGAATTTTTATAAAACCCCGTATTTTTTGACACCAAGTTGTGTACAATCTATTAAAGAAATGCCTTAACCAATAGGTATATACCTTGTTTTTAAGTCTTTGGGAATTTCGTCAGAATCGACATAAAAAAAGCCAATTCCCCTTACACTTTTCTTTTTGTGTAAGAAAAATTGGTCTACTAGACTCGCCTTACCTCTCTATAATAATCTTTTTCCTATCATTTGGCAAGTAGTTTTTGCTTTTTCTTTCTTGGGTATATACCTACCAAACAAGCTTTTCTTCTATCCTTCCTTTGGGTATATACCTATTCATTACGCCGTTTCTTTTCCTTTCGTTTGGGTATATACCTATTGGTTAAGCCTTTTTCCTCTCTGGTAGCGTCTGTACTACCTATTGGTTATGCGCTTTGTTTTTATATTTTTGGGTGGTTTGGGAGGTTATTAAAGCATTATCATTTCTGAAAAAACCCCCATACCACGGGTGCTACCACTACTTTTCCCTGTCTCCACCACTATATAATCTACCCTCAAAACCTTCGTTTAATTGTACTTTTACGCAGGTTTCTTGCATTATGTTGATGCTTCGCACTACACTTCAAATGCCCTTTTTTACTGATGTTAGAATTGTTTGAGCGTATATTTTTGCACAAATTTGCGCCAAAAGTTTTTCTTATATAGTTGCATTTCTAAAAATTATTTCCATAAAATTCAACATTTAAAGCTATACCAATGAATGACTTTAAAATTATGAAATAAAAAAGAATTGAATG
>JAZKXZ010000011.1:0-48822 GCA_045611845.1 Candidatus Enterocola sp. | reverse complement strand
AACGCCTCTAATTTTAGATTTTTTGATACTAAAACTTTCCTCGCCAGAATATAGGGTAGTGCCCACAGTAGCTAAAATAGTGGTAAGACCTGCACGGCAGTTTGCTGCGCCACAAACTACTTGAATAAGTTCGCCATTACCAGCATCTACTTTGGTAATGTGTAAGTGATCTGAATTTGGATGATCTTCACATTCCACCACTTTAGCTGTAACTAAACCTTCTAAACCACCTTTGATGGTTTGGATTTCTTCTACAGTACCCACTTCAAGACCAAGTGATGTAAGTTTTTTCGCTGTATCTTCGGCAGATAAATCGAAATTTAGATATTTTTTAAGCCAATTATAAGAGATATTCATAATCTTTGTTTAATTAAGTTCGCAAAATTACAATTTTATCTTCTAAAATAGAAATTTTTAGGCTTTAATTTAAGTTTTTAAAAAATGATTGCTTATCTTTGCTTAATCAAATTATTATAATCTTAACTTCAAACAAAAATATTATGGACAAACCTTATGTAGTAGGGATTGACATAGGCGGTCAATCAGCTAAAATCGGTATCGTTGACACACGTGGTACAGTATTATCACAAACAGCTATTAAAAGTAATGATACCAACTCTCATGTAGAGTTTATTGACAATTTGTGTACAGCAGTGGAAAAATTAGTTGAAAAAGCTAATATCCCAATGTCTCAAATTCGTGGTATTGGTATTGGTGCTCCAAATGCGAATTATTATAAAGGAACTATCGAAAACGCAGTTAACTTAACTTTCGGTGGTATGAAAGTGATTCCTTTTGCAGAACTAATGACAGAGCGTATCGGTCTACCAGTACGTCTTACCAATGACGCTAACGCTGCTGCAGTAGGTGAAATGACATATGGTGCTGCTCGTGGCATGAAAAACTTCATTACAATCACCTTAGGTACAGGTGTTGGTAGTGGTATCGTTGTAGGTGGTTATGTTCTTTATGGTCACGACGGCTTCGCTGGTGAGCTTGGTCACGTTACAATGGTAAGAAAGAACGGTCGTCTTTGCGGTTGCGGTAAGACTGGTTGCTTAGAAGCATACGCTTCTGCTACAGGTGTTGCTCGTACTGCTCGTGAACTTCTTGAAGCTACCGATAAAAAGAGCGTTTTAAGAGGTATTCCAGCAGAAAGCATCTCTTCTAAAGATGTATTCGAAGCTGCACAACAAGGTGACGAACTTGCTCTTGATATATTTGACTTCACAGGCACAATGCTAGGTCAAGCTATGGCAGACTTCGTTGCTTTTAGTTCTCCAGAGGCAATCATCATGTTTGGTGGTTTAACAAAAGCAGGTGACCTAATCATGGAACCTGTAGTTAAAGCTCTTAACGAAAACGTAATGCCTCAATGGCGTGGTAAAATCCAAGTGATGTTCTCACAACTTAATGAGTCTGATGCTGCTATCTTAGGAGCGTCAGCGTTAGCATGGGAACACTAAATTATCGATTTTATAGGGTATAAAATAAAAAGTTTGGAATGCGAGTTCCAAACTTTTTTACATTAAATAAATTATATATGAGTGTTTTTATAAAAGTTGACAATATAGTTCCGCGAATTCCGGGTGTGAAGTTTGCTTCGCCTATTTCTTTTACAATGAATGAGGGTGATGTGTGGACTTTTTATGGAGCAAACGGTAGTGGTAAAACTCTGCTTAGTGAAATTATTTGTGGTAGATATGGCCTAATGAGTGGCAATATAGAATATCCATTTATGGATGAGATTCGCAAAACCACATCTGAGTTTATCTATCCACGTCAGTTTATAAAGACTATTCATTTTCAATCTACATATTCTTTTTCCGACTTTAGAGATGCTTATTATCAACAACGTTTCAACGTGTATGAAGTAGATTGGTATCCTACAGTGGGCGAACTTATGAGTGGGGTAGAAGATGAGGCTTGGCTAGAGAAAATTATAGACCTGTTTCGCCTGCGTAAACTACTTCCTCAAAGACTTATAACTCTTTCAAGTGGTCAACTTCGTAGACTAATTATTGCAAAAGCATTGCTTGAAAAACCTCGAATGCTTATTTTTGACAATCCTTTTATTGGTCTTGATGTGCAAACACGCGCAGATATGGAGAATGTGTTCGCTTACCTTAAAGAACAAGGTATTCAAATGCTTTTCATTGTGTCAGACGCTCGTGATATTCCATCTTGCAGTACTCATTTACTACATTTAGATGCTTGCAATGTGGTGTATGCGGGTGAGAAAAAGAATCTGCCTGCAGTAGCAGAGGTACAGCTACCAGGAAACTATGAGTTTGAACATCTGGATTTAGGTAGTGAGGATTACGAAAATACTGTGAGTATGCGTGGTGTGCGCATTGCTTACGATGGGGTGGTGCTGCAAGAAGATGTTACTTGGGATATTAAAAAAGGTGAGAAATGGGCACTTCTTGGACCAAATGGTTCTGGTAAGTCAACCCTTTTAAGTTATATTTTTGCAGACAATCCACAAGGATATTCGCTTCCTATTTGGCTTTTTGACCGCAAGCGTGGCTCTGGCGAGAGCATTTGGGATATTAAAAAACGCATTGGTTACACTTCGTCTGAAATGCACCTTTATTATAGAGAAAATGTTCCTTGCCTAAAAGTGGTACAGTCTGGATATTTTGATAGTGTTGGTTTGTTTAGAAAATGTTCTGATAAGCAAACCGAGCGTGCACTGCTTCTTATGAAAGAATTAGGTATAGAACATTTGGCAGATAAACCATTCTTGCAAGTATCGGCAGGTGAACAACGTATGCTACTTTTTGCCCGTGCCATTGTGAAAAATCCACAACTTCTTATCCTAGACGAACCATTTCATGGTATGGATGTGGCAAACAAAAAACGTTGCCTAAAGATGATTTCCACCTTCGCCGCCCAAGCAGATAAAAGCCTAATCTTTGTTACCCACTACCGAGCAGAAATCCCCGAAAGTGTTAATCATATATACGAACTAAAATAATATGAGCTGAATTACATCTTTTAATTCAACTCATACATTTAGAACCTTAGCGCTAAGCCGATGCCCTCGCAGCTTGATTGTAGTGATAAGGTTACTTCTTCTGGATGGTTTTCGATGTAAATATCTTTTAGCTCTGCTGCTTTATTCATTTTTTTTACACCAAATACAGTGAGAGGTATGCCTGCAGCACCAAATGCAAGTCCAGTTAGCATTGCGTGTGAACCTCCTATCAGGGCTCCTCTTGCCCATGGTGATTGTGTAAGGGCTCCCATAAATCCACAGTAGAAAGCAATAGCCCCTCCACCTAAAAGCACTCCACCAGTACATGTTAAAGTTAGACCACCAGCAAACATTCCTTTCCCTTTTAAACGCATCTTATTTATTTCTATAAGATTTAGCTCTGCGTATGCAATGTTTTGAATAGTGATTGAGTCTGATTGTAAAACAACAAATGATTCCTCATTGCTTAAATCTGTTTGTTCAAATGTTTCATTTGAATATGCAAGAGAACAAATTAATGAAAGAATAAGTGAAAAGAATAGTTTTTTCATAGTTGGTTTTTGCAATTATGCGGTTTACAAAATAAGAGGCGCCAATTATGACGCCTCTTTTAAGTATGTAAAGTTTAGATAAACTCTTATTTTTTATCTTTTACTGCTATCCAAAGGATACCTGAGATAAGAAGACAGATAGCACAGATAGCGAAGATGATAGATTTGTCATCTGCGTTGTTTACAACTTCACCCATTTTGAATGAAGCTACAAGTTGTGGAAGTACTACAGATAGGTTGAAGATACCCATGTATAGACCCATTTTGCTTTGGTCAACGCGTTCACTCATGATAGCGAATGGAAGAGATACTAGAGATGCCCAACCAATACCTACGATACATAATGAAGCGAAGAATACGATAATGTTTGAACCAAAGAAATAGATAAGACCATAACCTAGAGCCATAAGTAGGATAGAACCAGTGTGAGTTTTAGCCATACCTGTTTTTTGAGCAACTACGTTAAGCACAAGTACTGGAAGTACTGCACCAATTAAGTCACGTACAAGGAATGCCCATGAGTTGATGTCTGCAAATTCAGATTCTGGTAGGCCTGCGATTTTTGTTGATACATAGAAGAACATGTAGATGTTCATAGTTTGTACACCCCACCATGTGAATGAGTGAGCAAGAAGGATTTTTTGGAATTGGTTGTTGTCTTCTGTGCTGCGAGTAAGGTTTAGAAGTACTGCTGCGATAGCTAAAAGCTCAATAACCACACAAGCTGTTTCTACATAGTCTAGACCAAAAATGTCGCCACCAACTTGTACGCCCATCAATTTGCCGCAAATCACATAGATACCATAGATAAGGAAACCAGAAAGTGGAAGAATGGTTTCAATCATGTCTTTAACAGAAGTTTTTTCTTGCTTAACAGCGCTTTCTTCTTCAGCAGCTAGTTCGCGAGGTTCTTCGATAAAGAAGATAGGAAGTACAGTAAATAGCACTGCAAGAACAGCACCTACATAGATAAGGAATTCATTTCCCCAAAGTACAGCGATAAGGTAAGCAAGCACACCGAATGTACCAGAAACTGTTTGCATCCATGTGAAACCTGTACTACGTTGTTCTTTGCTTGTACAGTCTGCTACTAGAGAACGAGTAGGGTTGAAACTTACGTTGATAGCAAGGTCTAGAGTAAGAGCTACTGCTACTGCAATAGCAAGAAGACCTTCTGCACCACCCATACCGAATACTTGTTGTACAATTTCTAGGTTAGGAAGGGCAAGAAGCATTAAACCTGTAAGGATACCACCAAGGATAACCCAAGGACGACGACGTCCACCCATAAACCATAATTTGTCTGATACTGCACCTACAATAGGTTGAGCAATGATACCTGCGATAGGACCTGCTGCCCATACAATACCAATCTCGTGAATGTCAAGACCATACTTGGTTGACAAAATCCAGCTTAATGCAGAAATTTGAACTGAAAGTCCAAAACCCATAGCTGTAGCTGGAAGCGAAAGAAGAGCATAGAACCATGTCTTCATCTTTTTTTGTGCTTCTAACATAGTATTTATTTTAAATTAGTGAATAATATTCTAACTCACAAAGATAGTAAAAAAAACTAAATATCTGCTATCTGTGTGTTAATTCCCTCTATATATTCAAGAATTTCCTCTTTCCCTTTTCCTGTTTCCGATGAGGTTACGAATATAGGAGGAAGTTCTTCCCATGTTTCAAGCAGGGTGTTTTTATAATTTTCTACCTGAATTCTCAATGCCGTTTTAGAAAGTTTGTCACCTTTAGTAAAAACAAGAGCAAAAGGTACGCCATTTTCGCCTAAATAATTTATAAACTCTAAATCTATTTTTTGCGCTTTGTGTCGGCAGTCTATTAAAACAAAAAGACAAGTAAGTTGTTCTCTACCATTTACATAACCATAAATCATTTCCTCTAGGCTAGCACGTGTTTTCTTGCCTGCAAGAGCAAAACCATAACCAGGAAGGTCCACCAAATGCCAACTGTCGTTTATATTAAAGTAGTTGATAAGCAGGGTTTTACCAGGTTTGGAACTAGTCATGGCCAAACCCTTTACTCCTGTAATGCAGTTGATTAACGAAGATTTGCCCACGTTTGAACGTCCTATGAAGGCATACTCAGGCACTTTGCTGTCTGGGCATTTTGCCACCGATGGACTACTTATTAAGAATTTTGCGCTCTGTACTATCATTTCGTTTTATAAGTAATAATCCTACAAAAGTAATAATTCCATTTAACAATAACAATTCGTACCCGAAAGAATTATTGCTCATATACTGTATTATAAGGCATATAAGAGGTGAAATTACACAAATGATAGGTGAAAATTTATCGTTGATTTTGTATTTGGTAAACATTGAAAAGGCAAATAGACCAAGCAGCGGACCGTATGTGTACGAAGCCAAACTAAAGAGTAGGTCTATCATATTGTCGCTTCCCACAAAGTAAAATACCATTAGCATTAGGCAGAAAAATACTCCGACTGCTATATGAGTTAGTTTTCTGAAACTTTCAAATTTACCTTCATTCCCTTTTATCTGAGTAGGGCAGAATGTAGTGGAAATAGTGGTGGTAAGTGACACAAAAGTGGAATCTGCACTAGAAAGCGATGCCGAAATAATGCCTATTATAAAAATGTATGTTGCCATGGTAGGTAGAAGTCCCATACTCACAGCCTCTGGAAGTAGCATATCGTTTTCTGTTGGGATACTAATGCCGTTTTGGATGAAAAGTCCTCCAACGTATAGACCTAAAAGAAGAAACAAAAAGTTGATAGGCAGGAACATAAAACCATAGCTATACATATTCTTTTGTGCTTCCTTTAGTGTGCGACAGGTAAGATTTTTTTGCATCATATCTTGGTCGAGCCCCGTCATACACACGGTAATAAGCATACCGCTAAGCACGTATTTTACGAAATTGTTTTTTGCAGCCCAGTCTGTGACTATGAATGATTGCTCAGAAAGTCCCACACTTGCACTGCTGTGGTCAAGTCCAAGGTATGCTAAAACAAGTAAACCAACAAGTGCTCCAAGTAGGAAAATTGTTTGTATTACATCGGTTTTAACAAGGGTATGAATGCCACCCACAGATGTGTAGAGGTAGATAAATGCTACCATAAGAAATGCAACCAAAGGGAATGGGATGCCCAAAGGAGCAAATATAAATGTGTGAATTAGAAATGCACTCACATAGAGTCTAGCAGCAGAACCAAGACCTCTACTTAGGATAAAAAACAAAGAAGCGGTGTGGTAGGATTTACTTCCGAGCCTTTGTTCTAGGTATTCGTAGATGTTAGTGAGGTTTAGTTTGTAGTATAGTGGCAGAAGCACCTTTGCCACTATAATATAACCAAGTGAAAACCCAAGCACTAGTTGCATATAGGTGAAGCTACTGCTCGGAGCCATCCCTGGCACAGAAATAAAAGAAATGCCAGAAAGCGATGCGCCGAGCATACCAAAAGCCACCATCGTCCAAGAAGAATTTTTCTCCGCAGTGAAAAATGCCTTGTTGCCACGTCTCCTCTTATATAGAGCCACGCCCAATATCAAACTAAGGTATATAACTAGTATCACCCACATAGCCTTGCAAAGTTAATACATACCTCCCATAATGCAAAATTTAATAAGTTATTATGTAGATTTAATTCGTTCTTGTATTGTTTGAAAATCTACTTTGATAATTCGTTTAATAATATATTTTGTAATTTTTCCTTAGGGAATAGGTATTTATATTCTGCAACAGAAATAGGTTTGTTAATATCTTGTAGCGCAAGTTCAACCTCTAGGTGCTCCTTGCTAGCACATAATATAATTCCTATTGAAGGATTCTCACTAGGAAGTTTTTCTAATTTATCAAGAAGTGATAAATAAAAGTTCATTTTACCAACATATTCAGGTTTAAATTCACCTATTTTAAGTTCTATAGCAACCATAGATTGGAGTTGACGATTATAAAACAATAAATCAACTCTATATTCTTTGTTGTTGTACGTTAATGTATATTGATTACCTATAAAACTAAAGCCTTTCCCTAATTCCATTATAAATGATGTGATTTTGTTAACAAGTCGCTTCTCTAAATCTAGTTCTTTAAGTGGCTCAACAGCGTCAATAAAACCAATATTATATGTACTACGGAAAACCTCATTAGCGTATTCTGCTTGTGTAGGAGATAACGTTTCTGAAAAGTTATTAGATTTATCAATGTGTTCAACAGAAAGATGAAATTCTGCTTTTATGGCATTAAGAAGCATTTCTCTTGACCATCCTTTGGAACAAACTTCATTTGAGTAAAAAATTATATTCTCTGCAGAAAGATTATTGTTCATTAGTAGAAGATTATGTCCCCATGGCAAAACTGCGACAGCCTGTCGCAGTTTTTTATCTTCTTGATAATAAATAAGATAGAATCGTTTCATGTCCCATAAATTTCTCGGAGATAGTCCCATGTTAGGATATTTTTTCTTTAAATCAATAGATAATCTTTCAACTATTCCATCACCATGTTTGCTGTCTATCTTTAATTCAGTAAGTAGCTTTCCTATTTCCCAATAAGTAGATGTTCGTGTGGAATTAATCTGTTTGGCAACTTTTACCCGTGAACGTTCAATTATTTCAACTGTTTGATGAAATAACTTTTTGTAGTCGTTTTCGTTAATAACGATACCATCTGGTAGATTTACGGAAACTTTGTTTCCAATGATTTGATTTTCTTTTTTCATTCTAATAAGAATTAAGTTAAATAATAAAATATGTTCGGGTAGTTGGGTTTCTACCCAGAGTTTCTCACATATTCTCACTTTACTACTTCGGCAGTGGGGGCTACCTCTTGGTTATAATATTCAGCAGTGATGCAAAGATAATAAAATTTAGTAGAGTACAGAAGAAATTAATTGGTAAAAACTTGTAAAATCTCAAACGAATGCGTAATTTTGCCATTGTAGCCCACGTCGTATTTACAGAGGTAAAAAGGGTGGGCTAATTTAAATATTTATAGGCGTCTTTAGACGTTTTGTAGTGGTCTACAGGAATCTCGCAAATTCTAAAAAGCAAATCACTTACAAAGCAACTAAGATGTCCTACGGGTGTGTATATATGGGTGTGGTGTATCTACACCTCAACATACGGCGTGGCCTTCGTGTTGCTAGTTCTTGATTTGCGGGCAATCCGAGAGCCCCTGTAGCGGAACTGCAACAATGGAGTCCCGCTTTTTTTATGTGGGTATGTGGGTAGTTAGCGTGGACTTGGAATAATGATAATTAATTAAAATTAACAATATTATTATGCTAAGATTTTACGCTTTTTTGCTGGCGTCTATTATGTCACTTGTAATTTTTGCAAGTGATGTAACAGGTTTCATCGCTTTAGAGTATGGTGGTGCACAGTCTTCTTATCAAATTAAAAATGTGAAGCACGTTGATGTAAATAATATTTCATCAAATGAGGCTGAAATGATTGTTAGAAGCAAGGATGGTACTTTACATCGTAATGTTCGTACACTTATTTTTACAAATAGTATTTTTTATAATATACAGTTTGTAAATTATGATGGTACAGTCTTGCAAACTTCAGAGTTATCTGAAGGTGAAACACCAGTTTATTCTGGTGCTATACCAACCAAACCAGCAACCGCAGAATATACTTACACCTTTGCAGGTTGGACTCCTGCTATCTCTCTAGTAACCGGTTCTCAAACCTATACCGCAACCTTCAATGCAGTTAAAAAGCAATACGAAATCATCTTCCAAAATGAGGATGGTACAGAACTTCAACGTAACAATGTAACATACGGAGAAACTCCTGTTTACTCAGGCGCAACTCCAACCAAACCAGCAACTGCAGAGTTTACTTACACTTTTGCAGGTTGGACACCAACTATCTCACCAGTAACAGGCGCACAAACTTACACTGCAACATTCAATGTAGTTAAGAAACAATATGAAATCATTTTCCAAAATGAGGATGGTACAGAACTTCAACGTAGCAATGTAACATACGGAGAAACTCCTGTTTACTCAGGCGCAACACCAACCAAACCAGCAACCGCAGAATTTACTTATACCTTTGCAGGTTGGACACCAACTATCACACCAGTAACAGGCGCACAAACTTACACTGCAACATACAATGTAGTTAAGAAACAATATGAAATCATCTTCCAAAATGAAGATGGTACAGAACTTCAACGCTCTAACGTAACCTACGGTGAAACACCTATATATAATGGTGCTACACCAACCAAACCTGCAACTGCAGAATTTACATACACCTTTACTGGTTGGACACCTACAGTCTCACCAGTTACAGGTTCTCAAACTTACACTGCAACATATAATGCAGTTAAGAAACAATATGAAATCATCTTCCAAAATGAAGATGGTACAGAATTGCAACGCTCTAACGTAACCTACGGTGAAACTCCTGTTTATAATGGTGCAACTCCAACCAAACCTGAAACCGCAGAGTATACTTACACCTTCGCAGGTTGGACACCAACTATCACACCAGTAACAGGCGCACAAACTTACACTGCAACATATAGCAGCGTTAAGAAAAAATATACCCTTACAGCAAAACCACAAGAAAATATTATGGGTGTAGTAACTGGTAGTGGTACTTACGATTACGGAACGCAAGTAGTAGTAATAGCAACCCCAAAATTCGGTTATGACTTTGATAAGTGGGATAATGGTTTGACAGAAAAAGAAATAGTTATAGAACTAGTAAGTGACTCAACTGTAATAGCACTGTTTACAGAAAACTATTGCGAACAATACACTACACCAGAAATTTCAACTATGGAAGTACAACCAATCGCAGTATGGGGAAGTGAACTAAACCTAACCGAGTCTGATAATGCAATAAAAGAAGCAATATCTCAACAAGAAGGAAAAATAGCAGAAATAAAAGAATCTTGGTGGGAAGTAAATTTAAACGGAACATGGGAGGTATACAATGGTCAAATCATTCCAAAACAAGAAACTATAAAAGTTCGCTTTGCTCTAACAACTATTTGTGATAAAACAACAAAAGGCAATGCAGAAACACTAATTGTTCAATGCCCAAGTCCAGAGAATACAGAAGCATGTAAAAATGCTCCTTCAGTAAATAAATACGATTGGCTGTTAATGCTTAACGTAAATGAAATAAAAGCACAAGGCTATGTATTTGAAGAAAAAGATGTTACATGGTATAGAATAACAGATGCAAACGATCCACAAGTATTAGGTAACGGATACTCATATACTATCGACCGTTCACTTCTAGGAACAGGAAGCTATTATGCTCGCATTGAATTACCAACTCAAACAAATGATGTGGCATGTAAATGTATTTATGGTACGCAAACCTATAGTTTCGATGGTGATGTACTACCTACACCTATGTTGATGCCATCTATAGTGGGTCCAAATGAAAGGGTAGAAGTATTGAACTTGCCAATGGAAAATGCTGAGATTAAGGTTTATGATAAAGTAGGTAAAATCTACTATTCAATAGAATCAAACGGAAGAAGTAAGGTTGAATTCTTATCTCAAGACTTGCCTGGTCAATACTTAGTAGAAGTAAAAACTCCAGCTGCCAAAGTTACTTTAAAATACGTAGTTAGATAACACATAAAACGATAATGTCATGAAAAAACTAATAATATGCCTTACAATTTTACTTTGTACAATAACAGCCACTGCAGTAAATTTAGGAGACAAAGTAGTATTAAGTTCAGAGGCAAAACGTTTTGAAACTGGGGAAAGAATCAAAAAAGATTGTCTTGGAAAAGAATATACTGTTTTGCAAGTAGGAACAAAGGAGTTCCCTACAGGCGTGCTACTCAAGGAGATTTACTCTTGGGTAAAATATACAGATGTGGGTATGTCTGATGAAGAATTTGAGGAAACAAAAAAGCGTTTTGCCTCAGAAACAATGCAACTTAAGTATAAAGAAACAATAGTAAAAACTGATACAGTTTTTCAAATAGTTAAAGACACACTTTTACAAACAGTTTCAGACACAATAATAAAAGTTGTAACAGAAAGAGTTGTAGTGTATGATACTATCTATTCAGAAAAACTAATGGTAAAAACAGATACAATTAACTTAAGCAATACAGAAGCATTTAATCGTTTTTCAATAGGTGCTCGTGGTGGTGCGGCTGCTTATATAGCAGAAACAAGTCTTTGTAAATGGAACATTGGTTATCAAGCGGCTCTTGACCTTCAATATGCACACTATTTTAAACGTAAAACAGAAAATAATCCTTATTGTGGTGTATTAACAGGAGTCTCAGTTTCTTATGTTTCATCTTCAGTAAGTGGTAGTGTAAATGATGCGTATAGCGTAATGGATGCAGAAGGCGACCAGATAGATTATACCATTACGGCAGAACAAGTAAAATCATCTATGAGTGAGTTACAATTACAAGTGCCACTTATGTTTAGCTTACTATATAAAGGTTTGTATTTTAATATAGGTCCACGTTTTGTAGTTCCTGTTTACACCCAAGGTTACCAAACTCTTACAAATGCTCACATTACAGCATACTATGCTCCATACGGAGTAAAACTTACCGATGCAGTTATAACAGGCAAACTATCCGATGAACAATTAGATGCGCAAGTCTCTTGGGATAGTCCTGTGTTTCAGATAAATGCTTCTGCAGAGATAGGTTATGAGTTTACTCTTAAAAATGGCGATAGCTTTGGAATAGGCGTGTATGCAGATTATGGTATTTATAACTTATACAAAAACAATGCATCTGCACAAAGTATGATTAGCATTTCTCAAGTAGGTGCAGAACCACTTTATCCAGCTCCTACAGTAGAAGTATTGCCTATGGTATCTACCTACGCAAGCAAACTAGGCTATTTCGATGCAGGTATAAAATTGGTGTATAATTTTAATGTGAAGTAATTCAACTAAGTATAATAATCATAAAACAAAATAATATGAAAAAACATTTTTTACTTTTAATTGCCTTATTTGCGGCATCAATGTTTGTAATGGCAGAAATGACAATTTATGTATATAAAAAAGATGGAACAAAGGTACCATATGTTGCGGCAGAGGTTGATAGTGTTGGATTTACAGAGATAACTCATAAGTATGTCGATCTTGGTTTGTCTGTTATGTGGGCAACTTGCAATATTGGTGCTAATAGCCCTGAGGAACTTGGAAATTTATATCAATGGGGAGAATTAATTCCTTGTGGAAGTGTAGAAAATTATAAATGGTCTGGAACTAAAGTTAATACATATATTAAATATGTTACAAATTCCAGTTATGGAATAGTTGATGAGAAAACAGAACTTGATTATACCGATGATGTAGCAAATGTTAATTGGTTAGGTAATTGGAGAATGCCTTCAAGAGAAGAAGCACAAGAACTTATAGATAATTGTATATGGAGTAATGAAGTGCTAAATGGTGTAAATGGTTATAGGGTTGTTAGTAAAATTAATGGTAATAGTATATTTATGCCTAATAATCCAGGTGGTTATGTTGGGACTCAAGATAGTTATTTGTACTATTGGACAAATACAGGTACTGACGATAAAGCATATTGTATAAAAAATCCTTCACTAGAGATTGCGAATGTACGAAGAGAAAATTGTCTCCTTGTTCGTCCTGTATACTCTAAACAAAAATATCGCTTTACAATTAATTTTAATGCTAATGGTGCTTTTGGTGGTATGGAATCTGTAGTTGTAAAGAATGGTGCAACTATTACTTTGCCTAATAATAATTTTTATTTAGATGGAACATTTATTGAGTGGAATACAAAGGCAGATGGCACAGGAACTTCGTACGTGAATCGAGCCACTATAACTCCAATAGAGGATATGACTTTATATGCTCAGTGGAAATTAGCTTACGATGGTATAGAGAATGGTCATAAGTATGTTGATCTAGGACTTTCGGTAAAATGGGCAACTTGTAACATTGGTGCCGACCGTCCTGATACTAATGCTGGATCTCTTTTTGCTTGGGGTGAGACAAAAACTAAGGATACTTATTGCTCAACAGATTATGATAAAGAGCTTGATAAAAAATATAATGAGAATAAAACAGTTTTAGAATTAGAGGACGATGCTGCACATGTTAATTGGGGCGGAAATTGGCGTATGCCAACAAAAGAAGAAGTAGAAGAGTTAATGGACCCAGTAAATTGTACTTGGAAATATTCATCTGAAGATTATGGATACTTTATAACAAGTAAAAAGAATGGGAATAGTATTTTTCTTCCAGCAACATATAGAAAAGAATGTGAAGTGAGTTATGATTATCTTTATGGATATGGATATTATTGGACTAGTTCAGTTTCTAGTAGATATACTTCTCATACAATTGAATTTACTATAAATAGGTATTACGTAACTTCTGAAACTCCTGAAGATGGATATCCAATTCGCCCTGTTTTGCCATAATACAAATAAAGAAAGTTATATTGAGAACACTCAGCCGATAGTCCTTGTAGATTATCGGCTGTTTTTTTATGATTAGAGGTTTTATTTGTCACCGTAATGGCCAGACATTGACACTAATATTAAATGTTAAAGCGGGCGGAAAGTGCCTTTTTTTGCAAGTTTTCGCCCGTTTAATGTCTAGTTAATAGATATCTGGAAAAAAACACGCCTCAGGATGTTAAATTATCGCACTCGGTTCAATATCTAGTTTAGAGAATGCAAACAATTTCTTGCCAAGGTCTTTGAGTGATGCTCCAATGTGGTAAACATCGGTGTCGTCAATGATGAGGAATCTATCGTGTGAGGTCGTATGTCTTGCAATTTGTATACGTGGATATTGAGTGTGGTGTCTTTGTAAATCTAAGTTTAGTTGCTGAGTAATTTGTGAAGTATAAATTTTTGCAGTAACACCATGGTTTCTTTTACTTAGCATAAGAAGAACAGATTCGTCTACGTAATTATCTATTAGGACTAAACTCTTCTTGGCAGATTTAATCAAATCTGTTGCAAACTTATATGCATCAAAGATTTGTCCGTTGTGGAATACGCCTTCAACAGGAGGAAGAGATGTGCGAACAAAGAAATCAACCTGTTTATTAAGATTTTCTATCTTGGCATCCTGCTCTGCAAATTTTTTATCCATTTTATTTTCAAGAGTTTCAAAACGTTGATTTACAGCATATCCACGAAGTAGATATTCCTTTAGGACTTTATTTGCCCATTGTCTAAATCTCGTTCCTCGAATAGAGTTCACTCTGTAACCAACAGCAATTATAATATCAAGATTGTAGAAGGGGATGTTTCTAACAATTTTACGATTACCTTCAACTCGAACCTGTGAAAAAATTGCACAAGTTGAGATTTCTTCTAATTCGTCTGTTGCATATATATTCTTTATATGCTTAACTATTGAAGTTCTGTTAACATCAAATAATTCAGACATCTGCGTTTGACTAAGCCACACAGTCTCATTATCCAAACGCACTTCAAGGCTAATAGTGTTGTTTGGTTGATAAAGGATAATTTGATTTTTCTCTTTTACGGAAACTTCGTTTCCAACGATTTGATTTTCTTTTTTCATTCTAATAAGAATTAAGTTAAATAATAAAATATGTTCGGGTAGTTGGGTTTCTACCCAGAGTTTCTCACATATTCTCACTTTACTACTTCGGCAGTGGGGGCTACCTCTTGTTTTAATTTTCAGCAGTGATACAAAGGTAATTAAAATTAGTATGCTAGGCAAAATTTTTCTTTTAAATCGTTTGAAAATATTAGTAAATCTGTATTTCATTTTTCCAATAACGATCAAAGAAAGTAGTTTTTTGTATTGTTATACAAAAGCAGTAAAAAAAATAGTATATGGCGAAAAAACTTTATACCTTTGTGGGCTCAATTTAAATATATTGTTATGGAATCAAAAAACTTATCAAATGTAAAGGATTTGTATTATATTAAAAAGAATCTTGTAAAGGGTGAAGAGTATTTTACAACTAGCAAATCTGTAATACTTGGAGCTCATATTCTTTATTTAATAATTGCAGGGATACTAATCTACAGTTATTATTCTAAGGGAATCTCATTGACAACTTACTCTCTTCATTTACTTATTTTGTTGATAGTTGTAGTTGCTTTCTATCTTATTCTCTCTTTTGCTTTATATGGAAATTGTATAGCTATTCATAAGGGTAAGATTAAGGTATGGTCAGGTTTTTATTCATATAAAGAGTTTGATGTAAAAAATATCAAGGCAGTTTATGCTGTTACAACTGATACTGATGATAAGGGGTTGTATCTGGTTAATAAGGATGATTCTGTAAAGAAAATCGGTACCACTGCGTATGATAAAAAACTAATGACGAAGATTCTGGAGAATATAGAGGCTGCGATTGAAAAAGAATTGCCAAGTTCAGAAGCAGATGAAATTCCTGTACTAACAGTGAATCCTACGGCAAAACAACAAGCAAAAGAACTAGGTAAATATTTTCTTTATTCTCTATTAAAAGGAGCTATCTTTGTAGTATTAGCATTGATTGTTATTGGCTTAATCTATCTTTCTAAAAAGTATCATTTAGACGTAGTTTTGTATGTTTATGATACTTTTGGAATTAATATATCTCCATATTTTACTCCTAGAAATGTATTTTATGCAATAGCATTAATCCTAGGTGTATATGTGTTGATAAACAAACGAAAAGAAAAAAAAGACGGTAAAGAGGAGTAATTTCATAGATATAATAGTATCTTTGCATTATGCAATCATATCCTTCATATTTACTTGAGAATGCCGTGAATGAGCTTTCTAAACTACCTGGAGTGGGTAGAAAGTCGGCATTGCGTCTAGCTCTTTTTCTTCTAAAGCAAGATAAAGAGATGGTGGATGGTTTTGCCAAAGCTCTAATGATGCTAAAAAGTGAAGTGAAATATTGCGAGTGCTGTAAAAATATCTCAGACTCTGATATTTGTAGCATTTGTGGCGACGAAAAAAGAGACTCTTCTACCATTTGTGTGGTGGAAACCATCAAGGAACTTATGCTTGTGGAGCAAACAGGTCAGTATCGTGGACTATACCACGTGCTTGGCGGTGTGGTTTCACCAATGGAGGGTGTTCACCCAGGCGACCTTGAGATAGAAAGTCTTATAAAAAGAGTGGCAGAGGGTGGGGTGAAAGAAGTAATTCTGGCACTAAGCACTACTATGGAGGGCGATACCACAGCATTTTATATTGCTAGAAAGTTGTCTGCATTTCCAGATGTGGCAATTACCACCATTGCACGTGGCGTGGCAATAGGCGACGAACTGCAATATGCCGACGAACTAACCCTTGGCAAATCTATTTTAAACAGAATACCATATAAAAACTAAAAAATATGACTCCAAAAGTAAGTATTATTATGGGCAGCACAAGTGACCTTCCTATTATGGAAAAAGCTGCTAAAGTATTAGATGAATTTGAAATACCTTTCGAAATGTCTGCACTATCGGCTCACCGCACTCCAGACGAAGTGGCTGAGTTTGCAAAAGGTGCAGAAGAAAGAGGTATTAAAGTGATAATTGCGGCAGCAGGTATGGCTGCTCACTTAGGTGGCGTAATAGCTTCTATGACCACACTTCCAGTGATTGGTGTGCCTATCAAATCTTCTCTAGACGGTATGGACGCTCTACTTGCAATTGTGCAAATGCCTCCAGGAATACCAGTGGCAACAGTGGCTATCAATGGTGCTATGAACGCCGCGCTTCTTGCAGTGCAAATGCTTGCAATTGGCGATAAAGAACTAGCAAGTAAGTTCGCTGAATATAAAAATGACCTTAAGAAGAAAATCGTTAAGGCAAACGAAGAACTAAAAGAAGTGTCTTTTAAATTTAAAACTAATTAGTAAGACAGTAGATAACTGCATTTTCATACTCTTTAGAAACTTTGATCCAGCTCTTAAGAGTGCCTGAAGAAAGAAAACCAGTCCTGTGCATCACAGCATGCATAGGACTATTTTTTTCTGGTACTATAGAATAAAGGTTTTTCCAACCAAGGAAGTTGAATGCGTAGTCTTTAAAAAGATTGTAGGCAGTGGTTGCATATCCGTGCCCTCTATATTTAGAGTCCACAAATACACCTAGTTCTGCTCTGCCATTGAAGTGGTCTATATTGAACACATCTAGTGTGCCCACTACAGTGCCATCAGAAAGTTCGATTATAAATTTTAGGGTTTCTTGGCTGAATATATCAGTTTGGCAGTTTCTGATATATTCAAGTAGTGTGTGCTTTGAGTAAGGCATTAAAGTGCTAGTATATAGCCAGTTGTCGGAATTGTTCTCCCATTCATACAATAGGTTCAAATCCGTTTCTTCTAGCGCTCTTAGCTTTAATGTCTCATTTTTTAGCCACATAGATTAGTAGAATAATCCTCTTATTTTTTCTATAAAACCTTTAGGTTTTGGCTGTGTATATTCTACATTGTAGGTAGGAGTAGTTTTGCCCTTAATAATAGAGTAAATAACTCCCCAATCTGGAAGTCCGCCAAGGTTTCTATCGTCGATATAAATGTCTGCAGCTATTTTTCTGCCACTCTCTGGAGTGATTTTCTCTTCTGGATATTCACAGTTTATAGCATAAAACTCTAATCCACGTTCACGACAGTAGTTTACTGCTTCGTCTAGAAGTCTGCCTGTTCTTACAGTCCATAAAACCAAACGATAACCATCTTTTTGAAGTTTAAGTAGGGTTTCAATGGCAAATGGAATAGGTTTACCTATTTGTGGGAAAGCGTGTTCCACAATAGTTCCATCAAAGTCAACTGCTATAATTTCCATAATGTAAAAATTTTAGTAATTTAAATTTCATCAGCATCTCTGCTACAATCTTCCATTTTCTCTTTGCTTGGTTTGCACAAAATAAGTGCCACAAACGCTATCAAGTAGCAGAAAATAGTAGATTTATCTCTAAGAAAACCGTAACCGATAGCCGCAACCACAGCAGGAAGTGCTATCAAGTACATTTGTATTTGAGCCCAAAGCATATAGTTTGCCTCTTTTTCTTCTTTAGTTTTAAGCTTTTTATTCCCTTTTGTCTTCACAGAAAACAATTTAAGGGTAGCAGGAATAGTAAATAAGAAGAAAATACAAACTACACTAGCTATGTAGGCATTGTTTGGGGTAAGTTCCATTTGAGGTGTAAAAAAATGAACACATGCAAACAGAGCTAAAAGTAGCACGTAAATAATGTAATATCTTGCTATTAATCCTTTCATAATTCAAATTTAAATAAAATAGGGTAATGGTCTGATTTATTTATCTTATCTACAGAATAAAATAAAGCGTTTACAAATGTATTAAAAAAAATGTAATCTATCCTAAAATTATAGATGCCTTCGTGAAAAGTATTGCCTAAACCTTTGCCAAGGCTAAGAAAAGCATCTTTATAATCACCTCTAAGCCTTCTGTAAACAAAAGAACTTGGCACATCGTTCATATCGCCACACACAATAGAAGGTATATTATTATTTTTCTTAGAAACCACCTTTTCTGCTTGTTTGCGTCTTTCGTTTGCCGCTAGGCTAAGTTTATCATAAATATTTTTGATAGGCTCATTTTCTTTTTGCCATTTGGTAATGTCTTTGTCTTTTGTGGTGAGTCTGTTCGATTCTAAATAACAATTTATCACCTGAAGAGTATCTTTACCTACTTTAATATATGAGTTTATGGCACTGTGATTTTTACTATTAAAATCTATATGTTCTTTCTTTACAATAGGATATTTAGAGAATGTTGCAATGCCCTTTTTCATACTCTTGTTTGAACTAAGGAACTCAATATGAGCATATGGGTATTTGTACAAACTAAGTCTTATTGCAGTAAGAGAAAATTTATCCACCAACGATTTTGTGCATGCAAACTCCTGAATACAAATAACATCGGCATTGCAATACTTAATGTAGTCCATGGCATTGTCCTTCTCAAAGAAATTGAAATAATGCACATTGTAACTCACAAGTGAAAGAGCGTTTTCTGTGTTTTTACATTCAAGTTCTGGGGAAAAACTAAAGGTTCTTATTAAGTTTGGAATGCTACATGCTATACCTAGAAGGCAGATTATTAGGCTTTTAGGCGAAAATCTAATAAGCGAAACAAGGAAAATAACTATAAGCAAAGTAAATACATATGGAAATGCTAGGCTAAAATTTCCTATATATGAAGAAATGGTATGACTATATGGCATTATACTTAGCAGAATAAGACACAGTGTCAATATGCTACTAAGTACAATTAATACAAAATTTATAATAGTTCTTCTCACTGTTTTGCTTGTTTGTCGCTCAGTTCAAATAGTCTTTTTTTCTCTTCGTTAGATAGATTTGCATATCCAGATTTTTTAATTTTATCTAGAATTCTGTCTATCTCTTCGTTGTTTTCGCGTTTCCTATTTCTGTTCTCCATATTCCACTCTTCATCTGTTTTAGTGGTGTTTTTATGAACAGTAAATTTAGGCTTTTGCCTACTACGAAACAAATCATTTATAAATGTAATGATTTTATTGATAGGTATGGTAATATCTTTGCCAGAATTTATCATAAATTGTGCAAAAAGGTATCCTGTAAGAGCTCCGCCTATGTGAGCGATGCTGCCACCAGCATTGATAGAAGTGGTGCCAATCACATCTAGAACTAATATTCCAAGTCCTAAATACTTAAGTTTAACAGGTCCTATTAGTGCAAGATTTACTTTTTCGTCTGGAATATATCTTACTAGAGCAAAGATAATTGCCATAACAGATGCAGATGCTCCAATTAGGTACGAAAGGAATATGTGTGAGTTTAGGTTAGGAATAAAATTATATGCTAGAATATAAAATATAGCTCCGCCAATGCCACCTAAAAAATACAAACCAACAAGTTGCTTTTGGCTAAAGTAATTTGTGAAGATTTTACCAAACCAATACAAAGTTAGTAGGTTGAATATAAGGTGTATAAAGTCGTGGTGCATAAACATATAGGTGATTATGCTCCAAGGTTGTCTTATAAGTGTTTGGAAGAATGCTGGTAGTTCTAGATAAGTAATCCAGATATTTGAAATGCCTAATACGTATGTGAAAATTACGCTTAGGATTTTAACGGCTAAAAATACACCGGCATTTATGTAGATAAGTCTAGTAAGGTAATTTCCTCTGCTAAAACTTTGCTTAATTTCTTCTATAATATTTGCCATTAGTTGTAGAATTTACCATTTCTTTTCCAGATTAAAATAAGTATAAGGCCAAATAGCATACCACCAAGGTGAGCAAAGTGCGCCACACCATCGGCAGTTTGAGCTACTCCGTAAAATAATTCTGCCACAGCATAGATTGCCACAAAATAAGGAGCACGAATAGGTACAGGGAAGAAAAGTAGCATCATTCTTGCTTGTGGGAATATCATTGCAAACGCAAGTAGTACACCAAACAATGCACCAGAAGCACCTACTGTAACAGCTGCAGAAAGCATCTTTTCTTTCAGAACCATTAATTGTCCCATAGGGATGTATGTGTGGTCTGTAAGATTTGTTAGATATGGTTTAAGAAGATTAATGTCTTTTGTAGAGGCATACATATTGAATGCTTCGGCAGCCTTAGATAGGTCTATATGCCAAACCAATTCTTGTATAATACCAGCACCTATACCGGTAACAAAATAGAAAATAAGGAATTTGTTTCTTCCCCAAAATAGTTCTATATCTTTACCAAACATCCACAAACCAAACATATTAAAGAATAAGTGGCTTATAGATGAGGTGTCGTGAAGGAACATATAAGTTATAAACTGATATGGTTTAAAAGCCTCGCTTCCCCAATAGTGAAGACCGAAATATTCTATCACATCAATGCCAAAAGCTCTGGGCAATGCAATGGAAGCTAACCAGCATAATACATTTATGATAATTAAATTTTTAATTACCGGCGGGAAGTTTCTATTAATAGGTTGATAATCGTTCATATCTATATCTTTAAACTACAAAAATACACCAAATAATTAACATTTGTGGCAGAGAAATATATAAAAAGTCAAAAAAAATATGTAAGTTTGCTTAACTTAAAATCAAGATATTATGAATAAGACAGAATTAATAGATGCAATGGCAACAAATGCCGGCATTAGCAAAGTAGTGGCACGCAAGGCACTAGACGGATTTATCAAGTCTGTGTCTCAAGCTTTAAGAAAAGGAGATAAGGTAGCACTTTCTGGATTTGGAGCATTTTCTGTAGTAGAAAGAGCTAGTCGTACAGGCGTAAATCCTAGCACAAAAGAAGTAATGACAATAGAAGCTAAAAACGTTGTTAAATTCAAAGCGGGAGCAGAGTTATCAGATAAAGTTAATTTATAAATAATCAATTATAAAATATGGTAACAAAAAAGAGTCGCAAATTTGCGACTCTTTCTCGTTTATAGAGGTTTTATTATTCAGCCCATTGTTTTTCCATGCGTTTGTAGCTGTTGTAACGCCATTTAGCGTTGTCTTCAGCAGCTTGGAATAGCTCTTCAGCTTCAGCTGGATATTGTTTCATTACAGATGCATAACGAACTTCACCTTTTAAGAAGTCTTTGAAGCCTTCCCAGTTTGGTTCTTTGCTATCTAGTGAGAATGGGTTTTTACCTTCAGCTTCTAGCGCTGGGTTGTAGCGCCATAAGTGCCAGTAACCACATTTAACAGCTTCTGCTTGTTCTTCTTGTGCTTTACCCATACCTTTTTTCAAGCCGTGGTTGATACAAGGAGCGTAAGCAATGATTAGAGAAGGACCAGGATAAGCTTCAGCTTCACGGATAGCTTTTAAGCATTGTGCTTGGTCTGCACCCATAGCAATTTGTGCAACGTAAACATAACCGTAGGTAGTAGCAATCATACCCAAATCTTTTTTACGAACACGTTTACCAGCAGCAGCAAACTTAGCGATAGCACCTACAGGAGTAGATTTAGAAGATTGACCACCAGTGTTAGAGTAAACTTCTGTATCTAGTACAAGGATGTTTACGTCTTTACCAGAAGCAATCACGTGGTCTAGACCACCGTAACCGATATCGTAAGAAGCACCGTCACCACCGATAATCCATTGGCTGCGTTTTACTAGGTAACCTTTAAGAGCTGCAATACCTTTGCAGATGTCGCAAGAGCAAGATTCTACTGCAGGGATGATTTTTTCTGCAAGTTCTTTTGTTTTAGCAGCATCGTTTTGGTTTGCAATCCATTCAGCGAATAAGCCTTTAAGTTCATCTGAGCAGCAGTCGCAAGTTTGACCTTTAGTCATAAGGTCTGTTAAGCGAGCTTTCATTTTTTCGTTAGCTAGTTCCATACCCATACCGAACTCACAGAAGTCTTCGAATAGAGAGTTTGCCCAAGCTGGACCTTGACCTTTTTCGTTAGTTGTGTAAGGAGTAGAAGGTACTGAACCAGAATAGATAGATGAACAACCAGTTGCGTTAGCAATGATTTGACGGTCACCGAATAGTTGAGTTAATAGTTTAACGTATGGAGTTTCACCACAACCTGAACAAGCTCCAGAGAACTCAAATAGAGGAGTAGCGAATTGTGAATTCTTAACGTTAGCAGCAATGTCAACTAAGTTTTGTTTTGTTTTAACGTTTTCTACGCAGTAATCCCAGTTTGCAGCTTCTGCAAGTTGACCTTCAAGTGGAACCATCTTAAGAGCTGGACCACCAAGTTTTGGATTGCCAGGACAAACATCCACACAGTTACCGCAACCTAGACAGTCCATAACACCTACTTGCATGCGGAATTTCATACCTTTCATGGCAGCAGGAGCTTTGATTTCTAGCATGTCTGCGTTTAGACCAGCAGCTTCTGTTTCGTCTAGAACGAATGGACGGATACAAGCGTGAGGACAAACGTAAGCACATTTGTTACATTGGATACAGTTTTCTGCATTCCAAACTGGAACGAATGCTGCTACACCACGTTTTTCATATTTAGCTGTACCAGCATACCAAGTACCATCTTCGATACCTTTAAATGCAGATACTTTTAATAAGTCACCATCTTGAGCGTTGATAGGACGAACAACTTCGTTGATGAATGCTGGATCGTTGTTTTCGATAGCAGCGTCGTCAGCAAGAGAAGCCCAAGCAGCGTCGATAGTAAGTTGTTTGTATTCACCACCACGATCTACAGCAGCGTTGTTTTTGTCAACGATGTCTTGACCTTTTTTGCCGTAAGATTTAACAATGAATTTCTTCATTTGTTCTACAGCAAGGTCTACTGGAATAACGCCTGTAATACGGAAGAATGCAGATTGAAGAATGGTGTTGGTACGGTTACCTAAACCAATTTCTTGAGCAATCTTAGTAGCGTTGATGTAGTAAACAGTAATGTTGTTTTGTGCGAAATAGCGTTTAACTTTGTTTGGTAAGTTTTTAGCTAATTCTTCTTCGTTCCAAACAGTATTTAATAGGAAAGTACCGTTCTTTTGAAGACCACGAGTTACGTCATACATACGTAGGTATGCTTGAACGTGGCAAGCAACGAAGTTAGGAGTGTTTACTAAATATGTACTGCGGATAGCATTGTCACCGAAACGTAAGTGAGAACAGGTGAAACCACCAGATTTCTTAGAGTCGTATGAGAAGTATGCTTGGCAGTATTTGTTGGTGTTGTCACCAATAATTTTAACTGAGTTTTTGTTTGCACCTACAGTACCGTCTGCACCTAAACCATAGAATTTAGCTTCGAACATACCTTCGCCACCTACAGCAACTTCTTCTTTTTTAGGAAGAGAAGTGAAGGTTACGTCGTCTTCGATACCGATGTTGAATTGGTTTTTAGGCTCGTTCATTGCAAGGTTTTCGTAAACTGCAAGAATTTGAGCAGGAGTGGTATCTTTAGAACCTAAACCATAACGACCACCTACTACAAGTGGAGCGTCTTCCATGTTGTAAAGAATATCTTTAACATCTAGGTATAGAGGTTCACCATTTGCACCTGGTTCTTTTGTTCTGTCTAGTACTGCAATACGTTTAGCTGATTTTGGAAGAGCAGCTAGGAAGTGTTTTGCAGAGAATGGACGATATAAGTGAACTGCGATTAAACCTACTTTTTCGCCTTTAGCCATTAAGTAGTCGATAGTTTCACGAATAGCTTCTGTTACAGAACCCATAGCAATAATTACGCGGTCTGCGTCTTCTGCACCATAGTAGTTGAATAGACCATAGTTGCGACCTGTAATTTTGTTGATTTCGTTCATGTATTCTTCCACGATTGCAGGAACAGCATTGTAATAGTTGTTGCTGCTTTCACGGTGTTGGAAGAAGTGGTCTGGGTTTTCTGCCATACCACGCATAACTGGGTTATTTGGGTTTAATGCGCGAGCGCGGAATTCAGCAAGCGCTTGTTGGTCGATAAGTGGAGCTAAATCTTCGTTTTCTAGAGCTTCGATTTTTTGGATTTCGTGAGATGTACGGAAACCATCGAAGAAGTTCAAGAATGGAACACGAGATTTGATAGTTGCTAAGTGAGCTACACCTGCTAAGTCCATAACTTCTTGAACTGAGCCTTCAGCTAACATAGCAAAACCAGTTTGGCGGGAAGCCATAACGTCTTGGTGGTCACCGAAGATACAAAGAGCGTGAGAAGCTAATGTACGAGCTGATACGTGGAATACACATGGAAGTAATTCACCAGCAATTTTGTACATATTAGAAATCATAAGTAGAAGACCTTGAGAAGCGGTGTAAGTAGTTGTTAATGCACCTGCTTGTAAAGATCCGTGTACAGCACCAGCTGCACCACCTTCTGATTGCATTTCTTGTACCAATACAGTTTCGCCGAAAATGTTTTTGCGACCTGCAGCAGACCATTCATCTACATATTCTGCCATAGTAGAAGATGGTGTGATAGGATAAATAGCAGCTACTTCTGAGAACATATATGAAATATGTGCAGCAGCTTGGTTACCATCACAGGTTAGAAATTTTTTTTCTTTTGCCATTGTTTTAAAAATTATATGTAAAAATTAATTTAATTTTCTCACGAATTCATAGATAGTAGGAACTCTTCGTTGTTCATGGTTCCTTCCATTTGTTTCTTTAAGAATTCCATAGCTTCTATAGAATTCATGTCTGAAAGGTGTTGGCGTGTAATCCAAACCCTTCTCATTGTATTTTCGTCTAATAGTAGATCGTCTCTACGAGTGCCAGATGCCATAATGTCGATAGCAGGGAAGATTCTGCGGTTAGATAATTTACGGTCTAGTTGAAGTTCCATATTACCTGTACCTTTAAATTCTTCGAAGATAACATCATCCATCTTTGAACCTGTTTCAGTAAGTGCAGTAGCAATAATGGTTAAACTACCACCATTTTCAATGTTACGAGCAGCACCAAAGAAACGTTTTGGTTTGTGAAGTGCATTTGAGTCCACACCACCAGAAAGCACTTTACCAGATGCAGGAGCTGTGGTATTGTATGCACGAGCAAGACGTGTAATAGAGTCTAGTAGGATAACCACGTCGTGACCGCATTCTACAAGGCGTTTTGCTTTTTCGTGAACAATAGAAGCCACTTTTACGTGTTTTTCTGCAGGTTCATCAAATGTAGATGAAATCACTTCAGCTCTTACACTACGAGCCATATCTGTTACTTCTTCAGGACGTTCGTCTATTAGAAGAATAATCATGTAAACCTCTGGGTTGTTTTCTAAAATAGCATTAGCAAGTTCTTTTAAAAGAACAGTTTTACCGGTTTTAGGTTGAGCAACGATTAAACCACGTTGACCTTTACCGATAGGGCTAAATAAATCTACTATTCTAGTAGCCATAGTGGTATTCTTACCACCGCATAGGTTGAATTTTTCGTCTGGGAATAGAGGAGTTAAGTGCTCAAATGGTACTCTATCGCGTACAAACTCTGGGTCGCGACCATTGATTTTCTCTACTCTTACAAGTGGGAAGTATTTTTCGCCTTCTTTTGGAGGACGGATAGGACCTTCCACTGTGTCGCCAGTTTTAAGACCAAAAAGTCTTATTTGTGATTGAGAAACGTATATATCGTCTGGAGATGGAAAATAATCGTACTCTGGAGAACGAAGGAATCCATATCCATCTTGAACAATTTCTAATACACCTGTACCTTTTATGATATCGTCAAACTCGTATGGTTTGTCTGCTTTTTCAAAAGGTCTTTCTGTAACAACTTTTTTCTCAGTTTTAGAAAGTATAGTTTCTACTTTTTCAGTTGATTCTACTGCTTCTACAACTTCTTGAATTGGTTTTTCTTCAGTGATAGGATTAGATGGGGCTGCCATAATAGTATCAGGTGCTACCTCTACTACTGGCTCGGCTGCGGGCGCTTCTACAGGAGTAACTTTAATACGTGCCCTTCTTTTCTTTACGATTTCTTCTGCCATAAACATTGAACTTTGCAACTGTATGCAAAGTGGAGGGAAATAAAATAAGGTATTGTTATTATATATAATTGAAATACAAGAGTGTAGTGGGCTCTTGTTTTAACGTCGTGCAAATTTACTACTTTTTTTATGTAGTGACAAAAAAAAGCGGTGTTTTTTACACCGCTTTTTTAAAGTTTTATAGAGAATTGTTATTTGCGAATAACTTTGCTTCTTACAACGTCTCCGTTTTGTAACATAATATTTACGAAGTACATTGAAGGATTTAGAGCAGATAAATCAATCTCGTTAGAGTTGGTTCTGATAACTTCGCTACCATTGATTGCGTTGATAACTACTTCTTCAATAGCCTCGTCGCAGGTAATAGTGATATAGTCACTAGTTGGGTTAGGGTAGATAACCATATTTACAGATTCTGCTTCGATGATTGCAGATGCGCCTATTGTATATGATAATGTTAATGAACCGTTAGCATTTTCTACTAGGGTAAATGTTACAGTGCCAGCTGGAACACCGATTTTTTCTAATGCTAATGGATCGCTTGCTGTGTTGTATAGTGTGCCAGAAGCTCCACTTTCACTTGGCATAACATATTCTTGAGCCATAAACCAACCGCTTAGGTCACCAGTTTTTACATAAACGTATGATGTTTCTGTAAATGTAACAGTTAGTTTACCATTAACAAATTTATAGTCGCCAGTAATATTCCAATCAGTTTCTCCACTTGCATAATCAGCACCATTGATGTAACCAATTAGGTAGTAGTCTGTTGAAAGACCAGGAGTTGGTGTTGGGTCTGGATCTGGAGTTGGGTCTGGATCAGGTGTTGGATCTGGGTCTGGTGTTGGATCTGGAGTTGGGGTAGGAGTTACACCACCGCAATCTAAACCTTCGCCAAAGTAAACGTTATCAGCTTGGAATTTTAGTTTTAAGTATACAGAGTAGCAACCATCTTCGCTAACGCTGAAGTCTGTACCAGAACCTGTGATACTTGTGATACTAGCAGGGTCTACAGTTACACTGCCCCAAGTTTCGCCATTTGAATTATTGTAGAATACAAATGTATCACCTGCTTTTAATGGTACGTTAGGTAAAGCAAATTGGTTGTATGAAGGGTCCATATCCCATGCGCCTTGGTCCTCCATGTTGTATAGGTCTGTACCATTTACGTATAGGCTATAACCTGTACCGCCAGGAGTTGGGTCTGGAGTAGGAGTTGGATCAGGTGTTGGAGTTGGGTCTGGATCTGGAGTTGGTGTTGGAGTTACACTACCGCAACCTGTACCAGGACCAATGTACATAATGTCTGCTTGGAACTTCATTTTGATATAGAAGTCGTAGCAACCAGCTTTTGTACATTTAACGCTTTCTGTGCCAACTTCAAAGTTTGCATATTCTCCGTATGGTTCTACTTCCATTACCCAACCAGCTTTGTTTACTAGGTCGTATGTTACGAATGTATCACCTTCATTTAGTTGAACAGAAGCCATATATTCTTCAAATGATGGGTCAACAGAAGACACACCTTTGTATTCAGCAGGGTAGTCTGTTGTGCCGTTTACGCGGATAGCGTAGCTTTGGCTTGCTACAGGGGTGTCAGGATTAACAGGGTCGCTTGGAGTGTCTGGAACAATTACTTGAGAACTTGTGTAATAAGCCCATTCAGTACCTTGGCTTGTGCCACCGCATGCTTTTGTATAACCAGAAGGTGCAGACCAACCGCTACCTACGAAGCAGATTAGTGTACCTTTAGTACCTACAGTTGTACTTTGGTAGTATGAACCGCCACCTGCTGTTGTACATGCTGATTGACTGTGTACACCTAAAGCTCTACGAGTAGCAACCATTTTTTTGATGTCTGCTTTACATTTTTCCCAGTGAGGATAGAATACGCAAGGGATACCTGGTTGTGATAGTAGAACTGCATTTGCAATAGTCCAGTCACCACCATATTTGCTACCATCGCGGAATGTATCGTGGTTGTCAATGAATGTAGTAGCGTAACGTTTCATTTCGTCAGCACCGCAAAGACCATTAGGTACTTTGTAGCCATTTATCATTGCACCATAATTTTTGCTTGCTAGGGCATTGTTGAATGTAGCATATTTATTTGGGAAGTCGAATGCTGTAGATGTTTTACCAGTTTCGTTAATCCAGTTTTTAACAGCATCGTAGTTACCATCCCAATATTCACCTACAGAGTAATATGCACCTGCAGCTTCGTTATACATTTTTGTGTATTTACCTAGGTAACCTTTTACAAGGTCATAACGCCAACCATCATAACCCATTTCGGCTTTCATCCATTTAAGGTATGCTTTGATAGCATTTTGGATTGTAGTGTTAGAGTGGTCAAGGTCACGAGAAGCGCAGTAACCACCAGATGCTTCGCACACGTATTCGTAACCTGCGTCGTTAGCACCTGTACATGAATGTCCATTTTTTGCAGCATCATCATCTCTACAGATGAATTGTGCACTTGGATATAATGTGAATGAACCGTATGTGCCGAAGTTTTCGTTGCAGAAGTCAGTCCAGTTGAAGTTACCATCACGGTGATTGATTACGATGTCTGCAATAACTTTACAGTTTTTAGCGTGAAGAGCATTGATTAGTTCTTTAAGTTGTGTTTTAGAACCCCAATCAGAGGTTTGATTACACCATTCTTTTGGGTGATAACCTGTACCACCACTTGATTTTGCTGATGGTGGAAGCCATACCATAGTAAATGTTTCTGCAATGTCAGAAGCTTGAGAAGTTAAGTCTGACCATTTGGTGCGAGAATAAGATTTGTCCATCTCACCATCACCATAAGAGTCCCAGTGGAAACCTTGTAGCATCACATCAGGACAATTGGCAGGTGCTTGTGCAAAAAGTGAAGCACAAGCCATTAGGAATACTCCTAATAAAAGTGTCAATTTTTTCATAGTTAATAAATATTTAGGTTTAAATTAAATCCAAATTTGGGACAAAGTTAAAAAAAATAAATGAAACCCGCAAACGTTCTAAAATATTTAACGTTTAAATTAGGCTTCAAATATAATTTCAACCAATTAATAAACTACCTTTGTAAGGTAAAGTCCGTGGGCAGGGGCAGAGGTGCCAGCTTTGCAGCGGTCTTTGCTTTCGATTATTTTGCAGAAACCATCTACAGTGATTTTCTTTGTGCCTACCATAAGAAGTGTGCCTACAATGGCACGTACCATATTGCGTAGGAAGCGGTCTGCACTAATGTGGAATACCCAGTGAGAAGGTGAAACTTGCTCCCAACGTGCTTCGTAAATGGTGCAGTTGTTTGTTTTAACGTCGGTATGTAGTTTGCTAAAACTAGTGAAGTCTATGTAGTCAAAAAGTTTGGCTGCAGCCTCGTTCATGGCTTCAAAATCGAGCGCGCCAGGGTAGAAATACGCTGTTTCTGTGCTAAAAACGCATTTTTCTGTTACTAAATGGTATTCGTAACTGCGTTTTGTGGCACTGAAGCGTGCATGAAGATCGTCTGCTACTTGTTCTATTTTTTGGATAGCGATGTCGGCAGGTAAGAAGCAGTTTAGTCTGCGTGGAAGTTCTTTTTCGTCAAATTTTACATCAGTATCAAAATGGGCAATCATCATTTTGGCGTGCACACCAGTGTCTGTTCTGCCCGCGCCTACTATGCTAATTTCGGTGCGCAGAATGGTGCTAAGAGCCTTTTCTAAAGTTTCTTGCACGCTACTACCATTTGGCTGCACTTGCCAACCATGATAGTTTTTGCCATTGTATGATAATGTTATAAAATAACGCATATAGAGTCTCTTCGAATCGGATAATTATTCCTAAACTGTTCAAACAGTTCTGGATGCGCTTTTAGGGCATTGCTTTCGCCTTCTATATAATAAGGTATGCCTTTTTCGCCCGGCACTTCTATTTTGATGTCTTTTTCTATGCCAAAAAACTTACAAACTGCCTCCACTGCCATGCGTGTGCCATTGGCTTTGCCATCTACAGAGTAACCTGCTATATGTGGTGTGCCTAGAACTACTTTTTCAAGCAGTTCAAGGTTGATATTTGGTTCGTTTTCCCAACAGTCTAAAACTACGTCACCTTTATAATTAAGTAGGGCTTCTGTGGAGCAAACCTCGCCGCGAGCAGCGTTTATTATAAGAGGTGTATTTTTACAAGACGCCAAAAAATCTTCGTTAATTATATGAAATGTTTCTTTATTTAGCGGGGTGTGAATGGTAATAATGTCGGCTTCGTTTTGTATTTCTTCTAAAGAAACAAAGTTTGTTGAACCCTCTTTTGCCTCACGTGGTGGGTCGTTTAAAAGCACCTTCATCCCTAAGTTTGAAGCCATTTTTGCTACACGTGAACCTACATTACCCACACCTATAATACCAATTGTTTTGCCGTTTAGGCTATCGCCAAAAATAGTGGTAAGTGCAGCGTGTATGTAATTGTTTACGCTATCGGCATTGCAACCAGGGCAGTTTGTCCACTCAATGCCGTTTTCTTCACAATATTTGGTGTCGATATGGTCGAAGCCAATGGTGGCAGTGGCAATAAAGCGCACTTTGCTACCGCTTAGCAGTGCTTCGTTGCATTTTGCGCGGGTGCGAATTATAAGTGCGTCAGCATCACGTACCGCCTCTGCAGTAAATTTGGCAGGGGATAGGTATTCCACTTGGGCTACGTCGTCAAGTAGTCCTTTAAGGAATGGTATGTATGCGTCGGCAATAATCTTCATAACTCCTAATTATTCGTTCCTAACTCCTCACTCCTCACTCCTAACTCCTAACTGTAATGAATCCACCCTCAAACTATCCACTCTCAAACTATCAAATCTAAGACTATCCACCACAGAAGGAATCAACAGCGAATCCACAGGGGTGAAATATTCGATGTCGAACATTTCTTCTTCTTCGCCCAAAACTATCTCTTGCAGAATGTGGTCGGCCTCGTTGAGGTCTAGCAAATACATTAGGTAGTTTACGTCAGTGGCAATGGTGCGGAAACTCTCGTCAAACATATACTTATTCACTTCTGCCTCGCTATTGCCAGAGGTAAGCATACCCACAATTTCACCTTTAAGGTTAAACACAGGTTCGCCCATTCTAAACAGAGGTGCATCGCAAGTGGTAAGGAAACTTGTTCTTACGCTGTCTTCTGTGTAAATATCGCTCAAAATAAGTGAATCTAAAACAGACTGCTCCAATATAGAATGTATGTTTATATCTTTAAGATAAGAAATAGCCGATACGCTAAAGCTTGGGTTGTTTCTATACGAGCAAACGCTTCCATAACCCATTCTCAAGGTGTAGTCGGCATCTGGTGCGTGATAATAGTCGGCATTTAGCACAAGGCAACCCTCTGTGTATAGTTTGTAGGCTCTTGCCATATCTTCGTCGAAGCTATGGAAATAGTTGTAAACAAGTGCTTTATGTTTAAGAATGTCTTTTGATAAGATAATAAGCATATCTTTGTTGAAGACATCTTCTTTTGGGTTATCTAAATATTTATTAAAGCGTTTTTCGTCGGTAACGAAAGATTTTTTAAATAGTTTATCTAGGTATTTATCAATATTGCCTTTGTAATTTAACTTTATGTCTGAATAAACATTAGGCAAGAATATACTATCGCAATGTGTGCCGTAGAATTCTAGCATTTGCTTTAATACTTTTTTGTCTCTTTCAGGCTTGTAAAGTTCATAAAGTTTAGCTAGTTCTGCATACATTTCCATTGCGTTTTCATCTGTCATAGTTACAAGGATTTCTCCCATTTGCAAAACAACAGATTTGTCGAACACAGTTTGGCTTAGATTGTATAGGAAACCAGATTTTCTTCTTTCGTCTCTGTACTTTCTCATGAAAGTAACATTGTTTGAATATCTTAGTGCAGACTCAAATTTTTCATGATTTGCAGCCCAAATGGTAAATTCATCTTCTTTCTCTTGTTTCTCTTTAATCAGAGTAGGGTAGATGAGATTTTCCTTTTTAGTCTTAATCTCTGAAACTTCTTTATGAGCAAAATAAATGGCAGAGTCTGTAAGAAATTCATAACCAACAAGTTTTGCACTATCAACAAGCTGAAATTTTTCGTAAATATCTGTAGAAGACAAGTTTCTTTGGCTTATGTTTGGGTAACCAAGATAGAAAACAAAGTCGTTTTCAGCAGTGTAGTGGCGTGTGATTGTTAAGCAACTGTCGGTTACAAAAGGTTGGTTTGTATTATTGTAGTTTGAATGTTTGTTGTCGCGGTCTGCATATATTCTAAGCAGAGCAAAATTTGCATTATATCTATCTTTTGAATATTCATTTGTAATGTTTGGTTCAGCAATGGCACTGCTAGGAGCATAAACAAGACGAATATCACCAAATCTTACACTATCTGGTTTGTTATCAAAAAATGCAGTAAGATTGAATATTGGTTTTTCGTAATAAATGTCTTGGGCAAGGAAACCATCTTTTAGAGAATCGATGCTGTTTATATAAGGTTTAATAGCCTCGTATGGGGTAAGCAGAAGTCCAGATTTTGAAATTAAGCTAGCAGTGTAGCCGTTGTTTAAGTAAACTACGTAGTTGTTTAAACTCTTTGTAGAGTCTGCGTTGTAGATGTTCTCCATGGTAATGTCGCCCTCTTCCTCTATATATTCTTGGATAGATTCAGGAACAAAGGCAGGATACCAAAAACCTTTATCTGCCAATGCGTTAGCAGCGGTCAATAGGCAGAAAGTGAAGATAAAATATTTTAGTAGTTTGGTCATAATTTCTTAAGTGAACTGCAAAAATAGTGAAAATTTCGTATATTTGTGGGTTGATATGGTAAGTTATTTACAAATAGAAGGATTGACTAAGCGTTTTGGTGCAGATTTAATGTACGAAAACGTGGATATTGAGATATCTCAAGGTCAAAAAATAGCAATTATAGCTAAAAATGGGGCAGGCAAGACTACACTTCTTAATATTATAGCAGGAGTGGAGCCAATGGACGCAGGAAAGATTACAACCAAGAGAGATTTGCGTGTGTCTTATCTGAAACAACTTCCAGATTTTTCTCCAGAAGTTACTGTGTTAGATACGTTTAGCAAGTTTGCCAACGAGCAAAAGGCAAAACAAATTCTAACCAAATTTAATATTTCACGTTTCGACCAACCAATGGGTACACTCTCTGGTGGTCAAGTTAAAAGAGTAGCATTGGCCAATGTGCTTGTGCAAGAACCAGATTTACTTATCCTCGACGAACCCACCAACCATTTAGACCTAGAAATGACAGAATATTTAGAAAATTATCTAAATAGGTCTAATGTCACCCTACTTATGGTTACTCACGATAGGTATTTTTTGGATAGGGTTTGTAATGAAATTATAGAAATAGACAATAAGCGTTTCTACAGATACAGAGGTAATTACAGTTATTATCTTGAAAAACGCCAAGAACGTATCGACCAAACAAATGCAGAACTGGCTCGCGCCAACAATTTATTTAGAAAAGAACTAGATTGGATGCGTCGTCAGCCACAAGCTCGTGCTACAAAGGCGAAATCTAGGATTGAAGATTTTTATAAACTTCAAGAAAAGGTGTCGCAAAAGGTAGATAACGGCAAAGTGCGCCTTGAAAATAAATCTACCTATATAGGTTCTAAGATTTTTGAGGCAAAATATATTAGCAAATCGTTTGGTGACCTTAAAATATTAGACAATTTCTATTATAATTTTTCTCGTTACGAGAAAATGGGTATTATAGGAGCCAATGGTACGGGTAAATCTACCTTTATTAAACTGCTTTTGGGTTTAGAAAAACCAGATGCAGGGTCTTTTGATATAGGTGAAACAGTGCGTTTTGGTTATTATAGCCAAGAAGGGCTTAAATTCAATGACCAAATGAAGGTGATTGATGCTGTGCGTGAAATTGCCGAAGAAGTAGATTTAGGTGGCGGACGAAAACTATCGGCTTCGCAGTTTTTGCAACATTTCCTTTTTGCTCCAGAAACCCAGCATAATTACATTTATAAACTAAGTGGAGGAGAGAAGCGCAGACTTTATTTGTGTACTGTGCTAATGCGTAACCCAAACTTTTTGGTGCTCGACGAACCAACTAACGACCTAGACATTGTAACTCTAAATATTCTAGAAGATTATTTAATAAATTTCAAGGGTTGCGTGATAGTGGTGTCGCACGACCGCTACTTTATGGATAAGGTGGTAGACCACTTGCTTGTGTTTAAGGGCAATGCAGAAATAAAAGATTTCCCTGGCAACTATACCGACTATCGCGATTGGAGAAACGAGCAAGAAAGCATTGCTAAAAAGGCTGCCGTGGCAGACAATGCTCAGAAAACTCAAAACAACAAACCTCGCAACGAAACAAAAAGGAAACTTACATTTGCAGAGAAACGTGAGTTGGAAGCATTAGAGGTTGAAATTGCAGAGCTTGAAGAAGAAAAGAAAACTCTTGAAGAAGGATTTGCCTCTGGCAATCTTGACATGGAAACTCTTCAAAAGAATGCCAAACGTATGGAAGAACTTATTCCACTTTTAGACGAAAAGTCGATGAGGTGGCTTACGTTGTCAATGAGTTAGGAGTTGGGAGTTAGGAGTTAGGAGTTACATATACTTAACAAATTAAAAGGTAACAACTTATAAAAAATAGATTATTATGAAAAAATTATTCTTATTATTAGTCCCAGCAGCATTAATGTTTGCTGTGGTAGCATGTAAACCAGATGAACCAACTCCTCCGGGAGGAGATAATCCTGAAACTCCAGAACAACCAGTTACACCTGATGAGCCTGCTAAACCAGAGCCAACTTCGTATACACTTACTTTAGGTGATTTTGAAGGTGGTGAAGTGTTTATCAATGGTGAAAAGATTGAGTCTGAAATCTCTTTAGACAAATCTTCTAAAGTTTATATGCAATTCATTCCAGATGCAGATCATATCTTTACAGGTTCAAACCTAGCAAAAGGTTGTGCGGCACGCGACTCTTTCACAATTTCAAAAGATACAGTATTAACTCCTGTGTTTGAAGCTATCACAAAAGGTACATATTCTAATATTCACAAAATTTGTAACTATAATATTCGTTACTACAACAATGATGGCAATAGCGAAATTCATTGGCCAAAACGTAAGGCTAAAGTATTTGAAATGATTCAAAGACACGAAATGGACGTTTGCGGTATCGAAGAGATTACAAAATACCAATCTCCAGACTTTATTTCTACTCTAACCGAATATGAATATGTAGGTTATGGTCGTGATAATGGTAAAGAAAACTCAGCTGGCGCTAGTGGCGAACAAACAGGTCTTATCTATAAAAAAGACAGATATATCAAACTAGACCAAGGTCGTTTCTTCCTTTCTAAAACTCCTTATAAAGTAAGTAAGGTATCAAATTCAGACTTCAACCGCCTTGTAGCATGGGTTAAACTTAAAGACAGAACTTCTGGAGAAGAATTCTTCTTCTTCTCTACTCACTTCAACCACAACTATACTGCACAAAAAGTACAAGTGCGTACCGACCAAGCAGAAGTAGCTATTAAGGTGGTTCCAGAAATTGCAGGTGAATATCCATACTTCTTTGCCGGCGACTTCAACTGCGAAATCACCGAGCCAGCATACGAAATGCTTTCAACTCGTTGGACCGACTCTTTCATTGCCATGGGTGATGCTGCGGTAGGTGCTTACGTATGTAACGAAGAACAACAAACTAAATATCCTACCCAATGTGCTTGGGAAGGTAATACCTACACTGGTCTTTACAGTTCAGACGACAAGAGCCCAAAACGTATCGACCTTATCTTATTCGACGCAAGTAGAGCAGAAATTACCTCATACTTTGCCGACAACGATGATATGGGATTAGAAAAATACCCTTCAGATCACTTACCAGTGATAACAGAGATGGTGATTAAGTAAATACTAAAACCACAAAAATAGTATGAGGTTGACATTTTATAGTGTCAACCTCATTGTTTATCTAGAGAATATTTTTCTCTTTTAATTCTGCTTCGTATAGTTTGCGATATTTTTCGCGGTAGAATGTATGAGTTTAATGTAAAAACCGGTGATAGATATTTTTACCTATTTCATTTAATATAAATACTTCTTTACACTTTACTGCTATTACAGATGTTATCTGATATTCAAAGTTAAATAAAATATCTTTTAAATTAAAATCTAGTGAATATAAACAAAGTAAATGTTGTTGTCCACAATTAGGACATTTAAAATAATAGATGCACGGATGACCTAGTTTATTGCTTCTATAAAAATGATACGTTTTATTAAAACCAAACGGCAAACTTAGCAAGCGTCCAATTTTGTGAATAAAATAATTATTAATATCGTTGTTATGTAATTCCTTTTTACAGACTACGTCAAATTTGATAGCGTCTTTATTCGTTATATCTAGTTCAATTTTATAGTTGCAAGAATAACAATTTATTTTAATTATATCAGTGTTTTTGTCGCAATAATAGGGTAGTGATTTGTCGTTTAAACTTTTATAGTGGTGTAAAACCTGTATTTTAAATGGACTATAAAATTTGCTAAGACATCTACTTAAAATCTCACTACGTAATATAGAATTACATATACTTCTCGTTTTATATCTTATCAACGATAGAATATTTGTTCCTGTATACTCTTTTTTTATATCATACATAGAAATATCTATTGGCTCTAAACCCAAAAACGGGATGTCGTACCATTCATCACCTCGAAGTAGGGCATATAAGTCGTCTCTTAATATGTTTGAAATGAATTTAAAAAATGAATCAAGTTTTTCTTCGATAGTGTTGCCTTTATAGTCATTCAAATTGGTAGATAAATGACTTCTATATTTAATAGAATAGTAATGGTCTAGAAAAAATATATTTGATTTATCTGGCACACAAATGCTTATACTCCAATATGAATCAAAAATATTATTATTTCTTACTCCCCAAAAGAAATCTATTTCTCTATTGTATCTTTTATTAGAAAGGACTATTCTTTCTCCTTTATTTATTGGTTCTACATTTGAAATAGCATATCCCATTCTTGTGAGAAAATTAAAACGTTTCCCCAAATATAATTCAAAAATTTGTTTTTGATTGATTTTATCCATGTCTGAGATTATTTGCCATGAGTCTTCTTTTGATTATACCACTTACAATACTTAGAATAATTTATTCTGTATTTCAAGTAATATATTTTTGAAAAAAATCTTCAATTTAATGAGGAATATGTAAGCATTCCATATTTTAGGCTTAATTTTATCGGTAAACCAATTAGTGTCTTGTTCGCTATCATCAAGCCACCAATCTGTATAAAATATTTTTCTAAAGTCTTCTAATTTTAAAATATACTCTAAGAAATCAATGATTTCATACACACTTTTAGATGCTAAAGCTGTGAATAATTTATCAGCTACATTAAATAGATAATAACTAACTATATAATCAACTATTTCTATTCTTGAGTTGTTTTTTTTGTTAGAAATACGATAATATCCTATATCACACTTGTTGCTTTCTTCATTAAATTGTAAACATAATTCCTTATTATCGCTGAGTTTAAATTTCATTAATAACATAAAAGATAGGCTAGAGTCGTCATTTGTAAACGAATAGTGTTCTACCTTGTATGATTTTGTTAATTTCCTTAATCTTTCTATTGTATATATCTCAATTTTTGGTAGCTTTTTTGAGTTTTTATAAAAAAAATCTTCTTCTTTATTTTTCTTTTCTTGTAGATAGCGATTTTCGTATATTCTATTATACATCAATCTTTTTTGCTCTCGCACTTCTTTAGGAATACCCAATTTAACTGTTACACCAAGTTTTTCTAGTAAATCACATTGATATTTTACTTTATAGATATTGCTATATTTGCTTCTTTCTTCTAGAATAGACTCTACACTGTTTTGTAGCATGTCTAGGTTTATGTCAAAAGTAAACTCTGGCAATTTGTATCTTTTTACTAATAAAAAAGCAACAAGTAATTCATACAAATTTACATTAGTATTGTGTAGAGCACGTTTAGATAAATCATAATTAATAATGTCGTTTGTAATCAGGTTGTCATCTAATAAGAGCTGATAAAGTACTAGATAATTACTTTCTAGTAATGTTGGTAGGTCAGTAGAAATAATATCAGCTGATTGGATTAAACTTATGTGTTCTGGTTTTGCAAGATTTGGAATGTCGCAGTATTCTGCATAAATATTTTTGACTTCATACAAATTATTATAAGAGACATTAGATTCTTTTAGTTTTTTATACGCATCACTATTTTTAATTTTGTTCTTCAATGCTTCAAATGTAGGTTTATAGAAATTATATGAATTGTACGTCTGTTTGATTTCTATATTCTTGTATTTATTAGAAGCTTGTTCAAGTTTGTTGTTTAATATGTTAATGTCTAGTTTAAGATTGTATGGCATATTCTTATCTTTGATACGATATGAATAAGCATTGACAAATTCTGCCATACGTTTGTACGTGTCATTATTGTTAATATCAATACTTGATATTGCGTTATACACATCAGGTTTAGTTATCAATCCAAATGTAAACAATACATTTAAATATTCAAGGTTTACTTCTGTATATTTAAATGCAAGAGGGTAGTTTTTGTCGGTATTTAGTATTACTTGTTTTAGATATGATTTATCATTTTTTATATTAGGCAAAAGAATTTTGTCGTAAACACAATCAAATCTAATTTCGTCGTAATATTCTTTTGGCGACATTATTCTTAAAGGCTCATCCTCTTTTTCTTTATTTATTTCCTTAAGGTAAAGTGTATTGTATTTTCTTCTATAATATTCATCTATCTCTAGTGTTTTAGAAAGTGGTTTGTTTACAGGAAGTGGATAACCTAAACGTTCATAACGTTCTATAACCCACTCTGTATATATTTCTCTGTCATTGTAATAATCACAGAAGTATGCGATCTTATTAAGGAGCATGTCTAAATCAATATCTATAGTGTATTTGTGCCATTTAAATTTCTTTAGATATATCATTTTATTTGCATATACCATAAATAACTCCAGCCAATCTTCAATATTAATTGGTTGTAATTCAGAAAGTACCTTGTTGATATATGTGTTGGTAATTATTCCTTCCTCCATTCGCAGCTGAAGAGTAGTAATCATACCTTCAATATTGATACCAAGAGCCACTAAACTAGAGCGATATTTTGTAGAACCAATAAAAGAACCTGTGATTGCAACAACAGGATTTTTTAATGCAATATTTTTCATTTCCTGATATCCATCAGATTCTTTATATTCTTCTATAATGCTGTCGTATGTCTCTTTAATAACATTTTGTAAATCAAATGAATATAAAAAATCCTCTTCTACAAATTCTTTAGGTGCACTTTCAATTATTTCATTTATTCTATTAACATTTATCTTAAGGCAAAAAGGGAAAATAGGATTATCTTCAATGTATTCGAGTGCTCTCGCATATTGATACATCAGTTTGTATTGTTCTTTACTATCAATTGTAATGCTATTAAAACATTCGTTTATCTCATCATTAGAAACGATATTCTCACGACACAATATCTCAAGAATATAAATTCTGTCTTCAAAATCGCATCTAAAATCACGTATATAGTCATTGTTGTTGAAAATGAATTTCTTTAAATTAGTACTATCTTCTTTTAGAAACGGTACTAGCTCATTTTCATATCCTCCATAGAATTTAATATTATATGCAAGCTCGTCGTAAGAAATTACTCTGCAGTTGTTTGTTTGAATCTCATACTTCTCACGATACTTATTGTCTTTTGCTCTACGTCTGTCGCTTTTTATATTAAAATCAACAATGATATTGTATTCTTTTAAAACCTTGTATAAACGTTCCTTTGTTATAAATTCTTCGTCATGCGCCAATATGGTTTTATTTACAAGCATGTCTAAATCTATATCTATGGTATATAGATTGAAAGATGTATTTTTAATTTTTAGAAACTCTAGCAGATAATCAAGTAATACAGGAAATAGTTTGTCTTTGTTGAATCTGTATATCTTTAAATCTGCAAACATCTTGTTTATATAATCGTTGGTTAATGCATTCTCATTTTGTAAGATTTGCATTATATTTACCATTTTATACGCAGGGTTGGGATAATCTTTATCTTCATTAAGTATAAATTTATCAAATGTTGGTCTTCCATTGAATGTTTTTTTAATCTCTTTATAAAAATCACTTTCCTTATACTTTAGCATTAACTGATTGTGTTTATAACTTGGTGTCGTTACTTCTTCCTCACAAAGTTTGCGGTATTTTTCGCGGTAATATTCATTAAGTTTGATGCAATCATCAAGTGATTTATCATAATAATCAAGAAGATAGCCATGTCTTTGGAAATAATCTACTGTACCTTGTTTATTATATGTAACATTGTCATTTGATTTTTGGAAAATAGCTATTTTGTTTGTTAACATATTAATATCTAAGTCAATAGTATATCTATGCCACTTAAATAGATTGAGATATATCATCTCTTTAGCATAATAATAGTAAAATTCTATTGCGAGATTCTGCTTAGTAGGAGTAAATTCAGCTAACATCTTATTTATCTCATTATTGGTAGTTAGCCCTTCTTCTATAAAAATTTGCAATTGGTTAAATAGAACTTCTATGCTCATACCAAAACCACCCAGCCATTCCAAATAAAATTGCCCACAGGTAAAATCCATTTTATTATTTATAAATTGCTCCCTTCTTTTTGGAAAATTTTTATTAAATCTTGAATAATTAATAAACTCATCATAATCTGGTTTTTCCAGAAATGACATGCTGTAGTTATATGAATAATTAGGAACTACAAATTCACTTGGTGCATTTTTTATTTTCTCTTTTAGCATGTTTACATCAATATGTAGTCTAAAAGGGAAATAAGTACATTCTGCTCTACATTGATATGCAATGGCATATTTGTAGATTAGTTTATATATTTCTGTGCTATTTATCTCAATTTCTTCAAAACATTGATTGATGTATGATGGAGTAAAAATTTGATCGTAATGTAATGCCTCTAGAACATGTATAATATCATTGAAATGATTAAAAATAAATATAGGACGATCTTGTTCTAGTATATAATTTTTAAAGTTCTCTTTACTTTCTTTTAGGTATGGAATTATATCTTCTGTATAATAACCATTGTCTTTAAATCTATATAAATACTCTTCGTAACTAATGATTCGCATAATATTCAGATAACTCTATTGTTTTAACTTCTGTTTTAGGTATAGTAATAACTAATTCAGGATTTATTTGCTTTCTCTTTTAATTCTGCTTCGTATAGTTTGCGATATTTTTCGCGATGTTTACTAAGTATTTTGCAAGTTAATTCATATATTATTACAGATATTACACTAAATCCGAATGAATATCCGAAATATAATGCAAGTGACATAACATCAAATAAAAACATCTTAGCACATAAATAAATAAGGCTAGGTAGCAAAAATAAAATAAATACAATTAATGCGCTTCTTCGCCAGTTCTTGTATATCAAAATATGATGAGATAATAAACAAGCATAACACATTATGTACCTAATATATATAGAAACAGAGATAGTATCTTTGCTAGTTTTTTCATAAGGTGAAACTACATATCTTTCAAATATCAGGTCTGGGATTATATAGCAGCATATAATTAATACAGAGAATATCAAAGTATCTTTTAAATACTTTTTGTCTTGTATAAAATTTAAAAAATTTAATACTTTCCCTTTTTTCGCCCTATCAACAAGATAAATGAATCCAATTAGTAATATAATGTGTAATATATAATCTATTGCTACATATGCTTTATGAATAAAAAAGAAGTCATTTAAGACCCATAATGTTGTAAAACCAGCGAATAAAGCAACACAATATGAATATATTATATTTCTTTGTTTAGTAGTTAATAAACATGATATTATACTTATAAATAGTGATATAAGTGATATTACACCAATAAATCCATACATAACAATCACAGCCATGGAATTATCACCAGATATTTTCATGAGTGAATTGTGGTCATGAGATAGTAAATAAAATACGAAAAGTATTACACTAGTAGCTATTTGGTATAAAATAAATTTTGTTCTTTCCATATTAGTTTGCATTGTTCAATTTGATAAATATAGAAAATCTTTCTTTTACTAAAATAGAAGTTTATACCTTTTATTTTGTATGGTTTTATAGGGTAATTGCAATAAAAAAAGCGATGTTTTGTGAACATCGCTTTTTTGTTGAGGTTCCTGGCGGATTCGAACCGCCGTAGACGGTTTTGCAGACCGGTGCCTAGCCACTCGGCCAAGGAACCTTAAGGCAGTGCAAAGGTAATACTTTTCTTTTAATTACAAAACAAAACTGCGGAAATTTTCAATAAAAATTTGTTTTAGGCAGTAAAAACACACATTTATATTATTATTATATCAATAAAAAGTTTAACTTTGCAGTTCTAATAGAAAAATATTAAACAAATAATTATATCATGGCAAACAAAAAAAATAATCCAGTAGATGCTACAGAACAAGAGTTAAAAAACTTAGAAGGTGCGTTAAGTACATCTGAAGCATTTTTAGAAAAAAATCAAAAACCTTTACTTTATGCATTAGCAGCAGTAGTTGCAGTGTTAGTATGCTGGTTAGTGGTAGATAACTTTATGGTTCAACCAAAATCTGAAGAAGCTGCAGAACAAATGGCGTTAGGTCAGATTTACTATGCTGCTGGTCAATACGAAAAAGCTATCAATGGAGATAGCATTGAATTTATCGGTTTTGCTTCAGCTGCAGACGAATATTCAATTACAAAATCTGGCAATCTTGCTAAAGCATACGCTGGTTTAGCATATTTCAAACTTGCAGATTACGACAACGCTATTTCTTATCTAGAAGGTTTCTCTGCTTCAGACAATATTCTTCAATATACAGTGAAATCTACTTTAGGAGACTGCTACGCAATGCAAGGCGACGCTGAAAAAGCTATTTCTTGCTACAAAAAAGCTGCTAAAGCAGACAATATCTTAGTAGCTAGCGCTGCTTTAATGAAAGCAGCTCGTGCATACGAGTCTCTTGGCGATTTTGCTTCTGCAGAAGCTGCTTACAAAGAAATTAAAACTCGTTTCGAAGGTAAAATGACTGGTATTACCGACATTGACGAAATTGATAAATATATTGAATCTGCTTCTTTGAAAAATGGCAAGTAAGCTACATAACCTTTCAGAATATGATGCTAACTCTATGCCTGATAAGGCTATAGTGGCAAAACAATCTTACGCTATTGCAGTGGCAGACTGGAACTCTAATGTTACTTTCGCTCTACTTGAAGGTGCATTGGAAGCTCTAGAAGAAAATGGTGCAGTGGATGTAGATGTGGTTCATGTGCCTGGTGCTTTTGAGCTTACTTACGCTGCAAAAAACTTTCAGTCTAAAAAGAAATATGATGCTATTATAGTGTTGGGCTGTGTAATTCAAGGTGATACTCCTCACTTCGATTATGTTTGCTCTGGCACTACACAAGGCGTTGCTCAGCTTAATGCTCGCGAGGGTTTTCCTCCTGTTATCTTCGGTTTGCTTACAGTAAATACTCTTCAGCAAGCGCTAGATAGATGTGGTGGAGAACTGGGTAATAAGGGAGTTGAGGCTGCTATTACAGCAATTAAAATGGCGAATCTGTAAGATTCGCCATTTTTTTATACTAACAATCTGTTATTTTCTACTTTGAGTACTTTGCCTGGGTGAGTTTCTAAAAGCCCTAAGTTGTGAGTTGCCATTACTATGGCAGTGTTTTCTCTTTTACAAATGCCATGTAGTAGGTCTAAAATGGCATTACCTGTTTCTGGGTCTAGGTTACCTGTTGGCTCGTCGGCAAGGATTAATGAAGGCTTGTTTAAAAGTGCACGTGCAATAACGATACGTTGTTGCTCACCACCAGAAAGTTCGTGTGGCATTTTGTAGCCTTTATTTGCCATACCCACTTCGTTAAGAACTTCTTCTATTCTTTTGTTCATATCGTTTTTGTCTTTCCAATCTGTGGCTTTAAGCACAAATAAAAGATTTTCATAAACGGTACGGTCCATTAATAGTTGGAAGTCTTGGAATATTATACCTATTTTTCTGCGTAGAAATGGAATTTCTTTTTGCTCGATTTCATTTAAATCGAAGTTGAAAACTTCGGCATTGCCTTCGGTGATAGGAAGCTCGGCATAGATTGTTTTAAGTAAGCTACTTTTACCTGAACCTACGCTACCTATAAGGTAATAGAATTCGCCAGCAGATATTTCAAGTGCTACATCTTTAAGTACCACTTGCTCTTTTTGGCAGATTTCTACGCCGCTATATTTAATAAGTATATTATTGGTTTGGGTACTCATCTTTTGTTACTTTATGACGTTTCTTTAAGTCTGCTGCAAGGTCTTCAATGCGTAAGCCTTTTGAAGTAAGAAGCACTATTAAGTGATATAACAAGTCTGAAGACTCATAGATAAGTCTGCTATTGTTATTTGCCATAGCTTCAATAACTGTTTCAACAGCTTCTTCACCCACTTTTTGAGACATTTTAGCCACGCCTTTTTGGAAAAGTGAAGTGGTGTAAGAACCCTCTGGCATTTCCTCGTAGCGTTTGTTGATAAACTCTTGAAGAGTGCTAAGGAAAAGGATAGGGTTTTCTTTATTTTCTTCGTTGAAACATGTGTCTGCACCAGTGTGACAAACAGGACCTACTGGATTCACTTTTATAAGCAGTGTATCGTTGTCGCAGTCTTCTTTAATAGAAACCACGTTTAGGAAGTTACCACTTGTTTCACCTTTTGTCCATAGGCAGTTGCGAGAACGGCTATAGAAGCAAACTTTATTAGTTTCAATAGTTTTGTCTAAAGATTCTTTATTCATATAACCAAGCATCAAAACTTTGTTTGTAACAGCGTCTTGAATAATGGCAGGAATAAGTCCTCCTTGTTTTTCAAAATCTAAATTCATCTTACTGGGATATTGTTGTTTTTCAAATATTCTTTTAATTCTTTAATATTGATTTCACCGAAGTGGAATACACTTGCTGCTAGAGCTGCGTCTGCTTTACCTACTAGGAATGCATCTTTGAAGTGTTCCATTGTGCCAGCACCACCAGATGCAATCACTGGGATGTTTAGGCTTTCGTGAAGTGCTGCTAGAGCATCGTTTGGATAGCCAGTTTTTACACCGTCGTGGCTCATACTTGTGAATAGGATTTCACCTGCACCACGTTGCTCTGCTTCTATTGCCCATTCTACAAGTTTACGTTCTGTAGGGATACGACCGCCATTTAGGTAGCAAATCCATTCGTTGTTTTCAAATTGAGCATCGATAGCTACAACGCACACTTGAGAACCAAAGTTTTTAGCAATGTCATTGATAAGTTGTGGGTTGCGAAGTGCTGCAGAGTTGATAGAAACTTTGTCTGCACCTGCATTTAGTAGTCTTTCTACGTCTGAAAGTTCGCCAATACCACCACCTACAGTGAATGGAATGCTAGTGCTTGCTGCTACGCGTTTTACTACGTCAACGAAAGTTTTTCTGCCTTCGTGAGAAGCAGTAATATCTAGAAATACTAATTCGTCTGCGCCTGCTTCGCTATACATAGCTGCCATTTCTACAGGGTCGCCTGCATGACGAAAGTTTACGAAATTTACACCTTTTACAGTCTTGCCGTCTTTAACATCTAGGCAAGGAATAATTCTTTTAGCTAACATATAATTGTTGAATTTAGTTTACTTATTTACGTTTCTAACTCCTAACTCCTAACTCCTAACTATCTCCTCTAACTGTTTAAGAGTAATTCTGCCTTCGTATATCGCTTTGCCAAAGATTACCGCAGGAATGCCTGCTTCATCTAGCTTTATAATGTCTTCCATGCTACTTACACCGCCACTCGCTATAAGGTGTAGGGTAGGGTGAGCGTTCATTATTTCTTTGTAAAGTTCAATTGATGGACCTTGAAGCATACCATCTTTTGCTATGTCTGTGCAGATTACTTTGCCTATGCCTTTGTTGATATAAGACTCAAGGAATGGGAAAAGCTCTGTATCTGTATCTTCAAGCCAACCTGTTACTGCAATTTTCTTGTCTTTTACGTCTGCACCTAGAATAATCTTTTCGCCAGAAAATTTACTAATCCATGATTCAAACACAGCAGGATTTTTCACCGCAATGCTTCCGCCTGTAATCATGCTCGCTCCACTTTCAAATGCAATGCGTAGGTCTTCGTCTGTTTTAAGTCCGCCACCAAAGTCAATTATCAAGTCTGTGCCATTTGCAATAGTTTCAAGTACTTTGTAGTTCACTATGTGTTGAGCTTTTGCTCCATCTAGGTCCACAAGGTGAAGACGTTTGATGCCATGATCCCTAAAACTTTTAGCCACTTCTAGTGGGTTTTCGTTGTATGTTTTTTTACTATTGTAATCACCTTGTGAAAGGCGTACACATTTGCCGTCGATAATGTCTATGGCAGGGATTAATTCTATCATAAATTAATAAAGTTCTCTAAAATTTTTGTTCCTACATCACCCCTTTTTTCTGGGTGAAATTGTGTAGCATAGAAATTGTCCTTGTTTAGTGCGCTTGCAAACTCTTGTATGTAATTTGTTGTTGCAATAGCCTCGTTGCATAATGGTACATAAAAGCTATGTACAAAATATGCGTGGTTGCCTTCTGTTACTCCTTTCATAAGGTCTGATTTGAGGTTTTCTACCTGATTCCATCCCATATGAGGAATTTTTTCGCGGTTGCGAGGAATAAATTTCTTTACTGGTAAATCAAAAATGCCTAAGCATTCCACATCGCCCTCTTCTGAGTGTTTGCACATAAGTTGCATTCCCAAACAAATACCCAAAACTGGTTGAGTTAAACTCTTAATGAAGGTGTCTAATCCTCTTTCTTTTAGGTAGTTCATGGTGGTTTCGGCTTCGCCTACGCCAGGGAAAATAACCTTGTCCGCTTGTCGGATTAATTCTTTGTTGTCTGTTACTACAGGGTCTACACCAATTCTGCGCAATGCGTGCACTACGCTATGAATGTTTCCTGCATTATATTTAATTACAACTACCATCGGTTTATTATCCGAATACTATAGTTTTGTTTTTGTAAACTAGGATTTTTCTTTCGATGTGTTTTTCTACACCACGAGAAAGCACCACTTTTTCTAGGTCTTGACCTTTGCGAATAAGGTTTTCGATGCTGTCTTTGTGAGAGATGCGAGCCACGTCTTGTTTGATGATAGGACCTGCGTCTAGTTCTTCAGTTACATAGTGAGAAGTAGCACCGATAATTTTTACACCTCGTTCAAACGCTGCGTGATATGGTTTTGCGCCCACGAATGCAGGAAGGAATGAGTGGTGAATATTAATAATATTGTTTGGATATGCTTTAATAAATTCTGGAGAAATTATTTGCATATATTTTGCAAGAACAGCAAATGTGATGTTGTACTCTTTTAGCAATTCCATTTCTTTTGCTTCTTGCTCTTCTTTGTTTTCTTTTGTAATAGGCAAGCAATAATAAGGAATATTAAACTTTTTAGCCACGTGCTCAAGGTCTGGGTGGTTGCTTATGATAAGTGGAATTTCCACGTTCCAGTCGCCAGCTTCATAGTGAGCTAGAAGGTCATACATACAGTGTGCTTGTTTAGAAACAAAAAGCGCCATGCGAGGTTTTTGGTTTTGGAAATGGATTTGGAATTCCATCTCGTATTTGTTCGCAAGTAGGGTTTGGAAATATTCGTTGATCTTATCTGTTGGGATAAGGAAATTGTCTAGTTCCCATTCCACACGCATAAAGAAGATTTTTTCTGCTTTGTCCACGTGTTGGTCTAGGTAAATAATATTACCCTTGTTGATGTTTATAAACTCTGTAACTGCCGCGATAATACCTTGTTTGTCAGGGCAGTGAAGTAATAGAACTGCTGTATTTTTGTTTGTATTTTTCATTATTACTGGATAGAACTATTTTAAGGT
>JAZKXZ010000010.1:0-30399 GCA_045611845.1 Candidatus Enterocola sp. | reverse complement strand
AAGATATTTGGAGAATTGCAAAAGAAGGTGCCGAATGGGGCACACCAGAAAACCTAGGACCAGACATTAACACAGCTGCAGACGAAATGTTTCCAAGCTTCCGTGAAGACGGCAGACTATATTTCTCATCAGACGGCAGAGTGGGTCTAGGTGGACTTGACATATACGAGGCAACCCTTCTTCCCAAAGAAAAAGAGAGCGACCCAGACAAATGGCTGGTACTACACCTACCTGCGCCTATGAACTCAAATGCCGACGATTTTGGCATCACATTCCAAGGCAAAGAAAACAAAGGGTTCTTCTCTTCTAATAGAAATGATAAGAAATTCTACGACCATATCTGGAGTTTTCATGAACCAGAATTGGAATTTTCTATTAGCGGAAATATAACCGATAGCAAAGGTGAGGCAATTAGCGATGCTGTGGTGAAAGTGGTGGGCAACAACGGCCTTATCACCTCAACAAAAACTAAAAAGAATGGTTCTTATAAAATAGCCCTGCCTAAAAATGCTAATTATGTAATTTTAGGTACATGTAGAGGTTATTTAAACAGTAAATCTGAACTTGAGATACCAAATCTTGAGGATAGTAAAGATTTTAATGTTAACTTTACACTAAATTCTGTGAGCAAACCTGTGAAGATGAATAACATCTTCTATGAATTTGGTTCTGCTAAACTTACTCCGGAATCAACAGACGGGCTAAACGATTTAGTGAAACTGCTAAACGACAACCCTAATATTACAATAGAAATAGGAGCTCATACCGACTTTGTTGGCACAGAAGAGGCAAACATTAAACTATCTCAAGAACGTGCTATGTCTGTGGTAAATTACCTAACCGAGCACGGAATTGAGCCTGCCAGAATTACAGCTAAAGGCTATGGCGAAACCACCCCTGTGGTGCCAGACAGAGAATTAGTAAAAAAATATAGATTCTTGAAGGTGAACGTGCCACTAACCGAAGAGTTTATCTCTAAATTAAATTCTGAGCAACAAGAAATTGCGAAACAGATTAACCGTCGCACGGAGTTTAAGGTGTTGAAGACAACATATAACATGTACTAACTTAAAAAATCAAATATATGAAACAATATCTTGACCTTTTGGATAGAATACTTAAGGAAGGTGTACGCAAAGAAGACCGCACCGGCACTGGCACAATTAGTGTGTTTGGTCATCAAATGCGTTTTAATATGGAAGAAGGTTTCCCACTTCTTACCACTAAAAAACTGCACCTTAAGTCTATTATACACGAGCTACTTTGGTTCCTAAACGGTGATACCAATGTGAAATATCTTCAAGACAACGGTGTGCGCATTTGGAACGAATGGGCTGACGAAAACGGAGACCTAGGCCATATCTATGGTTACCAATGGCGCTCTTGGCCAGACTACGAAGGAGGCCATATCGACCAAATTTCTGAGGTGGTAAACACTCTTAAAACCAACCCAGATTCTCGCCGTATTATTGTAAATGCTTGGAACGTGGGTGATATTAAAAATATGAATCTACCTCCTTGCCATGCATTTTTCCAATTCTATGTGGCAGATGGTAAACTGTCTCTTCAACTTTACCAACGCAGTGCCGACACATTCCTTGGCGTACCATTCAACATTGCTTCATACGCATTGCTTCTTAAAATGATGGCTCAAGTTTGTGGTCTTAAAGAAGGCGATTTTGTTCACACCCTTGGTGATGCTCACATCTACGTGAACCACCTAGAACAAGTGCGTGAGCAACTTTCTCGCGAGCCTCGTCACCTGCCTACCATGAAGATTAACCCAGATGTGAAGTCTATCTTCGATTTCAAATATGAAGACTTTGAACTAACAGACTACGACCCACATCCACATATAAAAGGAGTGGTAGCTGTATGATAACTATCGTAGTAGCAATAGACCAAAATAACGGTATTGGCAAGGACAACAAATTGCTTTGTTATCTGCCAAACGACTTGAAGCATTTTAAGCAAATCACCACTGGTGGCACTGTGATAATGGGTAGAAAAACATACGATTCTCTACCAAACGGAGCGCTTCCAAACCGTAGAAATATAGTGGTTTCTCGCCAAAAAGACCTTCAACTAGCGAATTGCGAAGTGTTCAATTCTTTATCAGATGCGTTCGCTGCGTGCACATCGGAAGAAAAGGTATTTATAATGGGCGGCGAAAATATCTATTCTCAGACCATTGCGAATGCAGATTGTTTGGAAATTACTAAAATAGATGGTCGCTTTGATGCAGATGCTTATTTCCCAGTGATAGATGAGGCTATTTGGGAGGTAGAAAAACAGGAAAATCACCTTGCCGACGAGAAACACGAGTATAATTATTCCTTTATCACATACAAAAGACGATAATTTTATCAACAATTTGCTGTTTATATGCAATTTAAGTGCGTGAAGTGGTTCACTTCTCGCACTTTTTTTGTAGTTTTGTAGCACTTAAACTCACTTTATCTTAAAATAATGGAAAACAAACGTATTAAATCAGCTTTGATCTCTGTCTTTCATAAAGAAAATTTAGATCAAATAGTTCTAAAATTACATGAGGAAGGTGTACGCATTCTTTCTACAGGTGGTACAAAAACATTCGTAGAATCTCTAGGCGTACCTTGTGATGCAGTAGAAGATTTAACTTCTTATCCTTCTATCCTTGGCGGTAGAGTAAAAACTCTTCACCCAAAGGTATTCGGTGGTATTCTTTGTAGAAGAGACAATGAAAGCGACCAAGCTCAAATAGCTCAATACGAAATTCCAGAAATCGACTTAGTAATTGTTGATTTATATCCATTTGAAAAAACTGTTGCTTCTGGTGCTAGCGAGGCTGATATTATTGAAAAAATCGACATAGGTGGTATTTCACTTATCCGTGGTGCTGCTAAAAACTTCAACGACGTGGTTATCGTGGCTTCTCAAGCTCAATATGCTCCACTTTACGATATGCTTTGCAACAATGGTGCAGTAAGTACATTAGACGAACGTAAATTCTTCGCTAAAGAAGCATTTGCAGTTTCTTCTTCATACGACTCTGCTATCTTCAACTATTTCGATGGCGGTATCGACTCTGCGTTCCGTTATGCAAAAGACGACGCTAAAGCACTTCGCTACGGCGAAAACCCTCACCAAAAAGGTAGCTTCTATGGCGACTTCGACAGCATGTTTGAACAACTTCAAGGTAAAGAAATTTCTTACAACAACTTACTTGACATCGACGCTGCTGTAAACCTAATCGCTGAATTTGACGAAACTACATTCGCAATTTTAAAACACAACAACGCATGTGGTCTTGCTTCTCGCAGCACTCTACTTGAAGCTTGGAACGATGCTTTAGCTGGTGACCCAGTTTCTGCATTCGGTGGTGTGCTTATCACCAACACTCCAGTAGATAAAGCTACTGCAGAAGAAATCAACAAAATTTTCTTTGAGGTTATCATTGCTCCAGACTACGATATGGACGCTCTTGAAATCTTAACTCAAAAGAAAAATCGTATCATCCTTATCCAAAAACCTACAGCTCGTCCAAACAAACAATTCCGTAGCTTACTAGGTGGTGTTCTAGTTCAAGAACGTGACAATAGCACAGAAGGTGCAGAAGATTTAACTCCTGTAACAAACGCTATTGCTAGCGCTTCTGAAATAGAAGATATGATTTTCGCTAACAAAATCGTGAAACATACAAAATCTAACGCTATCGTACTTGCTAAAAACAAACAACTTTGCGCTAGCGGTGTAGGTCAAACTTCACGTGTAGATGCTCTTAAACAAGCAATAGAAAAAGCTGGTACATTTAACTTCGACTTAAATGGTGCTGTGATGGCTTCTGACGCATTCTTCCCATTCCCAGACTGCGTAGAAATAGCTTACAAAGCAGGCATTAAAGCTGTTATCCAACCTGGCGGTTCTATTAAAGATAATCTTTCAATAGACTATTGCAACGAAAATAACATTGCTATGGTTACCACAGGTATCCGTCACTTTAAACACTAAAAAATATGGGTTTATTTTCATTCACACAAGAAATAGCTGTTGACTTAGGTACAGCTAATACCATTATAATCCAAAACGGTAAGGTGGTTCTAGACGAACCATCTATCGTTGCCCTAGACAAGAATGACCAACTAGTGGCAGTGGGTAAAGAAGCGTACTTAATGTACGAAAGAACCAACCCAAATATTCGTACTATCCGTCCTCTACGTGATGGTGTGATTGCCGACTTCTACGCTGCGGAAATGATGATTCGCGGTATGATTAAGAAAATTGGTCATAGAAATAGTTTCTTCTCTCCTTCTCTACGCATGGTGGTTTGTATTCCATCTGGTAGTACTGAGGTGGAAATCCGTGCGGTACGTGACTCTTCTGAGCACGCTGGCGGTAGAGACGTTTATATGATTTTTGAACCTATGGCTGCTGCTATGGGTATCGGCTTAGACGTAGAAGCTCCATGCGGTCAAATGATTGTGGACATAGGTGGTGGTACTACTGAAATTGCAGTTATTTCTCTAGGTGGTCTTGTTTGCGACAAATCTATTCGTATTGCAGGTAACGAGCTTACTAGCGATATCCAAGAATATATGCGTCGTATGTATAACATCAAAGTGGGTGCTCCTACTGCAGAACAAATCAAAATTAAAGTAGGTTCTGCTCTTACTGAGCTTCCAGAAGACGAAGCTCCAGACGAATTTGAAGTTATCGGACCAAACAATATGACATCACTTCCTCTTAAGATACCTGTATCTTACCAAGAAATAGCTCACTGCTTAGACAAATCTATTTCTAAAATGGAAGCTGCTATCATGGCTGCTCTAGAAAGTACTCCTGCCGAGCTTTATACCGACATCGTAAGAAACGGTATTTACCTAACTGGTGGTGGTGCTCTTCTTCGTGGTTTGAGCCAACGTTTATCTAACAAGATTAACATTACATTCCACGTGCCAGAAGATCCTCAACACGCCGTAGCACGCGGTACAGGATTGGCACTAAAAAATATAGATAACTATTCATTCTTGATGCGTTAATATAAAAAAGAGTGACTTTTGAGTCACTCTTTTTTAAAACTATATGGAAAACCTTTTACTACTACTAAAAAAAGCTAGTTCATTGCTATTATTCCTATTTTTGGAACTGATAGCAATTTTGCTGATAGTTTTCAACAATAACTATCAGCATTCTGTGTTTTCTAGCTCTATGACAGCGGTAAATGGTAGCATTAGTGAGTTTACTGGTGGTATTAGTGAATACTTCTACCTTACAGAAAACAATGAAGATCTGCTAAAGGAGAATGCTCTTTTAAGAGAAGAACTTCTTGCCGTTAAGGCAAAACTTGGTAACACATCTACAGATAGTTTACCAAAAACATATAGAGTTATTACTGCCAATGTGATAAATAATTCTGTAAACAACCAACAAAACTTAATTATACTAGACAAAGGTGAATTGGACGGCATAAAACCTGATATGGGTGTTATTTGCTCAACTGGTGTGGTGGGTATTATTAAAACTGTTTCAGACCACTTTTCAGTTGTTATTCCTGTTATTCACAATCAGTCTAAAATTAGTTGTAAACTAGACTCTAGCAACAACTTTGGTTCACTAGTTTGGGAGAGTTCAGATTATAGATATGCCAAACTAACTGAAATACCAAAACACGTAAAAGTATCTATAGGTGAAAAAATAAGCACTAGTGGTTTTTCTTCTATCTTCCCTGCAAACATACCTGTGGGTGAAGTGATAAACGTGGAAGAAGCATCTGAACAATTCTTATCTATAGATGTAAAACTAAGCACAAATTTCCGCACTCTAACATACGTAGAGGTTATGGAATTTGGTTATAAACAAGAACTTGACTCTATAAATGTAGCACCATGAATGTAACTTCTATAAAATATATTATCCAATTTATAGTGGTAGTACTTCTTCAAGTGTTACTATTCAATAATATGGATTATTTCTATCTAGTTAGTCCATATATTTACATTGTTTTCCTTTTAGACTTACCTCTAAATGTAAAAACTCCTAGCTTAATGCTTATTGCATTTTTGTTGGGTTTAACCGTAGATTTCTTCTCTAACACTATAGGGCTACATACCTTTGCATGCACCTTGATTGGATTTATTCGTCAAGGATACTTAAAGGTATTGTTTTCACATTTGGAATTTAAATTCCAAGAACCATCTATTTATCAGTTTGAAACAAGTGGATACTTGAAATATGCTGTTGGTATGGTTTCGCTTCATCATATTGCCCTATTTATGATGGAAGCACTTTCATTTAATAATTTCGGCTTTCTACTTCTAAGAATTATTATAAACATAGCACTTAGTTTACTTCTAATTATGTGTTATGAACTTTGCCGAAAAAAATGAGCCAATACAAAAGAAAACACCAAGATTCACATGCACGCCAAATAGTTATTGTTTTGGTGGTGATGCTTTGTGCTATTCTTTTTATTACTCGACTATTTTTTCTTCAGGTAGTGAATGACTCTTACAAAGACAACGCAGATAGTAATGCGTTCCTTAAAAAAACTATCTACCCTGCTCGCGGACTTATTTATGATAGAAACAACAACTTAATTGTTTCTAACCAACCTGTGTATGATGTAATGCTCATTATGCGTGAAATGGTAGATTTCGACACCCTTAGTTTCTGCAATGCCCTTAATATTACAAAAGAAGATTTTGACATAAGAATTAAGGATATTAAAAATAAAAGAAAAAATCCTGGATATTCTAGATACACACCACAAGTGTTTATGTCGCAAATCTCTACAGCGTCGTACGGGCTTTTGCAGGAAAAAATGTTCCGTTTCCCTGGGGTGCTTACCCAACAACGTGTGCTTAGAAAATACTCTATGCCACATGGTGCTCATGCTCTTGGTAGTGTGGGTGAGGTAAACCAAAAACAAATTGACGAAGATTCTTATTATGTAAGGGGCGACTACAAAGGACAATCTGGTGTGGAAAGAACATACGAAAAAGAGCTTCGTGGCGAAAAGGGAGTGGAAATACTTCTGCGCGATGTGCATGGTAGAATAAAGGGCAAATATATGGATGGTGCCAGTGATGTGGCGCCTGTGTCTGGAAAAAATCTTACCATGGGCTTAGATATGGAGCTTCAAAGATATGGTGAGCTGCTAATGAACGGCAAAATGGGTAGTATTGTGGCAATTGAGCCTGCTACTGGTGAGATTTTAGCACTAGTATCTTCTCCTTCATACGACCCTGCTCTGCTTGTGGGAAGAGAACGTTCTGCAAACTATGCAAACTTATTAAAGGACAAACAAAGACCTTTGTTCGACCGTCCTGTAATGGCTCAATACCCTCCAGGGTCTACTTTTAAACTTGTGCAAGCTCTTATTTTCCAACAAGAGAAAATCATTAATGAGAATACTGCATTCCCATGTAAACAGGGATATTATTATACAAGAACTAGAAAAATGGGATGCCACGAGCACAAATCTCCACTCGATTTGCGTGGTTCTATTCAGCACTCTTGCAACGCCTATTATGGTTATTGTTTAAGAAATTTTTTAGACCTAAACCTAGGCAAATATGGTACCACAGATGGTGCATACAATGTGTGGAGAGACTATGTAATGTCTATGGGATTTGGCACTCCACTGGGCATAGACTTCCCAAACGAAAAGGGTGGCGTGATTTATAAATCTACCACATACGACAAGATTTATGGTAAAAACAGATGGAAATCTTCTACTATTATTTCCACTTCTATTGGTCAGGGAGAGATTTTGGCTACTCCAATACAAATTGCAAACCTTGCTGCTCTTATTGCAAACAAGGGATATTTCTATACTCCTCATATTATTAAGAAAATAGAGGGCGGTGAGATAGACTCTGCCTATACCACCAAACACGTGGTTGATATTGAAGAGAAATATTTCGATGTGGTGCAAGAAGGTATGGAAGCGGTGGTAACAAAAGGTACTGCTCGCTACAATGGTCAGATAGATGGTGTTACCTACTGTGGTAAAACTGGTACTGCACAAAACCCTCATGGCGAAGACCACTCTATTTTTATGGGTTTTGCTCCTAAAGATAATCCTCAAATAGCAATTGCAGTTTATGTAGAAAACTCTGGTTTTGGTGCTACATGGGCAGTGCCTATTGCGAGTTTAATGATAGAAAAATATTTACACAAAAGCATTGCTCCTAATAGATTGTATCTTGAAAAACGTATGATGGAAAGTGTAATTGAACCTAAAGAAGAATAAAGTGAGAAGAAAAGAGAACATATTAAAAATGTTAGATTGGTGGACTATTGGTCTATACCTAATCCTTATTTTTATAGGTTGGTGTACAATCTATGCTGCTTGTTACGACTACGACAATGCAGAAATTTTTAATTTCTCTGCAAACCACGGTAAACAAATTATCTGGATTGCAACTGCTCTTCTACTTGGTTCTATGGTGCTCACAATAGATAGTAAATTCTATAGCAATATTGCGTACGTATTTTATGCCCTCATGATTATACTGCTTATTGCTACCATATTCCTGGCAACAGACACAAAAGGGTCGCATTCTTGGCTAAACTTTGGGGCATTTAAGATACAGCCTGCCGAATTTGCCAAATATGCTACATGCTTGTGCCTTTCTGCTTTCTTAAGTAAATCGCAAAGAGACCTAAGCAAAAATAGAGACTTAATGCTTGCTGTAGGCATTATTCTTCTTCCTGCTATAATTATTATCGCACAAAGTGAAACAGGTTCTGCACTAGTTTTCTTTTCATTCTTCCTTTTACTTTTTAGAGAAGGTATGAACGGAATAATACTTCTACTCGGTGTGTTTGCTATTGTGTTTTTTGTGCTCGTACTTAGATACAACAACCTACCAGATGCTGTGGTTGGTGTGGATGTTCCAGAACTTTTTGGCTTTATATTAGTGTTTGCTATTGCTGTAATTACAGCCCTAATTTTCCTAAGAATATATACCAAAGACAAAGCCTGTATTTTCTCATTCTTAGGAATTAATGCGGGTATTTATACCATAGGAATTATACTAGCAAACTTTATCCCTGCCATTAAAACTTGGCACGCAGCAGTATTGAGTATTGGTGTGAGCATTATCTTCCTGCTTGTTTGGGGATTTGTGATGCATAGAAGAACCTATATGCTTATATCTTGCTTCTTGCTTCTGTCTATAGCTATATCTGGAAGTGCAAACTATGCATTCAACAATATTTTGGCTCCTCACCAACAAATACGTATCAAGATTGTTTTGGGTCTTGAAGACGACCCTCAAGGTGCGGGCTACAATGTGAGACAGTCTCAAATTGCTATTGGCTCTGGTGGCATTGCAGGTAAAGGATATCTAAACGGCACACAAACTAAACTTAACTACGTACCAGAACAAGATACCGACTTTATCTTCTGTACTATTGCCGAAGAATGGGGATTTTTGGGGTCTACCCTATTTATAATCATTTATGCTACCCTAATGATTAGGTTAATATACCTAGCAGAAAGACAACGTTCTGCCTTCTCGCGCATATATGGTTATGGAATACTCTGCATATTCCTATTCCACTTCTTTATAAACTTGGGTATGGTTACAGGTATCACACCTGTAATTGGTATTCCGCTCCCACTTATCAGCTACGGTGGTTCGTCGCTTTGGGGATTCACACTGCTTCTATTCACATTTATCCGTCTGGATGCAAATAGAATGGAGGTTCTACAGGCGAGGTAAGAGTTAACTATGTAAATTTACCACGCCCATAGGGTGTGGTTCTTTTTTGTAGGCAGGTGTCAGAGCGCAGCGGCGACGCCTGTAAACTGGATACACATCATATCGCACCCCCGTAGGGCGGTGCATCTGTGTTGTAGGCAGGTGTTAAATGAGGGCGTAGCCCGAATGCAACGCCTGTGTAATGGAATACCCCGAAAAACACCCACACACAAAACAACCGCACGCGTGGAGTTTAACGAGGCGGTGCGCATTGCTCCGCAATGCAGACCACTAGTATAATCGTATTCTATATGATGCAACCAACCAAACCCATACTAGTGGTCTAAGTCGCCTTCCTGGCGACTGCACCGCCCACATTAAAAATCCCCTTGAAGATTCTAGACAGAAAATGATAGTAATTAAAAATTTTAAATGTATATTTGTGCTTGTAAAAGAAAAAGAGAATAAAGCTGAAATAAATAGATACATAATTTTTACATATTAACCAAGCATTAACTATTTTTCGCGTTCAAAGAAAAAGCCTAGGAAACTGATTCTTTAAACAATAAGGAAAAAGTAAATGTTCACGAGATTGCCATGAGGTAATCTGCACAATCATCAAAGTTAATGTTCACACTTGTAAGGTGTGGACTAATCTATGATGATTGGCGGGTTTCTTCCTAGGCTTCCCGTGAACGCGTATAGAGATGGTCTGCACCTTTTTTATTCTTATTACTTGTGCTTATACGATGAGTAGTTATGCACTAACTACTCAAGTACTATGCCAGGTAATAAAAAATTGCATGCGGCAAACCGTGCAAAAAAAGATGAGTTTTACACGCAACTATCCGATATCGAGAACGAACTAAAACACTACAAACATCACTTTAAGGATAAAACAGTATTCTGCAACTGTGATGATCCGTATGAAAGTAATTTTTTCAAGTATTTTGCTGCCAATTTTAATGTATTGGGACTAAAAAAACTAATTGCCACCTGTTACGATGGTTCCGCTATTAGTGGTACTCAATTGGAACTTTTCGATGAAACTGTTGAATTTGGGAATAAAATAAATAAAACCCGTGTCCCGCATAAAATCGTAATTACAGAGGTAGTGGACCTTAATGGCGATGGTGCTGTCAGTCTGGCGGATGTAGAACTTTTGCTTCAAAACGACAAGAATATCCTTACTCGCTTAAAGGGTAGTGGCGATTTTCGTAGTCAAGAATGCATAGAATTACTAAAAGAAGCAGATATAGTAGTAACCAATCCTCCTTTCTCTCTTTTTAGAGAATATGTAGAGCAATTAGTGCAGTATGATAAAAAGTTTTTGATAATAGGTAATGTTAATTCTGTAACCTATAAAGATTTTTTCTCTTTAATAAAACAAAATAAAGTTTGGATTGGAGCAAGTATTCATAGTGGGGATAGAGAATTTCAAGTACCCAATGATTATCCCTTAAATGCTGCTGGATTTAGAATTGATGATAAAGGGAATAAATTTATCAGAGTAAAAGGTGTAAGGTGGTTTACTAATTTAGACTATTTACAACGCCACGAAGAATTAATTCTATATAAAAAGTACAATCTAGAAGAATATCCTAAATACGATAATTACGATGCTATCAATGTGAATAAGACAGCAGACATTCCTTGTGATTACGATGGCGCGATGGGTGTCCCTATAACATTTTTAGATAAATACAACCCCGAACAATTTGAGATAATAGGTTTAGGGATTTCAAATTCAGGAATAGAAATAGGTGTTAAACCGTATAAGTTAGAACATAAAAATTATCGTAAAAATATTCAAAAAAGAGGTGCAGTCGATGGCGATTTATATATGGTAAAAAATGGTATTGTTGAAGTCCCATATGCACGTATTTTAATCCGTAAAATCAAAAAATAAATAACTATGAAAATTGAACTACATAAAATTACCGTACGAGAATTAACTGCTTGTTACAAAGATAAAGAAGAAAACGGTGTAGTTGCTTATGGGGGTAAATTAGATGTCCGTCCACCTTATCAACGAGAGTTTATTTACAAAGAAAGTCAGCGTAATGCGGTAATTGACACTCTTACACAAGGTTTTCCATTAAACGTAATGTATTGGGCTGTTCGCCAAGATGGGACATACGAAATCATAGACGGTCAACAACGTACTATTTCTATTTGCCAATATGTAAATGGTGATTTCGCTTTTAACTTTAGGTATTTTCACAACTTACAAAAAGACGAACAAGATCAAATTCTCAACTACGAATTAAATGTTTATATATGCGATGGCTCTGATAGTGAGAAACTTAAATGGTTCAAGACCATCAATATTGCAGGAGAAAAACTAACAGAACAAGAACTACGTAATGCAGTTTACGCAGGTTCTTGGGTCAGCGATGCTAAACGTTATTTTAGTAAAAGTAATTGCGCTGCATATGGATTAGCTAGCAAATACTTATCAGGTTCACCTATTCGTCAAGATTACTTAGAAACTGCTATAGATTGGATTTCTGAGGGAAACATTGAGGTATACATGGGGAATCATCAACATGACCCTACAGCAGCAACATTATGGAATTATTTCTCAAATGTTATTAATTGGGTAAAGGCTATATTTCCTAAATATCGTAAAGAAATGAAAGGAATTGCATGGGGACCATTGTATAATAAATATAATACATTACCTCTAAACCCTTCTATTCTTGAAGAACAAGTCTCAAGACTGATGATGGATAGTGATGTGGAGAGAAAGTCGGGCATTTACACATACGTTCTTACTGGCGATGAAAGACAATTGGGTATTAGATTGTTTGATGCTAATACAAAACGTGAGGTTTATGAAAGACAAAAAGGAATTTGCCCTCATTGCGGTGAACATTTTGAAATAGAGCAAATGGAAGGCGACCATATCACACCATGGAAAGAAGGCGGTAGAACAATAGCTTCAAATTGCCAAATGTTATGTCGCGAATGTAATCGGAAAAAGAGTAGTAAATAAATTAAATATAAATATCCCCATAACCGAATTTAGATAGGATATTTCTATATTCATCAGCAAAGGACACCTTTTTATGGTGTTCTTTTTGATTTTTGATATATTGGAAGACATTATCAATGTGAGATTTTGTATATGAGAAAGCACCGTAGCCTTCTTGCCACGAGAAATCCTTATTGAAATTATTCTTAATAAATTTAGAAGAGAATTGTTTGATGCAAAGCATCAGTTTGGCAGGTGATTCGCTATTATCCATTGATACTAATATATGAATATGGTCTTTTGTGCCGTTTATTATTAATGTTTTGTTTTTACGACTATCAATGGTTGTGGTCATGTATTGATACAATCTATGCTCCCATTCAGGGTTTATAAGGGGCATTCTGTTTTTAACTGAGATTACGAATTGTACAAAAATTTGATTGTAGGTATTTGCCATAAGATCAAAGAATTAAGGTGAATAATTAATGTTTTTACAAAGATAATGCTTTTATTTTGTTTGCGCAAGACCCACACCCTACGGGCGTGGTATGGGGTGTAATACCTATGCACAGGCGTTATCGCTACGCTCAACACCTGCCTACAATTTAAGAAGCACCGCCCTACCGCCCTGCCCTCTGCCTATTATCATACATGCACAGGCGTCGACGGGCAAAAGCCCTCTGACACCTGCCTACAACCCAAGGTTAACCCCGATGGGGGTTAAGGGGTGGTGGGTGGGGTTATTATCGCTACAACACAGGCGTTGTCGCTAACACTCAACACCTGCCTACAAAATAGAAAAACCCGCGATGCGGGTTTAATCATCCTCCAGTATCGGGGTACTAAATTATCTGTATTATTTCTTTCTACTTAGTAGGTACTCAATATACAACTCCAATGCCTCTTTGGCTTCTGATGCAGGGAAGTCTTCTAGGATTTTTTGAGCCTCGTAGTAGTATTTGTTAAGCTCACCGTTGGCATATTCTATACCACCTTTTTCGTTTACTATTTGTACAATTTTTTCTACATTATTTGCTACAATACATTCATTGATGTATTGTTTTTCTGCTTCGGTAGAGTTGTTGTACACATAAAGAAGAGGAAGGGTTACTTTGCCTTCTTGTATGTCGTTGCCGAAAGGCTTGCCTGTATTGTTGTTTGGCTCAAAATCGAAAATATCGTCTTTAATTTGGAAACAGATTCCTATGTTTTCGCCTAGGCGGGTAAGGCGCTCTATGTTTTCTGCGTTAGCATTTTCTACTGAAAGCGCTCCCAAACGAGATGATGCAGAGAAAAGTGCAGCAGTTTTTTTCTTGATAATAGCGAAATAATTTTCTTCTTTGAAACTATGGTTTCTGCTTTCTGAAAGTTGAAGAAGTTCGCCGTCGATAAGTGTTCTACCTAGAGTAGCAATTGTGCCCACCACATCTACTGTTTGTGTGCTTACGGCTTCGCAAAGAGCGGTGGAAAGAAAGAAGTCGCCTCCCAAAACTGCGGCTTTGTTTTTAAACTCAGCCATTACAGAAGGAAGACCACGGCGCTCGGCAGAGTTATCTACCACGTCGTCGTGAATAAGGCTAGCTACATGAAGAAGCTCTAGAGCCACGGCAGACTTAATAGTCTTTTCAGTGATGCCACCAGATAGTTTTGCAGAAAGCAGCACCAAAATAGGACGCATCATTTTACCAGAAGACTTGGTAACATGTGCCACAATCTCTTGAAGCAGTGGATTCTCACTTTGAAGAGATTGTATATATGCTTTCTTAAAATTATTTAGTTCGTCTGCTATAGCAGAAGATATTTTTTCTAATGTGGTCATCTTATTCGCTCTTATTTAGTACACAAAAATAATAAAAATTTTAGTTATATTTGCAATATGAAAAGAATATGCGCTATCACAATGGCCCGTAATGATGCATTTTTTCTAAAAAAATGGATTTCATATTACGGGAAAGAACTAGGAGAGGAAAATCTTTACGTGTTTTTAGACGGTGAAGATCAGTCTTTGCCATACGATACTGGCAAGGTAAATGTAGTAATACGTAAACGTGTGTCGCAAGAAGTAACAGTGGCAGACCGCACACGTATTGGCTTCTTGAATGAGCAAGCACATAAACTTCTTGAACGCTACGACCTAGTAATTGGTGGTGATGCAGACGAACTACTAGTGGTAGACCCAAAAGTGGGTAAAACATTGGTAGAATATCTAAGCACTGCAAAATGCAAACCTTGTATTTCAGGCCTAGGCATTGACGTGGGTCAACACCTAAAAGAAGAACTTCCAATCGACGATACCAAACCTTTCCTTAGCCAAAGAAAATATGCTCTTATGGACTCTCAATACACCAAACCTGTGGTGGTTTCGGAGCGTGTGCATTGGGGTGCAGGTTTTCACAGAGTGAAAGGTCGCAACTATAGAATAGACAAAAACCTATATCTTTTCCACTTTGGTTCTGTAGATGAAGGCATTTATAAAGCTAAGTTCAACGACCAAGAACGCATTAGCGAAGGCTGGACCAAACACATGAACCAACGTTATAGAACTATTCGTTTGGTTACTATTAAAAAAGCGTTAGACGGAGATAAATTCCTTCCTGTGGCACGCTTTTTACAAACTCTTATTCGTCACCCATTTATGTGTACACGTCCGTATATGTATTTTTGGAAGATGATAATAAGAATTCCTGAAAGATTTTCGGCTACAGTATAATATATGAAGCTTGTTTTTGTTATAAAGGCACTAGACAATATTGGAGGCACAGAACGTGTTACTATTCAAATAGCCAATAGCCTAAGTATGCGCTCACACCAGGTGCATATAGTGTCTTTAGTGGGCAATAACAAACCGTTTTTTGAGGTTCTTCCAGAGGTAAAATTACATTATATACACCAAGGAGCAGACAATAGTATTTTCCCTTATCGCGACTTAAGACGTCATTATAGACTAAAAAACTGCTTTAAAAGTATAGAGCCAGATTTTATAATAGTGGTGGATGCTTCTCGTGCCACATTTAAAATTCCTGCTTGCAAGCCATATAAAACTATTTATTGGGAACATTTCAACTCCCTAATGCACTCAAAACCTATGCAGACACTCTCTCGCAAATTGGTAGCAAAATATGGCGACTGGGTAGTCACTCTAACTCAAGCAGACGCACTTTCTTACAAGCAAAAATTCCATACCGATAAGGTAAGTTGCATACACAACCCTATCACTATAAACTTGCCAGAGTACACCTCGCCTACCAAGCACACAGCCGTGGCAGTGGGTCGCTTTACAGGACAAAAAGGCTTCGATCTTTTAATAGAAGCTTGGAGCAAAGTGAAGGATAAAAAAGACTGGAAACTAGTAATTGCAGGCAAAGGCAAACAAACCAAGCTATTGCAATCGCTTATAGATAAGTTTAATTTAGCACAATCTGTGCAACTAATTCCACCTACAAATAATATTCAAGCACTGTTTAAAGAAAGTGGAATGTATGTGATGTCTTCTCGTTTCGAGGGGCTTCCTCTTGTGTTAATAGAAGCTGCTGCAATGGGGCTTCCTGCTGTGAGTTTTGCATGCGAAACAGGTCCGGATGAAATTATTGAGCACGGCAAAACAGGTCTTTTAGTGCCACCTATGCAAATAGACGCACTAGCAGAAGCTATACAAACTTGCATTTTAGACGAAGACCTACGTATGAGTTTCTCTAAAGAGGCTGCCGAATACGTGGGCAAAAAGTTTGCAGAAGAAACTATTATAAACGAGTGGGAATCGCTGTTTAACAGCCTAAAAAAAGCATAATATGAAAGTAAGTGTTTTAATGCCTACATACAATCACGAAGCCTATATAGCACAAGCTATAGAGAGTTTTCTTGCACAAAAAACTAGCTTCGAGATAGAACTGCTTATCAATGACGACTGCTCTACAGACAATACATACCAAATAGCACTTGGCTACGCTAAAAAGCATACACAAGTAAAACTTTTTAAACAAACAGTAAACCAAGGACTGCTTAAAAACTACAAATTTTTACTTGAAAAAGCCACAGGCGAATACCTTGCAGTGCTAGAAAGCGACGACTATTGGATTGATGAAAATAAGCTACAAAAACAGGTAGATTACATGGATGCACATAGTAATTGTCACTTGTCTTTTTCTGGCGTTTTGCACCTAAAAAATGGCAATTTCAAGCCAAATATCAATGCTGAGTATTTATTTAATACTCCAAACAAAACACCTTTTGACCATATCCTATATAGAAATATTATTTTCTCGCCTACTGTTTGTTTCAGACATAGTGCGTTTAAAGAGTATTGCAATATAGATGACTATATTGAACATAAGTTCATGACATTTGACTACCCTGTGTGGCTGTCTTTACTTGCAAATGGAGACTTACATTATCTAGAAGAAAACACAGCTGTTTATCGCGTGTCTGGCACTTCTATTAGCAATAATAAAAACCTAGAGAAGAAGATAAAATTTGCAAAATCTGTAAACTTCGACATCAAACACTACATTATAAACAAATATGGTAGTGGATGTTTTTCTGCATTTGATGTGCGCCTAAGACAAGCAGTGGTGCTATCTAGATGTGCTTGGCAACTTGGTATGGTAGTGCACGCAGCAGGTTACTTTTTTGGTACATTATTTGGTATTGTTCACGGAAATTTAAGATAATATGAAAAAAATAGCAGCTATCACAATGGCTAGAAACGATGCCTTTTTCCTTAAAAAATGGATTTCTTATTACGGCAAGGAAATAGGCAGAGAAAATCTTTATGTCTTCCTAGACGGACTAGACCAAGAGGCTCCAGAAGGCTCAGAAGGTGTAAACATTACCAAAGTGGAGAAGATACAAGGCAAAGTGGTGGCACTAGACAGAGCACGACTTAAATTTCTTTCAGATAGAGCTGCAGAACTACTCACCGACTACGATCTAATTATTGGCTGCGACGCAGATGAATTCTTAGTGGTGGACCCAAAACTAGAAATGTCGCTTAGAGCATATCTTTCTACACTAAATATTAAAACCTCAGCCTCTGGGTTAGGACTAGATGTGGGGCAAAACTTAAACGAAGAAGGCCCTATTAGAGAAGATGAAAATTTCCTAAGCCAAAGAAGTTATGCATTTGCTTCTACTCGCTACACCAAACCTGTGGTGGTGGCACAACCACTTACATGGGGTTCAGGATTTCATAGAATAAAAGGGCAAAACTTCCATATTGCCGAACACCTATACTTAATACACCTGGGTGGTTTCGACGATAATATGCTTATGGCTCGCTTTTCAGACAAAGACAGAATGGCTGGAGGCTGGGCAAAACATATTGAAAAACGCAGAAAAACCATAGTGGCAGTAACAGAAAGACCTGCAATAGAACTAGACAAAATATCTACAAAACTAAGACTTTTCCAAACATTTTGCCGTAAGCCTTATGCATGGAACAAACCTTCTATGGCTTGGTGGAAAGTGGTAGTGAAACTTCCAGAACGCTTCAAGAATATACTTTAATTTAGAAGTCTTTTATCGCGTCCCACTTCACCAGAGTTAAGCAGAAGTAGGATAAGATAAATGTAAAAGCAGAAACCAATTGAGGTGACACCTCCATCTATTACTTCAGTTATTAGCTGAACCAGTATAACAAGGAAGATTACATTTAGAGTAAGAGACCTTCTTGATGCCCAAATAACAGAACCCCAAAGGGCTAAAATAGCAACTAATCCTATAATGCCATATTCTTGCCAGCTTTGCATTATTTGGTTGTGAGTATGCATTCCAAATACATGTTCTTTCTTTAGATGCATTATAAGAAACCACTCCATACTGCGCAACTGTTCATCGGCAAGAAGTTTTTCTTTCACCCTTAAAGCATTTGTACCGGCACCTACACCTAGCAGTGGAGATTCTTTAATTAAATCTACACCATCTTGCCAAATAAATTCCCTTGGATTGGTTCTATTAAGTACAGGTATATCTTTCTTAATAGGGTTGTCTGAAAGCAAGAATAAGGCCATACCTAAGCCTAAAGTAAGCAATACTGCTATGGTTGGTATTAGATATTTCAGTTTCTTTATTGTAAAACGAAGAATAATGAAAACTAGCACTACACTAGCATTTATAATGCCTACCCTAGCCTGCGTAGAAAGTATAAGAACATAAAAGAAAACTATCATAAGGATAGAAAAAACCTTCTCTAGTTTACTCTTTGTTATGGTTATTAGTTTAGAAAACAACATCATGCCCGCACATAAGAATATATTCAATTGCATGTGCGCGCAAATATGAAGACTTCTGTAGTATGAAATTTCTACTAATTTCTTTTTTAAATCTAGCTGAAAGAAACTTTCTGGCAAATAACCATATAAGACTATAAGGAAGGCTATTACCGTGAGAGGTACAGTATAAGCAAAATGCCTTACTCTAAACTTATCTGACACTCCAAGCAGTCCTACCAATCCAAATCCTAAAAACGACATTCGGTATTCGTAAATAGTGGAAAGATAGCGAGTATCTGCCTCGAAAAAACTAAATACAAAGAGTAAAACAAATTGTAAAAGAACAAGTAGTGATACTATTCTGGTTTTGTCTAGGGCGAAACCTTGTTGCCATCTTTTGCTAGCAAGATAGTCTGCTGCAAAGGAAACAAAGAAGAAAATTAGGCCATATTGAAGGAAACTAGAATAGTAGAATGGAATAGCACCAAATAAAAACAGTGTGCAAGCTATATGAAAATAGCTGCACACTGATTGTATATTTAGTTTGCTTGTACCCATTTAGGAAATACAAATTATGCGTCGATACGTGCGTATGTTGCGTTCTTTTCGATAAACTCTCTACGTGGAGCCACGTCGTCGCCCATAAGCATAGAGAAGATACGGTCTGCGCTCATAGCGTTTTCGATAGTTACTTGGCGTAGTGTTCTGTTTGCTTTGTCCATAGTGGTTTCTTTAAGCTGAGCAGCATTCATCTCACCAAGACCTTTGTAACGTTGTACGTGGATACCGCTTTCTGTGCCGTTGTTGCCATATTTTTCAATGAAAGCAAGACGTTGTTGTTCGTTCCAGCAGTATTCTTCTACTTTGCCTTTTTTGCATAGATAAAGTGGAGGAGTAGCAATGTACACGTGACCACCTTCAATAAGTTCTTTCATATAACGGAAGAAGAAGGTAAGGATAAGTGTTGCAATGTGGCTACCGTCCACGTCGGCATCGGTCATAATAATAACTTTATGGTAACGAAGTTTTTCTAAGTTAAGTGCCTTAGAGTCGTCTTTGGTACCAATAGTTACACCAAGTGCTGTGTAGATATTTTTGATTTCTTGGCTATCAAACACTTTGTGTGTCATAGCTTTTTCTACGTTCAAGATTTTACCACGAAGTGGAAGGATAGCTTGAGTAACACGGTCACGACCTTGTTTTGCTGTACCACCCGCAGAGTCACCTTCGACAAGGAATAATTCGCATTCAGAAGGGTCTTTACTTGAGCAGTCGAATAGTTTACCTGGAAGACCAAAACCTGAAAGTGGGCTAGCACGTTGCACAAGTTTACGTGCGTTTTGAGCAGCTTTACGAGCAGTAGCAGCAAGTACTACTTTTTCTACGATAAGTTTTGCTTCTTTGGGATTTTCTTCTAGGAAGTTGCCAAGAGCTTCGCTCACAGCCATATCTACAGAACCCATTACCTCGTTGTTACCAAGTTTTGTTTTGGTTTGACCTTCGAATTGTGGTTCTGCCACTTTGATAGAAACAATAGCAGTAAGACCTTCGCGGAAGTCGTCGCCATTAAGTTCTATTTTTGCTTTTTCAAGTTTGTCTAGAAGTTTGTTTTCTTCTGCATATTTCTTAAGTGTACGTGTAAGACCACGACGGAAACCTGCAAGGTGAGTACCACCCTCGATGGTGTTAATGTTGTTTACGTATGAGTGAACATTTTCACCGTAAGAGGTGTTGTAGGTCATAGCGATTTCTACTGGTGTATCATATTTGTCTGTTTGAATATGAATAACATCGTTTAGAAGTTTTTCGCGAGATTCGTCCACATAAAGAACGAATTCTTTAAGACCTTCTTTAGAGAAATATACTTCTTGTTTTGGTTCTTCGCCTTCTGCCACACGTTTGTCGGTAAGAGTAAGTTTAATACCTGCGTTTAGGTATGCAAGCTCTCTAAGACGAGCAGAAAGAATATCAAATTTGTATTCTGTAGTAGTGAAGATAGAACCATCTGGTTTGAAGGTGATGGTAGTACCTGTTCTGTCGCTATCACCAATCACTCTTACTGGCTCAAATGGTTTACCTACAGCGTATTCTTGCATGTAGATTTTACCATTTCTGTGAACCTCAGCTCTTAGGTATGTAGAAAGTGCATTCACACAAGAAACACCCACACCGTGAAGACCACCAGATACTTTGTAACTATCTTTGTCGAACTTACCACCAGCGTGAAGCACGGTAAGCACCACTTCTAGAGCAGACTTGCCTTCTTTTTCGTGCATATCCACAGGAATACCACGACCGTCGTCTGATACGCTGATAGAATTGTCTTCGTTGATGACTACGTCAATATTTTTACAATATCCAGCCATAGCCTCGTCGATAGAGTTATCGACTACCTCATACACTAAGTGGTGAAGACCTTTTTGGCTAATGTCGCCAATGTACATGGCAGGACGTTTTCTAACCGCCTCTAAACCTTCTAACACGGTAATACTACCTGCACCATAATCTTCTGCTTGCTGGATTTTTTCTACTTCTTCCATATTATAATTTTATGTTATTCTGAACTAAAAAAAAGTACGTTAGTTCTAAACCGAACTAACGTACAAATATAAGAAAATAATACTGAAAAATCGCTATTTTTTAAGGACTAATTTTAAAAAAATATCGCACTATGAAAGTGACTTTTAAAGGAGGGATTTTTAGGCGTTTTATTCATCATCATCCATACCCGACACTGGCAAACCAAGTTTTTGACGTTCTTTGCGACGCAAATAATACACAATACCAAACTCTTTTGAGCGCTCTTGCATTTGCTCGGTGCCAAGTTCGGCAAAGTGACCTTCGATTTGGTTCCAAAGGTCTAAAATTATTTGGTCTGCTTTTGTTCTGAGACTTTGAATATTATCTAAAAAGCGTCCTGAAGTTTTTTGAGAAACTTTTTTGCCTTGGTAGGCTTCTGCAAAAAGCTCGTAGTGAACTTTAACTTTACCGATAGAAGGATTGTAGATTGCACTACCTGGACTACTCATTGTGCGCTCTGTTTCGCCGTCGATAATGTTTTTACCCCACTCTAAAAGTAGAGCTTCTGTACTCAAATCTGGCACAGTATAGTTATCTGGAAGAAGTTTGTACATAAGCTTCTTCTCTGGCTTAATCTCATTTCTAAGACATGATAGATTTAATACTTGAATGAAGTGCGACACATACATTCTTGCATTTCGTACGAGTTGCTGATATTTAGAACTCTTTTCACTCTGCATAGAGACAGACATTTTATACTCAGAAATTGCTCTTTCAAACTGAGGTATAAATGAGTTTATCTCTATCATAGTTTTTGTAGAGAAAGGAGATGCAGAAGAACCCATTTCTTCAAATTTTGCCTTGGCTACTTTCATAGCACGAAGGCGCGCTGCATCTGTATTTGGCAAGCGACGGTATGGCATAATATTTAGATTTTAAGGATATTCGCCATAAAAATAGGGAGATTTTTTGAAAATCCCCCTATTTTTCAACAAAAATTTTAATTATTTTTTTCTACCCATAAGATGATATGCCAAATTTATTAGTATATCTTTCTTATATTCAGGAAGTTGCAAACTTTTTGCACAAACGACTGATTTTTCAAAGAAATCTTGAATAGCCTCTTCGCAACGTTTGTCCGAACCTGTTTCTCTATAGATATCTAGCACTGCTGCAATCTTAGCTTTTTCATCGTTTACCTCGTTAGCATTTAACCAATTTCGTAGGTTTTCGGCAGTAGCACCCTCTGCAGTTTTCAAAGCATTAAGCAGTAGGAATGTTTTCTTATTACACTTAATATCGCCACCTATTTGTTTGCCAAATTCTTTAGGATCGCCAAAGGCATCTAAATAGTCGTCACGAAGTTGGAATGCAAGACCTAAGTTTATACCATAGTTGTAAAGTAGGTCTGAATCAGAAACAGGAGCACCACCAATGATAGCACCAATCTCTAAACTTGTAGCTAGAAGCACAGCTGTTTTAAGACGAATCATCTCAATGTATTCGCTCACTGTAACATTATCTCTATTTTCAAAAGACATATCAAGTTCTTGACCTTTGCACACTTCCATTGCCACTTTAGAGAAAAGTGTCATAATATTGCCAAGTAGATGACTTTCTACTTGAGACATATATTGATATGCACAAATAAGCATTGCATCACCAGAAAGAATGGCAGCATTGTCGTTCCATTTTTTATGAACGGTAGGCTGACCACGTCTGGTATCTGCTCTGTCCATAATATCATCGTGTAGCAGAGTGAAATTATGGAAGATTTCTAAGCCCAACGCTGCAGGAATAGCTTTATCTGTTTCGCCAGAATAAAACTCACATGCAAGTGTACACAACGCTGGTCTAATTCTCTTACCCCCTAAGCTAAGAACGTATTCTATAGGGTCATATAAAGACTGAGGGTTATCTTTCCAATTTAATTTGGATAGAGCATTTTCTATTAAAGCAATTTGCTCTTTAACCTTTGGTTCCATAGTGTTTTAGTTTAATTTGTTTTCAATAATATCTGTCATCACGTCCTTGATGTCGAGACCAGCAGCACGCACTTGTTGAGGAATGAAACTTGTTTGAGTCATACCTGGAGTGGTGTTTGCTTCTAGCACATGAGGAACGCCGTCTTCTGTAATGATATAGTCGATACGAACAATACCTTTACAGCCTAAAATATCATAATATTTTTTAGTTTCTTCTTGTACTTTTTTAGTTAGTTCGTCAGAAATACGAGCAGGAGTAATCTCAATCACTTGACCATTGTATTTTGCATCGGTATCGAAAAATTCATTTTCTGGCACCACTTCTGTGATAGGGAAAACAACTGTTTTTTCGTGTGTTTTATACATACCACAGGTAATTTCTGTACCTTTTAAGAATGATTCTATAATTACATCGCCGCCTTCGGCAAACGCCTTGTCTATGGCAGGAAGTATTTGTGCTTCTTCTTTTACTTTTGTTACACCAAAACTACTGCCACCAACATTTGATTTAATAAAACATGGCAATCCAAGGTTTGCAACTACCTCTGCAGGATTTACAGTAGCACCTGGCGACACAAGCATAGACTTAGCCACTTTTGCTCCAAAGTTCTTTAAATATTGGTTGCAAGCAAATTTGTTGAAGCTAAGCGCTGCAGCAAGCACACCGCAACAAGAATATTTAAGACCAATAAGGTCGAAATAGCCTTGAAGAATGCCGTTTTCACCTGGAGTGCCGTGAATGGTAATGTAAGCAAAATCGAATTTTTGTTTCTCACCATTTATGGTGTATGAGAAATCATTTTTGTCGATAACATAAGATTTTGTATCAGACACCTTTGCCAACCACTCGTCGCCAATGATGGTAACAATGGTGGTTTTGTATTTTGTTTCGTCAATAAAAGATTTAATACCGTTTGCGCTTTTTAGCGATACTCCTACTTCTGAAGAGTCGCCCCCTGCTACGATTGCTATATGTTTCATGTTGTCTAATTTTGTTTATATTCATTCTGCAAATATAATACATAAAAATTGTGCGTAGAGCTCTTCACGGGATTTTATTTATGATTAACTACAAAAGCTAAATTATTCGCTACGCTCATGATTACTGGCGTCGCTCGGCATAACTCAAGTAAACTTGGTTCTGCTCTCGCTAGCACAGTAATCCACTCCGCTCAAACAACGCTTTTGTTTAACGTTAATCATCTCATAAAATCTATTTCCGCTCATCGCAATATCGCATTTTTAAGTATTATATTTGCTTGTTATTAACTCCTAACTTATAATACGACAATCCTACTACGAAGACGCAACCTATAAGGAAGATGTAGTCTTCTGATGTGGTGTAGGTAGGCGTTGCAGCCTCAACATTCTGTATCACTTCAAACTTATTCAAACTCCACGCTGCCACCACAGCCATAAAGTTGTTGAAACAGTGAGCAGCAATTGGTAGCCATAGCGACTTGCCATACACAAGCAGATAGCCAAGTGCAGCACCAAGTATCATTCTAGGGAAAAATCCGTAAAATTGGAAGTGGATGGCACTAAAGATAATGGCAGACACCCATACTGCCACGTGCACATTTTTAAACCATTTTGCAAGATGATTTTGAAGGACACCTCTAAAAAGTAGTTCCTCACAGATGGCAGGAGTAATAGCCATTACCACCACATTTACAAGCAAATCAAAATATGATGTGCCAGCAAGAAATCTTTCTTGAAGCTCTGCTGCAGTATTTTCCGCCTCACGCATCCATGCCTCAAGTGGTGCAAGAAAATCTGGCAAACTGATAGCCTGATTCCACTCGTTCACCACACCCACTATTGGCTGAATAGCAAGAAGTGCAATGATACCATAAAGATAATTTTTGCCTTTACCAGCAGAAGAAAGTTTTAGTTCTTCTTTTGGTTCGTCGAATATAAGATATGCTGCCAAACCTCCGCCCAAGATAAATGTGATAATAGAAGATACAAATTGCACGGCAAGTTCTGCACCCACCGACGCCTCTTCCACACCAGTAACTTTAAGCACCACAGCAAGCACTGCAGATGTAAAACATAAGAAAAATAGTGGCACAAGTAAAGCCACAAGAAACTTCACAAAATTGCTACTACTAGCAAAAAATCCTTTTAATTTGAACATTTTAATATTGTCTTTTCGTTTGTTACTTTTAAACTATACTGAGCGCCCATCATTAGTGGATGGTTGTTGTCAACGTGTCCTGCAGGAAAGTTGAAACACACCGGAATTTTACAATCCTTTACTGCCTCACTTATCACCCCATACACACCATTGGGGAAGCTATCGTCTTCGTCAATATCGGTAAACTGACCCACCACAAGACCTTTTATTTGCTTAAACACTCCGCCAAGACGCAGGTTTTGAATCATTCTATCCACGTGGTAAAGTCTTTCGCTTAGGTCTTCGATAAACAAAATTTTACCCTCGTAATCTAAATCGAACGGTGTGCCGCGCAAGCCATAAAGCACAGAAAGGTTGCCACCGATTAGCTGCCCAGATGCCTCTCCCACTTTATTCATTTCGTGAGATGCCACCTCGTAACCAACATTTTCACCAAAAAGCATCGCCCTTAAATTATCTAGTCCTTCGGCACGCAGGGTAATGTGTTTTGCCATAATGCCATGGATAGAGGCCACTCCCACAAGGCTAAGTGCATTGTGAAGCACAGTGATATCGCTAAAGCCCACCACCCATTTAGGGTCATCCTTAAGCGGAGAAAAATCTATCTTATCAATAATTCTGGCAAGGCCATAACCACCACGAGAACAGAAAATAGCACTCACCTGAGGGTCGCTCACCGCCGCCTGTAGGTCTGCAATCCTATCTTCATCAGTGCCCGCAAATCTGCCTGCCTCACAAAGTGTATGTTCTGCCACGCTCACTACCAAGCCATACTCCTCAAGCACTTGCTTTAAGCCTTCCACCCACTGAGCCTCAATTTTGCCAGATGGAGAAAGAATCACTACCTTATCATTAGGTTTTAATCGTCTTGGAATTTTCATAATTTTGGACGCATTTTAATAATTGGAATTACCATCTCTTCTAACGAAATGCCGCCATGTTGGAACGTATCTTTATAGTAGCTCACATAATAATTATAATTGTTTGGATATGCTATAAAGTCTGTGTTCGGTGCAAAAATATAGTTGGTGCTTATGTTTGGGCTTGGCAACATAATAGAAGAAGGATTTGTTATAGCAAACACTTCTTTTTTGTTGTAAGCAAGATTTTTGCCAAGTTTATAACGCAAGTTCACGTTAGTGTTTTTGTCGCCCACCACCTTAATGGCATTTTTCACCCTAATACTACCATGGTCTGTGGTTAAGATTACTTTTACCTTATGTTTTGCTAGCATTCGGAAAAACTCAGAAGCTGGCGAATGCTTAAACCAGGATTTCACAAGCGAACGATATGCTGCCTCATCTGGCGCAAGTTCTCTAAAGAGCTTCACTTCGGTGCGAGCATGAGAGAGCATATCCACAAAGTTGAACACCACCACATTTAAGTCGTTTTCCATTAGAGAACTCAACTGGTCGTTGAATTTCTCACAAGCCTGATTGGTGTTTATTTTGTTGTATGAGAATGTAAAACGACGTCTAAATCTTTCTAACTGATTTCTAATAAGCGACTCTTCGTTTAGGTTTTTACCCTCATCTTCCTCCTCATCTACCCAAAGGTCTGGATACATTTTCTTTATTTGTTCAGGCATAAGACCAGAGAAAATTGCATTTCTAGCATATTGAGTAGCAGTAGGCAAAATGCTGAAATAAGAGTCATCTTCTTCAAATTCGTATAGCGAGCTCAACTCTTTTTGAATCACTCTCCAATGGTCTAAACGCAAATTGTCTATAAGCACAAAGAACACCTTTTCGCCTTTGTCTAAAAGTGGAAATACCTTTGTTTTAAACAAATCTGGACTCATTACAGGTTTTCCTGTTTCGTCCTGGAACCACTTTTCGTAATTGTTTTTTATGTATTTTGAAAATGCCGCATTCGCTTCTTGTTTTTGCATTTGAAGCATTTCAAGCATATTTTCATCTGCTTCTTCAAGCTCCATTTCCCAAAAGACAAGGTCTTTGTAAAGTTTTTTCCAAGCATCAGAAGATAGTTTGTCGCTTATCTCGTTGCTAATTCTCATAAACTCCGCACGGTAGTTTACAGTGGTTTTCTCCATAATAATCTCTTGTGAGTTCACCACTTTTTTTAGCGACATAAGTATCTGCATTGGATTTACAGGCTTGATAAGATAGTCTGAAATCTTTTGGCCAATGGCTTGTTCCATAATGTCTTCCTCCTCGCTTTTTGTAATCATAATTACAGGTAGCGAAGGATTTTCTTTCTTAATCTCTAGCAAACATTCAAGCCCACTAAGACCAGGCATATTCTCGTCGAGAATTACCACGTCAAAATGTTTCTGCTTGCATTCGTCTATCGCATCTGCTGCAGAAATCACTGTAGTAACTTCATAACCTTTGTTTTCAAGAAATATAACGTGAGGCTTTAGAAGTTCTATTTCATCATCAGCCCAAAGTATTTGTATCTTTCTCATTTTCTCTCTGTTTTAATTAAAAGTAACGACCCCACAAGCATAGGTATTACATAATTTATAAACCAAAGTGACATTGCCGCTAGCGCTACACCAAGTGTATTCCCCAATAATGGTTCCATCACCAACAATGCAGAAGAACCTCTAATGCCTAGTTCTGCAAATGCCACCGATGGTATAATTGACACTAAAAAATAGTTTATCGGAATAAGAACCATTGCAGTTGAAAAATGAATATCTACTGCAAAGAATTTTAGCATTAAAAAATATTGAAAACTATAAACAGCAAATCGCACTATAGAATAAAGGCTCACTTTAAGCAAACTAGTATACGAGATAAGCGAAATGGCACGGGCAATGTCTTGTAACTTCTCTGATTTAAGTTTCAGTTTTCCCACCCAAAATGGAATGGTAAGATACAACAAAAACACCGTAACAGCTGCAATAATACCAATATTTCTAATTAATAAAATTTGTGGTATCTGCTCCAACTCTACCACAATATTACACGCAAGTACAAAAGCAATGCACACAAAAAACAGCGTGGCAAAACTTTGCGAAAGCGTGCAAATAAGACTACAAATTACTCCCTTTGTTTTGTTGCCATCGGCAAGAAACATAGACCTTCCCACAGGCTCACCCACCCTGTTTGGTGTAAAGAAACCAGATGTTAGCCCTATCAACACAGACTTAATAGCCTGCCCAAGTGACAATACTTGTATCTTGCTTAGCACCTCTTTCCACTTCAAGGACTCCAAAAGCCAGTTGAGCGGAATAAGAATCAAGCAACCTAGCAAATATTTTAAATTTTCTAATCCGTGTGTCTTAAAGTAATACGAAAAGTCTTCGTAATGCTCAAAATTTATAAAAGTATAAATAAGATAGCCGTATGCCGCCACCATAATGAAAATCTTTATCCAAGTAAATTTCTTTTTAAAGACCTCAGAAATATTTATACTCTTAAATTTCACTTTTTATTTACTCTAAACGAGAAATATTTTTGGATTAAAAATCCCACCACTGTGGTAATCACTGTAATTATCATCTTCGATGGTGTTGGGTAAATACCCACCACTTCCACCAAAAGTTTTAGCCCTGCGTATGTGAGCAAGAAATTGAAACCTAGCATAGCCGCATATCTAAACACTTGTGAGAAAGTCTTAAGGTTCGACTGCGAAAATGTAATATATTTTGAGAAACAAAAACCCACAGTAAATGTGATTGGGGTAACTATAAACAAACTCAAAATGTGTGGCGACATTACCACAAAACCTAGGTCGAGAAATCTTTTTTCCACTATAAAGTTGTAGGTCAAGAAATATAAAATCCAGTCTTGAACTGTGTTTATGGTGCCACAAGCAAGGTAATAATACACCTGTTTGTTCATCCACCTAGCAAAAAGCGGATAGAAAATATCTAATATGTTTTTTATTAGTTTCAAATTGTATATCTTTGTAAAGTAAATCTTACAAATATAGCATTTTTTTATGTACGTTAAACCTAAAAAACACCTCGGTCAACATTTTTTAACTGATTTAAGCATCGCTAAAAGAATTGCTGACACTCTACCAGAGGGCGAAGGATTAAAAGTATTGGAGATTGGCCCTGGCACTGGGGTGCTAACTCAGTTTTTACTTGAAAAATCGAATGTAGATTTGAATGTGATTGAGCTAGACGGAGAGTCTGTAGAATACCTTTCAAAAAACTTCCCAAAACTAGACGGTAAAATTCACTTCAAGGACTTCTTGAAATACGAACTTAAGGAACTTTATGGAGAGGAAGAGTTTATGGTGATAGGCAACTATCCATACAATATCTCTAGCCAAATCTTCTTTAAGGTGCTAGAATATAGAGACCAAATTCCTTTTGTGAGCGGTATGCTACAAAAAGAAGTGGCAGAAAGAATCGCCTCTAAACCAGGCAAAAAAGCATATGGAATCTTGAGTGTGCTTCTTCAAGCATATTACGATATTGAATACTTATTCACCGTGCCACCTTCTGTGTTCAACCCACCACCAAAGGTGCAATCTGCAGTAATTAGCCTAAAAAGAAACTCTCGTGAGAGCCTACCTTGCGACGAAAAGCTATTTAAAACTGTGGTAAAAACCACATTTAACCAACGCAGAAAAACAATTAGAAATTCTATTCGCCCTCTTATCCCGGGCGGCGATTTCTCAAAAAAAGAAGATATCGATTTACTAACCAAACGCCCAGAGCAACTTTCGGTTGAAGAGTTCATCAGATTGACATATTGGGTTGCAGAATAAAATCCCATAAAAAACATTTGGAAACCTTGATTTCCAAATCATAAAAAAGGGTAATGTTGCCAAAAATGGTTGGTAAAACCTTTGTAATCACCTAACATTCAACAATATACAGTAACTTTGATGAAACTAGTTTCATCAAAGTTATTTTTTTATGGCAAAAACTCGTAGAGAAAGATGTCCAAATTGTGGA
>JAZKXZ010000009.1:0-3230 GCA_045611845.1 Candidatus Enterocola sp. | reverse complement strand
ACATAGAGGGATGTCATTAAAGCATTATCAAAACTTTGTAAAGTGGTATCTTTATTTTAGAAATATAGATAATAAGAAAAGAGGTAAATAGTTGAATTTTACAACCATCTACCTCTGTTTTTTATTAAATGCTACCAACCGTTTTTGGCAACATTACCCTAAAATTTGCTCCTCTAAACTAATCTATTTATGCACAATTTACATATCTGCGCTAATCTCATTAACCAATGCAACCGTTGCACAAGAGTAAAGCGCGGCGGTTTCTACCCTAAGTCTATTTTCACCCAAACTCACAGGAATAAAACCTTTTTCCATGGCAAGCGCCACCTCTTCTTCAGAGAAGTCGCCTTCTGGCCCTATTAAGATAAGCACCTCTTTGCCTGCTTCCACAGTGCGAGAAAGCAGTTTTTTATCTGCCTCATGGCAATGTGCTATAAACTTTTGGTCGGCAGTAGCATTTTTAAGGAAGTCTTTTATACTTTGAGGCTCGTTCAGTTTAGTTAAGAAAGGCTGAATAGATTGTTTCATAGCAGACACTAAAATCTTTTCCAATCTTTCATTTTTAAGCACTTTTCTTTCTGAAAATCTACAGAAAATAGGGCTAATCTCATCTATGCCTATCTCTGCAGCCTTTTCCACAAACCACTCCAAACGATCCATATTTTTGGTAGGAGCTATAGCAATGTGTAGTCTATAACCCCTACTTTGAGATTCTTTTTGAAGCTCTAGTGAGTTTAGCATACAAGCCTTTGAATCAGCCACCGATATAGTAGCTAAAAATGATTTTCCTTTACCATCAAGTACAATAACAGAGTCTCCTGCTTGCAAACGAAGCACCCTCACAGCGTGATGCGACTCCTCTGCAGGCAGCACTGGATTTTTTTCTATATCAGGGGCATAAAATTGATGCATAATTATAAAGCTTGTAAGATTTCTTTTAAAAGTTCAAAATTCTTTTGTGGAGCGTCTGTCCAAAATGAGGCATATTGCTCTGCGTGGTCTTCCACCCAAGGAGTATCGCTAATTATACGTAGGCTCACAAATGGCTTATTCATTTTTGCACACACATGGGCAATAGAGTTCGACTCCATATCCACAAAATGCGCCTCTGGAAAGTTCTCTTTTATCTTGAAAAGTTCTTCTTTTGTAGTAATAAATTGGTCGCCAGTACATCCAAGACCAAATTTTACATCTTGTCTGCCTTCGGCCAGTGTTTTTACCACATTAATAACCTTTTCATCACCAGAGATAAACTTCTCAAAACCTAGTTCTTTTAGGTGGTCTGTTACCTCACCTGCATAAAAGTCGTGATAGCATGTCTCAGTACCAATTACTAAATCTGCCACGTTCAAACAAGTATCAATACCGCCTGCCACTCCACTGTTTATTACTAAATCTGGGTTGAATTCGTTGATAAGTTCTATAGCAGACATTGCGGCATTTACTTTACCTATCCCGCTACGCACTAGTTTTATTTCGTGTTGTGGAAATTCTATGCCTTGAAGTAGTTCATACTCCTTGCTCATAGCCACGATAATACCTATTTTCATTGCACAAATGTTTTAAATGCACGATATGTCATATATACATCTAACTTAGACACCAATTCATATGGTGCATGCATTGATAGCACTGGCACACCCACATCTACCACGTCAACATTTAAGTTTGCAATATAAGCAGCCACGGTGCCACCGCCACCTAAATCTACACGACCTAGCTCGCCAGTTTGCCAAACCACGTTGTTTTTGTCTAGTTTTGAGTGAAGACCAGCAATAAATTCTGCATTCGCATCAGAAGAACCACTCTTGCCTCTAGCACCAGTAAATTTGGTAATAACCACACCGCGGTTCATAAATGAAGAGTTTGCTGCTTCAAACACGTCTGGGAATGTTGGGTCGTATGCAGAGTTTACGTCGGCAGACAGACATTGAGAATTTGAGAACACCACGCGTGGTTTTGCGCCAAGGGTTTCAGATATATCTTCAATGAAGTAGCGCATATAAGCAGACTCAAGACCTGTGTTGCCCATACTACCTATTTCTTCTTTGTCGGCAAGCACTAAAATTGCTGTGCGAGCAGGATTTTCAAGTTCTAGCATTGCTTGAAGAGCGGTATAAGAGCATACTCTGTCGTCGTGACCGTATGCACCAATCATACTGCGGTCAAGACCTACATCTTTTGCTTTAAGAGCTGGCACTGCTTCTAGTTCTGCAGAAAGGAAGTCTTTTTCGCACCAACCATATTTGTCGTTAAGCAGTTTTAAAACTTGTTTTTTCACTGCATTTTCTTTTGTGTCCTCTAGTGGAAGAGAACCAACAAGAATATTTAGTTCTTCACCTTTAATAATCTCATTTGCAGCACGTTTCATTTGGTCTTGTGCTAGGTGAGGAAGAAGGTCTGTTACATAGAAAACTGGATCATTTTCGTCTTCACCAATGCAAATTTCGTGTTTTTCACCATTAGATAGTATTACCACACCGTGTAAAGATAGTGGAATTGCCACCCATTGATATTTTTTAATACCACCATAGTAGTGAGTTTTGAAATATGCTATTTCGCTTTGCTCATAAAGTGGATTTTGTTTTAAATCTAAACGACAAGTATCAATGTGAGCAGCCATAATATTTACCCCCGCAGCAATATCATCTGTACCAATCACAGCAAGAATCACAGATTTATTTCTGTTTAAGTAATAAACCTTGTCGCCTGCTTTAAGTGCTTGTCCCCAAGTATATGGTTTGTAACCTGCAGCCTCTGCCACTTTCACAGCGTATGCAGCAGACTCACGTTCTGTTTTAGCCACATTTAAGAACTCTTTATAACCTTCAGAAAATTCTAAAGCTATTTTTCTTTCAGCCTCATCCATACATAAGGCCACGTGTTTTGGTTCGTACAACATATCTTTTGTTTTTTATTATTTATTACTCTTTTTTATTCTATAAAACACCCCTCCCAACACTGATGTGACCCCCAAAAGTTGGACGGTTAAACATTATTAAGAGGCAACTTTAGATTGGTATAAAGCTCGGTATTTTACCGGGCTTTTTCCATTTAGCCTCAACTTAATTCTATCGTTATTATAATAACTTATATACTTCACAAGTTCCTTCTTGAACTGTTCTATACTGTCCCATTCTTGAACGTATAGTAATTCAGATTTCATAAGACCAAAAAAGTTTTCCATCATAGCATTATCAAGACAGTTTCCCTTGCGAGACATACTTTGT
>JAZKXZ010000008.1:0-51647 GCA_045611845.1 Candidatus Enterocola sp. | reverse complement strand
AATACGGAAGCCATCCACACCCATTGCAATGAATTTACCATAGCATTCTACTAAATAATTAGTCACAGCTGGGTTTTCTGTATTTAAGTCCACGCAGTCACCTGCAATTTGACCATGCCAACGCGTATGATTATCCCAGTTGAAGTGAGCATAGTGGTGCCAATAGTTTTTGCTATCGTTGTTTTGACCATCTGTATTCTTCATTTGAGCCAAACGCCAACCATATTGTTTTTCTACACTGCTTAAATAATTATCTGGCAATTTACCACCATCTTTTTTGGTATAAGGAATCATACAAGCATCAATGTCTGCTTGTTTAGTGATTGTGGTGTCACGAGTAAATAGTTTGCAAAGATTTGCTTCACCGAAGTTACCTGTGTGGTTAAGAACGATATCAAGGATAATTTTCATACCCTTTGCGTGAGCAGCATTGATAAGTTCTTGGAAACCAACACCTTTAGACTCATAGCGGTGATCTACTTTGCTAAAGTCGTGAGCGTGATAGCCGTGATAGTCATAGCCTGAAGCATTTTCCACAATTGGAGTAATCCACACTGCAGTAAAGCCCATAGCTTTAATGTAATCTAATCTCTCAATAAGACCTTTGAAGTCTCCACGCCAAGGTGGGTCGTCTGCATTGGCAGATTGATTATCCCAACATTGTACGTTGTTTGATTCATCTCCGTCGAAGAAACGAGTCGTCATTACAAAGTAAATAGACTCATCGCGGAAATCCGAGCGAGTTGCCTTATAGACATCGCCGTAGTTACTTGCTAAAACAGCTATCGCATTACCAAATAGCAGCATCAGAAGTAACAAGTAATTCTGCATTTTTTTCATAAATAAATGTTTAAAGTTAAAGAGTCCCCAAAAATATTCAAATTTTGTTAAATATAAAAGAAGAAAACAAGTTTAAACATTAAAAATTAACAAAAAAAAAGAAAATGAAGTTTAAATGTTAAAAATGAATATCTGTAAAGATGTTAATAAATATCTTTATTTTAATAAGGTATTAATAAAAGTTTTTACTACTTTTGCACTAAATTTGAAAATAAAATGGCAAAAAAGACAAACAACCCAAGTATCCTATTGAAAATCAAGAACTTTTTCTCAAACGAAAAGGTTCGCATCATTATAGGAATATTGTTCATATTTTGTGCCTTTTATCTTTTCTCTTCATTATTTTCTTTCCTTCTATACGGCGACAGCGATTATAACCTACTAAAACATAGCCTACAAGAAGCCACCAAAGAAACAAAAGCTTACGAAAATTGGATTGGCTACGTGGGAGCAAAAATGGCAAACACAATCATAAATCAATGGTTTGGTATTGCCACTTTGTTTTGGCCATGGTTCTTGCTAAGAGCTGGTGTGCAACTTATTCACCCACTAGGCGAATACAATCTACCTAAAAAACTTATCAATCTATTTTTTGTTACCATTTGGGGGTCAATTGCTACCGCATTCATCATTCCTACATTAAGTTATGTTCCATATATTCAATTTGGTGGAAATCATGGCAACGAAATAGTAGCATACTTATCTACACTTGTGGGTAATGTAGGTCTTGGAGCTATTATCTTCCTTACACTACTTATCTTCCTTATTGACTCTGCTATTAGCTGGACAAAACGTATTTCTGCATATATAGAAAGACAAAAAGCACAACACAGAGAGCGTATAGAATACGAAAAAGCTCAAGAAGAAATTGAATTTAATATTGTTGACATTGAGGGAAAAGTTTCTCCAGAGGTAGAACATATTCAAGAAAACGAGGCTCAACTAATCGAAGAAGATGAAGAAGAAATTGTAGAGTCTGAAGAAGAAAATTTAGATGAACAAGAATATGTTAACACCCAAGACGACTACGAAGAAATACAAACAGTTTTAGAGGAGAACATTGCACAGCCACAAGAAGAATCTCGAAAACCTATTCTTCATGTAGAAGAAAAAGAAAATGAAGAAGTAGAATTTACTGTTACTGTGGCGGAAGGCGAAGGCTCTGAACTTGTAGAACAAAACAATGACTACGACCCTACTCTAGACTTATCATATTATAAATATCCATCATACGACCTTCTTAAAGACTTTGGTGAAATTAAGAGCGTGGATGCTGCAGAGCAACAAGAAAACAAAGAACGCATCACCCAAACTTTAAGAAACTACGGTATCACTATTAAGAAAATTGAAGCTACTGTTGGTCCTACAATTACTCTTTATGAAATAGTGCCAGACGATGGTATTCGTATTAGTAAGATTCGTAACCTTGGTGACGATATTGCACTATCTCTAGCAGCTGTAGGTATCCGTATTATTGCTCCTATTCCAGGTAGAGGTACAGTGGGTATTGAGGTTCCAAACAAGAATCCACAGATAGTGCCAATGCGTTCTCTAATAGCATCTGAGAAGTTCCAAAATACAAGTTACGACCTTCCTATTGCTATTGGTAAGACCATTACAAACGAGGTGTTTATGCTAGATTTATGTAAATTACCTCACCTACTTGTGGCAGGGGCTACAGGTCAAGGAAAGTCCGTAGGGTTAAATGCGATTATCACATCTTTACTTTACAAAAAACACCCTTCGCAACTTAAGATTGTGCTAATCGACCCTAAAAAGACCGAGTTTACATTATACTCTACTATAGAGAAACATTTCCTTGCAAAACTAGAAGACAGCGAAGATGCAGTTATCTCAGATGTAACCAAAGTCACCCAAACTCTTCAGTCTGTTTGTAAAGAAATGGACACCCGTTTCGACCTGCTTAAAAAAGCGCATGTGAGAAATATTAAGGAATATAATGAGAAGTTTGTTACCCGTCAATTAAATCCAGAAAACGGACACCGTTACCTACCCTATATGGTAGTTATTATCGACGAGTTTGCAGACCTTATTATGACTGCGGGTAAAGAAGTGGAAATGCCTATTGCACGTATCGCTCAGCTAGCTCGTGCTGCAGGTATTCACATGATTATTGCTACCCAACGTCCTTCTACCAATATTATTACAGGTTCTATTAAAGCAAACTTCCCAGGACGTTTAGCATTTAAGGTATCGTCTATGATAGACTCACGTACCATCCTAGACTCTCCTGGTGCAAACCAACTTGTAGGTCGTGGCGACTTACTATTCACTCAAGGCAACGACCTTACTCGTGTGCAATGTGCATTTGTTGACACTCCAGAGGTGGAAGCTATTTGTAGTTTTATTGGCGACCAACAAGGTTATACTCACGCATTCTATCTTCCAGAAGTAGAATTAGGCGATGGTGGCGACACTAATATGAGAGGTATAGATATGAGCCAACGCGATGCAATGTTTGAAGACGCTGCCCGCTTAGTGGTTCTAAACCAAAGTGGTTCTACTTCTATGATTCAACGTAAATTCTCTATCGGCTACAACCGTGCTGGTAGAATTATGGACCAACTAGAAGCAGCTGGCATTGTAGGTCCTCAAGATGGAAGTAAAGGTCGTCAGGTACTTGTAATGGACGAAGGACAATTAGAAAGAATATTCGAAACTTTATAAATATAAATTCTCAAATTATGAAAAGGGATTCAGCTATTTTTGACATTATTAAAAGAGAACGCGAACGCCAAATGAAAGGCATCGAGTTAATCGCTTCTGAAAACTTTGTTAGCGACCAAGTAATGGAAGCTATGGGTTCTGTATTAACCAACAAGTATGCAGAAGGTTACCCAGGCAAACGCTACTATGGTGGTTGCGAAGTGGTTGACGAAAGTGAACAACTTGCTATCGACCGTCTAAAAGAAATCTTTGGTGCTTGCTGGGCTAACGTTCAACCACACTCTGGTGCTCAAGCTAATGCTGCTGTATTTTTAGCAGTTCTAAATCCTGGTGACAAATTCATGGGTCTAAACCTAGCTCACGGTGGTCACCTTTCTCACGGTTCACTTGTAAACTCTTCTGGTCTTATTTACACTCCATGTGAATATAACCTAAACGAAGAAACTGGTCGTGTAGATTATGATCAAATGGAAGAAACAGCACTTCGTGAAAAACCAAAAATGATTATTGGTGGTGGTTCTGCTTACTCTCGTGAATGGGATTACAAACGCATGCGCGAAATAGCTGACAAAGTAGGTGCTATCCTTCTTGTGGATATGGCTCACCCTGCAGGTCTTATTGCAGCAGGTCTACTAGACAACCCACTTAAATATGCGCACATCGTTACTTCTACTACTCACAAAACTCTTCGTGGTCCTCGTGGTGGTGTGATTATGATGGGCGAAGACTTCCCTAACCCAAAAGGTGTAAAAACTCCAAAAGGTGAAATCAAAATGATGTCTGCTTGCCTAGACTCAGCAGTATTCCCAGGTATTCAAGGTGGTCCACTAGAACACGTTATTGCAGCAAAAGCTGTTGCATTTGGCGAATGTCTTCAACCAGAATACAAAGAATATCAAATTCAAGTGAAGAAAAACGCAGCTAAACTAGCTGAAGAACTTATCAAACGTGGTTTCAAAATCGTATCTGACGGTACAGACAACCACTCTATGCTAGTTGACCTACGTACTAAATATCCAGACCTAACTGGTAAAGTAGCAGAAAAAGCACTTGTTGCTGCCGATATTACATGTAACAAAAACATGGTACCATTCGACTCTCGCTCTGCTTTCCAAACATCTGGTATGCGTTTAGGTACTCCAGCTATCACTACTCGTGGTGCTAAAGAAGACTTAATGGTAGTTATTGCAGAAATGATTGAAGAAGTGCTTAACAATCCAGAAGACGAAAACAGCATTGCAGCTGTACGTGCTCGTGTAAACGACATTATGAAAGATTATCCATTATTTGCTTATTAATAAAAACACATATTTAAAATGAACGCTCCTACTCCATTTAAAGTATTCTGTGGCACAAAGTCAAGATACATGGCAGAAAAAGTATGCGAAAAATTGGGTTGCCCACTAGGTAACATGAATATCCAATATTTCGCTGACGGTGAATTCGTGGTATCATACGAAGAGTCTATTCGTGGTTGCGAAGTTTATTTAGTACAATCTACATTCCCAAATTCTGACAACTTGTTGGAACTTTTACTTATGATTGATGCTGCTAAACGTGCTTCTGCAAAGAAAATTATCCCTGTAATCCCTTATTTCGGTTGGGCACGTCAAGACCGCAAAGACAAACCACGTGTTTCTATAGGTGCAAAATTAATAGCAGATTTATTAAGCACAGCTGGTATCGACCGCGTAATCACACTAGACCTACACGCTGACCAAATTCAAGGATTCTTTGATTGCCCAGTAGACCACCTACTTGCTTCATCAATCTTCCTACCTTATATCCAATCTATGAACCTAGAAAACCTAGTTATTGCTTCTCCAGACGTAGGTGGTTCAAAACGTGCTAGCTCATACGCTAAATATTTAGGTGTAGACCTAGTTCTTTGCCACAAACAACGTGCTAAAGCAAACGTGGTAGAATCTATGAAGATTATTGGTGACGTACAAGGTAAAAACGTTATCATCCTTGACGACATGGTTGACACAGCAGGTACTATTACAAAAGCTGCAGACCTAATGATTGAAAATGGTGCTCTTTCTGTACGTGCATTCGCTTCTCACGGTGTGCTTTCAGATCCAGCTACAGAACGTATCGAAAAATCTAAACTAACAGCTATCTATTTCACAGACTCTATTCCACTTAAGAAAGAATCTGAAAAAATTAAAGTATTAAGCGTTGCAGATTTAATTGCTAACACTATCATCAACGTTAACACAAACAAATCTATTAGCTCTAGCTACTTAGTATAATATAAGTTAGGAGTGAGGAGTGAGAAGTTAGGAGTTAACTTCTCATTCCGAAACCCTAATTACATTTTATTGTTCTTATTTATAGAACTCCCTAACTTTCTTAAAATGGCTCGTAAAAAACCACTTCCTATTATAGAAGACCTTCTAATTACAGATGTTGCAGCAGAAGGAAAAGCAATTGCACGTCACGAAGATTTAGTAATTTTCATTCCATACGCAGTTCCTGGCGATGTGGTAGATGTGCAAGTTACTAAGAAGAAAAAATCATACGCAGAAGCTCGTGTTATAAACTATAAGACTTATTCTCCTGTGAGAGAAACACCATTCTGTGCACAGTTTGGTCTTTGTGGTGGTTGTAAATGGCAAAACTTGCCATATTCTGAGCAATTAAAATACAAACAAAACCAAGTTGTAGACAATTTGGTACGCATAGGTAAACTAAATTTACCAGAAATCAGTCCTATTCTAGGTTCTGCAAAAACCACTCACTACAGAAATAAGTTGGAATTCACTTTTTCTGCAAAGGCGTGGCTTACAAATGAAGAAATGCAACTTCCAGACGAGCAAAAAAGAAAAAAAGCTCTAGGATTTCACATTCCTGGTTGTTTCGACAAAGTTCTTCATATTGAAAACTGCTATCTACAAGACGAAATTTCAAACCGCATAAGAATTGCTACTCATAAGTATTGTATGGAAAATAATATTTCATACTTCAATTTGCGTGAGCAAGTGGGTATGATGCGTACTCTTATGATTAGAAATTCTGTTACCACAGGCGAACTTATGGTTATTGTGGTGTTTGCAGAAAAAGACGAAACCGTTTGGAATGGTCTTTTAGAACATTTAGCAACCTCTTTCCCAGAAATTACTTCCCTACTATATATTTGCAACCAAAAAGCAAACGACACTATTGGCGACCAAGAAGTAATGGTATATAAAGGCAAAGACTTCTTCTATGAAACCATGGAAGACCTTAAATTTAAGGTTGGTCCTAAGTCTTTCTACCAAACCAACACCCTACAAGCTTACGAACTTTACAAAGTGGCAAGAGAATTTGCTGGTCTTACAGGCAATGAAATGGTTTACGACCTTTACACCGGCACTGGTACCATCGCAAATTTCGTGGCTAAAAAAGCAAAAAAAGTAGTAGGTATAGAATATGTGCCAGAGGCAATAGAAGATGCCAAGGTAAATGCTCAGCTAAACGGCCTAGACAACCTTCTTTTCTATGCAGGCGATATGAAAAACATTCTTACAGATGATTTCATTGCAGAGCACGGCAAACCAGATGTAATTATCACCGACCCTCCTCGCGCTGGTATGCACGAAGACGTTATTAAGGTAATCCTTAATGCTGCTCCAGAAAAGATTGTTTACGTAAGTTGCAACCCTGCCACTCAAGCTCGTGACCTTGCCATGATGAGTGAGGCGTACAAGATAGTTGCAGTGCAACCTGTGGATATGTTTCCGCATACGCACCACGTCGAAAACGTTGTGTTATTAGTTAGGAATTAGGAATTAGGAGTTAAATAATTTATTATAAACCAAAGAGTTTGTTTAAAGGAGGGATTTTTAGGCGTCCCGAAGTCTGAAAAACCGGAGTTTACTGGTCGTAAATGAGGATTTTGAAGACGAGAGCACCGAGAAAAGCACCCTTTAAACAAACTCTTTAAATATTCCAAAGATTGTTGACCCAGACCCCGACATGGCTGCGTAGATGGCACCGCGATTATAGAAATCTTGTTTAATGTCGGCAAGTTCTGGATATTGCGCAAACACACTCTCTTCAAAGTCGTTTACAAGACAATTTTTCCACTCTTCGATAGGAATATTTGGAAGCTCACGCAAATCAAACGCTGGTTGTTTTGGTTTCACGTGTCTGTAGGCATCTGCTGTAGAAACATGCACATTTGGTTTCACCCACTCTATTTTATAACCTTCAAGTGAAAGTTCTATAGGAGAAAGTTCTGTACCAATACCGGTGGCAAGCATTGGTCTATTGTAGATAAAAAATGGACAATCTGCACCAAGTTTTGAAGCATATCCAGCCAAAACATCATCGCTAAGCGACAAGCTAAACATCTCATTAAGAGCCTTTAAGGTAAAAGAAGCATCCGCTGAGCCACCTCCAAGTCCTGCTCCAAATGGAATGTTTTTTTGCATCGAAATCTTTACATTTGGCAAAGAAAAATCTTTTTGAAGTAGTCTATATGCCTTCACTACAAGGTTACTTTCTACATCACCATCTATCTTCAAACCCTCCAAATTAAAAGAAAATTCAGATGCCTCTTCTATCTCAATTTTGTCTTTAATATCTAGTGGAAAAAACACTGTTTCTAAATTGTGATAACCATCTGCGCGTTTGCTTACAATGTGCAAACCCAAATTAATTTTAGCATTAGGATAAACTACCATAAACATTTACTTTTTATATTAGCAAAAATAACATTTTATAACGAGATACCCAATTAAAATGATTGAGAAGAGAAAAAAAATTATTATTTTTGTAAGAATTAATTTTCTCTTATTATGTCAAGAACAGAAATTAGTACAATAGGCGAATTTGGTCTTATCGACCACATAAATAAATACGTAAAACTAGAAAACGAAACCTCTAAAAAAGGTATTGGCGACGATGCAGCTGTGATTGCCCTTAAAGAAGGTACAGACAGAATGCTTATCTCTACCGACCTGATGCTAGAGGGCATACACTTCGACTTAAGTTATTTTCCACTTAAACATTTAGGTTACAAGGCAGCCATAGCAAACTTCTCTGATATTTATGCCATGAATGCTTACCCTACCCAACTAACTGTTTCTCTTGGTCTTTCAAAACGTTTTGCTATTGAAGATGTAGAAGAATTTTATGCTGGTGTGCTTCTTGCGTGCCAAAGACACAATGTGGACCTTGTAGGCGGCGACACTTCTAGTTCTCTAACAGGTTTAACCATTAGTGTTACCTGCGTGGGTATGGCAAAAGAAGATGAAATCACATATAGAAATGGCGCTAAACCAACAGACATAATTTGTGTATCTGGAAATCTAGGAGCAGCATATATGGGGCTTCAACTTCTAGAACGTGAAAAAGCTATTTTCGCACAAAGTGCTGATTCAGAAATAAATGCACAACCAGACTTTGCAGGTAAAGAATATATTATCGGTCGCCAACTTAAACCAGAAGCTAGACGCGACATTATAGACGCTCTTAAAAAAGAAGGAATTAAACCTACTTCAATGATAGACCTTTCTGACGAAATGGTTTCTGATGTATTCCAAATTTGTAAAGAAAGTGGCGTAGGTTGTAGAATTTTTGAAGAAAAAATTCCTATCGACTATGAAACTGCTAGTATGGCAGAAGAATTTAATATGAACCTAACCACTGCTGCACTACACGGAGGTGAAGATTACGAGTTATTATTCACAGTGCCTGTTACAATGCACGAAAAAATTAATAACCTTAAAGACGTGAAAGTTATTGGTTATATGACCGATAAAGAAGACGGCAAAATGCTTCAAACTCGTGATGGTCAGTGTTTTGAGCTTACCTCACAAGCGTGGGTTAACACTAATAGTTAGGAGTTAGGAGTTAGGAGTTAGGAATTGTTGTGCAAGTGAGAGCAGAACTAAGCTTGCTTAAGTTATGCCGAGCGCAGCCAACAATCGCCGTTAGGCAATTAGGAGTTAGAGGTTGCGGTCACTGAGCTTGTCGAAGTGCCAGCAACTAAAAGGTAATAAATGTTACAATTATGGAACAAATAAAACAAAGCAAAGTATATAACGCTGCAATGTGGCACGGATTGTTTCTAGCTGCATATTTTGTAGTACGATTTTTCTTTATGGTAAATTCAGACAGCAACACCATTCTGAATTTGCTTTTCATAGCCCTTACCATTGGCGTGCCTTTTGTGGCATATTATCTAGGCAAAGACTTTAAAAAGAAAAGTGAAGAATCACTTACCTACAGAAACTTCTACTCTCACGGTTTCTTTATGTTCTTTTTTGCATCACTTATACTTGCTGCAGCAGAATATGTATACTTCGGTTTTATAAACACCGATTTCATTGGTGAGCAATACAACACATTGCTTCAAAACATTGACACATTAAAACAAACCATGCCAGATGTATCACAATTAGAAGAAATTGTAAACAACAGTCCTATTCCAACTGCATCACAAATGGCTATGCAAAATATTTGGATGTACAGCTTTGCTGGCATAATTATCTCATTAATAAATGCTTATATCCTTAACAAAAAACAATAAACATGGATATTTCAATAATTATACCTCTATACAACGAGGAAGAATCGTTAAAAGAACTGCACGCTTGGATAAAAGAAGTGGCAGATAAAAACAAATATTCTTACGAAGTTATTTTTATCGACGACGGAAGTAAAGACTCTTCTTGGAAGGTTATCAGTGAACTTTCTGAAAAATATCCTGAAGTAAAAGGCATAAAATTCAGACGTAATTATGGTAAATCTCCTGCCCTCTTCTGCGGTTTTGAAGCAGCACAAGGTGATGTTGTAATTACTATGGATGCCGACCTTCAAGATAGTCCAGACGAAATTCCTGCACTTTACAACAAAATAATGAAAGAAGGTTACGATTTGGTATCTGGTTGGAAAAAGAAACGTTACGACCCTGTATTTACCAAAAATCTTCCTAGTAAGTTATTTAATGCCACTGCTCGCAAAGTTTCTGGCATAAAACTTCACGACTTCAACTGTGGTCTTAAGGCTTATAAAAACGAAGTTGTTAAGAATATTGAGGTGTATGGCGAAATGCACCGCTACATTCCATATCTTGCAAAAAATGCTGGTTATGAAAGAATTACAGAAATAGAAGTTCACCACCAAGCCAGAAAATTTGGCGTAAGCAAATTTGGTTTCAACCGTTTTGTAAATGGTTATCTAGACCTTATCTCGCTTTGGTTTCTTTCTAAATTTGGTGTAAAACCAATGCATTTCTTTGGTCTTGGCGGTAGCCTAATGTTCCTTATTGGTTTTATCGCAGTTTGCATTGTGGGTGGAACTAAATTATATGCCATCTGCAACGATATGCGTGCACCACTTGTAACAGACAGCCCATATTTCTACATAGCTATGCTGTTTATGGTACTTGGCACTCAATTCTTTATTACAGGTTTCTTGGGCGAACTTATTAGTCGTTCATCACAAGAGAGAAATAATTACAAAATCGCTAAAAAACTAAAACTTTAAGATATGGATATGTTTCTAGAAATTTTAAAATACACTATTCCTGCTGCACTAGTTATAGTGGTGGTTTGGGTTATGCTACAAAAATTCTTCAATGCAGAGAATTCTCGTCAGAGATATGCTCTTTACAAGCAAATTCAAAAGGATATCCTTCCTATCCGCTTCACTGCATACGAAAGATTGGTTCTTTTCCTAGAAAGAATCACTCCAGACTCTCTTGTTATACGCACACAAGGCGAATGTACCACTGTAATTCAATATCATAGTTTCCTACTAGCAAACATTAGAGCCGAGTTTGAACACAATGTGGCTCAACAAGTGTATGTGAGCGAAGAAGCTTGGACAATGGTGAAAAATGCAAAAGAAAACACTGCTCAACTAATTAATGCTTGCGCTGCCCAAGTGGACCCACAAGCACCAGCTATTGAACTTGCAAAAGCTATTTTAGCAATGGCAGAAAAAACACCTTCACTTCCTACCACAGTGGGTATCAATTATTTAAAATCTGAATTAAAAACATTTTTCGCATGAAAGTTTTAGACCTTATTAAAACAAGATATTCTGTGCGCAGTTTTGAAACCAAACCTGTGGAAAAAGAAGATTTAGATTATATCTTGGAATGTGCACGCCTTGCGCCTTCTGCTTGCAACAAACAACCTTGGGAGATTAAAGTTATCCAAGGCGAGGCTCTTAAAGAGTTTTCTGCAGTGTATAGAAAAGAAGGTTTCAAAGATGCTCCTGTGTGCATTGCAGTATGTGGAGACCACAACCAAGCTTGGCACAGAGGCGACAACAAAGACCACTGCGATATCGACATCGCAATTGTATCAGACCACATCATTATGGCTGCCACAGAGTTAGGACTTGGCACTTGCTGGATTTGCAGTTTTAATACAGACATTGCAAAAGATTTTCTTAAACTTGAAGAAAACGTAGAACCAATAGTGCTTATTCCTGTGGGCTATGCTGCAGAACCAAATAGAGAAAAAATTAGAAAAACCACAGAAGAAATTATCACATTTATAGAATGAAAAAAATATTCTCATATATAATTTCACTTACATTTTTAGCCATCGCATTATCTGCTTGCCGTTCAGAATGTTATGTTCAACAAATAGCTACTCTAAAAATTGGCTTTTTAGATTCTGTTTCATATAAAGCTAAAAATATATCTGGACTTACTGTTATAGGACTTTTAAATGACTCTATTCTATACAACAACACCACAAAATCTAGTATAGAACTTCCACTACACTCAAACCAAACACAAACTGTGTATAGATTAATATTACCGGCAAGAGTAAACACAGGAGCAAAAGATACTATACTTTTAAATGTAGATCACACTCCAAAACCACAATTAGTGAGCCCAGAATGTGGTTGTGTAATGTTTCACACTATAAACGATGCGAAACTTATAAACAACACATACAATTTTAAAATGCAACTTACAAATCCAAACGTAGTAAATGATGGAGAAAACTCAAATATTAAAATACTTCATTAGTATAATTTTATGCCTATTTAGCATAAGCGTTTGGGCAGAAAATACCTCTGTGGCAGACTCTATTGCTGCCGCGAACAAAAGAAAAGAGGTTTACCAAGGCACATACATTGGACTCGATATCTTTAACCCTGTGGCTACAGCGTGGAGAGATGGCAGATTTGAATCTTCTATAAGTTTAGATGTGGATTTATGGCATAGACTATTCCCTACTGCAGAATTTGGTTTTATGACTGCAGACATAAAACACACAGATTATAAATATGAAACCATAGGTTGCTTTGCAAAAATTGGTGCAAACTACAATTTTATAAACTTTAAACCTACCAGAAAATACGACCACACATTTTATGCAGGTGCTAGATATGGCTATAGCTACACAAAATATAGTTTATCTGACGCTGTGCTAGAAAACAAATATTGGGACGAGTCTGGCAAATATGCAAACCTAAACCAAGAAGCTCACTTTGGTTGGTTTGAAGTGGTTATAGGCACTAGAGTGCAGATTTATAAAGGTTTCTTTATGGGTCTAGCCCTACAGGTGAAAACTTTTGGTCACTTCTACGAAAAATCTCCATACTACCCTACATACATATCTGGTTATGGTAAGTATGGCGAGGATGTGAATTTTGGATTGAATTATTCGCTATATTATAGATTTTAAAGTAAAAAGGTTGACGCTCTTCGTCAACCTTTACTTTTTAGTTTTTAAATATTAATTTTCCATCTACCTCATCTACCACTATCTGCTCCTGCTTATTAATTGTACCACCAATTATCTTTTCGGCAAGTTCGTTTAAAAGCAAGCGTTGAAGAGCACGCTTAATAGGACGAGCACCAAATTGTGGGTCGAAACCTTCAGAAGCAATCAGTTCTATAGCTTTAGGCGTTAGCATAATATCAATACCATTTTCTTTTAGCATTGCTGCAATGCCTTCCACTTGTAGGCGTACAATTTGCGCAATTTCGCCCTCAGAAAGCGGTGTAAACATTATTAAATCATCAATACGATTCAAAAACTCTGGCTTAATCACTTGTTTTAAAAGTTCAAACACCTCTTTGCGAGTATCTTCTAGCACTTGCTCACGATTTGCATCAGACAGCGACTCAGTTTTTTCGCGAATCAATTGAGAACCCAAGTTTGAAGTCATAATGATAATGGTATTTTTAAAATCTACCACACGGCCCTTGTTGTCTGTAAGTCTGCCATCATCTAGCACTTGAAGCAAGATATTAAACACATCTGGGTGCGCTTTTTCTATCTCATCAAATAGCACCACTGAATATGGTTTTCTACGGATAGCCTCTGTAAGCTGACCACCTTCTTCATAACCAATATATCCTGGAGGCGAACCAATAAGACGTGTTACAGAGAATTTCTCTTGATACTCACTCATGTCTATGCGAGTCATCATATTGTCGTCGTCGAATAGGCTTTCGGCAAGTGCTTTAGCAAGTTCTGTTTTACCCACACCTGTGGTACCTAGGAAAATAAACGAACCAATAGGACGTTTTGGATCTTTAAGCCCTGCTCTACTACGGCGCACAGCACTAGCCACTGCCTCAATGGCTTCATCTTGACCAACCACACGCTTGTGCAGTTCTGCTTCAAGATTTAGAAGTTTGGCTTGTTCGCTTTGGGTCATTTTGCTCACAGGAATACCTGTCCAACGGCTTACAATATCTGCCACATCGTTGCTATCCACCTCTTCTTTAATAGTTGGATTGCCTTCTTGCATTTTTAGCAGTTCTTCCTTGTACTTTTCAATATTAGCCTGTTTATCTTTCAAACGACCATAACGAATTTCTGCCACTCTTCCATAATCGCCGTTTCTCTCTGCTTGGTCTGCTTCAAACTTAAGTTTTTCAATGTCAATTTTACTTTGTTGAATCTTATCAATTAGAGATTTTTCGGCTTGCCATTTAGCCTTATGAGTTTTTTCCTCTTCTTTTAGAGAATTTATCTCTTTGTCTAGTTCTTCTAGTTTTTTCTTGTCATTTTCACGCTTAATAGCAGCACGTTCTATTTCAAGTTGCTTAATATTGCGCGCAAGTTTGTCCAAATCCTCTGGCAAAGAATTCATCTGCAGACGAAGTCTTGCAGCAGCCTCATCGATAAGGTCAATAGCCTTGTCTGGTAAAAATCTATCAGAAATATAACGGTTTGAAAGTTCCACCGCCGCTATGATTGCCTCGTCTTTGATACGCACCTTGTGGTGGTTTTCATAACGTTCTTTCAAGCCACGAAGAATAGAAATTGTGCTCGCCTCATCTGGCTCATCTACCATTACTATTTGAAAACGACGCTCAAGAGCTTTGTCTTTTTCAAAGTATTTTTGGTATTCATTCAGAGTGGTAGCACCAATACTGCGTAGTTCACCACGTGCAAGTGCAGGTTTCAAGATGTTTGCAGCGTCCATAGCGCCATCACCACCACCTGCTCCCACAAGGGTGTGAATTTCGTCGATAAAGAGGATAATCTCACCATCAGACTTAACCACCTCATTTACCACCGCCTTCAAACGTTCCTCAAACTCACCTTTATACTTAGCACCTGCCACAAGAGCACCCATATCAAGTGAAAACAAAAGTTTGCTCTTTAAGTTTTCTGGCACGTCGCCACGTATAATACGGTGCGCCAAGCCTTCGGCAATAGCTGTTTTACCCACACCAGGTTCACCTATAAGTATTGGATTATTTTTAGTCCTACGACTTAGTATCTGTAGTACACGACGAATTTCTTCGTCTCTGCCAATCACCGGATCCAGTTTTCCTGAATTGGCTCTTTCATTTAAGTTTACTGCATAACGAGATAAAGCTGGGAATTTATTCTCTGCAGCGTTTTGTGCATTGTTGTTCATAATATTAGTCTCCTTTCACTAACCTATATTACAATTCCCGTGCCACCCCGTTTTCCCTGCCAATTTGGCAGATTTTTTGACAAAAAAATCCCCTCCTCTTCTGCATTTGAGAAAAGGAGGGGAAAGTTTATTGTTAATGAGGGAGTTTTATCTCATTACGCGGTCGCGTTCTTGATAGATACGTTCAATAATATCCACCACTTTCATACCTTCTAGAAGGTTGGTTGCAATGGCAGAGCCTGCGTTTAGAGTTTCAATTACGTTTTTGATTACGAAACCGTGGTTTTGAGCAGCGCCTTTGTAACCGCCGAAGTCGTTTTCGTGAGTTGGTTCTTTAAGTTCTGGCATTTCGTAGTCTTGGATGTGGCAATGAACTACAGTATCCATATATTGACCAGCTACTTTAACTGTACCTTTAGAACCGATGATAGTAACAGAACTTTCTAGGTTTTTGTCCCAAACTGATGTTGAATAGTTTAGAGAACCCATACCACCATTGATGAAGTCGAAGTCTACACAGCCGGTATCTTCAAACTCAATTAAGTCACCGTGAGAGCAGTTTGCAAATTTACCACGGATATTGGTGATATCACCAAACAACCAGTAAAGCATATCCACATAGTGAGAGAATTGGGTGTAAAGTGTACCTCCGTCTAGTTTGTTGGTGCCGTGCCAGCTACCACGTTGGTAGTAACGTTCGTCACGGTTCCAGAATGCGTCCACTTTTACGAAATATATTTCACCTAGGCGTTTTTCGCTAACTAGTTGTTTTAGCCATGCCATTGGTGGAGAATAACGGTTTTGCATTACGCAGAACACTGAACGTGACATTTCTAGTGATTTGAACACGATTTTTTCTGCGTCAGCTTTGTTTAGCGCAATTGGTTTTTCTAGCACTACGTGTTTTTTAGCTTCTAATGCTTTGATAGCATATTCTGCGTGGAAACCGTTTAAGTTACAAATATTTACTACGTCGATGTCTTCGCGTTTTAGAAGCTCGTCATAGTCGTTGTAATAATCTTCTTTTATTTCTGGGTCTATTTTATCTTTTGGAAGCACATCGCATACTGCTACTAGGTTTGCACCTGGGTTGCGACGTATCATTTCAGCATGGCGTTTGCCAATGTGTCCTAGACCTACTACTGCAAAATTTATCATAATCTAATATTATTTAATTTATTGAACTTCGTTCAATGATTTTTCTCATGTTCGGCAATGATTAAGCAAGCTTATCATTGCTCTCACTTACTCGAAAAATTCTGTAACAAAACCATCTTTAAGTTGATATTTTTGGCCTGTTACAGGACATGTTGCCATGCCTTCTGCATCGAAGTGAAGTTTTTGACCATTTTCACTCACCCAACCTAGTTGGCGAGCAGGGTTTCCTACCATTAAAGCGTAAGGTTTAACATCTTTTGTTACCACTGTACCAGCACCGATAAGCGCATACTCACCTATCTCGTGTCCACAAACTATTGTTGCGTTAGCACCTATACTACAACCTCTGCGAAGGATGGTAGCACGGTATTCGTCTTTACGAGACACGTGGCTACGAGGATTTAGCACGTTAGTGAACACCATTGAAGGACCCATAAATACATCGTCTTCTGCTATTACACCTTCGTACACAGAAACGTTGTTTTGGATTTTCACATTGTTACCCAACACCACTTTTGGAGAAATAACTACGTTTTGACCAATGTTGCAGTTTTCACCTATGGTGCAATTGCTCATAATGTGGCTGAAGTGCCAAATTTTGGTACCGTTGCCAATTTGGCAACCTTCATCAACGTATGATGATTCGTGTTTGAAGTATTCCATATTATTTATTTACAAATTCAAGTACTGAAGTTGTGATATACTCTAGTTGTTCTTCATCAAGTTCTGTGTGCATTGGAAGTGAAAGTACACATTCCATTAGTTTTTCTGCCACTGGGAAGTCGCCTTTTTTGTAGCGAGGATCTTGATAAGCTTTTTGAAGGTGAAGTGGAACTGGGTAATAAATCATTGCAGGAATACCTTTTTCTTTTAAGTATTCTTGAAGACCATTTCTGTCCACGTCAACTAGTTTAAGTGTATATTGGTGGAATACGTGAGTAGTAAAGTCTGATTTTACTGGAGTGATTAATTTGTCGCAAGAAGCAAATGCATTGTTGTAATATGCAGCAGCAGCTTGACGAGCAGCGATATATTCATCTAAGTGACGAAGTTTAACATCTAACACTGCAGCTTGGATACTATCTAGACGGCTGTTAACACCAATCATATCGTGATAGTAGCGTACCACCATACCGTGGTTAGCAATAGCACGCATTTTTGCAGCTAGTTCGTCGTCGTTGGTAAAGATAGCACCACCGTCGCCGTAGCAACCTAAGTTTTTAGATGGGAAGAATGATGTACAACCAATATTACCGATACAACCAGATTTTGCTTTTGTGCCGTCTGAGAAGGTGTAATCTGCACCAATAGATTGGCAAGCATCTTCTACGATGTAAAGGTTATTTTCTTTAGCAAGTTGTAGTAGTGCCTCCATATTTGCGTTTTGACCGAATAGATGCACTGGAACGATAGCTTTAGTTTTTGGAGTAATAGCTCTGCGTACAGCTTCAATATCGATGTTGAATGTATCTTCTTCTACGTCTACTACCACTGGAGTAAGACCAAGAAGTGCAACAACTTCTGCTGTAGCAATGAAAGTAAAGGTTGGAGTAATAACTTCATCACCTGGTTTTAAACCAATAGCCATAAGAGCAATTTGAAGTGCGTCAGTACCGTTACCTGTTGGAATCACGTGTTTAACACCTAAATAAGCTTCTAGGTTCTTTTGAAATTCGTTTACTTTGCCACCTTTGATGAAGGTTGTGGTATCAATTACTTCTTGAATACCAGCATTTACATCTTCTCTGATTTTTTCGTATTGACTTTTTAAGTCAACCATTTGAATTTTTTTCATAAAATTTTGTTTATACGTTTGGTATTTAATTTGCCCCTTTGGGGCTTTGTTACAATTTTGTTACAAGTTCACAAATATAAGAAATAATTAGGAATTTTTGTGCAAACGAGAGGAGAATAAATTTATTTATTTTCCCGAGTGCAGCCAAAAATCACGGACGTAGTCCGTAATTAGGAGTTTTTTTTCAACAACACCAAAATCACCCTATAAAATAACTCGTTAGAATCCTATGCTAAAACCACAAGTTAGTGTAAAATTCTCTCCCTGATAAAATTTAGGCGTATATTTATCCAAATATCCTTGCGCATCAAGTCTATTTTCACCTTCAATTGGCTCAGAGGTAATGTCGTGGCCGCGTGCGTTATTGTATTCAAGGTTTACTACTGCGTATGCATTTGGCCAAATCTCGTATGTGGCACGAAGATTTACCATATCATTTTCCCATACTACATCTTTAAGGATTGCTTGAGATAAAATTTGTTTTGTGTTACGACGCACATAGTCGTAGTCATTGCCTTTTTGGTCTTTTGTATAAGATAGTTTAATATCTACTTTACGTATTGGTTTGTAGGCAATGTAGGCATAAAACTGTTGAGAGTTGTCGCCTAAATAGTGACCTAAATTATATGAATTTGACGCCCAAGTAATAGCCTGAATAGAGTGTTTATAGTTTAAAGTATTGGTTCTAGTATATTCAAAACCATAACTTAAATTCTTCAGAGGCCAGTTAGACACATTAAAGCCCGCCTTATATGAAATAAGGTTGTGTTCGTCGTTAGACAGTCGTTTGGTATTAAACTCGTCTATAAAAAACGACGCATAAAGATGCAAGTGCTTGATGTTTCGAGAGCTTAGGGAAATAAACATTTGTGAGTTTTGGTTCTCTACAGAAAGACCTTTTGTCATTAAGTGGTCAAGCGATTTAAAGAATGCAAAAGGTATAAAATACATAAGTTGCACGTTTCTTTCTGCATAAATAATAGAGTTACCAAACGAAAGATTTAGTCCTGGAATAGGTTTAAAGGTAAACATATTTGCCGCAATAAACTTATTCATTGGTCTGTAATGAGTCTTAGAAGTTTCTGTGGTATATGTTTCTTCGGTATAATAATATGTACTATCCACAAGGTTGCTCACCATCCAACCATGTATGTAGTTGAACTCAAACCATTTGCATGGAGTAAGGTTCATGGTAATCATTGGAAACGAAGGTGCTCTACCTGAGATAATATTTGAGCAATTATATGTTTCTCCCCATTGAAGTTGGTCTTTTACCACTCCTATGCTACCCCACCAATCATATACTTTAATACCACCTCTAAAGTCACTATAGTCGCCACCATAATTTGCTTCTTTGTATTGGCATCCAGGAAGATTATTTAAGAATCCTGGTTGAGTAATTCTAGCTCCATACATTTTGGCTGCGCTATTTGGGAAATATTCATCACTCAAATAATTACCATTGTATGAATAGTCTCTTAAATTTCCCCAAAGTGACACGTGTTTCACCACATCCATTTGAATATCGCCACCATACCAACGTTTCATAATCAAACCCTTTTTGTTATAGATTAAATCCATACCAATAATAGGTCTAAGTTGAAATTTAAAGTATTTGCTTTGATAAATAAATTGTGGTTGTAGAAGCGAAAGGTCGAAACTCTTTTTGTCTGACCAATGCACATATGCCTTTGGCATAGTATCCAATTCTTGAGCAAACTCGCTCAAAAAGAAATCTAGGTCTGCAATTTGTCTTTTATGCAGAAGCGAATCTTTACTTTTTGCCTCTTTAAGTGCAGAAGCAATCACATTTCTATTATATGGTTTTATAGCAGAATTTACATCTATAACTCCATCTGTAGCAAGTTCATCTAGAAAATCATAGATGCGATAATAAGACATATTTTCTGGAATATTCTGACCAAAAACCACCCCAGAAAAACATAAGGTTAATATAAGGATTAATAAATTTTTCTTCATTAATGTGATCTTGCTCTTTTGAAAACTATATTTACAAAGATTTTCCAGATATACACTATATCCGTTACAAACACTCCTCTCTTTTGACACATCTTCAAGTATCTAAGTTCTGATTCTTGAATTTCGTCTAAAGTTTTAGGCATATCTGCATAGAACGGAGGCAGTAGACCTGGTTTAAACTGTACACGAAGGTTTTGAAGTTCTTCGCAATATAGGCTAAAATAATGTTTACTAAGTGGACGCACCCCTACTAGTTTCATATCACCTTTAAATAAGTTGATAAACATAGGGAATTCGTCTATCCAATATTTTCTCATTAAACGTCCTGCTGTGCTCACACGTATATCGTGAGTAAATTTACCACCTTCTTGAAGTCCACATTTTTTGTAAATGTATTCTTGTAGGAACTCAGAATATGGATACATAGTACGCATTTTGTAAAATTTAAACACACGATTATTCTTGCCCACACGATTTAGCGAAATAATAGGACCATAACGACGTTTTTTGTTCATAGGTGGTTCTTTCACTCTACGAGCAATAAAGTATGTGTATCTATCTATTTTCTTTTCCTCTAATATTTCAAAACCACAATAATAAAGACGTCCAAACACTTCTGTTTTAGAAAGCACTCTTTTTTTACCCTTTGTTATATCATAATATAAACGTTTGGTAATAAACAGTTTAGGAATAATACGTTTTACAATATAATAGAAAGTGTAAACAATCCAATTGATACCTTTTGGATATTTGCTAAGAATTTCTTTTTTAGTAACACTTTTTTGTTTAAAACAACCCACATAAATACCATTATCTGGCAATTTCTCGTTTATAGTAGAGAACATTTTGTTTATACCTCTAATGTTATTTAGGCTTCTAACATTTATAATAGTATTGTATTTGTAAGGAGTAGTTTCTTCTATATTGAAAAGTTCTGTAGTTGCAAGCACTTTTGTAGTATTCATGTTCACACCTACTTTTTCATCTAAATAATTAAAAGCACGCTCACCCATCCATTTCACCATAGCATCTTTTCTGCTTTTATAAGCATCATCAGAGATTACTTCTGGCTTTGTTACCAAAGATTTTGGTTCACGTTTTTCTATTGGAGTAACATCATCTTCTGGGTCTGAAGCATAAAGAATTGCAAAATACAAACTTTGAACAATGAAAATACATCCAAAAATACATAAACTAATTATCAAAAATACTAAAACAGAATAATTAGCTTGTGTGAAATAAATAATAGAGAATGTAATAGCGTAAACAAGCACAGTAGTATTGAATGCTTTGTTTACAGAAGGAATATAACCTTGGTCTTTAATTGGAACACGATATCTTCCCATAATAATTGCTACCAATATCCAAGCAAAAGTGAAACCTAGGTATGGCAGAAAATATTTCTCAATAGGTTCTTGAGTATGAAGTGGAGCTATCCAAATAACCAAAAAGAACGAAACTAGCAGATTTACTAAATCTCGTGTTAGCTGTGTAATAAAATTTAATGCTTTATTAGACATAAATCCTATGATTAATAGTATAAGATTATAAATATCTTGTAAAGATATACAAAAAAATCATTACTTTTGTAAAAAAAATTAAAAATATTATCGAAGACTTTAAAAACATAATAAAAGAGATTTTACCTAACGAGTGGGAAGCATTTTTCAAAGCATTGGAAAAGGAAATTCCTGTTAGTGTAAGAGTAAACAATAAGATTGATTTAGTACCTTCTGACGACAAGATAACTTATTGCAGCAGTGGGTATTATATTAAATCTCGTCCACTATTTACCCTCGACCCTAGATTTCATGCAGGCGCATATTATGTGCAAGAGGCTGGCTCTATGTATTTAGAAAAAGTTATCTCAGAACACATAAAAAATGGACAAATTGTAATAGACCTTTGTGCAGCACCAGGAGGCAAATCTACACACCTAGCAAACCTTGTTACAAAAGATAGCTTACTTATTTGCAACGAGGCTATGCCAAACAGAGCAAACATCCTTCACGAAAACTTATGCAAATGGGGCAGAAGCGAGGTAATGGTATGCAACAATAGTGCAAGAGACTTTGGAAAACTTGGAGCTTTTGCAGATATTATCGTGGCAGACGTGCCATGCTCTGGCGAGGGAATGTTTAGAAAAGACGAACAAGCCGTAAAAGATTGGTCGCTAGAGGCAGTAGAACACTGTGCCGAACGTGCTCGCGATATAGTTTTAGATGTATGGGACGCACTAAAAGAAGATGGTATTTTCATTTTTAGCACTTGCACATTCAACAGAAAAGAAAACGAAGAAAATGTACAGTGGATTTGCAACGAACTTGGCGCAGAACTTCTTGAAAGCAGACATTTTTACTTCCACACAGACCGTAGTGAAGGTTTTTTCATTGCATCTATGAAAAAAACTTCAGATGCTCCAAAATTAAAAAACTTAAAAACAAAACCAAGTAAAGACAGCCAATACCAAGACCTACTTGAGAATGCAGAAAACTGGACTATAATAGAAAAAGGCACTGAAATCTTTGCTATTCCACGCCAATTTGAAGCAGAAATTTTGCACTTTGCTAGCAAACTCAGAGTACTAAAGATGGGTGTAAAACTTGGCGAAAAAATAGAAAACAAAAAGAAAATACAATTTATTCCAGATATACAACTTGCTCTATGCAAGGATATTAACGAGAACAATTGGGACATAAAAAATGTAGATAGAGCCACTGCCCTACACTTTTTAAAATGCGAGAGCATCTCACTTCCAAACGCCCCTATTGGCTACATTTTATTAAAATACGAAGGAATAAACCTAGGTTGGGTAAAAAACATAGGCAACAGATGCAACAATCTTTACCCAGACCTATGGAGAATAAGAATGAATATACCAGAAGAGTTATGCGAATTACCATTTTAGGTTCAGGCACATCTGGCGGAGTTCCAGAAGTAAGATGTAAATGCGATGTTTGCCTTTCTTCAGACCAAAAAGACAAACGTCTAAGAGCTTCTGTGCTTGTAGAAATAAATGACAAAACTATTTTAATAGACTGTGGACCAGACTTTAGAACACAGGCATTAAACTACAATATAAAAAAGATAGATTACATTCTTCTTACTCACGAACACTACGACCACACATTTGGCCTTGGAGACCTACGCCCATTTGGCGACGTGCATATCTATGCAGAAGGAAATGTTTGTGCCTCTGTGCGCCGCACATTTCCGTATTGCTTTGCAGAAGTAAAATACCCTGGCATTCCAAAACTTACTCTGCACGAAATCACCGAAAAAACTTTTAAACTAGAAGATATAGAAATAATACCTATTAGATATATGCACGCCTCATTACCAATATTAGGCTTTAGAATTGGAAATTTTGCATATATCACAGATATTTCTAGTATTAAAGAAGAAGAAATAGGTAAACTACAAGGTCTTGACGTACTTATAGTAGATGCACTCAGAATAACACCTCATTTTTCTCATTTCAGCCTAGAACAAGCACAAGAATTTGCCAGCAAAGTAAATGCCAAACAAACATACTTCACTCACATCTGCCACAGCCTAGGCTTCCACGCAGAAGTATCTAAAACCCTACCAGAAAATCAATCTTTAGCATTTGATGGATTAGAGATAATAGTTAGAAGTTAGGAATTGTTGTGCAATACATCTTTTTTTGCATATCCCAATTGTATTTTGTACCTTTGTACATAGAAAGCAAACCCAGAGTATCCCCGACTACTCTGAGAAATATAAACACATTATTAATCTTTTTCAACATGAAAAATTACACTCCCAAAGATCTAAACACATCATTAGTAAGTGAACCATTCGTAAGTTACTACTCTAGAAATCCACAAAAAGAATTTGACCGCATCCAAAAACTTGCCGAAGAGACCAAAGGCATTGTAATGCCATATCTAAACGACAGTTACGTAGAGATACTACAAGTAGAACCACACGATTTTAACAGTAGCGACCCATTAGGCGAAGCAAAGGAATGGGCAGAAAATAATCTTGTTGGCACTTATACATCTCATATTGGGAAATTAAGTCAATTCCAATATATGATTAGTAAAAAAGCAATAAAGAAATACATTGATGGGACTGCTATAAATAAAAGTGATAACATTAATGTACACCTTTCTACATTGAAAGTATTGCCTCAGATTATTGATGCAAGTATAGAAGCAGAAATACATGCAGATTATACAAAAATAAATGGTATTCGCTCCGTAGAAAATCCAATAAATGCAAAAGTATTGATTCATAGGTTTTACGGAGGAATTATCTTCTTAGCTAAATTGTATCGTATAAAAACAACTATCTATGAATATCGTGATATAAACTACCCAAACAAACCATACTCATTTGAGGTAATAAAAATAGAGCTATTTGACGAATCAAATAGCCCTATTTCGACGCCTAATCATCCTAACTCACAAGGAGGACTGATCATTAGGGTGGCAAATATACTACAAAATGTTGAAAAATCATACGACAAAGGCAAATTTCTGCTTGAAGAATCTAAAAAAAGCGATGGTTGGGACGCAATTTTCAGAAGATTCTAAAATCCAGAAGATTTCACCCCAAACCACCCTACATTTTGTTCCAAATTTTAGAAAAACAACTTATTTTCATTCGGTAACTTAAAAAACACAGGTTACCGATATATAATCTGAAGTTGCTTTTGCCAAATTACCGAACAAAACCACGCCAAACCACCGAATAAAATAGTGCCAAATTACCGAAAATATTAACAAATATTAGATAACTAATTGATAATCTATATATTAACTAATATAAAATATTTGATAGTATTTTCATACACGCGATAGTATTTTTGTATCTATAAAAAATATAAATTAATATAAAATATAGCCTATGAATCAATTAGATATTTTAGAATTTTATGCACATATACAAAAAGAAAGAGTGAGTTTTTTGATGCAACATGCGAATCCCGAAAAGCAAAGACTATATAATTTATACCAATTTGTAGAAGATTTTGCAAAGTTGAGAAAAATATGGTTGGGAAATTTTATAAAGAAGTAATAAAGATGTAACTTTGTAAGAAACTATATTAAAAAATATCCTCTTATGAATCCAAGTGCAAATTCCTCTTTAATTCATTATACTAAAACAATTACAAGTCTCAAGAAAATTCTTAAAAATGGATTTAGGTATTCTTATTGTAAAGAGGAATATCCCAAAGCTTTAATTAATAATATTATTAATAGAGGTTCAAAGGAATTTGTACCAAACATTGTTTGTTCAAACGAGAATATTAGCAATATTGTATTAATTCCTATGGTATCCTTTTGCGATATACCCTTACTACGGTCTAAAAATCATTCCTCAAATTATGGAAAATTTGCTATTGGTATTGATAAAAATCTAGCTCGTGAAATATATCCAAGTTTAACGCCAGTTCAATATAGGTCTGCAGAACACCACATACTAGCCTTAATAGAGTTATCTATGATATACGCTAACTCTCCAAATTTAAGCAAACAAGTTATTGATAGTTTAAAATTAATCATTGGAACTACCAAACCATTCACAATTAAACATAAAAATAAAGATGTAGTATGTTATGAAGAAAGAGAATGGAGAGTAATTCATAGTGACAATGATACAACTAAATGGGGCTGGAACATTAATATCGATGATGTAAAAAAAGAAAAAAAACTTTACAATAAAAGATTACACTCTGATAGTGAATTATCATACCTATCTTTTATTGTGGCTAAAACACCTGAAGAGATGTTTTATGTAGAGCAATATCTTCCTAAACTAATTACACATATTATTGTCAAAAAAGATGAAGATATTCCTGAAATTGCTGAATTTATTCTAAATGCGAAGAACACCATATTTGGTTATAATCTTTCCAAAGAATCTAGATTAATGCTAATTAGCAAATTAAATTCGTTTGAAAGAATATCTAAAGATTATTAACACGATTAATAGCCTACAGACTCGCAGGCTATAACTCTATTCACACACTCTCTTCAATGATTTTTATCTCAGCATCAGTTAATCCATATAATTGATAGACAAGTTTGTCAATTTTACTTTCCTCTTCAGATATATCAACATTAGGATTCTCTCTTTTTTTTCTTATTATATTATTTACCAACATAATAATTTCTTCTTGCTGAAATTTACTAGGATTTGGAATAGGAAATGATCGTAATTTTTCAACCCCAACATCAACTCCTGCCCCCCTATGTTTTGCATTACAATAAAACCAATTTTGTGCATATTTGGAATTTATAACTCCCAAAATAAAAAGTAAATTAGTTTCTGTTTTAGGAATTATTATATTGTACGACATCCCTACAAATAGACCCTGATTATCATAACAATAACATGGTTGAACAAACATTGATGGACCTATTAACTTTGGTTGAATGAAATCATTATAATTCCTTGCTCTATGCAATCCATAAGGTCTATATGTTGATGTAATATAATCAGACATATAATCAAGATGTCTTTTAAGATTTACAAATTGAGGGGAATCTGATATTTTCTTTCTATTTTGTACATCTGAATAAATTAATCTTCTAGTAAGTTCATAATTTATGTAATATCTTGATAAACAACCTTCATCTTCAAACGGCACCATAATATTTTTCTCTTCTATAGTTAAATCCAAATTATCATATTCATCTAATGATAACACAAATATTCCTTGTCCTACATAATGATTGGGAAGAGGATTCTTCTTATACATTTTTGAACTTATTTTATCAGAAGCCTCAACTACACCCTGAGAAATATTACAAATATCTCCTAACGTTCTTGTTGTATTAGCAAACACTCTATTTTCTAATACGATTTCATTATTTACAAACAAATCATTACATTTTATAAGTCTTTGACTTGTATAAATCCCTTTCTCTATATTTTTTACATCATCAGATATAGCAAAATATTGACAAGTATCTCTCCTCTTATCTTTTGTAAGAATAGATATCATATGATAACCAACTACATTATCAAAAACTTTCAATTTCCCAATATCAACTATATTTATAAATTTTGTTTCTTCTGATACATGTTTGATAATTTTTTTAGCACCTGTACTATTTATCCAATATCTTGATGTAATAAAACTTATTATACCACTATCACTAATTAATTCAATAGCCTTATGTAAAAAATAGTACCAATAATCCATTTTTCCTGCGTGATATTTTTTTCCAAAAAAGGAATTTATTATTGGTGCAAAAACCTTTTCATTTCCTAATTCTTTAATATACGGCGGATTTCCAATCACAATATCAAAACCACTCTTGCCGTTTGGACGGTTGAAGACATCACTAAACCATGTGTGCCATAAGAAAAACTGATTATTCTCAGCAAAGTTTATATTTTTTAGTTCAGAAAGAATAGCATCTGAATACGCCAACTGTTTTAATTGCAAATAAATGGTTTCAAAGATTTCCTGTTTTATACGTTCTTTTTCATCGTGGTCTGAACAAGAATAATATTTAGAAAGCCAGATTGATAATCTTTTTTGCATCTGCTTCTTTTCATCATCAAAAAGTTCTACTTCCCCACTATCTTTTTTACCTTCTTTCTCATAAGTTAATTTACTCAAATCTAACCCCTTATAACTTTCTATAAGTGAATTTCCTTGCATAATCTTATAATCTAAGTTTGGCAACGGCGAAGCATTTTCCTCATCTACCACAATAGAAAGCCAAAAACGCAGACGAGCAATATCTACCGCTCCTTTTTCTATATCTACACCATAAATATTATTTTGAATAATACTTTTCTTAATTTCAGAACGTGGCACGTCCAAATGTTCCAATGCTTCACGGCAATTTAATAATTCATTCAACAAACCCATAGGAAAAGCTCCAGAACCTATCGCTGGGTCACAAATCTTCACATCTTTAAGTGCTTCTAACAACTTAGACCTTTTGTTTTCTGGTATCTCCTCAACGTTCTCGTCTGGAACAAGTACAAACTGACGTATCTTTTCTTTTGCTATTGAAGTATTGGTTTCAAGATACGCTATAAGTGATTCTTGACACATATAACGCACAATTTCCTTGGGAGTATAAAATGCACCTTTATCCTTGTTATCTTCAAGCAAGTTCTCAAATATCTTACCCAACATTTCTGGGTCAACCCCAACCTCAGCATCGTTAGGGTCATTTTCATCTATTGTAAAATTATATTCACTAAAGAACTGGAATAAACGCTTAAAATAATCGGCTGGGAACTTACTTTCTGGTTCATCTTCTTTGTCACGTTCAAACAAACCACCATTCAAATATGGAATGCTCTCCCACTCTTTTAAGAGCGGCATATCCCAATTATATTGTTCAAATATTTGTTTTCTGCCTTCTGGTTTTGTATTTAAAATACCAAAGAAAAGTGGTTCCAACACACTATCCAAATAGTCGTCTTGGTATTGAGAACGCACAAATAAGTTTTGTAGGTAGTTTAAATCACCACACAGCCATCCTTTGCGTTGTAAAAAATGCAAAAAAGTAAGACGTCCCATCATCTTTTTAATGTAATCGCGTATTTTCTTTTCATTAAATTCAAACGCCTGCATTAAAGAATCATTAGGTAGTCCTAGCACCTTTTCTTCCCATTTCCCGCCTACTTTTATAAAACGTTTACCTGTGATATATTGAATAAAGTCTGCATACTGTTCACGATATCTATTAAAAAATTCGTCTGAAAGTGCCTCTACTGAGAAAGCGGTTTTAAAGTTCTCAAAAGAGACTCCTTTGTTCTGTAAAAAGCGAAATCTTTCAATAGGAGTTCTATAAAGAATTCCTTGATTGCCAAAAACATACGTATATCGTTTAGGCGATGTAGCCTCTCCCTTAATATCACAAATAAATGACAAACGCCACAAATCACCACTATCAAACACCACCAATGCTGCTTCAAATTCACCCCAAGTAGGATTGATAAATGAACGCACAAAGTTGCGTAATCCTATTTTACGTTTCGCCACAGAACCTTGTGTTATCTTATAATAAAACAGACCTATTCTATAGCTATCAACCGTATCAATATTACCTAAATAATATCCATTTTCTAAAGTATTGTTATTTATCTTTTCTGGCGTAACTTTTAATTCACTCGCATTGAATAAATTTTGCAAGCAATTGTACCAACTTTGCATACAGAAAGAAGATTGGAACATAGTTCTCAATTCTTCTGCAGAAAATATTTTTGACATTTTATAGTATTATTAAGGTTAGTAGTTTTATACGAAAGTCTCGGAAATTACTATTTGTGGGTCGGAAATACTCAATGCATCGTGCCTTTGCTCCCTATTCATGGTTTGGTATTCACTAAGCAAATCTGATATTTCCTTGTGAAGATTAGATTCATCTTGCTGAATTTTTGCTCGGTCATTCTTGTATTCACCAGACAATTCTTTTAAGTATCTAGGTAGTTGTGAATAAATACCTTCATTGATATATGTGGTCAAGGTATCACACATACTATGCAATTTCTTATTATCAATAACTTGTTTGATTGTACGCAAAAATTTATTGGCTATTAACGAAGATTTGTCTAAATCTTTACGATTGGCATGCAAAACTGAAACATCTGCAGCTTCTATGTATTCGGTTTCGTATTTTTCAAGGGCTATATTTACCTGCTTGTAGTGTTCTTCAGCATTGGTAAAAGGCAATGCTTTTTCCTCTGGTTTTGCCTTCAAATATTTTACTGCATCCAGAAAGTCAATTACCTCTACTCCTTTTGAGTCTGCCAAATAAAATTCTGTTTTTAGATTTGAAGAAACAAATATTATAGATTTGCCACTGTGTTTGCTATTTTCACGCATCACACGGCTTTTTATAGGAAGATTCTTTATTTTGTGATAAAGTTCTCTGTTGGTATTATAAAGTTCACGCACCTCACGCAACAGAGCAATCTTTTTATCGATGCTATCCTTAACATTGCTGTCGAATAGTTTGAACTCTTTTACAATTTCTTCTCTAGAGAAAATTTGTGCATCTTCACCGTATGCAGAGTGAAAACCTTGCAGTTTTACAAGTGCATTTTTATACAAACGAATCTCATTATCACCTTGTTGCGAAGGATAAAACATAAAATTGTAGATATTTGGAGCGACCGAACCAATACGATTTACACGACCAATTCTTTGCATCAATCTAGTCGCGTTCCAAGGAGAATCGTAGTTAACTATCACATTTGAACGATGCAAGTTTACACCTTCTGCCAGTACATCTGAAGTAATGATGATGTTATATTTTTTTGCGTCTGTCTCATAGTTTGCATCAAAGTTTTCTTTGATGGTTTGCACCAAATTACCACGATTTGATGCAGTTACCATAAGTACATCGGAGCGACCTATATCTTCTTTTAATCTTTTGTATAGGTATTTTAATGTATCTACACTTTCCGAGAATAATACCAATTTGCCAGAAGGATTAATATGCTCATCAAAGAACTTATTCATAAAGTTCTCGTAGAACTTATCAAATTTTGGATCATCATTCTCATGCTCCCAATCTTCATTTAGTTTGATTAGAATTTCTTTATCATGTTGAAGCATTTCAAGAAATTCAGGCTCAAAAGCATCAGAATGATAAAGAATATCTTCTTTTACATAGCCTTTTGCAATGGCATATTCGATGATTTCATCCAAGTCCAAACCTTTAGCTTGCAGTTCTTTTACATTCAACTCGGGTGCAATTATCACTTTATCTTCTTTAAACATATCTATCATATCCACTGTGATACGAAGTAGTGTTTGCAGTGATTTCTTAAACGCATAGAAACTACTTTCCAAGCGTTTTACCATGTGAACTTTATAAATGCCAGCCAACGATTGACCCACATGGACTGCATTTTTGTATTTATTGCGATATTCTGGTTTTAAAAATTCCACAGCACGATAACGAGCATAGTTCAGTCCATCTCCATCTGTATTTTTATCTGATTTACCATTGGTTAATTGCCATAGAGTATCATAAAAACGATTTCTGGTATCATCGTCCATGTAGTACTCCAATTCATTTGGAGGAAGAATTGTAGGAAACACAATTCCTTGCTTAGTTATATCTTCTTTATAATCAGGGTCATTTATAATATTATTACGAGTACGACGAATGGTTACTTTATCTAATAACTTATTTCTTATTTGTGCATAGATTTTATCTACATCATCAGTAACATCGCGCTCATCACGTTCCTTCATCAATTTCTTATACTCTGCTATAAATGGAGCAAAGAATGCCTTTAAATTTGGAATACCATCAATTGTGCAGTTTTGACTATTCTGAAACAAAAGCAATAAGTTAAGTAAGTCTTCAGGGCGGTTATTTAATGGTGTTGCAGACAAAAGCATCACTTTCTTGTGTGTATTTTTTAGCAAGCCCATATTCATACAAGGTGATTTGCATATCTTTTGCAAATCGTCGTATTTTCCAGAACTATCACTACGAAAACCATGAGCCTCGTCCACAATTATTATATCAAACTCCTCTTTGTCTTTAAAATTATCTTTTCCTGTAAGAACTTTCGACAAACTACCATTAGTTACAATTTGTACTTTATTTCTTATTTTAAAGTCCTTAAACGCTTTATCCCAGCTATCTTCTATAGCAGGTGGAGCTACAACCAAGATATTGGTATTCTTTCCATTCGCTTCTATAAAACGTTTTGCTATCATGGTAGCAATCAAGGTTTTACCTAAACCTACTACATCGGCAAGGAACAAGCCATTGTGTTGCATTAGCATCTGATAACCCTGAATAACTGCATCCTTTTGATATTTCAAATCTTTGAAGGTATCTGGCATTTGAATATTAAAATCATCTTCAACTTGGTCGCCAAATGTGTCAATCAACACTTTTATATACAACTCATATGGCGTAGGCTGATAATCGCCTATGTGAGTATTATTTTTATATTTAACAATATCTTCTGCAGATAGTTGGATAGCCTCGTTCCATAGCGTCCAAAATTCATCTGTACAATACTTCACATCGTCGTAGTCTTTCATTGCCACATTTAGTTCATATTGTGGTGGCTGTTTGATGCCTAGTCCAGCATCTGAAATATTAGAAGAACCCATGATAACCCAGCCATCGCTGTGTTCTGTATGCTTTTGAGGCAGACATAAATAGAATTTGGCATGTAGATTTTTGTTAGCATGAATCCGCATCTGCAAACGTCCAGATACAAGGTCGTCGCACATTTGCAAAATCCCCTCTTCTACTTCAGGGGCATATCGAGCATTTAGAATATCTTCTTTAAATCCTTTCTCGTAAATTTCTTTTGCCTTGTCAGCATCTGCAAGCATTAAAACACCCTTATTGTGCTTACGGAAAATATCATCAATATTAATACCTACCAATATTTTAATCTCCGATATATCACCCAATTCTTTACGAAGTTTGAAGTAACCAGAAGAACGGAAGAAACCAACAACCGCTAAAAAGCGGTCAAACGAAGTCATTTCTGATGCAATACCCTTTAGTTTATCAAAAAGCGTATTACCAAGTCCATTGTTGAAGAATTTTGTACTCACGATATGCTTACGTACAAGGGGCGGACTTCTTTCCCCCGAGTGTGAATCCTAGTATTGATTTTACTACACAAAAAAAGCGTGAAGCCCTGCACTATTGCTCGCTTCACGTTCTGAGGCTGTAGGAAGTGCCTTGCAAGTCGAAACGAGCAACGCATAAGCCCCACGCCGATATGTAAACATAACACACAATTATACCATACACAAAGTGGACACGGCACACCATGTCCCCACACGGGATAATGTGTAGATATGAGAATACACACCTACGGGGCATTCACGTTGCTTTGTTTTTGACTTGCATTTTGAAATTTTCCTACGATTCCAGAACGTCAAAACCAAAGCGTAGTAAACGCCTTTTTATGTAAAAATATATTACCTACTTACCGAGAAGTAGGTTTCAGCTTTATATCTTGCAAATTTAAGATTAATTTTAAAATATTACAATAGAAGAGAGAAGTATTTTACTCCAACGTATAAGTCACACCCATATACACCTTCCACCCCGACACCGGACCATAAATCATAGTAGCATCAAAATCGTTAGACCATGGGTCTGAAGCAGAGATGATAGGATTTTTTTGAGTATGATTTGTCATATTTTCTGCACCTGCATAAAGAGACCAGTTGTTGATATTTTTGGTAATTTGTGCAAGTAACATATGATGTGGCTCATAATAATTTTCCCAAAGAGGATTTTCTTCATCTGCAAGTGGCATACGTCCACCACCATTTATTTGCCAGGTAACGTCAAACTGCCAATCATATTTAGCTAGTTTGTAAGAAGCTGTTACTAAGCCCTTGTGAGCAGAAAGAAGAGCTTTTTCTCTAAGCACACCACCAGTTGTGTTCATCACATTGCTATATTTATAGGCAGCTGTAATTGTAAAACCGGTAAACGCTTCCATTGTAGCCTCTATTTGAGCATTATGAGAATAGTTTAGTGCTCCATTTGAGTTATAGAAAAGAATTTTGTGTGGATCAGCATCCATATCAGCCACAATTTGATTCATAAAGTGAGTATAATAATAATCACCTTTCAAACTCAATGTTCTATTACCAATAGGAATATCACCTTGAATGCTAATACCAGTATTCCAAGCATCTTCCAAACGTAAATCATCTGCTACAACAAACTCACGAGACGATGCCATAAGGTTGTTGTTTTCCGCATAAATATAAGGAGTTCTATAACCTTTACCAGCAGACACTCTCACCACAAGTTCTTCTATTGGCATATATTTAAAGTGAAGTCTTGGAGTGTAATAGAAACCAAATTTAGTACTATAATCTGCTCTAATTCCTGCAAGCAACACATATTTATCATCCACATTAAGTGTATATTCTGCAAAAGCACCAGGCACTACATTTGTAGTTTTCACAGGATTTCCTAAAATAATTTCATCAAGAAAATCTGCTGTAACCCCTACTCCTGCTTTCATATTGTGCATTTTGCTATCTTCGGTAAGATTTGAAAGATAAATCAAATTTCCATAAAGGTTACCTTGTTGAGCATTATATGTTTTTTTGCCATAGAAACTATCGTGTTTATGATAGATACCTTGAAACACAAATGCCAAAGAACCCTCTTTTTCGTGGTCCGTTTCCCAAGCATTTTTAGAAAAAGCCTCTGCACGAATAGCGTCTATTCCTATTTGATACGCATTTGCCACATCATCAGGTAGCTGACCTGCAGTACGTTTTTCATAAAGTGCATTCACTCCCCACTGACCTTTATACTCATGAGAATCATAATTCCATCTATTCATTAAATGATACTCTTCCATAAGTGGACCATCAAGGAATGTATCTTTATTTGCATCTTCCTTTTTAATAGTTTCGTTTGCCACATGAGCTAGCACCATAGTAGAAAGATGGTCGTTTATTTTCCATGCTGCATCCAAGTTAAGCTCCATTCTAGAAGATGTATTAGCCATAAAGTTCACAGAAAACTTAGGAGCTGTTTGAGGCTTTTTATAGTCAATACTAATTTGACCTGCAATACCCTCTGCACCACTCGACACAGAAGAAGTACCTTTAGAAATAGAAATAGCATCAAGCCAAGTTCCTGGCACATATCCAAGTCCATAAATAGAAGCCAAGCCACTAAAGTTTGGCATATTTTCTGTTAGCATTTGCACATAAGTGCCAGAAAGTCCTAAAAGTTTAATTTGTTTTGCACCAGTTGCAGCATCTGTGCTATTTACATCCACAGAAGCATTGGTTTCAAAACTCTCAGAAAGATTACAACAAGCAGCTCTACACAGTTCACCTACTGTAATTTGTTGCACTTGACCTACAGAGAGTTTTGAATCTCTAGTAGTGCGCACACCACCCACATTCACCTCGTCTATTTCACCTTCCATTTGAATACTAAGTGAATCTAAAAACCATTCTAGATCTTCATCGTGATGTTCAGTTTCAGAATGTTCGTTATGTGAATGGCCTTCGTGAGAAAGTTCATGTTTATGACCATGTGAACAACCTTCACCATATACATGTTCGTCTGCATAAGAAACAGCACTAATAAGTGCAATAGATAAAATTAAAAATATTTTTTTCATAAGTTGTAAGTTTAGTAATACATTATTTATTGATAGAAACAGTTCTAATATGGACACAACAATGCCCAAGAAAATAATGTATCCGCTAAATTATGAGAGTAGCATATAGTTCTAAATATGCCACAACAAATGAAGAAATTAAAATTAATGGAATAAAATAAGAAGTATGTCCTTCTCTACAATCCAAGCAAGAGCATGGGATAATATCTAAAGAAGAACTACAATCAGACTCATCGTGACAACAATCGTGAGCACAAGCAACAAAACCATAATCATTGTTTCCACAAATCACATCTACATGGTGTTCATGGTTATGATGTTTATGTATATGTTCACAAGTTCTACACATTTGTTAATTATTTTGAGTGCAAATATACAAATTTTTGTTCAATAATTTATATCTTTGAAACCCAATTTGAGAATATGGCTAACGAAAACAACAATACACGTTCATACAATAGTTCTAAAAAGGGACCAGAACTAGGTAAAGTCCCAGAAAAGCTCATTAAAGAACAACTTAAACTACCTCCTCAAGCAGTTGAAACAGAGAGAGGTTTACTTGGCGTATTATTAACTCACGAACACTCTTTCGACGAAGTTTGTCAGCAGTTAATACCAGAAGTATTTTACCTAAAAATACACCAATACATCTACGAAGCCATTTCTGAGCTATCGCTTGCACAAAAGTCTATCGATAGCATCACAGTTGCTGAGCAACTAAAGAAAAATGGCAAATTTGAAGAAGTTGGCGGATATGAATACCTTGCAGAGCTTGCCGATATCGGTACTTCTGCAGTGAGTTTAGAGCAATATGCCGACATTATCTACGACAAATTCTTAGCCAGAGACCTTATACGTATAGCATCTTCTATAGAAACTCAAGCATTCAACGATGGCACTGAGATTAAAAACCTTATGGAATATGCCGAAGGTCAAATGTTTGAACTTAACCAAAGACGTGTAAAAAAAGATGTAACTAAGGTTAAAGACGTTTTAAATGAAGTTGTAGACCGCATTAGAGCTGCAAAACAAAATGAAGGAGGTTTCACAGGTCTTAGAACAAGTTTCAATCTACTAGATGAATACACAAACGGTTGGCAACCTTCTACATTGAATATTATAGCAACCCGCCCTGCGATGGGTAAAACAGCATTCGTGCTTTCTATGGCAAAAAATATGGCTATAGACCATGGTTATCCAGTTGCAATTTTCTCACTCGAAATGTCAAATCAAGAGTTAGTTCAACGTCTTGTTATTAACGTTTCAGAAATTCCAGGTAAGAAAATTAAAAATGGTGACCTTTCAAACGTAGAATGGAAACAACTTCAGACTAGAATCGAATGTCTAGAAACTGCACCTATTTATATAGATGACACAGCCAATATGTCTATTTCAGAACTTTGTTCAAAAGCTAGACGATTAAGTTCAGAAAGAGGTATTAAATGTATTATCATCGACTACCTTCAACTTATGAATGCAAGTGGTATGAGTTACGGTAGCCGTGAACAAGAAGTTAGTATCATCTCACGTTCGCTAAAAGGCCTTGCAAAAGAATTAAATATTCCAGTCATTGCCCTATCACAGCTAAACCGTGGTGTAGAACAACGTTCTCGCGACGACAAGACTCCTCAACTTTCAGACCTTCGTGAATCTGGTGCCATAGAGCAAGACGCCGATATGGTAGTATTCATTCACCGTCCAGAATACTATGGTATCACTACCGACAAAGATGGTAACTCAAACGAAGGTGTTGCAGAAATTATCATTGCAAAACACCGTAGTGGTTCTGTAGGTACAGTAAGACTTAAATTTACAAAAGAACTTATCAAGTTCTCAAATATCGATTTCTCTGGAAACAACAATAATATGGACTTTGGTTCCAGAAACAATAATGCAATAGAACAATATCCAAGTTCTTCTGAAAGATATGTTAGTAGCAATATGCCACAAGCAGACTCAGGAGATCCATTCTAAAACTAAATACATATGAAGATTTTATTATTGGCAGACGAAGCCATTGCACAAGGAGCATTAGACGGAGGACTTTCTGCAGTGTACGCATACCCTGGTACACCTTCAACAGAAATCACCGAATATATCCAAAAAACAAACAAAGAAGTTCATAGCAGATGGTCAACCAACGAAAAAACTGCTATGGAAGAAGCGGCAGGTATGTCATTTGTGGGCAAAAGATCTATGGTGTGTATGAAACACGTAGGTATGAACGTGGCAGCTGATGCTTTCATGAATATGGCAGTAACAGGTGTTAATGGCGGTATCCTAGTAGTAGCAGCAGACGACCCTTCTATGCACTCATCTCAAAACGAACAAGACTCTCGTTATTATGGTAAATTTGCACTTATCCCAGTGCTTGAACCATCAAACCAACAAGAGGCTTACGATATGGCATACGAAGGTATGGAACTTTCAGAAAAACTAGGTCGTCCAGTTATGCTTAGAATCACTACTCGACTTGCTCACTCACGTTCTAGCATCACACGCAGAGAACCAAAACCACAAAATACTCTTAAGTTCCCAAGTATTGAACGTCAGTTCATTCTATTGCCAGCGAATGCAAAAAAACGCTATGCCGATTTACTTGCTTCGCAAGCATTATATAAAGAAAGTTCAGAAAACTCTATATACAACAAATATGTAGATGCAGACAACAAAAAACTAGGTATTATCGCCTGCGGTATTGCATACAATTACCTAATGGAGAACTACCCAGAAGGTTGTCCTTTCCCTGTACTAAAAATTGGTCAATACCCTCTTCCTCCAAAACAAGTTTACAAACTTTTAGAAGAGTGTGAAGAAATTCTTGTATTAGAAGATGGCTACCCATTAATAGAAGAATTAATAAAAGGTTACACATCAAAAGGCTTAAAAATACACGGTAGATTAGACGGCACACTTAACCGTCAAGGCGAACTCAACCCAGACATTGTAGCTAAAGCATTAGGTCTTAAAAATGAGTTCGATACCACTATTCCAGAAATAGTTCAAATGCGTCCACCTGCACTATGTATGGGTTGCGGACATAGAGATATGTACGAAGCTCTTAACGCAGTAATGGAAGAATATCCACAAGGTAAAGTTTTTAGTGATATTGGTTGCTACACCCTAGGTGCACTACCTCCATTCAAAGCAATCGACTCTTGCCTAGACATGGGCGCTTCTATTACTATGGCAAAAGGTGCAGCCGACGGAGGTTTGTTCCCTTCTGTAGCAGTTATCGGCGACTCTACCTTCACCCACTCTGGTATGACAGGTCTTCTAGACGCAGTAAACGAAAACACCAATATTACTGTAGTAATTTCAGACAACGAAACCACAGCAATGACTGGCGGTCAAGATTCTGCAGGCACAGGCAAATTGGAAGCTATTTGCGCAGGTTTAGGTGTAAAACCAGAACACATTAGAGTTCTAGTTCCACTTAAGAAAAACTTTGAAGAAATGAAACAAGTAATCCGTGAAGAAATCGAGTACAACGGTGTTTCTGTTATCATCCCACGTCGTGAATGTTTACAAACCCTAAAACGTAAGAAGAAATGAATACAAATATAATCTTATCAGGTGTAGGCGGTCAAGGTATTTTATCAATTGCAGCAGTAATTGGTAAAGCCGCATTAAATAATGATTTATATATCAAACAATCAGAAGTTCATGGTATGAGCCAACGTGGAGGCGACGTACAATCAAACCTACGCATTAGCGACTCACCTATTCACTCAGACCTTATTCCCCTAAAAGGTGCAGACCTTATTCTTTCTTTAGAGCCTATGGAAGCCCTTAGATACCTTCCATTCCTTAAAGAAGATGGTTGGATTGTAACTAGCAGTGTGAATTTTATAAACATTCCAAACTATCCAGATGCAGAAGAAATCTTAAACGAGATTAAAAAGCATAAAAACCATGTACTTATAGATGTAGACGCATTAGCAAAAGAAGCAGGCTCACTACGCACCTCAAATATGGTTCTTCTTGGTGCTGCCCTACCATATCTAGGACTTCCAAAAGAATATATAGAACAAGGCGTTAAAGACCTTTTCGCATCAAAAGGCGAAGACATCGTAAACCTAAACCTAAAAGCACTTAATATAGTAAATCAATAAACAACAATTAGGGTTTTAGGGAATTTACGGACTGCATTATAAAATTCCTAATTCCTAATTCCTAATTCCTAATTTTAAAAGTATGTTAGAAAAAATTTTAGCAATCTCAGGAAAACCAGGATTATTCAAATTAATCTCTGGTAGCAAAAGAATGGTAGTTGTAGAATCATTATTAGACGGAAAACGTATCCCTGCATACGCTACAGATCGAGTAATTTCACTTTCAGACATCGCTATGTACACAGAAGAAACTGAAGTTCCACTAAACGAAGTCTTCATGAACATCCAAAAAATCTATGGCGAAAACCCAATCGACGTAGATTACAAGAAAGCATCTGAAAAAGAATTACACGATTTCATGGCAAAAGCTCTTCCAGAATACGACAGAGAACGTGTTCACAACAGTGATATCAAAAAATTAATTCAATGGTATAACTTACTATTAAAGAATAACTTAACTGATTTCACCCTAGAAGAGGAAGAAAAAAGTGAAGAAAATGCGTAAATTTTTTCTCTAAAAATTTGCAGGATTGAAATATTTGTCATATCTTTGCATCGCTTTTGAGAAAGAACACTCTTCCTTAGCTCAGTCGGTTAGAGCATCTGACTGTTAATCAGAGGGTCCTTGGTTCAAGTCCAAGAGGAAGAGCAAAGAAACCTTCAGCAAACGCTGAAGGCTTTTCTTTTTATATCTACACGCAAATAATCACCTCTAAACTTTGTTTTCTAACTTTTTATTTTTAACTTTGTGAATTAATTTAACACAAAAACTGCAATTTTATGAAAGGTATTGTTTTAGCAGGTGGTTCAGGCACACGCCTTTACCCTATCACCAAGAGTATTTCTAAACAAATCATTCCAGTTTATGACAAACCAATGATTTATTACCCAATCTCTATCCTACTTTTAGCAGGTATTAAAGAAATACTTATTATCTCAACACCACAAGATATTCATCTTTACGAAAATCTTCTTGGCGACGGTTCACAATTAGGCGTACATTTTGAATATGCTATCCAACCATCTCCAGACGGTCTAGCACAAGCATTCCTTATTGGTGAAGAATTCATTGGAAATGACAGCGTAGCAATGGTACTTGGTGACAATATCTTCTATGGCTATACCCTTTCAAATATGCTTAAAGAAGCAGCAGAACTTAAAGACGGTGCCACAGTATTCGGTTACTACGTAAACGACCCAGAACGTTATGGCGTAGCAGAATTCGACGAAAATGGTAAAGTTCTTTCACTTGAAGAAAAACCCCTAAAACCAAAATCAAACTACGCAGTTACAGGTCTATACTTCTATGGCAACGACGTGGTAGAAAAAGCTAAATCACTTAAACCATCAGCTCGTGGCGAGTTAGAAATTACCGACCTTAACAAACTATACCTTGCAGAAGGCAAACTAAATGTTAAACAACTTGGTCGTGGTGTTGCATGGCTAGATACAGGTACACACGATTCACTTCTAGAAGCTTCAAATTTCATTGCTTCTATCCAAGGCCGCCAAGGACTTCAAGTAGCTTGTCTAGAAGAAATCGTTTATAAATATGGTTATATTACACGTGAGCAACTTTTAGCCCTAGCAGAACCACTTAAAAAGAACTACTACGGCCAATACCTAATCAAAATTGCAGACGAACCTTTTATATATTAATAATAACATGGAAATTATTGAAACTGGCATAGAAGGTTTACTTATTATAAAACCTAAAATCTTCGGCGATAGCCGCGGATATTTCTGTGAAACATACAACAAAAAACGTTATCAAGACGCAGGCATTACTCAAAACTTTTGCCAAGACAACCTTTCATGCTCTACATACGGTGTAATTCGTGGTCTTCACTACCAACTTCACCCAGAAAGCCAATCTAAACTAGTTTCTGTTGTAGAAGGTAAAGTTTACGACGTAGCAGTAGACCTACGCAAAGACTCTCCTACCTTTGGCAAATGGTATGGCATCATCCTAGATGCAGAAAGCAAAACACAATTCCTTATTCCACAAGGATTTGCACATGGTTTCTCAGTACTAAGCGAAAGAGCAGTATTTACATACAAATGCGACAATCTTTACAATCCAGCACTTGAAGGTGGTGTTCGTTTAGACGACCCAGATTTAAATATCGATTGGATGATTCCAGAAGACAAACGCATTATCTCAGAAAAAGATACAAAACATCCATTTTTAAAAGACATCATAACAAACTTTTAAATTATGAAAAATATTCTTGTTACAGGAGCCTACGGTCAATTAGGAAATGAAGTTCGCATTCTATCTGCAAACTATCCAGAGTACAACTTTATGTTTACCGATGTTGACAGTTTAGACATCACAGACAAAAACGAACTAATCGACTTTGTTACAGGCAACGACATTCGTTATATCATAAACTGTGCAGCATACACAGCAGTAGATAAAGCAGAAGATGATGCAGAACTATGTGAGAAAATCAACGCTACTGCAGTGAAAAACTTAGGTCTAGCAGCCGCAGAAGCTGGAGCAGGAATTATCCACGTATCTACAGACTACGTATTCGATGGCACATCATGCCGTCCATACACAGAAGATATGCCTACCAAACCATGTTCAGTATATGGTAAAACAAAACTAAAAGGAGAAAAAAATCTTCTTAAAGCATGTCCAAATGCCATTATTATCCGCACTGCATGGCTATATTCACCATTTGGTAACAACTTCGTTAAAACAATGATTAAATTAGGTTCAGAAAGAGAATCGCTAAATGTTATCTTCGACCAAGTAGGTACACCTACATACGCAGAAGACCTAGCTGATGCAATTCTAAAAGCAATGGACCAAACAATTGATACCAATCACGACAAAGGTGGTGTTTATCACTTTAGCAACGAAGGAGTTTGCAGTTGGTACGATTTCACAATAAAAATTCATGAAATTGCAGGCATCAAAACATGTAAAGTAAACCCTATAGAAACCAAAGACTACCCTACCAAGGCAGCACGTCCTCACTATAGCGTTTTAAATAAATCAAAAATCAAACAAACCTTTAACATTACAATTCCTCATTGGGAAGCTTCTTTAAAAAATTGCATTAAAGAACTTAGCGAGCAAGAATAATGACAGAATACACCTATATATTAAATTCTGCAGACCCTGTTGTATTTTATGGAGTAAACAATTCAAATATTCGTTTACTTAAAGTTCTATTCCCTAAAATCAAAATTATGGCACGTGGCAACACCATTAAAGCCACTGGCGACGAAGTTTCACTAGCCGATTTTGATGAAAAAATAGTTCTTTTAGAAAAACACGCCACAGAATTTAATGACCTTTCAGAAGCTGTAATAACTGACATTGTTAAAGGAAAACTTAAAGAAGAAATAAAGCCAAACAACCTTATCCTTCATGGTCTTAATGGCAAACCTATCACTGCCCGCACAGCAAATCAAGAACAATTGCTTGCCGACTTTGATAATAACGACCTTATGTTTGCCACTGGCCCTGCTGGTTCTGGTAAAACTTACACTGCTATTGCCCTAGCGGTGAGAGCACTGAAAAACAAACAAGTAAGAAAAATTATTCTTTCACGCCCAGCAGTAGAAGCTGGTGAAAAACTAGGTTTCCTTCCTGGCGATATGAAAGACAAAATAGACCCATATCTACAACCACTTTACGATGCGCTTGAAGATATGATTCCACCATTCAAACTGAGAGAATATCTAGAAACACACATTATCCAGATAGCCCCTCTTGCATTCATGCGTGGACGCACACTTAGCGATGCCGTTATCATTTTGGACGAGGCACAAAACACCACTCCTCAACAGATTAAGATGTTCCTTACTCGTTTGGGATTCAACTCTAAAATGATAGTCACAGGCGACATGACACAGATAGACCTACCTGCAACACAACAATCTGGTCTTATCCATGCCATGCGCACACTAAAAAATGTAAAAGGCATCTCATTCATTGAGTTCAACAAAAAAGACATTATCCGCCACAAACTAGTATCAAGGATAGTGGAGGCTTATGACAATTTGGAGCAGCGAGAGCAAAAACAATAAATAAAACACAATATGAACGCATTAACATCTACAAACTTTAATTTTAAAGGACAAACAAACGTTTATCACGGCAAAGTACGTGACGTATATAGTATCGGTAACGATATTTTAGTAATGATTGCAACAGATAGAATCTCTGCATTCGACGTTGTATTACCAGAAGGCATCCCATACAAAGGACAAATGCTTAACCAAATTGCAGCAAAATTCCTAGATGCAACATCAGACATCGTTCCAAACTGGAAACTTGCTACACCAGACGAAATGGTAACAATTGGTCGTCGTTGCGAAGGTTATCCAGTAGAAATGATTGTACGTGGTTACCTTTGGGGTAGCGCATGGAGAGCATATAAAAATGGAGTAAGAGAAATTTGTGGCGTTAAAATTCCAGACGGAATGCGCGAAAACCAAAAATTTGAAACTCCTATTATCACCCCTACCACAAAAGCTGAAATAGGCAAACACGACGAAGACATCTCTAAAGAAGAAATCATTGCTCAAGGTTTAGTATCAAAAGAAGAATACGAAAAATTAGAAAAATATACACTTGCGCTATTTGAACGTGGTTCAGAAATAGCTGCAAAACGTGGCCTTATCCTGGTTGATACCAAATACGAATTTGGTAAATACAACGGAGAAATCTATCTAATGGACGAAATCCACACTCCAGACTCATCACGTTACTTCTACGCAGAAGGTTACGAAGAACGTTTCGAAAAAGGCGAAGCACAAAAACAACTTTCAAAAGAATTTGTTCGTGAATGGTTAATGGAAAATGGTTTCCAAGGAAAAGAAGGCCAACAAGTTCCAGAAATGACTCCAGAAATTGTAGAAGGTATCACAAATCGCTACATCGAATTATTCGAAAATATCACTGGAGAAAAATTTGAAAAAGCAGACACCGAAAATATCGCTGCAAGAATTGAAAAAAATATATCTGATTATTTAAAATAATGTAAAATAATCACTAACTTTGGGAGTTTTTAAATAAAAGCTATGACTAAAATAATTGGTTCTATCACACAAGTCATTGGTCCAGTGGTCGATGTTTACTTTGAAGAAGGTGGAGAAAACCTTCCTAAAATACACGACGCACTAGAAGTTGTACGTCCTAATGGCCAAAAGTTAATCATTGAGTGTCAACAACATACAGGCGAAAACACTATCCGTACCATCGCTATGGATTCTACAGATGGTTTAGTGCGTGGTATGAAAGTAACACCTAAAGGTACTCCTATTTCAGTACCTATTGGTGAACAGATCAAAGGACGTCTGCTAAACGTAACTGGCGATGCTATCGACGGCATGGACGCACTATCACGTTCTGCAGAATACCCTATCCACAGAATGCCTCCTGCATACGAAGATTTGGCAACATCAAAAGAAATCCTATACACAGGTATTAAAGTTATCGACCTTCTTGCACCATATCTAAAAGGTGGTAAAATTGGTCTATTCGGTGGTGCAGGTGTAGGTAAAACCGTGTTAATCATGGAGCTAATCAACAACATTGCAAAAGGATACAATGGTTACTCTGTATTCGCAGGTGTTGGTGAACGTACCCGTGAAGGTAACGACTTACTACGCGAAATGTTGGAAGCAGGCGTTATCAACTACGGTGAAGAATTTAAAGAAAGCATGGAAAAAGGTGACTGGGACCTTTCTAAAGTAGATAAAGAAGCTCTAGGAAAATCTCAAGCTACACTTGTATTCGGACAAATGAACGAACCTCCAGGTGCACGTGCATCAGTAGCTCTTACAGGTCTTACTGTAGCAGAATCATTCCGCGACAACAACGAGTCTGGCAAAGACGGCAACGACGTGTTGCTATTCATCGACAATATTTTCCGTTTCACCCAAGCAGGTTCAGAAGTATCAGCGCTTCTAGGTCGTATGCCATCAGCTGTAGGTTACCAACCTACTCTAGCTTCTGAAATGGGTCTAATGCAAGAACGTATTACTTCTACTAAAAATGGTTCAATCACCTCTGTGCAAGCTATCTACGTACCTGCCGACGACTTAACCGACCCAGCTCCAGCTACCACATTCAGCCACTTAGACGCAACCACAGTGTTGAGCCGTAAGATTGCTGAATTAGGTATCTATCCAGCGGTAGACCCACTAGACTCTACATCACGCATTCTAGATCCAAACGTAGTAGGTGAAAAACACTACGACACAGCAATGCGCGTAATAGAGCTACTTCAAAGATACCAATCACTTCAAGACATTATTGCAATTCTTGGTATGGAAGAACTTTCAGACGCTGATAAACTTGTTGTACACCGTGCACGTCGTGTTCAACGTTTCTTATCACAACCATTCCACGTTGCAGAACAATTTACAGGTCTTAAAGGTGTATTAGTTCCTATCGAAGAAACAATTCGTGGCTTCAACATGATTATGGACGGCGAATGCGACCAATATCCAGAAGCTGCATTCAACCTTGTTGGTTCTATCGATGATGCTATTGCAAAAGGCGAACAATTATTAAAAGAAAGTAATCAATAATGAACGTTTCTATTCTATCACCACTAAAAAGTCTATTCCAAGGCGAGGCTACATCAGTAAACCTTCCAGGAAAAGTAGGTGCATTTACTATTTTAGAAAATCACGCCCCTATTGTTTCCACTTTAGACAAAGGTGTAATCACTATTACTAACAAAGAAGAAATATCTGAGATAGAAATAGTTAGCGGATTTGTAGAAGTTCACGATAACGAAGTTACCATTTGCGTAGAGCAAAAATAAAATGAAAAGTAAAGCATTAATAATTATCTCTACGCTTATAATATTGGAACTACTTTTCTATCTAGTACACCAATTCGTTATGGGAGAGCCATATATAAATGCTTACATTCTCATTCCAGTATTCTTTACACTAACAGAAGGTGCATTTGCCATTATGTCATCTATAAATTGGACTGGAAAAATGGTAAATCTGTGGTTTTTCATACACAAAGTAAGTAAATTGATTGCCACTATCCTACTTATAGCATTAGTTTTGTTTGCCATACCAGAAGTAGGAATAGCATTTTTTGTTAGATTATTGATAACATATTTCACATTCTTAATAATAGAAACCATAATAGGCGTACGCTCAACAAAAAAAGCAAATACCTAATGGACTAAACAATAAGATGAAAAAAATTAAATACATATTAATCTGTGTCCTAATGGCTTTTTCTGTAAATATACTTGCAGAAAATACCGAACATGCAGCCGAAGCACATGAGGAAACAAACGAAAAATTCGATGCTGGTAGTTTTATTTTCGGTCACATCGGTGATTCATACGAATTCCACATTTCAGAATTCAATGGTCACCCTATTTCAGTGCCACTACCTGTAATCGTTTATAGTAGTGAACGCGGTTGGTTCTGTTTCTCATCATCTAAAGTAGCTCACGGACACGAATATGAAGGTTGGTTTATAGCAGAAGGCGGCAGCTACGATGGTAAAATCGTAGAACTAAACGCACAAGGTGAGCAAGTGAAACCATTCGACCTTTCTATTACCAAAAACGTATTTGCTCTATTACTTTCTTGTATAATTCTAATTGCTATATTCGTTCCTATGGCAAATAGATACAAGAAAAAACCACTAGGAGTACCTTGTACAAAGGATAATATCTTTGAGTTTGTTATAAACTATGTAGAAGACGACGTTATCAAACCAGCATTAGGTAAGAATTATTTAAAATTCTCACCATACTTGCTAACAGCATTCTTCTTTATCCTTATAAACAACTTAATGGGGCTAATTCCTATTTTCCCATTTGGAGCAAACTTAACAGGTAATATCTCAGTTACCCTTGTATTGGCATTATTCACATACCTAATAACCAATATATTCGGTACAAAAGAATACTATAAAGAAATTTTCTGGCCAGAAGTACCAGTATTTCTTAAAGCTCCACTTCCATTAATGCCTCTTATCGAGATTATAGGCACACTAACCAAGCCTATTGCTCTTATGATTCGTCTTTTTGCAAACATATTTGCAGGACACATGATTATCTTGGTATTAATGTCTCTAATATTCATATTTGCAGGCTTAATGGGCGTTGCAGTTGGAGCTGGAGTTTCAGTGGTATCAGTAGCATTTTCAGTATTTATGTACTTCCTAGAACTATTGGTAGCATTTATCCAAGCATACGTATTCACAATGCTATCAGCCATTTTCATTGGTATGTCACAAGTAGAACATCATCATTAATAAAACAAATTATTAACACTTAAATATTTATATTATGTTATTACTTATTCTTCAAGCTGCTTTAGAAGGTGCAGCATTAGCAAAATTTGGCGCAAGTATAGGCGCTGCTATCGCAATTTTAGGTGCTGGTTTAGGTATTGGCCGTATTGGTCAAGCTGCTATGGAAGCAATTTCACGCCAACCAGAAGCTGCTGGCGACATCCGTTCTAGTATGATTATTGCAGCAGCACTTATCGAAGGTGTAACACTTTTCGCTATCATTATTTGTGCTTTAGCAATTCTATTCTAATAACCTTAATAAGAGGGTCTAGGCCCTCTTATTATTAAAAGAGTAAATTATGAACTTATTCCTACCAGACGCCGGACTAGTAGTATGGATGCTTATCGCTTTCTCATTGGTTTTCTTTGTGTTAGCAAAATTCGCATGGCCTTCTATTCTATCTTCTATTAAAGAAAGAGAAGAACATATAGCAGACTCACTAAAAAAAGCAGACGAAGCTACAAAAGCATTAGCCGGACTAGAAGAAAAAGGGAAAGAAATCATAGCTCAGGCACAAGCTCAGCAAATGGCATTGGTGAAAGATACCAAAGCACTTACTGATAAAATGATTGCAGATGCAAAAATCGAAGCTAAAAAACAAGCAGATCAAATCATTTCAGATGCTCAAGCTAAGATTTTAAAAGATAAAGAAAATGCTATTCTTGAAATTAGAAAAGAAGTAGCACAATTATCTATTAGCATCGCAGAAAAAGTTCTATTAAAAGAACTTTCAGATAAAAAAGCTCAAAACGCTTATATAGAAACTTTATTAAAAGAAAACAAAAGTCTTTCGTAAAAGATGAATAACGGTAAAATTTCTATACGATATGCTAAGGCTCTGCTTTCTAGTGCAAAAGAAGCTAAAGTGGAAGACAAAGTGTACTCAGATATGATTACACTAGAGGGTGCATTTGCACAAATCGATCTACTTAAGCAAGCTATGGCAAACCCTACCCTAACAAAAGAAGAAAAGATTAAATTAATTAATACTATCTTTAATAACAAAGCAAATAAACTTACACAAGGTTTTATAAACTTAGTTATAGAAAATGGTAGAGAAGACTATTTTTATAGAATAGCCCTTAGCTTCCAAGAACTGTATAGAAAAGACAAAAACATTGTGGTTACTCACCTTACCACAGCTATAGAACTAGACGAGCCTATTATAAAGAAAATAGTAAGTTCTATAGAAAAACAAGAAAATTCTAAGGTAGAACTTAGAACAGAAATTAATCCTGATATAATAGGTGGTTATATCATAGATGTAGAAAACAAGCGCATGGACGCAAGTATTATTAGACAATTATCAAAACTTTATAAATATGCCGGACATTAAAGCAAGTGAAATCTCAAGCGTGTTGCAAATGCAACTAGATGGGTTTAAAAATAAACTCGAATTTGAGGAAATAGGCAAAGTTCTTCAAGTAAGCGACGGCGTGGCACGTGTTTTCGGATTAAATCAAGTTCAATCAAATGAGCTTGTAGAATTTGAAAACGGCACCATGGGTGTGGTATTAAACCTTGAAGAAGATAATGTGGGTGTGGTACTTTTAGGCCCTACTCAAGAAATTAAAGAAGGTTTTACAGTACGCAGAACAGGTCGTATTGCCTCTATCCAAGCAGGTGAAGGCATGTTAGGTCGTGTTATCAATATGCTAGGTGAACCTATAGATGGCAAAGGACCTATCACAGGCGAAACCTTTGAAATGCCACTAGAAAGAAAAGCTCCTGGTGTAATTTTCCGTCAACCAGTAAAAGAACCACTTCAAACAGGTATCAAAGCTATCGACGCCATGATTCCTATTGGCCGTGGACAACGTGAGCTTATTATTGGTGACCGCCAAACAGGTAAAACAGCCATTGCAATAGACACCATTATCAACCAAAAAGAAAACTTCAAAAAAGGAGAACCTATATATTGTATTTATGTAGGTATTGGTCAAAAAGGTTCTACTATTGCAAACCTAGTACAAACACTAGAAGAAAACGGAGCTATGGAATACACCATAGTAATTTCTGCTACTGCATCAGACCCTGCAGCAATGCAATTCTACGCACCATACGCAGGCGTTGCTATTGCAGAATATTTCCGTGACACAGGACGTCATGCACTTATTATCTATGATGACCTATCAAAACAAGCTGTAGCATATCGTGAAGTATCACTTATTCTTCGTCGTCCACCAGGTCGTGAAGCATATCCAGGTGATATCTTCTACCTACACTCACGTCTGCTAGAACGTGCTGCAAAAGTTATCAATAACGACAATGTAGCAAGCCAAATGAACGACCTACCAGAATCACTTAAAGGTAAAGTTAAAGGTGGTGGTTCAATTACAGCTCTACCTATTATTGAAACTCAAGCGGGTGACGTATCAGCATATATCCCTACCAACGTAATTTCTATTACAGACGGTCAAATTTTCTTGGAATCAAACCTATTCAACTCAGGTATTCGTCCAGCTATCAACGTAGGTATCTCAGTATCTCGTGTAGGTGGTTCTGCACAAATCAAGTCTATGAAAAAAGTGGCAGGTACACTTAAATTAGACCAAGCACAATACCGTGAACTAGAAGCATTCTCTAAGTTCGGTGCTGAAATTGACGCTGCAACCAAAACCATCCTTGACAAAGGCGCGAAGAACGTAGAAATATTAAAACAAGGCAGATATTCGCCACTTCCAACAGAGCACCAAGTTGCTATTATTTACTGTGGTACTAAAGGTTTACTTGCAGATGTTCCTGTAGAAAAAGTTTCTGAATTTGAAAAGAGATTCCTAGTACTACTAGAACTTAAACACAAGAAAACTGTACTTAATCCTCTTAGAGATGGTGTTATCAATGATGAAATTACAAACATCATAACAGAAGAGGCAAAACTATTAGCAAATCAATATAAGAACTAATTATGGCTTCTTTAAAAGAAATACGAGCTAGAATAGCATCTGTTAGTTCTACCCAAAAACTGACATCTGCTATGAAAATGGTGTCAGCAGCAAAACTTCACAGATCTGAAGAAGCAACACTAAAATTTGTTCCATACAAGAACAAGTTAAGTGATATGCTATCACAATATCTGTCATCAGTAGATACAGAAAAGGTGAATATTACACTTGCAGAACAACGTGAAGTAAAAAGGGTTGCTATCATTTGTATTTCTTCTTGCACAGGATTATGCGGTACATTCAATTCTAATATCAATAAATTATTAGAAAAAACACTTAAAGAATATTCATTCCTACCAGAACAAGATATTCTAATCTACCCTATTGGTAAGAAAATTTCAGACTATGTAAAGAAAACAAATCGCATAGCACAATGTAGCATAGATGAATTGTCTGCAAAACCAACATACGATGATGCAATAAACTTTATCTCACCTCTTGTAGAAAAATTCCAAAACAAGGAAATAGATAAAATTGTTTTACTATACAATCATCATAAAAACGCAGCAGTTCAAGTTCCTACATCAGAAACTTACCTACCACTAGAAACTATAGAAACTAAATCTAATAATAAATCATATCTATACTTTACAGAACCAGATATGGACACCTTTATTAATACATTAGTTCCTATGGTAGTTCGCATGAAATTCTATGCAGCAGTTATAGATCCAAACACAGCAGAACATGGAGCACGCACCACAGCAATGCAAACCGCTTCAGACAATGCAAATAAAATGTTAGAAACTATAACACAACAATATAACAGAGCACGTCAAGAAGTTATTACTAACGAACTACTCGATATTGTTGGAGGTGCTGAAGCATTAAGAAATTAACATTTAGATATAAAAAGTTGCACAAAAATTAAAAAAAT
>JAZKXZ010000007.1:0-69637 GCA_045611845.1 Candidatus Enterocola sp. | reverse complement strand
GCCATAATGCTTTGAAGTTTAGCGTCAACTTCTTCGCGGCTCCAGCTGATACGACCAGAGTTTTGGCTCATTTCTAGACCAGAGGTAGCAACACCACCAGCGTTAGAAGCTTTACCAGGAGCGTAAAGGATTTTAGCAGCTTGGAATGCTTCAACAGCTTCTGGAGTAGAAGGCATGTTAGCACCTTCAGATACTGCGATTACGCCGTTTGCAAGAAGAGTTTTAGCGTCGTCACCGTTAAGTTCGTTTTGAGTAGCACATGGAAGAGCGATATCAGCAACTTCACCCCATGGACGAGCACCTTCTACATATTTGCAACCATATTTTTCAGCGTATTCTTTGATACGACCACGTTGAACGTTTTTAAGTTCTTTTACGTATTCAAGTTTTTCGAATGTGATACCTTCTGGATCGTAGATGTAACCATTAGAATCTGATAGAGTCAATGGAATTGCACCTAGTTGAAGAAGTTTTTCGCAAGTATATTGAGCTACGTTACCAGAACCTGATACTAAGCAGCGTTTGCCAGCGATGTCGATGTTACGAGTTTTAAGCATGCTATTTAAGAAATAGATGTTACCGTAACCAGTAGCTTCAGGACGGATTAGAGAACCACCGAATTCTAGACCTTTACCAGTGAAAGTACCTGTGAATTCGCCAGAAAGTTTACGATACATACCGAACATGTAACCTACTTCACGAGCACCTACACCTATGTCACCAGCAGGGATGTCGGTGTCAGGACCGATGTGTTTAGAAAGTTCTAGTAGGTAAGCTTGGCAGAAGCGCATAACTTCGTTGTTAGATTTACCGCGTGGAGAGAAGTCTGAACCACCTTTACCACCACCCATTGGAAGAGTAGTAAGAGCGTTTTTGAATGTTTGTTCAAACGCTAAGAATTTTAAAATTGAAGGGTTTACAGAAGAGTGGAAACGGATACCACCTTTGTAAGGACCGATAGCCATGTTGTGTTGAACACGGTATGCCATATTTGTTTGAACGTTACCTTTATCATCTACCCATGAAACACGGAATGTAAAGATACGATCTGGAATACAAAGTCTTTCGATTAAGTTAGCTTTTTCGAATTCTGGATGTTGGTTGTAAACATCTTCGATAGTTTCTAACACTTCTTGTACAGCTTGGATGTACTCAGGTTCATTTGGAAAACGTTTTTTAAGGTTTTCGATTACGTTTTTTGCGTTCATAATTTTATAATGTTTAGGTTAAATTCTTTTTTTACGAATGCAAAATTAATCAAAATGCCACTTCTGGCTTAATAAAAGCGTGACTTTATAAAAATAAAATATCCTAATTTACAAAATGTAAGTAAAATGTGTATAAAAACAACAAAGTGTAAGTATGTGAAAACTTAATGCTTACACTTTGTAAGATGTAATTTTTTATTGTTGTTTTTTATAGGTTCTCCATGCAATAAGATTGAAGAAAATAGCAAATCCTCCTAATGCCACTAAGTTTTGCCAAAGTTCTGCAAGTGTAGTTCCTTTTAGGTAAACGCTACGCATTATTTCTATAAAATATCTAGGAGGTAAAACATAAGTAATGTATTGTGCCCATTGTGGCATAGAAGAAATGGGTGTGAATAGACCACTTAGCAGGATAAAGATTATGACAAAGAAAAACATCACAAACATAGTTTGCTGAATATTGTCAGACTTATTGGCTATGGCTACACCGAAACCAGAAAAGGCAAGTACAAACAAAATAGCACCTACGTAAATAGTAAGCAATGACCCCAAAGGTTTTAGTCCGTAAACTAGGTAGGCAATAAGCATTGCCACACTAAGCACAAATATGCCTATTATCCAATATGGGATAAGTTTGGCTAGAGTAAAGGTGAGTTTGCTCACTGGGGTTACATTTATTTGTTCTATACTGCCACATTCCTTTTCACTCACTATGTTTATAGCAGGTAGGAAACCGCAAATAAGTACTAGCAGCATAATCATAAGTGCTGGAATCATCAAAAACTTGTAGTTTAGGGTAGGGTTATACCAATTAAGCACCGATGCTATATCAGCAGGAGCGTCCATGCCTTTTTCTGCTTGATAATCTTGTAATGATGATGCTATGGTTTGTACCATATATTGACTTCCCAAGGAACCTTTCATGCCATTTACTGCATTTGCAGCAATATCAATAGGCGTTGGGCTTTGTAAAGCTAAATTTTTTTCAAAGTCTAATGGAATACTTACTATTACATCTATCTTACAATCTTCTAGTAATTCTAAAGCTTCTGAATAATTGTGGGTATCTTCATTTACAATAAAATATTCGCTAGCTTTAATGTCTGAAACTATTTGTCTAGAAAGACTTTGACCATCTTGGTTTATAATGCTAACGCCAACGTTTTTTACGTCCATGGTGGTAACCCAAGGAAGTACTAGCATCATCATAATAGGGAATGCTATAATAAGTTTAGGCAGAAAAGCATGTCTTTTTATCTGAATAAACTCTTTTTGGAGTAAAACGTATAATTGTTGCATGATTATTCTAATTTGTTGTTAAACTTCTTGATAGAAACAGCCATTAAGCCTATGGCCATAACCAACAAAATGCAAAGTTCTTTTAAAATGCCAGATAGGGGCACGCCCATAATCATTAGTTTACGCATGGCTTCTATATACCAACGGGCAGGCACTATGTAGCTAAGGGGTTTTATAACGGCAGGTAGGTTTTCTAGTGGAAAGACCATGCCCGATAGCATCATCATGGGCATCATTAGCACCATGGCAGAAATAAGCAGTGCCATTACTTGCGAAGAAGAAATATTTGAGATAAACAATCCAAGAGCAAGTGATAAAAGTAGATATACAATAGAAATAAGGATAATATTTCCCACACCTCCAGTCATAGGCACATCGAGTAAGAAATGGGCAATAATCAAGATTGTCACTAAATTGATGCACGATAGCACCAAGTATGGAATCATTTTTGCAATAATAATGTATATTGGTTTTATGGGTGAGACTAAAAGGACTTCCATACTACCCATTTCTTTTTCGCGCACGATAGATACTGATGTCATCATGGCACAAATTAAAATAAAAATAAGCCCCATAATGCCTGGTACAAAGTTGTAGGACGACTTCATTTGTGGATTATATAGTAATTTCATGGTGAATAGATTGTTATCTGCCATATCTAGCAATACGCCTTGAAGGTAGGCTGTACCTGCAGCAGAAACATTACTATTAGAAGCGTCGAAAACAAACTCAAAGGCTTTTTCAGTATTAATGCCTTGTGTTTTTTCTGTCATAATGCGGTCAAAATCTGATGCAAAAACCACTACTGCATCTGCTTTTGCTGTGCGTAGGGTGAGGTTTATGTCGTTTTGCCCGATGTAACCCACAAAGGTAAGTGATGGGTTATTTGCAATCTTTTGCACCATTTTTTCTACTTCTACCGTTTTGTTTGGAGCAACTACTGCTATATTTAGGTTGTTTATTTCAGTGGATATGGCAAAGCCAAAAAGTATCATTAGCACCACAGGAATAAGCAATACGATTAGCATGGTGCGTTTGTCGCGCATAATATGTAGCGTTTCTTTTTCTATAAAGGCTAAAAAACTATTCTTCTTCATACTCTTAATCTCCTCTCTTTGCATCACGAGCTATGGTTCTAAATACAGCATCTATACTATCAGATTTATATGTGAGTTTAAGGTTTTCTGGAGTATCTAAAGCTCTAATTTCACCATCTACCATAATGGAAACGCGGTGACAATATTCTGCTTCGTCCATATAGTGCGTGGTAACAAATATAGTAGTACCCTCTGCTGCCACTTCGTATATCATCTCCCAAAACTGACGGCGAGTAATAGGGTCGACGCCACCTGTAGGTTCGTCAAGAAAGATAATTTCGGGTTTGTGAATAGTGGCCACTATAAAAGAAAGTTTCTGTTTCCATCCTAGTGGTAATGAATTTACTAAGGTATCTCTTTCGTCAGAGAAATTAAACCTATCTAAAAGTTCTATAGTGCGTTCCTCAGTGTCTTTTTTACTCATTCCGTATATTCCTGCAAAAAGACGCATATTTTCAATTACTGTAAGGTCGTTGTAGAGTGAAAATCTTTGGCTCATATATCCAATACGTTTCTTAATTTCTTCTCCTTGCGTATTAATATCGTATCCAGCCACAGTGCCACCACCCGCAGTAGGGAAACTAAGACCACAAAGCATACGCATAGCAGTGGTTTTCCCAGCCCCATTGGCACCTAGAAAACCAAAAATTTCTCCAGGGTACACCTCAAAGCTAATTTGATCTACTGCTGCAAATGTTCCAAACTTTTTAGTTAGCTTATCTACAGATATTATAGGTTTCATTTTTGCATTAGGTTAATAAAAATATCTTCTATACATGGAGTAATACGCTCCACTGTGGCATCTTGTATGCCAGCATTTTCTAAATGTTTTTGTAGATTGCTTTCTGAAAAATCGTTATCTACTAATATATGATGCACCCCTCCAAAAGGATAACACAAACGGGTGTGTGGATATGAGCGAGTATGATTTAGTAGTTTGAATAAGTTTTTGCTTTTAACTGCAAAAAGTGGTTCTTTAAAATTACTAATCATATTTTCTGGTGTGTCAATAGACAAAATTTTACCTTGGTTACAAAGTGCAATTCTGTCGCAGCGCGATGCTTCGTCCATATAAGGAGTGGATACCAAAATAGTGATACCGTGTTTTTTTAGATGCTGAAGCATGTCCCAAAATTCGCTTCTCGAAACTGCATCTACACCTGTAGTAGGCTCATCTAAAAACAACACTTTGGGTTTGTGAATAAGTGCACAAGATAGTGCTAATTTTTGTTTCATTCCACCAGATAATTTCCCTGCTCTACGAGTTTTAAAAGGTTCTATCTGCTTGTATATAGGTTTAATAAGTTCGTAACTCTCGTCTATAGACTTTCCAAAAAGTGCGGCAAAGAAGCTTAAGTTTTCCTCTACACTCAAGTCTTGATAAAGTGAAAATCTGCCAGGCATATACCCCACATTGCTTCGTATGGGTTCTATGTCTTTCACAACATCGTATCCCATTACACTGGCTTTACCAGATGTTGGAGAAATAAGAGTGGTAAGAATGCGGAATAGGGTGGTTTTGCCCGCTCCGTCTGGTCCAATAAGACCAAAAAGTTCACCTTCTTTTATTTCTAATGATACGTCAATTAGTGCTGTGACGTTACCATACTTTTTTGTAATATTTTCTATGCTTATGGCATTCTTCATAAAACTATATTTGCTGAAAATCCTATTTTTAATAGCCCATCATTTTTTACTGCTATTTTTACTGCATAAACAAGGTTTGCTCTTGAGTCTTTTGTTTGTATTCCTTTGGGTGTAAATTCGCTTTTGCTAGCTATCCAAACTATTTTACCTATATATTCTTTTTGTTCATCAGCACCATAGTCTGCTATAACTTTTACTTCTTGTCCTAGCTGAATGCTAGAAAGTTGATCGGAGGTAAAATATGCACGTACAAACATATTTTCTAAATCGGCTATTTTAAAGAGTGGGCGAGCAGTAGCGGTGAACTCACCTTTTTGGCTATATTTTGATATAATGGTGCCGTTGATAGGTGATGTGATTTTACATTTGCGTATATTATCTGAAAGCAAGTCTATTTGTGCTTGTAGAGCCATTGCATTGCTATTTATTGTACTAGTGTTGCTGTTTAATGTGGAAAGCAATGCTTCTTTTTGTCCTTCGGCTATACGAATTTGTGCCTTAATATCATCAAACTGTTTTCGAGTGGCAGCACCATCTTTAAGCATATTTTCTACGCGAGATAGTTCTGTTTTAAATTTACTTATTTGCTCCTCTGTGGCTGCAACTTGTTTTTGAACGTCTGGTTTACTGCTAAGAAGAGCATTTTGTTGAGCTTGTAATTGTTTACGCTGCAAACAGTGTTGGGTGCTATCTATTTCTCCAAGAATTTCTCCTTCCTGTACTGTTTTTCCTTCTTCTGCGGTGAGAGAGAGTATTTTTCCCATACTTTCTGCTGAAATAGTTACTTCTGTTGCTTCAATAGTGCCTGTGGCATCATAATTTTGTTCAGAGGTGCATGCACAAAGACCAGAGATAAGTAATATGCATAAAAATATCTTTTTCATATCTTGAAATTTATTGGTTTAACGTATGTTTAAGTCTGTATTTTGCTTGTAATAATTCTATTTCGTGACAAGTCTTATTTTGAATAGCAATGTTTTCATCTGTGATTTTTTGAAGTAAATCGGTGGTGTTTATATCGCCGTTCTCTAGTTTGGATTCTGCTGCTTTTCTAACAGATTCACGCAATTTAACAATTTGCTCGTCAGACTCTATTGCTTTTTTGAGTCTTTCTATTTCTTTATCTTCTTGTGTGGTCTTTAGAGTTGTATTAAATTCAAAAAGTTCTTTTTGTACTTCCAATGTTCGTTGAGCAGTTTCTAGTTTATTTAAGTTGTTTTTATAGGTATAAAATGAACCTATGTTCCATTGCATCTTTATGCCAACAATACCATTGAGAGACCATTCTGTAGAACTCATGGCTTTAAACATATCAAGACCAGGATAACCATAAAAACCTTGTGCAAACAGGTTGAAACGTGGCATAACAGTGGCAGTAATGGCTCTTTTTTGAGCCTGAATTTGATTTGTTTTAGCTTCAAATATCTGAAGTTCTGGTCTGTTGTTTATATATGACATTGGAGAAGCTTCTTCTGGTCTTGTAAGAGGATTGTTTGTTAATTCTTTGCCTATAAAAATGCTGAGCATTTGTCTATAAGCCTCTTCTGTATTTTTAATTTGGTCAAGTTGTTGGTTTGCTACCAAAATTTCTGCCTCAAGTGCATCTGCATCTGATTGCATAGCAACACCATTTTGTACGTATGATTTAATTTTCTTTAAATTGCTCTCTAGAAGTTCAATGCGCATGTTTGTTTGCTTTTGTTTTTCTTCAAGGAGCAAAATACCAAAGTATAGATTGTCTATGCGAGAATATAATTCGTAAAGGTTTACATCTACATTGCGACGTTGTGCCTCAGCTTCAGCTTTAGCAATTTCTTCGTTTGCCTTTGCTACACCACCATCCCAGATATTTTGGTATATGTCTAATGCTATTTTATATTGGTCTTTTTGTATTTCCACATTTTCCATACCATGAGCAATAAGTAAATTACTAAGAGCTTCTGGATATGTAACTGTGGCAGATTGGTATGTGGCTTGTGCAGATAGTATTATTTGAGGAATCCAAGCTCGTTTTGCATTAGAAACAGAATAGTCTTCCGTTTGAGAAATTAAGTCGTATTGCTTAATTTCTGGATAATTTTCTCTTGCTAGTTCTCTACATTCTTCTAGAGTTTGTGCACTAAGGTTTATAGTGCATAGTAAGAGAATAAAGGTGAATAATCTTAATTTCATAATCTATATTTTTTGTATTCTTTTCAGTATTAATGTGATGTTCTCTGTTTTACGTGCTGCTAAAAATATATTTTTTTGTTCCTCAGAACTTGGGAAAACACTATCAAAGAATGGGAATGTAATAAATGTCATTACGTTTAGTGATAAAATATCTAACATTAACATTTTAATGTCTATAGATTCTATCTCTCCCTTTTCTGCAGCTCTATCCGCTTCATTTTGTAAACTACTTGCCATCAGATTTATCATAGGTGTAACTTTTTCAAGCATTAAGTTGCAACGTTCTTTATTTGTAAGAACCTCATTTATTATAAATCGTGGTAAGTTGGGATTATCTATAAGAAAATTGAAATGGGCTTCTATTATACTTTTAATACGTTCAGAAAATGAACATTCATTATGTGAAAGAGGTTGAGAAATGGATTTCAATATAAATTGCATTTTTTCATTTACAATGTGGTCAAAAAGATGCTCCTTTGTCCTAAAATAATAGTGAAGCATGGCATGTGTGACGCCTGCTTTTTCTGCAATTTGTGTGGTTTTTGTATTGTCGTAACCTTTAGCAAGAAAAAGTTCTTCTGCAGCTTTTAGTATACGTTCTTCGCTATTTGTTTGTATATTTCTTGTCATATGTACTTGATATAAAGTGATTTATATTTGTTGAGGTTGTTTTTCTTATTGTATTAACAAAATTGTTAAACAATTTTGTTAAACAATTTTGTTAATACAAAGAAAGAGAAAATTTATTTATAAACAAAATAAATTACAAGAAAATTTTACGTAAGCTAGAAAAATAACAATTATGATTATAAAAGTTAGCAAAAAAATAGAGACTAACCAATGAATGATTAGTCTCTATAAAATTTATGATTTAAGGAGGATTATGCCTTTCCTGCAGAACCTAATACATTAACAACTTTATGAGTATAAAGTTTTTTAAGTTCTTCACGAGCAGGTCCTAGATATTGACGTGGGTCGAATTTGTCTGGGTCTGTGTTGAAGAATTGACGTACTGCAGCTGTCATAGCTAAACGACCGTCAGAGTCGATGTTGATTTTGCAAACAGCAGAAGCAGCAGCTTTACGAAGTTGTTCTTCTGGAATACCTACTGCGTCTTTTAATTTTCCACCGTTTTCGTTGATGATTTTAACGTATTCTTGTGGAACTGAAGAAGAACCGTGAAGTACGATTGGGAATCCAGGAAGTTTTTCTTCAATTTCTTTAAGGATGTCGAAACGTAATGGAGGTGGGATTAAGATACCGTTTTCGTCACGAGTACATTGTTCTGGAGTGAATTTGTTAGCACCGTGAGAAGTACCTATAGAGATAGCTAGAGAGTCACAACCTGTGCGTGTTACGAAGTCGATAACTTCTTCTGGTTGAGTATAGTTGCTGTGTTCAGCTACTACGTCGTCTTCTACACCAGCTAATACACCAAGTTCACCTTCTACAGTTACACCAAATTGGTGAGCATATTCTACAACTTGTTTTGTAAGAGCTACGTTTTCTTCGTATGGAAGGTGAGAACCGTCGATCATAACAGAAGAGAAGCCCATGTCTACACAGCTTTTGCATAACTCGAATGAGTTACCGTGGTCTAAGTGAAGAGCGATTTGTGGTTTTTCCCAACCTAGTTCTTTAGCAAATTCTACTGCACCTTGAGCCATGTAGCGAAGTAAAGTTTGGTTAGCGTATTTACGCGCACCAGAAGATACTTGAAGGATAACAGGAGATTTTTGTTCAGCACAAGCAGTGATAATAGCTTGCATTTGTTCCATGTTGTTGAAGTTGAATGCAGGGATAGCATAACCTCCTTTGATAGCACCAGCAAACATTTCTTTAGTGTTTACTAGACCTAATTCTTTGTAGTTTACCATACTGTAATTATTAATAATTAGTTAATAAAATTTCTTCTTAACAAGGCACAAAGATAATACAAACCGAGCGCAAAAAAAAGCGTTTACCAACTTTTTTTTCTTTCAAGGCATAGTTTATCTTTCTACCTTATCGTTTTAGCGTGAAGTGACCAGAGACCCAATCACGCACTTTGTGAAGTTTAATTATGTACCAATAATCATCGGTTCGCATAGGATGACCGTTATATATGCCATCCCAACCAAGTTCTGTACCCTTGTAGCGAATCAATAATTTAGAATATCTATCGTATATTTCAATATCCGAGTCTGGGTAGTATTCTATATTTTTTACTTCCCATCTATCGTGTATTCCATCACCATTTGGTGTAAAGTATTTATCAGGTATAATAGGTGGATATGGATTGCCTTCTTCTGGTTTATCTGGCAATTCTACATATTCTTCATAAACATTTACAGTAATGTATGTAAATGGAGATAAACATCCGAAACTTTCTGCTTGCACACTTATTTCGTATGTGCCTTCTTCTTCAAATAGTATATTAATGGCATCTCCTGTATCTACAAATTCACCATCTATATACCACGTATGGGTAGTATAATCCCTGCTTTGCACAGAAAAATCTTTATATGTACCAGCTCGCACTAGTACATCTGCCGTTTCTCCAGCAAACAAACTACCACAATACGCCAATAGTAGGCATACTATGATACTACGCCATATTTTTAAATACAGTTTCAAGTCCTTCGGATGTGTCCGTATATTAAGGCATTGGTTTTTCTACAATAGTAGGAGCATTTACTGCTGGGAATACAGTAATCTCGATAGTGAAATCATCACCACTACAGTCTCCAGCTTTAGGTGTTAGTGTGTAAACAACTACTGCTGGTTTTGTACCAGAGTTTACGAAATAGTCGTTTTTAAGTGCGTTTGCGTCAGCAAATTCATCACCTCTTTTAATAGAAGAGGTACGGTCTACAGTTGTAACTAATGTTGCATTTTTAGTTGCTGTAGGTGAACCTGGAACGCTTAGGTCGATATCGGTATCATAATAATTGATGTCTTTTAAAATCCATTTGCCTACAGTTGCGCCATTTGTACCTGTGGTTTCTAAAGTAAGGTTTAGTTCGTCTGGGTATTCTGTAGTATAAGAACATAGACTTGTAGTCATATTGTCTACTACAGGTTTTTCACTTACAGTGATTGTTTCGGTTTTCCATGGGCTTAAACATCCCCAAACATTTTGTTCTTGTGATTTTAAGTTGAATTCACCAGCTTTGTCCCATTTAATGGTAACTTCTGTGTTTATAATTACATCGCCTGCAGATGGGTCTGCTGGGTGTGGTTCTAATGTGCCAGAAGTAAAATTAGCACCACCAAGATTGTTGACATCATCTAACTGCCAAAAGTATTTAGAATTTGGATCTGCAGGGTCTATTTTATAAGAACTGCTAGTTGATTGACATACAACAAATGTTGATTGAGACATTGCACATAATGAGATTAGTGCGAAACTGATAAATAAAAAAATCTTTTTCATAACGATAAATATTAAATTGGTTTATAATTAAATTTTATTTCTTTTCTACAATATTAGGTCCCGCTGGGGTTTCATAAAATTTTACACTGCCTGTTAATGTGGCCGCAGCGCATACAGGGTCTTGTCCTGTTGTGCTAATTGTAAATGAAACTACATTAGTAGGTGTATATCCTGGTATTTCTAATGTCTTACCAGACTCAAGTGGGGTGGACTCATTAGGGAATCCCGTGAGTGTTAAACCGGTGGCAGAACCCCCAAATTCTATTTGCAGTGATGTAGTAGGGTCGCCTTTGCACAACATTTGGTCTAATAGACCATCGACTAATGTTAGTGTTGGAGCTTCTTTTACCACAAGAGTCATTTGTATTTCTTTTTCTTCACAAGCAAGCCCAGTTTCACCTATAGTATATAGTGTAATAACATAGGTACCAGGGTCGGTAGGAGTGCCACTAAGGGTAAGTTCAGTGCCATTTGTTGAGCTTGTAAGACCTCTAGGTAAATCACCTTTTATACCAATGCCTATGGTGTGATAACCTTCGGCTTTATATGTTACATTTGATATAGGAGAGTTTTGACATACTGTTTGGTTGTCTGATCCACTTGATAAACTAATAAACTGCTCGGCGCAACCACAATCTGCTATTTGTTCGTCTGTGATAGCGTAGTTGATACAAACAGGGAATTCGTCTGAACCAACTTTTAATGCTACTTCTTTGTCTGACGACATTACAACTCTAAATTTTGGTTTGTTTACTGGTTCGTACTGTGTTTCATAATTGTATATAGTTTTGCCGACTCCACTACCACCATGTGAAGAATCGCTTGTGTCTGGGTCGTCTGCAATATTATCCCATTTTTGTGTGGTGTAGTTATACCTTTGCCATAGATAGTATGGTTGACCATTGAAGATGTGCTCAATGTTTTCTGTTTTAACAGAAATTTCTGTAAATTCACCACATTGCACTTCCATCAAACTATTCATAGATACTTGTGGCACGCAAGACATAAATACAATATCGTCAATTAATATGTCGTTGCCGTAACCAGAAACGCCATTGTTTATAATTTGGATTGTAAGACTGCTATTCTCGCCAGAGAAGAAGGCTGTGTTACCTTGTTTCCAACCATCAGATGGAGATATAGCAGGAACGTCCATACGTGCAGATACAATTTCTGCACCGTGCATGTCTAGAACTCTTAGTCTGGCATTGATAGGGGTGTTACTAGATTCTATTGCTGCATTTGCAAACCATGCAGAGAATGTCATGTACATGTTTTTACACAAACCAGTAGCAGTGTAACTGTATATTAATTCTCCTTTGTCTTTACAGTTTACCATAAGCATACCGCCATTTGTGTTTCCTGTGTGGTCTGTAATGTCATTGTACCAATAATCTCCAGATGAATTTACATTCCCTAAACAATCTGTTTTAACACATCCATCTGCAGTACTTTTGTTTCCTCTACCACAGTGAACAGGGTTAGCAATTACAGCATAAAAACCATCATGTAACTCTTTGCCAGCAGGCGAGAACTGATATACGCTTGCATTGATTTCTCCTTTATTATCTACGTCTTCTACTTTCATACGTGCAGAGGCAGAACTTAAAGTGCCGAAGTCGAGATTTAGGTGAGTTTGTGTTCTACCTTCACATTTAAGAACCACTTCTAAGTGATATATAGACTCAGAAACCCCATCTTCTGCTTTATAGAAGGTAGGGATAAGTGGATGTGGTTTTATAACTTCGTTGAACGAACCAGATGTAGTGTCTTCGTATGGGGTCCAGTTGATGCCATCGTATGAGTACGACCATGTAACAGGACGCTCTGCACCTTTTACAGTGAGGGTAATGTCTTCTCCTTGATTGATTGGATTTGGTTTATCTGCTACTATTTTAAAAATATATCCTTTTTCAGCAGATAGGGTATAACTGCCATCGTCGTTTTTTGTTAGCACAAGACTAACAATGTCACCGTTGTTGAAGTTATTAATGGTAAGGTCTCCTGTGTCGCCAGAAATATTTGCTCCGTTAGCAACTGTAATTTGAGACTCCCAAGTCCATTCGTAGTTGGCCTCGCCTTCGTCTTTTTTTAGGATTTTAAAGTTGTTGTCTGAAGAGTTAGATTTTTTGTTGTATTCAAAACTAAGCACATATTTTCCTTCACTTACCTTTTCAAAAATATTTTCTTTTGGTGGAGATGTATCCCATGAATTTGTACCGTTTACACCGCCAGTGAATGCAAAAACAAAATCATCTACATCAACATTGTAAACTCCATATTTTCCATTTGATTTCACTCTATAAACAGTATCAACCACTGGATTTACAGTGATAGTATTATTATTTGTTCCTGATGGTGATTCACTACATGTAGTCCATGTTTTACCACCGTCTGTAGAGTATTCCCATGTGCAAGAGGCAGATATGTTACTTGCAGTAAGAGTAACTTCTACACCTTTTTCTATTGGATTATTTTTACTTGCAGTAATACTAGGTGCAGCAGACCATGTGCCAGAATAGAAATAGGAATTCCTTCCGTTATTATATGTAGGATTTGTTTTTGCTGTAAATACATTGTTTGGAGAAGTGTAAGTTTGGTTTATAGAAGTGTTAACTTCCCAAACTTGGTCATAAGTGGAAATGTCTTTGCTAAAGAATGAAATTTTATCACCACTATAGTCTTGAGGAACTACAAAATAGTAGGTGCTACCCTCTAAAAGAGCCATTTTGCCAAGCCAAGTGTCTTCTTTTGGGCAGTAATTATCTTGTGTTTTACTAGTGTTGTTTGAAGAGGTAATGGCGACATAAACATCAGTCCACTGTGATGAAGTATTATCAAAGTATATGACTGTGCCTGCAGATATAGCAAAGGCAGAAGACGAAAATATGCATAGTAGTGCCAAAGATAATATTAGTTTAAGGCACGTGTAGGCATATTTCTCACGTATTATATTTGAGAAAAGTGACGATTTCATAGTTAAGGTTGTGACAAATTTAGCAAAAAAAAATTAGGAATCAAACAATTCCTAATTTTTTTATATTATGATTAAGGGTTAATTACTCGCTACGCTCGTGATTAATGGCTGCATTATTCCCTGACGGTCATCAACACGTCGGGATAACTCAAGCAAGCTTGGTTCTCCGCTCGTTTGCACATTAATTCATAACTATCTTAAATACTCTACAAACTTTTCTACATCTGTTTCGTAGAACATCGCATCTTTTATCATTGCCCCAGTGGTGCCATCTATAATAAGGTAACAAGGCTGAGCGTTGTAGCCGTAGATTTTGCTTTGGATATAGGTGTTCTTTTGTCCTAAATATTCTAATGTGGTGCCTTCGGCAGTGATGTATGGCTCGTCTAGTTTTATCACCTTATCATCTACATAAAGTGCACAAACCACATATTTTTCGTTTAGGATGTTTATAATTTCTGCATTTGAAAGCACAAGTTCTTCCATTTTGCGGCAGTTTACGCAACCATGTCCTGTGAAGTCAATAAACAATGGTTTGCCTGTTTCTTTGGCCACGGCCAATGCATCGTTGTAGTCGAAATATGATTTCACGCCGTGTATGCCTTGTAGTTTGCCAGAGTGCTGAATACTTTCTGTGCTTTCTATTTTATAGGTTTTAGGCGGAAGCCAACCAGAAAGTATCTCTAGTGGAGCGCCGAAGTAGCCTGTTATCATATAAACAACGAAAATGAATGAGATATTGGCAGAAACTATTCTTTGCCAAGTGATTTTTGGTTTTTCTCCGTCGTTTATTGGGAATTTAATTACACCTAATAAATATAGACCTAAAAGTGTGAAAAGAACTATCCAAATGCCAAGGTAAAGCTCGCGCGAAAGCAATCCCCAGTGATATGTTTGGTCTGGCACGCTAAAGAATTTTAGCGCAAATGCAAGTTCCACAAAACCAAGTATTACTTTAAGTGTGCCCATCCATGAAGATGATTTTGGCATTTTGTTTAGTAGGTTTGGGAAGAATGCAAATAGTCCAAAAGGCAGTGCAAATGCAAGTGAGAAACCTAGCATGCCAATAAGTGGCTTCAAGAAACTACCGTTGGCTGCGCCTAGTGCCACTGCTCCTGCAATAGGTAGTGTACAAGAGAATGAGACTAAAACTAGTGTTAGCGCCATAAAGAATACGCCTACGTAGCCTGCTCTTTCTTCATTTTTTACAGATGTGTTTACCCATTTGCTTGGAAGCGAAATTTCATAATATCCGAAAAGTGAAAGTGCGAAAATTATGAAGATAAGGGTAAATAGTATGTTTGGTAGCCAGTGTGTGCTAAGGATATTTGCAAAGTCGTGTCCTAAAAGTATTGAAAGTACAAGACCAAGTAAAATGTAGATTAGCACTATTGATATGCCATAAAATACTGCGTAACGCTTGCCTCCGTGTTTTAGGAAGTATGACACTGTCATTGGTATCATTGGAAGCACGCAAGGAGTAAGAATACCTAGCAGACCACCGCCAAATGCAAGTAGGAAGAACCAAAGAAGGTTTTCTTCTGAATTTTCTGCACGCGCAGATGCACTTGTGGCAGGTACTTGCACAGTAATAGTTTCTTCTATTGGCACGCACATGCCGTCATCTTGGCAAGCTTGTCCTTCTATTTTTATCACTACTGCAAAAGAATCTGCGGTTGCTCTTATAATAGAGGTAGAAAATGTTGCTTCGCCAGCAAGATACCTTTCTGTGGTTTTTAATATAGGTTCAAATTCCTCTGAGTATTTTGGAGTTTCGTTCCAAAAAAGTGAGTTATTGGGTCTAAAGTCTGCAGTTTGGTCTAAACTAAGTTTCAAAGGCAAACCCGTGCCGTTTTGGTGTTGAGAATAAAGGTGCCAACCTTCTACAATTGCAGCTTTAAGGCTAATTGTTACCTTAGAAGCATCTTCTTGCTGTGCCTCAGCACTCCAAGTAACAGGGGTTTCCATTTGCATTGGATTTACAGCCAATCCGCCCATGCTCACACTAAATTGTGCCACAGCACAAAGTGGAATCAGAAACAGTAATAATATGCTTTTAAATTTTCTCATTTTGGCAGAACTTAATTATATCTCACGAAGTCGGAGATGTAGATGGTTTCGATAGGGGTGAAGCCTACAGAAGATGTTTGTAGTGCTTCGAAAAGTTTGTCGTATGGATATTTTTTGTAGTTTTCTAGGGCTTCCATTTTTTTGCCGCTAGCCCATAGACAGTGACCTTTGTATAGATAATACGCCTCGCTATGAGTGGCTTCCACTTCTAGATATTCTATTTTGTTGAAGCAGTTTAGTCCCTTTTCAAACTCCTTAAGTTCTGTGAAACAAATAGCCAAATTGAAGATAATGCTAATGTTGTTTTCTGAAAGTGAGTCTGCTATTTGGTAATATTTAAGGGCAGAGTCGTATTTTGATAGTTTTTTGTAGCAATATGCAATGTTTTTGTTTACCCACAAGTTGCCTTCTTCTATAATTTCACATTTTTCGTAAGCGTCTATTGCCTTTCTGTAATCCATAAGTTTTTGGTGGCAATAACCTATTTTCTTGTAGGTTTCTACGCTTTCTTCTATTGAGGTAATATCTTGTGTTTCAGCTTTTTTTGCTTGAAAAGCGTATAATGCATCTTGATATTGTTCCTTGGTGAAGTAAAAATCTGCTAGTTCAGACAGATAGGTGTTTTCTTCATTTAGGAATCTAAAGAACGGCGAATTGTAGATATTATAATCTATAGCAAATGGGTCTAGCAGTTGCTCTTTGCCTTTATAAAGTTTGTAGAAACGATATAAATCTTGAATATAAAGGTTCGAAATATCTTTTTTAGAGTCTGGAGTTTCTGCCTTGTTGTCGGATGTAACTTTCAGTTGCTCAGATAGATTTCCTCTTGCACTAGTAGGTATTCTATTTAGATTTAGGCAAAATGAATATTTGTCGCTATCGCACAGAAACATAATATTATCTACTAAATCTAAGATTTCTGGGTTGTCGTTTCTAAGACCATCTAGTTCTTTGTTGTCGTGATAGAAAGGCAAGAACCAATTTTCTATGCTATCAAAGAAGTACATATCTTTTAGCATACAGAATGAACTATAATTGGTATCTGACCCCTCTTGCATTAGTCCTTGGAAGTTTTCCATTTTTTTGCTAATGCCGCTATCTTCTAGCATTTGCTGAATATTTTCAGTTTCTTCGTCCCAATCTTTGTTTTTTGTTATGCTAAAATCGTCTTTTATTTTTGGAGCAATCTTGTTGATAAGTGGAAGAATATTATCTTTAATCTCCTTGGTAATCTTTTCGGTTTCTTTCGACCTAATAAGTTGTTTATAAATGGTTTGCGCTAGGTGAATCTTTTCGTCAGAGTTGAAAAGTAGATTTAATTCATTGTTAATATTTGGGTATAATGAATATCTATTTTTGTGTACTTGAAGACAAATAAGTAGCCCAACAAATGCGCGTGTTGCAATTTTGCTGTTTGTGTGGTTTGAAAATTTGATAAGAAGAATAATTTTTTCTGCGTCGAACACCTCTATGCAACTAATTGTAATGGCAGAAACACTAAGGCAGGTATCAACTTCGTTCTCATCGTTGCGTAACAACTCCCCAGCCTTGGTTTTTAATTCTTCTGTAATTCTATTTTCTTGCCAGAAAGCAGAAAATGCAGGGTTGTAACTCATATCCTTGCTCTTTTTCTCTGCGCAAACATCGTCTATGAGTTCGTACGTTTCTTTGATAAGATTTTTGTAAACAGCGTCTCTATTTGGGTCGTCGGTAGGTGACGCAAAGTAGAAATTGAGTAGTCGTTGGTAGTTTTCTTTAATTTCAGAAAGACGTTCGGCATTAGCCCCAGATGCTATAAGTGCTATCTGTGCTAATGCTCTACCCAGTCTTTTTTCTTCCAAAGAAGAGTATAAAATCTTTTTTATGTTGTTGATTTTATTGGACATTAATTATTCGTTTTATTAAAATAACTCCTAACTCCTAACTCCTAACTCCAAACTCCTAACTATTTTAAATTGTTCAGCAAGAACAATTTAAAATCATCAAACTCTTTGCTAATTTCTACGCTTTGTTTTGTGCCTTTCATAAACTCTTGAAGTTTTGCAGGGATTTCTACTTTTTCACCGATGATATTTTCTACAGTAGAAAGGAATTTAGCAGGGTGAGCTGTTTCTAGGAATACACCTTGTTCGCCATTTTGAAGTAGGTCGTAAAGCGCTTGGTAACCGCAAGCTCCGTGTGGATCTAGCAGATAACCAGTGTTTTTATAACATGCTTTAATGGTTTCTGTGATGTCTTCGTCTGTATATCTTGCACCGCCAATTTCTTTGCAGATGTTAGCGTGAGAATATCCATAAAGGTCGATAACACGAGCAAAGTTGCTTGGGTCACCTACGTCCATAGCATTAGCAAGTGTTGCCACAGATGGGCGAGGATTGTATTCACCTGTTTTTAGATATTCAAAGAAAATGTCGTTTCTGTTGTTTGCTGCAATGAAACGTTTCACAGGCAGACCCATATGTTTTGCAAATAGACCAGCAGTGATGTTTCCAAAGTTACCACTTGGTACGCAGATAACTGCTTCTTTTTCTTTGCCTAGTTTTTTAAGTTGTGCGTAAGCATAGAAATAATAGAAAGATTGTGGTAAGAAGCGTGCAACATTTATAGAGTTTGCAGATGTAAGTTTGAATTTTTCGTTAAGTTCTGCGTCCATAAATGCAGATTTTACTAGGCGTTGGCAATCGTCAAATGTACCTTCTACTTCAAGTGCAGTGATGTTTTTGCCAAGTGTGGTGAATTGGCATTCTTGAATAGCACTTACAAGTCCTTTTGGATAAAGTACATAAACGTTGATGCCTTCAACTCCAAGGAAACCGTTTGCTACAGCACTACCGGTATCGCCAGAAGTAGCTACAAGCACGTTTACATTTTTGTCTGCTCCTTGTTTTTTGATGAAATATGATAGAAGACGAGACATAAAACGTCCGCCTACGTCTTTAAATGCAAGTGTTGGACCATGGAAAAGTTCTAAGCTGTAGATGCGGTCGCTCACCTGTACAAGTGGCACATCGAAGCTAAGTGTATCGTAAACAATTTGTTTAAGAGCTTCTTCTTCCACGTCTTCGCCAAAGAATGCTTTTGCTACTTCAAAAGACATTTCTTGGAAAGTCATTTTGTCTATGTTTTCATAAAACTCTGCAGGAAGTTTTTTTATTTCGTAAGGCATAAATAAGCCTTTGTCGTCTGCAAGTCCTTTTACTACTGCTTCTTCTAAAGAAACATTTTCTACTTTTTTGTTAGTGCTATAGTATTTCATTTTTTTAGGAATGATTTTATAAATTCATCTTCGTTTAAAACTCCGTAAGAACCTTCTATTACAGAAAATTCGTCATAAACTTCTACTTTATCAGCTTCTTTTTCTGGGTTATAAATAATAAATGGTATTGCTGATGCAGTATGTGTTTTAATGGCGCAAGGAGTAGGGTGGTCTGGAAGAATAGCAATGCTTACAGGCTCGTCCCATTTGATTACTTCCTCGTAAATAGGTTTTACAATTCTGCTATCTAGGTACTCAATAGTTTTTACTTTTAGGTCCACATCGCCTTCGTGACCAGCTTCGTCGCTTGCTTCTACGTGTAGGAAAACAAAGTCGTTTTCTTTAAGTGCGTTGATAGCTGCTTCTGCTTTGCCTTCGTAATTTGTGTTGTAAAGACCTGTTGCACCTTCTACTTCTATAGATTCTAGTCCGGCATAAATGCCAATACCTTTGATTAAATCTACAGCAGAAATTACAGCTCCGCTGCCAATGCCAAATTTCTCTTTTAGAGTTTTCATGCTTGGTCTATAACCTGGAGACCACACCCAAATACTATTTGCAGGGTCTTTGCCTTCTGCTTTTCTTTTTAGATTAACTGGGTGATTTTCAAGAAGTTCTTGGCTTTTTAGTGTAAGTTTATTTAGTAGTTCGGCAGTTTTATTTGCTTCTTCTACGTCTGCTTTCACAAGCACATCTTCTACTTTTGCTCCTGGCACATCGTGTGGAGGAGTGCAAGTAACGCGTTTGTCGCCACCTTTCATAATAAGTAGGTGACGATATGAAATGCCGTTGTGGAAACAGAAAATATCGTCGCCAAGTTCTGCTTGTAGAAACTCGATTAATTCTTTTGCTTCTTCGTTTGAGATATGACCAGCAGAGTGGTTTTTAATCTTACCGTCTTCCATGCAGATAAGGTTGCAACGCATAGCCATTTCGCCTTCTTGAATAGCAACGCCAATGCTCGCAGCTTCTAGCGAACCACGACCTTCAAATTCTGTTCTCACATCGTAGCCAAGCACGCACATATTTGCTATTTCACTGCCCGGTTTGAAACCTTCTGGCACGGTGTGAAGTAGGCCGCAACGTCCTTTTTTTGCTAAAAGGTCCATATAAGGCTTGTTTGCTGCCTCTAGTGGTGTTTTGTTGTTTAGTGCGGCGATGCGTTCGTCTGCCATGCCATCGCCAAGTATTATTATGTGTTTCATGATATGCTCGTGATATTTTGTTTATTCTAACTCCTAACTCCTCACTTCTAACTCCTAACTCCTAACTCCTAACTCCTAACTCCTAACTATCCCTTAATCCCTTCTATTATTTTTTCTACTGTTTTTTCTAGTGAAAGGGTTGATTCTGCGCCTGCTGCATTTTTGTGTCCGCCACCGCCAAATAGTTCGCTCGCTAGGTCGCTTACAGAATAATCACCTACAGAACGCATTGAAATTTTAATTCTATCGTTTTCTTCTCTACAGAAGATAGAACAACGAATGCCGCTAATAGAAAGTGGCATGTTTACAAAGCCTTCTGTGTCGCCTTTTTTATAATTGAATTTTTCTAATTCTTTTTTGCTTAGTGTTATAATTGCAGTTTGAACTTCTGGGATAATAGTCATTTTATCGTTCAATACATAACCCATAAGTCTCATGCGAGATTCACTATAGCAGTTGAATAGTTTTCTGTAAAGAGCGTCTTTGTCAACTCCTTTTCTTAAAAGTTCCGCAAAAATGGTATAAATTTCTGGGTGATTTGAGTTGTAAGCCAGACCGCCAGTGTCGGTAAGCATACCAGCACAGATGCATTCTGCTGTTTGAAGGTTCATATCGGCGAAATATCCCATGCGGCAAATAAGTCTAAACACAAGCTCGCTGGTAGATGCAATTTCTGGGTGAGAAATAACCACGTCTGTGAAATTGTCGTAATTTAAGTGGTGGTCTACCATAATTTTTGGGCATGTTACGCCTTCAATTAGCGGAGCAAGAGCACCTAGTCTGTCAAGTTTGTTGAAGTCTAAACAGAAGATAAGGTCGCATTCAGAAATAATTTGTTTTACTTCATCTTCGTTTTTGTCAAGACTTAAAATACTATCAAAACTTGGCAAGCAGTTTAAAGACTCGGTAGGAGTGTCTGGTAAAATTACAGTTGCCTTTTTCTCTAGTGAATAAAGGAAATGATACAGACCTAGAGATGAGCCCACAGCATCGCCATCAGGACCTTTATGGGCTGTGATTACTATGTTTTCTGCTGCGTTTATCAGTTTAAAAACCGCAGAAATCTTTTCTTCTAAAATAATTTTTGTAATCATAATTTTACCTATTAATCCAATTAGCAAAGATAATAAAAAATAATTAGTTATTAGGAATTTTTTGTTAGATAATACTAATCTGCAGTTTATGTAGTATTAATTAGGGTTAACCTTAGGAATTTTGCCGCAGGCATCTTTTTTATTCCTAAGGTTAACCCTGATTAATAACTACTAATAAAGTAGGTACCCCGCTATGCCGCTAAGGACTAGGAGGATGATTGGGTTTGCTTTGAAGTATGTGGCAAGGGCTACTACGGCGAAGATAATAACGCTGATGTAGTCGGTGAAGTTGTCTTGGTTTATAAGTGAAATGCCTGCAGCTAAAATTAGACCTACCACGGCAGGGCGAAGACCATTAAATGCTGCACTAACGTATTTGTTGTCTCTAAATTTGTAGATGAAACGTGCTGCTAATGAGGCAAGTATAAGTGAAGGCAGACAAACTGCAAATGTGGCGATGGCTGAACCAAGAATAGAATCGGTGGCTGTGTAGCCAACGTATGTGGCACAGTTTATAGCGATAGGACCAGGTGTGGCTTGTGAAATAGCTACAATGTCTGTGAACTCAGCAGTGGTCATCCAACCGTGAATATCAACCACTTCGTGTTCTATAAGTGCCAATATGGCGTAACCTCCCCCGAAACCGAAAATTCCGATTTTCAAGAAACTCCAAAATAATGTTAGAAATGTCATCATTTGTCTTTTCTAGTTAGGGAGAATAAAATGCCACCAAAAGCGGCAAGAATAATTACGTATGCAGGTGAAAGTCCTAGATATGCCACCACAACAGCCACTGCTACTGGAATCCAAACGGTTTTCCAAGTGATTTTAGCAGTTTTTGCCATGAAAATAACAGGCACCACAATAAGTGCCACCACTGCTGGGCGGATGCCTTTAAATATTTTTTCTATGGTAGGGTTGTCTTGAATGTCTGTAAAGACTATTGCTGCAAATAGAATGATAATGAAAGAGGGTAGGGCTGCACCAAGTGCGCATGCAAGTGCTCCCCAAAATTTGGCTATCTTATAACCGACATATACAGAACTATTTATAGCGATAGGGCCAGGGAGGCTTTGTACCACGGCTAACATGTCGATAAATTCTTCTTTTGTTAGCCAATGATTTTTATCCACTACCTCTTTTTCGATAATGGGTATCATAGCATAGCCTCCACCAAAGGTGAAGGCTCCTATTTTAAAAAATGCTATAAATAATTTTAATAACATAATTGTTAGAGTTATAACTCCTAACTCCTAACTCCTAACTCCTAACTCCTAACTATTTGTTCTCTTTAATCCAATTGAACGCATTTACAAACGCTTCCACCCATGGAGTAATTTCGTCTTGACGACCAGCTGGGTAGTGCGCCCATTGCCATGGGAAGATTGCACGTTCCAAGTGAGGCATCATTGCTAGGTGACGACCGTCTGCTGAGCAGATACCTGCTACGTTGAAGTCTGAACCGTTAGGGTTTGCAGGGTATCCTGCGTGTGTATATTTAGCAATGATATTGTAATTTTCTTCGCCCATTGGAAGTGAGAATTTACCTTCACCGTGAGCCACCCAAATACCAAGACGGCTACCAGATAAGCTACCAAACATTACAGAGTTGTTTTCTGGAATGGTTAAGCCCACGAAGTTTGATTCAAACTTGTGAGAGTTGTTGTGTAGCATACGAGTGCGTTTTTCGTGTTCTGGGTTTACAAGATTTAGTTCTACCATAAGTTGGCAACCGTTACAGATACCTAAACTTAAGGTGTCTTTGCGAGCATAGAAGTTGTCTAGGGCTTTTTTCGCTTTTTCGTTGTATAAGAAGCCGCCTGCCCAACCTTTAGCTGAACCAAGTACGTCTGAGTTTGAGAAACCACCGCAGAATACAATCATATTTACGTCTTCTAAGGTTTCACGACCAGAAGCAAGGTCTGTCATGTGAACGTCTTTAACGTCGAAACCTGCTAGATATAGTGAATATGCCATTTCACGTTCACCGTTGGTGCCTTTTTCACGGATGATAGCAGCCTTAATACCACTTGGTTTGTGTGGTGCTTTAAGGTCGAATTGTGATAGTTGACCAGTGAATGAAGAAAGGATATTTAGGTCTAATGCTTGGTTTTTATAGTTTTCGAAACGTTCTTTAGCGCATTGTTCACCACTTTGTTTGCGGTCTAGTAGGTATGAAGGACGATACCAAATATCACGCATTTCGTCGATGTTGATGCTAATGTTGTCTTGGTCTGCAATTACGTTGATAACGCGTTCTTCAATTGGATAACCAATCTTAGCGAAACCAATACCATTTGCTTCAAGATATTTTTCTACGTCTTCTTGGTTTCTGGTTTGGATAAATACGCCAGGGTTTTCTGCAAATAGAAGTTTGATTAAATCTTTTTCTGCAAGACCGCTGAAGTTGATATTTAAACCACCTTTAGTGTTTGCGAAGCACATTTCTAGTAGGGCAGTGATGATACCACCTTCTGAAATATCGTGACCTGCCATTACCCAACCGTTGTTGATCATATCTTGAACACAGTTGAATGCGTCTGCAAAGTATTCTGCATTTTTCACAGTTGGAACAGTGCTACCTACTTTATTAAGTGTTTGGTATAGAACTGAACCACCTAGTTCTAGGTTGCAGAATGAGAAGTCGATATAATAAATGTTGCTACGTTTGTCGTTTACAACCACTGGAGAAACCACTTTTTTCACGTCGCTAACACCTGCACCTGCAGAGATAATTACTGTACCTGGAGAGAATACTTTCTTATCGCCATATTTTTGGGTCATTGAAAGTGAGTCTTTACCTGTTGGGATGTTAATGCCAAGTTCGCAAGCGAAATCGCTACATGCCTCAACTGCTTTGTAAAGACGTGCGTCTTCACCTTCGTTTTTACAAGGCCACATCCAGTTTGCAGATAGAGATACACCTTTAATACCATCGTTTAGAGGAGCCCAAACAATGTTTGTTAAAGATTCTGCAATAGCTAGAACTGAACCTGCAGCTGGGTCTGAAAGTGCTGCGATAGGTGCGTGACCAATTGAGGTAGCGATACCTTCTTTTCCACGATAGTCTAGTGCTACTACACCGCAGTCGTTAAGTGGAAGTTGAAGTTCACCAGCACATTGTTGGCGTGCAATTTTACCTGTTACAGAACGGTCAACTTTGTTTGTTAACCAGTCTTTACAAGCCACGTGTTCCATGCTAAGTACATTTTTAAGATATTCTTCTATCTTGTCTGCATTTGTACTTGCATTTTCGTATGTTTCGTTTACAGTGTTGTCTGTGATAACAGTTCTTGGTGGTTTACCAATCATGTAGTCTAAGCGTAGGTTGATAGGTTTTTCACCGTCTGCTTGTTCAAACACAAAGTTCATATCGCCAGTAGTTTCACCTACTACATACATAGGTGCACGTTCGCGGTCTGCAATGCGTTTTACAAGTTCTAAATCTTCTTCTTTCATAAGAAGACCCATACGTTCTTGACTCTCGTTACCAATAATTTCTTTTGCAGAAAGGGTAGGGTCGCCAATAGGTAGTTTGCTCATATCTATCTTACCACCGGTAGATTCAACAAGTTCTGACAAGCAGTTTAAGTGACCGCCTGCACCGTGGTCGTGGATAGAAACGATAGGGTTATTTGAACTTTCTGCTAGTGTTCTAATAACGTTAGCAGCACGTTTTTGCATTTCTGGGTTGGCACGTTGTACTGCGTTTAGCTCAATAGCGTTAGCGTAAAGACCAGTATCAACAGAAGAAACTGCACCACCGCCCATACCGATGCGATAGTTGTCACCACCTATAACTACTACTTTTTCTCCTGGTTCTGGTTCGCCTTTTAGAGCGTCGCGTTTGGTACCGAAACCTACACCACCTGCAAGCATGATAACTTTGTCGAAACCATATTGTTTGTTGTTTTCTTCGTGCTCGAAGCAAAGAAGAGAACCGCAGATAAGTGGTTGACCAAATTTATTACCGAAGTCTGAAGCACCGTTTGATGCTTTGATAAGGATTTGTTCTGGAGTTTGGTATAACCAGTTACGTTCTTTAATGTTTTCTTCCCAAGATTTGCCTGCTTCAAGGCGTGGGTAAGAAGTCATATAAACAGCTGTACCTGCAATAGGAAGAGATGCTTTACCTCCGCCTAAACGGTCACGAATTTCACCACCAGTACCAGTAGCAGCACCGTTGAATGGTTCTACTGTGGTAGGGAAGTTGTGTGTTTCAGCTTTTAAAGAAATAACTGAATCTATATCTGTAATTTCGAAGAAATCTGGTTTGTCACCGCTTTTTGGAGCAAATTGTTGAATTTTTGGACCTTCGTTGAATGCCACATTATCTTTATATGCAGACACCAAGCGGTTTGGATTTTCTTCTGATGTTTTCTTGATTAATTTAAATAATGATAGTTCTTTTTCTTCTCCGTCTATCACGTAAAGACCGTTGAAGATTTTGTGACGGCAGTGTTCTGAGTTTACTTGAGAGAAACCAAATACCTCACTGTCTGTAAGTTTTCTGCCAAGTTTTTCTGCTATGCCGTTTAGGTAAGCTATTTCGTCTTCGTTTAATGCAAGACCTTCTTGCTCATTGTAAGAAACAATGTCTTCAATGTAAACGATAGGTTCTGGTTGTTTGTTGATGGTAAATAATTCTTGGTCTAGGCCAGAATATTTGCGTTGCAACATAGGGTCGAAGCTGCTGTCGCCTGTGTTTGCGTAATATTCCTCGATACGTTTAATGCCTGTTAAACCCATGTTTTGGGTGATTTCCACAGCATTGGTACTCCAAGGAGTAATCATTTCACGGCGTGGACCAATGAATTCGCCACTAATTTCTGTCTCGCTAAGAATTTCTGCATTGTCAAATAACCAACATAGTTTATTTGCGTCTTCTGCACTGAAATTCATTTCTGTATCTACAGCCAAAATAGTATTGGCAGGAGTCTTAAAAAATACTATCATGATATATATAAATTATTCAAGGCACAAAAATAATAAAAATAATTTGATTACTTATACAAGATTATTCTTTTTCCGTCGGTTGTGATTAAACAATCTTCTTTGTATGGTTTAACGGTGCCAAAATAGCCTAAAGACGAACTTGCGCTATATCGAGCATATGCTTTGCGATAGTTTACAAGATTGTGAAGCACCCAAGTGCTTGTTTTGGTGTCGAATGTGGCAAGTTTACTTCCTAAAGCAAGCATTACAGGGCGTTCTCCGCCAGAAATACTATTGTCTCTTAGGTAAATTTTAAAGTCTTTGTCGTATGCTTCAAATCCGTTTTTGTCGTAGAATATATAATAATTTCCTGCTCTGCCTTTGTAGCTGGCAAAGTCGAAATTCTTTTCAAAATTCTTAATTTGCTGCTCTTGTACTTGGCCATTTATGTAAATAAATAGGATTTTGCCCTTTTCGCCTGCGGCAATAAATCTATCTTGATTGCCCACTGCATCTGCATAAAATGCTGTTTCTATACCTTTTGTATTTCCTTTTGGAGAAACTCTTTTTTCGCCTTTACGGTTTACGATAACGGCTTTTTCTTTGTCGGCTGTAACTATATAATCTTTGCCTTTAACGTTGAAATATTGAAGTGGGGTAGTAATGTTGGCAGTGCCAGAATAGTTCCAATCTGATGGCACTTCGCCTTGCATATTAAGTAGCAAAATATCTGCGTCGGCAGTAGGGATCATAAAACGATAGTTTTTGTTTTTATCGTAGTCGAACACGCTAAGCCCCACGATTGCTTTTTTAGACAATGTTTTTGGGTAACCTTTTAGGTTGTTGCCGTTTCTATCCACTATATAAAGTTTGTTTTCGGTCACGAACGCCATTTGTAGTTTGTTGTTTTTAAGCATATCCACTTGGTGAACGTTTCCAATTATAGTGCCGTCGATAGATTTCTTCCAAAGTATCTTTCCGCTGTTTGAAATTAGGTAAAATTGGTTGTTTTCGTCTTGGATAAATATCTCATCCTCACCGTTGTAGTGGTTTTTCACTATCTGCGGATTGATAACTGCTGGAGCGTCGAGATTAACACTCCAAGTTGGAGTACAAATTAAGTTAAGAGTTTTCTCTTCTTTATCTACTTTTTCTTCTTTTTTTGTTGTTAACTCCTCAATCTTAACCAACTCCTCACTCTTAACATTACTCACTTCGTTCGTGATTTCTGGCTGCACTATTCCCTGACGGTCATCAACACGTCGGGATAACTCAAGCGAGCTTGGTTCTCCACTCGTTTGCACAGAAATTCTATCATACTGAAGGAAAAAGTGTTGATATGTGTTGCCGTTAGGGGTGTTTTCTGCTTGAAGGCAGAAGGTAGAGAAGTTTTTCCAAAGGTTTTCGTTTTTCTTAATTTCTGTTACAAATTCTTCTGAGAAAAACTCCTTTGCATTACGTATCACGTATGGAATATTAATGTAAAAAGAAAGGTTTGCAATGCTCAGAAGTGTTCTGTTTGCGTCTCTAAAGTTTGGAGCGCATTGCAGAGTTTGAGTGTTGGCGTTGCGCGAAGCAATATAGGTTAAGAAATTTATAGACGGAGCAATAATAAGTTTATTGTCCACAATGGTCATATATTCGTCTTTAAGCAAAAATTGTTTGCCAAAAACAGATGCTGCAAAGCCATTTTGGTTGAAATGATAAATGTCTAAACCATTCTTTTTTATGAGTTTAGCTTCGCTGTCTTTGTCGTTTACCATATAGTTTAGCTTTTCAGCAGCTTCGTTTGCTGAGAAAAGTTTTACAATTACAAATTCGTTTATTGGTGTGCGTCCGTATGCTATTTCGCCATCGAAAAACTGACGGAAAAACAGTAGTGGATTCTCGCCTGTATTAGTTTCTAACGAAACAAGATTTCCGTATGCATTGTAGCCTAAATCGTGTTTGTTTGTAAAACTATCTACCGCTTGGGTGTATTCGTCGATATCTGAAAGCGCATAATGCTTAAAGAAATAGGTGTTGTATGGCATGCGACTGGTAAGCGTGTTTAATGTGTATTCTTGAGCTGTGAAAAGGCTCAAAAAGTCTTGCTCGCCACCGCCTTCGGCAAAACCGTTTACCACAAGTTTGTCTTCAAGCACTTCAAGGTCGAATGCACACCAACGTGCGTAGTGGTTTATATCGTCTAGATTAAATTCTTCTTTAAAAGACTCATTTAGAGTATTTTGAAATGATTGTATATTTACAAACCAGTTTGCTAATGCTCCTTCGCCAGCAGAGTTTTTAATCCTAATAAAACCTTCTTCATTATCCATTAATGAATTTTCAGACGAAGTTTTGATAACAGCTTTTTCTACCAACGATTTGTCGTCGGAGATAAGAAGAATGTCGCCTGGATAAGCAAAATATAATTTATTTGAAAGGTGTTTTGAGAGCATTGAAGTGATGGCAAGTTGCTCGTTGTTTGACACTTGTGCACTCCATAGGTGCTTGCCTTCTGTGTATGTACTTAAAACCACTTTTCTACTTTTAAGCACACTGCTAATGTCGGTATTTTCTTCTTTAAGCGAATCTACAAGTGTAAATATAGTGTTTAGTGTTTTAAGTTCTTCTATGTGGCTGAGGTCTTGCCAATAATTGTTGTTGTAAAGCAATGCTTTGGTAAGTCCTTCTAGGTTGTTTATCTGAAGAATACTTACTGGAACTTCTGGAAAACTGCTATAAATGTCGGTTTGCTTAGATATTGTGTTTGATTTTAATGATACAATACCCCAAATGGCACAACCAAGGGCAAGTACCGCAATGCTGATTATTATGATGATTTTTTTCAAGGTGTATTTGTTTTATTGTTTTGTAACTCCTAACTCCTAACTCCTAACTCCTAACTCCTAACTAGAATGAATACCCTAATCCAAGCTCTAGGAATTCAACTTTTTGTAAATGTGTTTTGAAACTTAAGTTTACAAGGAAGTCTTTGGTAATGTGATATTTAACGCCAAGGCGGAAATAGTTCCAACCGTCTTCTTTGTCTATGTCGTAGGCGTAAAATAGTCCTTTTTTCTTAGGAGTTTCGCCTTTGTTAAGTGCTTCTAAAATTTCGCCTCCTGGCTCCATGTTTTTAACAGGGTCGTAAAGGTAAAGGCCAACTTGTAAGAAAACGCCAACCTTGCCAATGGTTAGTTCGTTGGCTATATTAAGACCAAGTCTTAGTTTGTTTTCAAAATTGTTGTTTGGAGTGAATGTTCTGCCAAAGTGAGTATTTTCTTTTGTCCAATAATATTTGCCAGAGGCATCTTGTGCCACTGTTTGAGCGTAAGCTCCGTCGTAAAATAAATCTAGCCCAAGACCAATTCTGTGCTGGCGACAAGTGTGATAATAACCTTCAAGATTTAAACTCGCAGTGCCAAAATATTTGTCGTCTTTATAATATAGTTTCTTAAAACCACCGCTCAAAATCACTTCACCGCTCCAACGCTTAAACTTTAATTCTTCATTCTTCAAATCGCTCGAATTATTCCCTTCGGTCATCAGTACGCCAGCAGGCTCTGTGACCGCAAAATCTTTAACTCCTAACTCCTCACTCCTAACTCCTAACTCATTAATTAAGTATTTCACCCCAAGATAACCATTGAACATATTAAACCCGCTGTTTGGTTGGCTCGTGCTAGCACTAGAAAAGTGGTTGAACATCACATCGGCTGTAAGGCTAACGTTCTTGTGTACAGGTACTTCAATGTTTAGGCCTGCCGAAATGGCAAAGTTGAACACGCCGCCTATGGCAAAGTTATAATCTGCTGCTTTTTGTTTTATGGCGCGAGGGTCGGCTATGGCAGCCTCAAGGTCGCAAGGTTTGGTGCAAAATGCAGCACCCATACCCATTTTGGCGTTAAAACGTATTTTTTCACTATTCACCATAGGTATATTAATGTATGGATAAAGTGAAATCATTTGACCTGTAATTTCAGGGTTGCCAAGGTCGAGCACTTGCAGGGCAAAACCTAAATCTGGCATATTGAAGTTTTTGTGCCACTGCTTACTGCCATCAGAAGCAAGTTCAAAGGCAAGTTCGCCACCAAGCACAGGGCCTTTTGTAAGTGGTTTTATAATACTAGCATCGTGAGGATAAATCCATCCGCCAATGAATTGTCCCTTCACTTTATATGCAGTAAAACTTTTATCTTCTGTAGCATTTGCCACTGTAGATAAAACTAGTAGTATATATAATAGGTATCTTCTCATAAAACAAAAATCACTACAAATATAGTGAAAATAAGCAAAAACTTCTAACTTTTTTCTTATATTTGCCTTTCGTTTGCAAAGAAATTGCAAGCAATAACAAATTAATAAACAAGACGCAGATGTTTGCTGTATTAGAGAAAGAATTACGTTCGTTTTTTTCTACACTTACTGGACCAATAGTTATAGCAGTATATTTACTTCTTACTGCATCGTTTTTGTGGCTTATTCCAGGAGAAAATAATGTTTTATGGGGTGGGTACGCCAATTTAGATGGTTTGTTTACCTTAGCTCCATGGCTGTTTTTATTCCTAATACCAGCCATCACAATGCGAACATTTTCCGACGAATATAGGCTTGGCACTGTAGAAATTCTTCGCACACGTCCTATACATCCTTATAGCATAGTAGTTTCTAAATATTTAGCTTCGCTAATAATAGCCCTTATAAGTTTATTTTTTACTTTATTCTATTTATTAGCAGTTTGTTATCTAGGCACTCCATTTGCAAATATCGACCTCGGAGGCTTTTTTGGGTCGTTTATAGGACTTATATTTTTAGCATGTCTTTACACTGCAATAGGTGTATTTTTCTCGTCGCTATCAGATAATCCTATTATATCATTTGTGGGCTCAGCATTTTTATGTTTCGTATTCTATTACGGATTTGAAATGCTTTCTTTTATCCCAACAAACGTAAATGTTAAGGATTTTATTTCCTCTATGGGCATAGCTTATCACTACGATTCTATGAGCCGTGGGGTGATAGATTTTTCTGATATTTGGTACTTCATTACCATTAGTCAATTCTTCCTTTTAATCACATTTAGAAAAAGATTTTCTTTGCGATTGCTAGGTGTATCGTTGGCACTAATAATGACAAATCTACTTGTATCTAATGTGGTTTTAAGACTAGATTTAACAGCTGAAAAACGTCATAGTATATCAGAAAGCACAAAAAATCTGCTTGAAAATCAGGAAAACGGAGTGAAGGTAGATGTGTATCTCGATGGTGATATGAATGTGGGCTTTTTAAGACTTAAAAAATCTGTAGCATACTTGCTAGACGAAATGGATAGATATGCTTCTGTAGGTCTGAATGTGAAGTTTACAGACCCATTAAAAGAAGCTACATCGGAAAAAACTAGAAATCAAATCATGGCAAAAATGCAGAGAAAAGGTCTGCAGCCAACCATGGTTCACGACTATGACAACAACGGAAATACCCTTCAGAAAGTAATCTTCCCATGGGCAGTGTTTTCCCATGCAGGAGATACAATTACAGTACCTCTGCTGCAAAATATTGCTGGTCGCTCTGGCGACGAAAATCTAAATTCTTCTATCGAAAATCTTGAATATGCTTTTACAGATGCCTTACGCATTTTAACTCAGAAAGAGGTAGTAAAAGTGGCGTTCTTAGAGGGTCATGGCGAGGCGGAAGAACATTTTGTGTATAGTTTAACAGAAAGTCTTTCTCGTTACTATCAGGTAGATAGAGGAGTGTTGGGTAGCGATCCTAATATATTAAACGATTATAAAGTAGTAATTATTGCCGAACCTCAAACAGCCTTTTCAGAGTCTGATAAATATATTTTAGACCAATATATTATGCGAGGCGGTAGAGTAATTTGGCTTGTGGATGGTGTGGCAACAAATGGTGAAGTAGGCAAGCCAAACGATTTAAACTTAACGGACCAACTCTTTACATACGGAGTGCGCATACAGCCAATGATGCTGCTTGATATTCAATGTGCCACAGTGCCAATTAATACATCTTTGGAAGGACAAGAACCAAACTTTGCACCAATGCCTTGGTACTATTCTCCGCTTCTTATGACTCTGCCAAGTCATGCAATAACAAGAAATATAGCGCCAGTGAAGGCTGAGTTTTCTTCATACGTGGAAAAGGTAGGAGAGAACGACTCTGTGAGTGGCACAGTATTACTTTGTTCTTCGTCTAAAACAGCTCTAGAAAAAGCACCAATGCAGCTTTCGGCAGATATTGTAAATCTTTCTCCAGAGTCGCCTTATTTTGCATATTCGTATATGCCAGTGGCAGTGCTACTTGAAGGTAAATTTAAGTCTGTTTATGCCAATAGACTTGCTCCAGAAGGTGTTGTTACTGCAGGTGTGAAACCAATAAAGCAAAGCGAAAATACCAAAATGATAATGGTGGCAGATGGCTCTATTGCACTAAATTCTTTGCAAGGTTTTGCCTCTGGTTATGAGCCACTTCCTCTTGGCTACGATAAATATATGAAGATGCAGTTTGGCAATAACGATTTTATGCTAAATGCAGTAAATTATTTAGCAGACGATGGCGACTGGATGCAGCTAAGAAATAAAAAAATAAGTCTTCGCATATTAGATAAAGAAAAAGTTGCTAAAAATGGAGACTTTTGGAAGTGGTTCTGTATGACAGTACCAGTTTTATTGTTGATAATTATTTCTCTAATCTTTCAATTTGTTCGTAAAAATCAAAATACGAAATAGGAAATTATCATTAAAAAATATATTTTTGTACTTTAATAAATAAATGTTTAACCTAACTATATATGAAATTCACAGTTTCTTCAGCAGAGTTTTCAGAGCGCTTACAACAAGTGCTTCACGTAATGTCTTCAAAACCTATTACACCAGTATTCAACTTTGTAAAATTCGACCTTTATGGCGACAACCTTTCACTTACAGGTTCTGATGGTGATATTACCCTAACAGCAACAATGAAAGTAGAAAGCCCAGAAGGCGAAGGTAGTTTCCTTATCTTAGGTAGCCAAATTAGCTTCTTGTCAAAATTTGGAAATCAACCACTTGTGTTTACAATAGACGAACGTAGCTATTCATTAGAGATTAAATCTTCTGCTGGTAAATACAACTATATAGGTCAGTCTGCATCTGAATATCCTGCTGCTAGAGGACTTGCCGACGATGCTAGAGAAATTAATCTTCCTGCAGATTCTGTTATGGAAGGTATTAATAAAACCTTATTTGCAGCAAGCAACGACGAACTTCGTCCTATTATGATTAGTGTTTGTGTGGATGTTACTCCAGAAGGTTTATATTTTGTAGCAACAGATGCTCACAAACTTGCTATGGTAAAATACACCAACCTAGGTAGCGAAGATGCAAAACGTCTTGTATGGCCTTCAAGAAGTGTAGGTGCACTTAAAAACTTCTTGGCAAAAGACAAAGGTGAACTAAATATTAAATTTGATTCATCAAGCATTTACTTTAAAACTGCAAACTATCTATTAGTGAGCCGTTTAGTAGAAGGTAACTATCCAAACTATAAAGCTGTTATCCCTAGAGAAATGCCTATTTCTGTGTTTGTAAATGCAGACGTATTCCGCGTGGCTCTTACACGTGTAGCAGCTTGCTCTTCAGCAACAAACCTTGTACGCATGTCTATCACATCAAACAATATCCACCTTCTAAGCCAAGATTTAGACTATTCAGTTTCTGGTGAAGAAAATGTAGAATGTACCCTAAATGGTGTAGATAGCATCGAGCTAGGCATCCGTTCAGACTTAATGTTAGCTATTTTAAGTGCTATCAGCCCTGTTACTGAAATAGAATTAAAACTTATCGATAGAACAAGACCAATGCTTGTGCTTCCTGTAAATCAGGCAGAGAATACTGAGGTTACAATGTTAGTTACCCCAATGCTGGTATAATTAGTTATTTTATGAATTTAAATTTAAAAAATCCGATAATATTCTTCGACCTTGAAACCACTGGGCTTGATGTGTGCAAAGACAGAATTGTGCAAATTGCTTACATTAAAGTAAACCCTAATGGCACAGAAGAAGAAAAGAACTTTTTGATAAATCCAGAAATGCCTATCCCTGCAGAAACTACTGCAATTCATGGTATCTCTGATGCAGATGTAGCCGATAAACCTACATTTAGAGAACTTGCAAGTGTATTAGTAAAAGATTTTAAAGGCTCAGATATAGCAGGTTACAATTCAAATAAGTTCGACTTGCCACTGCTAGCAGAAGAGTTTTTAAGAGTAGGAGCAGATATAGACCTTTCTCGCTGCAAAAAGATAGATGTGCAAACTATTTTCTTCAAAAAAGAACAACGCAATCTTGTGGCAGCATACAAGTTCTATTGTGGTAAGGATTTAACAAACGCACATAATGCACTAGCAGATACTCGTGCCACATACGAAGTGTTAAAAGGTCAGTTAGATAAATATCCAGATCTTGAAAATGATATGGCATATCTTTCTGAGTTTACTTCTCACAATAAAAATGTTGACTTTGCAGGTCACTTAGTTTATAACGAAAAAGGCGAGGAAGTAATAAACTTCGGAAAATATAGAGGAAAAATTGCTGCAGAAGTTCTTAAAGCAGACCCAGGATATTTCGGTTGGATTATGCAAGCGGATTTCCCACTTACCACCAAACAAGCCTTCACAAGGATACAACTTAAAAACAGATAAGCAACGAGAGGTTGACGTAAAAGTCAGCCTCTTTTTTTGTACATGGTTCCCCATTTAATGTGCACGTTTTGTTGTTTACTTTTTAACAATTCGCACCTAAAATCTTCTATTTTTAACAATATTTGTATTCTATTTTTGAACTTTTGGAAAAATAAAACTAAATTTGTACGTTTCACCGAAAACGTTTTAACTAAAAATAGGAAAACAAGTAAAAATCAAATATTATGAAAAAATCATTTAACATTAAATTTTTTAGAGTGTTATTGTTGCTCTTTATGTTCTTGGGCTTCACCTCTAGTGCTTTAGCAGAAAATATTCCAGCTAATACGACGTTGTATCTAGATGCAGGAGATTGGAATAAGGATGGAGCAGGATTTGCCGCTTACTTCTTTGAAAATGGTGAAGAATGGGTCTCAATGACCCAAGTTAGTGGTAATATTTTTAAAGTAACATCTCCTAATAAGAGTTATCCAAAGATTATCTTTGTACGAATGAATGCTGCCAATCAAATAGGATGGGATAAGATGTGGAATCAAACAAATGATATTACAGACTATACTTCAGGTAAAAATCTATGTACTATTACTAATCATTGGGATGGTAAAGCTTCTTGGTCTTGGTCTGCATATTCAGGTGAAGATACTGGTGGTGACTCAGGTGGTTCTAGTGTAGTTCTTCCTACAGAAAAAGGCGCTTGTCAAAAAATAGAAATTTATAGTAAAGATAATTATAATCTTTATGTGTTTAATAGTGGAGGACATGTTGGATATGAGTGGGGAAGTACTCAAAAAGGAGAATCTACAACATACAATGGTTCTTCATATTATAAATGGACAATATGTGATAAAGATGAAGTTCAGATAATTTTCCAAAATGGAGATAGAACAAAACAATCAGGAGACTCTCCTGTTCTTTATGGCGGGTATGTTTATGTATTTGATGGTCAGTATGTGAGTGATTCTAGACCAGTTCCAACTCCAGATTCATTTGAGGAAGTAGATTGTTCTACAACAGGAACTTGTTATAATAGTGGTGGAAGTACAGGTGAAGATGACGGACAAGATAGCTATCTAGAGGCTCTTCAGTGTGACGCATCAAACACTAGAATAATCTTTACAGAAGACTTTGGAACATTCTCTGATGTTAAGGATAGAACTTCATATTCAAAATCTGGTACTGGCTTCACAGCAAAAGTTCCTACTTCTTCATACACAGCAATGACCACTTCATGTACAGCAATTAAGGACCCAGGTTACTATGCAGTACTAGCAAATCCTTTTTATGCAGGTTGTGGAGAACAGACTCAAGGTGATACTCATGCCTGTGAATGTAATGATAGTCAATGGTATCAAAATATACAAGACCATACCGAGGGTGATACTAATGGTGGTATGTTGTTCTACAACTGTAGAGATGGTAAAAGTCAGACAGATATCTTATATGAATCTACTGTAGATGTATGCCAAAATACATTTATAAACTTCTCTGCATATATAGCATCTGCTACAGCTAGTGGTAGAGGTTGTGATGTAAAAGCAAAAGTAAGATTCATTCTTTATGACGCTACATCTAACGAAGAATTATCTCGTTATACAACAGATTATATTCCACTTGAAGAAGGTAAATGGGAAAAAATTGCGGTAATGTTTAATTCAAAGTCTGCAAGTAATGTTACTTTGAGATTATTAAACTTAGCAGCAGAAGGTTGTGGTAATGACTTACTACTTGACGACGTTACATTTAGTGTTTGTACTCCAAAAGCAAATTTAGTTTGCTCAAATGGTACTGAAGAATGTACACTTCTTCCAGGACAAAAAGAAACTCTTACTGCTTCTATCATTAGTGGTGTAATGGAAAATCCATATTACTTATGGCAATATCAATCTAATAAAGCAGGTTGGATGCCTATTGGCCAGCCAGAAGTAAACAAAACAGAATTAGAAGTAATTCCAGAAGCAAATCCTACCTTGTATCGTGTAATTATTGCAAATACAGCAGAAGAGGCAATAAATATTGCAGGTCAAGGTAACCCTTCTGCTTGCGGTATGTATGCTATTACCAATACCGTAACAGCTAATGTTACAAACTTAGGATTAATTTCTAACTTGTCAGATGGAAGTATCTGTGCTGATGGGGTAGATAAAAATACTCTTACACTTAAAGTAACAAACCCACTTAATGTGGCAGTGACTGGAGTGAAAGTGGCAGTTGAGATTCCAGAAGGTGTAACTGCTTACAATGCAGGAACAACCACGGTATTTACTGGTTTTGCAGAGTTTGACTTAGCTGCAAATGGTTCTAAAACTTTAACATTAGATTTAAAATCTACAGCTGCAATTACTGCTTCTCAAATTAAATCTATTAAATCTTATATTGCAAAAACATTTGACCTAACATGGGATGATTCTGAGTCTGCACTTGTTAAAGTATCAAGTGACATTACAGTAAATCCTATTCCAACTGCAAAATTTGCAGTTGCAAGTGAAAATATCTGTAAAGGAAGTACAACAACAGGAACAAATGTTATAATCTCAAATGGTTCTCCAAATTATACTTTAACTATTGGTGAAACAAATTATACAGCAACCACTTCTCCATATTTGTTTGCTGTAAATCCTACTTCTACAACTACATATACATTAACTAAAGTAATGGATGCTAAAGGTTGTTACTCAACACCTACTAGCAATAATACTGTTACTGTAAATGTAGAAGAAATCAAATTTACAACTCACCCTGCATCAACTTCTGTTTGTGTGGGTGCAGGAGCAACATTCTCTGTAGTTGCATCAGGTGTAGATAAATATCAATGGCAAGTAAGTTCAGATAATAGCAATTGGAATAATATTTCTGGTGCAACAGCTTCTACATACACCATTTCTGCTACTACAGCTAATGATAATAACAAATATTATCGTGTAGTTGTATGCAAAGATGGAGGTAAATGTGAGCAACAAGAAAGTAATTCTGCTATGTTGACTGTTAAAACAACAGTTGCTCCAAGTGTTGGTACATATAATGAATGTGCAAAAGATGGTCAAATCCAATTATCAACATTAGCAACAGGTACTTCTTTAAAATTCTATTCAGATGCAGCATTGACCAACCAAGTTACTACATTCTCTGCTTCAGAAGTAGTAACAGGCAAAAAATATTATGCTACTCAAACAATTAATGGTTGTACAAGTGCAGCAACAGAAATTTCAGTAACTGTTAAAGGTGTTCCAACACTAAATTCTGTCTCTACAGATAAAAATGCTATCTGTAAAGGTGAGTCAAATGCAGAACTTACATATAGTATCTCTGGCGGTTTAGCTCCTTATACATTATATATAGATAGAACAGAAGCTGGTACTACAACTACTGTTAATCCAAGTGTTTCTGCTACAGGTACATACCCAGTAAATCCATCAAGTGATGCTACCTATGAATTTACCAAAGTAGTAGATGCTAATGGTTGCGAAAGCACATCAAATAAAAAAGTTTCTATCGATGTACAAGAGATAAATGTAATAGCAAATATCTCTGATGATAATGTATGTGCAGATAAAACAAAAACATTTACCGTTAACGCATCAGGCGATAATTTAAATTACAAATGGTATGAATCTACAGATGGTGGTATATCATTTGCACAAGTAGGTACAAATTTAGCTACATACACCACAGGTTCATTCTCTATGGGAGACCAAAAACAATACAAAGTTGAGGTTTATCAAAATCCTGAGGTATGTAAAGCAGTAGAAGGATTTGCTAATATAACTGTTCAAGACTGTTCTGGCTTTGAGATAACTTATAACGCAGAAACATCTGCCGAAGTATGTAAAGGTGATAATATAAAACTAAAAGTTACATTAAAGAATAACTCTTCAGAAAATGCAACTAATGTAGAAGTTGTACTTACAGATATAGCAGATCAAAGACAAGTTTCAAGAAATCCTTCTTCTGGTTCTTCTTATACTCATAGTACAGGTATTTGGGCAATACCAAGTTTAGCTAGTGGTGCCACAGCTACATTAACTCTAGAAATAGAAGGAACTAACGTAGTAAAAGATTTAGTTTCTAAGGCATACGTTATAAAATCTGGTACAACCACATATACAGAGGCTACAACAAAAGCCTTTGCGTCAAAGAAAATCACAGTAAAAGATATTACTGCAGCTCCTACCTTAATACCTGAAACATATAAAGGTTGTCCAGAAGAGGATATGTTAAATCTTAATACTCAAGTGTCTTCTGATGCAACAAACCTAAAATTCTATACAACTGAGACTGGTACTGAACCTGTTACTCAAGCAAACAAAAATACTGTAGGTACCACTACATATTGGGTAAGCAATACTAAAGCAGGCGAGTGTGAAAGTCCACGTACAAGACTTGATATTGTAGTTTATCCACAACCAACAGCAGTACTTTCTGGTGATGCAACTATTTGTAAAAGTGAATCTGCAAATTTAAGTATTCAACTTACTGGTAAAGCAAATTACATTATAACATTATCTAATGGAGATGTTAAACAAGGTGTTTCAGGTAATACAGCTCAAATGACTGTTTCTCCAGAAGTTACCACCACTTACACAATAAGAAGTGTAATAGACGGTAATGGTTGCGAAGCTACTACTAGCGGTTCTGCAAAAGTAACAGTGAACGAAAAGCCTGTTATCGAATTTACAGAAAATCCACTGCCAGAATATTGTGCAGGTGTGGAATACACATTGCCTGCACCAACAGTAGATAACAAAGGTGCTAATATTACAGAGTCTGGTTGGTATTTAGCAGGTGATAAACTAACAAACAATAAGATTAAGTTTACTACAGAAGATAATGCTAAATCATTAGTTTATAAAGCAAAAAATACTTGCGGTGAAACCACTGCTACCTTTGTGGCATCATTGAATGTAGCAGACTGTGCAGACCTTACACTAACTTATTCTTTAGATAAGTCTAGTTATTGCAAAGGTGATGATGCAGTGCTTACTGCTACTCTATACAATGGTAGTGCATTAGATTTGGACAACGTAGTAGTGAAACAAAGTTGGGAAGAAAAACAATCTTCACCTCTTTCTCAAGTAAGTAAAGGTACATACACTAACAATATTTGGAGTATAGGCAAACTAACTCAAGGTGAAACTGTTACATTAACTATTTCATTTAAAGTAGAAGAGGCAGAAGTATTTGAAATATATGTTTCTGCAGCAAATGGTGAAACATATACATTTGATAATTCTGTAGAAAAATCTACCGCACAATTAGTAGTGAAATCATACTCTGATAATGTAACGGTAGACAATTATGCAAAATGTCCAATAAATGCAAATTCATTCCTAATCACAGATTTAGTAACATCTGATAAAAATGATTTAAAAGTTTGGACAAAGAATGCGGCAACAGGGCTGTACGAAAAGCTTGACGAAGTGCCAACTATAGATCCAAAACAAACACTATCTGCTACTACATATTATATTACTAATACAGAAAGAGGTAAATGCGAAAGCACCACACCAACAGCTGTAACAGTAGAGGTATTCCCACAACCAACAGCTACTCTTTCTGGTGATGCAACTATTTGTAACGGATTGTCAGATAATATTCATATAGAACTAACAGGTGAACCTTCATACACAGTGATACTTTCTGATGGCACTTCAAAAGAATTAAGTTCTTCATCAGATATCACTGTAAACCCAACTACTACCACTACTTATTCTTTAACTGAGGTAAAAGACGGAAATGGTTGTTATGCAACACTTTCTGGAAATGCAACAGTTACAGTAAACGACAAACCAGTAATAACATTAAGTAGAGTAGATTTAGATGATTTCTGTCCTGGTGATGTTTTAACATTACCAGCAAATGTAGAAGTAGAAGACAATGGCGCTACTATTACCTCTCAAGGATGGTTGTTGAATGGCGTTTCTACTACTTCTCCTATTGAATTAAATGCATCACACAATAATGCTGTAATAAAATACACAGCAACAAATGAATGTGGTGCAGCAACTGCTGTAGAGTATGCTACAATAGTAGTAAAAGAAGTTTCTGGCAATGTAGTTGCTCGTGACTATATCGCTTGTCCAGTAGATAATACTGAATTCCCAATTACAAACTTAGTTACTTCAAATAAAGATGGCTTAAAAGTAATGGGTAAAAACGATGCAGGTGAGTATTATGATTTAACCTCTGTTCCTATGGTTAATCCAAGTGTTCAAACAGCATCTACCACATATTATATTACAAACATAGAAAATGGTAAATGCGAAAGCACCACACCAACACCAGTCACAGTAGAAGTTTACAAACCAGTGACTGCAAGTATTTCTGCTCCAAAAGAAGTATGTTACGGAAACAACTCAGCTGTAGAAATTTCTTTAGATGGTGTAGCTCCATATGTTGTGGTATATAATAATGGTACTTCAGATGTAACATTAGATAATATAACAACATCAACAGTAACCATTAATGATGCACTTTATACTACAACAACCTATAGTTTAGTATCTGTAACAGATGATAACGGTTGTGAAGCACCAATTTCAAGTGGCGACAAAGCAACTATCAATGTAAACGAACTTCCTACTATTGCTTCTGTAGAAATAGAGGATGACGATGATTATATTTGCCAAGGTACTACAACAAACTTAATAGTAACATTTACAGGAAATGCTCCATTCACATTTACAATTAATGGTACTCAGTATACATCTAATGATAATGAATTTGAAATGGAAATTTCTCAGGCAGGTAGATATGTAGTAGAAAACTTAGTAGATGCAAAATGCTCTTCTGCTGCAGATTCACAAGCATCTGCTACTTTATATGTAGAAGCTATTCCAGAGCTAAATGTAACACCTGCTTCTGTATTATTGAATTGTAATTTACCTAAAACAACTATCTCTGCATCTGGTGCATATACATATTCTTGGACAGATGATAAACAATCAGCTCCTAAATCTGGCTCAGAACTAGAAGTAAAACAAACAGGCTCTGAAACCACCTATACTGTAGTTGGTACATCAGAACATGGTTGTGTATCAGAATCGGTTTCAGTTACTGTAACAGAAAACTTTGTAAAACCATATGCAGAAATCGTTATCCGTCAGTTAGACGATAACGGTGCTCAAGAAGAAGTTAAAGAGCTAAACTGTACTCATAGTAGAATAGTTCTTGATGCTGATATTACACAAACTCAAGAAACTATTGTAAAATACGAATGGTCAACATTATCTGAAAATAACTCTACAGGTGTAACTGCTCCAGGCGTATATACACTAACAGTTACAGGTGAAAATGGTTGTACATATACCACAGACTTTGAAGTGACACAAAATGTTACAAAGCCTGAACTAACTATTGAAAACTATGTAATTGACCCAGAAACAGGTAATCAAGTTTCAACTTCTACTTTAACATGTGCTGATACAGAAATTACATTATCAGTAGAATCTCAAAATGCTAACGCAACAGAAGGAGTTGAGTTTAAATGGTATAATACACAAGAATTTGACACAGTTGAACCTCTAGCAATTGGTAATACATTAGATATTAATGCTCCAGCTGAATACATTGTAGTGGCTAAAGGTGGTAATGGATGTAGAGTATTTAAAACATTTGATATAACAGAGGATAAAGAAAATCCAAATGTTGAAATTTCTGCTAGCTCAGATATTATTACATGTTCTGTACCAGAAGTAGAATTAACAGCAACTTCAGGTGTAAGTGTTTCATACGAATGGAACGATACAAATAAAACCACAAGTGCTACTCTAAACGTAGAAGAGGGTGGTGTGTACGAAGTACTTGTTACTGCAGAAAATGGTTGTACAAATACTGATTCATACACAGTAACACAACGCACCGACCTTCCTGTTGTGGAAATTACACCTTCTGAAGAAAAAGTAACTTGTAAACCAAATACTCTAACAGCCTCTGGGGCAAAAACATATACATGGAGCACCGAAGAGGCAAAAGATGCTATCGAAGTTACAACTGGTGGCACATATACAGTATATGGTAAAAATGAATATGGTTGCGTAGGTGAAGCTGAAATTACTCTAGAAGAAGACAAACTTGCTCCTTCAATTAAACTTACAGCAGATACCACTTGGGTAACATGTCGTAGAGAAAAAGCAGTTCTTACTGCTGAGGTTATAAATGCAGAAGATACTCGCACTTACTCATATGCATGGGCACAAAACAATGTAGTATCTAATGTAACAAAATCTACATTTAATGCTAAAGTTGAGGCTACTTATAAAGTAACTATCACCGACGAAACCAATGCTTGTAAGGCAGAAAAAACTATCAATATCAAGGAAAATAAACAAAACCCACTTATTGATATTAAATCACTTCCATCAGTTTGTCTTCCTGCTACAGTAGATTTAAAAGATGCAGTAGGTCCAAACACAAAAGCTGATGAAGTAAAATATTTTGCAGATGCAACTCTAACACAACAACTAACCGACACAAATATTGAAGCTGCAGAAAATGCAGTATATTATGTTGTTGGTTACGAAATAGACAACAACGGTTGCGTAGGTGATCCAATTGCAATTCCTGTAGTTCTAAAACCATCAACATCAAAACCAGTGGTAGAAAACTACGACGAATGTGCAGAAGTAGGAACAAAAACATTGAGTTCATTGGTGAAATCTGATAAGACTAAATTGGTATTCTTCGAAGATGAAACTTCAGAGGCTCCAATTGCCGATCTATTTAGTACATCAGCCGAAAATACAACCACCACATATTGGGTAAGCAATACTAAAACAGGTGCTTGCGAAAGTGAGCGCGTAGCTATTGAGGTAAAAATTGCAGGATATATCGATTTCTCTGTAGAAGCTTCTCAGACAAGACTTCCAGCAGGTCAAGAAGTAACTATTACAGTAACACCACTAAGCGATACCCCAGTAGATGAATATGTTTGGTATCGTGGCGATGAAGTTGTACAAGCAACAGACGAATTAGAACTTACCGAACAACTATATCTAAATGAAAAATATATTGTTCAAGCAGTGGGACGTTGTAACTCACCTAAAAAAGAGGTTGACGTAGAAGCAATTTGGCCAACAGCCTTCACACCACACAATGGTAATGGCAAAAACGATAGCTTTGCAGACGGAATGAATATAATCGTATTCAACCGTTTCTATACCAAAATTTACGAAGGTCCTGACGGTTGGGATGGTTCTATAAATGGTGCAATGAACGATGGTAAAGAAACTGCAGTACCAGGTGTTTACTATTACTCAGTTCAACTACCAAATGGTCAAGTTAAGAAAGGAACAATCGAAATTGTAAAAGTAGATTAATTCTTATAAAATGAATATTTTCTGCACATAAAATTAAAAGATGTGCAGAAAATTTAAATAAAATTTTACAAATTGAAATAAATCCCTCATTTCTCTAGCAGAAATGAGGGATTTTAATTTCATAGTATATAAATTTAAGTTACCTTTGCACCCGATTTGAAAAAACCTAAACTATGAAACTTTTACTTAAAAAACTTTTTTTACTACTTAATTTAATTGCGCTTGCTTTACCTTTGAGTGCAGCAGATAACTATGATTATTTCGTTGCTGGAACGGAGTTTGAACCAGTAGATTCTAAAGATAAAGTATTCTTTCTAAAGGATAAGAGTAGCAATTCTAGCAACTTACAATTGAAGTTTAATGAAGAAAGTCTTTTTACTCAAGATATTGTAGTTTGTAATAATTCAAATGGTAAAGTATCTCCTGTAGATTTTAATTTAATAACAAATGATGCATTTAATCGTGTATCTGGAGTTCAAAATACATCTACAAACATAACTATGTATGATAAGGATTATGTAGTTACTAAGCCAACTAACATATATAAGATTGCTGAAAGAATATCTGAGGGAGGACAGTCGAAGAGTTCTTTCGGTGTGATGCACGACGGAACTAAATATTCGTATGTAAATAATTATATGTTTATATCAAATCCACAAAGTGGTGGGGCACACGCACACTTACAATATTCTTTATATGGTATAACCGCGAATATTGATTATCGTTTGGAAATAGCATATACTAATATATCAAATGTAACCAATTTAGGTAAAAGTTCATTGTGGTTGCACATTTATATTCATGGATATACAGGCTCAAAATACGAATACATAGAAAAAGTAACATGGCAACGTAATGCGGGTGAAGATTTGGTTCAACTTAATGATAATACAGGTTTAAAAAAGTTTAAGCCTAAAAAAGATTATGAGCATATTGTTATTACTATAATTTCAGACGGTAATGATACAGGTCCTGGTGCTATTTTAGGTATTGATTATATTAGAATATGGGCTAAACAAAATCCAAAACCTGAGCAACCTGACGCACCTGTATTAGTTGGTACATATAATGAATGTCAAGCAAGTGGAACTCGTAATTTTACAGATTATTTCACATTACAAGGTGGTTCTACTACAGGTTTGAAATTCTATAACTATAATACAAATACAGCAGTTACTACATTTAGTGCTAGTAAATTAGGTGATACACAATATAATTACACATATACTGAAAATGGTGTAGAAAGTAAAAAAGGTACCATAACAGTAACCGTTAAACCAAACCCTACTATTACATTATCTTCAGATATAAAAAACAATGCTATTACAATGTGTAATGCATTGAATATGAATCTAGCAGCAAGCGCTTCTGTATCTGGTGGACAAATATCAAAAATGGAATGGAGTTTGAAAAATGCCACCCCAGGAGTAACTGTTGGTCAAACTACTAATGGCTCAGCAACAGTATCTTTCAATAATGGAACAGGTAGTATTTTCGGTACTGCCGATGCTATATTTACAGCTACTGCAGCTAATGGATGTTCTACTTCTAATGCAGCAAATCCAGTAAAACTAACTAATAGAAACTGCGCAGGTTTAACATTTACAAGTGATGTTACTAAACAAGAAGAATGTGAAGGCAATGAAATAACATACACATTCACACTAGAAAACAATTTAGGATTTGCTAGTGAAGATGTAGATGTGTCGTTAGTACTTCCAGAAAGTGGCTTTACAGTGACTTCTACAACACCTAGTATCGATGGCGACAAGTGGAATATATCAAAACTTGATAATGGAAAATCAATTTCCTTCATTGTAAAAGGTACTGCACAAGTAGTAGATCCAGAAGCTATTAGTGAAGACTTTACACTAACAGCATACGTTAGTAGAGTAGGGGAATCTACTTATAATCAAGGTAATACAGCTGCGATTACAGCCCAAACAGTAGTTGTTTACAATACAGCATCTACTCCAGAATTTGATATGGACGATGCAAAAACAATCTCACAATGTAATAATGGTACATTTGAAATTGTTGCAAAAACACCTGCAATAGGCGAAGGTGAGTGGACAATAGCTCCAAATCAAGACGAAGAACTTATCAAAGATGTAAAAGTTGAACTTAAGGATCCCAAAGTGCGAAATGTAGCACTAGTTTCAGGTGTTCCTTTAGATAAATCTGTGATTATTCGTTGGACTGTGACCAATGGAGTTTGTGAAGATGAAACAAACTTTGTTGATATCGAACTAAAAAATGACGATTGTACTAAAATAGACATTGATTCAGATGCTTCTTTATCATCAGACCCTTCTAAGATAGAAGTTTGCGAAGGCTCAGAAGTTACTTATACATTCACATTAACAAACAAAACAGGTGTTGATAGTGAAGATATAATAGTTGAATTTACAATGCCAGAGGAATTGACTCTGCTTGAAGAAAATGCAATTACTTATACAGCAGGCGAATATAAAGATGGTCGTTGGATTGTAAGTAAACTACCTTTTGTTGAAAATCCCACTTCAGACGACAAACCAACACTTACTATAAAAGGTACTGTATCACTTTCTGATGAGTCTATCTCGTCTAAAATAGTGGAAGTAACAGGTACAATAGTAGAAGTAGCAGGTCAAGCATTAGACCCAGCGCCTACTACTACATCTGGTGTTACTGTATACAATACACCATCTGAACCAGAATTAGATATGGAAAGACTAACTTCTGTAGCAAAATGTAATAGTGGTGAGTTTGATATTAAAGCATTTGCTCCTGCAATAGGTAGCGGAAAATGGATTATTGCTCCAGACCAAGATGAAACAGTAATAGAAAATCTTGAAATAACACTTCCAGATCCAAATAAACCAAATGAAGCAAAAGTTAAAGGCGTTCCACTAGGAAAAACAGTTATAGTACGCTGGATAGTTAGCAATAATGTATGTATAGATGCAGACAATTATGCAGAACTAGAACTTACCAACAACAACTGTACCACATTTGAACCAAGTGTAGATGATGCAGAAGTGGCTACATGTTATGGAACAGACGCAACATTTACTTTCACAGTGAAAAATACAGCAACTGTAGAAGTTAAAAATGTAAAACTTTCATTATCACTAGAAAGTGGTTTAGCATTTAAAGAAGCGTATGTAGGTGATATACAGTTTGACGAAAACAATCAATGTGTAATTCCTACAATGGATTCAAACGAAATTGTTACTATTACAGTTGTAGCAACTGCAACAGTTGATAAAGCAAAAGCAACAATCTCTGTGATAGAATCATCAGGTGTTACTGTAAATGGAGTGTCAGTTTCTAAACCAGTAACTGTATATGACTTGCCAGAAGTGTCATTTGCCGCTGCTTCTTCTACCATCTGTATAGATGATTTAGATAAAGAAAAAACTAAAGTACAAGTTAACTTTACAAAAGGTAAACCAAACTTTAAAATTTCATATACAATTGGTGAAAAATCATTTAATGATATTCTTGTAGAAGAAAATACACATTCAATAGAAGAATTTATCGATGCTAATGCTACCATCTCTATAGACAAGGTAGTTGATTCATACGGTTGTGAAAATACAGACTTTGGTGCAATTAAACACGAAGTAGAAACCAAAAAACATGCTACACTAGGTAAATTGAATGAATTGGCAGATACTTGCGAAGGTGCAACATTGAGTTTAACAGCCCCTACAGTTACAGAAAATGGTTCTACTGTTTCTAATAAAAAATGGATCTTAAATGAACAAGAATTTGCTACTACCACAATGTTAGATTTTGATGCACACAATGGTCAATCTATTTACTATCAAGTAACTAGCTCATGTAATGGTAAGGAACAAGTAATAAAAACCGATCCTGTTACTGTAACTGTAATTAATAGCAATGTTGCATTTGAATTAGAAGTGGCTGACGATAAAATCTTAACTGCAGGCGAAAAAGCACAAGTAACTGTAGTTCCAGTAGAAAAAGAAGCAGAATCTTATCAATGGTTTGCTAATGACAAAGAATTGCCAATCAATGGATTAGAATTCAATGACTATCTATATTTGAATACAGAGTTTAAAGTAATTGCAAATGGTATTTGTGGAACAGCTAGTAATAAGGCAACTATTGAAGTTGTTTGGCCTACAGCCTTCACTCCTCATAATAAAAATGGCAAAAATGATGATTTCTCAAAAGGATTACCTACAATAGTATTCAACCGCTTCTATACCAAAATCTTTGAAGGCGAAGATGGTTGGGATGGAACTATAAATGGCGCAATGAATGAGAGCGAAAATATAGCTGTCCCTGGTGTTTACTATTACTCTGTGCTTCTGCCAAATGGCCAAGTGAAAAAAGGTACTATTGAAATCATTAAGGTAGATTAAAAGTGTATTTTTATGCACATCGTTTGCATATGTGTGCATATATTCATATTTTTTTTAACATTTAATCATAAATTCCTCATTTCTAGTGTAGAAATGGGGATTTTTTTTGTTTGTTTCTCAAAATAAAATTATATTTGTAAATTGTTATACGTAGGCATAGTTATGCCTTTTTGATGCTATAAATAATAGATTAAGAAAGAATTTAAATTAACAAATCAAATACTATGAAAAAACTAAAAAATTTAATGCGCGTTTTTGCATTATTACTTATGCTTGTAGGTGTGAGCAGCAGTGCATTTGGAGCGTATTACATGAAACACCCATGGGGCGGTGGTAATTGGGAATGGAAACAATTAGATGGAAATAATAAGGTAACTGCAGCCTATGGTGGTAATGGAGTAAATGTTCATACCTCTGCCGATGACAATGGCGCACAATGGTTTGATTCTCCAACATTAGTTGGTTCTCCAACTACAGGTACCCAATGTGTATTTGAATATAATCCTTCTTCAAATACAGTAACTATTACTGCAGTAGGTGGTGGTACAACTACTTCTTCGTTATACATTATTGGTGATGCAGCACAAGGTTGGAATGATGCAAATGGAAATCCTATCTTCGTGGCAATGACTGCAGGCTCAAATGGTGAATACTATTACGACGGATTATTTGCAAGTAGACAATTCAAATTTACTACACAAAACAACTGGTCTGATGCATCTCAAAATCTATATAATAGTTCATCTGAAGATGCTTCTAAAAATGTAGGTGTCTCAATAACTAAGATAACTGGCGATAATAATCTGCAAGTTACTCTGTCAACAGGTTATCAAGAACCTATTAGATTTTACGTAAATTCTTCTTCTAATAAATACTGGGCGGTAGCAACAAAAGCACAAACATTTGACCTAACTGCCTCTGCAACAGATTATGATACTGCAAATGCTCCTACAAGTTTAACCTTAAAAGTTACATCAGACAATACAACTACTGGAGATTTTATGTGGTATAAATCTACAGATGGAACAAATTTTGTTCAAATTGCAGGTGTAACAGGTGATACATATACCTTAACTGGTAATGATGTGCCATTGGTAACAACCTATTTCAAAGTTAAACGCAAAAAATCTTCATCAAGTGAATATTTGGAAGACTCTGTTACTATAAATGTATTCCAAACTTGTGGTGAAGGTACAAAAGGTTCAAATCTGTTTAAAATCACTTTTGACGATGATTCTAAATTGAAAACATTATTAGGAGCGGGTAGCCGTATGAAATATGACGCTATGCTTTCTGGTTATACCTATGTAGAAGCTCCTTATAAAATTAATGATGGTCAATATGCGATTGTAACCGAACCATTATATTGTGGTTATGGCACAGGTGGTCAAGAAGAATGTGGAACAGATATCTCTTGTATAGAACAAAGAATTAAAAACGATAAAAACGAAAGATGGTATCGTGGTTTTAGAGACCATACACAAAATAAAGGTGGTGCAAATCCTCCTTTCGGTGGTATGCTTCTAATTAACTTTGGTGATATCAGTGCAACAAACGAAGAATCTGGGGTGGCATTCTCTAGAATCTTAACTTCAGATGAAACAAAAGATTTCTCAGAAGGTGCAACACTTACTTTCTCTGCATATATGGCTTCTGCAGCAGTGAAAGAAAAACCAAATGTAATATTCCAACCTATTAATGCAGAATTAAAAATTCAGTTTAAGAAAACAGGTACAACAACATGGGAAAATGTTGCAAACATTAAATCTCAAGTAGATTTTGATGATAACTGGAAAAGATTTGAAACAAGTTGGAAAATCACAGATACAGATGGTCAATTTAGAGTTGTAATTAAAAACAACGGTTCAACAGGTGATGGTAATGACCTACTTATTGACGATATTAGCCTAGACTTATGTTCTCCTACTATTTCTGTGGAATTTTCTGATATTCAAGCAGATTCATACACATTTACTAGCGTAGATGAAGAAATCTCTGTTCGTGTTCCAAAAGTAAACTTTGGTTCTATCTCAGATCCTTGTTTAATGCTATTTGGTATTGATAAAAATGGTAAATACAACTTTATCGCAGAAATGCTAGATGATAATGGCAATTATTATGTGGCAAAAAATTCAGTAAGTGGCTCAATGCTAATAGAGATAGCAGATGATGGTAGCAGAAATATTGCCCCAATGCAACTTCAAGCTGTTGTAAGTGAGAAAATCGGCGGTACATGCAACGATGATGTTATGAGTGGTGTTCAAGATGGAAGATATACCCCAGGAGCAGATCCTATGGTAGTATTCTCTTCTAATACACTTTCTGTAAACCTTGAATGTCAAGAAAGTCAACTAATATTATTAGAAGGTGAACCAACAAGTATTTGTTACTCAGAGGATATGATTTTCCCAGAATTGAAATTAACCTCAAACAATATTTCTTCTTCTGTATCTTTGGATATTCTTGTAAATAATAATGTTGTTTTACAAGGTATTCCATTTGTGCCAGAACAAGGAACTAACGTAATGGTTCTAAATGTAAGTGAATTATATCTACAAGCAACAGGTAATCCATATTTACCAAGCCAAGGTGTTCAAAAAGTAACTGTTAAGATTACAGAATCATTTGCAGATGGTATTCTTTGTCAAAGAATAGCACAAGGTGAAGTTTCTATCGATGTGCAAGGTCACTCAGAAACACCAGTCTTAAACCGTGATGGTGAAATTTATGCATATAATATGTGTAAAACAGAGGTTTCACAAGATAAATTCTTCTTCAATCAACTTGTTGCTCAACCAACCGATAAATCAGGTTTAGTATGGCTAACAATGGATGATAGAATAATTCCAGCAGAAGAAGCATTCTTCTATGCAGATGTAGTACAAGAAGATTCTGTTAAACTATATAGCAATCCAGCAGGTTCTTGCCCAAGTGATACTATTGTGGTAAAATATCGTGTAAAATCTATTACAGCTGCTCCAGTAGTAAATAATTATAAAGAATGTGCAAAAGAAGGTGAAGTTATAGCTCTATCTTCATTGGTAGGAAATGCTGATGTTTATAAATATCTAATATTTAAAGATGAAACTGGCGCTGAGGTGACTGAATTTGATGCTTCTGAAATAGGTAAAACAAAATACTATATTACTGCGTCTCAAGACGAAATTCAGTCAGCTTCAAACAACTATTGCGAAGCACAAGATTCAGTATATGTAACAATCAAAGGTAATGCAACTGCTGCAAATATTATTGCAAATGACACTTTGGTATGTCCTAATGCAGAATTAGTATTGCTTGCAAAAGCAGACTTTGCAGAAGAACAAACAAATGTGAAACTTACTTGGTATGCAGATGAATCATTAAGCAGAATATATGCATATGGCGAAACATTCAAATATTATGTTTTAGATGAAGCATATAAACAAAATCCACACACTGTGTATGTTACAGTGCAAAGTGATGATTATTGCGAAAATGTGCCATCAGAGGCTAAACCTGTGGTAATTTCTCAAAAAGAAGCGGTACCTTCACTAGCAATTTCTCCAGCATCTGCAGAGGTAGTTATTGGTGCAATGCCTGAATTTACTGTTACTCCAGATGATGCAAAATACGACTTGTATGTAAATGATGTAAAAGTATCTTCAGATGCTACTACCTATAAACCATACTTAAACTCTGAATATAAATTGGTATATCAAGGTGATTGTGGAACCTCGTCAGCTACTGCTCATGTAGCAGTTCAATGGCCAACAGTATTTACTCCATACGTACAAGATGGTAGAAATGACACATTCGTTCAAGATATGAATCCTAATTTCTATACACAAATCTTCACACGTTTCGGAACAAAGATTTATGAAGGAGAAAACGGTTGGGATGGTTCTATAAATGGTTCAATGAACGGAAGTAAAGAAGTGGCGGCTCCAGGTGTTTACTATTATGTAGTGCAACTACCTGACGGAAACGTTAAAAAAGGAACAATTGAAGTATTCAAATATTAATGTAAATATTATAAAATTATATAGATATGAAAAAACTACTAACCGCTTTTCTAGCATTATGTTCAATATCTGCAATGGCAGCTATTAGCGAAAAGTATGCAGAAGGCTACACCTTCGATCCTACTATAAGTAGTACAGAAGAAAAAGAATTTGCACTATCTCCATACAAGGATAGCACATTTATCTTCTTGCGAGGAGAAACTGTTTATGTTACAAAACTAGACACACTTGGAGAACTAGACAACCCACAAGTATGTAAAGATTTCTCTAAGATTAAAGTTAATGGCTTGGTAGCATACGATAAAAAACGTAATCGTATATATTATAGCCAATACAACAAAGACTATAAGAGTGATTATCTATACGAAAGTATCTGTGATAAAAACGGTGTTTGGCAACCAGGTACACGTATGAGAATTCGCGGTACAACAAAATCACGTACAGGACAAAACTTCGTACAAAGTGCAGGTTGGAACTATCGTCTTCCATACTTACAAGGTTTCTACAACCCAGCAATGGCTAAAGACAACGACCGTGTTTACTTTAGTACCACAATGGAAGGTGTAAAAGGTGGTCGTGATATTTACTATGTAGATATTGAAAACGAAGAAGAAAGAATCTGGAAAGAACCAGTTGCAGCAGAAGGTTTAAACTCAAAAGCAGACGAAGACTGGGTGCAAATCCTTGGCGATACATTGATGTATGTATCTAGCTCAAGAGGTGGCGCTATGGCAGTTTATTCAGCTACTGCAAAAGATTCTACTTGGAATACTCCAGTTCTAATGCCAGAACCATACAATGCAGGTGGCGAAAACTACAATATGTTTGTTTACGACAGCGTTCCAATGCTTATTTCAGACAGAAATGGAAATACTGATATTTATCTATTCCACGAAATTCCAGCAGAACCAGATCCAGAACCAACATACGAAGAAAAGAAACGTCGTTTCTACTGGGTATTCTTCCTATTTGATTTCGACCGCGATATCTTGAACGAAGAATTCTACAAAGACTTAAATCGTCTTGCCACAGAAATGCGCAACTTCCCAGACTGTCGTTTCGAAATTTCTGGTTACACCGACGCACGTGGTTCTCATGAATACAACGACAAACTATCTCAACGTCGTGCAGATACTATTAGAGAACTTCTTATCTCAAAAGAAAACTATGATCCAACTGTGTTAGAAGCAGTAGGTTATGGTAAACGTCGTCTTCAAGTGCCTAATGCACAAACAGAAGAAGAACACGCACAAAACCGTCGTGTAGAAGTACGTATTATCTTAGATGAAACAGTTGGCGAAATTGAGCAATATGATGAAACTACCGATGAGGCTAAATCTGCTAAGGAAGAAGATGCAGCTATCGATGCTCGTAATGAAGCTAAGAAACAAGAATATGAAGATTACCTACAAAACTTTAACAATAAGAGAAAATAATAGACTATGAAAAAGATTATCGTATTACTATCAGCTTTAGTGGCTAGTGCTACAATAGCTTTTGCACAAAATGACTTTGTGCTTACAGAACAGTTGTTTTCTCGTATTGCAGTGAACCCTGCTGGTACAGGTAACGACGAAAATGTGAACATATTCTCACTAAACCGTTTTCAATATGCGGGTGCAGATGGTGCTCCATTCTCTACTTTATTAAACGTACACGGATACTTTGATAAAGCAAACTCAGGTGTGGGTCTTACATTCTCATACGACGGTTCTGGTATCGCATATAACCAAATCCAAGTGAGAGGTGTGTATGCTTATCACTTAAATTTCGAAAACAAACACTTATTATCTTTAGGTGTGGGCGTAGGTGCTGTAATTAAAACATTCGACCCAGAAAAACACATTCTTGTAGATGAAGATGAGCGTGGTGATGGTTTTTATGATAAATACACATGTAAAGGTAGCTTCGATGCTAGCTTCGGTATTGAGTACTCTATGCCATACTTCATGGCAGGTGCTGCTATCAACCACATTCCAGGTTTCTTTATTAAAGAAGAAGATCTAACATCTCTATCTTCTACACCTACTTATCATATCTATGCTCGTGGTTTCATTCCTGTAACAGAAAAAGTTAAGCTAGCTCCTGCTGCTTCTTACTACTACACAGGTCAATCGCACGTGGTGGACGTGAACGTAACAGGTTTCTTCGGAAAAATGTTCTGGGCAGGTATTGGTTATCGAACCCTTGCTACTCCATACGTAAACGTAGGTCTTGAATGGGAATGGCTTCGTGTAGGTTACTCATTCGACTTAAACGTGGGTAAACTTAGCGATGTGGCATGGACATCTCACGAAATTATGCTATCATTCAATATCCCAACCAAGAAGAAAAACTCTGAATGGGACGATTAATTTTAAATAGTATAGAATTATAAATAAAGAGGCAATCAAAAAATATTTTGGTTGCCTCTTATTTTATTGTATAGAAATTGTAAATTTATTATCTTTGCAGAATAGAATTTATTGTAGCAAATGGTAATGATATTTATATATCTTTTAGGAGCATTAGGTGTTTCATTTTTATGCTCCGTTTTAGAGGCGGTATTGCTTTCTACACCTATGTCTTTCATAACAGCGAAAGAGCAAGAAGGAAGAAAGGCTGCTTCTGTTTTTAAAGAACTTAAAAATAATGTAGATAGACCTGTAGGGGCTATTCTGTCTTTAAATACTATAGCACACACAATTGGTTCTGCAGGTGTAGGTGCAGAAGTAACTCGCATTTGGGGCGATGAATGGTTTGGTATAGCCTCTGTGGTGCTAACACTTCTTATTTTAATTTTCTCAGAAATTATCCCTAAAACTATTGGTGCATCATATTGGCGTTCGTTGGCAATGCCATCTGCAGGTGTTATTAAAGTTTTAATTTATATTACATATCCTTTTGTAATTCTTTCTGAACTTATTACTAAATTGTTCTCGTCTAAAGAACAAAAGAATAATGCAGTAACAGTGTCTCGTGAAGAAGTATCTGCCATGGTAGATATGGGTACAGACGAAGGAGTGTTTAAAGAATCTGAAAGCAGAATCATTAAATCTTGCCTACGCCTATCAAATGTGAAGGCAAAAGAGATTATGACTCCAAAAATTGTGCTAGAAATGGCAGATGAGAGCATGACTCTAAAAGAATTCTACGATGCCAGCGACTGGCGTTTTTCACGTATCCCTGTGTACAACGACGATAAAGACAATGTAACAGGTTATGTGCTTAAAGATATTGTATTAGAAGAACTTTCAGAAGACCAATTTGATATTAAATTGTCTGAAATGAAACGTCATATCCTATCTTTCTCAGAAGATGAGTCTGTATTCACCATTTGGGAAAAAATGTTAGGAACACGTGAGCATATCTCAATTATTGTGGACGAATTTGGCGGCCTTCGTGGTGTGGTTACCATGGAAGACGTAATCGAAACCATGATTGGTGTGGAAATTGTGGACGAACAAGACACTGCCACAGATATGCAAGAGTTAGCAAGAGAAGTTTATCAACAACGTCAAACAGAATAATTATGTCTAAAGTATTAGTTATCGGAGCAGGCGGTGTAGGAACCGTTGTGGTGCATAAATTGGCACAAAACACCGAAGTGTTTACAGAGATTATGTTAGCAAGCCGCACAAAAAGTAAATGCGATGTAGTAGCTGCTGATATCAAAAAACGTTATGGAGTAGAAATTCAAACTGCACAAGTAGATGCAGACAATGTTCCAGAACTTGTAACATTATTTAAAAGCTTCCAACCAAAATTAGTTATCAACGTAGCTCTTCCATATCAAGACTTAACTATTATGGATGCTTGTTTAGAAGCAGGTTGCAACTATCTTGACACTGCAAACTACGAGCCTCTAGACGAAGCTAAATTTGAATACTCTTGGCAATGGGCATACCAAGACAAATTTAAAGAAGCTGGTCTTACAGCTATCTTAGGTTGTGGTTTTGACCCAGGTCAAACAGGTGTTTACACAGCATACGCTGCAAAACATTATTTCGATGAAATTCACTATTTAGACATCGTTGACTGCAACGCTGGTGATCACCACCACGCATTTGCAACAAACTTCAACCCAGAAATCAATATTCGTGAAATTACTCAAAAAGGTCGTTTCTACGAAAATGGTGAGTGGGTAGAAACTGGTTCTCTAGAAATTCACCAACCAATCAACTATCCAGAAATTGGTCCAAAAGAATCTTATCTTCTATATCACGAAGAGTTAGAGTCTCTTGTTAAAAATTTCCCAACCATTAAGCGTGCTCGTTTCTGGATGACATTTGGTCAAGAATATTTAACTCACCTTCGTGTTATTCAAAATATTGGTATGGCACGTATCGATGAGATTGATTATAACGGAATGAAGATTGTTCCAATTCAATTCCTTAAAGCTGTTCTTCCAAACCCACAAGATTTAGGTGAAAACTACGATGGTTGGACATCAATTGGTTGCCGCATTCGTGGTATTAAAGATGGAAAAGAAAGAACATATTATGTATATAACAACTGTTCACACAAAGCAGCATACGAAGAAACTGGTATGCAAGGTGTTAGCTACACTACAGGTGTGCCTGCTATGACTGGTGCTTATATGTTCTTAACCGGACAATGGTCTGGTGCTGGTGTGTTCAACGTGGAAGAATTCGACCCAGATCCATTTATGAAGAAAGTGGCAGAAAGCGGTCTTCCATGGCACGAAATTATTGATGGTGATTTAGAATTATAATGGATTACAGCAAAATTCCATCTCCTTGTTATGTACTTGAAGAAAAACTTCTTCGCCGCAACTTGGAGTTGATAAAATCAGTAAAAGAAAAAGCAGGGATAGAAATTATCCTTGCTTTTAAAGCATTTGCCACTTGGAAAGCATTTCCTATAGTGCGCGAGTATATACCTTGCTCTACTGCGAGTTCGCTTTGCGAGGCACGCCTAGCGTTTGAAGAAATGGGCAGCAAAGCTCATACCTACGCTCCAGTGTATGCCGAAAGCGAGTTTGCAGAGATAGCATCTTATAGTAGCCATATTACCTTCAACTCTGTTTCACATTATAAAAAATATGTAACAGAAGAGGTGATACGTGAAAAAACATTCTCTCCAGGGCTTCGGATCAATCCTGAGTTCTCTGTAGTGGAAACAGACCTTTACAATCCTTGTGTGCCTGGCTCACGCCTTGGTGTAACACGTGCCCAACTTGGCGATGTGCTACCAGAAGGTCTAGAAGGACTGCACGTGCACACACTTTGTGAATCTACTTCGTACGACTTAGAAGGTCTTATGAAAGCAGTGGAAGATAAATTTGGTGATTTCCTTTCTCAAGTGAAATGGCTAAACTTTGGTGGTGGACATCTTATGACTCGTGAAGGTTATAATGTGGAGCATTTGATTTCTATTTTAAAGGATTTTAAAATGCGTCACCCAAATTTGCAAATTATCCTTGAACCAGGTAGTGCTTTTGCTTGGCGTACAGGTGTGCTTGTATCTACTGTGCAAGATATAGTAGAAAATGCAGGCGTAAAAACTGCTATGCTCGACGTTTCTTTTGCTTGTCACATGCCAGATTGCTTAGAAATGCCATACAAACCTGCTATTATTGGTGCAACAGACGAGGTAGAAGGCAAACCAACATATAGAATGGGGGGTAATAGTTGCCTTTCTGGTGATTATTATGGCAGTTGGTCTTTTGAAAATGAACTAAAAGTAGGGGATAGAATCATTTTTGAAGATATGATTCACTATACAATGGTAAAAACTACATATTTTAATGGAGTTTCTCACCCAAGTGTAGGTATCTTAAAAATGGACGGAAGCTTTGAGATGTGGCGCAAGTTTGGCTACGAAGACTATAAAAACAGGCTTTGTTAGGGAAAAATCAAAAAAATGCACTTTTTTTTGAAAATTTCTTTTGAAAAATTTGCACAGACCAAAAATATGTCATATCTTTGCATCGCAATTGAGGGAAACAACAACTCGAAAGCGATAATGCGAAAATAGCTCAGTTGGTAGAGCATAACCTTGCCAAGGTTAGGGTCGCGGGTTCGAATCCCGTTTTTCGCTCAAAGGGGCTGAATAAGCCCCTTTTCTTTTTTATATCTGTTTTATTCTATTCTTCATTTTTATTATGAAATCTAAAGTATTAAACATGGTAGGCATTTGCGTGCTTTTTACTTTGTTGCTTCTTCCTATTTTTTATTCGCTTTGTGTAGCGGTAGATTTAGAATATTCAATATTAAAAAAGGTAGCATACCTATGGGTGGTGCTTCTATTGCTTTTACTTCCTGCGCTTTTTCTTAAAGCAAGAGCATATTTCCTAATTCAAGGGATTTTCAATTTTTTATTCTTCCCAATAGATATTGCTAGTTTATACTTAAATAAGCAATCTACATCATCTGCGTTTTTACAAAATATTTTGCGCACCGATATTGGCGAAGCCACAGAATTACTTGTTTCATTGTGGCCATTATGTATAGTGGTAGGGGTGTTATATGTGCTTTATTTTGTATTGGCATTTAAGGTAGAAAATCAATATCTAGTAGCTAAAAAACTAAGAAAGGTAATACTTATTAGTGCAGTGTTGGCAGTTGTAACAGGTGTAACTGTTTTTACAATCTATGGTAAAACAAGACATAAAAATCGTTCTATATTAAACGAAATGTCTAATGCAGTGCAATTCTGCTATATAAAACTTTATAAAATATATCCATACAACCTGTATTTAGGACTGGCAGATTTTGTAAGCAAACAAAATTATCAAAAAAAGCTTGAAGAACAGGTGTCTACATTCTCTTTTGGAATAAAGCCACAGGCAAACGGCGATAACCCATTGTATATTTTAGTAATAGGAGAGGCTGCGCGTTACGACCATTTGTCTTTAAATGGATATGAAAGAAATACAACACCACTTCTACAAGCGAGAAAAAATCTAATTAGTTATGATAGTGCATACGCTCAGGCAAATTTAACGTCGTATTCTCTTCCGCTCATAATTACTAGAGCTACAGCGGATGATGCCGATAGAGCTTATAGAGAAAAATCTATTGTAGAGGCGTTTCAAGAAGCGGGGTATTATTCTGGTTATTTAAATAAACAACTATCTTATGCTATCGAAACACGTATTGTTAAGGTTAGTGATTATGCGTATCAAAGTAATAAGGAGGTAGATGTTGAGAATAATTACGATATCGATTTAGTTGCCAAATTGCAAGAATGTGTTTCAGATACATCGCAATTTTTTGTGCTTCACACAATGGGTAGTCATTTTAGATATGAGTATCGTTATCCTGCAGAGTTTGAGCAGTTTACACCTGTAATGGGCAAGTCGTTTAGTTATTTAGGTATTAGCGAAGAAAACAAGTCAGAATTTATTAATGCATACGACAATACAATTTTATATTTAGATTACTTTTTAAATGAATTGATTGAGTATGTAGATGGTTTAAATCGTTCTGCAGTAATTGTTTATATGTCTGATCACGGCGAAAGTTTTTGGGATGATGATAAAAAACTATCGCTTCATGGCTCGTACGAAATATCAAAATATGAGTTTCATGTGCCTATGCTTGTGTGGTATTCTGACGAATATCAGTTAAATAACTCTCAAAAAGTAGAAAATATTAAGCAAAATAAAGCTAAGACAATATCATCTGATGCTATTTTCTATTCAATGTTAGATATAGCAGGTATTAAAGAGGTGACAGATTCTACTAAGTCTATTTGTTCTGAGTATCTACAACCAATAGATTCTGTATGGGTTTTCAATGGTCAAGGTAAAACAAAACAAGTGTCTTTGAAAAACTTTTAAGCAAAGTGGCAAACGATTATTTTTCATTCAAGCAGTTTACAATTCGCCAAGACAAATGTGCTATGAAGGTGGGCACAGATGGTGTTCTTCTTGGAGTGTTGGCTCCTGTTTTGCCGTCTGATATGATGGTCGCTTCTTCTGGGTGTGAGAATTCTTACAAAATCTTGGATATTGGCACTGGTACAGGGCTTGTGGCTATTATGCTTGCGCAACGCACAGGCGGAAAAGCACAAATTTCTGCCGTGGAAATAGATGCAGATGCAGCAGAGCAAGCAAAAGATAATGTTTCTAAAACTCCTTGGCAGATAGATGTTTACAATAAAAGTATTCAAGATTTTGCTGCAGAGTCTACTCTTAAATTTGACCTTATAGTAAGTAATCCTCCGTTTTTTATAAATTCGCTAAAAGCGCCAGAAAAAAGCAGGAATACGGCTCGCCACACAGATACTTTAAGTTTTGAAGATTTAGTTGCCTCGGTAGAAAAATTGTTGGCAGAGCAGGGTAGGTTTACTGTTATAATTCCATATTCTAGTGAGCAGGATTTTATAAAAATTGCCGAAGGTAAAAGCCTTGCTACAGAAGCAATTGTGAGAGTAATTCCAAAGGTTGGGAAAGAGGCAAAAAGAAGTGTTATAACATTCTCTAAGGCAGAAAATAGCGTAAATTGTAACATTAATGTTACAGAATTGGTAATAGAAACAGAAACTAGACATTGCTATTCTGAGGAATTTAAACGTTTGACCGCTGATTTTTACCTAAAGGGGTAGGAATTTTAAATAAATTTATTATCTTTGTATCGCTAAAAATCAATTATGAAAAAGATAGTTTTATACATTGCTATTGCATTAGGATTGTTAGTTGCTAGTTGTTCAAGCCCATGTAATTGTGGTTTAGGTGAAAACGACGCTCCTAAAGTAGAAAATAAAGCATAAATTAGAATTCAAATAACCAAATTTGTATAACTTTTTAAAATTTTAAAACAATGATCAAAGTAGGTATTAATGGTTTTGGCCGTATCGGACGTTTCGTTTTCCGTGCAGCTATGACAAGAAACGACATTCAAATCGTAGGTATTAACGACTTATGCCCAGTGGATTACTTAGCTTATATGCTAAAATATGACACTATGCACGGTCAATTCGACGGCACTATCGAAGCTGACGTTGAAAACAGCAAACTTATCGTTAACGGTAACGAAATCCGCGTAACTGCAGAAAGAAACCCAGCTGACCTTAAATGGGATGCAGTAGGTGCAGAATACGTAGTAGAATCTACAGGTTTATTCCTATCTAAAGACAAAGCTCAAGCTCACATCGAAGCAGGTGCTAAATACGTAGTTATGTCAGCTCCTTCTAAAGACGACACTCCAATGTTCGTTTGCGGTGTAAACTTCGACAAATACGTTAAAGGTACTCAATTCGTATCTAACGCTTCTTGTACAACAAACTGTCTTGCTCCTATCGCTAAAGTATTAAACGACAAATGGGGTATCAAAGACGGTCTTATGACAACTGTACACGCTACAACAGCTACTCAAAAAACTGTTGACGGTCCATCACTAAAAGACTGGAGAGGTGGTCGTGCAGCTGCTGGTAACATCATCCCTTCTTCAACTGGTGCTGCTAAAGCTGTAGGTAAAGTTATTCCTGAACTTAACGGTAAATTAACAGGTATGGCATTCCGCGTTCCTACTCTAGACGTATCTGTAGTAGACCTAACAGTTAACCTTGCAAAACCAGCTACTTACGCTGAAATTTGCGAAGCTATGAAATCTGCTTCTGAAAACGAACTTAAAGGCGTACTAGGTTACACCAACGAAGAAGTTGTATCTTCTGACTTCTTAGGTGATACTCGTACTTCTATCTTCGACGCTAAAGCAGGTATCCAATTAACTGATACATTCGTTAAAGTTGTATCTTGGTACGACAACGAAATCGGTTACTCTAACAAAGTTCTTGAACTTATCGCTCACATGGCTAAAGTTAACGCTTAATCAGTTAGAAACCAATATAAATGAAAAGGTAGACCATTCGGTCTACCTTTTTTATTGCTTTTATAACGTGTGAACACGTTTAAAATAGAAATTTATAGGTTCATACTAAACTCACAGCCGCAGTAGAGTTGGTTGTAGAAATTATTTTCTTTAAGCAATTCATTGCGGCGTTGTTGTAGTCCGCCCTTGCGCCAATTCCTATCATCAAACTTAAGTGTTGTGCCTTTAGCGTTTAACTCTTCTTTTACCTGCTCCACAGCCCAAGCGCCCGCTTCGTTTATTTGATTTAAACTTTTCCAGCGAGAAGATGCTAGGGTAGTGGTAAATTCTTCTATGTTTAATTCTATTGCCTTGCGAGCAGTTTTTAAAAGACGATATTTAAAGCACATTAAGCAACGAGGACCACGCTCTTTTTCGTTTTCTAGTCCTTTTATAAATTCAAGCCAGTCGGCATGATTATAGTCGTCGTCTATAAATTTTACACCAAGTTTTTCTGCATATTTAATTAGCTCCGATTTTCGCAATTCGTATTCTTCTTGTGGAAAAATATTTGGATTGCAAAAATATAGAACCACCTGATAATCATAGTTTAACATCCACTCAAGTATGGCAGACGAACATGGAGCACAGCAAGCATGTAGTAATACTTTTTTCATATTGCAAAGATAGTGATTATATATGAGAAAGGAGAAATGAGAAATGAGAAATGAGAAATGAGAAATGAGAAATAAGACGTATTGATAACCGTGAGTATATATGTCCTCTCCCTGAGATGCTTGCTGAACCTGTCGAAGTATTGTCGAAGGATGTTTTAGATTTTTTAACAAGCAGGTGATTAAACAAACGTTTGCACTCACTGGTCAAAGAGACAGAAACAGCAACAAAGCTGGTTCACTTAAGAATAAGAAAATTAGTATTAACAATTTAAATTTATGAGTTATGAAAAAGAGATTAGTTTTAACAACAGTGTTTGCAATGTTCTTAGGTTGTGTAGTTAGTTTTGCAGATGTGTCTCCAAGAGGCGATAGAGGTCCTGAAAAACCTAAAATAGTAAAAGTTGACAACAAACGTGATAATAAAAAGCTTGCAGTTAAGCCAGCTGCTAAACCAGCACCAAAACCAGTGGCACATAAACCAGCGCCAAAACCAAACAACAAACCAGTGGCTCACAAACCAAATCATAAACCAGCACCAAAACCAGTGGCTCACAGACCACACAGACCAGCACCAAAGCCAGCTCCTGTATGTCACTTAAATCATCATCACAATGATCATTGCCACAAACCAGCGCCAGTTTGTCATTTAGCTCATCATCACAATGACCACTGTAATGGAGTAGAAGGATTGGTAGCAGGAGCAGTAACAACTGCAGCAGTAGTAGGATTAGTAGCTGCACTAGTAAATTAGTAGATTAGTTTTTTAAGGTTAGTTAATAGGATTATGTAAAAAGAGCAACGAATTAATTTTCGTTGCTCTTTTTATGTTAATTAGTTTATCTTTATTCTCGCTGCTCAAAAAAATCTCACTATAAAGTACTTAAGTACTTCTCTAGTCTATCCATACCTTCTTTAATGTTCTCTAGAGAGTTGGCGTATGAGAATCTTACAAATCCTTCGCCTCCAGTTCCGAAGTCCACACCTGGAGTGATACCCACATGGGCTTTTTCAAGCACATCGAAAGCAAATTTTAGAGAGTCGTTTGTATATTTAGAAGCGTCAACAAATACATAGAATGCACCTTGTGGAATAGCTGGTAGGGTAAAGCCCATTTTTTGTAGGCGGTCTACTAGGTAAAGGCGGCGTTCGTTGTATGTGTTGAACATAGTTTGTTCGTAGTCTGAAGTGTCGCGTAGGGTGGCAATACCTGCCTTTTGAGCTGTGCTTGAAGCGCAAATCAAAAAGTTTTGAGCCAATTTTTGAATTGCTGGCATATATTGTTTTGGTGCAATTAAGTAACCCAAACGAAGGCCTGTCATTGCGAAGCGCTTACTAAAACCATTTAGCACAAAAGCATTATCTGTATATTCCAAAATAGAATGTGCTTTTCCTTCATAAACAAGTCCGTGATAAATTTCATCAGAAATCACTGGCACGCCAAGCTGAGAAACTTCTTTCATAAAAGACTCTTCAAGTACTATGCCGGTAGGGTTCATAGGAGAGTTTATGAAAATAGCGGCGGTGTTTTCAGTTATCTTTTCTTTAATATCTTCCACTTTGTATTGGAAACCATTTTCTGCTCTTAGTGGCACGTTCACAGGTTTTGCGTGAGCACCAAGCACAAAGTTTTTGTAGCAAGCATAACCTGGGTTTGAAAGAATTACCTCAGAGTTTTCGTTGCAAAGCAAAATCATGGTAAGCAAAATGGCAGGAGAAGAACCACTTGTTACAAGTATTTGGTCTTTATCTACATCTACATTATACTCGCGTTTGTACAGGTTTGCAATTTCTTGACGAAGTTCTGGGTCGCCAAGAGAGTGAGTATAGTGTGTTTGATGATTTTTATACGCCTCTACCACAGCCTTAGTTACGCACTCTGGTACATCAAAATCTGGCTCGCCCACCTCTAAGTGAATAATGTCAACGCCTTGTCTTTGCAGTTCGTTTGCTCTCTCAAGCACGTCCATCACAATAAAAGAGGTCATCTTATCTACAAGTGGATTCATATCTTTTATTATTTTCTTTAAACCGAATACAAAGGTAGTGAAAAATAGTTATTTGGTCAATATGAGATGTAGTAGACTGTCAAAAAATATTTTGGCAGTCTTTTTTTTGTTTGTCGTGGATTGGGAAATTTTGAAAAATAGAACAAAAATAGAAGGATTACAAATGGAAATCTTCTGAAAAACAAAATATTTCAAAAAGTTGAAAAATATTTGCTTTATGTTTTGATTATCAGAGAAATAAACTTTAACTTCGTGAAGAATTTACACGTGTAACATTATTACAATTAATCTTTATTTACGAAATTTAGTTATGACAAAACAAGAATCAATCAAACTTTTTGAAGAGAAAAAAGTTCGGACAGTATGGGACGACGAACAAGAAAAATGGTATTTTTCTGTAGTGGATGTTGTTGGGGTGCTTACAGAAAGCAAGGACCCACAAGTTTATTGGAGAGTTCTTAAAAAGAGACTGTTAGAAGAGGGCAATGAAACCGTTACAAATTGTAACGGTTTGAAACTTCGAGCAGCTGATGGTAAAATGCGATTAACCGATGTGGCTGATACAGAGCAGATTTTTCGTATTATCCAATCAATACCTTCGCCTAAGGCAGAACCATTCAAGCAATGGATGGCGCAAGTGGCGTCACAACGTCTTGATCAAATGCAAGACCCAGAACTTTCAATAGATCAAGCAATAATGGACTACAAGCGCTTGGGGTATTCAGACGCATGGATAAATCAACGTATTAAATCTATTGAAGTAAGAAAAGAACTTACTGACGAATGGGAAAGGACTGGGGTTAATAAGGGGGTGGAATATGCTTCTCTAACAGATATTATAACAAAGGAATGGAGCGGATTAACCACAAGGCAATATAAAAATCTTAAAGGACTTAAGAAAGAGAATTTAAGAGATAATATGACAAACTTGGAGATTGCTTTTAATATTTTAGCGGAAGCATCTGCAACAGAACTATCTAAACAGCAAAATCCTAATGGTTATATTGAACAAAAGTCTGTAGCTAAAGCGGGTGGTGGAGTAGCAAAGGTTGCTCGAAATCAACTTGAAGAACAATTGGGTAGGACGGTTATTTCTCCAAAGAAAGCTAGTGATTATATTTTGCCCGAGAATTCAGAAGACGAAAATTAAACTTGAATTACTAAATCTTGCATAGACTGTCAAAAAATCGTTTTGGCAGTCTTTTTTGGAAAAATGCGAAAAATGGGGTGAAATCGTTTTGGAAAATTGCGGAAAATACCCTGTTTTAGAACCGTGACAATTCGTCACGGTTTTTAAATATATTCGTATCTTTGTCTTCGTATAAAGAAGAATTTATTATGAATATTACAGGATTAATTATAGGGCTGGTTACTTTTTTGGTGATTGGGCTATTTCATCCGCTTGTGATTAAGGCGGAGTATTATTTAGGTGTGAAGAGTTGGTGGATTTTTCTGCTACTTGGCATTGCGTTTATGATAGGCTCTGTTTGCGTGGCAGATGTGATTATTTCTATTGTTTTGGGCGTGGTGGCATTCTCTTCTTTTTGGAGTATATTGGAAATTTTTCAACAATACAAAAGGGTAGAGAAGGGTTGGTTTCCTGCAGGACCAGGGCATAAGTAAATAAAAAATCGGAGTAACTCATTTAATGAATTACTCCGATTTTTATGGTTGAAGTGTTGCAACGACTTATTCTTCAATTTTTCTAATGTCGAGGAATTTGTTCCAGTTTGGTGTTTCGATAAATGTAAAGAAGACCTCTGGTTTTACATACAGTTTTACTTTCTTGTAATATTCTTTTGAGTCATTTTCACTTTCGAATATCTTATTGATTTTAGGCACTGTATTGCTATGTACAATCATTGTGTGCATTTTTTTGCAATGCTCAAAGCTAAATTTAGCAATAGATAATAGATTTGGTGTTTTAAATTCTATAGACTCTAGATTGTCACAATCTTTAAAACTATCTTGACCTAGGGTATTAACACTTTCTGGTAAAACAACACTAACTAATAAGTCACAATTTTTAAATGCATCTTCTGGAATTTCTGTAATGTTTTCAGAAATAGTGACTTCTTTTAGTGAACTCATATTTCTAAATGCACCTTCACCAATTTCTGTTACGGTGTTTGGCATTTTTATGCTTGTAATTGATTGGCAATCTTTAAATGCTTCTTCACCAATAGAGGTAATGCCTTCGTGAATATTGATTTCAGTTAAAGATTTGCAGCCTCTAAACATCCCATTGGGGAATACTGTAATATCTTTAGGTATGTATATTTTTTCAAGGCTTTTGCAACCATCAAATGCTTTTGAATATATCGTTTTTATAGAGTCGTGAAGGGCTATAGTTTTAAGAGATTCGCAATAAGCAAATGTGTAATAACTTATATCTTTTATACCTATAGGAAGGTTTACTAATTTTAATTTTTTATCACCATAAAAAGCTGAGCGTACAAGCGTTTTTAATGTGCTTGGAAGATATACATATTCTAATTCTGGTAGATAATCTACAGAGAATATACCTGTAATGCCTTCTTCAAATACAATGGCTTTAATAACGTTTGAGTAACTTGTTATAAGTTTTTTGTCGTGAAGAGATACATTGCCACTTCCATAAACTCTTAAAACCCCATTCTCGAATGATAATGATACCCAGTCCATTTTAGTTTTAGGGAAATTATTCTTTTTATAAAAAGCAATAGATTCTTTATCTCCTGGGTTTGCAATAATGCTATCAACTGCAGCTTGGATTTTTTCAGCAATTAGTTGATTTTCTTTTTCGGCGTCGTAGGTAGAAGATTCTACTTCGCTGTTTGCCAATGTTGTAGTTGCAAATGCACAACTCATTAGCATAAATAAAAACATTTTTTTCATAGTTAGTTATAGTTTATAAGTTTGAGGGTGCAAAATTAATATATTTTTTTAGCAGATATATAAAGTAGAAATATTTTTTATCTTTGCTCTGGTGAATAAAAAAATGACAGTGAATAAATTTCTAACAATACAAAGGGTAGATTAAATAATAAAAGAATAAAGTAGGAGAGTCTTTGAAAAGCAATTAAGCATTTGTTAGAAAAATATTTTGAAAAAAAAGTGTAAAATCTTTTTTATTTTCAAAAATTGTACTATCTTTGCATCGCAATTCGGAGATAACTCCACTGGAGAGATGGTAGAGTGGTCGATTACAGCGGTCTTGAAAACCGCCGTACCGAGAGGTACCGGGGGTTCGAATCCCTCTCTCTCCGCAAATACAGGTGTAAATCAAGTAGTTACGAGATTTACACCTTTTTTTACACCCTTTTCTGAATATTACTCCCATTTTTATTATTTTTTTAACACACTATTGCTAGTAAAATCTCTTTGTAACATAAAACAGCAACGTTGCTGTTTTTTTGTTTTTGCACATTATAGTACGTTATGGAGTGTAGTGTAGTGACGTATAATATTATAGTCATAAGTAATAAACTTACAAGTAATAATATTATAAGTAATAAAATTGTTAGTTTTGAAAATATTATATATATTTGCATTGTAAATCTATGTGTTATGGAAAATAAACCTTTTGTTTTTGGTGTTGCTACATCTGGTAATAACTTTACTGACAGAGAAAAAGAAACATCTCACCTTGTAATGAATTTTCAACATGGAGTGAATACTGTCTTAATTTCTCCTCGCCGTTGGGGTAAGACTTCTTTAGTGAATAAGGTCTGTAAAATGGTAAATTCAGAAGAAATTAAGGTTGTTTATATGGATATATTTTCATGTAGATCAGAAAAGGATTTCTATGATGTATTTACATCTGCAATAATTAAACAAACTTCTTCTAAATGGGATGAATGGTTGGATAATGCAAAACAATTTCTATCTCGCATTAATCCTAAGATTTCCTTTGGCATTGATCCTATGACTGATTTTTCTTTGTCGTTAGAAATTAATTCAAAGAATGAAGAAATTGTTGATATTCTTCAATTACCAGAAAGTATTGCGAAAAAGAAGAACTGTAGGATTGTGATTTGTATAGATGAATTTCAACAAATAGCAGAATTTAATGACTCTAAAACTTTCCAAAAGAAATTAAGAACAGTATGGCAACTTCAAAAGAATGTTTCGTATTGTTTATTTGGTAGTAAAAAGCATTTAATGAACGAACTTTTTGAGAAAAAAAGTTTCCCATTTTATAAATTTGGTGACACAATAAATTTGCAAAGAATACCTACAAATTATTGGATAGAGTATATTTGCGGTCGTTTTAAAGATACAGGGAAAAGCATTTCGCCTGAACTTGCTGAAATGATATGTGAGAAAGTAGAAAGACATTCTTCTTACGTTCAACAATTAGCATGGCTTACATGGATAAATACAGATAAAGTTGCAACAGAACAAGATTTTAATACTGCATATCAAGATTTATTAGACCAAAATACAGCTTTATTTGAAAAACAAAC
>JAZKXZ010000006.1:0-37890 GCA_045611845.1 Candidatus Enterocola sp. | reverse complement strand
CAATTCACAATGCACAATTCACAATTAAAATTCAGAATTCCTAACTTCTAACTCCTAACTCCTAACTATTTTTAATCGTTTTCAGTAAAAACGATTAAAAATAAAGTTTTATTGTGCTAGTTTAGAAACTATATCATTTATTAACACTTTTTCTTGTTCGCCAGTGGTCATATTTTTAAGTGTAATCACATTTTCTGCCATTTCACTCTCACCCACTATAGCCACAAATGGAATATTGCGGTCGTTGGCATATTGCATTTGTTTTTTGAACTTCACTGCATCAGGATACATTTCTGTAGAAATGCCAGCAGCACGAAGTTTTGCAAGCACAGGGATGCAGAAACTCATTTCTTTTTCGCCAAAGTTTAGGAATATAACTTGTGTTTGGTTAACGGTAGTTTTTGGATATAAATCTAGTTGGTTTAGCACGTCGTAAATGCGGTCTGCGCCGAAAGAGATACCCACTCCAGAAAGTCCATCTACTCCAAATACACCTGTTAAGTTATCGTATCTACCACCACCAGTAATGCTACCAATTTGCACGTCAAGTGCTTTCACCTCAATAATTGTACCGGTATAGTAGTTAAGACCACGAGCAAGTGTAAGGTCTAGTTCTAATTCTGCAGTGAAGTCTAAGTTTGCGGTGTAACCAAATAGTGTTTCAAGTTCTTCCACACCTTTAAGACCAATTTCAGAAGCTGCAAGCACGTCTTTCAGCCTAGCAAGTTTCTCGCTATTGTTGCCAGAAAGAGCTAAAATAGGTTGAAGTTTGCTTACATTTTCTTCTGTTAAGCCTTTAGCAATAAGTTCAGCATTTACTTTTTCAAGACCAATTTTGTCAAGTTTATCTATTGCAACAGTAATATCAACAATTTTTTCTGGCGCACCCACTACTTCTGCAATACCTGCTAGAACTTTACGATTGTTTAGCTTAATGCAAACTCTTATTCCGAAGCGTTTAAACACTTCATTTGCAATTTGAAGTAGTTCCAACTCGTTTAGCAAAGAATCGCTACCTACAATATCGGCATCGCATTGGAAGAACTCTCTATAACGACCCTTTTGAGGACGGTCTGCACGCCAAACTGGTTGAATTTGGTATCTGCGGAATGGGAATTTAATTTGGTCTCTATATTGAACCACAAAACGTGCAAAAGGAACTGTAAGGTCGTAACGAAGTCCTTTTTCAGACAGACGAGACACAGCCTTATTGCTATTTCTATTTGCGTAATCTTCTTCTGTAAGACCAGAAAGAAAATCGCCAGAATTCAATATTTTAAACAACAATTTATCTCCTTCTTCACCATATTTACCCATAAGTGTAGAAAGATTTTCCATTGCTGGAGTTTCTATTTGTTGAAAACCATAAAGAGCATACACTTCTTTAATGGTGTTGAAGATATAATTACGTTTACGCATTTCTTCTGGAAGAAAATCGCGTGTTCCTTTTGGAATTGAAGGTTTTGCCATGATTATATTGTAATAATTGTAAACTACTCGCTATGCTCGTGATTTTTCTACGTGACTCGGCAATGCTTAAGCGAGCTTAGCATTGCTCTCGCTACTTGAAAAATTAAGTTGCAAATTTAGTATTTTTTTGTGTGTTATGAAAATCTTTAATACCTTTACGGAATATTTTTTGACAATTATTATGAATCTACGCGAAATAGAATATAGCAGACACTTTTTGGTGCTAGCACATGGTGATTATTTTCCAAAAAATGCCTTTACAGCAGGCAAAATTTTTGCAAAAGGCTTTAATAAAGGGCTTACAATGCTAGTGTGGGAAAGTAATATGTCTGAAGAATTTAAATCAGAGCTTGAGAAAGAAAAATCTGAGCTTGGTGATATTCCATTTATTTGTGAAAGCGTAGATGGTGGTTTTGAAGATATTGTATCTCTTACAGAACGCACCGAAACCCCTATTATATTTGTGGAATTTTCTAAAAAAAGAGGTTTCTACCGTCCAATGAACTTCTTTAAAGGTTTTCGCGACCTAAGAATTCCATTTGTAATGCTAAAAGACACCATGTCTGCGCCAGATTTTAGCAAAATTCTAGTTCCAGTAGCATTCCTTCCCGAAGAAAAAGAAAAAGGCTCCTACTCTTCTAATATGGGTCGTTTCTTGGGTAGTGAAATACAAATTTTGCAAGCCAAAGATTACGGCACACGTGCTCAAAAAAATGTGGATGCCATTACCAAAGTTTACAATGGTTTTGAACTAAACTATTCCGCTGAGAAAGGCACAAAAGACAGCTTCAAGGTAGAAAAAGAAGCCGTAGAAATGGCTATGAAAGGCGAATACGGCATGGTGCTTATCACAAACTCTCGCGACTACGGCCTAGACGACATCATCTTCGGCCCAAAAGAACAACACCTTTTTAAACAAACCACCACTCCCCTAATGTGCATCAACCCAAGAGGTGATTTGTACGTGCTTTGTTGGTAGTATTTTCTTGCTTAAACTTGATTTTCACCAATTTATCAGAGTTTTACCTACTGATTGAAGGTATTCGTTGGTTTTTGAGAAGTGTTTGCAGCCGAAGAAGCCACGATATGATGATAGTGGCGAAGGGTGTGGTGCTGTGAGGATGCAGTGTTTTGAGGTGTTGATAAGTGCTTTTTTCTTGATGGCGTATGAGCCCCAAAGAATAAAAACTACGTTTTCTGCCTTTTCTGAGATAATTTTTATTACTGAGTCGGTAAATTCTTCCCAACCTTTGCCTTGATGCGAACCTGCTTGAGATGCTCTCACAGTAAGTGTTGCGTTAAGCAGTAACACCCCCTGCTCTGCCCAACGAGTAAGATTTCCACTCTTTGGCATTGGGATACCTAAATCTGAAGAAATTTCCTTAAAGATATTTTGAAGTGATGGCGGAAATGGAATGCCGTCGTTTACAGAAAAACATAAACCATGAGCCTGACTAGGTCCATGGTATGGGTCTTGTCCTAAAATTACTACTTTTACATCATTGAAAGGACAAGTGTAGAATGCAGAAAAGATTTGTGCTGCAGGTGGAAAAATTGTGCGTGAGGCATACTCCTGCTTCACAAACCCTACTAAACTTTCGAAATAAGGCTTGTCAAACTCGGTTTGTAATACCTCTTGCCACGATTTTTCTATTTTTACTTGCATTTTAGTGTTTGATAAGTCATTAATTGATAAGCCAAACGTGCTGCCAAATAATCAGATGCTTTGTCTACTGGATTTGGGCAAAGTTCCACAATGTCAAGACCTATTACATTGCGCTCTGCAAACACTTTACGCAAGAAGTGAAGTACTTGATAATATGTTAGACCGCCTGGTTCTGGTGTGCCTGTAGAAGGCAAAACAGATGGGTCGAACACGTCAAGGTCGATTGTTACATAAACATTTTCTGTAAGTGTATCAACAGCTTTTTGTTGCCAATTGTTGTTGTCGAAAATTTCATGTGCGTAGAACATACGTTCTTTTTTGAAGAAAGGAAGTTCTTCTACACATTGGCTACGAATGCCCACTTGAGTGATTTCTGCCACTTCTTGAGCACGATTCATCACGCAAGCATGGTTTAGTGGAGAACCTTCATATTCTGGACGAAGGTCTGAGTGAGCATCTAGTTGAAGCACGGTAAGATTACCATATTTTTTTGCCATTGCACGAATTGCACCTATGCTCACTGTGTGGTTGCCACCAATTGTTACAGGGAATTTTTCGTCTGTAAGTATTTGGTTTACTGCGTTTTCTACGCTTTCGCAAAGAAGCACTGGTGTGCGGTCTTCTGTGATAGGCTCAAGTGTAGCAATGCCGTGTTTGTAGGCTTCTGTTTTGGTTTCTACGTCGTAGTTTTCTAGTGTAAATGAAGCCTCAAGAAAAGCCTTAGGACCTTTTTCTGAACCTTTTACCCATGTGCTTGTTGCATCATAAGGTACTGGTAATATTGCGAACATCGCATCATCATAATTGCGATATTTTTCTTCAAAATCTCCGAAAATCATTGTTTATTAATTACATATTATAATTGACCGACTAGTATCCTAGTACTTTAAGCATCGACTTATAAGATTGCTCCTTAGCGAAAAGTTTTGTATAATATTCGCCATTCTCGTCTAGACCTATTACAACGTGTTTAGGCGAAGGAATAAGGCAGTGTTGAATACCACCAAAACCACTTAAAGACTCTTGATAAGCACCTGTGTGGAATAGACCAATATATTGTGGTTGCTCAGCAGTAGGGTCTATTTTTGGCAAGAAAATAGCATTGTTGTGCCCTGCACTATAGAAGTCTTCACTATCGCAAGTTAAGCCACCAAGGTGAACACGTTGATATTCTTTGTCCCAATTGTTGATAGCAAGCAAGATATAACGTTGGTTGATAGCCCAAGTGTCTGGCAATGTGGTAATGAAAGAACTGTCGATCATATTCCAAAGCTCACGGTCGTTTTGTTGTTTTTGATTCACAATGCTATAAAGAATAGCACCACTCTCGCCCACTGTAAACGAACCAAACTCTGTGAAAATATTAGGTTCTGGCACACCATTTTGTTGGCAAATATTTTTAATTTGAGCCACAATTTCCTCTGCCATATACTCATAGTCGTAATCGTGATCTAAATGAGTAGCGATTGGGAAACCACCACCGATATCCAAACTATCTAGTTCTGGACAAATTTTCTTAAGTTCGCAGTAAAGTTCTACTGCTTTGCTAAGTTCACTCCAATAATAAGCGGTATCTTTAATACCTGTATTAATAAAGAAGTGAAGCATTTTAAGCTCTATTTTTGGATTGTCTTTAATCTTCTCGTAATAGTATGGAAGAATATCATTATGTCTGATACCTAAACGTGAAGTATAGAAATCAAACTTAGGTTCTTCTTCTGATGCAATACGAATACCTACTTTAAATTTGTTTTCTGCACCATTAAGTAACAAATCTAGTTCAAATTTATTATCAAGAATTGCAACTAGATTCTCAAATCCATCATTGATTAAACTTTGAATATTTTCTACGTATTGTGGACGTTTAAATCCATTACATATAATATAGGTATCCTTTTTAAGTAAACCAGATTCGTATAAATTCTCAATTAAATTAATATCAAATGCTGATGAAGTTTCTACATTTACTCCATTTTTCAACACTTCTTCCATCACAAATGAGAAATGTGAACTCTTGGTACAATAACAATAATGGTAATCTGCATTATAATCCACCTTTGCCATAGCCACATTAAACATACGGCGTGCCTTTTGAATTTGCTGTGTGATACGTGGAAGGTAGGTAATTTTTAGTGGAGTACCGTATTGTTCAATTATATCCATCAAAGGTATTTCATTGAAATACAGTTCGTTGTCTTCTACTCTAAATTCTGAAGTAGGAAAATCTGCAGTTTGCTCAATTAAATCAATGTACTTGTTTTTCATTTTCTGTAGAATTTAACTTAGTTACTTTGTTTAATTTTTACCAATGTAAATCACTTGGATTTTCAAAATACAATGCAAAATTACAAATTAAATCCTAAAATAATGCAAAAACAAGCGTAAAAATACGTTCAAACAACAAAATAACCGCCTAATGTTAAAAATTTAGGCGGTTTATATATAAAAAATTTGGATAATGTAAATGATTTAGATTTTATACACCCAAACTTTGAGCGAGCATTTCAGCACAGCGTTCTCCATCGATGGCAGCAGATACTATACCACCGGCATAGCCAGCACCTTCACCACATGGGTAAAGACCTTGCACAGAAATGTGTTCTAGAGTTTCTGGATTACGAATAATTCTAATAGGTGCAGAAGTGCGAGTTTCCACTCCAATAAGAGTAGCTTCGTTGGTTAAGAAACCTTTGGCAGATTTACCAAATTGAATAAAACCTTGACGAAGACGTTTAGAAACTTCTGTAGGAAGTAAAAAATGTAGTGGAGATGAAATTATACCTGGCACGTATGATGTTTCTGGCAGGTCAAACGACATTTTTCTGTTTACAAAGTCTTGCATACGTTGAGCTGGAGCTACCTGAGTAGCGCCACCATTGATATATGCAGTTTGTTCCATTTCTTCTTGGAAACGCATTACATTAAATACGTCGCTGCCAGGAATATCTTCAGGACGGATTTCTACCACCATACCAGAGTTTGACCATTTAGAACCACGGTTCGATGGCGACATACCATTTACCACCACTTGATTTGGATCTGTTGCCGCAGGCACAACAAAACCACCAGGACACATACAAAATGAGTAAACTCCTCTTCCATCTGCTTGAGTAACAAAACTATACTCTGCAGGAGGAAGATATTCACCTCTACCTTTTGGTGAGTGATATTGTATGCAATCTATAAGGTGTTGTGGATGCTCCAAACGCACGCCCACTGCAATACCTTTTGCTTCTAGTTCTATTTTATTTTCTGCAAGCATACGATATGTATCACGTGCAGAGTGACCAGTTGCCAAAATTACTGGACCCATAAATTGTTCACCTGTAGAGGTTTCTACGCCAGTAACTTTACCATCTGTAATAAGAAGTTTATCTACACGAGTTAAAAAATGCACCTCGCCTCCACAGCTTTTAATGCGTTCACGCATTGCTTCTATTACCTTAGGTAGTTTGTCGGTGCCAATGTGTGGGTGAACATCTACAAGAATATTTGGGTTTGCCCCGTGTATGCAGAAAATTTGAAGAATACGATTTACATCGCCTTTCTTTTTGCTTCGAGTATAAAGTTTACCATCGGAATAAGCACCTGCTCCACCCTCACCAAAACTATAGTTTGATTCAGGATCTACTTTGTGCTGACGAGAAATTTGAGCAATATCAATACGACGTGCATGTACATCTTTGCCACGCTCCAATACGATTGGTTTCACGCCAAGTTCTATAAGACGAAGCGCTGCAAATAGCCCCGCAGGTCCTGCTCCCACCACCACGGCTTGTTTGCATTTAGACACATCGTGATAGTTATTATTAATTAATGTGGGAGGTGTAGGATTTTCACCCACAAACACACGCACCTTAAGTTGCATAAACACAGTGCGACTTCTTGCATCTATTGAGCGACGCAAAATTTGTACTGCATTTATTTTGTTTGCAGCAATACCCTTCTCCTTAGAGATAAAATCTTTAAGATATGCCTCTTTCGAAGCCACCTTAGGTAAAACTCGTATGTCGTATTCGTGAATCATAATAAAAGTTAGGTGTTAAATTCTAACCCTATAATTAATACCAAGTTAAAAACTAAATAAAAAAGAGGGAAACCCTAAAGTCCCCTCTTTTTATTTTTAAAAGCCGATAATTACTCAGCTGCTGGAGCTTCAGCTTCTTCAGCTGGTGCTTCTTCCGCAGGAGCTTCTGCTTCTAATTTAGCAGCAAGTTTAGCTGCTACTGCTGCTGCTTTTGCTTTGTTTACAGCTTTTTCAGCTTCTAAACGTTCTTTAGCTGCAGCTACTTTTTCAGAAGCTAGTTTGCTAACTGTTTTTTCAGTAGCTTTTGCTTTTTCAGCTTTCCATGCTTCTAATTTCTTTTCAGCTTCTTCTTGAGTAAACGCACCTTTTTTAACACCAGTCATTAAGTGTTTCATTAAGTAAACGCCTTCACCTGAAAGGATGTTACGTACGGTGTCAGTTGGTTGTGCACCATTGTTAACCCATTTAAGAGCTAATTCGAAGTTAACATTTACTGTCGCAGGGTTAGTGTTTGGGTTGTAAGAACCGATGCGTTCAATAAATCTGCCATCACGTGGCGCTCTCACGTCAGGTACTACGATGTGGTAGTAAGCGTAAGCCTTACGGCCGTGTCTTTGCAATCTAATTTTAGTTGCCATAGTCTTTAATAATTAATTAAATTAGTGAAACTTCATTTGCATTTCTCGAATGCGGTCGCAAAGATACTACAATTTCCTTAATCTACCAAATTTATTTCACCCAAGGGTGAGTTACACCCCCAAGGGGTGCCCATTATGAGGATTCATTTTTCTACATATTTTTAAATAATTAATTTAGAGGAGTGATTTTTAGGCGTGCGCAATGCGAGTAACCGGAGTTTAGTAGACCTAAATGAGGATTACGAGCATAAGCAACAACGAAGAAAGCACCCTATAAATTAATTATTACTGGTGTTCTTTTCTTAATAAATCATCCAGCGTCTTCACCGGAGTGAAGGTTTCGATTGGCACTTCAATGAAGATTGTGTTCCAGTCAGACATTGAGCCGTTCCAAAGACCTGGAAGCTCTTGAATAGTCATGTCGATGCCGTTTTGTTTCTTTTGTGAGATGAAACCAGTATTTTTGTCAACATAGTTTTTAAGGTTAAACTTGTTGCGTTTGTATGTTTTCACTCCACAAACAAGGTCTACTGGATTGAAGTGAGAAGATTTTTGCACCATTTCCACTTGAAATGGGTTTTCAAAATCTATTTGAGATACCTCTATAATTTGTAGGTTTTTATGACCAAATTCGTTGCGCACCCAATATGGTCCACCGCCAGGCTCACCCTCGTTGCGCACCATACCACACACACGAATAGGTCTGTTTAGCTTTCTAATTACATAGTTAATACGTTCACGCGTACTACGGCTAAAGTGTGTCATACTAAAACGCACATTTAGCATTTTTGCAGCAAAACCTTCTATTTGTGAAAGAGTAATTTCATTTACAGAAAGCGCCTCCAATGCACGTAAATATTCAAAAACTTTACTTTGAATATAAAGAAGATAACCTGCCAATGCTTTTTTATACAAACAAGTTGTACCACGTAGAGTATCTGTGGTAACATTGTCTATGTTTTTAATAAAGATAAGGTCTGCTTCTAGAGCATTTAAGTTTTCTATTAGAGCACCGTGACCACCTGGACGGAAAAGTATGCTTCCATCGGGATTGCGCACTAGTTCACCGTTTTTGTCTAGAGCCACCATATCGGTTTTGCCCATTTGTTCAGAAAACTGAATATCAAATTTCACACCATGTAGTTCTTCAAGTGCTGGCACCACTTCTTTTATTTTGTTTTCAAAAAGTTCTCTATGCTCTGGCGAAATAGTAAAGTGTAAATGCACGGTGTTATCGAGCATTTTTGCATATTGCACACCTTCTACTAAATGCTCTTCAAATGCTGTGCGAGAACCTTCTTTATATTTGTGAAATTGTAGCATTGCCTTTGGCTTTGATTGATAACCAAGACCTGGTGTTTTCAAAATATAAGAAGCAATGGTAGAATATTTTTTCTCATTTAACAGATTGTGAATATCAAGTTTATCTGCTTCTAAAAGTTTTACCAAATCATTGTAGAAGGCAAATTTCTCTACTTTTTCAACAGTTTTCACTGTTTTAGCAAAGTCTTTTTTACTTTCAGAGGCATCATATTTATTCTCTAAGTCTATTAAATCCTTAAACATACGAGAAGCTGCACCAGATGCTGGCACAAACTTAATCATGCTAAGTTCTTTAGAGTTTTGATCAAAAAGTGAAGCATACTCCTTTGCATCAGCTTCAGAAAGTTTCACAATACCATCTCCCACTGTGGCAGCACCTGCCAAGTTCATATATGGGAAACCTTTTTGAAAATTTTCAAGTTGAGTTTCAAATTCTATATCTGATATACCTTTCTTAGAAAGTTGTGCTAAGTCCTTTTTTGATAACATAAATATGCTTATTTTTTTAATTTGGTCATAAAGTTACGATAAAATGGGCGTTTTTTCGCTATTTAAGCCTCTTTTTTCTTCTTTTTTAATTTTTTTATCTCTTTCTCTAGATTTTCAATAAGTTTTTCTTGAGAATTAATAGTTTTTAGAAGTTCATTAAGTTCTTCGTTTTCTATAGTGGTTGGATACTCTGCTTCTACCCTCAGCAAGAAGTCTGCTAAGATATTCATATAGTTGATAAACGCATCGTATGGCGACTCAAAAGTGCTACCCCACGCTCCTTTAAAACTCATATAACGGAAATAATCGGCACATTGAATATGTAACCAGTCGCGTTTTAAGTTCTTTTCTTTACAAAGATTTACACGTTCTGTTACACTATAAAGTTTTGCCACAGCTTCTTCTTGCAAGTGATTTCCAAGCATAATACTTAGGTCTTTTGCCTCACCTTGCCAAGAAAGTGGATATGGTGCAGTAAGTGCTGCCACTGGTTCCACTTTTGCTAGTGCAGAAGGAGTTACAAAACCTATTCCTTTATTTAGAGCTATCTGTGGAAGCGCTTTTAGGAATTCAAAAACACCTGTAAAGTCTTTTTGCACAGCACCAAATGTGTCGTAACTCATCCATAAGTTATGAATATTTTCACCCTCCGGAGTGTTTGCCACCCAGTCAATTAATTTGTCGGCAGTAAGTGGATATTCGCTCCATGTAGGATCTGAAAAATAGAATGTAATTTGGTTACTCCAAAGGAAATTGCGAGCAAGAAGTTTAAGTTTTGGCAAATATGCGTGAGAATATACATAATTTGGACTTCTCCATCCTAAAATGTGTTTTGCACCTTCCATAAGCATGGTTTTATAGCCCATAGAAGCCACTTTTTCGCCGATTTCATCGGAATAAATAAAGTCTGTATTGCGCAGTGCTGTTGGTTTCACACCAAAAAGCTCTTTCATTTTAGCAGAATGCTTAAGCACTTGACGTTCAAACTCTTCTTCGTCGTAAAGCGAAGCCATTGAGTGACCGTATGGTTCTGCAAGAAACTCTACCTGACCTGTGGCAGCAAGTTCCCTAAAAGAATCTATCACCTCTGGTGCGTATTGCTCTAGTTGTTCAATAGCACTTCCAGAAAGCGAAAATGTACAAGAGAAAGATTTTCCCAATGTTTTAATTAGGTCTAATAAAATTTTATTAGCTGGCAAATAAGAATTTTCTGCCAAATATCTTACTCTTTCTTCATTTGCAAAATCGTCGTAATAATAGTGGTCGTTTCCAATTTCAAAAAAACGATAGCGTTTTAATATGTATGGAATGTGAACCTCGAAATAAAGACAAATGTTTTTCATATTATTGTGTTTTAATTATTTACAACTTTATCATATATCGCTCTTACCTTAAGTCCCGCTTTATCCCATGTGATGCGATTTACTTCATCGCGACCTTCGCGGCTTAGAGTTTCGTAGATAGAAGGATATTCAACTATCGCATAAATAGCATCAGCCATGGCATCAATATCCCAATAATCGGTTTTAATGGCGTGATCTAAAATTTCGGCACAGCCAGACTGCTTTGAAATAATAGATGGAGTGCCCACTTGCATAGCCTCCAAAGGCGAAATACCAAATGGTTCAGACACCGAAGGCATCATATACACATCGCTATCGGCAAGCATTTGAGTTACTTGTTTTCCTCTTAAGAAGCCTGGAAAATGCATTTTATCTGCAATGCCACGTTTAGCAGCAAGGTCTATCATAGCTTGCATCATATCACCACTACCAGCCATCACAAAACGCACGTTTTTAGTTCTTTGTAGCACTTTTGCTGCAGCTTCTACAAAATATTCAGGCCCTTTTTGCATGGTAATACGACCAAGGAAGGTAACCAATTTTTCTTTACGAGGAGTTTTCACAAACTGCTCCACATTTGGAATTGGATCCACTGCATTGTGCACAGTAGTTACTTTTGCAGGGTCTTGATGATATTTTTCTATCACAGTGCGACGAGTAAGGTCGCTCACGCAAATAATATGGTCGGCAATATCCATACCGCGTTTTTCAATGCTATATACAGTTGGGTTCACTTGTCCACGACTACGGTCGAAATCGGTAGCATGCACGTGAATAACAAGTGGTTTACCAGTAATTTGTTTTGCAAAAATACCAGCAGGATAAGTTAGCCAGTCGTGTGAATGAATTACATCAAACTCCAAACTATGAGCAAGCACACCTGCCACAGCTTCGTAGTTGCCAATTTCTTGAATCAAATTGTCTGGATAACGTCCCGAAAACTCTATTGTACCTATATTATTAGTACCAATACGAGTGAAATCGTATCTTATATGGTCTCTATAATAAAAATATTCATCAGGATGCATTATGCCACCTAGTGTTCTGTCCACCTCTTCATACGAAGTTTCTTTCCACACCACTGGCACATTGCAAGCACCTATTATTTTAAGGAAACTTTGGTCTTCGTCGCCGTATGGTTTTGGAATTACGAATGTAATCTCCAAGTCTTTTTGCTCAGCCATACCACGAGTTAAACCATAACTCGCAGTACCAAGACCACCTAATATATGCGGTGGAAATTCCCACCCAAACATCAATGCTTTCATATTATATTAGAGTTTACTCTATTTCTTTAAGTAATGATAATGTTCTCAATATTTCACCCACCGATGGTGCATAAGACATGGCTCCATGACCTTTAAATGGAGGGTTGCCATCGTGAAGTTCAGACAGCGTGCCAATGCAAAGCTTCTTCATTTCGGCTTCCATACCTATTAAAAGACGTTCCACAAAGCTTACGCCACCCATTTTATGTATCTTCAAATAACTTTCTGCGTATGCACCTGTAAACCATGGCCAAACAGGACCATTGTGATAGTTTCTATTTCTCTCTAGCATTCCGCCCACATAATTTGGTCTGTAAGAGCCACTCTTAGGACTCAAACTGCGCAAACCTTTTGTGGTAAGAAGCTCACGAGTACACACGTCAAGCACAGATTTTTGTTGCACGCGAGTGAGTGGAGAATATGGCATAGACACTGCCAAAATCATATTTGGACGCACCTCTACGTTGCGATATCTATCCACCACATAATCGTAAAGATAAAGTCCATTCCAGAATGTTTGCTCAAAAGACTTAGACACGTTTTCTGCAAATGCTTGCAACTCACTATTTTCTGATAGCGAAGCAGCCAAACAAAGAGCATTGTACCAAAGAGCATTAATTTCCACCACATAACCTGTGCGAGGAGTAATTGGTTTGCCATCTTCCACTGCATTCATCCAAGTCATTGGCGAAGATGTGCCATCCACATAAAGCAGACCATTTTCGTGAAGCTGCAGATTTGGATGTTTACCTTTAATTATATAGTCCACAATTTGTGGCACAATTTTCAGAATATCTGCTTGTAGATTTTCAATTGGACATTTCAAATAATATTGCTGTAGCGCCCAAATAAACCAAAGTAAAGCATCTGGAGAGTCAAGTTCGGTTATTACTCCCGTTTTGCCTTCTACCATAAACTCAATAATCTCTGCTATTGCAGTGCGAGCGAGAGTTTCAAACGCTTCAATGTTTCCCACTCCTAGTGTGCAGCCTGGCATAGCAATAAACTCATCGCGAGCACGCACATGAAACCATGGATAACCAGCGAGTAGATATGTTTCGCCGTTTACATTTTTTGTAAATTGAGCAGAGGCATTGCGTAGGCATTGAAACATATCACTACGAGCGTGGCGACGTTGCAGTTCTTCTTCCCACAGTTTTTTAAGCCCTGTAGGAGAGATTTCTGTTGTGCCAGCAGATACATAAATACTTTCACCTTTTTTAATAGGCATTTCAAATGCACCAGGCACAAGCAAATCTTCTTTGTATGGGCAACCACGTTCAAGTTCTTTGGCATACATTACATTGTTGTACCAATTTGGCTCGTGTATGTAGTTTGGTGTTTTTGAAAATTGAATATAAAGGTTTGGATATTCAGGATAAAGTTTAAATGCAGCACCTTTTTTAGCAGGCATAGCATCTGCATTAGCCTTGTCGTTTGCTATACACAAGTCATGTACGCTACGGAATGCTAAAAACGGTTTAAAGCGAATAGTTGTGGCAGAATGAGCTTGAAGTAGAGTATATTTTGAAATCACCCTAGCCTCGTTTGCCACCATAATATCCTCTTTTGAAATAATTACGCCACCTACACGATAAATGGTTTTAGGAATGATTTCGCAATAAAACTCACGGATGTATTTATGTCCATTGGGAGAAAAATGTCCGCCATCATATTCGTGCACACCAAGATTAAACTCTGCTCCATGCTGAATAATAGTTTCATCCATAGAAGAGAGCAAAATATGATTATCCTCGCCCATAGACGGCACAGGAATTACCAAATGTCCGTGATATTTACGTGTATTACATCCTACCAACGTGCTACTACTATATGCTCCAGAACGATTGGTGCGCAGTAACTCTTTGGTAAGAGACTTTTCCAGGTTGGTTAAAACCGTTTTATCAAAATTCAAATAATCCATGCTTTTATATTTTTGCAATCTTTTGCTAAATTAAAAAAATAATGTGCCATTTCCAAACATTTATAGTTATTTTTCTTACTCATTTTTAAATTTTATTCACTTTTTTTAGAAAGATTATGCAAACCATTGCAAAATATTTTTATTTTTGTAAAATGATAACGTATGTATTATAAATTTGACACAATAAACTTAAAAACAAATACATTATGAAAAAGATTTTACTAACACTTTTAACAGGCTTTTTATTGGGTATTAGCCCTGTTTTAGCAGACGTTACCTTTACGGTAAACGTTCCAGTTGGCACAAAGCAATGCTATATTGTGGGTGGTTTGCCAGAACTTGCCAATTGGTCTGCTGGAGCTCCTGTAGCCATGAACAAAGTTGATGGTAAAGACCAATTTACTGTTACCATTGCTGGCATTACAGAAGAAGACGTGAAAGCTTCCGAAGGTTACAAATACGTTTGTGGACCTAGTTGGGATTACGTAGAAAAAACTGCATCTGGTGGCGAAGTGTCAAACAGAAAGACTGTTGGTAATCCAGACGTTGTAGGCAAATGGCTTAAAGTGTACGAAAGCGTAGGTATTGTAGAAAACTACACTATCAACGGCAAAACCTACCCTGTGCAAATTTTACTACCAACCAACTACGACAAGAGCAAAACCTACCCTGTTACCTATATGTTTGGCCGCCACATGCGTTATCGCCAAGCTGGCTCAGATACAGAAATGGGCGACCGCATTCTTTATTCTGATTCTTGGAATGTGGCAAACTCAATCAAAAAAATGGAAGATGATGGTCTTGAACCTGGCATTATTGCGGTAATTTATGCTCAACTTCCTGAATTCACCCCATGGGAAAACGAAGAATTTATGGGCACAGGTAAAGCAGACGAATTCTTAACAGGTGTTGTAAACGACCTTATCCCTGCGCTTGAAAGCAAATATCCAGCTGTTACTACTAACAGAACTATTATGGGTGCAGATGTGGCAGGTCTTTTTGCATACTATGCAGCTGTTAAACACCCAACTGTATTTGGTTCATGCGGATTGTTCTCTCCTTCTTTTTGGTACAACAGAGCAGAAATAGAAACATTTATCGAAAACGTTAAGCCAAGCGAAGATAACAAAACAAAATTCGTCTTCACTCTTACCGGAAACGATATGCCTTTTATGCACGAAGATAGCGAAGAACTTAGTTTCTATTTGAAAGATGCTGGTTTTACAGATATTAAGTATCTAAATAGCACATCTGGTGTGCACGACGACAAAACTTGGGGTACACAATTCCCTATTGTTTTCAAATATCTAAAAGGTATAGATGCAGACGCTTCGCTTGAAACTCGCAGTGCAAATCTTAGAGGTGCAAACCTAGAATCAGAAATAGATATACTCGAAGGAGTGATAAGAAATGTCGATAAAACTTGGACCTTTATGAAAGGTGAAGGCACTACTACCCTAACATGTACAAACTACAAAACCACAAAAGGTTCTTTCTATAAAGATGGTAAAACAGCAACCCCTGCACAAATGATTGTGGTAGAGATTCCAGTTGATGGCAAAAAATATTCATACTATTGGAACTTAAACGACGGTAGCAATTGTAGTGGTTCATTATTATTGTCTTCTCCTAAAAATATTGATTTTAAAACATCTAGAACAGCACCTTCTTGGCAACGCGTAGTTGTGTTTGAAGATGGTTCTTACACACAATCTGCAGTTAATGCTTCTATGTTTAAAATTAATGGCATGGTAGCCAAAGTAGGCGAAAACTTCACTGTAAGTGCAATTTTAGAATTTGATGAAGACAAAACAGTGTCTGTACACTCAGGCACAGTAAACTCTGGTGGTGACAATGGAGAAATGGTAAGCGGTACTGTTTCTGCCGATTGTACTTCTGCAAGAGTTACATACTCTTACCTAACAAACCAACTTACCATTGAAGAAGGAATTGAATTTGAAGAAGAGGAAGAACCTATCGATTTAGCATACTTTGGTGGCGAACCAGCTGTGGTACGCGTGGGTAGCACAGTAAAAGTGAAGGCAAAAATTAATAACCTAAACGGAAATACTGTAAACTACCGTATGAATTATAACAATAATTCTTCAAGTGCAATTACAATGACAAAAGGCACAGATGGCGAAGAATATTATACCATTAACAATGCACAAAGTGGCATTTATGGTTTCTATATGGATGTTACAGTAGATGGTACCACGACCAAAGCATATCGCGCTGTGTATGTAAAAGTGCTTAGTGGCAACACTCTAGAAACTGTAATAGACAACAATCCATACGCAGACATTGATTGGGCTACAATTAACCAATATAAAGGTAATTTCCATACACATACTACACAATCTAACGATGCAACAGATGGTTTCACCACAGCATATGTAGTAGACAAATATTATAATGCAGGATATAAAATTCTTGCACTAACAGACCACGATTACAACCCATACCCATGGGAACTTTTCCCTCAATTTATGTCTGGTATTACAGGTCGTGACCCAAAATCACTAGGTATGCTTGCTGTACCAGGCAACGAATTAAGCAAAGACAATACAAACAATTGGGCAGAACGCACTGGTGGCCAATTTAATCACCACAACGACTTCTTTACAGGTCGTCAAGGTCAAGAATTCGCATCACTTCAAGAGTCTTATGCTTATACATATGCTCTAGGTGGCATGCAAATTATCAATCACCCAGGACAATATTGGGATTTGGGAACTACATATTCAGAAACTGCAAAAAATGGTCCTGGTTGGCATGCTAAAAACTTTAAAACCTACCCTTCTCTAATAGGTCTTGAAGTTTACAACCAAGGTAATCGTCGTCCTAACGACCGCATTCTTTGGGACCAAATTCTAGAAAGAACTATGCCTCAAAGACCAGTATATGGTTATTCTTGCGACGATGCTCACAATGATAACCAATTATTTAAAAACTACAACTTTATGCTTATGGAAGGTTTAACTACAGAAGAACTTAAAGACGCCATGCGTAAAGGTGAAACATATTTCTGTTACGAACCTAATGGTACAGGCAAAGGCAAAGCGCCACGTATCACTTCTATCAATATTGATGAAGAAAATCAAACTATCACAATAGAAACAGACGGATTCGTACAATGGATTTATGGTACAGATAAAACTTCTTCAGCAGCATCATCTACCAGAAGTACCGTGGTAGGCTTAGGTAAAACCTTCTCATACAAAGGTTTCCAAGGCACATATGTGCGTGCATTTATTACCAACCAATTTGGCGAAACATGTACTCAACCTATCACATTTGTAGATCCAGATGCTCCAACAGACATAGAAGAAACAGATGCAACTACATTGTCATTAATAGTATATCCAAATCCAACAACAGACGATGTTAATGTATTTATGAACGAATCAGAATTGGAGTCAGAAATTAATGTATACGACATCAATGGCAAACAATTAATTTCAAAAGCAGTAGAAGGAGCTATAACAAAAATCTCTGCCTCTACCCTGCCAAATGGTTTGTACATTGTAAAATCTGGCAACAGAACAGCAAAGTTTATAAAGAAGTAAACTTCAGTTAGGAATTAGAAGTTAGGAGTTAGGAGTTTTTTCTTAACTCCTTTCTTTTTGCTCAATTTTTAATAATTTTTTCCAAAGATACAGATTTTAGACTTTCCTTTCTCATAATCCCCATACACCACTCCCCCTATCACTATCTGTACTCCGCCGTTGTCGAGCACATCAGCAATAATAGGTTTTTCACTTTTTGTAGAAGATTTTAGGCCTACAGAAGCAAGATTGTATGCTATTCTACGGCATTGTTTTATAGTGTCATTGCCAGTAATATGACTCTTTCCACTGCCGTTGATTATACGCAGAAGAGTTTCGTCTCTATAAACTATTTCCTTTATGCCGTCGGCATTGAAGTCGTATAGTGTAATACCAGTTTGAGCAGACACATCGCTGTGTCTAATTGTCCAAAACTCATACAGCACGCCTTTTGTAGGATGAAGTTTGTATGCAGAAAGGTATGTTTTGTCTTTTAGACCAACTATTTCGTCTTTTCCATCACCATCTATATCGCCCACTGCAGGGAAAGAAGACATAGGCAGTGGAGAATTTAAAATAATAGCTTCCTCATTCTTTACACTATAAATAGAAAGTCTTTTTTGAGTATCACGCACCACCACTTCATTGGTGCCGTTGCCATCTAGGTCTGCCATAAGTGCAGTGCCATCCTTTTGAATACCACCTAAAGTTTTATAAAGGGTTACACCGTTTGGCGCAGCCTTAGGATTTACAGTAAATAGTTGATTCCCACAAAGAAGATACTTCTCGCTGTTGTCGTTATCATTGCCGTTATTGGTCCCCTGTGAGTAAACTGTGCTATAAGAGAAATTTGAACCATCGTGTTGCAAGTGTCGTCCTTGGTTTGCATCGCCGCCACCAAAACCTATAGAAGTGAGAGAATATGCATCAAAAACCTCTGTACCCACAAACACTTCTGGCCTGCCATCGTTGTTAAAATCGGCAATATGAGGTATGCCATAAAGGTTATTTTGAAGTGACACAGAGCGTTCTTCTTTTATATCTTTGATAGAATTATACCTATAAAGATATAGATTTTTAGCCTCTGCAGTGCCTGCCACTATGTATATATGCCCCTGAAGTCTGCCAGCACCATCACGCACTGTGGTCATTGCAATTGGGCACGCCGAATATCCAAAAGATACACCCTCAGTGCCATATTTAGCACCAAAACCTATCACATTTTGCTTACCGAAGGCACCACCTTTTATTACTACCACCCTGCCCTCATTGTCACGATAATCGCTTTGCACCGTAGCCATTTCTGGCAGTCCATCCCCATCCAAATCACACACCAAAATAGGATTCACCCCATTATAATCCCCCACAGAAATACTCTTAAGCAGCTTTATATCAAATGGTCCCTGAGCACACACACTAACCCAAGTCATCAAAAATACTATAATATGTAAAACTATTTTTCGCATGTGTTTACAAATATAAGAAATTTTATCTTTTGTAAAACAAAAAAGGTGCAAATCATTAATGATCTGCACCCTTTTTAATTTAGGTAATATTCAGTGATTTTAAAGCACCCTTTAAAATCACTGAATTCTATTGATATCGTATGGAGTTTCTTGATAGACGAAGTAGTTCAGCCAGTTGGTGAACAACAAATTCGCATGGCTACGCCAACGAACTATTGGACCTTGGGCAGGGTCGTCGTTGCGATAATAATTATCTGGCACATGAATGTCAAGACCTTTGTTTACATCGCGTTTGTATTCGTCGTCTAGAGTGTTAGGAGCATATTCTGAATGACCAGTAATAAAGAACTCTCTACCACCGCGTGCCATTACCATATACACACCTGCATCATCAGATTCAGAGATAATTTTCAGATCAGGAACCTTTTCAATATCCTCTCTGCGCACTTCTGTGTGGCGGCTATGTGGCACAAAGAACTCGTCGTCGAAACCACGGAAAATAGCATTAGTTTTATCAGAAACTGTATGCTTAAATACACCAAACATTTTTGCGTTTAGTTCATATTTAGGCACATTGTAGAAATGATAAAGACCTGCTTGCGCTGCCCAACAAATATAAAGTGTAGAAGTTACATTGTGTCTTGCCCAGTCGAAAATGCTAGTAATTTCGTTCCAATATGTAACATCCTCAAACTCAAACTTTTCCACAGGCGCACCTGTAATAATCATACCATCATATTTAGTATCTTTGATGCTATCAAAATCCTTATAGAACATCTGAAGATGCTCTATAGGAGTATTTTTTGAGGTATGACTTTTAAGTTTAATAAAGTCGAGTTCTATCTGAAGCGGCGTATTAGAAAGCAGACGAATAAGGTCTGTTTCAGTGGTTATCTTAATAGGCATTAAATTAACCACAGCTATCTTCAGTGGACGAATATCTTGGCTCGATGCTCGTTCATTATCTATTACGAAGATGCTTTCTTTTTTCAAAAGCTCTATCGCAGGTAATCTCTTTGGCAGATTTAAAGGCATAACTTTTCTTATATTAAACTACGCAATGCTTCGCATTACGTGATTTTTGGCGGCGCCTCGGCAAATTAAGTAAACTTATTTGCACTCGGCTTGCACAAAATTTCCTAACTCCTAACTCCTAATTCCTAACTATTTAACGCTTGTTCAATATCTGCAATAATATCTTCTGCGTCTTCGATACCCACAGAGAAACGGATAAGGTCTGGTTGCACACCTGCAGCAATCAATTGTTCGTCAGAAAGCTGACGGTGAGTATGACTAGCTGGGTGAAGCACACAGGTGCGAGCATCTGCCACGTGAGTAACAATGCATGCAAGTTTTAAGCTATCCATGAAGCGAATAGATACGTCTCTACCACCTTTAAGACCAAAGGTAACCACACCACAAGACATACCGTTAGTAAATTGTTTTTGAGCTAGTTCATAATATTTGCTAGACTTCAATCCACTATAATTTACCCAAGCCACTTTTGGGTGTTTTTCTAGATACTCAGCCACTTTAAGTGCGTTTTCGCAATGGCGAGGCATACGTAGGTGTAGAGTTTCAAGGCCTAGATTCAACAAGAACGCATTTTCTGGTGATTGGATAGAACCAAGGTCACGCATTAGTTGTGCAGTAGCCTTAGTAATATAAGCACCTTTACCAAATGCTTTGCTATAAGCAAGTCCGTGATATGATGGGTCTGGCTCTGTTAAACCAGGGAATTTATCAGCGTGAGCTTCCCAATCGAAGTTACCACTATCCACAATACAACCGCCCACTGCAGTAGCATGGCCATCCATGTATTTAGTTGTAGAGTGAATAACAATATCAGCACCAAATTCAATTGGACGACAGTTGATTGGAGTTGGGAAAGTGTTATCAACGATTAAAGGCACACCATTTTTGTGCGCAACACGAGCAAATTTCTCAATATCAAGCACGCTAAGCACTGGGTTTGCAATAGTTTCACCGAAAAGTGCTTTAGTATTTGGGCGGAAAGCCGCTTGTAGTTCTTCTTCAGAAGCATCAGCATCCACAAATGTACATTCAATACCAAGTTTTTTCATGGTCACAGAGAATAAGTTGAATGTGCCACCATAAATAGAAGCTGCACTCACAAAGTGGTCACCAGCCTCACAAATATTGAATATAGAATAGAATGAAGCTGCTTGGCCAGAAGATGTAAGCATTGCTGCCACACCACCCTCAAGTTCTGCAATTTTGCTTGCTACAGCATCATTTGTTGGGTTTTGAAGACGTGTATAGAAATATCCATTAGCTTTTAGGTCGAAAAGGTCAGCCATTTGTTCGCTAGTTTCGTACTTGAATGTAGTACTTTGATATATTGGTAATACTCGTGGTTCGCCCTTCTTAGGTTCCCAACCACCTTGTACACAAATTGTATTCAGTTTTCTTGCCATAATTATATAGTTTTTTGGTTTATCAAAATTAATTGACAAAGATAGTAAAATAATTGTAAATTACTCGCTACGCTCGTGATTTTTATTCGTGACTCGGCAATGCTTAAGCAAGCTTATCATTGCTCTCGCTACTCTAAAAATTCCTAACTCCTAACTCCTAACTCCTAACTATTTTTATTTGTTTATATAAAAATAAATCACTATCTTTGCCCCCGCTTTTAAAACTAGTGTGATGGGAATCGGGTCGCCAACACCAAAAGCACAAGTAATATTGACCCGAATTTGAGTAACACAAAAAACAATTTTTATGAAAACATTTGAATTAGAAGGCGCTCTAAGAGCAGACCTAGGTAAAAAAGCTGCAAAAGCTTTACGTTCAACAGAAGCTATTCCTTGCGTACTTTACGGTGGCAAAGAAAACGTTAACTTCACAGTAACTCAATCTGCTGTTCGTAAATTAATCTATTCTCCAAACATTTACGCTGTTAAACTTACTATCGACGGTAAAGTTTACAATGCAGTTCTTAAAGACGCTCAATATCACCCAGTAAACGACAAAATTCTTCACTTAGACTTCCTAGAAGTAAACGAAGAAAAACCAATCGTATTCAGCGTTCCAGTTAAAACAGAAGGTCTTGCAGTGGGTGTACGTGCTGGTGGTAAACTTTCTCTAGTTCTTCGTAAACTAAAAGTTAAAGCTATCTACACACAAATCCCAGAAATCTTAGTAGTAAACGTAGAAAACCTAGAACTAGGTAAAACTATTAAAGCTGGTGAACTTTCATATGAAGGCTTACAAATTATGAACAACAAGGATAACGTAGTTGTAGCTGTTCAATTAACACGTGCTGCACGTGGTGCTCAAGCTGCTGCTAATAAAAAATAATCCAAAATGAAATACTTAATTGTCGGTTTGGGCAATATTGGTGCTGAGTACCACGAAACCCGCCACAATATAGGATTTATGATGTTAGACGCCTTCGCTAAGGCGTCTAATGTTTTTTTTACCGAGAAGCGTTATGGTGCAATTGCCAAATGCAGAGTAAAAAATGCTGAACTTATATTGCTTAAACCAAATACCTTTATGAACCTAAGTGGCAATGCCGTGAGATATTGGCTTGCCGAAGAAAAAATACCAGTAGAAAACCTACTTGTATTAGTAGATGACCTTGCCCTACCCTTTGGCTCATTGCGCCTAAAACCAAAAGGCAGCAGTGCAGGCCACAATGGTCTTACCAATATTCAAAATCTTATAGGCACAGAAAAATATGCACGCCTACGCTTTGGTATTGGAAACGACTTTCCAAAAGGCAAGCAAGTAGATTATGTACTTGGCAAATTTTCAGACGAACAAATGTCTGAGATGAACAGCAAACTAGAAACCTGTGGTGAAATTATCAAAAGTTTCTGCCTAGCAGGTGTAGAGAGAACAATGAATCAGTTCAATAGTAAATAACAACCAATGAAACTAATAAGAATAGACAAATGGCTTTGGACTATGAGGCTGTACAAAACTCGCAGTATAGCCACAGACGCTTGTAAAAATGGTCGTATTTTGGTAAATAATATGCCCGTGAAGCCATCGTTCTGTGTTTCCGAAGGTATGACTGTACAGATTAAAAAGTCGCCTATTATCTACACCTACCGCATTATCCAAATCACCGAAAACCGCGTAGGAGCAAAATTAGTTTCAGACTATATGATGAACATAACCCCAGCCGACCAATACAAACTACTAGAACTCACCCGCATGACCGCCTCTGGCGAACGTGACCGTGGTGCCGGCCGCCCAACCAAGAAAGAACGCAGGGATATTGATACATTCCTCGATGAGAATTTCTTTGACGAGGAGTAACAACAAAAAAAACATCACGATGTGATGTTTTTTTTGTTATAACGACTTATACAACTCATTAAGCCTTTCAATATGCTTTTCAATTGAGTAAATCTCTCTTACTATTTTAGCATTCTCTACAGCCTTAGTTTTATATGATTCCACATTATTTACAAAATCCATAAACTTCTCGCAAAAGTCTTCGGTATCATTTGTTTTATAAAGTGTAGACAATTTACCATTTTGAGTTACCTCTGTCATTACTTCCCAATCATTCACAAAAGTAGGAAGACCTGCAGCAACTGCTTCTATCACTGCAATACCAAAAGTATCGTGGTCTGTAGCATAAACAAATGCATCCACGTTTTTTAAAATTTGAGGCACATCTGCTCTAGCACCTAAGAAGTGTACACAATCTTTTAAACCGTTTTCTTCACAAAATTTTACGCAATTATCAAAACGCCAAGGCTCTGCATCTGATTTTCTACCCACAAAATAGAAATCAAAGTTTACACCTTTATCTTTAAGTCCTTTAAGAAATTGACACACAGAACTTTGTGCCCGGACGGGCACAAAGTTCCCGACCATAACCAATTTCAGCAATCCGCCCTGTGGGCAGTCAATATTATTTTCAGGCAGTTCCAATGGTTGTTTTTCTATATCAAATTTAGAAAAATTGATACCATTATACACTACATGAAGTTTATCAAGACATTTAAGATTATATTTCTTAATATAGTATTGTTTTTCTGCTTCACTCACGAAGTATGATGCATCACACCATAGAATGCTTCTTTTAAGAAGCCACTTATTTAGTCCTTTTGTTCCAAAATCATAGCCGTGAAATGTTTGCACCACTTTTATATTTGTACCTATTGTAGCAATGCATGCATAAATAGCATCAATACATTGTTGAGCGTGAGCTATTGTAATACCATTTTGTTTAAATAAAGCACGAAGACGTTTAAAATATGAGAAGAAACGTCCTTTTTTAGGCGCACAGTGCACAAATTTAGGTTCAGTAGCATAGAAATCATCCTTGTATGGACCATCTTTTCTATGCACACCAATAAATTCATATTGTGCCTTATTTGCTGATTTAAAAACATCAAGAAGCAGGGTTTCTGTACCGCCCCTACTCAAACTTCCAAGTAAATATGCTATTTTCATAATATTAATTCTCAGAGATTTGAAATTTATATTTTAAGTAGATTATCATATAAAACACAACAAATATAGTTAAAATATAGTTAAAATCACAAAAATAATTTGCTATAAATGAAAACCGACCTGCGGTCTCCACTACAATAGACTACAGGTCGGTTCGTTTTTATACCTTATTTTTTATAAATAATTATAACTCGGCTTTCCAGAGGCCATGCAAGTTACAATACTCATACACAGCGATTGGATCGTCTTTGCAAGTGCAAACTACTGCTTCAGATTTGTCGGTTAGGTTCACAAGAATACCTCCTTTTTCACATTCCACATAAATAAATGCTACGTGATGTTCTGGAAGCATTGGATGAGGCACACTACCCACTTCTACTTTTATTTTGCAACTATCTAGCCTATATACCACAGGCATATGCTTTAATATGTTAGCATTTTCTGTGTTAGGCTTTAATTCTGCCATTTTTTCTCCGCAGCACATAACTGGTACTTTAGAGTCTACTACTTTCATAATCACATTACCACAGTGATTACATTTAAAAAATTTTACTGCCATAATGCTTAAAATTTAAAGGGTTAATTAATAATGTTATTTTTATATAGCGATACTATCTCGTTTATATCGCCTTTATTTTTAATAATTCCGTTCTCTAGAAGAAATCCAGTTTTGCATAGCGATTTCACTATTTCCATATTGTGACTTACAAAAAGTATTGTCACTCCGTGTTTATTAATTTCTTTTAGTTTATTCACGGCCTTACGCGGAAATTCGCTATCACCAATTGACAAAACTTCGTCTATTACTAGAATATCTGGATTTAAATGTGCTGCCACAGCAAAGCCTAATCGCACCATCATACCTTGAGAATAACGTTTCACGGGCGTGTCTATATATAGTTCACAACCTGAGAAATCTATTATTTCATCGAGTTTATGTTTTATCTCCTTCTTTGTCATACCTAAAATGGCGCCATTCATAAATATATTTTCACGACCTGTCATTTCATAATGAAACCCGGTTCCAATTTCTAGCAATGAGCCTATTCTACCATTTGTATAGATATAACCTGTAGTTGGAGCCACAATTCTTGATAGCAATTTTAAAAGCGTGCTCTTTCCTGCTCCATTCTTTCCAACAATACCTACAATATCGCCTTCTTCTACTTTAAAGTCAATATCACGCAGTGCCCAATGACACTCTACACCCTCAGTTTCCATTTGGTTTTGTTTGTGAAACACATTTAACATCCACCAATGACAAACATCCTGAGCAAGTGTTTTGGTTGAAACCACTCCTAGATGATACTGCTTACTGATATTATTGAATTCTATTGCGCTACACATAAAAATTGTTTTTATATTACACCGTATCCATAAAGATTCTTTCTTTTCGGTTAAATAGCATTGTGCCAATAAGCAAAATTATAACCATAAAAAAGAAACTATAAGAGAGCCATTCCCAACCTATAAATTCTCCTACCCCAAAACAACTATATCTAAAAGTTCTTATAATGGGAGTGATTGGATTTAAACAAATAATTAAATTTAAATACTTGCCACTCACGTGTGTAAGAGGATAAACTATAGGCGTTGCATACATCCATATTTGCACTATAAAGGTAAATAGCACTTGCATATCACGATATTTTATTGATATTGTAGATATAATATTCCCTATTCCCAGCGCTATCCCAGCTAGCATCATCACCAATATTGGCATCAACAACATATACCAATTGGGATGTAAATCGGTTCCAAAGAACACATAGCATAGATATACCGCTACAAACAAGAAAAATTGAATGCAAAATCTAAATAGATTACTAAATACCGCAGAAATAGGACATATCAACCTTGGGAAATACACTTTGCTAAAAAGACCTACATTTGTAGCAAAGGTATTAGAAGTTTTTATTAAACAATCTGCAAGATATTGCCACATACACACTCCAGACAGATAGAACAGTGGCTGCGGTATTCCCTCAGTGGGAATACCAGCTATGCCACCAAACACGAGCATATACATTACAACTGTTATAGCAGGTTGTACAATATTCCACAACGGTCCTAAAATGGTTTGTTTATAAAGTGTAACAATATCACGTTTAATAAACATCGAGATTAAATCACGATAAAGCCAGATTTCCTTTAAATTAAACTCAAAGACTTTTGTTTTAGGTCTTATAACAGAAGCCGTTTTCATACAAGTCAATAATTAAGGAATTATAAACAAACCTATTTATTTATGGCATTACAGGACGTATTGTTTGACCAAAATAACGAGTACTACTACTTAAATTATGACCATCTTCGTTGAATGCAAATTGTTTTGCTTTGGTTGAATCATTTATATCTAATGTAGATGTCCAATAATATCCAAAAGAACTTGCATCCTTTTCAACATCATAATAATAGCCAGCAGCAGGTATGAATATAGAATTGCCATTTTTCTTTGAAACAAACTCTAAACCATACACTCCATTGCTACTTGTCCAGGTAATAGAACAATTATTTATCAACTCATTAAACTCGTATTCTGTAGGTATTCTCCATCTATCTTCACATATTACACGTGCCGCATCATCTTCTGGTTCTAGTTGTGTTTTGTTATCTACATTACCCAGAAAACTATTAGTGCAATATTTAAGAATCATACCAGAAACACTAGCTGCCCATTGATAATTGTTGAGTTGGTAATAATCTTTAGTTTCAACTTCTCCCCAGGCAAAATAATCACCATATTCTTCAGGTGCATTTGCACCCACATTACATACAGCCCATCTTACAGATAGCCCCATTTCCACATACTCTGTGATTTCATTAGCAGGTTCTACGGGATTGCCGCTGGGAGCTGTAAAAGCAATACTATCAACATTAGAAGCAACGAAAGAAGTAACTTCTCCATTATTTTCATAAACATACAATTTCAATTGAGCATTAACTAAATGAGCAATACAAAGTACAACAACAATAAAAAGAGTAAACTTTTTCATAGTATTATTGCTTAATAAATTTCACATAATAATCGTTGATTCCTAAAATGTACATTCCTTTTGGTAGAAATGCAACTTCTATTTCATTGCCATACTCACCTAGAATACAATTTCCGTTTAGATCATATATAATTAGATGTGTATCATCTTCATCTACTCCACTTACATATAGAGCATCTGATACAGGATTTGGGTAGACATATACATTTGGTACCTCTACTCCACATATCTTCGTGGAGACGGAGGCAAATATTATTTTCTGGTATGCACCTTCTTCATTACCATTCTTATTCACCACAGACATTGCACCGTCGGTACCATTTGCAGATACATTAATACGTTGCACTTGAGAAAGAAGATAAGTTGTTGGATCTCCATCTGCTGAGATGGCTACTAATCCGTTAACTTCACTAGCGTCGAGGCTGCTTGACAACATCCAAGCTAACACCCCAAAAACAGTTCTAACATTCATAATGACATTAGATTAAATTTTTTGTAATTCATTTAAATAATAAAATTTTTAAAAGGGTTTATAAAATAAAAAAATCAACTTCTCCTTGAGAGAAATTGATTTCGTAGCAAATATATATTGAAAAAAAAATTTTGCAAACGTTTTTTGAAAAATTTTTGGCCCTTAGTGAAAAATAGCTCAGAAATACCTAAAAAAGGGCTTTTTTTGATATAAAATTGAAACCAAATGTTACAAAAATTTTACAAACCGTTTTTCGGGAACGTTTTAAGATGGGCAGATTGTTAGTTTTAGGCAATTCTAATTGTTAAATATTTTCACTTTTCACATGGATTTTGCCCAACTATTTGTGGATTCTTTCTAGAACCACTTATATAGACCCTATTGAAAAAAAGAATGTCCTGAACGAAGCCACACGCCGAGGCTACAATATAGATAATTTCATTTGGGTTAATCAGGAATAGGTAATATTGCCCCCAACAGTTGGTATAATTTATAAAAAGAATAGTGGTTACTTCTTTCAAAGCAACCACTATTTTTGGGGATTTATATGTTGTTTAAGAATGGGGCATTTGTGTTTTTATGGATGCAAAAGTACTGATTTACTTCAATATACGCAAATTTTATCACAAATTTTTAAGCAAATATTTTGAATTTCATGCATTTTTGTTCCGTAATCTAGAATTTCCAACACTTTTTACTCCGAAAATCACTCAAAAAATAGCCACCTCATTTTTGAAGTAGCTATTGATTGAGAATATTAGACGCGCGCCCGCTATAAGAGTAATGTGTTTCTTTAAAATAAAAGGAATAGCAAAATCTAAACAAACAGACCTATAATAGTAGAAATTAAGGTCAATAATACCGTACCTAAAAACCACCACAAGAAATTTTTTGATAAATTAAAATATTTATGAAACAAAGATCTTAATAACATACAATTATTAGAGCGTATTAGGTTTTCTGCTTTCCTATAATTTATAAAGGCATTTTCATAAGAAATCATAGCCCTGTCAGGGTCAAGTGTTTCTATTTTCTTTGCTTCAATCACATTTGTTTGTGCATCTATTCTATGTCTAGAATACTCAGACCAAAAAACACCATTATTATAAGTTACCCAAAACTCGCTAAAAAACCATCTCTCCTTATACTCTAGAAAATCACTCAAATAAATATTTAACTGTTTAAAACAATCAAATATCAATCTTCTTAAGTGTCCTTCAGCTTTAGTTAATTCACGTTCGATATCCTTAGGTGTAATATCTTCTCTATAACAACGAGCTATATGATCATTTAAAGCTCTAATTTCATTTAAGAAATTATCTGGAAGTTTACCATTCTTACTTCTAACCTGTATATCAACAAGAAGAGGTTTAACAGAATCTTTATATATTTCAAAAATAGAATTTATACGTTTATCCATTGTTTAATTATCTCCATAATGAATTCTTTATACTCATTCACTATTCTTCCAATATATATAGAAATAATGATAGGAAATATAATAGAAAACACGGTATAAAAAATTGATTTCTTATTCGATTTTTGAATAATATTATACAATACTTCAGAATCTATTAATCTTTCCAACTTGGTATATGACTCGTATGCTGTTTTATAATTATTTATAGCCATAAAATCATCTTTTTTCAACCCTTCCTTTACATTTTCCTTGGCTATCTTTTTATGTTTAAGATATTCATTATAAAACTGTCCATTATTTAATATCTTACAATTAGGTAATGGACATATTTTCTCAAATCCTCTTCTTTTTTTGTCAAGGTCAGTTATTATATACTGATAACTTTGACTGATACATATATCTAAATACTTATTGGCCTGTTCTAAATTATAGGCACTTTCAGAAGAATTTTCAGCAAAATGACTTAACACAATAGAATCAAATTTCGATGCGATATTCTCAAGAAGTGGCTCCTCAAAATACTCAAGACGTCCTTCAACCTCAGAGATTAAAGGACGTAACTCTTCATTATATTTTTTATATATTTTCTCTACCATACTACATACCTCTTAAATAAGATTTTACCTTATTCAAAGATAACAATCTCCCCATACGTAATAAAATAGATCCACGTGGCTGAATTTCACGTTTCGACCTTGATCTATAATTATTACTTCGTGCACTTATTTTAGAAATAGGAGTTTTGGTCAATTGTAAACTATCTAATCCCGTTGATTGTTGTAGTAACTCACGAGATTCGGCTCTCAGAGAAAAGTACATAATGTGTATTTTTTATAATACGATTAATTTCTGCAAAGATACAAAAAACAGAATTAATAAAAAAATATATAGATATATATTTACATTAAAATATCAAATTTCGATAATCTGCCTAAAAAGCATGTAGTTGACAATACACAAGTATAAATGTAAACACGTTGACACCATCCATAATTTTGTGTAAGCGCTAACTCGGGTTCATTTCACTTGTAAGGCAGAGGAGAGATCTAATAACGATTATATCATTAATTTATACCCTATCTAGTGAATCCTTAATATTATAAAGCATTGATTGCATTACATCACAACCATTGATCAGTGACGATATTTTTCTCTTAAACTCATTAGATTCTATGTACTGAATTTTATTATAAAGTGGATAACGTGGGTCTTCACTAGAAAAAGGAGTTTTAGGACCTATCATTACTTTTTGAATAAACTCTTTATCAAATCCTGTTTTTATTTTAAGCAAACTCTCATAAGAGGATTCACCATCTTTTACAATAAATATTCTTATTTCGTTTTCAAACTCAAAAGACTTACGTTTTAAGCACATCAATGACAGATAATGTTCTAACGTAAAAACTGATTTAGGGAAAAAGATATTCTCTTTCTTGTGTAAATCTATTATTTCCGTTCTATCAAAATCATATATTGCCTTACCAATATAGATTTTAGTATCTGATTCACGTGCATAATCATCTAATTTTTTCAAAAGTATATCTACATTAAACGTAATACGTAATGCTCTTTCCTTACTGTCAACATACATTTTCCATGCAGCCTCTTCATTTGTTGTAGACTTAGTGGTTAAGCACATACAATAAATATTAGGTTGTGTAAAATTATATCTAGTATAATCTGTCTTCCAGAATCTCCGTTCAAACGGATCTATCCATGTTTTAGGAGAAACAAAAACCAATTCTTCGTTAATAATACTTTTTACCAAGCGACTATATGGCATATATTTATACAATGAACTTATACTACCCAAAGACAAACCATTCAACAAATAAATATTCTTATATCCACTACATAATTCCGATTTTATTTTCATCATAACAATCTTATATACTAACTTTCTATTTTTACTATTTCAAATTTACGACACCCACTCCACTACTCCAAATAACTTAAAGAAAAGTTCTTAACATTCTCCAAATTACAAAATTTTCCTCTACAATAACAATACCTCCACCTCCATACTTTGAGGACAGGAGAGTGAAGGTTTAAGTGGGTTTATATTTCCCAGTATGATTACCACTCACGATGGCAAACCTGGAATATGTTTAGTTATGACTGCACTGTCGCTATAGTATCGGTTTTACTTTCTAATTCCTCGTATTTTTGTATATGTTTTACTATATTTTTAGTTATACTACATAATTCTTTTGCAGCTCCTAAATTTGTCTTCTCTCTAGCATTATGGCAATAGCAAATCTCGGCACGATATTTTGATAATAGAAACTCTTCCATCTCATTCGGTTCTCGTCTCTCTAACACTAACTCATATTCTAACTCGTCTAAATTCCGTTTATAGAAATTCTCAATTTCAGAAATCTCGACACTATCAGAAACATTTTTACCTAACAATAATGCACAAATTGCCATTCTAATTATTCCATTACCTACTAAATCATTTACTGCAGATATTGCGTCACCTGTAGACATTTCACATAATTTCTTACACGAAGGCAAATCTTTTATCGGTACAGATGTACTAATTAAAGCACGTAAATCACCCATCATCGTATATATATCAAAAAGAATGGAACTAGTTTTATAGGGCTCATCGTTAATATAGTGTTGTTCAAGTTTCTTCAAACACTGTTTGGGTCCCCACATTTCATACGAAAAACACTCCTTTATAGCTTTTTTACATTCACTACAATAAGCCTTACATATACTTACACTTTGTTTATCTGTACAAGCATGTCTATTTTGGAATTCTTTAGCAAGATTATCAAACACCACTAAAGCCTCTTCTTTATTTTTGGTTACAACAAAAATTCCTCTCAATGTTTTCATATATTAGCTTTATATTTTTATATACTTTTCTTCATAATTTTATTCATGTAAACACGCGCAAATATAGCGAAAGATTGCATTAAAGCAAGTTATGTTTATATAAAAATATTTTCACGAAGTGGTACTGTTATAGAGAAATTAACTAAAGATTTTAAAGGATACTTCCAATGTAACGGTCTTGAAGGCTATGAATTTGCTTTTAAGACCAGAGGTAACGTGCAAATAGTAAATTGCATGGCACACATCCGTAGGCATTTAGAACAAGCACAGAAAACGCCATCCGCCCAATCACTCTGGGCAGAAAGAACTACTTGTCCTGCGTAAATCATGAAGCAGCAGAAAATATGAGTGTAGTCTGTTCGCTACTTGCCACCTGCAAAGCTCTTGAAGTTAATCCTCGCGATTATCTAAACTTTATCATCGCCAAGATGCCATACATGCAAAAAGCATCATACGAAGAACTTCTTGAACTACTCCCACATAAGTGGAAAGAAAGTAACCACTCTAACAAGTAAGGTTGTAACTCGCCAAAGTTACAACCTTTATTTTTGCACTACAACGTGTAGTTTATCGGATGGTTACATTTATATTATTAGGATATAAACACCCCCCTGCTTGTAAGGCAGAGGGAAGGATAAATACATTATATTTTAGAAAATATGTTCACGTATATAATGTTCTACTTATTATATATACTTTTCCACTCTTTTACATGAAAAATAGAATGATCTGTCTCCTGACTATGATTTATTTTTTCTCCACTAAATAATATCTCACATATATGTTCTCCATTATCATTACATAATTCAAATCTACCATGTTTTACATCAATAGAAAGGAATTGATAATATCCATTCTTCTTAATACTAAAAATTCTTTTAATGCATTTGTTAGTTTTATTTAACCTTCGAAGTTCTTTCTCTTCATGATAATAATTTATTTTACAAATCTCAGAACCTATTTCTATTGCATAAGAAATCCTTTCGCTAGTTTCATCTTTATGACTCATAATAAAATCATAAAAACATGAAACTACTTTTTTAGGTTCAAGTTGTTCTATGTTGGTTCTTTCTAACCATATTCTATCTTGATAATCTAAATTAGAAAGATGTAATGAATTCCCTTTAATCTTTTTTATTTCTTCGCGCAAGATTTCTATAACTTTATTGTAACATGGAAACACGCCGTTATCGGTTTCATTCCATTCTATTTTATCTGGATTATCATAAAACCACTTTCTATGCCATTCTTCTATACTTTCTTTATTATGTACATAGTTTTCTACCTCACACCCTTCATACTTAAAACCTCCAATAGTCCTTGGTGCAGGTTTAGAATCAAAATCATTCGCATCATTTATTGGATTACATACAAAAATAGGATGAGAACTAATGTAAAGAGCAGAATATAATATTTGTTTATCAGCCCAAAACAAATCATCAGGAGAAAAAGACTTCGCATAAAAATCACCCCATTCATCACTATCATAATAAAATGTGTCTTTACTAGCGTATGCCTCTTCTATCATAGAGACAAAATCAAATATTAAATAATCAGAACAATTACTAATCTTTGATAGACTTCCATTTTTATCTAACAAGATACTACCATTAACTCTCATTTCTTACTATTTGGCGTCCAAATTCCATTAATTTAAACATATCTTGTCTTACTTGATCAAAAAAATCTATAGGAAAATCTGAGAGATTTCCAAATTGATCCATTTTTATTTCAATTATATTCTTCTCATTTTCTTTATTTTTATCTTGAAAAAAATAAATGGTCATGTCATCATGCGACATTTCGGTCTTACCTTCAATAATCATTCTACGAATACCATTCACAATATGTTCACTATGCGTTTCAATTACAACTCGTATTCCAGATGCTGCCATACGAGCCAAAAAATACCCTAAATTCGATTGTGCTTTAGCATGAAGATGAGATTCTGGATTCTCCACTATTAGAATACCATCTTGGGGAATTATCAAACCACTAACTAGGATTGGCAGTGCATATGTTATACCAAAACCAACATTTGGTGCTACATAATTTCTATATTTTAGTTTATACATCTGACTACCCGTCTTTTCTGTACGCACTGTATTACCAGGAAAAATATAATCACACCATTCGTCTAATTGGATTAACATTTTTATATTATCAGAGAAATTAAGTGATCTTGTCTGAAATATATCACAATTCTGATGTTTAGAATAAACATCCCCTACATTACTCCCGTGGCAATCACAAACTTCACTTAAATCAGTTTCCCTATATTCATAATGTGGTGCCATACGTTCAGCACATAGATATGTAAATCCTTTTGAAAATAGTTTTCTAATATTTTTCCTATTTTCTATAGGTGAGGAAAATACTACATTACTATTTACCATTTTTTCATTCTTTTCAGCTTTGATACTAAAACATATGTCAGATAATGAGAATTCAATGTCTCCTTTAGTTTTATAGTTTATTATATCATCATAACTGCCCAACTCCATCGAATATTTTTTATTAAATAATGATATAATTACATCTTCTGAATCATCATTTTCCACTACAACTTCTGATATAATTTTAGCAAATAGTAGCGATTGTATAACAGAACTCTTACCTGCAGAATTCGCACCTGTAAGCAAAGTAATATTATTTAGGTTAAATTCGTTTTTACTTTCAAAACACTTATAACCATTTATAGTAAGCTTTAATTTTTCCATATTTATAGCAAATATTTATCAAACAAATCATTCTTGAGTGTCTCTAATGTGTATTTTATACTTGCTTTATGCGTTGTACTTGTTGTTATTACTTTCGAAAGTTGATGATCAGTAAGAAGTAACTGTGCTAGTTCATTTGAGAGTTTTACTCCTTCAATTACTTTTTCTTTATATTTGTCATAATATTTTGCTAATAAAACAGATATCGCTAACATAAGCGTTTTATTAACTGCATTTTTCTTTTTATTATCAATTTCAATCTTTCTAAAAGTATATGCCCCAAATAGATCATATGCCATCTGCATACTTTTTTTAAATATATCCAAGTAAGAGTTTAATTCTTTTTCTGACTTTTTATTTAAAACTTCAACATAAGCATCTAGAGACCTACACAATTCACCACTATAATCACCTATTACATTACTTTCTGAATATTGATTATAAAAATAAATAAAACGTAATGCTGATTCTTGAGCAGCCATACGCGAATCACTTACACTACTCGCTGTAGCATTTTTAAACTCCTCAGTTGCTACCATTGCTATTAATAAATTTTGTAAATGTTTTCTTGAAAGACAATTTCTTACTTCTTGTTCATTAAGAGATTTACCACCTGTATTTAATCTTCTAAACAAATCAAATTTAAGAGCATCTGGAGAACGATAATCAATGACAAAACACATGATTTGTGTTTGACGAAATCTTCTATATTGTAATAAAGGAAGATAACTCTTTAGTTCAGAATATTTTTTCCCATTACAATCCTCAAAATATTCCATATTACACAAAACAAGTTCGTCATCCATAAAGCGTTTTATCGTTGTTATTCTTTGTAGTCCATCAACAATAGTAAGTCTCCCGTCAGGATACTGACTCAAATATATAGAAGGAAGCGGAAGTCCTAAAAGAATAGATTCTATTAGTTTACTCTGACGTGTCTTATCCCAAACAAAATTACGTTGAAAATTTGGAGCGACTTCTAAATCACCATCTGTTATTAAATCCATAATTGTACTTATGGAAAAAGGTTTATTCTCTACATATATTTCATCTGGTCTATAACCTGGTTTTTGTGCTTTCTCAATTACATCATCATCCAATTCTAATCCTTCTGATAAAGCCTCTATCAATCCTTCTGATAATCCTAACAAACGTTCATCTATCACACTATCTGTTTCCTCGAAGACTTTTCCTTCTTGTAGTAATAATCTTCTTGAATTAGAATCTTGTTTTAACAAAAAAACTTTTTCTCCACTTATATCAGAAATTCCTTTAAGTTTATAAACATCATCTACTTTTATCAACTTAAAATTCGTTTCTTGATTTTCACCTTTAATTGTAAATCTAATTTCTAATTGAGCCATATATTTTATTCAATAATAGAATTATATCTCAGTTTCAGATATAACACAATTTGTTATTACATTTTATATTACAAATAATTTTACAAATATATTGAAATAAAAACATAATAAAAATCTTTTTATAATTAAAATGCAAATAAAAATAAGGGGATTTACACATCTATCTCAGTTATAGAAAAAAAAATAACCTAATACCACTCTGTAGTAGATGTAATCATAGAAAAGACTTTTTCCTTGTTGACGAAAACCTTTTAGTACCTGCACCTTAATTATTTGTGATTGTATCACTTTCAAATGTACCACCCGTATCACTTTTAAATGTACCGCCTTCATTAATCTCGTGCCAGTTCTTTTAAGGCAAAACTTCAGTTTGGTTGTTTTAAGTTTGACTATGTAACTTTGTGGTATTCTACAAATTTCTCTGTATCAGTTCACATGACACCAATAGCTACTGATATTTTCAGTAAAGACTTTGCTGATATACTGAAAACTATTATCAAGTAGTTTTATTTTAACTATACTAGCATTCAACAACAAGGGCTATATCCTCACGGATACAGCCTTTTATTATTTAGATTTTCTCTATTAAAGTCCAATAATTTGCTCTATGATTCTTTCCGCAGCTTTACCATCCCATAACTCAGGGATGCCGCCTTTTTTCCAGTTGCCAGAAAGAAGAGTTGCGAAGGCAGGAGCAATGTTGTATGGGTTTGTGCCGATAAGTTCGTTTGTGCCTATTTCGCAAGTTTCAGGGCGTTCGGTGTTGTCACGAAGGGTAATGCAAGGCACACCCATTACTGTAGTTTCTTCGGTAATGCCACCACTGTCGGTAACCACTGCTAACGCACGTTTCACCATATAATTGAACTCAAGATAACCCATTGGGCTAACGATGTGTAGGTTTGGCGAGTCGATGCCTAAATCGGCAAACAGTTTCGCTGTGCGTGGGTGAATTGGGAAAATAATAGGCAGACCTTTTGCATTGGTCACAATCTCAGTCATCAACGCTTTAAGGTGATTTGTTTCATCCACATTGGCAGGACGATGCAGAGTAAGCATTATATAACCCTTATCTTGCAGCTGAAGTTCGTCGAAAATTGCAGGTTTCACAAAACGAGCCATATTAGCAAGAAGAGTGTCAATCATCACATTACCAACAAGATAAATGCGGTCTTCGCCGATGCCTGCTTTCATAAGATTGCTACTAGCCCAACGAGTTGTAGTGAAGAAATAATCTGTAATAGAGTCAGTTACCATACGATTAATTTCCTCTGGCATAGTCATATCGTACGAACGAATACCCGCCTCCACATGCGCCACCTTAATGTTTAGTTTCTTAGCCACAATAGAGCAAGCCATAGTACTTGTAACGTCGCCCACCACAAGTACAAGGTCTGTTGGATTTGCAAGCAGTTCCTTCTCAAACGCCACCATAATAGCAGCTGTTTGCTCCGCTTGAGAACCACC
>JAZKXZ010000005.1:0-9597 GCA_045611845.1 Candidatus Enterocola sp. | reverse complement strand
GATGCGTTCAAGGAGTACGGATGCTGACTCGTCATTAGGATCTTGCGGTACGAGTTTGCCTTGAATTGCCTCCTGCAAGACTGATTTCTTGAGTTTGTCAAATATATCAGCATTGAGCTTATCCAAAGCCTCCTGTGACTTCTCGTATTTGTCAGCAATAGGCATTATTTCCTCAATCCGTGACACAATAGAGATTTGCTCGTTTATTGGAGGAAGTGGAATGAGCGTAGTAAGTATGCGCTCAATAGCTAACTTCGGCTGAGCCATTTGTTTAGTTTTTTCACTAAATTGTGATTGAACAAACTGAGATGATATTCCATAAACAAGAAACATCTTATCAATAAGGATATTGGTCAGCTTAACAGCATTCTCTGTTAGATTCATCCCATCGAACATTTCAGGGACAATAGCTACAGAGCCGATTGTACCAGCTATTGTTAAATAGAGATCGTCCTTGCCGATAGTATAGTTTTTGATTTTTTCATATACCGAGTCGCTAATATACTTAAGATTATTGGTGACCAAGGTGTGATTCTTCATTTCAGTTACTCGAATGTATATATGAGAGGTGGGTCCCGGGGCAAAAGAATCGCCTAATGGAATTCTTTTACCGCCTTTAACTGTAAGTACCTGCGACAATCTCACCCAACACCAACTCTGAGGTATCTCAAAGGGTATTTCATCATCAATACATTTAAGCGTTCCGTCTGCAAACTTCTCATAATGGGAATTATAAAATAGAATAATCGTTTATTAACTGATAAATTAATTTATAACTTAACAAAACAATTATGGTGAAAAATTTTGAACTTTTTCTTCGACAAGAGAATATGTCGGAGAATACTATTGCTGCTTATCTCTATGCAGTAAATGACTTTTATTTAAGAAAAAAGGAATTAAACAAACGGAATCTTCTATTGTACAAGTCCTATTTGATGGAGACTTTTAAACCTAAAACTGTGAATCTTCGTATTCAGGCCTTAAATAAATATTTGGAGTATGTAAATAAAACTCGGCTACGACTTAAATCTGTTAAGGTTCAACAACGTTCATATTTAGAAAATGTTATTAGTAATGCGGATTATGTATTTCTAAAAAATAAACTTAAAAAAGAAGATAATTTAGAATGGTATTTTGTGGTAAGATTTTTAGCAGCAACAGGTGCACGTGTTAGTGAATTAATACAAATTAAAATAGAGCATGTAAACATAGGTTATTTTGATATTTACACCAAAGGTGGAAAATATAGAAGACTGTTTATTCCTAAGAAACTACGTGAAGAGACTGAAGAATGGCTTAAAACAGATTGCAGAAAAAATGGTTATTTATTCCTTAATAGATTTGGGGAACGGATTACAACGCGTGGTATAGCTCAGCAATGAAAAAACTATGCAATAAAATATGGACTTAATGAAAAAGTAGTATACCCACACTCATTTCGCCACAGATTTGCTAAAAATTTTCTAGAAAAATGTAATGATATTTCATTATTGGCAGATTTAATGGGACACGAAAGCATTGAGACTACACGCATATATCTACGAAGAACAAGTTTGGAGCAACAGACTATTGTAGATAAAATAATAACATGGTAGTGAATAACAATCTAAAAAATTTCAAGGTCGCAATTTGCGGCCTTGATTTTTTTTATAAGATGCACCGCCCTCACGGGGGTGCTGTTGTGTGTGGGGATGATTTTGCACAGGCCTATCTCAAAATGAAAAGAATAGCAGAAGACCAACATAATGATTAGTAGAAAATCATTTGGAGAAAAAGCAAGTGTGTGGTTATTTTCTTACTACTACCTTATCACAAGATATCACCAACTCCCTTGCTGTGGCAAGGTTTTTGTTTAATTCATCCCTCTCCACAAAGTGTACCTTCAGTGCAGTAGAAGTAGGGAAGCGATTAAAATATGGTTCATCTGTAATGTAGAGTTGAACAGACGCAATCTCATCTACCTTCCACAGCGCAGAGCAATACGCAATAATCTTTTGATGCACCCTAGGAAGCTGTTTTACCCCCGTCTTGCCATTCTTAAACTCCACCACCGCCATCACATGCGGGCGACGCTTGTCACCACACAATTGCTCCTTCTCCTCGGCATTCATCTTGCGCGAAATAGTAATATGCCTACCAAAACGTTTATTTATATCGTTCATAAGCATTTTAAACACCCTTCCATGAGTAGAAGTGTCTTTAATGCCACGGTAGGCTATGTGATAGTGAATCATCTCATGTATGATGATGTCCTCAATATCCGCCTCAGGTAGGTCTATTCTCTTATTTATGCGAAGCTTAAAATCATAATACTTAGTGCCACCAAACAATGTCTTCCTTTTCTTATACGCACACGCCCCCAGAAAAGTTTTCCCACTGCTCAACACAATAGGCAGACCAGGCAGTTTCCCCTCAAACATCAAGGCATTAAACTCACCAAACTTCTTCTCTATAAACTCAACCGTAGGTATCAAAATGTGATTTTACATTACAATTCAGAGTTATCTAATAACCATTCCCAAACAGGAATTACTTTAATCGTATATCCTTCTTCTTGGATTGTGGCACTATCATTATGTGTAATTAAGAAAATATTATTACAATTTGTTGCTTTTGCACCTGCTATACAACCTCTTATTTCGCGCCTTAGCGTTTTATCATTTGATATATCATAGCACACTTGATAAACAGCTAAAGTCTTATTAGCACGGCAAACAACAAAATCTGCCTCAGCACTTCTACCTTGAAAATAATAAATATCATTGTCTGAACGAGATTTTCTGCGCAAAAGTTCTAGATATACTATTGTTTCAAGTCTCCAACCAAGATTAACACCAGAGAAAGCATCCTCACGCTTATCCATAAAAGCGACATCTATCGCGTATGTCTTTTCTCCTACAGCTCTTTCTCTACTTTTTGCAGAATATTTCTTAATTGTAGAAATTAAATAAGTTTGATTCATATACAATAGATAATTCCCTAGAGTTCTTTCGTTTTTTATACCTAAAGCTTTCTGAAGATTTTCCTTTACTATAATTGTAGGGACCTCATTTAGCATATGGTATACTAACTTTTTTAATGCATCTATATTACGTATCTTATAACGCCTCTTTATATCTTGATTTATAATATTATCTATTAATGTTTCTATATACTTCTTAGGATTCTCCTCACCTGATACTAATTCAGGGAAACCTCCTTGAAGGAAATAATCTTCGTATGCTTTAGATATTAATCCCCTATTTTTGGTTGTTAACCTTTTGTAATCTAAATCTTTTATTACACACCAATCCTGAAATGAAAACGGAAATAACTCAATTTTATTATGACGTCCAGTTAAGTGAGTTGCTAATTCTGTACTAAGTAATTTGGCATTACTTCCTGTTATAATAATATGAATTTTTTGTCTTAACAAACGATTAACAAATAAAGGCCATCCGTCAATATTTTGAATTTCATCTAAAAATAGATATTCAAATTTCCCATAAATTTTATACAAGGTCTGTAATACAATATCTAAATCCTTTGTTTCTATCTTATCTAGACGTTCATCATCAAAGTTCACATACGCAAAATGAACTTTTGATTTAATTAGCGCATTAAAACAAAGAGTTGATTTACCACTTCTACGAACTCCAATTACAACCTGTGCTAGTTTACTATTAAGATTTATCAAATCTTCTTCGGGACGATGTATCAAAACCTCATCCTTAAGAGCCTCTATTTCATCTTGTTGCTCAAGCAACACTTTTTCTATCTCAACCGAATTCATAATTAAAAGTATTGATTATTTCCACAGCAAATATAATACTTTTTTTGTTCTAATACGGATATTTTACATGTTTTTTACTTTCTTAATACGGATATTTTACATATTTCACCTTTTTCTAATACGGATATTTTACATATTATCCACTTTCTTAATACGGATATTTTACACAATTCGACATAAAACAAGAGGTCACATCGACGATGATGCGACCTCTTGTTGTTTATGAGAGACTCTTGTATGGAGAGCTGTGGAATTAGAATTTTGATTTTACGTAGGTGCCGACGAATTTGGCGTCGTATTGGTTTGGGTAGGTTTCTTTCATGTAGTTCATGATTTTGCCCATATCTTTGATGCTAGTGGCACCTAGGTCTGCAATTGCTTTGTCTAGAACTGCAGCGGTTTCTTCTTCGCTCATCATTTTTGGTAGGAAGATGTTTACATATTCTAGTTGTGAAAGTTCTTCTTTAACTAAGTCTTCTCTGCCTGCTGCTTGGTACATGTCGGCAGATTCTTTGTGTTGTTTTGCGATTTTTTGAATTAGGTTCAAGATGTCTGCATCGGTGCACTCGCCTTTATATTCGGCAGAGGTTTTGAATTTCATAATTGCGGTTTTGATTTCGCGGATTGCAGCGGTTTTTTCTGCGTTTTTTTCTTTCATTGCAGACATTAGTTCTGCTTGTATTTTCTTTTCCATTGTTGTAAATTGTTTATATTGTTGTTTTTTATTTGGCTCGCTAATGCTCGGATGCACACCCTAACGAGTGCTAACTCCTCACTCCTAACTCCTAATTCCTAACTAAAAATAAGTTTTTACTTATTTTTCTGAAGTATTGACTCCACAACATTCTTATGCAAAATAGAGCGGAAGTTGATGTCGTCTTCGCGAATAAGGACGCCGCCTTTGCCAATGACGGTGTTGGAGTTTTTAAACTTCACTGTGGCTAATTTAAACTTGATGTTGTCGAAGTCTTTGCCGTACACATCTAGGCCTAGCATAATAGGTTTTAGAAGGGCTACGTGGTAGTTGAAGCTTTCGTCTAGACCTTGTGTACCTCCTACTCCCAAGCGATATTTATCCATTGAGACCATAAATGGATAGATTTCTATCTCGTTGTTTTTTACTAGCATTTCTACAGAAACACTGTCGATTAGGTTTTCTGTTTTCTTGCTAAACATAAGCATTTTTGCAATTTCTGAGAATGTTTCACCGTCGAGCAACACAAGATTTTCGCCTTTTAGGAATACGCCTGCGTTTACTGATGGTAGCACCACATTCATAGCTGAGTCTAGGTTTGCTGTGATAGATGCTTCGCATGCCACGCTTCCTTTAAATGAGCGAAGCATTGGCATAATAGAGTCTAGCTCTGGCATCGCTGTTACTAGCTCGCCTATTTGCACGCTATCCATTTCTATGGCTCCTTCCACTCCGGCTTTTTGGGTGTCTTTGCATGTGTAGCTCACGTGCATTGCCATTTTCCCTACTTGGGTAGATGTAGAAAGATTTGCGATACTAAGTGCTTGCTCATTTACTCTAGCTCTACCAGCAAAGTCTATAAGCTTCATCTTAGACATTAGAATGGTATCTACATTTGCTCTAAATGTTAGGTTTAGATTTTCCGGTATTACAATTAGAGCACTTTGTGATATTGAGTCCAATTCTGCGCCTTCTGTATCTACTGCTAGGTTTTCTTCCTCCATCATTTCAATGTTTGAATCGGCAGAAATAGAATCCTTCGTTGCTGCTTTTTCGCTAGCCACATAGTAGGCTTTCATTATTTGGTTTAGATCCAATCTTCTAGATTGCAGGTCTAGATTTCCATTTAGGGTTTGACCTCTAAGCAGGAATCTGCGCACATTGTTTACTTCTCCGTTTAGGTTAATGGCAGAGCGACCTACTCTCATACGGAAGTTTTTAAGGTCTAGTGTGTCGCCATCGAAGTCCATATCTACCTTGCGCACCGACATTGGCAATGGGAAATATGGATCTTTAAATCTAAATTGTTTTAGTGCTATTTTGCCTGTTGCTCTAAATTTCTTTAAGAACTCGTCGGCTACATCTTCTTTTTCTAGCACTCCCATTACTATTTTGTATAGGCTATCTGTATTAATTACCTTTTGCTCACTCTCTGGTATTAGAACAGGTTTTTTGCCTTTACCCATCCATTTATACTTGCGGAAGTTTGGTGTAACTGATGCACTAATGCGGGTAGAATCTAGCAATGTGCCCATTTCTTTTGAGGCAAAAATCACAGAGTCGAACGATAGGCGCACAGACGATGTTGGCACAAATTTGTATTCTTTATCTGGAGAGATGTTGGCACTTGCCGAGATTCTTTTGGCTTTGAATCGAACAGTGTCTTTGGTTTGTGCATCGATGCCTCGCATAGAAACCATAGCACGAAGTTTTGGCGCTTTATTGCCGCTTAAATCGTCGGCATAGAACATCATACTTAGTCTGTCCACATCGGCCTTCACTGCGCGTTTGTATCGTAGTGTTAGGTTGCTAAAGGCAAACATAGAATTTACAAGGGCTGTATCTACAGTGCCTGTGCGACGGCTTTGCACGCCTGTGTTTGTGTTCACTTTTATACGAAGCGAATCCACATATAGACTAAGTTTTTCGCTTGGAATACTCACCCTAACATCGTCGCCCGTAACTATGCCGTTTGTATGGATTTGGCTCACATTCATATTGGTGACATCTTCTAAGAAGAAGTATGTGCCCACATCGGCAGACATTTGACCTCTCACTCTACCATTTTCAAGGAATGGATAAAGTTGGTTCATAGCATAAAGGTCTATATTGCCTTTAACGTCTGCTTTTACATATTCTTTGCCTTGTTTGTATTTGGCGTTAGCGTTTAGTTTAACGTATGAACGACCTGTTTTTACATAGAAATTATCCACTTGCACAAATGTGGAGTCTTTGCTATTTGGGTTGTAGCGAGCGTTTGCTTTTAGGTCTAGTCTATCTAGTTTGGCGTTTCGCTCGGGTGCAGAACCCTTAATATTTTTTAGGTCCACATTTAGGTTTACCACTGGTAGTTTTTCTTTAGCATCGAAATAACCTTTGGCGGTGGCATCTGCATTTATGGCTCCTTGCAAGCGTATGCCTTGAAGCATATCAACCACAGATTTTGGTGCAAGGGCAATAATGTTTTCTATTTTTGGAGAAGAAAGTGCTAGAGCAAGGTCTGTGTAAATTTCTTCATTTGATACTATTTCTGCATAACCAGAGGCAGAAACTGATGAGTTGTCTAGGTTTAAAACTAGTTCTTCCACATTGAATTTTTTGAATGTGGTATCTGCCATCATACTAGTTTTAAGTGAGCACGAAGTGCTGTCGATAGAAAACTCTGCATCGCGAAGCTTCACGTATGGCACAAAGACGTCTGTTTTTAAACGAGTGCCTCGCTCGGTGTTTGCAGCTATAAGTTTGGTAGAAAATCTACCTAAAGCGTAACTAGTATTTGGATGTGCTGAGTAAAGAATATTTTCTGCTCCTATCTCTGCTCCTGCCACTATAGCGTCAGACTTGAACACGCCCTTTTTAGAATGAAGCAACAAGTCATTTACGGCGATATTGAACTGTGCAGTGTCATTTTTATACGACAAGTTCACTCTGTCTATCTCTACGTTTTGCCATCTTATTTCTGGCATGGCGGTAGAGGTGGTGTCGGTGTCTTCCGAAGCAGGGAACACATCCCAGTTGTTTCTGCCGTCGATAGTTTGAGCATTTACAAGTAAACCTTTTGCCCACGCATGGTCGATGTTTACCTTGTTTTCGTTAAGAAACGCCATTACATCCACAGCAAGGTCTAGTGTGTCCACCGCAAGAAGAGTATCTCTCACCTCTGGTATATGGGTGTAGATAACCAAATCGTGAAGTTTTACACCCACATTTGGCCAGCTAGATAGTTTGTAGTCCAACTCCCCTATCTCTGCTTCTGCCTGCATATAATCTGGCACGTATGCCAAAATTTTGTTGGTCACTTTAGGAATACAAATTACTTCTAAAGCGATAAAAGGCAGTGATGCTATAAACACCAAACATGCTAGTGTAATGGTTAATATCTTAACTAAAGTTTTCATTTATTTGAGGAACTAATTTATATAATTTGTCTCCACGACGCACAAGTTCTGTGGTTTTAATTGAGAACAATTCGCCTTTTTTAACTTCGTTTACTGGTTTAAGGTCGAAGCGTAGCTCTTCTACCACTGCTTCGTATGCACCTGTGGTGTCGCCTGTGATAAGAATTTTTTCGCCCACCTTTAGGTCGTATGTTTCCATTAGGCATTCTGCCACTCCAATGTTTTTAAAGTAGTTGGTAACTTTGCCAATATAAACTTTCTTTTCGGTAGCAGATGAACCATATCTGTGAGACCACTCGCCAAGGCGTCTGCCTAGATAATAGCCATCCCAGAAACCACGGTTGAACACACGTGATAGGCTTTCGTCCCATTTTTCTATTTTGTCTTCGGTAAATGTGCCGTTTAAGTATGCGTCGATGGCTTCTTTGTAGCAAGTAACCACGTTTTTCACATATTCTGCACCACGAGCACGACCTTCTATCTTGAACACTCTCACACCTGCATCCATCATTTTATTCATAAAATGAATGGTTTTAAGGTCTTTTGGCGACATAATATAAGCGTTGTCCACATCTAGTTGCACATCGCCTTCTTTGTCGAGCACAGTATATGCACGGCGGCAAACTTGCATACAAGAACCTCTGTTTGCAGAGCGGTTGAACTCATGTAGGCTTAAATAACATTTGCCAGAAACAGCCATACAAAGTGCTCCGTGACAGAACATTTCAATACGAACTAGTTCGCCATTTTTACCTCTAATTTGCTCTGCCTGGATGGCATCGTATATGTGTTTTACTTGGTCTAAGTTTAGCTCACGTGCAAGCACCACAACATCGGCAAACTGAGCATAAAACTTAAGCGCCTCCACATTGGCAATATTCAATTGTGTAGAAAGGTGCACCTCCACTCCTTGTGAACAAGCATATTGCATAGCTGCTACATCGGCTGCAATAATAGCAGAAATGCCAGCATCTTTTGCCACATCCACTATCTGGCGCATGTGTTCCAAGTCGTTATCATAAAGAACTGTATTTACAGTTAAATATGTTTTCACTCCTTTTTCGTTGCAACGCGCCACTATCTCACGTAAGTCGTCGCCAGTGAAGTTACTAGCCCAGTGACTTCTCATATTTAGCTTTTCTATACCGAAGTAAACTGAATCTGCTCCTGCATTAAGCGCAGCTGCCAAACTCTCCCATGAACCAACGGGAGCCATAATCTCAAAATCTGAACGTTTTAACATAATTCTCATTATATGTTTGATAACCTACAAAAGTAAACAAAATTAGCCGTTATTCAAAAAAAAAGCACTATCTTCGCATATACTAAGTTTATAAACTTCATTTATGCAAATCGCACATCTAAAATTTTCTGATTATCCACTGTTTTTGGCTCCTATGGAGGATGTTACAAACCCAAACTTTCGCTTGCTTTGCAAAAGATTTGGAGCAGACATGGTATATACAGAATTCATCTCTTCTGATGCGCTAATTCGCCACGTAACCAAAACAGAGGCAAAGCTTAAGACCTCTGACGAGGAACGCCCTGTGGTGATGCAAATCTACGGCAAAGACCCTGCTGCTATGGCAGAGGCTGCACAAATAGCAGAGAGTGCAAATCCTGATATTATTGATATAAACTTTGGTTGCCCAGTGAAAAAAGTGGCTGGCAAAGGTGCGGGTGCAGGCTTGCTAAGAGATGTGCCTCGTATGTTAGAGATTACCAAAGCTGTG
>JAZKXZ010000004.1:0-128061 GCA_045611845.1 Candidatus Enterocola sp. | reverse complement strand
ACAAAGTATGTCTCGCAAGGGAAACTGTCTTGATAATGCTATGATGGAAAACTTTTTTGGTCTTATGAAATCTGAATTACTATACGTTCAAGAATGGGACAGTATAGAACAGTTCAAGAAGGAACTTGTGAAGTATATAAGATATTATAATAACGATAGAATTAAGTTGAGGCTAAATGGAAAAAGCCCGGTAAAATACCGAGCTTTATACCAATCTAAAGTTGCCTCTTAATAATGTTTAACCGTCCAACTTTTGGGGGTCACATCAACTTTGGGTGCGGTTCTTTTTTTGTGTAAATTTATATATTGTTTAAAAATTCCTAACTCCTAACTCCTAACTCCTAACTTTTTTTACTATCTTTGCAAATTGACAATCAGAATATAATTACATGATTACTATTGAACAATTAAAAGAGACACAAGAACGCGAGACAGCGTTGAGGAGGTATCTTTGACATTGACAGCAAGTTAATTCAAATAGAGGAAGAAGAAATTCGTACTCAAGACCCAGATTTTTGGAACGACAATAAGGCTGCAGAAGCCCAAATGAAGAAGATTAAAGACCTAAAAAAATGGGTAGAAGGTTACAATGCTGTAAAAGAGGCTACAGAAGAACTTACTTTAGCCTTCGATTTTTATAAAGAAGAAATTGTTACAGAAGAGGAGGTAGATGCTGCGTATTCAAAAGTGATGTCTCTTTTAGAGGCAATAGAAATGCGTAATATGCTTTCTTCTGAAGAAGATAATTTAGGCGCAGTACTTAAGATTGTTTCAGGTGCAGGTGGTACCGAATCTCAAGACTGGGCATCTATGCTTTTAAGAATGTACCAACGTTACTCAGAACGTAATGGCTACAAGTGGACCATGGAAAACTACCAAGAAGGTGACGAGGCAGGTATCAAAACTGCTACACTAAAAATTGAGGGTGACATGGCATACGGCTATCTTAAAAGCGAAAACGGCGTGCACCGCTTGGTGCGTGTTTCGCCATACAACGCACAAGGTAAGAGAATGACTTCTTTCTCATCTGTGTTCGTTGTGCCTCTAGTAGATGATACCATAGAGGTAGAAGTAGTACAATCAGCTATTACATGGGAAACTTTCCGTTCTGGTGGAGCGGGTGGACAAAACGTGAACAAGGTAGAATCTGGTGTTCGCCTTCGTTATATGTACAAAGACCCTTACACCGGCGAGGAAGAAGAAATCCTTATCGAGAATACAGAAACTCGTGACCAACCAAAAAACAAAGAAAACGCTCTTCGTCTTCTTCGTTCTCAACTTTACGACCGTGAGCTTCAACACCGCAATGCAGAAAAAGCAAAAATAGAAGCAGGTAAAAAGAAAATTGAGTGGGGTTCACAAATACGTAGTTACGTGTTCGACGACCGCCGTGTAAAAGACCATAGAACAAACTATCAAACATCAGATGTTCAAGGAGTTATGGACGGTGATATAGACGAGTTTATCAAACAATATTTAATGACATTTTCAGAATAATAACATAATCAATATACATTATGAGCCACGAACTTAATGATCAAGAGTTATTTCGCAGACAAAGTCTTGCTACAATGCGTGAAATGGGTATCGAACCATATCCAGCTGCAGAATATGTGGTAAATGCACACGTAGAAGAAGTAAAAGCAAACTTTAGTGATGAAGAAAAACGCGAAGTAAGTATGGCAGGTCGTCTTATGAGCCGCCGTATTATGGGTAAAGCATCTTTTGCAGAGTTAAAAGATTCTACTGGTAGAATCCAATTATATATCTCTCGCGACGAAATTTGTCCAGGAGAAAATAAAGATTTATACAACACTGTTTTCAAAAAACTTCTAGATATAGGTGACTTCGTAGGTGTGAAAGGTTATGTTTTCCGCACGCAAACTGGCGAAATCTCAATTCACGTATCAGAACTTACAGTGCTTTCTAAAGCATTAAGACCACTTCCTATCGTAAAAACCGACAAAGACGGCAACGTACACGATGCATTTGAAGATCCAGAACTACGTTTCCGCCAACGTTATGTAGACCTAGTGGTAAACGAAGGTGTTAAAGACATTTTCGTGAAACGTAACAAGGTATACACCTCTATGCGTGAATACTTCAACTCAAATGGTTATATGGAAGTAGAAACCCCAGTGCTTCAATCTATCCCTGGTGGTGCTTCTGCTCGTCCATTCATCACTCACCACAATGCACTTGATATTCCATTATATCTTCGTATCGCAAACGAACTTTACCTAAAACGTCTTATCGTAGGTGGTTTTGAAGGCGTGTATGAGTTTTCTAAAAACTTCCGCAACGAAGGTATGGACAAAACTCACAACCCAGAGTTCACTTGTATGGAAATTTATATTTCATACAAAGACTACAAATGGATGATGGAATTTACAGAAAAGATGTTAGAAAAAATCTGTCTTGATGTGAACGGTACCACAGAAGTGAAAATGGGTGACAATATCATCAGCTTCAAAGCTCCATTTGCTCGCAAAACTATGACCGAAGCCATCAAAGATTTCACAGGCATAGACATTACTGGCATGGACGAAGCACAACTTCGCGACGTATGTAAACAACTACATATCGAAGTAGACGACTCTATGGGTAAAGGTAAACTTATCGACGAAATCTTCGGCGAAAAATGTGAAGGTAACTATATCCAACCTACATTCATCACCGACTATCCAATAGAAATGTCTCCACTTTGTAAACGTCACCGCGACAATCCAGAGCTTACAGAACGTTTCGAACTTATGGTAAACGGTAAAGAGCTTGCAAATGCATATTCTGAGCTAAACGACCCAATCGACCAACTTGGACGTTTCCAAGAGCAACTTCGCCTAAGCGAAAAAGGCGACGACGAAGCTATGTTTATTGATATGGACTTTGTACGCGCACTTGAATATGGTATGCCTCCTACATCAGGTATGGGTATTGGTATGGACCGCTTAGTTATGCTTATGACAGGTCAAACCACCATTCAAGAAGTATTGTTCTTCCCACAAATGAAACCAGAAAAAACTCAAAACGCATAAGATATGTTTTCTAAATTAAAAATATGTATTATGGGTGGAGGTAGCTGGGCTACAGCTATCGCTAAAATGAGTATGGCCAATGGAAATAGAATCAATTGGTACATGCGTCGCCCAGAACAAATAGAAAAATTTAAAGAAACAGGATGCAATCCATCATATTTGAGTTCTGTTAAGTTTGATATTAAGAAAATCAAATTCTATTCAAACATAAATTTAGCTATCAGGCATTCTGATGTTTTGGTATTTGCTACACCTTCACCTTTCCTTAAATCTCACCTTGCAAAAGTGACCACTTCACTTGCAGGTAAAAAAGTGGTAACAGCCATCAAAGGTATTGTGCCAGAGGAAAATATGATTGTGTCAGACTACTTTACTAAATTCTACGGCGTGAATGAAGAAGATATTGCTGTAATTGCAGGTCCTTGTCACGCAGAAGAAGTGGCTCTAGAACGTCTTTCATACCTAACAGTTGGTAGCAAAAACCTAAAATTTGCCGAATTCTTTTCAAATAGAATCTCAAATACCTATTTGAAAACCTATATCACTACCGACGTTAGAGGTATTGAATATGCTTCAGTACTTAAAAACGTTTATGCGATAGCATCAGGTATTTGCCACGGTCTTAAATATGGCGACAACTTCCAAGCAATCTTGGTTTCTAATAGTATTCGTGAAATGTCACGTTTTGTAAACACAATTTCTCCAGAAGAAGAAAGAAACCTACAAGATGCAGCATATTTAGGAGACCTTCTTGTAACAGCATATTCAAAATTTAGTAGAAACCGTACTTTCGGTTCAATGATAGGCAAGGGTTATTCTGTGCGTTCTTCTCAACTAGAAATGGAAATGATAGCAGAAGGCTACTACGGTACTAAATGTATCAAAGAAATCAACGAACAATACAACGTTGAAATGCCTATTTTGGATGCTTGTTACAATATTCTTTACGAACGCATCTCACCAAATATTGAAATTAAATCATTAACAGAAAAAATAAGATAAAACTATGCAAGACATTAAATTAATTATCGACAATTGTACTAACTTTGTTTCAAAAGAAACAATTATGGGTTTTGAAAATCAAGTAAAAGCTTGTTCACAAACTCTAGAAAACGGTACAGGTGAAGGTAACGACTTCTTAGGTTGGTTACACCTTCCATCATCTATCACTCCAGAATTCCTAGATGATATCCAAGAAACAGCAAACTTCCTTCGTGAAAACTGCGAAGTAGTAGTTGTAGCAGGTATCGGCGGTAGCTACCTAGGTGCTAAAGCTGTTATTGACTCTCTATCAAACAGCTTCGAATGGTTACAAAACAACAAACCAGTGATTGTTTACGCTGGTAACAACATTGGCGAAGACTACCTAGCTGAACTTAGCGAATACCTAAAAGGTAAAAAATTTGGTATTATCAATATTTCTAAATCAGGTACAACTACAGAAACAGCTCTTGCTTTCCGTCTTCTAAAAACTCAACTAGAAGAACAAGCAGGTAAAGAAGCTGCTAAAAAACTTATCGTAGCTATTACCGACCAAGCTAAAGGTGCTCTACGTACCCTAGCAAACCAAGAAGGTTACAAAACATACGTAATTCCAGACAACGTAGGTGGTCGTTTCTCTGTGCTTACTCCAGTAGGTCTTCTTCCTATCGCAGTAGCAGGTCTAGACATCAAATCTCTAGTAGCTGGTGCTCAACGTATGGAACAAGTTTGCGGTGTTGATACTCCATTTGCAGAAAACCCTGCAGCTATCTATGCAGCAACACGTAACGCTCTATATCAAAGCGGTAAAAAAATCGAAATCCTTGTTAACTATCAACCAAAACTTCACTTCTTTGCAGAATGGTGGAAACAACTTTACGGCGAAAGTGAAGGTAAAGACAATAAAGGTATCTTCAACGCTGCAGTAGACTTCACCACCGACCTTCACTCTATGGGTCAATGGATTCAAGAAGGTGAACGTACTATCTTCGAAACAGTACTTTCTGTATGCAAACCAAACAAATCTATGGTTATCCCTACCGACGAAGCAAACCTAGACGGTCTAAACTTCTTAGCAGGCAAACGTGTTGACGAAGTTAACAAAATGGCAGAACTAGGTACTATGCTAGCTCACGTAGACGGTGGTGTTCCAAACTTAAAAATCGAAATTCCTGAACTTAACGCATACTATATCGGTGAGTTGATCTACTTCTTCGAAATTGGTTGCGGTATCAGCGGTTACGTTTTAGGTGTTAATCCATTCAACCAACCAGGTGTAGAAGCTTACAAGAAAAATATGTTCGCGCTTCTAGATAAACCAGGTTATGAAGCGGAAAGTGCAGCAATCAAAGCACGTCTGTAAAATATTTTAAAGGGCGATTTCGTGCCCAAGTTACAAGAGCTCGACGTTTTGTCGGGCTCTTTTTATGTTAAAAATTGCACACTTTTGCATATTTTGTGCAAAATTTATTATCTTTGCACGCGAATTAAAACAAAAGAACAAATGAAAAAGATTTTAATGATGATTTTTTGTGCAATAGTGTTAACCCCTGCACTAGCACAAGGTTTAAATGACAACGGCGACAATATTTTAGGTGAATACCTAACAGATCGTGGTGGTACAAAAAGTAAAGTGCGCGTAACCAAAAATGCCGATGGCACCTACAACGCACAAGTTTTCTGGGTAGAAAAACTTTATGACGAAGACGGCAACAAACGCAAAGACGTGAAAAACCCAGACAAATCTCTTCGTGATGTTTATGTAGATGAAATCATCCTAGTAAAAGGTCTTAAATACATCGCAGAAGACAAGGAGTGGGGCGATGCTAAAATCTACGACCCAACCATGGGTATCAAAGTAAATGCTACTGCCGAATTCACCGACGCAAATACCTTGAAGTTGAGAGGAACAATCCTAGGTATAGGTAAAACATTGTATTGGCAACGAATAACTGAATGATTTTATAGGGCATCTAAAACAATAAAAGAGTTGATAATTTTTATCGGCTCTTTTGTGTTTTACGGCGGAAAATTTTTATATTTGTACTTCGTGTAAGAAATGCACAAAATCTAGTAAAAATCAAAAAAATATAATAATATGTATCAACAACAATCAAAACCAGTAGCTCCAAAATTTAGTTTTTCAACTTTAGTATCAGGAGCAGTAGTAGCAATTATTTTAATGGGCTTAGTAACTTGTTTCTACACTGTAGATACAGGCGAAAGAGGCGTAGTGTTACGTTTTGGTAGCTTAAGTTCAGTGGCAAACGAAGGTTTAAACTTCAAGGTTCCAGTGGCAGATAACGTAAAATTTATCTCTATTCGTGACAAAAATCTAACAATTCACACCGAAGTGTCTTCTAGCGATATTCAAACCATTTCTGTAGATGTGGCTCTAGTTTATTCACTAGACCCAAATGAAGTGGGCAGAATTTTCCAAACATACGGTGAAAACATTGAAAATACCCTAATCCGCCCAACACTTTCAGAAAAAGTGAATGCCGTTATCGCAGAATATCCTATCGAAACATTCGTAGAAAAACGTGCAGAGATTTCAAACAAAATCAACTCTTCTTTCTCTGAACAAGTGGCAGGTACAGGTATTAAAGTGAAGAGCCTTCTTATCACAAACCACGACTTTAGCGACGACTTCAACAAAGCCATCGAAGATAAAAAAATTGCAGAACAAGGAGCTCTTACTGCTAAATTTACCCTTGAACGCATGAAACTAGAAGCAGAAGCTCAAAAAGTAAAACAAGCTTCTCTTTCTCCACTTGTGCTTCAAGAAATGGCAATCAACAAATGGAATGGTCAACTTCCACAATATTTTAGTGGTGATCAACTGCCATTCCTTACTATTAAATAAGAGCGTATTTAACGGGGTTTATATTGATTGTTAGTTTATTTCTTGAGGCGTGACCGCCCTTAAAGAAATAAAGCTAACAATTAATATCCGCCTAAACGACTAAACAGATGTTTTTAAAAAAACTCTCATTAATAAATTATAAAAATCTTCCCGAACTAGATGTTGAATTCTGCTCGGGAATAAATTGTTTTATAGGTCAGAATGGTGTAGGGAAGACCAATCTGCTCGATACGGTGTATTATTTGGCGTTTTGCAAAAGCCACACAAACAATATCGACAGCCAAAACATTCGTCACGACGAAGGTTTTATGATGCTTTCGGGCAAGTTTCTTAGAAACAATATTGAAGAAAATATTTCTGTGGGCGTAAAGAAAGGCCAAAAGAAAAGTTTTCAAAGAAACAAAAAAGAATACGACCGTCTTGCAGACCATATTGGACTTATTCCGCTAGTGATTGTATCGCCAAAAGACGATGTTCTTATTAGTGAAGGCAGTGCCGAACGCAGAAAATTTATCGACGGTGTTATTGCTCAATACGACAAGGAATATTTAAACCAACTTTTAGAATACAATCATGCGCTAACGCAACGCAATTGCTTGCTTCGTGCTCACAACCTCGACCCAGATTTGCTTTCTGTAAGTGAAATGATTATGGTGAGAAAAGCAGACTATATCTACAAAAAACGCATCGAGTTTTTAGAAGAATTTTTGCCTATATTTTCACAATATTACACTGTGGTGTCTGGCGGAAAAGAAATCGCCGATATAAAGTATCGTTCTAGTATGCAAGAGGGCGATTTGGCAGAACTTTTGGCAGAAAGTCGCTACAGAGACGACATTATAGGCTATACTACAAAGGGCATTCATAAAGACGAACTGGAAATGTTTCTAGGTGAATATCCTCTTAAAAAAGTGGCATCGCAAGGGCAAACAAAAAGTTTCCTTGTGGCACTAAAACTTGCACAATTCTTCTTCTTAAAGAAGTCGAAACAGGTTACTCCAATACTTCTTCTAGATGATATTTTTGACAAACTAGACTCATCTAGGGTAGGGCAAATCGTAAACCTTGTTTCTGGCAACGATTTTGGTCAAATTTTCATAACTGACACAAACAGAGAGCATTTAGACCTTCTTTTAGAAACTGTAAACGCAGAAAAGAAAGTCTTTTATATAGAAGATGGCAGAATAGTATGAAACGTAAAAGATTTGAAAAAGTAGGAGGGTTACTAGAAAATTTTCTTATAAGTCAAGGTTTGTATGAGAATTTTAAGGGTGCAGAAATCTGCAACAAATTTACGTTTATACTAAACAAAAAAGCACCATTTCTTATTCCTTGTATCGACCGTGTTGAAGTAGATAGAAAGACTTGGGAATTAATCGTTTACATCGTAAAAGGAGAGTCTTCTGTAGTGGTGCAAGGTTTTAAAGAAATTGTGAGCAGACATAAAATTCTGCAACTTTTAAATGCAGAATTAGATGGCGTTTTTATGGTTAGAGAAATAATTATAAGAAAATAATGGTAAAGGATAATTTATTAGCAGTAAAGCAAACTCTAAAGGAGAATGTAAAACTTGTGGCTGTTTCTAAATATCAGCCAATGGAGTTACTAGAAGAGGCTTATGAGGCAGGGCAACGAGTGTTTGGAGAGAGTCATGCGCTAGAGGTGAGAGACAAAGCAGAAGCGCTCCCAAAAGATATTGAATGGCACTTTATCGGTCATCTTCAAACCAATAAAGTAAAATATATTGCTCCTTTTATCTTTTGCATAGAGTCTGTGGACTCTCTAAAACTTATGCAAGAAATCAATAAGCAAGCCCTTAAAAACGATAGGGTGATAGACTGCTTGCTACAGTTTCATGTGGCACAAGAAGAAACTAAATCTGGTTTTTCACTAGAAGAATGTGAAGCAGTTCTTTCTTCAGAAGAGTTTTCTGCTCTTAAAAATATCCGCATTATCGGTGTAATGGGCATGGCAACCTATACCGAAGACGAAAAACAAATCAGAAAAGAATTTAAAACTCTAGTAGCAAACTTTGCCTATCTTAAAATGGCGTACTTCTCTGCAAATGAGGAATTTAAAGAAATCTCAATGGGCATGACCGACGACTACAAAATAGCCATGAGCGAGGGCTCCACCATAGTGCGAGTAGGAAGCGGGATATTTGGTGAAAGGAGTTAGGATAGGAATGCGAAAAATAATTTAAACGTTTATATCAGAAATCGGGTATAAACGTTTTTTTTGTTAAAAAAAATCATTAAATTTGCAATCTTTAAAAGCAAAATAAATTTAACAACAAAATATTTTTAATTTTTTAATAGTCTTATGGATAACAAAAAACGCGTTTATACCTTCGGTAACGGACAAGCTGAAGGTAAAGCAGACATGAGAAACCTATTAGGCGGTAAAGGTGCTAACCTTGCTGAAATGAACCTTATTGGTGTGCCAGTGCCTCCAGGTTTCACTATCACAACAGATGTTTGTAATGAATATTACGAAGTAGGTAAAGAACAAATGGTAGAGCTACTAAAAGAAGAAGTTCTTGCAGCTCTAGCACACGTAGAAGGCCTAATGAACTCTAAATTTGGTGACGTAGAAAACCCACTTTTAGTTTCTGTTCGTTCTGGTGCTCGTGCTTCTATGCCAGGTATGATGGATACCATTCTTAACCTAGGTCTTAATGATAAAGTTGTAGAAGGTCTTGTTGCTAAAACAGGTAACCCTCGTTTCGTATGGGACTCATATCGTCGTTTCGTACAAATGTACGGTGACGTAGTTCTAGGTATGAAACCAGTTAACAAAACTGACATCGACCCATTCGAAGAAATTATTGAAGCAGTAAAACACGCAAAAGGTGTTAAACTTGATACAGAACTTGAAGTTTCTGACCTTCAAGAACTTGTTAAACGTTTCAAAGAAGCTGTTAAAGCTCAAACAGGTAAAGACTTCCCAGAATCTGCATACGATCAACTTTGGGGTGCTATCTGTGCAGTATTCGACAGCTGGATGAACGAACGTGCTATCCTTTACAGAAAAATGGAAGGAATCCCAGCAGAATGGGGTACAGCTGTTAACGTTCAAGCAATGGTGTTCGGTAACATGGGTGACACATCTGCTACTGGTGTTGCATTCAGCCGTGACGCTGCTACTGGTGAAAACCTATTCGTAGGTGAGTACCTAATCAACGCTCAAGGTGAAGACGTGGTTGCTGGTATCCGTACTCCACAACAAATCACCAAAATCGGTTCTCAACGTTGGGCTCAACTAGCTAACATTTCTGAAGAAGAACGTGCTTCTAAATATCCTTCAATGGAAGAAGCTATGCCAGAAATCTACGCTGAGCTAGATGCACTTCAAACAAAACTTGAAAACCACTACCGCGACATGCAAGACATGGAGTTCACCGTACAAGAAGGTAAACTTTGGTTCTTACAAACTCGTAACGGTAAACGTACTGGTGCTGCGATGGTTAAAATCGCTATGGACCTATTACGTGAAGGTATGATCGACGAAAAAACAGCAGTTTTACGTTGCGAACCTAACAAACTAGACGAATTATTACACCCAATTTTCGATAAAACAGCTCTAAAATCTGCTAAAGTTCTTACTAAAGGTCTTGCTGCATCTCCAGGTGCTGCTTGCGGTAAAATCGTGTTTAGCGCAGACGACGCTGCTCTTTGGGCTAGCAAAGGCGAACGCGTAATCATGGTTCGTATCGAAACATCTCCAGAAGACTTAGCTGGTATGGCTGCTGCAGAAGGTATCTTAACCGCTCGTGGTGGTATGACTTCTCACGCTGCTGTTGTGGCTCGTGGTATGGGTAAATGCTGTGTATCTGGTGCTGGTGCATTAGTTATCGACTACGTTGCTAAAACAATGACTGTAGACGGTACAGTTCTTAAAGAAGGTGATTACATTTCACTTAACGGTTCTACAGGTGACGTTTACTTAGGTGCTGTTGCAACTAAAGAAGCAGAACTAGACGAAGACTTCGCAGAATTAATGAAACTTGCTGACAAATATACACGTATGCAAGTTCGTACCAATGCTGATACTCCACACGATGCTGCTGTAGCTCGTAAATTTGGTGCTGTAGGTATCGGTCTTTGCCGTACAGAACACATGTTCTTCGAAGGCGACAAAATCCGCGCAATGCGTGAAATGATCTTAGCAGAAACTCAAGACGGTCGTCGTAAAGCTCTTGCTAAAATCCTTCCTTACCAACAAGCAGACTTCAAAGGTATCTTCAAAGCAATGGAAGGTTGCCCAGTAACTGTACGTTTACTAGACCCACCATTACACGAGTTCGTACCACACGAAGAAAAAGAACAACGTGAACTAGCTGAAATCATGGGCGTTTCATTTGACTATATTCGTCAACGTGTAAACTCTCTACACGAAGCTAACCCAATGCTTGGTCACCGTGGTTGCCGTTTAGGTAATACCTATCCAGAAATCACTCAAATGCAAACTCGCGCTATCTTAGGTGCTGCTCTAGAACTTAAGAAAGAAGGCGTTGAAACACACCCAGAAATTATGGTTCCTCTAACAGGTATCCTTCACGAGTTCGCAAACCAAGAATCAATCATCCGTGCTGAAGCTGCTAAATTATTCGAAGAAGCTGGTGACAGCATCGAATTCAAAGTAGGTACAATGATCGAAATCCCACGTGCTGCGTTAACCGCTGACAGAATCGCTACTAAAGCTGAATTCTTCTCATTCGGTACAAACGACTTAACTCAAATGACATTTGGTTATAGCCGTGACGACATCGCTTCATTCTTACCAGCATACCTAGATATGAAGATCCTTCCAAATGACCCATTCCAAGTTCTAGACCAAAACGGTGTAGGTCAACTTGTACAAATGGCTACTTCTAAAGGTCGTGCTGCTCGCCCAGACTTGAAATGCGGTATTTGTGGTGAACACGGTGGTGAACCTTCTTCTGTTGAATTCTGCCATAGAACAGGTCTAAACTATGTATCTTGTTCTCCATTCCGCGTGCCAATCGCACGTCTTGCTGCTGCTCAAGCTGCTATCAAAGAATCTAAATAATAACTAGATACTTTCAACAAGAAGAGGCAATCCGTAAGGGTTGCCTCTTCTTTTGTTTTAAACAATGTTAAAAAGGAGCAACCCTATTAAACTCTTTCTCGCACCCTACGTCAAACAAACGAAAACAATTTAGAAACAACATTAACAAATTAAATTTATAGCTTATGAAAAAGATTATTAAATTAGGTTTAGTTAGCCTTTTAGCAGTGATGGTAGCTTCTTGCTCATCAAATAATACAGAAGAAGTAAAAGATTTTCCAAAAGGTTGTCCAATGTCTCAAATGTGCCCTGGTCCAAAAATGAAATTTGACAAAAAAGAGTGTAAAGAAAACTTTGAAAAATGGGCAAAATTCGATAGCCTTTCAGAAGCAGAACAAAAAGAACTAATTAAAAAAGCAAAACAATCAATCGACGACAGAGAAGCTAAACGTAAAGCATTTAAAGACTCAATAGACGCACTTTGGAACGACTTTGATAACTTAACAATAGAACAACAAAAAAGCCTTTTAAAACACAAAATGCACGGCTTTCATAAACCACACAAAATGAAAGATTGCAAAAAAGATTTCAAAAAATGCCACAAAGGCCCACGCCCAGAATGCCCAAGAAAATAAGTTCTATATTTAAGTATTAAACAACAACAATGAAAAAGAGTTGACTTTCAAACAAGTCAACTCTTTTTATTATTCCTAAAAATAATTTTAATTATTCCCATTCGATAGTTGCATTAGGTTTTGGAGAAAGGTCGTAGCAAACGCGGTTTACATTGGCAACTTCGTTTAAGATACGGTCTGTAATCTTTTGAAGGATAGGCCAATCGATAAGTTCGATGCTAGCAGTCATGGCGTCGATAGTGTTCACGGCGCGGATAATTACTGGCCAATCGTAGCTACGAGCATTGTTTCTCACACCTACAGACTTGAAGTCTGGAACTACTGTGAAGTATTGCCATACTTTTTTGTCTAGACCTGCGATTTTGAATTCTTCTCTAAGGATAGCGTCAGCGTGTCTTAGAGCTTCTAGGCGGTCGCGAGTGATAGCGCCAAGGCAACGAACACCAAGACCAGGACCAGGGAATGGTTGACGATAAACCATATCGTATGGAAGACCAAGTTCTACACCGCAAGCACGTACTTCGTCTTTGAATAGTTGTTTAAGTGGTTCAACTAGTTCAAATTGTAGGTCTTCTGGAAGACCACCTACGTTGTGGTGAGATTTTACCATTTTTGCAGTTTTGGTACCAGATTCTACGATGTCTGGGTAGATAGTACCTTGTGCAAGGAAGTCGATACCGTTAAGTTTACGAGCTTCTTCTTCGAATACGCGGATGAACTCACCGCCAATTATTTTACGTTTTTCTTCTGGATCTGCTACGTTTTCAAGTTTGCCAAGGAAACGGTCTGTTGCATCTACATAAACAAGGTTTGCGTCTAGTTGGTTGCGGAATACTTCTACAACGTCTTCTGATTCACCCATACGCATTAAACCGTGGTTTACGTGTACGCTTACTAGGTTTTTACCAATAGCTTTAATTAAAAGAGCTGCTACTACAGAGCTATCTACACCACCAGAAAGAGCAAGAAGAACTTTTCTGTCACCAACTTGGCGTCTGATTAGCTCAACTTGGTCTGCAATAAAGTTCTTCATATTCCAGTTTGCTTCCGCTTTACATTCGTCGAAAACGAAACCTTTAACAGCTGCTTTAATAGCTTCAATATCATTTGTAAATGCTGGTAATTTTACTTCGCATTTTGCTTTATCGTGACCTGCAGCCATAATAGGGAATCCTGCTTCATAGATTTCTGCTAGAACATCTATTTCTACTTCGTCAATCACATTGTTAGGACCACCGTTTATAATAATACCTTTAACATTAGGTAGCGCTTGAAGTTCTGCTGCTGTAATGTCGTGTGGGTAGATTTCACTATAAACTCCTAAATCACGAATGCCTCTGGCTAATACTGTGTTTTCATGACTTCCTAAGTCAAGAATCACTATCATGTCTTGTTTCATATAATTGAATGATAAATTTGGGTACAAATTTAAGAAAAAAGAAAAAAAAATAAATAAAATGGAATATTTTTTTTCAAAAAAAAACGTCCATATCAGCACCCCTACATGATATGGACGTTGTTCTAAAATTAGAACATAAAGAACAATGATAAATTGTATTACAAAAGTATATATTATTTTTGTATAAACGATAGAAAAATTAATATTTTTTTACATTTTTCTTAACATTACTACTGCGTGTGCCGCAATACCTTCTTCTTTTCCTACAAATCCTAGTTTTTCTGTGGTTGTAGCCTTTACTGATACAAGGTCTGGGTCTAGTTCTAGCACGCTGGCTAGACATTCCCTCATTGGGTCTATATAGTCTTTAAGTTTTGGTTTTTGCGCGCAGATAGTAGAATCAATATTACAAATTGTATAGCCTTTTTCTTTGATTAATCTATCACATTCTTTAAGTAATATTTTGCTATCTATATTTTTAAAACTAGACGATGTATCTGGGAAGTGGTAACCTATGTCTTTAAGGTTTGCTGCGCCCAGCATAGCATCGCATATAGCGTGGATTAAGACATCTGCATCTGAGTGTCCTAAAAGCCCTAGGGTGTGAGGCACTTTAATACCACCTAGCCATAGTTCCCTGTCTGGAACTAAAGCATGAACATCATATCCTAATCCTATTCTATACATTATAGTCCTAAATTCCAGTCTGCAGCTTCTTCTGCTGTGCCAGAAAGCACTTTCAGACCATTCATATTAAATCCTAGAGTAAAACGTAGTGTTTGGTCTAGAGGGTTGTTTTTTGTTACTGAAAGCACGTATGCCACATCTAGTGCAAATACATTTAGTTTGAAACCAGCACCAAATGTTACATATTTACGGTTACCCATTTGTTCTGTTTCGTTGTAGTAACCAATACGTCCAAAGAATTGTTCGTTGTAGTCGTATTCCAAACCAAGTGAGAAGTTTACTTTCTTAAGTTGTTGAACAAAGTCGTATGGTGTGCCGTCAGGCATATCAACAAATGAACGACCAATACCTGTGATTGGGTCCATTTCATAATATTCATCTAAACGTGCTTGGTATTCTTCTTGAGTTTCTATGTCTTGGTTATAGATAGGACGAGAAGGTACTAATAGTTTGTTTACATCTACGTTAAGTGAGATGTGGTTGTACATATCGATAGGCATTGTGAAACTACCACCTAAACGTAGGTTAGTAGGAAGGAATGCAGCACTTCTGTAGTCGCCATATTCTACTTTTTTACCAATGTTTGAAATGTTGAAACCGAATGCTCCGAAACCTGTACCCCAGTCGAAGTTAACTTTCTCTCCATAGTAACCAGAAATGTCGGCAGCAATAGACCAACCTGGTTCTACGTATTCACCATCTGCTGAGTAGCCACCTGTAAGGTCTGACCAAATAAAGCGTAATGCTACACCCATAGAGAAGTTTTTGGTAAGAATACGTGAGTATGATACGTCTAGAGCAAGGTCGTATGGTTTAATGTTTTGTCCGTTGTCGCCTGGTTCTTTTTGGATAAGAACGTTACCAAGTGAGAAGAAACGGAAAGAAGCAGCTACAGTTTGTACATCTTGAATTTTGTAGTATCCAGTAGCAGAAACAAGGTCGATGTCTGACACAAGTTTTCTAAGCCAAGGTACGTATGATACGCTTGCACCACCTTCTGCGCTGATAAATGCGTATTTAGCAGGGTTCCAATATTGTGCGTCTGCATCTGGAGCTGTGGCAGCACCTACGTCACCAAGACCACCACCACGAGCATCTGGTGCTACGGTAAGGAATGATACGCCTGTTGTAATAGGGGTGAATGTTTGTATTGTCTCTTCTGTGGTTTCATCTTGTGCCCAAACTAAATTTGGAAGAGAAACAAGTAGAGCTAATGCAATAAAAATTTTGTTCTTCATAATAGTTTATATTGTTTATTTAAAAAAAACGGCTACAAAGGTAACGAAAAAATATGGTTTTTATTGTGCATTTATGATAATCTTTTTCGATTTATGTGTGATGGTGCCTTCTGCGGTTGTTATAACAACTTTAGCTATAAAAATACCGTTCCCGTTAGGACGAGCAGAAAGAAAATCCCATTTAGATGTATATACACCATCTTCTGAGACATATTCTAGTGTGCTTCGCCATAGGGTTTTACCTGCCAAATCTATCACACTAAACTCAATGTCTATAATGTCTTCTGGTCTATCATATTTTAGATAGAAGTTTACATATTCTGTGGCAGGAGTAGGGTAAACAGTAAATTCTTCTATCATTGCTGGAGCATCGCTTTTAACTATAAAGTTTAGTTCGTTTGTGGTAGAAATATTTTGCAAACTCCATGCTCTAAATAGTAGAGAATATTCTCCATCGCTTAGTTTTGGTAGGTTGAATTTTACTGTGCCACTCTTATAGTCTCCCATAGAGGCTGTGTAGTGGTCGTTCAGCACGTATGTTTGGTTTGGATCGTTGTTCAGTTTCAAGATAATATCATGACCTATACCTGTGCCGATGGTGTTTATACCATATTCGTCCCAAAGATGAGCATAGAAAATAGGTGTATTATCTACAACTTGACCATTTATAAAGTTTGGAGTGTTTAGGTATGCTTTAGACACAGGGCCATCCGATGGTGAGTCGATATTTTCGTCTGTGCCACCAATAATGAAATCTTGGCAATATCCGTGTCCGTTTTCGGTGTTGTCTTCATTTATTATAAAGTATGTAAGTCTTCCGTTACCTTCTTTATAATTAATGTCTTTTGGCACCATAAATGTTACTTCTATTTCTCCATTTACAACAGGTACTTCACCCGAGAATATGATGCTATTGTAGTCTTCATATTCCATAGGAGTGTTTTTACCCTGACCAAGGGTTTGTAGGTTTTCCTTTTTGTCGTAAAGTGTTACGTAGGCTTTGCCATTAAAGTCGGTTTGTATGGTATTGTTTTTCTCAACGTGAGCTTTAATAGTTGTAAGTCCTAATGCTTTTATTTGTGCCTCACTAGGTGCCTCTGAATTTATGCTATCTGTTATTACAATGTTGTCTGGATATGACAACTTAATAATAGGGTCGCCCAGTAGGGTGAAACTTAGTTTGTTTTGGTCGGCACCAAGTGCTATCTTGGCGTTTTTCATTATCTCGCCAATAGACAAAATATCATTGTTTTCTGTTTCTTCTTTTGTTGGTAAAATGTATTTGTATGCAGCTTGCACTAGGGCTAGGTTACTAGATGAATACACAGAACGTGTGGTCGTAAGTGATGCAATAGCTCCACCATTTGGGTTTAATATAAGTTCCATTCCAGCGCTTCTTTTGTAGTCGTCGTATCTACTAAAGTCGCATGTAGCAGTAATCCACACGGCAAGGTTGGTGTTTCTCATGTTTACGATGTCTGATTTTATAATCATCAATTCGCTAGTTAAACTATTTGTACTGCCGTGTCCTGTGTAATTGAATAGAAGTACACCTTTATTTAAATATCTCCAAATATTTTCTTTGGCTTCAGGGTATGTGGCACCTGATGCATATTGCACCATTTTATATGAGTCTAAGAATAATTTTTTAGGTGCAAATTCAGGATGGTTATTATAAATATTATCTGCAAGAAGATTGGCTTGTTTACTATGTAAGTTTGAATCTCCATCGTCTCCCACAAATAAAATTTCGTTAGACCATTCGCCTTTGTCTTGAGATTTTATATATTTTTTTACTTTTTCTACGTATCCAAAGGCTTCTTCTTTTGTATTTGCAGGTATTCTACCAATAGAAATATCTAGTTTGGCAGATTCTATATATCCACCTTCGCCATCGTCTAAGAAACCTAAATAGTCGTCGGTGATATATGAATAAATAGTATTAAGAGATTCTTTTGCTTGGAAACTTAAAATGTCGAGTTTTTCATTTTTTATACCTCTATTGTCATACGAACTAAGGCCTAATATGATAAGAAATTTAGGTCTATCTTCCTTGTTTTCAGCTTTGTCGTAAAGCATCTTTAGGAAAAGCCTGTATGCTGTAATATCTGGTGTGCCAGATGAAAATTCGTTGTAAATAGGATCTACAGTAAGTACTTTATAGCTTAATCCATCGTGTTTTTTGTGAAAATCACCTAGTTCTTCTGCTGCATCTACTAGTTTTTTGTCGCTCAAGATTATTACATCTATATTTTTTAGCTCATGCAAGTTTTGATTTGCTACCTTTTCGTATGAAGATATAGTAGGGTAGTTTATGTTTGGATCGAAAGCAATAAATTTGCGTTCTTGGTCGAAAGGTGTGGCAATCTTATATCCTGTTTCTGTTTTTGTAGGCACTACATTTGTAATGTTTTGTTGGTCTGTGATTTCCCAGAATAATAGATTTTTGTTTGTACTTTCTATAGCGTATGTAGCTTCTATGTATGGATAATATGAACTAGGATAGAAGATAAAAAGAGGCTCAGAACCATCTGTAATAAGCTTTCTTCGTGTATTAATGCTTATATAATCTATGTAGGCATCTGCTTGTGTGCTATTGCATACGAAGTTGACGTCCATTTTTATATTATCGTTGTCGTTGTATAGTTTAAATGATGAGTTTATGGTACTTAATGTGCCTTTTTGGTGACTTTCAGTAGAACCATATAACGACAAATTATATGTTTTTTCTGCATTTATATCTATGTTCAACGAATTTGTTACAGTAGAAACACCCACTGCTCTAAAATTGAAGTCAATATAACTGTCTTCAATCCTATTAGGAATGTAGAAATTATATGTTTTATTTGTGTTTTTAGGTGTAAACTTATCACCAATCCACATTCTGCCAGATTCTATTAGGTTTTCTTCTTCCTTATCAACGTAATAATAATTTAGTGTTTCATTGATAACGATTGGAATAGGAGGAAGGTCGTATTCTGCGTTGGAAATTGATTTTTGTGGTTCTGTATTTTCGGTGATAAAATAATAGCCGTAGTTGCTATATGGGTTTACAGTGTGCTCAAATATCTCTTTGTTTTCATTGTAGGAAATGCGCACAGGACCTTGAGCGTAGAATAAAATATAGTCGTTTTCATTGAAAATACCATCAGTACCTGTGCTAAAATAAATAGCATTTTCTGGTAGGTCGTCTTGGTATGTTTCAAGACCTGATGCAAAGTTTTCTTCAAGCATAGCCCCGCCAAAGCCGTGTATATGTATATTTGCAGGGTTGGTTATTCCCATATCCTTAAGTTGTTGATATGTGATTTTGTGTATCCCTGTTTCTTTAACAGAAATTTTTACCCAGTTGCCTTCTTTTAAAACAGATTGTTCTGCAAAATTGAATTTTGCGTAGGCAGAAAGGGTAATTAAGGCTAATATAGCGGTGAAAAGTTTTCTCATTATTTAATTTCAAAATCTAATAAAAGTTCATCTTGAAGATAACCTTTTAGTCTGTCGCCTCTTTTCACTGGTCCTACACCATCTGGTGTGCCAGTATAGATAAGGTCTCCTATTTTAAGGGTATAGAATTGGCTAACGTATGTGATAATCTTGTCAACAGAGAAAATCATCTCGCCAGTGTTGGCTTTTTGCACAGTTTCTCCATTTATTTCTAAACGAAAATTTAGGTCGTTTATTGCACCAATCTCTTCTAAATCTCTAAATTCACTCACCACAGCACTGCCGTCGAAACCTTTGCAAAGGTCCCATGGAGCACCAGTGGCACGAGCCTCATTTTGCATGTCGCGAGCAGTGAAGTCTATACCAAGTGCCACTTGAGCATAGTAGCGTGGAGCAAATTTTTCTGCAATGCTTTTGCCCAAACGGTTTATACGCACCACCACTTCCACTTCATAATCTACCTGATTAGAAAAGTCTGGGATATAAAAGTCTTTATTTTCTTTTAGTAGGGCAGAGTCTGGCTTGCAAAATACTGTAGGCACGCTAGGCTGTGCAGCCCCACCAAGCTCCGCATTATGCTTAGGATAGTTCCAACCAATACCAATTACTTTCATTTTTCTCCTTATATATAATAAGGTGCAAATATAATAAAAAAAATTATATCAATACCACCCAATATCCTGCATTGTCTTTGCCTTTGTGTTCAATAATTCCTTTTTCTTTTAACTTGAATAAATCACGTTCAATAGTGCGTTGTGTTACCGACAAAGTCTCCGACATTTCTCGCCCTGTGATTGTCGGAGATTTCTTGATTAGTTTAATGATAACTAATTGACGTTCAGTTAATTTAATGGTGGTTTTATCTCCGACAAAGTCTCCGACATTGTTACCGACATTTTGTGTTTTTGCCGATGAGAAAATTATAGTTTGAAATTGGGTAGATGTTGATTTAAAAATTACTTTTTCATTTTCGTTTTCTTGATTGATAGCCTTAGTCTCTTTGCATATTCTTGTAAGTCCACTACCACGTTTTTCCATATAATTTAATTGAGCCATAACATTAGCCAATATAGGATTACGTCTTTCAGATGAAACATCTTCTAGATTAAGGTCTTGAATAAGTTTTCCATTGTACATACCTCCAGGCGAAATAACTACAAGTCTATCGTCGTAAATATCTAAATGTACTTCGCCGCCTAATACCGTATAATCTCTGTGTATTAAGTGATTAACCATTGTTTCTAAAACGGCGCGCATAGAATATTCAGGTTTATTTTTACGGCCATCAGGAAGTTTTTTCCAACCTCTTTTTGTGTTGGATTTTACAAAATTCATACCTTCTCGAAGAAGCATCAAAATATTACCATTGAACTCAGCATCGTTAATAGCATCACCCTTTTCTGTACCTTCCCATCTTGTACAATAAAGTCGAGATTGCATTAATGGGCAATCGTCTGAATATAAAGCACCTGCATTTGTAAGATTCTCGTCTTTAGTAATTAATCCAAAGGATAATAGATATTTACTGTTCCAGTCTTTATTTGTTCGTTGTTTAAATGTATTGGCAAGGATACTAAATGAGTAGTTTTCTTTCTTATAACCTATATTTAATGAGTCGAATGTTTTATTTGAACCTTGTAGAACTAAACGCATCATTTGCTCTGATGTGGCAGGGTTACTTTCTTCGCCAGTACGCACGAATGCAAGTCGCTGACCATCACCTACGTAGTAATATGGTGTGTAATGACCAGGATTAACTTTTACTTGTAAAATTTCTAGATTATCAATTTTTAAAGGGATTAATTCAACATCTGGGATAGGGTCCATATAGTCTCTTATTTTGCTACTAATAAATTCGCAAACATATTGTATGTTTTCAAGACCTTTAATAGTGCTATCATTTTCCACTCCAAATAGTAGTGAACCTCCTAAACCGTTGGCAAATGCACTGACGCTTTTTAACCAACTTTTAGGTTTCTTTTCTTCAAGCATTAACTTAAAATCATAGTTGGTACACTCACTAATTAGATTTTTTAAATCAATGTTGATTTGGTTGTTGTTTTGTAGATTTAATAAGTTTTCTTCCTCGTTCATAATAGTACAAGTTTAAGAATTAAAATTATTAATAAGCATATTCTATTGGTGGGGATAGAATATGCATTTATGTATTTAAGAGCAACTGCAAAGATAATATTTTTTAGGAATTTTGAGCTAGACTTTTTATAAATTTATGTTGTTTTTAATTTTAAAATGTTATTTTTGCGATAGAAACTTCTTGCTATAAAGGTCAAAGTGTTCGCCCTGTATTATCCAACTAAAGTTTTTATAATATAATTTTCTAGCCGTATTCAATATTATTTTGGATGCGGCTATTTTGTTAATAACTTTATTGTTGTAATTGTTATGAAATTTATTTTTAAATGCTAATTTTGGGAGGTTAAAAAAGTAGAGAGAAAAATGAGTTTCGTACACTTACACGTGCATTCAAATTATTCCATTCTAGATGGTATGTCAAAGGTGCCAGACCTTGTTAAAAGGGCTATGGAGCTTGGTATGCCTGCGCTTGCGCTTACCGACCATGGTTGTATGTATGGGATAAAAGAGTTTGTGGATACAGTGGGTAAGGCTAATAAAGGTGCAGATAAACCTCTGAAACCTATTATTGGTATTGAAACTTATTGTGCTCGTCGTTCTCGTCTTCAAAAAGACAATCAAGTAAAGGAAATAAACGGCGAAGGGAAGGAAATTATAATAGACAGAGGGGGTTGGCACTTAATTCTACTTGCAAAAAACAAAACAGGTTATAAAAACCTATGTAAACTATCTTCTATTGCTTTTATAGATGGTTTTTACAACCGTCCTCGTATCGATAAAGAACTTCTTGAGCAATATCACGAAGGGCTAATTGTTACTTCTGCATGTTTGGGTGGCGAAATTCCACAACTTATTTTAAATGGCAAAATAGACGAGGCAGAAAAGAGCATTAGATGGTTTAAAAGCCTATTTGGTGACGACTTTTACCTAGAAGTACAGGCGCATAAATGCGATGTAGAGGTGCTAAACGAAAATGTATTTTATCGCCAAGATAAAGTAAATAAAGTAATTTTTGAACTTGCAGAAAAAACTCAAACCAAGGTGGTGGCCTCTAACGACGTGCACTTTGTACTAGAGCGCAATGCCGATGCACACGAACGTTTGGTTTGTATGAGTACCAAAAAAGAGTTGGGCGACCCTTCTGGAATGTATTATACTAAGCAAGAGTGGCTTAAGTCTGCAGAGGAAATGCGTAAATGTTTTCCAGACCATCCAGAAGTAATATCTAATACTCTTGAAGTGGCAGATAAGGTGGAGGTATTTTCTATTGAGTCTGGCCCTATTATGCCTAAGTTTGATATTCCAGAAGATTTTGGCACAGAAGAACAATACAGACAGAAGTTTACAGAAGAAGACCTTTTCAATGAGTTTACACAAGATGAAAAGGGCAATGTGGTAATGTCTCGTGAAGATGCTGAATCTAAAATTAAGAAATTAGGTGGCTACGACAAACTTTACCGTATAAAACTAGAAGCAGATTACCTTTCAAAACTAGCTTGGGAGGGTGCGAAGATTCGTTATGGTGAAGAGCTTACCGACGAGCAATATGAGCGTATCGTGTTTGAGCTTCACATTATGAAAACCATGGGTTTCCCTGGCTACTTCCTTATTGTGCAAGACTATATTCGTGCGGCTCGTGAAGAGCTTGGCGTGAGTGTGGGCCCAGGTCGTGGTTCTGCTGCGGGTTCTGTGGTGGCGTATTGTTTGAAGATTACAGACGTAGACCCTCTAAAATACGACCTTCTGTTTGAACGTTTCTTAAATCCAGACCGTATTTCACTTCCCGATATCGACGTGGACTTCGACGACGAGGGTCGTGGCGCTGTGCTAGATTGGGTTACAAAAAAATACGGAAAAGAAAAAGTGGCTCATATTATCACATACGGTACTATGGCTACAAAATCATCGATAAAAGACGTAGGCCGTGTACAAAAAGTGTCTCTGCCAGATGTAAATAAGATTGTTTCTTATATTCCAGATAAATTCCCAGAAAGTTTAGCAGATCCTAATACTAAAAAGGTGCCAAAGGTGAATGTGGCAAACTGTATTAAGTATGTAGAGGAGATAAAAACTGCTAGTTATGGCCCAGACGAAAACATTTCTTCTATGCTTGAATATGCTTCTCAGCTAGAAGGTACTGTGCGTCAGGTGGGTATTCACGCTTGTGGTGTAATTATTGGTGCCGACGACCTTACAAACTACGCTCCGCTGAGTGTGGTAAAAGATAAGGCTACTGGCGAGGATATTGTGGTAACAGAGTATGATGGTCACTATGTGGAGTCTGTAGGTCTTATCAAGATGGACTTCCTTGGCTTAAGTACACTGTCTATCATTAAAGAAACATTACATAATATTAAATTAACTCACGGAATAGATCTTGATATAGATAAAATTCCGCTCGACGATAAGAAAACTTTCCAACTTTATTGCGAGGGTAAAACAGTTGGTACATTCCAGTTTGAATCGGCTGGTATGCAAAAATATTTGCGTCAGCTTAAGCCTTCTACCTTCGAAGACCTTATCGCTATGAACGCCCTTTATCGTCCAGGTCCGATGGATTATATTCCTCAATTCATCAGACGTAAACACGGCGAAGAAAAGATAGAGTACGATATCGACATTATGGAAAAGTATCTTAAGGATACTTACGGTATTACCGTATATCAAGAACAGGTGATGCTTCTGTCGCGTCTTCTAGCAGGATTTACTCGTGGTGAGTCCGACTCTCTTCGTAAGGCGATGGGTAAGAAAATTATTGCCATTCTAAATGAACTTAAGGGTAAATTTATTGAAGGTGGTAAGAAAAACGGTCACGACGAAAAGGTATTAGAGAAAATTTGGGCAGACTGGGAAAAATTTGCTTCATACGCGTTCAATAAATCGCACGCTACTTGCTACTCTTGGGTGGCTTATCAAACAGCATACCTAAAAGCTCATTATCCATCTGAGTTTATGGCGTCGCTACTTACACAAAATAAAGATGATATTACCAAGGTAACAACCTTTATGGCAGAGTGTAAGAAGATGGGTATCAAGGTGTTTGGCCCTGATGTAAACAAGAGTGAACTTCACTTTAGTGCCGATAAAGAAGGTAATATTCGCTTTGGTTTAGGTGGTATTAAAGGTGTAGGCGAAGGTGCTGTGGAAAGCATTATCAACGAAAGAAGACAAAATGGTGAATACAAATCTGCCTTCGATTTCTTTGAAAGAATAAACCAAAGCCAATGCAACCGCAAGGTGATGGAAAACTTGGTGCTTAGTGGTGCGTTGGATGATTTAGGTGGTATTACTCGTGAGCAATATTTTGCACCTGTTGATAAAGATAAAGGAGGTACATTTCTAGAGGTGTTAACTCGTTTTGCTACTAAATATCAGATGGACAAGATGAACCAAACCATGTCTTTGTTTGGAGATATGGAAGAGGTTCAGGTGCAACGTCCTGTGCCACCAAAAGTGGAAAACTGGTCTGTTATAGAAAAACTTAACAAAGAAAAAGAACTTATCGGTATTTATCTTTCGGCACACCCATTAGATGAGTATAAAGTGCTTATGCGTGTGCTTTGTAATACCAAATTGCAGGAGTTAACCGATTTGAAGACTTTCTCTGAGCGAGTACAAATAGGTGGAACTGTGGCTGTGGCAGGTATTGTGAAGTCTTATATGATAGGCACAAGCAAAACCAATAAGCCGTTTGCTCGATTTGAAATAGAAGACTATTCAGGTACTCATACATTCCATTTGGGTGGTGAAGCATTTAAAACCTATGCAAATCTTTTGGTAGAAAATGCTTATCTTATGGTTTATGCTGTTTTAGACTATCACTGGAAGGCAAAAAGCGAAAGAGCAAAAAGAAAAAGAGGTACGCTACCAGATTTGAATGTAGATATAGACGAACTAGATGTTTCTGTAAATAAAATTGAACTTCTAGAAAACTTAAAAGGTGCTTCAATGAGTAAGTTTACCATTAAGATACCACTATCAATGGTAACTCCAGATTTAACAGAAGAAATTTCGCAATATATATCAGATACTTCTTCCGAAAATGATAAAGATTTAGTAGATTTGTATGTTGAAATTTACGATGTAGATTTGGGTATTCAGATAGAGTCTAAGTCGTCTGCCTCTATTCGTGCTTGCAATGAATTGTTGGGAATTTTAGATGCGTATTCACAAGAATCTGACGATGACGATGAAGACGAAGTCTCTCAAGAAGATAACGACGATGATGATTCTACTAAAATGATAGATGATAAAAAATCAAAATCAGAAAAAATATATTATTCAATTAACTAAATAAAAAAATATTATGGCAAAAGAATTTACAGATGCAAACTTTGACGAGTTACTAAGCTCAAATAAAGTTGTTGTAGCAGATTTCTGGGCTACATGGTGTGGTCCTTGTAAAGCAATGGGTCCTTCTATCGACGAACTATCTGCAGAATACGAAGGTAAGGCTTTAATTGGTAAAGTGGACGTAGAAGAAAATAACGATTTAGCAGAAAAATATGCTATTCGTTCAGTACCAACTCTTATCTTCTTCAAAGATGGTGAAATGGTTGATAAAGTAGTGGGACTTCAACCTAAGGCTGCTATAGAAGCAAAAATCAAAGCATTATTATAAGAAAAGAAAAAAATAACCCCGCGGGGTTATTTTTTTTGTGCCTTTTCTTCCGAAGGGTAAATAAAAAAGGAGTAACTCTCAAGTTACTCCTTTTTTATTGTCGTATAATCTTAGATTATTTATTTCTTTTGTAACGAGAGTTGAATTTATCAACACGACCAGCAGTATCCACAAGGGTAGATTTACCTGTGTAGAATGGGTGAGAACTGCTAGAAATATCTAACTTGATTACTGGATAAGTTTCGCCTTCAAACTCAACAGTTTCTTTAGAGGCAGCTGTAGAACGAGATAAGAACATATCACCATTAGACATGTCTTTAAATACTACAGGACGATAATTTTCTGGGTGAATACCTTTTTTCATATTCTATATTATTTTAAATTTTACTCATTTTGGACTGCAAAGGTAATAAAATAATTTATATAAACAAAATATATAAGAAAAAAGTTTTTTTTCAATTTTTTTAATCCTATTTTAAACTACTTTTTTATATTTTTGTGTGATAAAATAAAAGAACTATGAAAAGAATTACTCTAACATTAATTTCTGCAATGCTTATGTTGTCGGCATTTGCAGTAAATAAAAGTACATATACTTTTGCAGTAAAAGATACATCTGAGCTTAAACTAGACGTTTATATGCCAGATGATACTCTTTCTGAGCATCCATGTCTTGTTTTTGCCTTTGGCGGAGGCTTTAAAATGGGTGCAAGAGACGAGGAGTCTTATCAAAAATTTCTTACAGAAATAGCAGAAAATGGCATAGTAGGGGTGAGTATCGACTACAGACTTGGTCTTAAGGATAAGAAAATCAAAAACCTAATTCAGCTTGCTAAGATTTTAGAAAACTCTGTAGATATGGCAGTGGAAGATATGGCCTGTGCAGTGAAATATGTGCTTGATAATGCGGAAAGTCTGAAAGTAAATCCAAAACAAATAATGCTTTCTGGCTCTAGTGCAGGTGCTATAACTGCCTTGCAAGCAGATTATTATTTGTGCAATTCAAGACTACAAAATTTGCCAGAAGATTTTCGTTTTGCAGGTGTAATTTCATTTGCTGGCGCAGTGGCTTCTTTTGGTGAAAAACTTGAATATAAAACTCAGCCAGCTCCAGTGCTATTTATGCACGGCACAAAAGATGAACTAGTTACATACAACAAAAAAGTAGTTCTTAAACGTGGTATGTATGGCACAAATTATTTAATAGAAAACCTTTGGGTGAAAAACAATTGGCCATATATGGCACTAAGATTTAGAAACTTTGGTCACGAAGTAGCAATGCTTGGTTTTAAGGAAAATGTGCCTACAGTATTAGAATTTATAGATAAATTTGTTTTAAATCCTACTAAATTCTACGTTGAAGATATTACAATTGCCGAGCAAGGGGTAAATGAACCTCTTCTTCAACTTGGCACAGATGGCCTTTATGGTGACGCAGAAGTTATAATCTCGGATGAGGTTATAGAAAGAATAAAATGAAAAGATTATTAACTCTTTATATTGCATTATTTTCTGTTTTGTCTGTTTATTCACAGACATTAATAGCAAAGGTAACGGATGGCACAGAGCCAATGCCGTATGTGTCTGTATATCTAAAAGAAAATCCAGAAATAGGTACAATTAGCGATATGGAAGGTGTGTTTACCTTGTCAGATTTGCAAAAAAATACCACTGTGGTTTTATCTTTTATTGGGTATAAAACAATGGAACTAAAGTTTAAAAAAATCCCTACAGATACCATAAATATCACCATGGTGGAACAACCCATTATGCTTACAGAAACACTTATTCCGTCTAAGACAAAAAAACTTAGTAAACGTAAGCAAATGAAGCAGTTGCTTGCCGATGTTAAGAAGCAAATGATAAAGGATTTTCCAGAAGAAGTGAGAAAATATAGAATTGTTTCCGACTATGATTTTTATGAAAAGGGTAGGATAGTTGCCCGTGAGGAAATTATCGGTACAGTGGCAGAAATACCAAATATAGGAATGAAAAATACAGACTCTATTCAGATGGTAATAGATGTGTGTAAAAGGTATAGAGATAGAAATGTGCAATACAAACTCGACTCCATACGAGCTGGTAAATTTAAAGATAATAGAAATCAGCGACTTGCAAATCTTCCCGATTCTAGTAAGTTTATACACAGAGTGTTGTGGGGCTCAGATATTAAGTGGTTGTTTTTAGAACTTGATGGTAAAATTTCAAAATGGTCTATGCAAGAGCAAGATTCTACATTTTTGCTCACATATCACGATAAGAAAAATTATTTTGGAATAGTAAAATACGAACTAGTTTTAAATTACATTTTAGATATTTACTCGTATAGGGTAAAAAGTCTGTCGCAGTCGCTAAAAGTGAACGCAAATATTCCATTTGGATATAAGCTAGATGCTGATCAACTAGCCATAATAAATGTGGTAAACTTGGCAGGTGAGGAGCATGCAAAATATAGGGCAAAATATATCGATGCAGATATAAAACGCAATATTATCTACAGAGAAGAATACGACCAAGTAATACCTTCTGAAAAGAATGTTATTACTAAGGTAGAGATGGCTGAGCGCAAGCATAATAAGCCAATTTATGTGCATCAAACAGGTTCTATCAAAGTGGTCTCTGCGCAAACTTCAGAAGTGAAAACCTTCACAAAAGAGGAGGTAAAACAATCGTTTCCTGTAATCGAAACTCTTTTAGACTAAAAAAGTGATATATTAAGGTGTATTTCTTTTGATTTTAGGTGTTTTTCTAAAGAAAAATGCCTAAATTTGCGTGCTTATAAAAAACTACACATAAAAATTAAATAGTATGACACAAAAGAAATTAAACTTTTTGGCAGACTTTCCTGCAATTTCAACACAGGAATGGATGGACAAAATTACAGCAGACCTTAAGGGAGCTGACTTTTCTAAAAAGTTAGTATGGAGAACTCCAGAAGGTTTCAATGTAAACCCTTTCTATCGTGCAGAAGACATAGAAGGTTTACTAACTACTAAATCTGCTCCAGGCGAATTCCCATACGTTCGCGGTACCAAAACCGACAACAACTGGAAAGTTCGTCAAAACATCGACGCTAAATGCGCTAAAGCTGCTAATGAAAAAGCTCTTGACGTTTTAGGTAAAGGTATTAACTCATTAGGAATTAAAGTAAACAAAGCAGAACTTAGCGAAGAGTACATTGCTACTCTTTTAAACGGCATCGATGCTACTAAAGTTGAATTAAACTTCAAAGTATGTGTTAAAGAAGCAGCTAAACTTGCTTCTCTGCTTAAAGCATATTTCGCATCTAAAGGATATGATCTTGCTGGGGTTTATGGTTCTATTTGTTGTGACCCAATCAATAGAATGCTTCTAAAAGGCAAAAAACTATCTGCAGAAGAAATCACAACAATCTTAATTGAAGTTCTTCAAGAAGCAGAAGCACTAGTAAACTTCCCAGTTATTGGTGTAAATGCAGTTAGCTTCAACAATGCAGGTGTTTATTGCGCACAAGAGCTTGGTTATGCTTTAGCATGGGGTAACCAATATCTAGAACTTCTTACAGAAGCAGGTGTTGACCCTATGGTAGCAAAATCTATCAAATTTGCATTCGGTGTAGGTGGTAACTACTTCATGGAAATTGCAAAGTTCCGTGCAGCTCGTTTATTATGGGCAAAAATCGTAGAGGCATACAATCCTTCTTGCCTATGCGCTGCTAAAATGAAAATTCACGCAGAAACTTCTACATACAACAAAACTATTTATGACGCACACGTAAATATGCTTCGTACTCAAACAGAAGCTATGAGTGCTGCTCTAGGTGGTGTAGACTCATTAACCGTTCTTCCTTTTGATGCTACATTCAAAGCATCTGACGAGTTCTCAGAACGTATTGCTCGCAACCAACAATTATTATTAAAAGAAGAATCAAACTTCGATAAAGTTATTGACCCAGCTGCTGGTTCTTACTATATCGAAAGCCTAACAGCTATGATTGCAGAACAGGCTTGGAAAATCTTCTTAGATATTCAAAACGCTGGTGGTTTACTTGCTGCAATTGAAAGCGGTGCTATTTTTGCTCAAGTAAAAGAAACTGCTGACAAACGTAAAAAAGACGTTGCATCTCGCAAAGAAATCCTTCTTGGTACAAACCAATTCCCTAACTTTAGCGAAATGGCAGCAGAAAAAATCGTAAATAAAGAATGTGCTTGCAAATGTGGTTGTACAGTAGAAACTTGTGGTGTAGCTCTTCCTACAGAACGCGCTGCAGAAGAATTTGAAACTCTACGTCTTGCAACAGAAGCATCAGCTAAACGTCCAAAAGCATTTATGCTTACAATTGGTAACTTAGCAATGCGTCTTGCTCGTTCTCAATTCTCTTGTAACTTCTTCGCTTGCGCTGGTTACGAAGTTATCGACAACCTAGGCTTCTCTACAGTAGAAGAAGGTGTAGCTGCTGCTAAAGCTGCAGGTGCAGATATTATCGTACTATGTTCTAGCGATGATGAATATGCCGAACTAGCTATCCCTGCTTTCCAAGCAGTAGGTGGCGAACAAATCTTCGTTGTAGCAGGTGCTCCAGCTTGTATGGAAGATTTGCAAAAAGCTGGTATCGAGAACTTTATCCATGTTCGTGTAAACGTGCTTGAAACTCTAAAAGGCTTTAATAACAAATTAGGCATTTAATAGAAGGAGAAATTATTATGAAACCAAATTTTAATAATATAGATATTAAGTCTGTTCAAGCTAGTGCTTTCGCAGGCAACAACGAATCAAACTGGACTACAGCGGAACAAATCCCTGTGAAACCAGTTTACACAGCAGAAGATACAGAAAACTTAGATTTTCTAAACTATGCATCTGGTCTTCCTCCATTCCTACGTGGACCTTATAGCGCTATGTACCCAATGCGCCCTTGGACTATTCGTCAATACGCAGGTTTCTCTACTGCAGAAGAATCTAACGCATTCTATCGTAGAAACTTAGCATCTGGTCAAAAAGGTCTTTCTGTAGCATTCGACTTAGCTACACACCGTGGCTACGACGCAGACCACGAACGTGTTGTTGGTGACGTAGGTAAAGCAGGTGTATCAATCTGTTCTGTAGAAGATATGAAAGTTTTATTCGACGGTATTCCATTGAATAAAATGTCAGTTTCTATGACAATGAACGGTGCCGTTCTTCCTATTCTTGCATTCTATATCAACGCAGGTCTAGAACAAGGTGCAAAACTAGAAGAAATGGCTGGTACAATCCAAAACGATATCTTAAAAGAATTTATGGTGCGTAACACATATATTTACCCTCCTAAATTCTCTATGAAGATTATCGCTGACATCTTCGAATACACATCTAAAAACATGCCTAAATTCAACTCAATCTCTACCTCTGGTTACCACATGCAAGAAGCAGGTGCTACTGCAGACATCGAGTTGGCATACACACTAGCAGACGGTCTTGAATACCTACGTGCTGGTATCAATGCAGGTATGGATATTGACGCATTCGCTCCACGTTTATCATTCTTCTGGGCTATTGGTACAAACCACTTTATGGAAATAGCTAAGATGCGTGCAGCTCGTATGCTTTGGGCTAAAATTGTAAAACAATTCAACCCTAAAAACCCTAAATCTCTAGCTCTACGTACACACAGCCAAACATCTGGTTGGTCTCTAACAGAACAAGACCCATTCAACAACGTTGGCCGTACATGTATCGAAGCTATGGGTGCTGCTCTAGGTCACACTCAATCACTTCACACCAATGCGCTAGACGAAGCTATTGCACTTCCAACAGACTTCTCTGCACGTATTGCTCGTAATACACAAATCTACATCCAAGAAGAAACTAAGATTTGTAAAGAAATCGACCCATGGGCAGGTTCTTATTATGTAGAATCTCTAACCAACGAACTAGTAGAAAAAGCTTGGGCTCACATCGAAGAAATTGAAAAACTTGGTGGTATGGCTGCAGCTATCGAAACTGGTATTCCAAAAATGCGTATTGAAGAAGCAGCTGCTCGTACTCAATCTCGCATCGACTCTGGCAAACAAACCATCGTTGGTGTAAACAAATATCGCCTAGACCACGAAGATCCAATCGATATTCTAGAAGTAGATAACACTGCTGTTCGTAAACAACAAATCGAACGTCTAGAACAACTTCGTGCAAACCGCGACAACGAAGCTGTTAAAAAAGCTCTTGAAGCTATCACAGAATGTGTTAAAACTGGTGAAGGTAACTTACTAGAATTAGCAGTAGAAGCAGCTCGCGTACGTGCATCTCTAGGTGAAATCTCTGATGCTTGTGAAGCAGTAGTAGGACGTTATAAAGCAACAATTAGAACAATTTCAGGCGTGTATAGTTCAGAAATTAAAAACAACGAAGAATTCAAAGAAGCAAGCGAAAAATGCGCTGCCTTTGCTAAAAAAGAAGGTCGTCAACCACGTATCATGATTGCAAAAATGGGTCAAGATGGTCACGACCGTGGTGCTAAAGTAGTAGCTACAGGTTATGCAGACTGTGGTTTCGACGTGGATATGGGACCTCTATTCCAAACTCCAGCAGAAGCAGCAAAACAAGCTGTAGAAAACGACGTTCACGTACTAGGTGTATCTTCACTAGCTGCAGGTCACAAAACTCTAGTTCCTCAAGTTATCGAAGAACTTAAGAAACTTGGCCGTGAAGATATCGTAGTTATCGCAGGTGGTGTTATCCCAGCTCAAGACTATGACTTCTTATACAAAGCAGGTGTGGCTGCAATCTTTGGTCCTGGTTCTTCAGTGGCTAAGTCAGCAAGCCAAATCTTAGATATTCTAATGGCAGAATAATACATTAAGAATATATTCAAAAAAGGGTTAGCCGTAAGGTTAACCCTTTTTTTGTAACAATTTTGTAACACTTGGAAACTTTTTGCGTAAAATAGTTTCCTTTCAAGTTGTTGATAAACAGTTAATTACAAAGTATTAACAAAAATTGATTTAAAATTTAACAAAATAAATTAATGTTGAACAGCATAAATTATATATTTTTGTGTGCTTTTTTGGCGAAAAATGGATTTAAATTTAAGAAAATCGATATTAAAGACAGCCGAGGGACTTTTCACAAAGTATGGAATTAAGTCTATCAAGGTAGATGATATATGCAATGAACTGCATATATCAAAGAAGACTTTTTATACCGAGTTTGAAAACAAAGAGGCACTTATCGAAGTTGTTTATAACATAATATCAGAAAAAACACCACGTAGATTTGATATTAAAGAGGAGATAGAGGTGTGTGATAATGTTATAGATTTATGGCTTAAACGTCCATCAATGGCTGTGCGTGAGCATCATAAAAAGTATGAGGTATTCATGTACGATTTGCTTAAATATTATCCAAATATACGCGAGGCTAGAGATAAAAAAGAATTTGAAAAAGTTCACACTGTATTAACATTATTATTGGATAAAGGAATAGAGCAAGGATTGTTTAGAGACGATATGGACAAAGAATATCTTATTTCATTCTCTCTTGATATGAACAATCAAGCTATAAATCGATTGCTTCAACTTCCTAAAAACGAGCATGTAAATTATGTTCTTTTTCTTTTAGATTTATGGGTGAGGGCAGTATGTAGCGAAAAAGGACTTGAGTATTATTTAAACAATTATACCAACGCAGTAAAAAAATAAATATATAATAATAAAGTATGAAAAGATTAATTATTAGTTTAATTACCCTTTTATCTTGCGCCTCTATTATGGCACAAGAAGCTGTTTCTAAAGATTCCTCATTGGTGGTATCTCTAGACGAAGCTAAACAATACGCAGTGGAACACAACAGAACTATTCAAAATGCAGGATTAAGTGTGAAACAAGCAGAAGCGGCGCGTTGGCAGTCTATAGCATCTATGTTGCCTCAAGTGTCTGGTTCTTTAGGTTACACCAATATGTGTGGTTATGAAATGAAACTTGCTGGTATGCCAGTCCCAATGAATCCAACAGGAGAGTTAGGTATTAAAGCAACAATGACTATTAGCGGTCAACAAATAGTTGGTTCACTTATCTCAGACCTTGCAAAAGATATGCAAGATGTGGCTAAAGCCAAAACTATTCAAGTTATTGAAGCCAACGTAACCAATGTATATGTAAATATCCTTGCTACACAAGAAACTGTAGAGTTGCTACGTAAAAATATGGTAAACTTAGAAGCTCTATACAAAATGACTGAAAATGCAGTAAAAGTAGGTGCAGCAGAACAAATTGATGCAGACCAACTTTCTGTTCAAGTAGCTTCTATGGAGAGTGCAATTAATACAACAGACCGTACTATCGAAGTGCTAAAAAGTTCATTACAACTATTATTAGGTGTGGATGCTAGCACAGAAATTGTTTTAAGCAACAAACTAGACGATATTCTTAATGCAGATGAAGCAATGAAGTTGTTATCTTCTGAATTGGTTTTGGAAGAAAACTACGACTATACACTATCAAAACAACAAGCAGAACTTGCTAAAAAGCAAGTTACAATGAAAGCTATGGAATATGTACCATCTATAACAGGTTTCTACCAATATAGTGGAAAAACATATTTCGGAGAAGCTGAAGGTATGAATATGACTCCTCCAAACACAGTAGGTGTTACTGTGAGTGTGCCAATTTGGTCTAGCGGTGTGCGTGCTGCAGGTGTTACAGAAAAGAAACTTGCTTATCAAGCAGCTCAAAATACACTAGCTGACACAGAAGACCAATTAAGAGTGTCAGATCGTCAATATCGTTACGATTTGGTTTCTGCATATGACAACTATCAAATCCAAAAACGCAATATCGAGGTTACTCAACGTGTGTTCGACAATATGTCTAAAAAATTTGAGTATGGTTATGCTTCATCTTTAGATGTTACAAACACAAGTACAAACCTTATTACAGCACAACAAAACTATATTCAAGCTTTAACTTCTATGGTTAATGCTCACATTAATCTTAAAAATCTGCTAAATAAATAAACAACAATATATTATGAACAAGATTTTAACTAGTTTATCTGCATTAGCGTTAGTATTTACGCTATCTGCATGTTCAGAAGAACAAACTACCGTTCAAGAAGTAGAAAAGGTAGAAAAAGTTCAAGTAATGAAATTAACTTCTACAGTAATTGAACGTGAAGTTGTTTTACCTACCACATTGGAAGGTTATGACAATATGAAGATTTCTTCTTCTGTAAGTGGTATTATCAACGACATTCTTGTAGATGTTGGTGACAAAGTGTCTAAAGGTCAAGTACTTGTGAAAATGGACCCAACTCAATACACTACAACCAAATTGCAATATGCAAAGTTAGGTGTAGAAATGGGTCGTATGGAAGCTTTAAAAGAAGCAGGAAGCATTTCTCAACAAATTTATGACCAAACAAAAACTCAATACGAACAACTTAAAGAACAACTTGCTCTTTACGAAAAAAATACCTTTGTTCGTGCCGATTTTGCTGGTGTTATTTCTGCTCGTAACTTTGAACCAGGTGAGTTGTGTGCAGGTCAACCAATTCTTCAACTTACACAAATCAATAAGTTGAAAGCATACATTAATGTTCAAGAAGCGTATTTCCCACAATTTAAAAATGGAATGAAATTGTCTATCGTTTCAGACATTTATCCAGGAAAAACTTTCAATGCTACAGTAGAAATGGTTTATCCTACTATAGACCCTGCTTCTCACACATTTACTGTGAAAGTTGTGATTCCAAATGCATCTGAAACATTACGTCCAGGTATGTATGTATCTACTTCTATTCCAGTAGGTAAAGTAAAAGGTTTATTAGTTCCATATCAATCAGTTTTAAAACTTATTGGTTCTAACGAACGTTATGTATTCGTAAACAATGGTGGCGTAGCAAAACGCGTGAAAGTAGAACTTGGCAAACGTTACGACCGTGATATTGAAATAATTTCTGAAGAATTAAAAGAAGGCGACGAACTTGTAGTTGTAGGTCAAGGTCGTCTTGTTGATGGTGTTAAATTAGAAATCGTTAAACAATAGAGAGTTATGAGTATTTATAAGACGGCCATTAATAAACCCGTTACCACTATACTTATCTTTATAGCGGTAATGATCATTGGTGCGTTTTCATATATAAAACTGCCAATTGACCAAATGCCAGAAATGGACCCACCATACGTAATGGTGATGTGTACATATCCTGGTGCCAATGCAACTGAAATGGAAACCAACATCACCAAGGTGTTGGAAAACAGTTTGAACTCTGTAGACGGACTAAAAGAAATTACTTCTCGTTCAAAAGATAATATCTCTGTTGTAACCCTAGAATTAGAGTGGGGTACAAACATGGACGAAGCAGTAAACGACGTTCGCTCATACATCGACATTGTGAAAGACAACTTACCAGATGGAACATCAAACCCATTCATCTTTAAGTTTAGTTCTAGTTCTATGCCTATTATTCAATATGCTGTTACAGCAGATGAATCATACGCTGGTCTAGAAAAATTGTTGGATGACGAAGTTATTCCACTTCTAAACCAAGTAGATGGGGTAGGTAATATCTCTATGTCTGGTCAACCAGAACGTTATGTTTATGTTGACATCGACCAAGCAAAACTAGACGCTTATCATATTCCACTAGAATTAGTTGGTAGCGCAATTAGTGCAAACAACTTGAATATGGCATCTGGTAGCGTGAAAATGCTTGACGAACAATATCAAGTACAAGTACGTAGTGAATACCTAGAAAGTGCTGAAATTGAGAATGTTGTAGTAACAACTACTCCTCAAGGAAAACAAATCTATGTGCGCGACCTTGCTACAGTGCGTGATACTATCAAAGACCTTACACTAGACGAAAAAATCAATAGTCGTGATGGTGTGCGTCTTGTTATCATGAAACAATCTGGTGCAAATACCGTAAAAATCTGTCAAGAACTAAACAAAAAAATGGAGCAAGTGAAAGGTCAATTGCCTCCAGATATCAACATTGACGTGGTTTACGACTCATCAGAAGATATTCAAAACTCTATCGACTCGCTTATTGAATCTATTCTTTATGCGTTGTTGTTCGTGGTGCTTGTGGTATTGTTCTTCCTTGGACGTTGGAGAGCTACATTGATTATTAGTGCTACTATTCCAATTGCCCTTATTGTAGCATTTATCTACCTATTGTTTGTAGATAGTTCGCTAAATATTATCTCACTTTGTTCGCTTACCATTGCTATTGGTATGGTGGTGGACGACGCCATTGTGGTACTAGAAAATATTACCTCTCACATAGAACGTGGTTCAAACCCTCGTGAAGCTGCTATTTATGCTACCAATGAGGTGTGGGTATCAGTTATCGCAACTACATTAGTTATTGTGGCTGTGTTTGTGCCTCTAACCATGCTTACTGGTTTTGCTGGTATCATGTTCAAAGAACTTGGTTGGATTGTAACCATAGTAGTATGTACTTCCACTGTTGTGGCTATTACGCTTACTCCAATGCTTTCTTCAAAACTTCTTCGTGCTAAAAAGGTACACGTAGAAAATGGAAAACTAATCGAAGAAAGTGTACAAGCAGGTTGGTACCAAAAATATGTGGTAAAAATGCTAGACAAGGTAGATGCTGTTTATGCTAAAGCATTAGGTGCATGTCTTCGTCACAAAGGATTAACCTTGCTCGGTGTATTCTTATTCTTTATTGCTTCTATGGTTCCTGCATATTTAGGTTTCGTAGGAACAGACTTTATGCAAAAGACCGACAATGGTCGTTTGACAGTAAATGTAGAGTTGCAACGTTCTACTCGTGTTGAAGAAACTGCAGCACTTGCTCGCCAGTTAGAGAGTCGTATTATGCAACTTGTGCCTGAAGTACGTATGCTATCTTCAACAACAGGTTCACCAGACGACGCAGGTTTCTCTGCTCTTATCAACAAAACCTCAAACTATAAACTACAAATGACTGTGGTTTGTAATAAAAAACACGAACGTGAACGTACTATCTTTGAAATTGCTGAGGTTATTCGTAAAGAACTAGCACAATATCCACAAATCTTAGACTATAGTTGTGAACTTGCAGGTAGCTTTGGTGGCGGTGGTGTTTCTACTGTTGATATAGAAGTTTATGGTTACGACTTCGATGCAACTAACCTTTTTGCAGAACAAATCAAACAAAAAGTAAAAGACTTAGAAGGTGCACGTGATGTAACTGTGAGTCGCGACGAAGACCGTCCAGAACTTAAAGTGGTAGTAGACAAAGAAAAAGCTGCACGTCACGGACTAAACTCAGCTACTGTAGCAACTTACGTACGTAGCCGTATCAATGGTTATACTGCTGGATACCTAAAAGAAGACGGTGACGAATACGATATTCTTGTTCGTTTGTCAGAATCAGACCGTAACTCAATTTCAGATATCGAAAACTTAACTATTCCTACACAAGCAGGTAAGTTAATCAAACTTAGCGAACTTGCTACAGTAGAAGAATATCTTGCTCCACCAGAAATTGAACGTAAAACGCGTCAACGTATGCTAACCATCAAAGTTACTCCTCACGAAGTATCTTTAGGTGAATTGGCTGCAACTATCCAATCTGTAGTAGACCCTATGGAACGCCCTGTAGGTGTAACAGTACGTTACGGTGGTGACTACGAAGAACAACAAGAAAGTTTCGCAGATATAGGTCTATTGTTTGCACTTATCATTATCCTAGTATATGTGGTGATGGCTTCTCAGTTTGAGTCTCTATCTAAACCATTTATCATTATGATGTCTGTGCCATTTGCTATCTCTGGTGTGATTATCTCACTTTGGGTAACAGATACTTCTTTAGACATGATTGGTGCTCTTGGTATAGTGATGCTTGTGGGTATCGTTGTGAAAAACGGTATCGTGCTTGTAGACTACATCAACCTAATGCGTGACCGTGGTTACGAACTAAACGAAGCTATCCAACTTTCTGGTCAATCTCGTCTTCGTCCTGTACTTATGACCGCGTTTACCACACTTCTTGGTATGGTGCCAATGGCAGTAAGTAGCGGTGAAGGTTCAGAAATGTGGAGACCTCTAGGTATCGTAGTTATCGGTGGTCTATTGGTTTCAACCCTAGTAACCCTTATCGTAGTACCAGTAATGTATGGTATTATGTCTCGCCACGGCGAACGTGATAAAGAAGAACAACAACGTCGTGACTATGTGTTTATGCAAATAGATGATAAATCAGCAAAATAATAAGCCATGAAATCAGTATTTATAGTATTTAACCAAGCCAATACCGAACGTGTAGAATACATGTTGGATACACTAAAAATTAGTGGCTTTACATTCTTTGAACAAGTTCAAGGTCGTGGTACCAACGGGGGCGAACCTCGTCGTGGTACTCACACTTGGCCTGAAATGAACTCTGCAGTGATGACTGTAGTAGAAGATGAACAAGTTCCAGAACTTTTAAGCGTAATTAAAAGACTTGATATGCGTAACCCTCAAGTAGGGGTGAGAGCATTCGTATGGAATATTGAAGCTACGGTGTAAAACGATTTTAATTGAAGACTCCTAATTAAAATACATTTTACATAGAGCATAATAAAATATTGAAAAATCGAGCTAACTTTTATGGGTTGGCTCGTTTTTTTTATGCTGTTTTCAGAAAATATAAATTTTAACATTTTAGGGACGAAAATTCTGTATATGGGGCGAAATTCCGGTGTTTGGGGCGAAAATCTACTATAAAATATGTTGTTTAACATAAAAAGTGCTTATTTTCTCGTAAATTTTTCGTAACTTTGCACCCGATTTTTATAATTAAACTTTAAACAATGGTAAAGAAATTAAAATTAATTACGTTATTGTGTTTGTTTTTCTTGTTAGGAACTTCCATACAAGCTCAAACAGTAATGACAGGAACAGCCAAGACTTCAGGTTATCAAGTAGTCGATCCTAGCTTTGAAGATTGGAGCCAAACTTTCGATGGTGCACCAGCACTTGGCGGTGGATCTACAGGAGAGAACACAGGTAAAGGCTTGTGGTATGGAGCAAATGTTTATAAAGACTTGGTGGGTGGTGTCTATGGACAAGTTGTATATCAAACTAAGGAAGCAAAAAGCGGTACATACGCGGCTAAGTTGATGGATACAGAAGTTGGTGTTGAGATTCTTGGTATTCCAATTAAGGAAACATCTCCTTCTTGGGTTACATTAGGAAGACCTTGGTCTCATTTAAATGGTACAGATACAAATTCTGCAACAGCAGGTACAGATGGCGGTATTAAATTTACTGCACGACCTGATACTATGGCAGTGTGGATTAAACGTGTTTCTGAAGGTACAGAACATATAAATCTTGTTTATTATTCTTGGAAGGGAACAGCACAAGGTGCTAGTTATAAGAATAAAGGTGGCGATTGTACATCTACTTCACACACAGATGAAGAATCTGATATCCGTACTCAAACCGACCCTAATATTTGTGGTACAAGCGGTAATGCAGTGCAAATTGGTGAAGGTGCAATTCAAACATCTAAAACATACAATAACTGGACGCAAATAAAAGTTGGTATTAAGTATTATACAAATGATATTCCAGAAAAGATGAATATCATTCTTTCTGCGTCAAACTATCCAGAAGGACGTAGAAATGATGGTTTAGTACCAGGAAACTATATGATTGTAGATGATCTTAGTCTAGTTTATAGTTCTCAGATATACAATATAAACATTTCTGGTAAGCCTCTTGCAGATTTCTCTAAGGATAAATATGAGTACACAGTGGAATTAGGCGAAGATGCTACAGATGCTAGTATTCCTAATACAATAGAATGTTTCCGTAGTAATCGTAAACTAAGTGGAAATGAAATCACTATTTCACGTTCTACCAAATTGGGCGAACCTACTATTATAACAGTAGAAGCAGAAGATGGTTCTTCTACTTCTACTTATAAACTAACATTCGTTCGTACACTTAGCAAAAACTCTTCTTTAAATAAGATTTATGTTAATGGAGAAGCAGTGCCTTCATTCGATGGTGCTGTAACAGACTATAATGTTATTGTTCCTTATGCTACAACCGAAGCTCCTGTTATTACAGTAGATAAAGGTCATGTAGCTCAAGATGTAGTTATTACTTCATGTAATACATTCCCTTGTACAGCTACAGTGGTAGTTACTGCAGAAAATAATGCATATAAAACTACATACAAACTTAACTTCAAAGAAGCTGAATTAACAGATAATACCTTAGAAGATATTTTAATTAATGGCAAGTCTATTCCAGGATTTAATCCAACTACAACTACTTATCAAGTAGAAATGCCTCTTGGTACTACAGAAGATCCTACTATAGAAGCAGTTTCTAAATATCCAGAAGGTAAACAAAAAATAGAAATAACAAATAATGGTCTTAATGGTCGTTCTACCATAGTGGTCACCCCTCCATCTGGCACAGCACGTACCTACCGTATTTCATATGTAATAAAAGAATCTAGCTATTCTAAACTTAACGATTTAAAAGTAAGTGGATATGCTTTAACCCCTGCATTCTCTCCAGAAACTACACAATACACTGTATCTTTACCAGTAGGTGTAGAAACAGTACCAGAAATCACTTGGGAAAAAGGAGATGAATATCAAACTGTTGCACTAGTTAATGAAGGTGTAAACGGCACATCAAAAATCACTGTAAAAGCACAAGATGGTACTCAGACTATATATCGTATCACATTTAGTGTAGTAAAATCTAGTGTAAATACACTAAATAATATCTTTGTTGATGGTGTTGCTCTTGCAGGATTCTCTCCAGATGTTAAAAACTACGATTATAATGTAGCTCCTACAGCTACCACACGTCCTGTTGTAACTTGGGAATCTGGTGATGCTTACCAAATAGTAACTAAAAACCCTATTTCTGAGGCAACTGCTAAAATTGAAGGTGAAACCAAATTAACAGTTCGTGCTCAAGATGGTTCTGTTAGCACATATATTATCAACTTTACGCAAAAATTATCTGATAATTCAAAATTAGCAGGTCTTTCTGTGGCAGGTTATGAGTTGTCTCCTGCATTCTCTGCAGATGTAACAGCATATACATGTGCTTTAGGTCGCGGAACTACATCAGTTCCAACTATTTCATACGTAAAAGGTGACGAAACACAATCTGTACGTATCGACGAAAATGGTGTAAATGGCACTGCAAAAATCACAGTTAGAGCTCAATCTGGTGCAACTACAACTTATACTATAAGTTTCTCTGTATCAGTATCTTCTGATGCTACATTAAAAGATATTAAAGTAGGTGGTGAATCTCTTGATGGATTCTCTGCAGAAACTCTATCTTATAACGTAACTTTACCATCTGGAACAACAGTACTTCCAAGTATTGAAGCTGTGAAAAATGATGATGCTCAACGTGTAATGATTAATAAAGGTGGTGTAAATGGTACTACTACTATTCGCGTTATTGCAGAAGATGGTACAGAGCAAACATATGACTTAAACTTCAATGTAGAAAAATCTGCAAATGCATTTCTTCAAGATATTTTAATTGATGGTATTTCACTTGTAGGTTTTGATCCAGAAACACTAAACTATCAATATATTTTACCAGAAGGAGCTACTCGTTGTCCTATAGTTAAGGCTGTTGGCTATGCGGGTCAAACTATTACAGTTACTACTCCTCAACTTGTAGGTACAGCTCGTATCGAGGTAAAACCAGAAACAGGTGCTTCTAATATCTATACAATAGTATTTACTTACGAAAAATCTTCAAACAACTTATTAGCTGATATCCAAGTAAATGGTGTTAGTGTAGAAGGTTTTGAAGCAACAAATAAAAACTATACAGTAGTTTTACCAGAAGGTACTACTGCGCAACCAGTTATAACATATACAAAAGGTGATGATAAACAAACTGTACAAGTTGTAAATGGTGGATTAAATGGTGCTACAGAAATATATGTTATGGCAGAAGATGGTAGTGTTAATACTTATACCATTACATTAAGTGTAGCTAAATCTGATAATGCGCAACTAGCAGAAATCAACTTAGATGGTGTATTATTGGATGGATTCTCTTCTGATGTTTATGCATATAATGTTATTTTACCTTTTGACGCTATTTCTTTACCAACACTAACATATACAAAAGGTAACGACGCACAACAAGTGTTAATGACTGTGCCAGGTTTATTTGGTAATGCTACTATAAAAGTAACATCAGAAAGCGGTGTAGCAAACAATACATATACAATCACATTCTCAAAACAGGCAAATTCAGATGCAACTCTTAAGAATATCTTAGTAAATGGAGTAGGTATTGCAGGCTTTGATGCTGCTAATACTGCATATACATTAGATTATCTAAGTGGTTCTGCACTTCCTACAATTTCTTACGAAAAATCAGATGCTACTCAACAAGTAGTAGTGAATAACTCTGGTGTTAATGGTTGTGCATTAACAGTTACAGCTCAAAGTGGTGTAACTTCTACATATGTTATTTCATACAACGTAATTGCTAGTGATAATGCATTGCTTTCTGATATTCAAATTTACAATGCAATTGTAGAAGAATTTGAATCTATTGCAGGTTTTGATGCAAATGTTAAAGATTATAATATTACATTAGCATGGCGTACAAAAGTACTTCCTGTAATTAATGCAGTACCTGCTACAAAAGGTCAAGTAGTTACAATAACAGAAGGTGGAGTTGAGGGTGCTACAACAATTCATGTACTAGCTGCAGATGGTGTAACAGAAGGTGTTTATACATTGAACTTCAATGTAGAAAAGAATTCTGATGCGACACTTTCTAATATCATAATAGGTGGTAACGACGTGCCTGGTTTCTCTGCAGATGTTCTTGATTATACAGTTACTCTTCCATATGGAACTAAAGAACTTCCAGTTATAGAGTACGAAAATGCATATAATGGTGTAAATGTAATTACAGAACAAAAAGTAGAAGTTACTGATGGTGGCTTATACGGTGTTTCTACTATTAAAGTTACTTCAGAAGACGGTGTAAATGAAACAATTTATACTCTAAACTTTAAGGTAGCAGACTCAGGTAAAGAGAATGTTTTAACACAAATTTTAGTAGCTGGTAATAATATTCTAGAAGAAGGTAAATTTGACTATACCTTAGAAATTCCTGCTGGTTCTGAACTTCCACAACTTTCAATTTCTAAAAACTATACAGAACAAGAAGTTAGAATTGTTAAAAATTCAGATTCTTATCGTATAGAAGTAATTTCTAACCAACTAGGTGTAGAAAATGCTGTTTACAATGTAAACTTTACATATCAAGTAGATAATAAGGTTTATATCTCTGGTATGACATTGTCAAATGGTGCTGTAATGTATCCAACATTTGATGCTAATGTAAGCAAATATGTGGCATTGGTTACTACAGAAAATGATGTTAATGCGGTGATTGCAGAAGGACTTTCTGATGAAGAAAAAGCTACTATTAGTCAAACTCGCGTGTCAAACCGCTACACAGTAACCACTCCTAATAGAACTTATACTGTGTATTTGCACTATAATTCTGATGTGATTCCTAATGGTGAGTTTAATGAATGGACCAACGCAACATATAATAGTGCACGAAAACCAGTTAACTGGCAGGTGCCAGCTGATAAGTTTGAAACATTTAATACTTGGGCCTCTAATCTAGTATGCTATGGTAATAATAAATATACACGATCAGGTAAAGAAATATATAGTGACTCTGACAATGCTGTATATTTTAATACTGTATATCAGTGTGCTATTGCTGGTGCTATACCTCCTATTATGTCTTTAACAGGTTTGTCTGTTACCCCAGCTGTCGCAGATGGAACTACAGTAGATTTCTCTGGTAGTATTCAATTTAGAAATTCACCAGACGTTGCTACTATTAGGTATAAACATTTAAGTATGACACACGATGAAGGGGAAGGAGCTCTATTTGCATTTAGATTCTTTGATGCAGATGGCAAAGAATATACTTGTGATTATACTACTAAAGATTTAGATAAAGATTATAAAGAATATAACCATGCTTTAAGTATAAGTGGTCTTCCTATTGTAGGAATGAATATTGCTGTTAATTCAATAAATAAATTTCAAGGTTCTGGTTTTACAGATGCAGGTAATGCAGAAATGTATTTAGACTACATCCGTTTCTCTTACAATTCAGCAATCTCTGCAATCAAAGTAAATGGTGTATCTGCTGCTAAAAATGGCAACGAATTCACTCTTACATTAGATCCAGACTTTGTTGGTCGTCCACAAATCGATATCATTGGTGAAGTTGTTGACCAAGCATACGATGTGGTTTGGACAGAAGAAACAAATACATCATACATAGCAACTATTCGTTCATATGCAGAAGATGCTTCATATACAGATTACACATTAACTATAACACGTGCAAAATCTGATAATAATAATCTAGCAGCATTACAAGTGGTAGATTTACCAGCAGAAGGTGAAACATTAAAAATCTATCCAATAGAATTTAATGCAGCAACTTTGGAATATGAAGTTTCTCTTCCTTCTACAGAACAACAATCACCAGACGTGGTAGTAAATCCTGCTTCTGCTTACGCTACAACAAACATTACTGTTGCAGAATCTAAAGCAACTATTACAGTAGTAGCAGAAAATGGTGATGCAAAAGATTATGTAGTAAAATTCGTTAAAGAAAAATCAAACATTGCTACATTAAAATCATTAGCAGTAGAAGGTTACGATATAGCATTTGATGCTGCAACACTTGGATATTCTGTAACATTACCAGCAGGTACAGATGTGCTTCCAGCAATTCTTTATACAAAAGAATACGATGCACAAACTGTAGTAGTAAATAAAGGTGATGTTACTACATTACAAGTAATTGCAGAAGATGGTGTTGCAAGTCAAACCTACACTATTGAGTTTACTTATGAATCAGTTTCTACTTCTGCTAAACTATCTGCTCTAGAAGTAGCAAATGGTTCTGCATTAGAACCAGCATTTAGTTCAGATGTATTTGAATATACTAGCACTCTTGCTGGAGATTTTGCTGCTTTGGTTTATGCAAAAGAATTTGCTGCCGATGAATTAGTTATTACTTTAACAGATAATAATGCAAATCTAGAAGTATCAGAAATTAATAAATATGAAGTTAATTTCAATAAAGTTCTTTCAAACAACGTATTATTATCAAATATCAAAGTAAACGGAGCAAATCTAGTAGGCTTTGATCCTCTAACAGCAGATTACGAAGTAATAGTAGATAAGAATGCTGTTTGTGATATAGAACCAGTTCTTGCAGAAGAAGGTCAAACAATGGAAATTACCTTCGATGAAGCAACTTCTACTTACACTATAGTAGTAACTGCAGAAAATGGTACAACAAACGAAGCTAATCCATATACTGTAAAAGTTGTAACTCTAATTGATAACAATACAGATTTAAGTGCTATTCTAATCAATGGTGTTGATAAACTAGCAGACTTCGATGCTGAACTAAAATACACCTATCTAGTAGAAACCGAAATGCCAAAATGGAATTCACCTGCTGTTCCTACAGTGGAAGTGATTGCTGGTAGCGCAGGTCAAACTATAGATGTGGAACTTAATGGATTAGACGAAGTTTCTTATATCACAGTAACAGCAGAAGATGGTAAAACTCAAAAAGTATATGAATTAACTCTAACAGAAGAAAAATCAACATATGCTTATTTAAGTGATCTTGCAGCAAATTATGCTACTCTAAGTGAATTTGGAGCAGAAAGATTGGAATATACAATCCAAGTTCCTGCATCTGAAGAACGTCCTGTTATTACTTATTCAAAAGGTGATGCATTCCAAAATGTACAAGAAAATGAAGTAGGTAATGTTCTTACTTTAACAGTGAAAGCAGAAGCTGGAAATACAGTTGATTATGTAATCACATTTGAACCAATATATAATAGCAATGCATCTCTAGCAGGTATAACACTTGATGGAGAAATGTTAGATGGATTCTCTACAGACGAAACAGATTATAATGTAGAACTTCCTGTTGGTACAATATCTCTTCCAGAAATTGGTGTTATCAATGGTGCAGATGGTCAAAGTACAAGCATTATTACTAATGGAGTAAATGGTGATGTTGTTATTACAGTAACAGCAGATGATGGCACTACAACAGAAGAGTATGTTATTCATTTCTCTGTTAAACTATCAGAAGTAGATACATTATTAGATATTCAAAAAGATGGTAATAGCATTGATGGATTTGACGCTAATACATTTGAATATACTTTAGATTTACCTGTAGGAACTCGTACATGGCCAGTTATAACATGGACTAATGGTGACGAATATCAAACAGTAACTCCAGAAGAAACAGTAGTAGATGAATATAATAAAGTGGTTACTTTAACAGTAACAGCACAAAATACAGCATTTACTAATGTTTATAAAGTAAATCTAGTAATAGAAAAATCTTCTGTAAACACACTTAAAGATATTCAATTAGACAACGTTTCATTAGAAGGTTTTGCTCCTGAAACAAACAACTATGTAGTAGAACTTCCTATTGGAACAACTGAATATCCAGAAGTAACTTATACTCTTGGTGACGAATATCAAAATGCTACTCTAGTAGTAAACGACAATGTAGCTACTATTAATGTTGTTGCAGAGGATGGTACTACAAATGAATACAAAGTAGAATTTGTAATCCTACATTCTAGCAATGCAAATCTAGCTGGCATATATGTAGATTATGAGCTAGTTGATGGATTTGATCCTGCTGTTACAGAATACAATTATGTATTACCATTTGGTACTACTGAAATGCCAGAAGTAACATTTGATTTAGGTGACCAATGGCAAGAAGTTTTTGAAATTAATAATGGTGTAAATGGTGATTACATTCTAAATGTAAAAGCAGAAGATGGTACAACAAATGCATATACCATCCACTTCTCTGTAGCTAAATCAGACAATGCGCTACTTTCTTCAATCCTTGTTGGTGAAGAAGTAATTCCAAACTTCGATGCTGAGGTATTTGAATATACTTACTACCTACCATATGGCGAAACAGCTATTCCTGCTGTAAACTATATTAAAGCACTAGAAGTTCAAGTAGTAACTCTTGTAGAAGCTACTTCAATAAATGAAGTTACTACAATCACAGTAGTGGCAGAAGATGGTAAAACAACAAATGTTTACACTATCAAATGGGCAAACGAAGAATCTAGCAATGCTAATCTATTAAATATCTTTGTAGATGGCGAGCCTCTAGAAGGATTTGATCCAGCAGATAATGAATACGAAATTGTATTGCCATACGGAACAACAGAACTTCCAGAAATTACATGGATAGCTGGTGATGCAGACCAAACAGTAACATTAGAGGTAACAGATTTAGTTGCTTTAATTTCAGTAGAAGCACAAGATGGTACACCTAATGAATATACTATCTATTTTATAATAGAAAAATCTGCAGAAAACAGACTTAAAAACATATTTGTAAAAGGTACACAATTAGAAGGATTTGATCCTGAAACTTTAGCATACAATATTGTTTATCCATATGGAACTAAAGAATCAGATATTCCAACTACAGCAGACCTAACTTATGAAGTGTTTGATGAATCAGAACAAGTAGAACTATTGAATAATGAAACTACTTTATTGATTCGTGTTACAGCTGAAAATGGTGATGTGAGAACATATGCAATTGTTCAAACAGTGGCTCTAAATGACAATACAAAATTAGATGATATTCTAATTAATGGTGTGTCTTTAGATGGCTTCGACCCAGAAATACTTGAATATACATACATACTTCCATATGGTTCTCTAGTGGTTCCAGAAGATATTACATATGTAACATCAGATACTACTCAATCTGTGGTTATGGCTATCAATCAATTGGGTGTTCCAACAGAAATCTTCGTTACAGCACAAGATGGTACAGAAGCTATTTATCGTATTCACTTTGTAGTAGATGATTTCGACCCAACAGCAGAACCAACAGTAGATAATGTTTGTATTACAAGCACACCAGATGGTAAATGGAAATTTACAACAGACTGTGCAAATGTATCACTTCTAATTTCTACATTAAATGGTAAAGTAATGGTACTAGCCGATTTGGAAATTGTAGATGTTAATATTCCAAATATTTGCAGCCAAGAGGCAAATGGTTTCATCTACGATGCCCCAGAGGGACAAGTTTTAGTTTACTACTTCATCTACAACAAACGTGCTGTGAAGTCTGGTAAATTTAGAACCACAATCAACAAATAATCAAGTAATTAAAATGATAAAAAAACCGAAAATTTTGATTTTCGGTTTTTTTTTATTATGTTTGTCTTTTGAACATTAAAACCAAAATCAAACATGAAAAAAATCTTACTTCTATTTGTAGCTGTTTTAGTTGCAATTTCAACATGTAGTGCCGCACTAAATATCCCTAGGGGTACTATATATTACGACAATAGTGTAACAAACTTTGAATTTGTAAAGTTTGTATATGGATACGAAAATACAACTCAAGGTTCTATTGTGGTGTCAATGACTAAGGGTGAAAATAATGTTTGGTCATATACATTCGCTAGCAATGTAAGAAATGTTGAACGTTATTTCTTCTCAGGTACAAAAATTTCTGATGGTACATACAAACAAGAAATCTCTACTTTCAAAGATTATATTGTAAATGATAGAAAAGAAATTCGTACTGCTACTTTCACAAGTACTTTCCGTCAAGAATATATTTTCGTGCCAGAAGACAATACAAATAAAAACTGGTATCAAGGCACTTGGATGCCGCTAACAGACTTCAAAGAACAAGAAGATAATTCAAACTTGCCTTCAGCAACATGTAATCCAAACTCAAATACAGTGCCAGTGGTATATCTTACCACAGATAGTGGAAAAGATATTACTTCAAAAGAAGAATATGTAACTGGTACTATTTATATTGATGCAAAAGGTATTGCAGGATATGAAAATGCAGGTAGCGCTTCAGCTCCACTTGTTACAGAACTTAAAGGTCGTGGCAACTGGACTTGGAATGGTTTTGACAAGAAACCATATCGTATAAAGATGAGCTCTAAAGAATCTCTTCTAAATTTAACCAAAGATAAAAGTTTCAACCTACTAGCTCATGCCGACGATAACTATGGTTTCTTACGTAATACCGCAGGTTTTGGATTGAGTCGTTATTTCGAGTTGGAATATACACCAACTCAAGAACCAGTAGAATTATTTTTAAATAATGACTATAAAGGTCTATATTTCCTTGTAGATCATATCAAAGTATCTTCAAATCGTGTTAATATTACAGAGCAAGATGATAATGAAACAAACTCTGATAATGTAACTGGTGGTTGGCTTCTTGAAATTGACAACTATAGCGACGATCCACATATTACTATCAATAAACCAGATGGTGAAGAAATGTGGTTTACATACAAATCTCCAGAGGAGTTGTCTGTTCAACAAGAAATGTATATTACAAATTTCCTAAACAATGCCACAAGTGCTATTTATGCTGAAAATAAAAACAGCACAGAATGGGAAAAATACATTGATATGGATGCTTTGGTAAACTATTACCTTGTATACGAAATATTAGGTAATCGCGAAGGTTTCCATGGTAGCTGTTATATGCACAAAGACAGAGGTGCAGACACCAAACTAGTATTTGGACCAGTATGGGACTTTGGTAATACACTTTGGGATATGAGTGATACCTTTATTTATGAAGAATATCCATACGGTATTAAATGGATTGATGAAATTGCAAAATTCCCTCGTTTCCAAACAGCAGTGCGTAAACGTTGGATAGAAAAACGTGGTTCGTTAATGCCATACTTACGTAGTGTAGTAGATCCATTTATTGAAAAAATTACATACGCTTCACAATGTGACTGTAAAAAATGGCCACAGTATGGTAATGCAAATGTGATTTCAAGAAAAGAAGCGTTCTATGACCTTATAACTAAACGTTTGTCTTGGCTAGATACACAATTTGGCACAGTAGGCATAGAAGAAGAGGGGGCAGTAGAGCTGAGCATTTATCCAAACCCAACTGCAGGTAAGATTTATGTGAATACAGAAGAAGAAATTTTATCAGCAAATGTGTATAATCCAGCAGGTCAAAAAATGTTAGACTTGCCAGTTACTGAAAAAGAGTGGGATTTAGGCTTAGAGAAAGGTACTTATATATTAACTGTAGAAACTTCAAATAATACTATTACAAAGAAGATTCTTGTTAAATAATTAAGGTAAAGTCCAAGTAAGTAGGGTTTTAAATAAAAAAATCTGTAAAAATTATAATTAATTATTTTTTACAAAGAAAAAAAATACTATATTTGCAGTCCGTTTTGAGAATATAATAAACATTAAAATATAAATTGTCATGACAAAAGCAGAAATAGTAAATAAAATAGCTGACAACACTGGCGTTGATAAAACTGTTGTTTTAGCCGTTGTAGAAGAATTTATGACACAAGTTAAAGACTCTTTAATTGAAAGAGAAAATGTCTATCTACGTGGTTTCGGTAGTTTTATCGTTAAAGAAAGAAAACAAAAAGTGGCTCGTAATATTTCTAAACAAGTTACTATTACAATTCCAGCTCACAGTGTTCCTTCTTTCAAACCAGCTAAGACATTCGTAGATTCAGTAAAAGAAAAATAATAATTATATAACTCAAAATTTTATAGCTATGCCAAGCGGAAAGAAAAGAAAAAGACATAAAATGTCTACACACAAACGTAAAAAAAGATTAAGAAAAGATCGTCACAAAAAGAAAAAATAAGATCTTTCGCAATCATTACAACATAGAACAAACTTTCCGTAGAATGAAAGTTTGTTCTTTTTGTTTTATTCAGAAAAAATACTCATGGAAAGTAAATTAATACTTGATGTACAGGATTCTCAAATATCTATAGCGCTTGCCGAAGATGGTAAACTTGTAGAATTTAGCAGGGAAAGTAGGGTTGCTACATTTTCTGTGGGTAATATTTATGTGGCTAAAGTTAAGAAAATAATGCCAGGGCTTAACTCTGCATTTATTGATGTGGGTTTTGAAAAAGAAGGTTTCTTGCATTATTTAGACTTAGGGCTAAATTTTTCAACAATAAAAGACTTCCTTTCTAAAAACAAAGGTTCGCATTCTTTGAATATGAAGGATGTGAGGTTTTTAGAAGAACTTCCAAAAGACGACGTAGTGTCTTCATATCTTAAAGTAGGAGATACTGTGCTCGTTCAAGTGGTTAAAGAGCCTATTTCAACAAAAGGACCACGACTAAGTACAGAGATTTCTATAGCAGGTAGAAATTTGGTGTTTATGCCATTTTCCAACAAGGTGTCTGTTTCTACCAAAATTAAAGCTCAAAGCGAAAGAACTCGACTAAGAAAAATAGTAGCAGGAGCGAAATTGCAAAATTGTGGAGCTATTATTAGAACTGTGGCCGAGGGCAAGTCTGATAAAGAACTGCTTGATGAATTAAAATCTCTAGAACAACTTTGGAATACTATTTTAGATAAAATTCAAAGTAAAAAAGATACTCCATATTTGGTATATGAAGAGTTGAGTAGGGCGGAGTCTATTCTTCGTGACCGATTAAACTCAAATTTTGACCAAATTGTAGTAAATGATAGGGCAATATATGAGGATTTATATTCATATATTACACAAATTGAACCAGAAAGAGCAGATATTGTTAAGTTTTACGACGATACATTGCCTATTTTTGATGTTTATAATCTAACCAAACAGATAAAGTCATCTTTTGGAAAGATTGTTCCATTTAAAAAGGGCGCATACCTTGTAATTGAACACACCGAAGCACTTCATGTGATAGATGTAAATAGTGGTGTGAGAAATAAAAACTCAAAAGACCAAGAAGATAATGCCTTTGAGGTGAATATGGCTGCTGTGGAGGAAGTGGCACGTCAGGTAAGGCTTCGTGATTTGGGTGGTATTATTATTATAGACCTTATAGATATGCGTCAGGGTGAACACAAACAAGCTGTGTTTGAACGTATGTGTGAGGTGATGGAAAAAGATGCTACTAAGCACAATGTTCTTCCTCTTTCTAAATTTGGTCTTATGCAGATTACTCGCCAAAGAGTGCGTCCAGCTACTGTGATAGATACAAAAGAACAATGTCCTACTTGTGGAGGTGCAGGTTCTATTAGATATTCTCTGCTTTTTATCGATTTATTGAAAACTAAGATAGATTGGGCACGTCATCAATTGAAATATCGCAGATTCACTTTGTTTGTGCATCCTTTTGTGTATGCCTATATGAAGCAAGGTTTTCCTAGCTTGGTCTTTAAATTGAGATTGAAATACGGATTGTTCTTTAAAATATTACCAAATCAATCATTCTCACTTTTAGAATACAAATTTGTAGATAAAAGAGGAGAAGAAATAGATGTATCAGATAGTAGAGAAATGGCGTAATATGCCATTTCTTTTTGTTTATGAAACTAAAGGAAAAATACGAAAATATTCTAGGTTGGTTTTCAGAAAATATGCCAGTGGCAGAGTCTGAACTAAATTTTACCAATCCTTTTCAGCTACTTGTGGCAGTAGTGCTTTCTGCTCAATGTACGGATAAAAGAGTAAATCAAGTTACTCCAGCATTGTTTGAAGCATATCCTACACCAGAAGCCATGTCGAAAGCTAGTTTGGATGATATTTTGCATTATATTTCTTCTGTTTCGTATCCAAATAACAAGGCTAAGCATCTTTTAGGGCTATCGGTGGGGTTGGTTGAGAAATTTGATGGTATAGTGCCTCAAACGCAAGAAGAATTGGAAACTCTGCCTGGAGTGGGACGAAAAACAGCAAATGTGGTAATGGCAGTGGCTTTTGATAAGCCTGCAATGCCTGTTGATACTCATGTGTTTAGAGTGTCGCATAGGCTAGGGCTTGTGCCTTCTTCTGCAACAACGCCTCTTGCAGTGGAGAAGAAATTGGTGAAAAATATCCCTAATGAGATATTAGGACTTGCGCATCATTGGCTACTTCTTCATGGTAGATATGTGTGTAAAGCACTAAAGCCAGATTGTGAAAATTGTGCTTTGAAGAGATATTGCTCTTTTGTGAGTAAAAAAATAAGAAAATAAAAGAATATTTGCTTATAAATTAGTAAATTTGCAGTTCGGATAAGAAATAACTAAAAACTTAAAGATATGATTAAAATTACATTTCCTGATGGCTCTGTTCGTGAGTACGAAAGCGGAGTAAACGGATTTCAAATAGCAGAGAGCATTAGTTCAAGACTTGCTCAAGATGTGATTGCAGTGCAGGTGAATGATGAGGTTACAGAAATTAACCGTCCTATTACTGAAGACGCTACCATCAAATTATTCAAATGGGATGATGCAGAAGGCAAACACGCATTCTGGCACACCTCTGCTCACCTTATGGCTGAAGCTCTACAAGAGCTTTATCCTGGTATTCAATTTGGTATCGGTCCTGCTATTGAAAATGGTTTCTACTACGATGTAGATCCAGGTACAGCAGTTGTTAAAGAAGGTGACTTCGCTGCTATCGAAGCAAAAGTAATGGAAATTGTTGCTCGTAAAGAACAAGTAGTGCGTGAAGAAATTTCTAAAGCTGATGCTTTAGCTATGTTTGGTGCTAAAAATGAAACCTATAAACTAGAACTTATCAACGACCTAGAAGATGGTAAAATCACTATCTATCGTCAAGGTAATTTCGTTGACCTATGTAAAGGCCCACACATTACCAATGTAGGTATGATTAAAGCATTTAAAATCACAGCAGTGGCTGGTGCTTACTGGCGTGGTGACCAAACTCGCAAACAATTAACTCGTCTTTACGGTATTTCTTTCCCAAAAAAGAAAATGCTTGATGAATATCTAGAGTTAATGGAAGAGGCTAAAAAACGTGACCACCGTAAAATTGGTAAAGAACTAGAACTATTTACTTTCAGCGAACCTGTAGGTAAAGGTCTTCCTTTATGGTTACCAAAAGGTACAGCGCTACGTCTTCGTCTAGAAGATTTCTTGAAACAAATTCAAAAACGCTTTGGTTACCAACAAGTTATGACCCCACACATTGGTCAAAAAGAACTTTGGGTTACTTCTGGTCACTATGCTAAATATGGTCAAGACTCATTCCAACCAATTCACACACCAGAAGAAGGTGAAGAATATTTATTAAAACCAATGAACTGTCCTCACCACTGTGAGATTTACAAGTTCAAACCACGTTCTTATAAAGATCTTCCACTTCGTTTTGCTGAATTTGGTACTGTATATCGTTACGAACAAAGTGGTGAGCTTCACGGTTTAACTCGTGTACGTAGCTTTACACAAGACGATGCTCACATTTTCTGTCGTCCAGACCAATTGAAAGAAGAATTCTTGAAAGTAATGGATATTATCTTCATTATTTTCAATGCTCTAGATTTCAAAAACTTTGAAGCACAAATTTCTCTTCGCGACCCAGAAAACAAAACTAAATACATTGGTAGCGACGATGTTTGGGAAAAAGCAGAAAGCGCTATTATTGAAGCATGTCAAGCTAAAGGTTTAAATGCACGCGTAGAACTTGGTGAAGCTGCATTCTATGGTCCAAAACTAGACTTCATGGTGAAAGACGCTATCGGTCGTCGTTGGCAACTTGGTACTATTCAAGTGGATTACAACTTACCAGAACGTTTCGACCTTGAATATGTAGGTGATGACAATCAAAAACACCGTCCAGTTATGATTCACCGTGCTCCATTTGGTTCTATGGAACGTTTCGTAGCAGTGCTTATTGAACACACTGGTGGTAAATTCCCATTATGGTTAACTCCAGACCAAGTAGTTGTTCTTCCTATTAGTGAAAAATATATTGATTATGCAAATGAAGTAGCTCGTGCTCTAGAACTTGCAGATGTACGTGTAACTATCGACGATAGAAATGAAAAAATAGGTCGTAAGATTCGTGACAACGAATTGAAACGTATTCCTTACATGCTTATCGTAGGCGAAAAAGAACAAGAAACCAAAACTCTTTCTGTTCGCCGTCAAGGTGCAGGAGACTTAGGTGCTATGTCTGTAGAAGAATTTGCAAAACTAGTCAACGACGAAGTTTACGAACAAACTTCTAAATACTTAAATAAATAATAGTATGAAAAAAGTATTTTTATTAGCAGTTGCATGTCTATTTTCAGTGATGTGCTTTGCAAAAGAAGATGGAGTTAAAATCTCCATAGAAGAACTTCCAGAAAAGGCTGCTCTTTTTATCAAAGATTATTTTCCAACTACAAAAGTGAAAGCTGTATATAAAAGCTGGGACGATGGTGTTGTGGAATATAAAGTGATTTTCAAAACTAAAACTACTATTGAATTTGACATGGTAGGTAGTTGGTCTGAGATAGATGTTAATGTAAAAAAAGAAAAAATGCCTCGTTTTATATACACTAATGCTGTGAATGAAACCTTGGATAGAGAATTCTATGATCAAGTTATAGACAAGGTTGAAAACGATGGTGTATATTATGAATTTGATTTTACAGATAAATCTGAAGCAAAAATCAAATCTACAGGAGAAGTTTTAGAAATTGAAAGAAATTAATTAACTATTTTTTGCTCAGTTAATTAAAAAGTAGTATATTTGCACCCGATTTTTTATAACTTAATTAATAAACGTTTGGAGGACGTATCGTATCGCAAAAACTTTTGTACCGAGAAATAACAACAACGTTAAACCTCGCCAAAAAGAAGACCAACACCGTATCAACGACAATATTCGTGGTGTTGAAGAGGTAAGACTAGTTGGAGATAATGTAGAGACCGGTGTCTACAAATTTAAAGAAGCAATGCAAATTGCAGATGAAATGGAACTAGATTTAGTTGAAATTTCACCTTCTGCAAATCCTCCTGTATGTAAAATTATAGATTATTCTAAGTTCCTTTATCAATTAAAGAAAAAGGAAAAAGAACAAAAAGCTAAGAATGTTAAGGTGGAAGTTAAAGAAATTCGTTTCGGTCCACAAACTGACGAACACGATTACAACTTTAAACTTAAACATGCAATTAGCTTCTTACAAGAAGGTGCTAAATTAAAAGCATATGTGTTCTTTAAGGGTCGTTCAATTTTATTCAAAGAACAAGGTGAAGTTTTATTACTTCGTTTAGCAAATGACCTAGAAGAATATGGAAAAGTGGATCAAATGCCACTTCTAGAAGGAAAAAGAATGATTATCATGCTTTCTCCAAAGAAAAAGAAATAAAGATTTATTTACCTAATAATTTATTTACAATGCCAAAAATGAAAACTAATTCCGGTGCTAAAAAAAGGTTTGCCCTTACCGGATCAGGAAAAATTAAAAGAAAGCACGCATTTAAGCGTCACATTTTGACTAAAAAGACTACAAAAGCAAAACGTAATTTGACTTATTCTGGTCTAGTTTCTCCAGCAGACGAGTCAACTGTAAAATCATTGTTGGGTCTTAAATAAGAGTTATTAACCGAATGTTTAGCTTTAAGTTCGCCTAGTGCGACGCTAACAATCAAAAAAATTAAAGAAAATGCCAAGATCAGTAAATCATGTTGCTTCAAGAGCAAGAAGAAAGAAAATTTTGAAATTAACCCGTGGTTATTTCGGCGCTCGTAAAAACGTTTGGACAGTTGCTAAAAATACATGGGAAAAAGGTCTACAATATGCTTATCGTGACCGTAAAAACAAAAAACGTAACTTCCGCGCATTGTGGATTCAACGTATCAACGCTGCTGCACGCTTAGAAGGTATGTCATACTCTAAACTTATGGGTGCTATCCATAAAGCAGGTATCAACATTAACCGCAAAGCTCTAGCTGATTTAGCTATGAACGAACCTGCAGCTTTCAAAGCAATCGTAGATCAAGTAAAAGCTTAAATTATAATTGCTAATAATAAAAAAGGTTGACAAATGTCAACCTTTTTTTATTGCACTTTAGTTGTAATTATTTATCTTTGTCTTATACTAGAGCGAAAATTTATGTTGTCTAAAGCGAAAATAAAACTTATAAATCAACTTGCACAGAAAAAGTATCGTCAGCAAACTGGGCTTTTTATAGCAGAAGGTCATAAAACAGTAGGGGATATGATGGAGTATTTTACACCAGAGTATCTTTACTATACTTCAGAGTATAATGGACCTAAGTCTGCAGCAGAGTCGTGTGAGGTAACTTACGATGAACTTAAGAAGATTTCTCGATTAGAAACTCCACAAAATGTGCTTGCTGTGTTTAAAATACCAAATTATGCGTTCTCTGGCATAAGTCCAGATGAATTATCTCTTGCTTTAGATGGCGTACAAGATGCAGGTAATATGGGTACCATAATAAGAATTGCAGATTGGTTTGGTATAAATAATATTTTCGCATCTAAAAATACAGTTGATATTTATAATCCTAAAGTGGTACAGGCTACTATGGGTGCACTTGCTAGAGTGAGAGTTCATTATGTGGACTTAGTGGAAGAGTTGAATAAAGTAGATGCTCCAATCTATGTAACTGCACTTGATGGTGATAATATAAACAAGGCGTCACTTACAAAAAATGGTGTTATTGTAATGGGCAATGAGGGAAATGGAGTGTCGAAAGAGGTGATGGCTGTGGCAAATAAAAAACTTCTAATACCAAGTTATCCACCAGAAAGACCTACTTCTGAGTCTTTAAATGTGTCTGTTGCCACTGCTATAGTGGTGTCTATGTTTAGGAGTCAGATTTAATAGCTTCAAGTCTTTTAATCTCGTCTCTAAGCTGTGCAGCAGTGATAAAGTCCATATTCTTTGCTGCTGTGGCCATTTCTTTTTTAAGTTCTTCTATTAATGCAGTCATGTCTTTTTCAGACAATTTCTTCTTGCTTGTCACGTATTGAACTCTAGTCTCTGCAATCTCTTCTAGAGGCATTTCTTTCTCCTTACTTAAAGCAAATTGGTCTTTTGGTTTAAGTGGTTGAGGAGTGATATTGTGTTTGATATTATACTCGTGTTGTATTTTACGGCGTCTGTTGGTTTCGTCTATGGTGAGTTTCATGCTCTCTGTAATAGTATCTGCATACATTATTACTCTACCATTTATATGACGCGCTGCACGACCCGCAGTTTGGGTAAGTGCACGGTGAGAACGAAGGAATCCTTCTTTGTCTGCGTCTAGGATGGCTACAAGTGACACCTGTGGTAGGTCGATACCTTCACGAAGCAAGTTTACGCCAATAAGCACATCGTAAAGCCCTTTTCTTAGGTCTTCTAATATTTGTACACGCTCTAGTGTGTCTATATCTGAGTGAATATAGGTGCTTCTAATGCCGTTGCGTTTCAGGTAAACGTCTAGCTCCTCAGCCATACGTTTTGTAAGGGTGGTTACTATTGTGCGTTCGTCTTTTTCGGCTCTAACGGCAATTTCTTCTAGTAGGTCGTCTATCTGATTTTTACTAGGACGAACATCAATTTCTGGGTCTAGAAGCCCTGTAGGACGGATAAGTTGCTCAACGATGATGCCTTCGCTGCGTTCTAGTTCGTAGTCGGCAGGGGTGGCACTAACGTATATTGTTTGATTTTGTTTAGCTTCAAATTCTTCAAATTTAAGCGGACGGTTGTCCATGGCAGCAGGCAGGCGGAAACCATATTCTACTAGGTTTTTCTTTCTAGCAGCATCACCACCATACATTGCTTTTATTTGTGGAATACTCACGTGCGATTCGTCTATTACTAGAAGAAAATCTTTTGGAAAGAAATCGAACAAACAGAATGGGGGAGTGCCTGCTTTTCTGCCGTCGAAATATCGTGAGTAGTTTTCAATTCCTGAGCAATAGCCAATTTCACGCATCATTTCCACATCGTATGTGGTGCGTTCGTAAAGGCGTTTTGCTTCGTATGGTTTGCCAATAGAATTTAAGTATTCTACTTGTTTGCCTAGGTCTATTTCAATTTCGCCTATGGCACGATTTACGTTTTCTTGAGTTGTAACAAAAATATTGGCAGGAGATATAGAATATTCGTCCATGCTTTCCATTTTTGTAAAGCTAATGGCATCGAGAAGTTCGATACTTTCTATTTCATCGTCCCAAAAAACAATTCTTACTACTATGTCTGTGTGAGAAAGCCATACATCCACTGTTTCGCCTTTTACTCTGAAGTTTGCACGACCAAGTTGAATGTCGTTTCTGCTATATTGAGCACTCACAAGGTTTCTAAGAAGCACATCGCGCACAATTTTTTGACCCACTTTCACGTGAATCATATTTTTTGTAAAATCTTCTGGGTTACCAATGCCATAAAGACAAGACACAGATGATACCACAATTATATCTTTTCTACCAGAAAGCAGAGCTGCAGTGGCAGACAGACGAAGCCTGTCGATATCTTCGTTTATGGCTAAATCTTTTTCAATGTATGTATCTGTGGTAGGAATATATGCTTCTGGCTGATAGTAATCGTAGTATGAAACAAAATATTCCACAGCATTGTTTGGAAAGAAGTGTTTAAACTCGCTGTAGAGTTGTGCTGCTAGTGTTTTGTTGTGACTAAGAACTAGGGTAGGTTTGTTTATTTCTTTAATTACATTTGCAATAGTAAATGTTTTACCCGAACCGGTAACCCCAAGAAGAGTTTGGTCAGAAACTCCGTTTTCTAGTCCTTGGACTAATTGTTTTATGGCTTCTGGCTGATCTCCTGTAGGGCTATATTCCGATTTGAGTTTAAAGTTCATTATTTACTTAAGATATACATTACTAATGCAATGATTAAGTAACCCATAACACCGATACCACCGCAAAGAGCTAGGATAACGGTAGCTAGTCTCATGATTTTAGTGTCGATACCGAAGTATTCAGCTAAACCAGCGCATACGCCTAAAATCATTTTGTTGTCTGAAAGTTTTAATTGTTTTGACATAGTTTTTAAATATTAAAAAATTTGTTCTGCAAAGATAGTTATTATAATTAATATATTAAAAATATCATATAAAATTTGTATCTTTGCACTTTGTGGAAGTGGTATAATATCACCAAACGAAATATAATTGAAAAATTTATCTTTAATTTTATTTATATGACTAAAAGTGCATTACAAATTGCAAGAGCAGCTTACCAACCAAAGCTTCCTAAAGCTTTAAAAGGTGCTATCGCTCTTAAAGAAGGTGAAGCTACTCAATCTGTAGCAGACCAAGAAGCTATCAAAAACTTATTCCCTAACACTTATGGAATGCCAGTTGTAACATTTGAAGTAGCAGAAGAAGCTAAAGAACTTCCAGCTATCAATGTTGGTGTTATCCTTTCTGGTGGTCAAGCTCCTGGTGGTCACAACGTGATTTCAGGTATCTTCGACGGTCTTAAATCTTTAAACAAAGACAGCAAACTTTATGGTTTCTTAGGTGGTCCTAGTGGTTTAGTTGATCACAAATATATGGAACTAACTGCTGAAATCGTTGACGAATATCGCAACACTGGTGGTTTCGATATCATCGGTTCTGGTCGTACAAAACTAGAAGAAACTGCACAATTCGACAAAGGTATTGAAATCTGCAACGAACTTGGTATCAAAGCGTTAATCATTATCGGTGGTGACGACTCTAACACCAATGCTTGCGTTCTAGCAGAATACTACCTACAAAAAAATACTGGTATTCAAGTTATTGGCTGTCCAAAAACTATCGACGGTGACTTGTAAAACAATATGATTGAAACTTCATTCGGTTTCGACACTGCTTGTAAAGTTTACTCAGAAGTTATCGGTAACATCATGCGTGACGCTAACTCTGCTAAAAAATACTGGCACTTTATTAAACTTATGGGTCGTTCAGCTTCTCACATCGCTCTAGAATGTGCTCTTCAAACTCAACCAAACATCTGTATTGTTTCAGAAGAAGTTGAAGCTAAAAAAATGACTCTAGGTGCAATCGTAGACGACATCGCTAACGCAGTTGCTGCTCGTGCTGCTCAAGGTAACAACTTCGGTGTTATCCTTATCCCAGAAGGTCTTATCGAATTCATTCCAGAAATGAAAGTTCTTATCGCAGAACTAAACGACCTACTTGCTCACGAATCAGATGTACAAAAAGCACTTCAAGGTTTAACAGCAACTTCTGCTGCTGTTTATGCTTCTCTTCCAGAAGCTATCGCTAAACAATTAACTCTAGACCGCGACCCTCACGGTAACGTACAAGTTTCTCTAATCGAAACAGAAAAACTTCTTATCGAGATGGTTAAAACTCGCCTAGCTGCTATGAAAGCTGAAGGTAAATTCGTAGGTAAATTCTCTGGTCTAGGTCACTTCTTCGGTTACGAAGGTCGTTGCGCAGCTCCTTCAAACTTCGACGCAGACTACTGCTACTCTTTAGGTTTCAATGCTGCTCAACTTATCGCTGCTGGTAAAACTGGTTATATGTCATTAATCCGCAATACTACTGCTCCTGCAGAAGAGTGGATTGCTGGTGGTGTTCCTGTAACAATGATGATGAACATGGAACGTCGTCACGGTGAAATGAAACCTGTTATCCGCAAAGCTTTAGTAGAACTTGAAGGTGCTCCTTTCAAAGAGCTTGCTAAAAACCGTGCTACTTGGGCTATCGAAACAGCTTACGTTTACCCAGGTCCAATCCAATACTTCGGTCCATCTGAAGTTTGTGATCAGCCTACTAAGACTCTACAATTAGAACAAAAATAAGAGTTTTTTAAGGGTGAAAAAATCCCTCCTTAAAAATTCTCTTATTTGAGTGCTTAACATAAAAAAAATCTGGCGTTGTAAAACGTCAGATTTTTTTTAACTCCTAATTACGGACTGCGTCCGTGATTTTGCTCCCGCTCGGCATAGTTCAAACAAGTTTGACTCTGCCCTCGCTTACTCGCAAAATTCCTAATTTATTTCACTGGGTTCAGTGCTATTCCTCTTGCTCTTGGGTGCGAGTAGAATACCTTCATAAGTTTGTCGGCATGAGCTTTAGGGAAGTCGAAGAAGGTGAACTTCGAGGTGATGTCGATGTTGCCAATTTCGATGCTGCGGTCGTTTAGCAGTTCGTTTATCATGCCTAAAAATCTGCGTGGATCCATTTTGTCCTTTTTGCCACGATTAATTTTTAGTCTTATCATGCCTTCTCTCTTGCCCTTGCGCATTTCTCTGCGAGAAAGTTTTTCTTCCTCTTGTTTTTTAGCCTCGCGTCTGTTTTCTTTTATCTCTCTGCGTACAAGTGCGTTTAGGTCTTGAGCATTTTGATAATATTCAAGGATAGGGTTGAATGCAAGTGACACAAAACGAGAAATCACTTCTTCCTTGTCCATATCTTTTAGTTGTTCGTAGATGTCTGGAAGGAATTTGTGAAGTTTCTCATTCTTTTCTACGGTTTGCATTTTGTCCACCATATACATAAGTTGACGTTGGCAAACAGCCATGCCAGTAGGAATTTCCATTTGAGAAAATGTTCTTTTAATCTCTTTTTCGATAGATTTGATAGACATTTTTTCTCTTGGAGTAACAATGGCAATAGACACACCAGATTTGTTGATACGACCAGTTCTACCACTACGGTGAGTATAGGTTTCTTTGTCATCTGGAAGCACATAGTGCACCACATGGCTTAGGTCGTTTACGTCAAGACCACGTGCTGCCACATCGGTAGCAACCAGTATTTGTAGGTGTTTAATTCTGAATTTGTTCATCACAGCGTCGCGTTGCACTTGCGAAAGGTCGCCATGAAGTGCGTCTGCGTTGTAGCCATCTACCATAAGTTTTTCTGCCACATCTTTAGTTTCTTGACGTGTTCTACAGAAAACTATACCATAAATATCTGGGTTGTAGTCGAGAATGCGTTTAAGCACATCGTATCTGTGAGTGCTTTTTGTAAGTACATAGTAGTGCTCCACGTTTTTTGCTGCTTCGCCACGTTGACCTACAGAAATTTCTATAGGATTTTTCATGTAGCGTTTAGCAATGTTTGCTATTTCTTTTGGCATAGTAGCAGAGAAGAGTAGGGTGCGACGGTCTTCTGGAGTAGATGAAAGAATGTTTGTAATATCATCTAGGAAGCCCATGTTTAGCATCTCGTCTGCTTCGTCTAGTACTAGATATTTAATGCGAGAAAGATCTACTTTGCCTCTTTCTTTTAGGTCGATAAGACGACCTGGTGTGGCTACTAAAATATGTGGAGTGCGGTCTAGTTCTTTTAGTTGTTTTCTTATGTCTTCGCCACCATAAACTGCCACTATGCGAATGTCTTCCATCATGCTGCTGTAGCGTTTAAGTTCAGTGGCAATTTGTACACAAAGCTCACGAGTAGGAGCAAGCACAAGTCCTTGAATGTATTTTTCTTTTGGTTCGGCTAGGTGGATAAGTGGCAGGCCAAATGCTGCTGTTTTACCAGTGCCTGTTTGTGCAAGACCTACAATATCAGAATCATTATTTAATAAATAAGGTATTACTTGCTCTTGAATAGGAGATGGAGTTTCAAATCCCAATTTACTTATACTTTCTAAAATACTCTCCTTAAGTCCTAAGTCTTTAAATGTCATATATTATTGTTTTTGTTTTTTTGCCTTTTTCTCTTGTTTTTTACGCTCTTTTTCAGCTTTTTGTTTTGCAACGTATTCTTGGTGTCGGCGCTCTCTATCTGCTTTCAGAATTTCTTTGTTTATACGTTCTTGCTCTTTTCTTGCTTTTTCTGCTTCTTTTTCTTTTTTAGCAAGAGCTTTTTCTTCAGGAGTTTTCTTGCGGAATACTTCTTTATAGTATTTGCCTAGGTTTTCCCAAGTATCAAAATCTTCGCGATACATTATACCCAATCCTTGTGTGTAAAGCGCAGTAGAATAAAGTCTGTCATTGGTTTTGTTGTATGCTTTAAGACGCAGACGACCAGATTTAATAAGTTTGTATTCTAGGTCGAAGTCGCCAATAAAGTCTTCGTTGCCATATTGACTTCTATAACCCACATTACCATTTAGTATAAGTCTATTATCAAGGAAGTTTGTTGAAATATTTACAGCAAACTGTCTGTTGTCTAGGTCTGTATCTGAGTTGTCTATATAGTTTAGACCTAAATTCACATTATTACTAATTTGGCTTAGCCAATAGTTGATTTGGCTAGAAATAGTAGCAGTAGCAAATGAAGCAGCCGTTGATGCCAACTGACTAGAATATGTGGCATTTTGTGTCACAGAAGGGTTGTAGAATCTACCTGTAAGTAGTAGGAATACCATCTGTTGACTCATCATGTCGTCGGTATTAATAGCAGCTTTCACCAAGCGTTGTACTTCTTCTTCCGCTGTTGGTAGTTGAATATCAAACTTGATAATAGGTTGTAGAAGTGGCCCTGTAATATTTGCAATACAATCCACTTTCACGATATTACTATTTAGGTATGATGTAACACTACTTTCCAAAAGGTCAGACAATGATGCTGTGGTTTGATATTTGGCATTAATATCCATATTACAGTTTGTCATAGGGTCACCGTCGAATGAGATACTACTTTCTTTGCCTACTTCAAATCTTTTACGTAGTGCTCCTTGTAGTGAGAAGTTGTATTCACCTTCTGTAATATCATAATTACCATAAATCTTCACATTTATGTTATTGTCTATTTCTATCTGTAAGTTACCTGTACCTCTAGCCTTTATTACGTCGTCGCTTGTGTGACTATCCATAATAATTTGTGCTTCTAAATCTGGAGTGGCTTCCACATTTAGTTTTACATTCAGCTTGGCAGTAACACTTTCCATTATTCTCTTTCTACGTTTTTTCTTTTTCTCCTCATTGGCGTTTTTATTGTTTCTAGGAGCAACGTATGTAATAAATTGATTGTCGGTAGCGGAAGAGTAGCTATCGATAGGGATTGCGAAATAACTATTCTTTTCAGGTTTTGCTATTACATCAATATTTACAGAGTTCATATCGCCTGTTACAGTAGCTTTACCTGTGGCAAAGAATCTACCATAGAAGTCTGGGCTATCTAATTCTGTAGTGTTGAATGCTAATATATTGTTTACGTCTATATTAATCTTGTATTCAAAATCTCTAAATAAATGGTGATTGATAACACCATCTACTTTGCCTATGTTGCCGTATCTGTCTTTAAGTTCTATATCCTTAAGTATGAATGCATTTTTCAATATTTTTACAGAGTCTTCAAAATAGAATTCAGATTTTAAGAAGTCAATAGAAAGCATAGCGTCTTTTGCATATGCTTCTCCCCAAATTTCTATAGCATCAAATGGTCCTCCAACGTAAAGTTTGCCACTAACTGTAGCTCTAAGGTCGTTTGCAAATGAGCTTAGATATGGTTTAATAAAGCCTAGTTGAAGTTGGTTTACATCTATATCTAGCAACATTTCGTTCCTTACAATAGAAACAAAACCGTTTACCTCCGATGTATCTTTTGTGGCATTTTCAACCAAACCGTGTAGGTCTATTTGTTCTTTTTCATGATTGTATTTTGCAGTGGCTTCTATTACATCGCCGAGTGCAAATTCGTTTAAGCCAAATTGCTTACAACTTACTTTGGCATTTAATATAGGCTTTTTCAGTACGTTCCCTGCCAATACATCACCACTAACTATACCAAGTAACTTAATATCTGGCATATAAAGCACTTCACTTAAATATTTTAAGTCTATACTTTTAACTGATACGTGAATTAAATCAGCTTCTCTTTCTTTACTAGAAACACCATCTATTCTTAAATGTTGTTCAGGACCATCAAATCGAACACTGTCCACCTTAAGTAAATTGTCGTTGTAGTGAATGCTACCTTCTCTTACATTCCAAAGGGAGTCTGCAAGTATCATTGTACTAGGTAGTAAGTGACAGTCTAGATTTATGTTTTGGTTTTCTAGTACTTCGTTAAAGTTGATTTTTGTTTTAATCTCACCAGAAATCTCTTTTTCTACACTGTTTTCCCACCATAAATTTAAGTTAACATTATTGTCGCCAATATTTGTGTTTACTTTTATTTCGGTGGTGTCTATCCAGTTTTGTGAAATAGCACCAACATTTAAGTTTATTCTTTCTGTGAAATTATGAAGGTGAATATTCAAACTATCAATGCTAGATTTGCCTAAGTCTATATTGTTTGAATAAACATTTAATTCTATTTGGTCTTTTTCGTCGTTGAAGAAAGCATTAATGTGTGTGGTGTCGTCGATACTCATATTTTGAGCAAAGAAATAGCTATAGTCACTAAGTGGCATAATGTCTGCATGTAGATTGAAGTTGTTTCCGCCTTCTTTCTTTTCTGTTTTTAATGCAGGGATATTAGTTAATTCTTTGCTTAGTATGTATTTTATATTGTTTACAAGGGTATTGAAGTCTATTTTACCTTCTAAATCCATTGTAGCAAAATCGGAGTCCAACATTATCCTTTTTCCATCTTCTGTGTTTTCTGCAAAAAGAATAATATTTTCAGGCTTCATCTTTATGTTGTCGTTGTACAAACTAATAGAGTCTAGAGAGAAATAGCCTTCTATATCGTTTAATGTTTTTAGTTTTAGTTGACTCTGAATGTTTGTAGAGAATTTAAAGGTAGGGAATACGTCGATAAGTTTCATTGCAGCAAGGCAAACAGTGTCAACCTTACCGTTTAAATTCATTGTATATGTGGCATCTTTAGCTTTTGCAATGTCAACTGAGAAGTCTATATTACCGTTGCTTGGGTCTTTATACTTAATTTCTGCGTTGATATTTTCTTCGCTAAACTTACTATCTAAAATAATATTGTCGAACTCGTATTTTTTGTAGTCGAATGATGAAACTTCACCATGTACATGTCCAGAAAGAGGGGCGTATGCCAACTTTTGGCCATCAAATATTACATCTAAGTGAATGTCATTAAAATCTGTAGATTTATTTAAGATTTTACTTAGACTTACATCTTCTGTGGCAATCTTACCATTAAACTTCCAGTCGTTAGTTTTGATATTGTAGTTTATTTTTAAGTCGGTATTGATTTTTCCAGCATCAGTTTTTAGACTACCAAATGCCACTATATCAGAGAAGAAACCCACAATGTTTCCAGTAAACTTAAATGTGCCTAAGTTTCTAACTTCCTCTGGAAGTATAAATGGTTTTTGTGTGATGTCTGAAATAAGTTTCTCAATATCTTGTGTTTTACTGCTTATTTGTTGGATATTTGTGAAGATATAAGTGTCTTCTGCCTTGTTTATACCATCAATTTCTGCATTAAGTTTTACTAAAGTGTTTTTACGATACTCTGCCTTGAAACCATGTAGTTTTATATTGTTGTTGTAAAAACTTACCTTACCATTTGCTTTTAATGGCTGGTCGAAATTCTTAAGTTGAGGCACTAAAGCAGATAGATCCTTACCTAGAATCTCTGCTTTTTTAAGGTTGAAGGTGGCTTTAACACGTTTTTGTAATAGTTCTTTGTCAAAAACTTGTTGAAGACTATCGTATGATAGCGATAGTTCATCTACTACAACACTAGAATGTGGAAGTTTTAGTTTAAATGGTTTTATGTAGGTTTCTCTTTTGCCTATGCCAAAGTTGAAATTGATGTCGTCTATTTTTAAACCATTGCTTTCTAGTGCTGAAAAGTGTATTAATTCTGCCTGTAGGCTATCCTTTGTGGCATAATTAACTACGATATGAGTGTTGAAGTCTGAAATTTTAAAGTGAGCAGGGTCGAAGCCTTCGGAATGTTTTATATCAACATTATCAAACCAAAATTCACCTTCACTTATTTGAAGAGATTTAAGTTCTACTAAAATATCAGGTATTTCAATATTTATTTCCCTTTTTGGGAATGCGTCAATAAGAAATTGAAGATTGGTTTCGCCCTTATTGTTTGTAGTAAGGTGAATTATAGGCTTTGTTAAAATTATTTGCTCAATTTGTACCTTTTTGCGAAAGAGTTTTCTCCATCTCACATCAAGATGAAACTCATCCATACTAGCAACTAAGTTGCCGTTAGGGTCTTTTATACTAACATTTTCTAATATTAGTCCAGAGAAAAAAGAGAAATTAATCCCTTCCACAGCAACTTCTCCTTGAGACTTTGTAGAGAGTTCTGTGGTAATGTTATCAATAAGAACTTTTTGTATATACTTGTTTGTAATGACCAATGGTACACTAATGAACAAGCAAAAAATAAATACTGATAAGAAAACTAATATTTTAACAAAATTTTTAATAACTTTGTACCTCGTTATGTTTGTGTTGGTGTGATACTACACATTATTATATAATAACGAACAAAAATACAAAAAAAATAGCATTTATGAAAGAGCAAATGATAAAAAATAAAGATGTTGTGATTTTAGGCATAGAATCATCTTGCGATGATACCTCTGCCGCTATAATTCGCGACGGATATTTGCTCTCAAATGTGATTTCTTCACAAGCAGTACATAGTGCATACGGTGGCGTTGTGCCAGAACTAGCATCGCGTGCACATCAACAAAATATTATACCTACAATTCACGAAGCAATACGCCGTGCAGGTATCTCTAAAGAGGATATTTCTGCCATTGCATATACCAGAGGACCTGGTCTTATAGGTTCGCTACTAGTAGGAACTTCGTTTGCAAAAGGTTTTTCTACTGCACTTAATGTGCCAATGATAGAGGTAAATCACCTTCAAGGTCACGTGCTTGCTCATTTTATTAAAGAAGAGGGGGAAGAGGCTAATATTCCAGAATTCCCATTCCTTTGTTTGTTGGTATCTGGTGGAAATTCTCAGATTATTCTTGTTGAGGCATACGATAAAATGACTATTTTAGGTCAGACAATTGATGATGCTGCAGGAGAGGCGTTTGATAAATGTGCAAAACTGCTAGGTGGTCCATATCCAGGTGGACCTTTTGTGGATAAACTTGCAAAAGAAGGAAATCCTGATGCTTTTACTTTCTCTAAACCACAAATTCCGGGCTACGATTATAGCTTTAGTGGACTTAAAACATCATTCATGTATTTTCTTCGTGATGAACTAAAAAATAATCCTAATTTTGTAGAAGAAAGAAAAGCAGACTTGTGTGCTTCTATCCAAAAAACAGTGATTGAAGTGCTAATGAAAAAGCTGAAAAAAGCTGCTGACGACTATAAAATTAAAAGAGTAGCAGTAGCTGGTGGAGTCTCTGCGAATAGTGGACTTCGAAATGCATTTCAAGACTATTCGAAGCGTTATGGATGGGAAATATTTTTGCCAAAATTTTCTTATACCACAGACAACGCTGCAATGATAGCAATTACTGCATTGTTTAAATATAAGGATGGAATATTTGATACAATTGATTCGGTACCATTCTCTAAAGTTGTGATTTAAGACATGGAAAAAATTAAGGAATTATTAAAGAAATATTCATATTTAAAAGGGGTGGCATATTTTGTTGTCATTCTTTTAGTGGCTCACTTTGCGTGGAAATTTAGTTTCATAGAAGGTAAAGATTTACGTGGTTTACCACAAATCTTTTTATGGAGAAGTTATGATTTATCATTTTTGTTTAATAATGCTGTTGAGTTTTTATCATCACAAGTGTATTGGCTCATACACGATGTGTTCAACATGGATGTAGTAATGCTTAAAAACTCTGTGTATGTTAAAGAAATTTCTTCTTTGGTAAAAATAGTTTGGAGTTGTTCTGGACTAAAACAAATGTTTGTATTCTTCTGCATTATAGCATTTTATCCAGGAAGTGAAAAACACAAATTGTGGTTTATTCCATTAGGAATTTTATTAATTTGGATTCTAAACGTAATTAGAATCTCTGCTTTAATTGCATTATTTGAACACTATCCAAATAATTTCGATTTATTCCATGAACTTTCAAAATACGTATTCTATTTTGTTATTTTCATGTTTTGGGTGTTTTGGGAAGAAAAAATTAGAAAATAATGAATTTAGTATTAGACTTTGGAAATACTAAGATAAAAGCAGCTGTTTTCTCTGAAAGTAATGAAATCTTAGAGATTTTTACTTGGGATAATTATAGCGAGCAAACAATAAATGAGATAAAGGGTAAATACCTGATAGATAGTGTATTGTTGTGTTCTGTGGTGGCTGTTTCTAACGAGGTAGAAGATTATCTAAAGTCTAATTTTTCATTTTATATTAGATTAGATTCTTCAACAAAATTGCCAATTAAAAACAATTATTCTACACCACACACTCTAGGTTTAGATAGAATTGCCGCAGCAGTGGGAGCAAATATGCTTTGCCCAAATACACCACTACTTGTGATAGATATGGGCACTGCAATAACATACGATTTTGTAAATGCTTCAAATGAATATGAAGGTGGAAATATAGCGCCAGGAGTGAATATGCGTTTGCGCGCTATGAATAATTATACCAATAAACTTCCACTTTTAGAGGCCAGAGAGGAAGAACGATTGCTCGGAAATGATACAGCTTCTGCAATGATGGCAGGTGTTATGAGGGGTATAGAATTTGAAATTGAGGGTTATATTTCCGAAATATTGAAGAAAAATGCAAATCTTTCAGTTTTTTTAACGGGTGGAGACGTTTTTTTCTTTGAAAAAACAGTAAAAAGTAGCATCTTTGTAGTTTCAAATCTACTATTAATGGGTTTGAACGAAATTTTAAGATATAATAAATGTATATTAAGAGACTAGCATATATAGTTTTAGGTATAATTTTGTCGGTTTCTGCTTCTTTTGCAGCAGGAACTACTTCTGCTTTTTCTAGATATGGATATGGTGAATTCCAAAATCCAGTATCTGGTGCATTGCTTTCTATGGGTGGAGTAGGTTATGGTATGAGAACCAATAAAGTAATAAATCCATCAAACCCTGCTTCGTACAGCTCAATAGATAGTTTAACATTTATGATGGACTTAGGACTATCTGGTGTGATAGATGGGGCGAAAACAAATGCAGGACGTAATACACAATTTGCAGGTAATATAGACTATGTAGCATTTCAAATGCCACTAGCAGAATGGGCTGCAATCAGTTTTGGTGTTAATCCACTTACAATTGTAGGTTACGAATATAAGTTTACTGATGTTCAACCTTCATACGATTATGAAGATTCGCTGCAAGTGTCACAATACTTCTATGGTAAAGGAGGTATAACACAAGTATATCTTGGTTTGTCTTTTGATATATGTGATAGGGTTGCCATAGGGGTAAATGGTAGATACCTTTTTGGAAATATATTCCAATATAGAGAAGTAACATTTCCAGAGGAAACACTATTTAACCCAACTGTATATCAAAATGCACTTTATGTGAATGCATGGCAATGTGATTTTGGTATTCAATATCATCAACCAATTGGTGCAGACGATAAATTAGTAATAGGTGGTACATATTCTATGAAGTTGCCAATGAATAATACCACAGAGGTAACATCAACAACAAATATTACCGACCAGGATAAAACAGCATACGAGTTTGAATATCCTCAAACAGTAGGTGCTGGTGTATCATATTTGTGGAATAATAAATTACTTATAGGTGCAGATGTTACTTGGATGGAGCTTTCAAAAGTGAAATATTATTCTAAAGAAAATGCGTTTACAGACAGATTTGTATATGCGTTAGGGGCTGAATATGTGCACAATCCTATGTCTAAGTCTTATGTGGAACAAATGAGATTTAGACTAGGTGCAAACTTTTCTAATTCATACGCTAAAGTAAATGGAAGTGATTATAATAAATGGGCTATAACATGTGGTATAGGTTTCCCACTTCCAAATACAAAAACAACACTCAATCTTCACCTTGAATATGGCCAACAAGGTAGTGTTAAAAATATTGGTTTAGTAGAACAATATGGTAAAATAGGCATAGGTGTTTCACTAAATGAACGTTGGTTCGTTAAACGTAGATTCAATTAATAGGTCTAAAGAGAGGAAAATAACTTAAATATATAGTATTATGAAAATTAAAACATTATTATTAGCAATTGCTACAATGGTGGCGTTGCCATCTTTTGCTGTTAAAGGTATCGAAGATGGAAGCAAGTTTGGTACTGGCGAAGACAGTATTCGTTGTTTAGAAAACTTAAGTCTTTACACCAATTACTACAAAATTAAAAACTATGATTTAGCTTATGATAGCTGGAAAGTGGTTTTTGATGAGTGTCCTATTGCAGCTGGTCGTACTTTATACAGCCAAGGTGCATATTTGATTTCTTATAAAATGGCTAAAGAAACTGATGCTGCAAAAAAAGCAGTTTGGTTTCAAGACTTAATGAAATGTTATGACCAACGTGTTAAATACTTCGGTAACGATAAAAAATATCCAGAAGCATGGATTCGTGGTCGTCAAGCAATGGATTATATTGCTTATTCTCCAGAAAAAGACTATTTAACAATGGCTCTACCATGGTTGGAACAAGCTGTAAACTATGGTAAATCTAATGCTGATAGTGATGTTATTCAAAAATACTTCGAACTTTTAGAAGCACGTTATCAATCAGATAAAGCTAAATATAGCGAAAGCTTTATCAATGCTTATCTAGAACTAGGTGATATGGTTGACGCACGTATTGCAAAAGCAGACAAATATAAAGAAGCATATACTATTACAAGAAACAACTTAAATGCTCTATTTATCAACTCTGGTGCTGCAGACTGCTCTACACTAGAAGGTGTATTTGCTACAAAAGTAGAAGAAAACAAAGCTAACGATGCAGAACTAGAAAAAATTATCAATATTTTCGACAAAGCAGATTGTAAAGAATCTGAAATCTACTTTACAGCATCTAGATACGCACACGCTCTAAATCCAGTTGCAAAAACAGCTGTTGGTTGTGCTCGTCAAGCATTCAAAAAAGAAGAATATGCAAACGCTGTTAACTTCTACAATGAAGCTATTCAACTAGAACAAGTAGATTCTTTAAAATATACATACGCAATCGAAAAAGCTAACGCACTATATAAAAACAAACGCTATGCAGAAGCAAAATCTGCTGCACTTCAAGCTATCTCATTTGATTCAAAACAAGGTGAACCTTATATGTTGTTAGCAACTATTTATGCTACTGTAGATCCATATCCAGAAGATCCAATCTTAAATAAAACAAAATTCTGGGCTGCAGTTGATAAATTACAAACAGCTAAATCTCTAGAACCAGAACTAGCTGAAAAAGCAAACACTTTAATCAACTCTTATCGTAAATTCTATCCAACTAAAGAAGAAGTGTTCTTCAAACCAGAACTTTCTCCAGGCTCTAGCTTTACTGTAGGTGGAATTATTAATGAAAGCGTTCGCTGCCGCGACTAACATTGAAAACACTATATAGAAATATAAGTTTTTGTATAACGGTTGCCTTTTCGGCAATCGTTATACTTGTTTTACAATCTTGTTCTTCTTCAGTGGAAAATACTGCTGTATTAGGTTCAGAAAGAGATTCTGCTGCAGTAATGAAGTCGTACAATGTAACTACATTGGTGTCGGACTCAGGAATTACAAGATTTAGAGTGGTAACGCCAGAATGGTTGGTGTATGATAAAAAGGCAAAACCTACCTGGGAGTTTCCACAAGGTCTTCATTTAGAGCAGTTTGATGAAAATCTAGAAGTTCATTCAGAAGTAGATGCAAATAAGGCTATCTACTACACAGAACTTGAAGAATGGGTTCTTTCAGATTCTGTATATGCAATAAATATTGATGGTGAAAGATTTGAATCAGAGGTTTTATATGTTCATCAGAAAGAAGACAGGATATTTACAGATAAATTTGTAAAAATAACTCAAGAAGATAAGATAATCACAGGCTTAGGAATGGAATCTAATCAAAGATTAACCAAGTACACTGTGCTAAAACCACAAGGAATTATTCCTCTAGACGAAGAAGAGGAAACTGAATAAAAATCTAAGAAAAAAGTGGTTATTATTTAAAAAAATTCTTATCTTCGCAATCTAAATTTTTAAAAATATTCATAGCAAAATGGCTACATTAGAAAACATTAGAAAAAGAGGCGTGCTTTTAAGTGTTGTGATAGGCGGCTCTTTATTAGCATTTATTTTAGGAGGTATTGATTTTCAAACAGTATTCGGCGAAAGCCGTACTGCAGTTGCAACTGTAGAAGGTAATGAAATTAGTATTCAAGAATATGAAGCTCGTATCGATGAAATGACTACATTCTACAAAATAGAAATGGGTCAAAGTAATTTAGACGAAAATACTACACGTAGTGTGCAAACTTCTGTTTGGAATACTATGTTGCATGAACAAATCATTGGTGCTCAATGCGAAGAACTTGGTATTGTAGTATCTGATGAAGAAATTTCAAAACAATTAACAGCCGACGTTCCTCATCCTATGATGAGCCAACTTCGTATGTTCTATAGTGCAGAAAAGGGAGGTTATGATAAATCAATTCTTTTCGATTTACTATCTGCTATCGACCAAGAACCAAATGGCGACCTTGCTAAATATTGGTCATTTATCAAACGCAATATTAAACAACAAATGTTGGAAGACAAATACAATGTATTAGTATCTAGCTCTTTCAACTATAGCAATTTAGATGCTGCTGCAGCGTTTGAAGCTAAAAAAGTAGCAAATATTAGCTATTTCACACAACCTTATTACACAGTAGCAGATTCTTCTGTATCAGTGTCTGATAGCGAAATTAAAGCATATTATAAAGCTAATATCAATCTTTACAATAATGCAGAAGAAGTTCGTACTATCAACTATCTAACATTCCCAGTTGTTGCATCAGAACAAGATTATGCTGATGTGAAATCTTGGATTGAAGGTTTACAAGATGAATTTGCAACTTCAAAAGATTTTATTGGTGTATGTAACCAAAACTCAGACGAACCATACAAAGATATTGCAGTAAGCAAAAATAATGTAGATTCAGATCTACGTGACTTTGCGTTCTCTGGTAAAGCAGGTGACTTTATTGGTCCTAAATTATATGGTAATACATATAAAATGGCTCGTATAGTAGAAACAGGTATTGTTGCTCCAGACTCTATTAAAGTACGTCATATTTTAGTACAAAATCAAGCTAAAGCAGATAGCATTATGGCTGCTCTAAAATCTGGTGCAGACTTTGCAGAACTTGCTAAAAATAATTCTTTAGCTGGTACTTCTCAAACTGGTGGTGAACTTGGTTGGATGAAAGAAGGTGACTTCGATGTAGAATTCAGCAAAGCTTGCTTCCAAGGTAAAGTGAAAAAAGTATTCTCATTCCCATTCTCTGGAATGGTTCAAATTGTAGAAATCACAGAAGCTACAAAACCAGTACAAAAAGTTAAACTATGTGTGGTTTCTCGTAAAGTAGAAGCTAGCTCTCAAACATACGGTATCATTTACAATAATGCTAGCCAATATATCGCTAAAAACTCTGATTCTAAAGCGTTTGTTGATAGCGCAAAAGCAGAAGAAGGTTTATTCCTACGTTCTATTCAAGTTAAAAACATAGATAATACAGTTTCAGACTTAAAAGATTCACGTCAAATTGTTCGTTGGGCATTCCAAAACGAAAAAGGCGATGTTGCTGATCAAGTATTTGAATGTGGTGATAGATTTGTAGTAGTAATGATTTCTGAAGTAGCTCCTAAAGGTGAAAAATCTTTAGAAGCAGTTAAATCTGACGTGAAACTAGCTGTTATGAATGCTAAAAAAGCAGAAATCATTATAGCAGATTTAAAATCTAAACTGGGTGATTCTAAATATATCTCAGATTTAGGTGCTGTGAAAACTGCAGACAACGCTTCTATGAATAGCGCATTCATCCCAGGTATTGGTAAAGAACCTAAAGTAGCTGGTGCTATTCCAAGTTTAATAGCAAATAACGATATTAAGTTTGTAGCAGGTAACGCAGGTGTTTATGTACTTAAACTAAACAATGCTCCAGCTGCAGGAGAAATAGATTTTGAACACGAAATTAGAAATTTATCTTCTCGTACTCCATATCAAATGATGATTTTTGAATCACTTAAAGATCAAACAGAAGTTGACGACAATCGTATCAATTTCTATTAATCGGAGAAATAATAAAAAATAAAAACCGAGGTTAAAATCTCGGTTTTTTTTGTCAATAATAACAAAATTATGAATACCCTAAACGAAAGTCAATATCAAGCTGTAATGTACAATAGCGGACCTTCTCTTATTATTGCGGGAGCAGGTTCGGGTAAAACACGTGTGCTTACATACAAGGTGGCGCAACTTATTCGTGAGGGTTATGCCCCAAATTCTATTCTTGTTCTTACATTTACCAACAAAGCTGCAAAAGAGATGAAGTCTCGTATTGTGGATATGGTAGGGTCACAATCTGCAAGATATGTGGCTATGGGAACTTTTCACTCACAATTTTCTCGTATTCTAAAAGACAATCATGAATATGTGGGCTTAACCAAAGATTTTACTGTTTACGACACAGCAGACTCAAAAAATCTTATCAAGAGTATAGTTAAGCAATTTGAATTGGATGATAAAACCTATACTACAAATGTGGTTATGGGTAGAATTTCATCTGCAAAAAACAAATTAATTACACCAGATTTATATACCGATAAAACTGGCGTAACATACGATGTGCTTCATAGAATTCCACGTATAAAAGACATTTACAAAGAATATGTGGAAAGATGTAGAATAGCAAATGCTATCGACTTCGATGATATGTTGCTACTCACTTATAAATTGTTCACACAAAAACAAGAAGTGCTTGCAGAGTATCAAGAAAGATTTCAGTTTATTCTTATAGATGAGTATCAAGACACAAATATGGCTCAGTATAAGATAATTAAGCTTCTGGCAGAAAAACATCATAGAGTATGTGTGGTGGGTGACGACTCTCAAAGTATCTATTCGTTTCGTGGAGCAGATATCAACAACATACTTCAGTTTCAAAACAATTACCCAGAGGCAAAATTGTTTAAGTTGGAACAAAATTATCGTTCTACAGGCAATATTGTTAATGCAGCAAACTCATTGATAGAAAAAAACAATAACAGAATTCCTAAAACTATTTTTTCTAACAATGGCACTGGAGATTTGGTGAGGGTATATAATCCTGAAACCGATGTGGATGAAGCAAAACTTGTGGCGCGTCAAATCTTACGCATTAAGAGTGAGGTGGGCTCAGAATACAAGAAATTTGCGGTGCTATATAGAACCAATGCACAATCTAGACTTATAGAAGATGAACTAAGAAAAGCAGATATTCCATATGCTATTTATGGTTCTCTTTCTTTCTACCAACGTAAGTCTGTGAAAAATATGTTGGCATATTTACGTTTGGTGGTAAATCCAAAAGACGATGAGTCTTATCTTCGTGCCATTAAAACTCCATCGAAAGGTATTGGTGATACCACATTGGAAAGATTGAAAGAAATTGCAGTGAGTAGAGGTGTGTCGCTACTTGAAGCCACCGACGATTTGTCTGGCACAGAGATTAAGTCTGCTGCGGCAAAAAAACTAATAGCATTTACTTCTGGTATAAGAGAAATTCGCAATCAAGTTAAGAATTTAGACTTAACAGAACTTACTAAAATGATTTTAGGATTTAGTGGACTAATTGCTCTTTATAGTAACGATACAGAAGAGGGCGAAGACGCTAAAGAAAATATCTCAGAACTTATAAATAGTATTGCCTCATATCAAGAAAGACAAGAAGAAACAGGCGATGAAGCTACTTTGTCTGGTTTCTTATCTGAGGCAGCACTTCAAACCGACCAAGATAAAACAGACGATGAAAATTCCGACAAGGTGTCTATTATGACTGTGCATGCGTCTAAGGGTTTGGAATTTGATTATGTTTTCATTGTGGGAGCCGAAGAAGAATTGTTTCCTTCTGCAAGAGTGGTTTCGGAAAGCGAAGTGGAAGAGGAAAGAAGACTCATGTATGTGGCTGTAACACGTGCTGCAAAACGTTGTACCATAGTTCATGCTCAAAGGAGAATGAGATTTGGTAAAACAATGTATGCAGAAAAGAGTAGATTCTTGACAGAAATGAATCAAGACTACTTAGAATATGTAGGTAGCAACATGGATAGACCAAGACCTACACATATAAGTAGTTCATATTCAGACTATAATAGACCACAACCAAAACCAGTTACTAGCACCCTACAAAAATTAGTGAAACCAAGTGTGGGAATAGGTGCAATGGCTTCGTCAGATGCCACAAAAGTGAAGGTAGGTGATATTATAGAGCATAGTCACTTTGGAGTGGGGCAAGTGATAGAACTTTTAGATGCACCTTCTGGTCGTCAGATGAAAGTAAACTTCCAGTCTCACGGAGTGAAACTTATGATATTAAAGTTTGTGAAATTTAAAATAATAGGTTAGTATTTTTCGTTTTATATTAAATGAGAAAGTTACTCATTATACTATACATCCTTTGTAGTATTACAACACTTTTTGCTAAAGAGCAAAAAAATACTATTTCGGGTTATGTTCGCACAGAATTGGGTGAACTTATGCCTTTTGTGGATGTGTATAATGCTGATAACAAGGTGTTTACAGTGTCTGACTCTGTTGGTAAATTTTCTATTACTACAGGGCAAGATACCATAACCTTATTTTTTAGTCACTTAGGTTATGTAACCGAAAAACTGTTTATAAAACTATATAATGCTCCTACAAGATTTGTAAATGTGGTGCTTAAGGAAGAAACCATGGGGCTGAGCGACGTGCTTGTGCATGGTGAAAAACTTCAATATACCACAGCTCAAACTGTAGATTTAACAAATCTGTCTGTGCTTCCACAGGCAACAGGTGGAGGAATAGAGTCGCTTATTAAAACATTTCAAGGGGTAAGTTCAAACAATGAACTATCTTCTCAATACTCAGTGCGTGGTGGTAGCTACGACGAGAATAGTGTTTATGTAAATGGCATTGAGGTGTATCGTCCATATTTGGTAAGAAATGGTGAGCAAGAAGGCTTGAGTTTCGTAAATCCAGATATGACGGGAAGTGTAGATTTTTCTGCGGGTGGTTTTGATGCTCTATATGGAGATAAATTATCTTCTGTTCTTAATATAGAATATAGAAAGCCATATAAATTTGAGGCTGGAGTAGGTGCTAGTTTTACCGGTGTGAATGCGTATGTAGGTAGTTCTAATGAAAAATATTCTCAACTACATGGCTTTAGATACAAAAACTCTTCTTTTATTCTTGGTACACTCCAAACAAAAGCAGAGTATAATCCAAATTTCTTTGATTATCAAACATACATTACCTATAAACCACATGAGAAGGTTGAACTTTCTTTTTTAGGCAATATTTCTCAGAACACATACAATTTTAGACCAGAAACTCGTTCTACCACATTTGGTTCGCTTAATGATATACAAAATTTTACTGTATATTTTGATGGGCAAGAAAAGGACGTGTTCAGAACATTCTTTGGTGCATTATCTGCTAAGTATCAAGTGAATGAAAAACTTAGTTTAGGACTTACAGTTTCATCTTTTTATGCAGATGAAAGAGTAAGTTACGATATCGAGGGAGAATATTGGTTAAACAAGGTGGCTTCTATGGACGGAAGCGATTCTGAGCAAACAGGTGTAGGAAATTATTACGAGCATGCCCGTAATACTATGTCTAGTGTGGTGGCAAAGGTGTCTCACGATGGTGTTTATTCTTTCAATAAAAATAATGACCTTAAATGGGGTATAGAATATGTGTACGAAAGGGTGAATGAAAGCGTAAATGAGTGGGAGATGCGAGACTCTTCTGGATATTCTATTCCGTATACCGATAATGTAAATTTATATTATAAAATAGCATCAGAAAACTATCTTTCAGAATCTAAGATTAGAGGTTATATTCAAGACACATATCGTTGGCACTTAAATAAAGGAGGGATGATCTCTTTCACAGGTGGTGTGCGTATGAATTACTGGACATTCAATAATGAATTTACAGTGAGCCCACGTGCTGTGATAGCATATTTCCCAGATATTAAGCCAGATATACGATTTAGATTTGCTGCTGGTCTTTATTATCAATCACCAACATATAAGGAAATTAAAGATACAATTACTATAGGTGGTTTACATACAAATTATCTAAATAGAGAGATTCGCTCGCAAAGTTCATTGCAGTTTATAGCAGGTATGGACTATTATTATAGGGTGTGGAACCGTCCGTTTAAACTTACAGCAGAGGTCTTTTATAAATACTTAGATAATATTATTCCATATACTCTAGATAATGTGAGTATAAATTATATGGGTAAAAACTGTGCTCATGGTTATGCTGCAGGTTTTGATGTGAAACTCTTTGGCGAGGTAGTGCCGGGTGTGGACTCTTGGGTGAGTTTTTCGCTTATTAGAACTATGGAAGATATAGATGGCGATGGTCACGGATATATTCCAAGACCTACAGACCAATTGTATAATGTGTCGCTTTTCTTCCAAGATTATATTCCTGGTATTCCTCAATATAGAATTCATGTGCTATTCAACTGGGCTCAAGGTTTGCCAACAGGTCCACCTAGAAGTTCTAAATATATTGCATCTAGTGCACGTATGCCAGATTATAGAAGGGTGGATATAGGTCTTTCTAGAAAATTTGAAAAAGGTAAAGACGCATGGATGGGACGTGGATTTTTTAAACCATTTAGAGAAATATTAGTAGCATTTGAGGTGCTAAACTTGTTTGGATTCAACAACGTGAACTCATATTATTGGGTAACAGATATTTATAACACACAATATGCGGTGCCAAATTATTTAACTGGTCGCCAATTTAATTTAAAACTACAATTAAAATTTTAAAATATGTACAATTTCGTATTTTGGATAATCATTGCTATTGTTTTAGCAGAATTTGTATTAAATAGAGTGGTGTCTTATCTAAACTCTACTTGGTTTGGAAAGCCAATTCCAAAGGTTTTAGAAGGAATTTATGACGAAGAGAAATATGCTAAACAACAAAAGTATAGCATGGCACAATATAAATTCAACACTGTGATGGCATCTGTAAATGTGGCAATTTCTTTAGGTGCACTTGCAATTGGCTTTTATGGTTGGGTAGATGGTGCTTTAAGAGAGGTGATAAACAACAATATCCTTCTTTCTGTATCATTTTTAGTGGTGCTAAATATTTTCTCTTCTATTATTGATATCCCATTTTCTTATTACTCAACATTTAAAATTGAAGAAGAATTTGGTTTTAATAAATCTACAAAAAAGATATTTTGGCTAGATCAACTAAAAGAACTTCTTATTTCTGTGGTTATTAATATTGTTCTTTTTGGCGCTATTATAGCTATTTATGAACTTATTCCTGATTATTTCTGGATATTAGCTTGGGCTATAATGATGTCGTTTTCGCTATTTATGTCTATGTTTTATTCTCAACTTATAGTGCCACTGTTCAACAAACAAACTCCACTTGCAGAGGGTGAACTTAGAACTGCGATTGAAAACTTTGCAAAAAGTGTAGATTTTAATGTTACAGATATTTATGTAATGGATAGTTCTAAACGTAGTACAAAGGCAAATGCTTATTTCACAGGTATTGGTACTAAAAAACGTATAGTTCTGTTTGATACCTTAATTGAGAAACTTACAACAGAAGAGATTGTGGCAGTGCTTGCTCACGAGATTGGTCACAACAAACACAAACATATTGTGAAAACTATTATTTCTTCTGCTATTACTTCGCTAATTATGTTTGCGCTGTTTGGCTACTTTGTTTCTAGTGAGGCGCTTTCTACAGCTCTTGGTGGTAGTGAACCTTGTTTCCACTTAGGAATGTTTGCGTTTATGCTAATTTATACTCCAATTTCTCTATTATTGGGTATTTTGAGTCATATTGTATCTCGTAAAAACGAGTATGAGGCTGATGCGTTTGCTGCAAAACATGGCTTGGGTGAGGCGCTTTGTAGTGCGCTTAAGAAGATTTCTTCAGAAGCGCTTTCAAACCTTCAACCACACCCAGTAAACGTGTTTGTCAACTATTCGCACCCAACGCTGTTACAAAGAATTGAAAGAATTAAAGGATAATGTTGAAAAATTTTACGGTTTGTACGGCAGAGAGTTGTACTGGTGGCAATATCGCACATCAGATTACACTTGTGGCAGGAAGCTCATCGTATTATGTGGGCTCGGTGGTTTCGTATGCCAACGAGGTGAAGATAAACACACTTGGTGTGCCTGCTGAATATATTGAAAACTTTGCTGCGGTGAGTCAGCAGACTGTGGAGGCAATGGCTGCAGGTGTTCGCCGCCTTATGAATACAGATTATTCTATTGCAACATCTGGCATTGCTGGTCCGGGAGGTGGAAGTGCAGAAAAACCTGTTGGCACTGTGTGGATGGCAGTGGCAGACAGAGAAAATGTTTATAGCAAGTTGTGTAATTTTAGTGGCACTCGTGCAGAAGTAATTGCTCAGGCCACAGAAGCAGCATTTGAACTATTCAGAGAGAAATTTGGTTTCCCACTCGCTCATGGTGAATAACAAGTTTTCTATGGTATAAAATTCTTGGTGATGTGTATCTAGGTGTAAATCCCATTTACCATCACCTTTTATATTTATCCAAAGTGGAGAGTTTTCTGTTATTTTGTATCCATTTCTAAGCAGGGCTCTTTCTGTCCAATAATAAAATACTCCTTTGTCGCCTTGTAGCGAAATATGCTTGCTAGCAGGGTAATTCATTCTAAAACCGCCTGTTGTTTCGTCGAAACGGAAACGTTCTGTGCCAAATGTTTTTTGCAGACTACCACTTAAAATTAAATCTTCTGGAAGCCCTTTTGTAAGTTTATTTGGAGTCATCATCCATATTTTATCTGCCACTTGCAGAGTGAGTTCTAGCTCGTGAGTGGAAAGCAGAATAGCTTTTTTTGTTTTACGAGCAAGTTCTCTTAGAAGTTGCATAATTTCTATGGTATTAGGTAAGTCTAAGTGCGATGTTGGCTCGTCGAGGAATATAATAGGGGTGTCTTGCGCCAATGCTTTTGCTATCATGGTGCGTTGTTTTTCACCGTCGGAAAGAGAATTGTATCTATAATCTTTCTTGTGAGTTAAATGCACCGCTTCGATAGCGTTGTTTATTATATTTTTATCTTTTTCAGATAGTTTTCCAAACCAATTTGTGTATGGAAAACGTCCCATTTCTACTATTTCACTCACTTTTAGCGAACCTGTAGGCATATTGTCGGTAAGTACCCACGAAATGAGTTTAGACTTTTCAGAAAGGGAAATCTTGTTTAGTTTTTTGCCTTTAATTTCCACATTTCCACCTAAAGAGTCTTGCAAACCTACCAATGTACGAATTAATGTAGATTTTCCGCATCCGTTTGGGCCAATAAGGCACACCATTTCGCCAGCGTAGAGCTGAAGCATAAGATTTTTGGCTATATAATTGTTGCCATAGCCAATATCTAGTTTCTTGGTATTTAGAATTATTTCTGCTTCCATTAGCTGTGAAGGTGCTTGTTTTTAAATATTACCCAAAGTATAATAGGTGCGCCAATTAGCGAGCTTACAGAGTTGATTGGTAGCACAGCGTCAGACCAAGGCATTTGTGATATAATGTCGCACAGAGTAAGTAGGCTTGCACCCACAATGATACATGCAGGAAGCACTATTCTGTGGTCTGAAGTGCGAAACATTCCTCTCACTATATGTGGCACAGCCATGCCGATAAAGGCGATAGGACCTGTGAATGCGGTGGCAGTACCAGCCAAAAGGCAACATAAAATAATTATAGTAATTTTTATGCCACCGATAGATACGCCCAAGCCCCTTGCATAGCGTTCGCCAAGTAAAAGTGCATTGAGTTTTTTAGGTAAAAATAGCGATAGTGCAAGGCAAATGGTAATAATTGGTGCCATTACATTTAAAAATTGCCATGTAACAGAACTCAAACTACCCATGCTCCACATTACAAAAAGTTTAAGCGAGTCGGCGTTGCTTGCGCTTTGCAACACATTTACAATGGAACCTGCAATACTACCAAACATCATACCCACAATAAGCAGCGACACGGTATCGCTTACTCTGCTTGAAACTCCTAAAACTAAAAGTAGTACGAGTAGCGAACCTATAATGGCTGAGCCTACTTGTGCCCATGTGCTTGCCACAAGTGCAGCAGGCAGAAATGCTCCGCCCATAAGCAGAAGTGCCACGCCAAGACTTGCACCCGAACTTATGCCAAGTACGTATGGTCCTGCAAGTGGATTTTGAAATAGTGTTTGCATAAACAGACCTGCCACGGCAAGTGCCGAACCAGTGAGTAGGGCAGTAATGGCCTTTGGCAAACGGAAGTTGTATATTATATGCCAAAGTCCTGAGTCGTCGGCAGTGCCAGCAAAAATCTCTCTTATCTCAGATAGCGAAATATGTACGCTCCCCAAGATTAAGTCCAAAGAGAAAAATGCTAGGCATAAGAATGACCAGAAAAGCAGTAATAATATGTTAGATGTATTCTTCAAATAGTTAGAAGTTAGAAGTTAGGAGTTAGGAGTTTGCGAGTTTGGCGATTTAACTCTTCCCAGCTATATTTTTGTTTTTCTGTGCGAATGTGTGGTAAAAACTCTGCAGTTCTGTCGTTATCATAAAAATCTAGAATAGCATCAGATACAGCTTTAGGGTCTACTTCTGTAACGTAACCTACTTTGCCGTGAGGCACAATCTCTGCCAATCCGCCCACATTGGTTACAAGCATAGGTTTTTCAAGTTGGTATGCCACTTGTGTTACGCCACTTTGAGTAGCAGTTTTATATGGTTGTGCTACAATTTCTGCTGCAGAAAAATATGTTGCCACCTCGTTTGTAGGAATAAATTCTGTAAACCAATGAATTCGTCCCTCAAGGTTCAGCTGTTTTTCAAGTTTTTTATATTTCTCAGAATTGTTATAAAACTCGCCTGCCACAATAAGCTTAATATCCTCTGGCAAGTATTTAAACGCCTCCATTAAAATGTCAAGCCCTTTGTAGTCGCGAATAAAACCAAAGAAAAGCACGTATTTATACTTAGGGTCAATGCCAAGCGTTTCGCATGCTTTTTGCTTTTCGCAAGTTTCACCATAAATATTGTAAACAGGGTGTGGAGTGCAAATTTTTGGTTTGTTTTTCTTGTCAAACTTGTTTACATCGTCGAGCACAGACTGTGAGAGTGTAATGAAACCATCCACCGAGTTTACAAAGTATTTGCCAAGAGTAATGTCGCCAATGCGTTTTTCGTGAGGAATCATATTGTCTACAATGGCATACACTTTAGTATTTTTGTTTTTGCGAATAATTCTACTTATTGTGCCAAGGCATGGTGCCATAAAAGGAAGCCAAAAACGCACCAAAACTAAATCGTAGTTCTCCTTGCGGATACGTTTGCCTACTTTTATCCAGTTTAGTGGATTAACAGAATTTACTGTGCGTGTGATATTTAAGTCTTCTGGTGCAGGGTCGGTACTATATTGGGTAGTGCCAGGAAAAAGAAAAGAAGGGTATTGGAGAGTAAAAGTTTCTAATTTCACATCTTCTCCTTCTTTTATAAATTGGCGAGCCATACATTCGTTGAATGTGGCAAGACCTCCTCTGTATGGATATGCTGGACCTATAAATAAAATTTTCATAAGTTCAAAGGTAATGATTTTAATTGAAATGTAGTATTTTTGTAAAAGAAAAATAATAGAAATTAGAAATGAGAAATTTTATTCTATACATATTATTATCAGTATTACTTTTGAGTTGCACTACGAAAAGTGAGGAGTTAGGAGTTAGGAGTGAGGAGTTAGGAGTTAGGAGTGAGGAGTTTGCTGAAAATTTCAAAATTAATAAGGATTCAGAAAACTATACCACACTTTCAATACTCTCTCCTTGGGAAGCGGATAAAGTGCTATATACATACTATTTGGTGAAAAATGACATTATTCAAACACCAAAAGATGGGGTAAAAATTAAAGTGCCTGTAGATAAAATCGCAGTGAACTCTTGTTCGCACGTGGCGTATGTAGATGCTTTGGGCTTAACTGCCAAGATAGTGGCTAGTACCGACCCTGGATATGTTTACAATGAGAATTTTAGAAATCTACTCTCAGAGGAAAAGATAGAAAACCTTGGTGGCTCGTATGATATGAACTTTGAAAAGATACTAAAGGTATCTCCTGAGGTGCTTATGGTAACAGGTTTTAAAGGAGTAGATAATATGGCTATAAGAGCACAAGAGGCAGGAATTCCTGTGGTTTATAACTACGAATGGGTGGAAAAAACAGTGCTTGGAAGGGCAGAGTGGATTAAATTTTTTGGTGAACTTTTCGACCTTAGAGAAAAAGCAGATAGTATATTTAATGAAATAAAAACTGAATATCTACGCTGTGCAGAACTTGCTGGCAGCGCTACAAACAAACCAAAAGTGCTTAGCGGTGCGCCATATAAGGGCACTTGGTATATACCGGGCGGTCAAACCTTTATGGCAGAGTTTTACAACAATTCTGGAATGGATTATTTCTACAAAGACAATAAAGATAATTTCAGCTTAGCACTTAGTCTTGAAACCGTGATGGGTAATTTCCTGTCATCTGATATTTGGGTAGGAGTGGATGCCAAAACATACGAGGCACTTGCTTCTCAAGACGAAAGACTGATGCTATTTAAACCAGCAAAAACCAAAAAGGTTTATCATTACTTAAATAGAACTACAACCACAGGCGGCAACGACTTTTGGGAGTCTGCCATGCTTCGCCCAGATATTCTCCTAAAAGACTTTATCCGCATTGCCCACCCAGAGCTCCTTCCAGACTGGGAATTGTATTATTTAGGAGAACTTGAATAACTCCTCACTCCTAACTATTTACTACCAATATATCACCGGACATAAGTCCTTCTTCTTCGTTGGTATGGTGTAAATAAGTGAGATTTCGTTAGACCATGAACCGTTGTCGAGGTGAGAGGTGAAAAGGTCGAAGGTGTAATAAAGTTGGAATCCTTTATAATATCCACCCACTGTGAATGACGCGGTGTGAACTTGGTCTAGGTTGGTTTTATATGAAGCACCCACAATTACCGGTTGGTAGCAAATGCCAGCTCCAATTTCAAATTGCTTAAAGTCTGCTTGTTGTTGGTAAGAGGTGTTTGCAAAGAAATAATTGTCGGAAAAACCATAGCTTTTAAGACCGTGGTCAAGTTTAAGGTCTTGAATAAAGTTGGCGTGAGCCACATATTTTCTATGTAGGCGTTGAGAATTTTCATCAAAACCATTATATGGTTCTGCCAAATGGTACACTGCAAAACCTACTGTTAAGTGATTTTCAAATACATAACTTGCACCCACAGAAAAATCAAAATAATTTGTTTGTGTAATAAGATGACCTTCTACTGTGGTAGGTAGGGTGTTGCCAGTGTATGGGTCAAACTGGTCGCCGTATGTAAGTTTTGTAGGGTCGTATTGGTGTAAAAAGAAACTTCCTTGCAGACCCAAGCGGATAAAATGTTTGTCGGCGCAGCGGAATGTGTGAGCGTAAACTACGTCGAATTCGTGAGAGCCAAACACTACAGAATGTTGGTCGTATGAATATGCTGCACCCACAGAACACATTTGTTTATATACGTTTTGATCGTATGAAATTCTTACTGTATGATATGCATTAATAAGCTCAGGCCATTGCATACGGTAGTTTACACCAAGTCTGATAGTGTTTGCCGCACCCACAGACGAAGGGTTTAAACTAAATGGTACTGTGTTGTGATTGCAAAGTGAAAAGTCTTGTGCCCATGCATTAATGCATACCATAATGCAGGTTAAACATAATATAAATCTACTTCTTCTCATAACTATCATTATCTTACCAATGTAACCTGACCTTTTAATACTTCTTCTCGTTTTTCTCCATTAATATTAGAGGTGTATTGCAGTACCCAACCGTATGTTCCCCATGGGCAAGGTTTTCCTTTGTATGTGCCATCCCAAGTGTCGTCCACAGAGTAACCTTCAAAAACTACTTCACCCAATCTATTATAAATGTAGAAGTAACATTCTTCTATGTCTTTTGTTCTAAATAAATGGAAATTGTCGTTCAAACCGTCGAAGTTTGGAGAGAAAGCATCAGGAGCCCAAGGCTGTTTCCAAATCTCTATTTCTGTTTCGCCAGTAAATCTACAACCATTTTCATCTATAGCAGTAACTTCTACTAGGAAAGGTTCTGTGCGAGTATGCACATCGTATGTGTAAATAGTGTCGTGGTTTGATATAATATCAGAGCCATCGCCCATATCCCAATACCACTGAGAAAAGCCCTCAGCAGGCGAAATTCCTAATACTCTTACATCTGGTTTGTCTTCTTCCACGTAGGTAGGTTCTACCTTAAAGTCAAATACTGGTTCTGGTAGAGGTGTTAAATTTATTTCGGCAGAAGCATTACATGCAAACTCGTTTGTGCCTTTTACCTTTATAAGTGTAGGAGTATCGTATGTAAGACTTAAAACATCAGATTGATTGTATGTAATATCTTCTCTTTCTGGAATACTGCTCCATTGATATGTAAGTGCACCATTTGCAACAATAATTGCAGAGTCTGGTTTGCCAGGGCAAGCGATGGATTTTTCAATGTGCAGTTTAATTAAATCTGGATGGTTTACTGTAACCAAAATATCCAATTCGTCAGAAGTACATCCGTTTGCAGCAATACCTCTTACGGTATAAGTTTTGGTGTTGAGAGGAGCTACCACAAGTGTGTTGCTTGTTTCAGTGGTGTTGTACCATTGGTATGTGTCGGCGCCGTTCACTTGTAGAGCCACTTCATTGCCTGTACAAATAGTAACGTCTTCTTGCAAAGCATTGATTTTAGGCACAGGAATTGTAATTAAATTTACTTTTAGAGGTTCAGATTCACAAGTGCCAATTTTACCTACTACTGTAATAGTGTGGTCTCTGTCGGATGGAGCACTGAAAATAGCTGCTTCCTCAGTGTTGTTCCAAATGTATGTATCTGCGCCGTGAGCAACAAGTTTAAAAGGTTCTGTATCGAAACAACGTTCTGTGTCGCCTTCTACACTAACTACAGGTTTGTCTTTTACTTTTACACTTACCACAGTGCTATTTGTACAGCCGTGTTCGTTGTAGCCAGTTACAAGTACACTATAGTCGTTTTGAATATTATTTATGACTAATTCGCCGCCTGTGTTTCCGCTGTAAGAAGTGTCGTGCCAAAAATAACTTTGTGCTCCGCTCACTTTTACTGTGGCGTCAGTTCCTTTACAAACAATAGGACTGTCAACTGTGAGAGTTGGACGTGGGTGTACACCTATGGTATGAGTAGCAGTTACCTCACATCCGTTTATATCTGTTGCTCTTGCAGTGTAAATAGCATTATCGGTAGGATATACTTTAATAGTATTTTGTCCAGCAGAATTTGGTGCGTTCCAAGAAATATTGTCTAGGTTGTTGCCTACAAGTGTTAGAAGAATTTCTTCTGAAGGACATGTAATGTCGGCGCCACTAATATATGCGTGAGTTTTGCCGAAAACAATTACTTCTTTACTAGCAGTATATTCACAACCTCTACTATCTGTTACTTTTGCTGTGTAAATTTGAGATTTTGTAGGATTGGTTATAAACGATGTTTCTTCAGGATATGTTTGCCCTGCTTCTGTGCTCGACCATTCAATTTTACTTCCATATTCTACGTTTTCTGCCGAAACATTTAGTTCTCTTCCGCTACAAATGTTTGGATCTGCCACTACTTTTAGATCAGGGAAGTATGGAACAGTGATTTTTTTCGTATAAGATTGTTTACAACCATTTTTTGTGGTAGCAGTAAGTGTTACGTCATAATCGCCAGGGGCAGAGTAGATGTGGTTTGAAATTTGACCACTTGATTGGCCTTCGCCAGCATCCCAAATCCAGTTTACCATTTCGTCGCCCGATACGGTTGAGGTAGATGTAAATTCTACTTCGCCACCACATTTTGCAGTGTAATCAAACGAAGGTTCTAATACTACAGGGTCCAATTTAGTGCTTAATTTCACTGCTGCACAACCCAATTGGTCAGACAGTGTACAAGAATAAACCACATTAGGAACCATATTTGCACTTTCTATAGATACAATATTAGGTGTGCTTGGGTTTGCAGAAATAGTGTAGTGATCGCTTCTGCTCCATAGGTATGAGGCAAAACCTTCTGGCGCAGCAATACTTGCGTCTTCGGTATTACAAACCATAGTAGAAAGATCTAGGTCCATTACTTCTGCTCTGAAATATCCGTAAGCTTCGTGTCCACCAGCAGCAGGCTCATTGCCAGTACAACGTACCAAACAGTCGTGTGTAATAACAGAGATAGTTACTTTAGAACCTACATATTCACGAAGGTCGACAAGGGCATCGGTCCATGGTTGGAACATATATTCAGCAGGGTTTCCTTTAGATGCTGTACATCCAGTTGTAGGAACATTTCCCCTTTTAAGAAGAGAAGAGTGTTGATTAACAACAGCAGAATATGATGAACATGCCACTGTGGCTTCTGTTCCGTCAGGTTTTACCACCTTAATATTAACATCGAAGAATGGTCTTTCATCACCGATATGTTCGGAACCAACTTTATCTGGAATATGTAGAACTGCAGCAAAACGATATTTTAGAATAGTAGTTGAAGGAGTAACAGTGTAAGTATATTCTAGTTTTTCTGCAGCTGCAGCTTTGTGTGACAGATTACAACCAGCACCTACCATACCTTCTGTTTTCAATGGTTCACCAATACGTGCCACGTTTTTACCTGGGTCTGGATTTGTTTGTAAATCGTCACATTGTAGAATAGGGTCGAGAGTACGCACATCGCCTGTTAGTTTGATACGTTCCGTAGGAGTGGTTACCTCAGTCCAATCAAAATAACTATAGGTTTTGTCTGTGTCGGGTGCTGTAGGATTGTCGCATATAAACTTACCAAAATAACGCTTCCAATTTGTGAAATCGCCCATAGAAAAGTCTATATTTGGAGCATCGATAGACTTTTGACTTGCTTGTGCATATATTAAAGTGCTACCTAATAATGTTATTAGGCATATAAGTAATTTTTTCATGTGTGATTTTTAGGTTAATCTTTAAATGATTAATACAAAAGTAACACTTTTTCTGCGTTAAACAAGTATTTCTCTATCAATCAATAGTTAATATTTTAATTGTTGAAAAGTTTTTTGATTTTTATTGCTTAAAAATTTGTGTATTAATAAAAAAATTACTTCCTTTGCACTCTCAAAATAGTGGAATAACAAAAACTAATATAACAATGTCAAAAGTTTGTCAAATTACAGGTAAAAAAGCGGGTATCGGAAACAACGTTTCTCACTCAAAAAGACGTACTAAACGTAAATTCGATGTCAATCTTTTCACCAAGAAATTTTACTGGGTGGAACAAGACTGTTGGGTAAGTTTAAATGTTTCAGCTAATGGTCTTCGTATAATTAACAAATTGGGATTAGATGCAGCTATCCGCCGCGCATCTGAAAAAGGTTATCTATAATCGTTAAATTAGAGGAGATCTAAAAAATGGCTAAGAAAGCAAAAGGAAATAGAGTACAAGTAATTCTTGAGTGTACAGAACACAAAGAAAGCGGAATGCCAGGCACTTCACGCTATATTACTACTAAAAACAGAAAAAATACAACAGAACGTTTAGAGTTGAAAAAATACAACCCTATCCTTAAACGTGTAACTGTTCATAAAGAAATTAAATAATAAAGATATACCATGGCAAAGAAAACAGTCGCAACCTTACAAAAAGGAGAAGGTCGTTCTTTCTCTAAGGTAATTAAAATGGTACGTTCACCAAAAACTGGTGCTTACGTATTCCAAGAAGAAATTGTTCACAACGACAAAGTAAAAGATCTTTTAGCAAAATAAGCTATAAATCTACTAAATACTATCGGGGAAGCACATCGCTTTCCCGATTTTTTTTGTATTTTTTTAACTATACAAGAAAAATTTATTATATTTGTAAGTTAACTATAATAAACATAGGGAATATACCCTAATAAACTGATATAAATGGGATTTTTTTCGTTTTTAAAAAAAGATAACTCAAAAGAGAAAGAAGAAGTTTTAGACAAAGGACTTGCTAAAACTAAAGAGAGTGTGTTTAGTAAAATATCTCGTGCTATTGTAGGAAAGAGCAAAGTAGATGATGAAGTATTAGATAACCTTGAAGAGATATTGATTACATCTGATGTGGGTGTAGAAACAACACTTAGAATTATTGAACGTATAGAAGAACGCGTTGCACGTGACAAATATGTAAGCACAGACGAACTTCATACTATACTTAAAGAAGAAGTGGTGGCATTGCTTGCTGAAAATAATCTAGACGATTTAGCAGATATAGATTATGATTCATCAGAAAATCCATACGTTATTTTAGTTGTGGGTGTGAATGGTGTAGGTAAAACTACCACAATTGGTAAACTTGCAGCACAATTTACTCGTGCAGGTAAAAAAGTTTATCTTGGTGCAGCAGATACATTCCGTGCAGCAGCAGTAGAACAACTAGATATTTGGGGTGAAAGAGTAGGTTGTCCTGTAGTTAAACAAAAAATGGGTGCAGACCCTGCATCAGTGGCATATGATACACTTGCTTCTGCAAAAGCAAATAAAGCAGACGTGGTAATTATAGACACAGCAGGTCGTCTTCACAACAAAGTAGGCCTAATGAACGAGCTTACAAAGATTCGTAATGTAATGCAAAAGCTAGTTCCAGATGCGCCACACGAAGTGCTTCTTGTGTTAGATGGTTCTACAGGTCAAAATGCGTTTGAACAAGCAAAACAATTTACAAAAGCTACACAAATTACAGCTCTAGCAGTAACCAAACTAGATGGTACTGCAAAAGGTGGTGTGGTAATTGGAATTTCAGACCAATTTAAAATTCCAGTAAAATATATTGGTCTAGGAGAAAAAATAGATGATTTACAACTTTTTGATAAAACTGCATACGTTAATACTTTATTAGGAAAATTGTAATGAAGAAACCATCGGTACATTTCATTAGTTTGGGTTGCTCAAAAAATTTGGTTGACTCAGAAAAACTTATGAAGCAGTTTTCTGCATCGGGATTTAAAGTATATCACGATACAGATGCCAAGGTGGCTCCTATTGTGGTGATAAACACATGTGGTTTTATAGGCGACGCCAAACAAGAGAGCATAGATATGATACTTTCATATTGCGACCTTAAGGAGCAAGGAAAAATCAAAGAAATCTATGTGATGGGTTGCCTTTCAGAAAGATATAGAAAAGAGCTTGCAGAGGAAATTCCAGAAGTAGATGGATATTTTGGTAAGTTCGACCACGATAAACTATTAGAAGCACTAAATAAAAAATACAATAGCTCACTTTCTAACGAAAGAGTACTTACTACTCCAAATCACTATGCATATTTAAAGATTGCAGAGGGGTGTAATAGAGCATGTTCTTATTGTGCAATACCTATTATTACAGGTCCATATAAAAGTAGAACAATAGAAGATATTGAAAACGAGGTGAAATACCTTGTTTCTACAGGTGTAAAAGAGTTTCAAGTAATAGCTCAAGATTTGAGTTTTTATGGGTTAGACAATTATAAAAGACTGGCACTACCAGAACTAATTAAAAGATTGTCAGATATACAAGGTGTAGAATGGCTACGTCTTCATTATGCATACCCAACACAGTTTCCATACGAGATACTAGATGTGATAAACGAAAGAGAAAATGTTTGTAACTATCTAGACTTGGCACTTCAACATAGTTCAGACAATATGTTGAAATATATGCGTAGAGGCATAACATATAATCAAACTGTGGAACTTCTTTCTGAAATTAGAACTAAAGTTCCTGATATTTGCCTTAGAACCACACTTATGGTGGGGCATCCAAACGAAACAGAAGAAGACTTCCAACACTTATTAAACTTTGTGCGTGAGCAGAAGTTTGAACGTATGGGTGCGTTTATGTATTCAAACGAAGAAGGTACATACGCCGATAAGCATTACGAAGACAATGTGCCAGAAGAAGTGAAAAGAGCAAGACTAGATTCACTTATGCTTCTTCAACAAGGCATTTCTTGGGATTGCAATCAAAAACTAGTTGGAAAGATAGAAAAAATTATCATAGATAGGGTAGAGGGCGACTATTATGTGGGCAGAACCCAATATGATTCTCCAGATGTGGATACAGAGTGTTTAGTGAAAAGAGCAGATGCCGATTTGGAGATAGGTAATTTTTATAAAGCAGAAATAATTAAAGCAGAAGAATTTGATTTCTATGCTAAGATTATAAAATAAAGGTGCACTTAAAATCAAAAGCTGTGAATAACAAAGAATTACTTTTAGAATTATCCAAAAGATTGGGAAAGTCTCAGAAAGAAATCTCTAATATGTTAGAGCATACATCTGAGGCAATAGTAACCAATCTAAAGACTGGAAATGTAGTTTCCATTCAAGGGTTTGGAAATTTTGAACCTCGTGCCAAGCAAGAAAGAGAGATTGTAAATCCTACTACTAAAGAAGTTATCAAGGTGCCAGCAAAGGTGTCTGTAAACTTTAAAGCGGGAACCATTTATAAAGAAAAAATTAAAAATATTAAACAACGTGGAAAATAAAAAAGTTACATTGCAAGAACTTGCAGACGTAATTTCTGCTCAGTCTGGTGCTACTAAACGTTTCACAGATAGTTTTTTACGTGAATTAGTAGTGGTGATACAAGAGTATCTAGAAAAAGACGGAATAGTAAAAGTAAAAGGTCTTGGTACATTTAAACTTCTATGGATAGAAGCGCGTAAGAGTGTAAATGTAGCAACAAAAGAAACAATTATCTTACCTGCTCATTATAAATTATCGTTCTCGCCAGAAGAATCAATTAAACAAGAACTAAACTCTGCAGAAAATTTAGTTTCTGGTGGTGCTACAATAATTCAAGATGCAGAAAATGATGTAGAATCAATAGAAAGCGATGAACAAGTGGTTGTAAACGAGGTAGAAATACCTACACAAACACCAGTGGAAACAGAAAATTTTGCTTCTGAGGCTACCAAAGAAGTTGAGCCTTCTGAGAAAGTTGAACCTTCTGAAAAAGTAGAGCCTTCTGAGAAAGAGGCAGTAGCTAAAAAATCGCACAAAGCATTAGTTTCTATCATTATTGTATTGGTTCTAATTATTTTAGCTTTAGCTGCATATATCTTGGTGCCAAATATCGAAGGTAAACTTATGAGTTTATTTACAACTTTAAAACAATCTAATTTTGAAGTTGTAGCAGTGCCATCAGACTCTGCACAAGTAGAAGACGCAGTAGTGGTAGATACTGTAGAAGTAGCTGTAGAAGAAGTTGTAGAAGAAGTTGTAGAAAGTGCTCCTATTGTAGAAGAACCAGTGGTTACAGTAGACAACTATACTCCAAGTATAGCTAAAAATGCTCCTACACGCGAGGTAGTAACTGTAATAGATGGTAGTCGTCTTACAATGGTAGCATACAGAGCATACGGCCATAAAGCATTTTGGGTATATGTTTACGATGCAAATCGCGACAGACTAAAACGTCCGTCAGACGTAGAAAAAGGTATGCAACTTCGCATTCCAGACCTACCAAAATCTCTGGTAAACTCTAAAGACCAACGTTGCTTAGATAAAGCATACGAACTAGCAAGAAAATATGATAAATAATTCTTAGGAGTTAATAATAAGTAAAAAGGAGGTTGAGAAATCAACTTCCTTTTTTTATGTCGTGCTTAAAATACCAATGCTAAGCCGATGCCGTCGTTGTTAAGGTTTAGTTGGAGTTGGCTGGTAGTGTAACCTTGAGATTTTCTGTTGAAGACTTCGTAGCTTTTAGATTTTTTGTATTTGCCTACGCAAAACAATGGGATACCTGTGGCTAGGGTAGGCATACCTACTAATGCAATTGCTCCTCCAATCATATTTGCTCTGTAGTCTTGAGAGAAAATCAAAAATACAAGTCCAGCTGTTGTTAGAGGCGCTCCAACGCACATACAAATAGTACCTGCAGTTTTTAGTTTTTGTCCATTGTTGTATAGACTATATGCTTGTAAACAATTTTGTTTTGCAAGTTCTATGTATCTTTCAGTTGTGATTGAGTCTCCATTATATGCAAGTAGTTTTTCACCATCGTATTCCACGGTGCCATATATTCCAGGATTTTTTAATGTGTTTTTTGGTGAACCTATTTCCTCTTTTTTAAAAATATCTTTCTCGCCATTTTCGTAAACAATCATCAAGATTTTGTCCTTTATTAATTCGTATGTTGGACCCTCTAAATTGTTAGATTTTTTGTATTCCACAAGGTTTGTAGATACTTTTAAAATTTTAGCATTGATTTCTTTGCCATTGTTTAGATAAATAATATCGTCTGCATATATAAGGTGAGTTAATGCAAACAATAAAGTAAATAAAAATAGTTTTTTCATGTTTATAGGTTTGTTTAGGTTGTAAATAAAATAACGGAAGTTGCTTGTTTAGGCAACCTCCGTTGTTTATTCTATTAGCTCTGTTTATCTTTTTAGAGTGAAGTGACCGCTTAGGGTTTCGTTGGTTTCTGGGATTAGGATTACATACCAATAATCGTCTTGTACCATGTGGTGGCCTTCGAAAGTGCCATCCCAACCTTCGAACTCAGAAGCTACTGTTTTGTAAAGTAGTTTTGAGTGGCGGTCGTAAATCATAATATGTGCATTTGGAGCAGTTTCAATGCCTTTAACCATCCATTTGTCATGTACACCATCATCATTTGGTGAGAAGTATAGGTCTGGTTCTAGTTCTACTAGGTTAAGAGTAAAATTAACTGTGTGTTTACAGCCATGTTCATCTTCTCTAGTAGCACTTTCTGTGTATTGAGTCATGCCTTCTTGGTACATGCTAGGATAGTATGTAAACTTCACTTTTTCACCAATAGGTAAGTTTACTTCAGTTTCGTGCTCTTTATTAGGACTAGATACTTCTACTAATGTTTGTGAACTATTAGGATAGATGCTAAGAATATGTTCATCTTTCCACATTACAAATCCGTCACCATCTTCGTCTACAATACCTTCATTTTCATCTGCAAGGTTTCTGAATTTTAGGCTTCTGTTTTCTGGTGCTATAGAAGGGTCTGCTAGTGCAAATGTAATTTCATCTATAGCAAAGTCGTTGTGACCTGAGTCTGTGTTATAATTTGAAAGTGTAAGAATTACATTGTCAGCATCTTCGTTTGCAATATAATTAAATACATGTGCGGTCCAGTCTTGTTTATTTATTAGAATTTGATTTGTCACACCGTATGTATTTCCGTTAAGTGTAATTTTGAAATCTATTTTTGCTGGGTTTGTAGTAGGACCGCTTATGCTTGGGTCTGTGGATGTTTCTCTCGCTAAGAAACGTAAAATATATTTTTTACCTTTAATGATTTTACCTTCTTGTACTATAGAGAATATAGGACCAGCTTTGTCTCCACCGTCTACTTCAAAGAAATATTCATTGTTTGGATTATCTCCTTTATATGCATGGCAGCCGTTGATACCTGTGTTTGTAAGTCTTACTACACCTGCATGTTCAGTCATGCCTCCCACTTTTGATTCGAAGTATTCTGTATATTGATAATCTTGGCCTATTTCTATGTTTACAGTAGATGTGCTAGCATCCTCAAATGTATGTTTATATGAGTATGATTTACCACCATTGATAATGTTTAGACTACTTATAGATAGGGCAGAAGTATTTATCTGAATAGGTGGTATTGCTGCTGGTGCAATAGGTGTCTCAGGTGTAGGTTCTGGTTCTGGTGTTACATCTGTGCTATTGTTACCACCTTCAATTTCTGTAGATTCTACTTGTAATTTGTGTGCAAATTCTTCTAATATATGCACTGTAACAGGGAATTTAGAATTGTTGTTTACAAAGTAATCTACATCAAGTGTAATTTTTTGGTTTTCTGTAGATACGATAGCAGCTTCAGGCATTGGAATAGTGTCATTGCCTTGTATTAGATACCATTCATATTCATCTCTGTCTGCAACGGTAAGGTCGTCTATTGTTACATATTGCTCATTTTCAGAGTCTTTAGTGTAGCAGTACTTAGAGGTTTTTGGAACATAAACTCTAACTTTGTATGATTGTTCGTGTATGTTACCGTTTGGTTTAATGATTTCACAAACATAATCTTCTTCTTTTGCATTGTGCACTGTGTGTTCCCAGTCTTCTTCACCAATATTTTTTACTACAGGTTCGCCTTTTTTGCCATTTTCATCTTTTTTATACCAGTTGTATATACAATCTGTACATCTGTTTTCAGAAGGAATAACTAGTTTGATACTACCATCTTCTTTTACTTGAACTTCTTCTTCTTTATCAGTTTCTTTGTGACAATCTGTAATGGTTATTTCAAAGTTTTCTGTTGCTATAAGTACGGAGTTTTGCTTAATTACACAAGTATAAGTAAGAACATCGCCTACAGATCTGCCTTCTGGAGTAATGGTTAGTGTGTTTTGATTATTAGATGGTTTGGTACCATCAGGTAATGTCCATTCGTATGAATTACCTGTTGTTTCTGTTTCAAGTGTTAAGTTAACAGAATTATTACACATTTCAGTTTCAACTTTATTGCTACAATCTTTTGTAGTAATAATATGACTTTCAGTTACTGTGTTTGTGACACCTCCGACAGTATTTGTGACGGTACAAGTTATAGTTTTGTCTTCTGCGCTAGAAATATTAATGCTTTGTGTGGTTTCGCCAGTTGACCATGAGTATGTGCCTGTTGCTTGAGCTGTAAGTGTAATGTCTGCACCAAGACATGGGTCATAGTCTATTCTTGCAGTTGTGTTAGTGCCACAGTTATTGTCTTCTACTTTGATGCTAGTAGTTTGACTCTTAGCACCGCTATTATAACAAACTGTAGATGAGGTAGAAATTACGTATGATTCAGTACCTACTGTGTTTGGTGCAGTAACAACTAAGTTTTTATTTGTGCTCACTACAGGTGTAGTGCCATTTAATTTCCATTCGTATTTATAGTTTGCGGCAGGTTCTAGTGTGCCACCATGTGCAGGAACTAAAGTAGTAGTAATAGTAGCTTGTGCGCCAGGGCAAACTTCTTCTGTTTTAAAATCATACTCAAATGTATCGTAAACAGTTACGTTGAAATCCTCTGTTTCTGGAGTACCAGATGTAGTTAATGTTGTTCCGAAATAAATGTCATCTATAGCAAAGTCATTCCCATCTGCTAAAAGATTGTGGTTTTTAATAAAAATGTGGGCAGTTATATCATAATTGAATGGAACTGTAAAGGTTGAACTATGAAATTCCCATTTTGCAGGATCATCTTTGTGCTTTATTTCAGGGGCTTTAAAAGCAGATAGAAGTTGACCAACATCCCAACATCCATCGTATTCAATTCTAAACTCTAAATTTGGTAAAGAACTACTGCCATGAGTTAAGTATGCACTGTCAATATTGGCAACATAACAACTAAAACGATAGGTTTCACCTGCTTTTAGTTTTAGTTCGCGAGCAGCCCATACTTTTACACCTTGACTTTGTGCACCATCGCATACTAATATGTTGGAATTATTTCCTGATACAGATTTTATATGTTTAAAGTATGGTTCTTTTACGTCGTTTGCATCTTTTGCGATGGTAGTGAAATTTGACATAGGGTAGTTACTACATGCTTTATTCATCATTTGATACTCGATGTTTTGAACCTTTTGGCGATCAGGGTAGTTGTTACAATCTTTATCAAAAGTACCTTCTGTTATCAAATTGCCAGTGTCGATAGTATTTTCATTTGGAGTAACTTCACATGTATATTTTGCACTTGCTGTTAGGTTAGATGCGGTGTACGTTTGATTTGTAGCACCATTGATTTTAACACCGTCTTTGTACCATTGGTATGATTTACCAGTTTTGCTGGCGGTCATTGTTTGGCTTTGACCATAACATTTAGTGAAGTTTTGTGCAGCTTGTGCAGCGCCCAAAGACAATAATGTAGTTACTAAAATAAGAAATATATTTTTTTTCATAGTAATGAGATTTTTCTGTTTCCAAATATCCTACAAAGTTAACTAATTCTACAAAAATGCACAAAAAAAAACGGCTAAAAAGCCGTTTTTAAAACGATTTCACTCGTATTTGTTAATTTTGAGCATACATTCTCTCTTGTGCTGCTTTTACGTTTGCATCGTCTAAGTAATCGTCGTATTCCATTACCTTGTCGATGATACCGTTAGGGGTAAGTTCGATGATACGATTACATACTGTTTGGATGAACGCGTGGTCGTGAGAAGACATTAGCACGTTGCCTTTGAAACCTTGAAGCGAGTTGTTGAATGCTTGGATAGATTCTAGGTCTAAGTGGTTGGCTGGAGAGTCTAATACCATCACGTTAGCATTTTTAAGCATCATGCGAGAAATCATACAACGCATTTTTTCACCACCTGAAAGCACACTTGCTTTTTTGTAAATTTCTTCGCCTGCAAATAACATTCTGCCTAGGTAGCCACGAACAAATGATTCTGTGGTGTCTGGTGAGAATTGAGCAAGCCAATCTACTAGTTTAAGGTCTGTGTTGAAGAACTCAGAGTTGTCTAGTGGTAGATATGCGTGTGTAATAGTGATACCCCAGTTGTATGTACCGCTATCTGCTTTCATATTATCGTTGATAATTTCGAATAGGGCAGTCATAGCACGAGGGTCACGTGAAATAAATGCAATTTTATCGCCTTTTTCTACGTTGAAATTCACATCTTTGAATAGTACAGTGCCGTCTTCAAGTGTTTTTGATAGACCTTTAACTTCTAGTACCATATTACCTGGTTCACGGTCTGGAGTGAAGATGATACCTGGGTATTTACGTGTAGAAGGTTGGATTTCTTCCACGTTAAGTTTTTCAAGCATTTTTCTACGGCTAGTAGCTTGTTTAGATTTAGCCACGTTCGCACTAAAGCGACGGATGAATTCTTCAAGCTCTTTACGTTTTTCTTCAGCTTTTTTGTTTTGCATTTGTTGTTGACGTAGAGCAAGTTGGCTAGATTCATACCAGAAGCTATAGTTACCAGCAAATTGTTGTACTTTACCATAGTCGATGTCTATGGTGTGAGTACTTACTGCGTCTAAGAAGTGACGGTCGTGAGATACCACAAGTACAGTATTTTCGTAGTTTGCAAGGTAGTTTTCAAGCCATGCAATAGTGTCGATGTCAAGGTCGTTGGTAGGCTCGTCGAGTAATAAGTTATCTGGTTTTCCAAATAGGGCACGAGCAAGAAGGATACGCACTTTTTCTTTACCACTCATGTCTTTCATAAGTGTGTAGTGGAATGCTTCTTTAATACCTAAACTGCTTAGAAGTGAAGCTGCGTCGCTTTCTGCGTTCCAACCGTCCATTTCTGCGAACATTTCTTCTAGTTCAGAAGCGCGGATACCATCTTCTTCGGTGAAATCTTCTTTTGCATAGATTTCATCTTTTTCATTTTTTACAGCCCAAAGTTTTTCGTGACCCATCATTACAGTGTCTAGAACTGTAAATTCATCAAACTCAAAGTGGTCTTGTTTTAAAACTGAAAGACGTTCGTTTGGACCAAAAACAATAGTACCACGAGTAGGCTCTAAATCTCCACTAAGCATTCTTAAGAAAGTAGATTTACCAGCACCGTTAGCACCAATGATACCGTAGCAGTTACCTGCTGTGAATTTTAGGTTAACGTCTTGAAAAAGTGTACGTTTGCCAAATTGAATGGCTAAATTTGAAACAGCTATCATAATATAAATTTAATTCGGACTGCAAAGATACTAAAATAAACCATAAAGAGCAAAAAAAATACGAAACGTCCCAGACGTTTCGGATTTTTTTCAATATCTATTGAATTTGCAATTATTTTGCAGCTGCGATAGATTCTTTGCGGAATTGTTTCATTAATTTTTCAATTTCTAATGAAGCTTTGCGAGCGCGTGTACCAGCAGCTTTGTTACCTTTTTCTACTTGGTCGTTTGCGTTTTTCGCAAATTCTGCCATTTTTGCTTCTAGTTCTTTAACTAATTGTTCCATAATAATTTAATTTTAAAGTATGTTCTTAATTTTATTTTGATATGGCAAATATATGTATTCTGAATAAAAAAACAAAAAATAAAAGTAAAAATCTTTATTTTTTAACATTTCGAATACTAACTGCATACTTATGTGCCATAAGTAGTTCGTTTTCTGCCATTATTTCTATAGTTGGACCTAGTTTTTCAAGCCCTTCTTTTGTGATTTCTTGGAATGTTATCTTTTTTAGATAACTATCAAGGTTTACACCGCTATATGCTTTTGCATAACCACTTGTAGGTAGGGTGTGGTTTGTGCCAGAAGCGTAGTCGCCTGCACTTTCTGGTGTGTAATAACCCATAAACACAGAACCTGCGTTGGTAATTCTTTCTGCCACCTCTTTATAATTTCTACAAGATATAATAAGGTGTTCAGGAGCATAGTCGTTAGACATTTCAATGATTTCGTCCATATTATTTAGTACGAAAATCTTGCTATGCTCAATAGAAGAAAGAATGTATTCTTGGCGAGGCGAAAGTTTAATTTGCTCTATTACAGCGTTTTCTATCTCTTTTGCATACTGCTCGCTGTCGGTGAACACGATAGATTGACTATCTTTGCCATGTTCTGCTTGAGAAAGCATATCTGCTGCTACTGCATCAGGGACTGCAGAATTGTCGGCAATTACTGCTACTTCAGAAGGACCAGCAGGCATATCAATTGCAGCGTCTTTAATGCTTACAAGTTGTTTTGCTGCCATCACAAATTGGTTGCCTGGGCCAAAGATTTTATAAACCTTAGGCACGCTTTCTGTGCCGTATGCCATAGCACCAATAGCTTGAATGCCACCTATTTTAAAAATCTTTTTCACTCCAGATATTTTTGCAGCATAAAGAATAGTTGGGTTTACTTTGCCTTCTGCATTTGGTGGTGTACAAAGTACTATTTCTTTACAACCTGCGATGTCTGCAGGAATAGCAAGCATAAGCACAGTTGAGAATAGTGGAGCAGTGCCACCAGGTACATAAAGTCCAACTTTTTCAATAGCAACTGCTTTTTGATAGCAAACCACGCCAGGGTAGGTTTCTATCTTAGGAAGTTCACGTGATTGTGCTTCGTGAAACTTTCTAATGTTTGCTGCAGCAGTTTTAAGTGCAGATTTTAGTTCTTCAGAAACAAGAGTTTCTGCTTCTGCTATTTCTTCTGCGCTTACAGCCAAGTCTTTAAGGTCTGCTTTGTCGAATTTTAATTCGTAACGACGCACAGCATCATCACCTTCGTTTCTAATTTCGTTTAGTACTGAACTTACGATTTCGTTTAAAGAAGAGGTGTCGTGCTGAGGTCTTTTAAGAAGACTTTGCCAATCTTTTCTATCTGGATTTACAATTATTTGCATAAGTGTATTATAGAATCATTTTTTCTATAGGAATAACTAAAATGCCTTCTGCACCAAGTGCTTTAAGTTTTGAAATAATTTCCCAGAATGTTTTTTCTGAAATCACAGAGTGCATAGAAGACCAACCTTCTTTCACAAGTGGAGTGATGGTTGGAGATTTCATACCAGGAAGTATTTCGCATACATCGTTAATCTTGTCGTTTGGAACGTTAAGGATGGTGTATTTTTTGCCTTCGGCATTTTTGTATGAGTTGAAACGGAATAGAAGTTCGTCTAAGATTTCTTGTTTTTCTGCACTTAGGTTTTTGTTGCCAATCATAAGTGCTTCAGATTTCATTACTACTTCCACTTCTTTAAGGTTGTTGGTAACAAGAGTGCCACCAGAGCTAACGATATCGAAGATACAGTCTGCAAGTTTAATGCTTGGAGCAATTTCCACAGAACCTGTAATTACGTGTACGTCTGCATTGATATTATTTGCTTTAAGGAAGTTTTTAAGGATATTTGGATATGAGGTAGCAATTTTTTTGCCTTCAAACCATTCAAGACCTTTATAATCTACTTCTTTTGGAATAGCAAGTGATAGACGACATTTGCTGAAGTCTAGGCGACGAATAATGTTTGCGTCTTCGCCTTTTTCTACAAATTCGTTTTCACCCACAATGCCCACGTCTGCAATACCTGTTGCTACTGCTTGTGGAATATCGTCGTCACGTAGGAATAGAATTTCTACTGGGAATGATTTTGATGAAACTAATAAAAGGCGTTTGCCTAAATCCATTTTTATGCTAGATTCTTCTAGCATTGTCATGGTTTCTTCGTGTAGTCGTCCTTTTGCTTGAACTGCGATTCTTAACATCTTTGTATAAATTTATTTTCAAACTGCAAATTTAGTGAAATTTTATAAAAATAGCAAGTTAATGATGTCATATACTATAAATAATATAAAACATGATAAAATCCATAGTACTGTGGCTGGCTTTTTGCTTATGATAAAGTAATAAAAAAGCAGTATGATGGCGTATAAAATTACTACTTGAAAAACAGAAATATTTATGTTGTCTATTGTGGCAAAAATGGAGTCTGAAATTTGTTTTATAAACGAGTTTACAAAATGAGTTAACTTGTTTATAATAAGCGAAATAAACGTGCTTAAAGATGAAAGCTGCACAATAAGTAATCCGCCAGAAAAATAGATTATAAGTGTGGCAAGTGGCACTACAAAAAGGTTGGATAGAAGCGATAATACTGGTATATTATGAAAATAATAAATAGTAAGTGGTAGAGTGGTGATTTGCGCTGCGATAGAAACGCTTGTAAGTGACCAAATCCATATTAAAATTTTGTTTTGAAGCGGAAAAATATTGAAAATTCTTTTTTGAAAAAGCAAAATGCCAGCCACGGCTAAAAAAGAAAGTTGAAAACCTAGGTTGAAAAGATAGGTGTAGTCGTATACGAGCATACAAAATGCAGTGAAAAGCAAGCTGTTGAAACTAGAAGAGTCGCGTTTTAGAAGTTTGCCAATAATTGGTACAGAAAACATAGTACAGGCTCTCACAATAGAAGGTTGCAGACCGCAAATAAAGGCATAAAACCAAAGGAAAATAATGGAAAAAATGCCGCCAAAAATTTTAAATTTTCTACTCTTTGAAATAAGACTCAAAAGTGAAGAAATGGCAGTGAAAATAATGCCCACATGCATACCGCTAACGGCTAAAATATGAGAGGCACCAGCACGTGAAAAGTCTTTTTTTACATTCTGTGAAAGTTCTGTTTTATCAGCAATGCATAGTGCTTTGCAAAGTGCAGAAGCCTCTGTGTTTAAGTGAGTTGCAAGGGTGTTGCCAATAGTAGTGTTTGCCTTTTCTGCTAGTGTTTTTATAGTGCCTTCCTCGCTTTGCGAAAAAAGGTGTGTTGTGCAAGAAAAGTATCCTAAAGCCATGGTAGCAAATAGAATGACAAAGCCTTTAAAATATGACTTGTGGGGAGGTAAAAATGTGCATAGTAATGTCACGCTCAAAACTGCCACAATGAGTATGAGTGCTAGACTGACATTTGTGCTAACAAATGCCAATGCTATACCTAATACTAAAAAAATAAGTAATCGTAAGAAAGGTAATTGATGTAAGATTTTGATGGGAGTGAACAAAGTTTTCTATTTTCTTAATTTTTTTAGTTCGGAAATGGTTTGGATTGGATTTTCAGATTTGAAAACGTAGTTTCCAGCCACAAGTGCGTCAGCGCCAGCTTCAACAAGTTCTTGACCTGTGCTTAAGTTTACTCCACCGTCTACTTCAATAATTGTAGAAAGATTTTTTCTTTCAATCATTGCTTTAAGTGCACGCACTTTTTCTACTGTTTGTGGAATAAATTTTTGACCGCCGTAGCCAGGGTTTACAGACATTAAAAGTACCATGTCTAGGTCTGCAATAATGTCTTCTAACAAGCAAACTGGAGTGTGAGGATTAAGTGTAACAGCTGCTTTAACTCCTTGTGCTTTAATGTTTTGTATAGTTCTGTGTAGGTGAGTGCAAGCCTCGTAGTGAACATTGATTATCGCTGCTCCTGCTTTTGCAAAACGTTCTACATATCTGTCTGGATCTACAATCATCAAATGTACATCAAGTGGTTTTTGGCATTTGCTTTGAATAGATTCTAAAACAGGGAATCCAAATGAAATATTAGGAACGAAAACACCGTCCATAACATCTATGTGTAACCAATCGGCTTCACTGTTGTTTATCATTTGAATATCTTCTTCTAGGTTGTAGAAGTTTGCAGATAATAGAGAAGGAGAGATAATAGTGCTCATGTTTTTTATATTTTACGCAAAGATATGAATTTTATTCTTTTTTTAGGCACTGATTAGAGATTTTCTTTCGTTAGCCATCTTTCTCATATTAAGTATTGCGTAGCGCATTCTGCCAAGAGAAGTGTTGATGCTTTCTCCTGTAATATCAGATATTTCTTTGAAACTCAAGTTGTTATAATATCTCATTTGCACAATATCTCTTTGGTTATTTGGCAGACTTTTATAAATAATATAAACTTGTTTTTTTATTTGTTTATCTACCATATCGTCCTCTATGTTCTTTTCGTAATAATCTGTAGGAACCACAGACATAAACTCCTCTGAACAAGAGCATTTAATGTCGCTATTTTTATTTAGTCTAGTCACATCTAGTGCAATATTATGTGCAATACGCAATGCCCAATACTTAAATTTTCCAGTTTCTATATAGAAATTTTGTCTAAGACTGTTAATCATGCGTATATAAGCTTCTTGGAGAATATCATTACTCTCGTCGTAGTCTTTTGTAATAGAATAAACGTGTGAATAAAGGAAACTCTTATAACGTAGTAGAAGAGTATCAAACGCCCTATTATTCCCATCTGTAAACAATTTTACCAATTGTTCATCAGACATAGATTTTAATGTTACCATTAGGTTTAAACAGTTAAATTAATAGGGTAGTGTTTAATCAATAGGCGTTTTTTTATAAGAGTTAATAAATTTTTGTTTTGAAATCGTTTGCAAATATAATAATAATATTTGAAAATGAAAATAAAGATACGTTAATTTTTTAGTTTTTGACGAATAAACATTATCTTTGCACCTTATTATAAAAAAACAACAAAAAAATATATAAACAATGATGACATCAAAACAAATCCGCCAATCGTTTTTGGACTTCTTTGCATCAAAGGATCACAAGATTGTTCCTTCTGCACCTATGGTTATTAAAGATGACCCAACACTTATGTTTACTAATGCTGGTATGAACCAGTTTAAAAACATTATCTTGGGCAATGACCCTATCGTGTATTCTCGAGCCGCGGATTCTCAAAAATGTCTTCGTGTAAGTGGTAAACACAACGACCTTGAAGAAGTAGGTCATGACACATATCACCACACTATGTTTGAAATGTTAGGAAACTGGAGTTTTGGTGACTACTTCAAAGCAGAAGCTATTGAGTGGGCATGGGAATACCTAACAGAAGTGTTGAAACTAGACAAAGACCGTCTTTATGTAACAGTATTTGAGGGTGCAGAGGCAGAAGGTCTTGGTAGAGACGACGAAGCTGCTCAAATTTGGGCTAAATATATTGCAGAAGACCGCATTATCAACGGTAACAAAAAAGATAACTTCTGGGAAATGGGCGATACAGGTCCTTGTGGTCCATGTTCAGAAATTCATATCGACTTACGTCCAAATAGCGAAAGAGAAAAAATCTCTGGTCGCGACCTTGTAAATGGCGATCACCCACAAGTGATTGAAATTTGGAACAACGTGTTTATGCAATACAACCGTAAGGCAGATGGTTCTCTAGAATCTCTTCCAAACAAAGTTATCGACACTGGTATGGGTTTTGAACGCCTATGTATGGCTGTTCAAGGCAAAACTTCAAACTACGACACTGACGTGTTCCAACCACTAATTGCTGCTATTGGCAATATTTGCTCTTGTGAATATGGCAAAGATTCAAAAGTGGACGTGGCTATGCGTGTGGTTGCAGACCATATTAGAACTATTGCATTTGCTATTACCGATGGTCAATTACCATCAAATGCAAAAGCAGGTTATGTAATTCGTCGTATTTTACGTCGTGCTGTGCGTTATGGTTACACATTTATGAACCAACGTTCTGCATTTATGTATAAACTTATCCCTGCCCTTATCGACAATATGGGTGAGGCTTATCCAGAACTTGTTGCACAAAAAACTCTTATCGAAAAAGTTATTAAAGAAGAGGAAGATACATTCTTGCGCACTCTAGAAACTGGTATTCGTCTTCTAGACAAAGTAATGAATGACACCAAAAAAGAAGGTAAAACAGAAATTAGCGGTGTAAATGCTTTTGTTCTTTATGATACATACGGTTTCCCACTAGACTTAACCGAACTTATCCTTAAAGAAAACGGTCTAACAGTAAACAACGAGGAGTTCAATGCAGAAATGCAAAAACAAAAAGAACGTGCTCGTAATGCTGCTGCTGTGGAAACAGGCGACTGGGTAGTGCTTGCAGAAGGTGATGCCACTTTCGTTGGTTACGATGAAACAGAAGCTGAAACACAAATTTTACGTTATAGAAAAGTAACTCAAAAGAATAAATCATTCTATCAAGTAGTGCTTTCTGTAACTCCTTTCTATGCAGAAATGGGTGGTCAAGTAGGTGACTCTGGTGTGCTAGAAAATGCAAACGAAAAAATCGTTGTAATTGATACTAAACGTGAAAACAACCTACCTGTTCACATTGTAAATGAACTTCCAGAAAATCCAACTGCAACATTTGTTGCTAAAATTAATAAAGAAAACAGAGCTGCTAGCGAAGCAAACCACACTGCAACTCACCTTCTACACGAAGCACTTCGTGAACTTCTTGGTACTCACGTAGAACAAAAAGGTTCATACGTTTCTCCAAAAGTTCTTCGTTTCGACTTCTCTCACTTCCAAAAACTTACTCGTGAGGAAATCGTGGCTGTAGAAAAAGCAGTAAACAAAAAAGTTCGCCAAAATGTGGCACTTGTTGAGCACAGAGAAATGCCTATCGAAGAGGCTAAAAAACTTGGTGCTATGGCACTATTTGGTGAAAAATATGGTGAAAAAGTACGTGTAATTTGCTACGACAAATCTGTAGAGCTTTGTGGTGGTACTCACGCTTCATCTACCGGTAATATTGGTCTATTCAAAATTGTATCAGAAAGTTCTATCGCTGCAGGTATTCGCCGTATCGAGGCTGTTACTGCAGAACAAGCAGAACTTATGGTTTACGATATGCAAAACATGATGACATCGTTTAGAGCAATGTTCAACAATGCTCCAGACCTTGTTACTGCTGCACAACGCACTATTGCCGACAATCAATCTCTTAAGAAAGAGATGGAAAACTTCATGCAACAACGTGCTCTTCAAATGCGTGATGCTTTAATTGAACGCGCAGAAGATATCAATGGCGTGAAAGTAATTAGCGTTACAAGCAACGAAAACCCAGAAATGCACAAAGCATTACTACCTTTATTTAAAGGTAAATTTACTGACGTTAAATTTATGCTTGTGATTGGTAATGTTTATGAAGGTAAACCAAACCTAACAGTATTCCTAAGCAAACCTATGATAGAAGCAGGCTTCCACGCTGGCAATATGGTGCGCGAAGCTGCAAAACTTATCCAAGGTGGTGGCGGTGGCCAACCTTTCATGGCATCTGCTGGTGGTAAAAACCCAAGCGGCATCGACGCAGCCGTGAAAGCAGTAATTGAGATGATTTAATCCAATTAATCATAAACACAAAAAGAGGTTAACTTAAATAGTTAGCCTCTTTTTTTGTCAATATTATTGTACTACCCATTTGATTGTCTGTTCTTGGGTTTGTATTATATAGGTACCAGCAGTGGCAGGAGCAGTGAGGGTGGTGCCTTTGCCTTTATTTATAAGTCTGCCTACGCTGTCGTAAATTTTCCAAGTGGTGGTTTCGTCTGCGTTTGTTAGAGTGGCAAATTCACCTGTTTTAGTTGGATTTGGTGTGATGCTTATTTCTTCTGCTTGTATTTCTTCTATATCGGTAGAGGTGGTTGTAAGCCAAATAATTTCTGTGTCGAAATGTTTGGTCATGCCTGTTACAAGGATGCCGTCAGACATTAGCTGTTTGCCTGTTTTGTGGCAAGAAAGTTCTGTTCTGTCTTGAAAATCTACTTGGTATGAGGTGTTTTCATCTAATCCTTTTAGGAAAATTCTTTTGCTTGTGCCGTCGGCTCCACCACCGGCTTTGTGTGAAAATAGGAACACAGAACCTTTGCCTAAAGCATTGTTGAAGAACTGCATGCCGTCCCAGTTGTTGCCGTTAGGCATAGGAAGAATATGGTAAACATTACCACCACGCAAGATTTCACGTTGCTTTTCGTTGTAGAGTTTCCAATGTATTTTGGCTTGGTTAAATTCCACGTTTGTCATGTCTCTACCCACTGCACATGCCATCATGGCACCCATCATAGATGAACGAAGTACATATTTTGCCCAACTTTCGCCATTTGCATTTATGTTTGAAGCATCTTCTGCCGATGTCCAATCGTAACCCACGTCGAATTTTAGTTGCACAGGGTTAATCATATAAGAGTTGCTGTAAAATGCCATACGGTGATTTAGCGGACCGCCAGAGTCTTCCATAGTCATAAAAGTCATACGGCGTAGGGTAGTGAAGTCTTTTAGTGAGCCACCTGCACTGCAGTGTTCGTAGCGGAAATTGTTAAACCTATTAATGAGTGAATCTAGAATAAACAGCAAGCCTGTGTGCGAAGCAAATGAATTTGCTTTTTCAAGTTCGAAGTCGCTGCGCCAGTAGTCTATCTTCCAATTTTCTATGCGTTTTGCAAGTGCATCTATTTGAGCGAGTTGTGCGTTGCGGTTTGAAATATCAGCCCCCATATATGTGTCGCACATGTAAAGCGAATTTTTAATGCCTGCGTATTTTGCTTTGGTAAGTGTGCCAAATGTCATACCGTTAGGCCATTTGCCTGCGTATGGTTCCCATCTGGTTTCTAGTATAGGGTCGAAACCGCTATTTGCGTCGGCTCCTGTGGTTGGCACTGTCCACCAATAGTCCATTTTGATAACTCCTACGCCTAGCTGAGGTAAATTGTATCGGTTTAGGTAGTATAGAAAGTCATTTTCGCTATACGCGCCGTAGTGGATTTCAATGAGTGGTTCGTTTTCGTTTTCACGAAGTGAGGCTGGGATGTGGTGTGTCCAGAACCAATTTTTTAGTTGGTTACCACCGTCGTCTGTGTTGCCTTTATATAGACCAATAAACACGCCCGGAATGGAAAGTTTGCTGTTTGATTCACAAATAATTTCTTCGGCAGAAATCCCTAAATTTGCTTTTAGTCTTACATTTTTAAGGTTGCTTTGAGTTTGTACTTCGATAAGACCAAAGTTCCAATCATATCCGATATAAAGACCTTCACCGCCGCAGTCGAGCATAGCAAGTGGAAGTTCGCCTGTAGAAACAAGCCATGAATTTTCTATTTGGCAAAGTTGATAAAAATTGTTTCTGATTTCTTGTTTTAAAACGCCTGTGGTAAAGTTACCGTCTAGACCATTGTTGAAGCGTGAGCGGTTGAAACGCCAAAGTGTGCTCACATTTGGCAGGCGCACTATCATATCTAGTACTTGCATATCTAGTGCCGAAATTTTTGCTGTGGCTGTAGAATTGTTTACAAGTTCTTGCCAGATATGCACAGGTCCGTTTTCTTTTAGTTCGGCATGTAGAATAAGGGAAAATTTATTGCTTTTGAAAATGGCTTGAATATGATTTTCGCTGGATGAAAATTTATCAAATTGCCAGTTTATATTTTGATTGTTTATTTTCTTAAGCAGAGGAATTTCTCTTGGGCTATTTAACCAATTTTGATTGGTTTCTTTGTTTGTAAGTTTAGAAATATAGGGTTTGGCGGTGTCAATTGCTAGTTCTATGGCGATGTTTGAATTTTCTATTGATGTATATTGGGCGTTGGTGCTTAATGTAATTTCGTTTTCGTTATAAGACTCGCTTTGGAGTGGTTCGAAAACAATATCGTCGAACCAAATGTCGCTTGTAACGCCACTACCAGGGTTGGTCCAGTCGCGCTCTACCACGGCTCTAAGTTGCACAGATGTGTTGCCGCCACTATTCCAAATGCCACTCACGTATTCCCAATGTCCGTATTCAGTGCTTCGTAGTTGAAGTTCGCCTGCCTCGTCGTTCATATCTATGTATGCCCATCCGCTATTGTCTGCACGAAAGATATATCCGCTAAATTTATAATAGGTGTTTGGCGACACGTTTATACGGTTTCCATAATTTGCCACAAGGGTGCAAAAACCACGTCCGGTGCAGTGCAGAGCATTGTTTCCGCTATGTGCTTTGCTTGCGTCTATTCCACCTCCCCACGCATTCCAATAGGAATATCCTTGCTCAAAAGAAGAGTTGTTTACAAGGTTCGCACTCGTTGCGGTTATAGTGCTTATTGCTATGCAAATTATGGTAAGGATGTGTTTTTTCATAGTGGGGTGGACTTATGGTTATTTGTGGTTATTTCCAAAAAGCGGAAATTCTTTGTTTAATGTTTTTACGTAGGCATTCGCTGTAAACCCATGGTTCAATGCTGTGTAGGTCGCCAGTGTTTATAATGTCTAGGATGTTTGGTAGATAACTGCCATCGAAACCATCTAGAACCAGTACTTTGTAATTGGTATCAAGAGTTACAGTGATGGTGTCGTGCAGTGTGGCTGGAGTGCTATCTGTGCGCCAGTTTACAGGGTTAATGCACATTACGTTGTCTTTGCAAAGTATGTCTTTGGTGTATTTCACGTGCGATACTGAGTTGTAGCAAATGGTTACGCCAGTGTCTATAGAGTCTTGTGCGGCGCGTATCCATGGGGCATTGGCAATATCTTCTTCTGTTACTTTGTATCCTAATACGTATGCCGCTACCATTCTGTTACTAGTCTCTTCTGACATTGTTTTCATAAGTTCAACCACAGATTTTCCGCCTTGACTAAAACCTGCAAGAATAAATGGGCGGCGCTCGTTATAGTTATTTAAAAAGTAATTAAACGCCGTTTGAATGTCTACAAAAGATATTTTATTGTAGCGAGCACGGATTGTATCTTCGTTGAGCGTAGCCCATGTGTTTAGTGTAATATGTCTGTAGAAAGGTGAGTAGAAACGGTTGCCGTCTGCCATGTAATCGGCCACTTTACTCATTTCTATAGTCATATCATCTAAGTGCTCCTGATTTGTAATATCAGCATAATGACACACAGTACTATCCTCTGTGTACCAATCAAACTCCCATGTAGAAGGAATGTAAAACACATCCACACCGCTGTCGTAGTTGCCGTTGAAGTCAAGAACGTTGTACCACATTTTTTCGTTGCTATAGTCTGGAGCTGGCGGAATATAAGCAACGCTTTCTTGATTTTGGTTACTTTCACAAGCAGTTAGAAAAGCAATAATTGTGGCAAAAAGTAGTAGTTTTTTCATGTTGGAGTGTTTTATATTAACTCACAAAAATACCGAAAATTTGTGACAAAGTTGATTGTTTAATTAAGAAATTGCATTTTACCAACTAGGTGTAGGGACGTAGCCTATTGCGTCAGTCAATTCGGTGTTAATATAAGTTAAAATAATAGTACAGATTTGTGTTGAATAACAAATTTGCTTTATTTTTGCCTCAAATTAATAGACCTATTAAATAAAGCAATTAAATAAATCAATGAATATATACAATTTGGGGATAGATATAGGTTCAACTACACTAAAATGGGTATTGTTGGATAACAATAATAATATTATTGATAAAAATTATGTGCGTCATTGTGCAAATCATAGTATGGTTTTATTGGAGGAGTTACAGGCTTTGATGCAGAAAATAGGTCCTTCTATGCTTCGTATCGGGATGACAGGTTCAGTGGGGATGGGTTATGCAGAACGCATGGGTATGTACTTTGTTCAAGAGGTGATAGCTGAAGCAAAGGTGGTACAGACACAATATCCTATAGTTCAGACACTTATTGATATGGGTGGAGAGGATAGTAAAATGATTTTCTTTTCTCAACAAAAATCACCTGACATTAGAATGAATGGAAATTGTGCAGGTGGTACGGGAGCTTTCATTGACCAAACTGCTCAATTGCTTGGTGTGCCGGTGGAGGAATTTGATTCTTTAGCCACAGGGTACGATACTATCTATCCAATAGCATCGCGTTGTGGTGTGTTTTCAAAAACAGATATACAGAATCTTATTAGTCAAAAGGTTTCTAAACAAAATCTAGTAGCATCCGTCTTTAGGGCAGTGGCTCTGCAGGTGGTAACGACCTTGTCTCGTGGATGCGACGTAAAACCTTCTGTGCTATTTTGTGGAGGTCCGTTTGCCTACTTTAAGCAACTAAAGAAACACTTCCTTGAAGTATTAAATTTGACAGAGTCACATTGTATTACCCCAGAATATCCGCAGTATTTCCCAGCAATGGGTTGCGCAATGATGGCAAAGAACTCTGAGTTAAAACCTCTTTCTAAGTGGATTGTAAATCTGCAATATAGTATAGCTCATTGTTCGGTGCAAAGTAATTCTCTCCCTATATTGTTTACAGATACACAGCATTATCATAGTTGGTTAAAACAAAAAAAAGTAGATATAGTAAAGCGGGCAAATATTGTAGTTGCAGAAAATATACCATATTTTTTAGGTGTAGATTCCGGGAGTACTACCACAAAAATGGTACTTATCAATGAAAATGCAGAAGTAGTTTTCACACATTATTTACCTAATCATGGTGATAGTATGGGAGCTTTTGCCACATGCTTAAAACAACTAAACAAATCTGTGATGAATGCAGGTGAGCTACGTATAGCAGCCTCTTGTGCCACTGGGTATGGAGAAAGTTTGCTTAAAGCGGCATACAATATGTCTTACGGAATAGTGGAAACTATGGCACATTTTATGGCAGCTCATTATGTGCAACCCAATGTGTCTTTTGTCTTAGATATTGGCGGACAAGATATGAAGGCCATTTTTGTGCGTAATGGTAGTATAGAACGCATGGAGATAAATGAAGCGTGCTCGTCTGGTTGTGGGTCTTTTATTCAGACCTATGCACAAACTATGAATATTGAAATAAGTAAGTTTGCACAAATGGCTTGTTTTGCCAAAAGACCATGTGATTTGGGCACAAGATGCACTGTGTTTATGAATTCAAAGGTGAAACAGGTGATGCGAGAAGGTTGTAGTGTGGCAGATATAGCAGCAGGTTTTAGTTACTCTGTGGTAAAAAATTGTCTTTACAAAGTGCTCAAATTAAAAGATGTACGTGAATTGGGCTCTCACATTGTGGTACAGGGAGGTACTTTTAAAAACCACTCTGTGGCTCGTGCATTGGAGGTGATAACAGGTACTACAGTGCAATTTACTGATATTCCAGAACTAATGGGAGCATACGGAGCAGCTCTTTATGCTCATCAACAATACAAAAGGCAACACCATGAATAATGTTACTTTATCATCTCTTATGCAGGTGCAACAACCTCTGAGAGAAACAGAAATTTGTATAGGTTGCGCCAATCAATGTAAGATACAGAAACTCACTTTTGATAGTGGTAATGTGTTTTATTCCGGCAACAATTGTGAAAAGGTTTATACCAATAAAAGTAAAAGTAATAGACAAGGAGTGAATCTTTTTGCAGAAAAGTATAAGATGCTGTTCCAATATTCTTCGTCGTCAGATTTTGCTGAGCAAACTCAAAAACCGAAATTTACGATAGGCATACCTCGTGCATTAGGCATGTATGCCGATTTCCCGTTTTATGCTACGCTATTTGCTCATTGTGGTATAAAAGTGGTACTTTCTGCTCCTACGCATCATAAACAATATGAAGCAGGTCTTTCTACTGTGATGTCGGATAATATTTGTATGCCAGCCAAATTGATGCATGGTCATGTGCTTTCATTGGTAAAAATGGGAGTTAGTCGCATTTTTTATCCTTATGTGGTATATGGTAAAAAAGAAGATAAATGTAGTAGTAATAGTTATCATTGTCCTGTAGTATCAGGGTATTCTGATGTAATAAAAAGTGCTATTGATACACAGAAAAAATATGGAATTCCATTTGATTCGCCTATCCTAACATTTAATAATCCGGCATTGCTTCATGCTTCTTGTTTGAAATATCTTACTAGTTTAGGAATAGATAAAAAGACGGCAAGTGATGCCATTTATATTGCTCAAAGGGCACAACAAGATTTTGCAGAAAGAATGCACTCACGTGCAATGCAAGTATGGCAAAAGTGTAAAGAAGAAAATCGTTTGGCTATAGTATTGGTGGGGCGCCCTTATCATTTAGATCCATACGTGGAACACAAAATATCTTATGCTATGTCTGCAATGGGAGTGGATGTAATTACAGACGATATTGCTATGCAGGTGTCGCCATCGGTATTTAGCCAAACGCCAGCAGTTAGTCAATGGACATACCCCAACAAAGTGATTAAAACAGCATTTTATGTAGCTTTGCAAGACACACATCTACTACAAATGGTACAATTAACATCTTTTGGTTGTGGACCAGATGCTTTTATTTTAGATGAAGTACGTGCCATTTTGGGCACTTCAGGAAAGAATCATACCATACTAAAAATAGACGATGTAAACAATATTGGTTCGTTGGTGTTGCGTGTGCGTTCATTGGTGGAAAGTTTGCGTGTTAGTCCTATTTTAAATAAACAGAAACAAGCATTTTATCAGTCGCCAATTTTTAACAAATCTGATAAAGAAAAAACAATTTTGGCACCATATTTTTCTAAGTCTATATCTGCTATAATATCACCGCTTATGAAACTATCTGGATATAATGTGGTGATGCTTCCATCTCCTGTGCAATGCGATGTAGATATGGGACTACGAATGGTAAACAATGATGTTTGTTTCCCTGCTACTGTGGTTGTAGGTCAGTTGCTAAATGCCTTAAAAAGTGGTCAATATTCGCTTAAAGATGTGGCAGTAATCATTTCACAAACAGGTGGACAATGCCGTGCTAGCAATTATATTACCTTAATAAAACGTTCGTTGAGTAATGCAGGGTTGGGAGAAATTCCTGTTTTGTCGTTTGATATGAGTGGTAGTATGGGAAATGTTCAACCAGGTTTTAGCATTGATTGGAGGAAAATATTGCCAATAGCAATTCATGCTGTATTGTTTATTGACTGTTTAACTCAATTGTATCGTTCTTCTATTGTAAGAGAAAAAGAGAAAGGTGTGGTAAAGGAACTTTATGATTATTATTTAGAACGTGTAGGTGAGGTTATCATACAAAATAGAAAGTCTGAAATAAAGAAGTTGTTACAACAAGCAGTAGCGGAATTTACTCGTGCCATCGATACTACTAAAAAAGTGCCAAGTATAGGAGTGGTGGGGGAGATTTATGTTAAATACAATGAGTTTAGCAATAGAAACTTGATGGATTGGTTACAAGAACAAGGAATAGAGGTAATAGAACCATCGTTGTATGGATTTTTAACCACATCTTTTGCTAATCGTCCCATAAACAAGCAGTTCCATATACAAAAAGCAACTATTCCTTTATGGTTAAATGATTTGTTTTATGTATATTTGCGCACGAAGGCTAAACAGTTTGATGCTATTTGCTCAGATTTTCCATTTTATCGCGCGTTTACACATAGTAAAGACAATATAAAACGTGCAACAAAGGTGGTAAGTCCTGCAACAAACTTTGGTGAGGGATGGTTATTGCCTGCTGAGGTGGTACACATGGCAGAATCTGGTGTGCACAACATTGTTAGCATTCAACCATTTGGATGTATTGCCAATCATATCATTTCTAAAGGTGTGGAGAAGAAGTTGAAACAATTATTTCCGCAGTTAAGTATGTTGTTTTTAGATTTTGATGGTAATACGTCTGAGGCAAATGTGATTAATAGACTTTATTTTATGGCAGAAAATGCCAAAAAGGAATTGTTATAGACAAAAAATATGGCTAGAATAAAGAGCGAGGAAATGGAAAATAAGATTTTGGAAGCAGCCCAAGAACTATTCTTAGAAAAAGGTTATATGGCCACATCTACTGTGGATATAGCTAAGAAAGTGGGTTGTAATCAAGCCTTAGTACATTATTATTTTAGAACAAAGCAAAATTTATTTAAACAAATATACCTGAAGTATGTAAACTCTCTTATTGAACTCGGAAAACAAAATATACAACAATCTACTTCAGTTACAGAATTTGTGCAAGAGACAATTCACTTGTATTTTACCTTCTTTACTAAATATCCAAAGGTTCCTTATTTCTTTGTAAATGAATTGATTGTAAGTAGTGAGCATCGTCAAATGGTAAAAGAATGCTTTATCGACAATCAGATGCGCATTATGTTGTTTGATCAACTTACTCAGCTAATTAGAAATGATATTCAAGCAGGAAATATTAAAGAAATAAACCCTTATGCGTTGTTGCAAAATATGGGGTCTTTGGTTTTGTCTTCGTTTTTAGTTCTTCCGCTCTATAATGATTTTATTTCTACAAACGAAGCAGATAAACAAGCTTACCTTGTTCGTCGCGAGCAAGAGTGCATAGACATTATATTAGATTCTTTAAATCCAAACGCGTAATCTTTACCCCTTCTTTACTTCCATGACGCAGTCTTTGCAGTTGAAGTGAAGGCGTAGGTAGTAGTTTTTGTGAATAAGGAATAGAGGTTCGTTAATCGGTGACTGAGCTTGTCGAAGTCCCCGATTTTCTTTTGGACACGCACCTAAAGCGAAGCGGATGCAGTGCTTGCAAAACATAAGAGTGGCATCGTCGGTAGGGGAAACCTCAAATGCTCGAGCGCTCACATTTGCACCGTGGTCATAGTAAAATTCCAAAGCTTTGGCGTTAGCAATGTTGTTTAAATAGCTATCGCTCACAAGTGGAAATTTACTATCGTTTTGCAGAGGTAAAACGAATGGCGAATATGGTAAATTCACTATAGTATTTAATAATTCTTCGCATAGTGTTCTGCGGATATTTCCTAAAACAGATGCAGGGAAGAAATATTTTGTGTTTACACTAATATTTTCTGCTTCGAAAATGCTATCTCCAAGCTTACTTAGCTGGGTAGAAATGTATGCGGATGGGTCTTTTTGTGCTTCGTCTAAACTCTCACTATAAGTGTGTGAAACAGAATGTTCGCCTAGCGAAAAAGTAAACACATTATCCCTCACATCAATGCAAATTTTTATCTTTCTTTTGGCACTTTCGCTAGAGAGAATCTTATTGAAAGCCTCGTCGTTGTTTCTATAAACTTTGTCGCCAATAGAAATTTTCACACTCTCTGCTGAGGTTATCACATTACCATTTGCAGTGTTCGCTCTAAAACCTTCAAGGTCGCCACGGCTGTTTACAAAACAAAAACCATCGCCGTTGTTAAGTGTATGGGTAGTTTTAATCCAAATCTTTTTGCCATCCATTTTAGAAACGCTACCAATAGGTTCGCCAAAAGACTTTGGGCTCACAGGTTGGAAAATATAGTTTTGTCTGCCATTTAAAAAGAACGAAGTAAAACCTCTGTTGAAACTCTTATATGGGTTTGGCTCAAATGTGTATGTACACTCGCCAAGCGATTGTTTCTTAAAATTTGGTCTGCTCTTAAGTGCCTCGTCAATTTTTTGTCTATAATAGGCAGTAATATTTTTAACGTAGGTAATATCCTTTAGTCTGCCTTCAATTTTAAACGACCTTACGCCTGCATCAATCATTTCACCCACGTGAGAAGAAGCATTAAAATCCTTTAGCGAAAGCCAATGTTTCTTGCCAAAAGAATGCCCCTCACGGTCTTGAAGGTCGAATTGCAAACGACAAATCTGCGCACATTCACCTCTGTTGGCACTTCTGCCTGTTAATGCTTGGCTAACATAACATTTTCCGCTATAACTAACGCAAAGTGCCCCATGCACAAACGCCTCAAGGCGCACAGAAGTATTTTCATGAATGTGTGAAATCTCCTGTAAACTCAACTCTCTAGCCAATACCACTTGTTCACAACCAATGTTTTCCCAGAATTTAACCTTATCTAAACTGCTGTTTTCTGCCTGTGTGCTAGAGTGAATGGCAATAGGAGGGAGGTTTAGCTTAAAAATAGAAGTATCTTGAACTATAATAGCATCTACATCTATATTATATAATTCATTTATAAGTGCTTCGGCTTCTGCTAGTTCATTATCATAAAGAATAGTATTAATGGTAACATAGATTTTTGCCCTATATTGATGTGCAAATTTTACCAAACGCTCAATTTCCTCTACGGTATTTGACGCAGACGAGCGCGCACCAAATTTTGGAGCACCAATATACACTGCATCTGCACCATGTTTTATAGCCTCGATGCCAGTCTCTGCATTTTTTGCAGGCGAAAGAAGTTCTATGCTGTCCATTTTCATAGTACAAAGATACTTATATTTTCTTTATTCAAACTCTTTAACATTTAATTTTAACTTTTTAAACTTATCTATATGTCCTAGTTTTAACATTTTATCTATCTTCGCAATTGTTAAATTAAAAGTTAGAATTTTATAAAGGAAAATGGTTTAACTCCTAACTCCTCACTCCTAACTCCTCACTTTTTTAAAGTATCAAACAATAACTGAAAATAATATAAGTATCATGAGTCAAGTAGTAGACATTAGAGAATTAAATGCTCGCATTGAGCAAAAAAGTGCCTTTATTGATGTACTTACCATGGGAATGGATAAAGTAATCGTAGGTCAAAAACACTTAGTAGAATCTTTGTTAATAGGCTTGTTGTCAGACGGTCACGTACTTCTAGAAGGTGTGCCAGGTCTAGCAAAAACACTAGCAATTAAAACTCTAGCACAACTTGTAGATAGCAAATATAGTCGTATCCAATTTACTCCAGACCTTCTACCAGCCGACGTTTTAGGTACTATGATTTATAGTCAAAAAAATGAAGAGTTCGTAGTGAAAAAAGGACCTATCTTTGCAAACTTCGTGCTAGCTGACGAAATCAACCGTGCTCCTGCAAAAGTGCAATCAGCTCTACTAGAAGCAATGCAAGAGCGTCAAGTAACCCTAGCGGATACAACTTACAAACTAGACGAACCTTTCCTAGTACTAGCTACTCAAAACCCTATTGAACAAGAAGGTACATATCCTCTTCCAGAAGCTCAAGTGGACCGTTTCATGCTTAAAGTAGTGGTTTCTTATCCACGTTTAGAAGAAGAACGCTTAATTATCCGTCAAAATATTGGTGCTAAACCAGAACCAATCAAACCTATTCTAAAAGCTCAAGAAATTATCGAAGCACGCAACGTGGTTCGTGAAATCTACATAGACGAAAAAATTGAAAAATACATCCTTGATATTGTGTTTGCTACCCGTGATCCTCAAGCCTACGGCCTAACAGACCTTAAAGGTATGATTGCATTCGGTGGCTCTCCTCGTGCTTCTATTAGTTTAGCTTTAGCTGCTCGTGCATATGCCTTCATCAAACACCGTGGTTATGTAATTCCAGAAGACGTACGTGCCGTTTGTCACGATGTTCTTCGTCACCGTATCGGCTTAACTTACGAAGCTGAAGCGAATAATATTACTACTGAAGATGTGATAAGCGAAATCCTAAATATAGTAGAAGTACCATAATGAGAGCGTTTTTAAAGGGTAATTTCCTCGTTGTTGCTCGTGCTCGCAATCCTCATTTATGTTTTATAAACTCCGGTTGCTCGCACTCACACGCCTAGAACTTCCTCCTTTAAAAATCACTCTCAAACGATTTTAGAATGGACGCCTAAAAATCCCTCCTCTAAAATCAATATTAAAAGTCATATTCAGAGGGGGCAGGTAAATTTCTAACTCCTAACTCCTAACTCCTCACTCCTAACTTTATAACAGAAGTGGAAACAAACGAATTATTAAAAAAAGTACGTCAGATTGAGATTAAAACTCGTGGGCTTTCGCAAAATATTTTTGCGGGACAATATCACTCTGCCTTCAAGGGTAGGGGTATGGCATTCTCAGAAGTGCGCGAGTATCAAGTGGGCGACGATATTAGAAATATAGATTGGAACGTGACAGCGCGTTTCAATCACCCTTTTGTGAAGATTTTTGAAGAAGAAAGAGAACTTACCTTTATGCTTCTTATAGACGTGTCTGGAAGTAGCGATTTTGGTACCACAACACAAACAAAACGCTCTGTAATTACAGAACTTGCAGCTACTCTTGCATTCTCTTCTCTTCAAAACAACGACAAGATAGGGGTGATTTTCTTCTCAGATAAGATTGAGAAATTTATTGCTCCGCAAAAAGGTAAAAAACACGTTTTATACATTATTCGTGAGCTTATAGAGTTTAAACCAGAAAGCAACAAAACAGATGTGTCTGTAGTGTTGGAATATTTCAGAAATGTGATTAAGAAACGTTGTACAGCGTTCTTAATTTCTGACTTTATTTCGCCAGATTTTGAAAAACCACTTATGGTAGCGTCAAACCGTCACGACTTAGTGGCAGTGCAAGTTTACGACCCAAAAGATACAGAAATTCCAAATGTGGGTTGGGTGAAAATGATAGACGCAGAAACAAATGAAACCATTTATGTGGATACCTCTAGCACAGATGTGAGAATGCGCTACAAAGACCATTGGAACAAACAACAAGCCACATTGAAAAAGAATTTCCAAAAAAACAAAGTGGATATGGTTTCTATAAGCACCGACGATGATTATGTTAAAGCATTGATTAATCTGTTTAGAATGCGAGGATAATATGAAAAAGTTCTTTTTGTCTATATTTTTAGCCTTTTCGCTGGTAAATATCACATTTGCAGGAGAAATTTCTGTAAATGCCTCATTGGAGCCAACAGAAATTCTTATAGGTGAACAAGCAAAATTTAAGTTAGAATTGATGCAAGATGAAACCGAAAAGGTATCATGGCCACAATTCTCAGATACCCTTGCTACCAATGTGCAGATATTAGAAAAGTTAAAAACAGACACCACAAAACTGTCTGATGGCAGAATGTCTATTATTTCAGAATTTCTGGTAACATCGTATGATAGTGGTTTTTATTACATTCCAGAACTACTATTTGAAACTACTACAGAAAAAGTTTATACAAACCCTGTAGGACTAACAGTAAATACAGTGCCAGTAGATGAAAATGCAGACGATATTAATGCAGAAAAAGCAATTATGTCTGCGCCATTCTCATGGGTGGAACTAGCAAAATGGACAGGTATGGGGCTGGCAGGAGTACTTGTTGTGGTGATAGTTGTATTACTACTAATGAGATTTGTATTCAACAAAAAGGTAAAAATATTACCAGAAACACCAGAAGTAGTTCTTCCTGCACACGTGGTGGCTCTTCAAAAATTGGAACAAATTAAAACAGAAAAGATTTGGCAACAAGGTCAGATTAAACAATTCTATACAGAGGTTACCGATGTTATTCGTGAATATTTAGAAGGAGGTTACGATATAAATGCAATGGAGCTAACCACAGACGAGATTGTGGCATTGGTAAAGAAAAATAAAGAGCTAGATGAAATAAGACTTGTTCTAAAAGAAATGCTAGAACTATCAGATTTAGTGAAGTTTGCTAAATTTGTTCCACTTGAAAACGAAAATGAAAGAATGGTTTTAAATGCCTTTTTAATAGTAGAGAAAACTACTAAAGAAGAAGCAGAAGAAACTAACGAAAAACAAGAAACAGAAAAACCGATTGAAGAATGATAACATTTGCTAATCCATGGTGTTTATTGCTGCTACTTATAATCCCTGCTATATTGGCATATTATTTCTATAACAGAAAAAGGCTTACAGCAGAAATAAGATTCTCTTCTACCAAGGTGTTTCAAGAAATGCCTAAAAGTTATAAGCATTATTTGAGATACTTGCCACTTGCACTTCATATGTTGGCACTTGCTGCGCTTATTATAGCTATTGCACGTCCACAAAAGAGTGATAGTTGGAGTAATCAAACCACAGAAGGTATAGATATAGTTATGTCTGTGGATATTTCTTCAAGTATGCTTGCAGAAGACCTTAAGCCAAACAGACTTAGAGCAGCTAAAAAAGTGGCAACAGAGTTTATCTCTTCTCGTAGAAACGATAATATTGGTCTTGTAGTGTTTGCAGGTGAGAGTTTTACTCAATGTCCACTTACAGTGAACCATGCAGAATTAATCAATCTGCTTAATGGTATAGAAAGTGGTATGATAGAAGATGGTACTGCTATTGGTTCTGGCCTTGCTACAGCAGTGAACAGAATTAAAGATAGTAAAGCAAAATCTAAGGTTATTATCTTGCTTACCGATGGTTCAAATAATAGAGGACAAATTGCACCTTCTACCGCTGGCGAAATAGCTAAAAGTTTTGGCATTCGAGTTTATACCATTGGTGTAGGTACACGTGGTATGGCTCCTTATCCATTCCAAACTCCTTATGGTGTTCAATATCAAGATGTGGAAGTGGATATCGACGAAGAATCTCTTAAGAATATAGCAGAAACCACTGGTGGTGAATATTTTAGAGCAACAGATACAAGAAGTCTTGCTTCTATTTACAAAGAGATTGACCAACTAGAAAAAACTAAGATACAAGTGAAAGAATTTAATAAAAAAGAAGAATTGTATCATTGGTTTATTTTAGCTTTGGTTGTTTGCCTAATAGGTGAAATTACATTAAGAAATACAGTGTTTAAATCTATTCCATAACGCATTATGTTCAGATTTGCTCGTCCAGAATATCTTTATTTGCTAATGTTGATACCTGTTTTAATAGGTTTCTTCTATTATGCACTTATTATAAAATCTAAGAGATTAAAAACTCTTGGGAATAAAGCTCTTTTAAGAGTACTTATGCCAGAGGCTTCTCATATACGTCCTAGAGTGAAGTTTTATTTACTTCTAACAGCGTTGATACTTTCTATCTTTATGATGGCAGGTCCGCAGTTTGGAACAAAACTTGAGAAACAAAAACGTCAAGGTGTGGAACTTGTAATAGCAGTGGACGTGTCAAACTCTATGCTTTCACAAGACTTGAAACCAGATAGAATGTCTCGTGCAAAAAGAGTGTTGAATCACTTAATAGACAATCTACAAAATGATAAAGTGGCACTAATGATATTTGCAGGTGACGCTTATGTGCAAATGCCACTAACCACTGACGTTTCTTCTGCCAAGATGTTTTTATCTAATATAAATCCTGGTATGGTGCCAGTGCAAGGTACAGCTATTGGTATGGCAATTAAGCGTTCTATGCAGCTTTTCTCTAGCACCGATACCAATGTGGGTAAAAGTATTATCATAATCACAGATGGTGAAAACCACGAAGACGATGCTGTGAAAATGGCACAAGAAGCACTTAAAAATGGCATTACAGTGAATGTGATGGGTGTAGGTACACCAGAAGGTGCTCCAATTCCTATTGCAGGAACACAAAGTTTTAGAAAAGATAAGGATGGAAATGTGGTTGTAACCAAACTCAACGAAACTATGTGTGCAGAAATTGCTACAGCTGGTGGTGGTATGTATGTAAGAGTAGATAACTCTTCATCTGCAGTGAGAGCACTATCTTCTGAATTAGATAAACTAACAAAATCTGAGATAGAATCACAAGTATATTCTCAATACAACGAACAATATATAGCAATTGCTTGGATAGTTTTAGTGCTACTTGTATTGGAATGTATCTTCCTAGAAAGAAAAAATCCGTTATTTAAAAACATAAAATTATTCTCATAATGTTAAGAATCGCGATATCTTTATTAACTTTGTTCACTTTTATTTCTGCATATGCTTATAAGGCAAATCCCTCTATTAGAAGTGGTAATAGCAATTATGAAGATGAAAAATATACAGATGCAGAAGTAGAGTATAGAAAGGGTATTCAGGCAGATAAATATTCTGTTGAATCTTCTTACAACTTGGGTAACTCTTTATACAAACAAGAGAAGTTTAAAGAGGCTGCAACTGAGTTTGAAAAAGCAACCAAATTGACAGACGAGAAAGAAAAACTCTCTTCTATTTATCACAATTTAGGAAATGCTTTGTATAAAGCAGAAGACTATGGAAATAGTGTAGAAGCGTATAAAAATGCTTTGAAAAACAATCCTAAAGACGAAGAAACAAGATTTAATTTGGCTTTGGCTCAAAAGAAACTTAAAGCTCAACAACAGCAACAACAAAATCAGAAAAACGATCAAAACAAAGATCAAAATAAGGATAAAAAAGAGCAAGAGCAAAACCAAGATAAACAAGAAGAGAAAAAAGAAGAACAACAACAAGAGCAGCAACAACAGCAACAAAATAAAGAAGAAATGTCTCAAGAAACAGCAGAGCAAATCTTAGAGGCATTCTCACAAGACGAAAAACAACTTCAAGAAGAAATGCAACGCAGAAAAGGCGGTCAAAGAAGTTTAGAAAAGGATTGGTAAAAAGATGAATAGAAAATTATTTATAGGATTTTTATTATGGATTTCTGCATTGGCACTATTTGCAGAGGAAATTAGCTTTACTTGTAAAGCTCCTTCTACAGTGGTGTCTGGTCAGCAGTTTAAACTAGTTTATACCGTAAATAAAGAAGGAAAAGACCTTAGAGTGCCAGAAATTTCAGATTTCGATGTGCTTTTTGGTCCTTCTACTTCACACAGCAGTAGTTTCCAGATTGTAAATGGTAAGGCTACAAGCAGTACTCAAATTACCTACACTTATATGCTTGCAGGTAAAGAGCCTGGTAAATATACTATTGCACCTGCTACAATTGTAATTAGTGGTGATAAATATACTAGTAATTCTGTGAAGATAGAGGTACTTCCAGCCGATAAACAACCTTCATCATCATCTTCTTCTTCACAAGGACTTCCTGTAGATAATTCTTCAGTGGCAAATGTAAACAACGAACAAATATTCGTTAAACAACATTTTACCAAAACAAAAGTTTACGAACAAGAAGCCATTCAAGTTACCTATAAACTTTATACCCGTTTAGACGTGGTACAAGTGGGTGGCGCCAAATTCCCAGAATTTAAAGATTTCTTCGTTCAAGATATAGATTTAGATCCAAATAGATCTTGGGTAGTGGAGCATGTAGATGGATACAACTATAACACTATTGTGTTAAAACAATGTATAATTTTCCCTCAACATGCAGGAAAAATCAATATAGATGGTGGCAATGTAGAAGTAGTTTTAAGAATGAGAACATCTTCTTCTCGTCATCAAAGTATATTCGATGACTTCTTCCAATCTTATCAAGATGTAAAGAAAAGTCTTAAGTTTAGTGGTGCACAAATAAATGTAAAAGAACTTCCTG
>JAZKXZ010000003.1:0-1691 GCA_045611845.1 Candidatus Enterocola sp. | reverse complement strand
AAGTATATAAGATATTATAATAACGATAGAATTAAGTTGAGGCTAAATGGAAAAAGCCCGGTAAAATACCGAGCTTTATACCAATCTAAAGTTGCCTCTTAATAATGTTTAACCGTCCAACTTTTGGGGGTCACATCATATGTGGGAGGATTTTTTTGTTTGGGTAGCTTATAAAATAATTTACAAAATTAGAATTTTTTAGAAACAGTTTTTAAAAGTTTCTCTCCAAAAAACTCATTATTCTTTTTGGTATAACGAATATCGGTGAACACTTGCGCTAAAGTTTCTTTGTTATTTTCTTTTACGTAAGTTTGCATTTCTGGTAAAGCTTCTTTTGCAGAAAATGCTTCATCAATATTTTTTTCTTCATATTTTTCGTTGTGAATAAGTGATTTTATTGGCAAACGATCAGATATTTTTATCTCACTTGCAGGATAACCTACTGTGATAGTTGTAACAGGAAGAACTAACTCAGGAAGACCTAGAGCTTCTGCAATTTCTTCTGCGTTATATGTGGTTGTACCTAAATAACAAATGCCTAAACCAGCTGCTTCTGCTGCCACGCAAAATGTTTGTGCCCAAATAGTTGCATCAATTGTGGCACAGTAGAAAGAAAGGAAATTATCATATCCAGGCTCTGCATTGCGCTCTTTGCACCAACGTGTAAACAGGTTGTAATCTGCGCAGAAAGTAAGCACCACTGGCGCACCTGTAATCATGCGTTGATTAAAATGCAGTGGAGCAAGGCGTGTTTTCATTTCCTCGTCGCGAGTAACCACCACGCAATAAGTTTGCATATTGCCAGTGTTTGAAGATTGAGCTGCTTGCGATAGCAATTCTTCTAAAAGTTCGTTAGAGACTTCTTTGTCTAAATAATCACGCACACTACCGCGATTGGTAAGTAGGTTCTTCATTGTTTATAAATTTTTTAAATTAATTTCTTGTAAAGTTTCCCAAAATGAAAACAATTATTTTTTTCGTAGAACAAAATTAATAAATTTTCTGAGAATTTTCATAACTTTGTGTGTATAACTAAATTTATAAAATTATTATGATAAAAATACTTTTCGTGTGCCTCGGTAATATCTGCAGATCTGCTTGTGCAGAAGCTGTAATGAAAAAGAAAGTGCGTGAGGCTGGTTTAGAAAAAGAATTTATGATAGACTCTGCGGGCATACTTTCGTATCACGAGGGAGAAAGAGCAGATTATAGAATGCGTGAAGCAGGTTTCCAAAGAGGTTATAATGTGGATAGTATTTCACGCCCAGTAAAAACTGCCGACTTTGAAAAGTTTGACCTTATAATTGGTATGGACGACAGCAACATATCTGACCTTTACGACCGTGCTCCAGATGTGGAATCTACACAGAAAATTCATCGCATGACAGAATATTGCACTCGCCACACAGACGACCACGTGCCAGACCCATACTACGGTGGCCGCGATGGCTTCTATCACGTAATAGAACTCCTAGAAGATGCCTGCGAGGGATTGATAGAGAATTTGAAATCTGAGATTTAATATTGCCAATAACAAATAAATCCTCGCGCTTGATATGAACCCCGAAAGTTAGACAAAAAACTTTCGGGGTTTTATGTCAAAAAAGCGCAAGAAACATGGATATGCAGAACGATTGAAATATATGCATATGTTAGAAGATGGATATTCTATTAAATACATAGGTACACAC
>JAZKXZ010000002.1:0-56915 GCA_045611845.1 Candidatus Enterocola sp. | reverse complement strand
CTTTTTTGTTCGTTTAGTGGTGGAAGCGGTACTAGTTTACTTTGCACATAATCTGAAAGAACACGTTGCTGACCAGCTGTTCCCTTATATCTTGCCTCCTTGATAAAGTATTCAGACTTTAGAAAATAAAGAATATACCATCCGTCTAATGTGCCAGCATAAGTACGAATCACATTTAATTCTGTAGTTGCGGCTGCAACACCACCTGGCACTTCTCCAAGTATGAATGATTTTCGATTCTGAAAACAAGGCGTAATTTTAGCGTATGCAATATCTCCTGTAGCAATCTTGGTGAAACCAGTTTTGATAGTTCCCCATTTCTTGGTTTCGTATGTGTAACTACTTCCATAGCCTGCATCTATTAGTGTCATAGGCATAAAAGCAGCATTTGCTTCATCATCTGCCGTCACTTGTGGATTATGGATAACTAAACTCCCGAATCTCACCCAACACCAACTCTGAGGTATCTCAAAGGGTATTTCATCATCAATACATTTAAGCGTTCCGTCTGCAAACTTCTCATAATGGGAATTATCGTCACCACGGAAAATGATTGATTCGTTCTTATCTTTCTTGATTTTCTTCTCTTTGACAAGGCGTGCCTTCTCCTCACGAATACGCTCAAGCAGAACTGATGCCGGCTCGTCATTAGGATCCTGCGGTACAAGTTTTCCCTGTATCGCCCACTGAAGGATACTATTCTTAAGTTGCTTACCGTTCATCGTTCAATTCAATACCTAAAAGTTTCTGAATCTCTGCAAGAGTCTTATCTATTTCATGGTCCAAAGCAGCACGCTTCTTGAAGTAATCAGCAAGAAGTTCTGCCGGTGGCAGCACCTCTTCGTCATCCTTCGGGAACTTACACTGGTCAAAGTTACAGTCCATAGCAAGGAGTTCTGCTGCGGTAAATTTCTTAGACTTGATATTGCCTTCCTCTACAACTATCTCCTCACGATTATTCCACCAATCCTCAATAGGTTTGCAGTGCTCTAACTTCATTGGCTTGGTCTTTGAGAAATGCTTGTATCCCTCGGGCATATCCAAGCGATAGAACCAGGTCTCCTTTGTGTGGCACTCTTCGGTTGCTCCTTCAGCCTGCTCGTTATTGAAGAACAGAATGTTGGTAGCAATGCTGGTATATGGAGCAAAGATGCTACCCGGCAAACGAAGTACAGTGTGAAGGTTGAACTCTTTGAGTAGTTTCGTTTTGATAGCGAGTTTTGCACCGTCAACACCAAACAAGAAACCATCTGGAACGATGACAGCAGCACGACCATCGGCCTTCAAGCGGTACATAATAAGTACCATAAAGAGGTCGGCAGTCTCGCTACTACGCATATCAAGAGGGAAATTTCCCTTAACACTTGCCTCGGTGCTACCACCATAAGGTGGGTTCATTGCGACAACATCAACCTTATCAGAATCCTTGAAATCACTCATCTTTGTTCCCAAAGAGTCGCAGTGAAGGATGTTAGGAGCTTCTACATCGTGCACCAATAGATTAGTGATTGACAATAGATATGGAAGCGGTTTCCACTCTTGACCTATTACTGCATTCTGAAAAAGAGCAAAATCATCAGTGGTTTTCACTTGCTCTTTAAGATAATTTAATGCAGATGTTAAGAAACCACCTGTTCCAGATGTAAAGTCTCCAAAGGTCTCACCCAATTTAGGTTGTAGTATCTTAACCATAAAATCGGTAAGTGCACGTGGGGTATAGAACTCTCCTGCATTACCTGCAGATTGCAAGCCTTTTAGTATTCCCTCATAAATATCACCGAAAGTGTGGCGGTCTTCTGCATCTGAGAAGTCTATTTCATCAATGACATTAGTAACCTGACGAAGAAGAATGCCATTCTTCATATATTGGTTCAAATCTTCGAAAACCTCTTTAACAATACTTTGTGAGCGAGGAGTTTCGTGAGTCACCACAATACCCTTAATTTCTTCACCATTGTATGTTACAGTAGTACCTTTTAACACTGGAAACAATACTGTATTAATAAATTCTAATAGTTTGTCACCCGTAAGAGCATTACCATCTGCATTATCTACAGCCCAGTTTCTCCATCTTAAAGCCTCTGGAATAATAGAGTTAAAATTACGTTTCTCCTTAAATGCTTTATATTCCCATACCTCTTCCTGTGCATCATATACTTTAAGGAAGAACATCCACACCATTTGTTCTATACGCTGAGCATCGCCACTAATACCGGCATCTTGGCGCATAATATTTTGAAGTCTTTTAATAAGGTTGTTTACAGCCATATATCATTATGCAGTTTTATATAATTCATTTTCTAGTTCTTCAAGAGCCTTAAGGAATCCTATAGTACCTCCAAAGAATTTACATATTTTATTTGGTTTACCTATTTTATCAAATGGAGGCAATTCCAAAACATTCTCGTTTTCAAGTTCAATAATACCATTATCAGCATACTTATCCAAAAGAACTTCCAGTACACGCCTTGCTTCTCCTTCATATTTGGCAAGATAATTACGTTTTTTAACGTTGTTTGCACGTTCTTTACGAGTAAGTGGTTTCTTATCGAATGCAACGTGACAAATGATATCAAATATATCAGCTTCTGCTAATAATGGATTTTGCTCGCGTACGGCATCTATGAGTACATTATACTCTTTTAGTTCGTCGACTATTGCTTGTTTTCTTTCTGCTGCTGACCAGTTTTTAATAAAATCATCAAGTGAAGCATACTTTCCTCGTATATTCTTACGGGTAAAGTCTTTTAAACTTTCTGTTACTAATGTGTGGCCATCAGCTCCAAGATACGAAACTTTCTCATGTGTAATTTTAATATCATGACCTCCTACAATAAATTTTTTAGGTCCTGGAGGCGGAGGTGGAGGTGTAGGACCATCTCCACCTCCGCCAGGTGTGCTACCACCTGGGCTATTTCCTCCTGAAACTAGAGGAGGTTCTGGATCTCCATCAAATTCAGGGTCCTTGAAAAGTTGCGTAGCATTTCTAAAATCAAGAATTTCAAAGTGCCATTTACCTTTATCAGTGCGTAGGCGGGTGCCTCTACCTACTATTTGTTTGAACTCCGTCATTGAGCCTATTTCCTTATCAATCACAATCAATCCACATGTTTTACAATCCACGCCAGTAGAAAGCATTTCAGATGTGGTTACTACACAAGGGTACTTTTGGTCTACATCGATAAAGTTATCAAGTTGTTTTTTACCAACTTTATCATCTCCTGTTATGCGCATTACATATCTAGAATCTTTCTTGCATAAATCAGAATTCATATTTACAAGCAATTGTCGCATAGCTTCAGCTTCATCAATGTCTGTGCAAAAAACAATTGTTTTTGTCATCCTTCCAATTTGGTGAAGCATTTTAGTTATTCGTCGAGCAACTATTTCTCGGCGTTTTAGTAATGCAATCTTGCGTCCAAAGTCTTTTCGACTATAAAAACCTTGCTCTACCAAATAACCGTGTATATCTTTTTCATCTTCATATGGACTCCAACCTTCTAAATCTACATTAATAAAAGAATTGGTTACGCGATATGGTGCTAAAAAGCCATCATCAATACCTTGTTTAAGAGAGTAAGTATAGAGAGGTTTATTATTGTCACCTTCGTTAAAATAATCAAGGTTATTCGCACCTTCTTTAACTTTTGGTGTAGCTGTTAGACCTATTTGGGTCGCAGACGAGAAGTATTCTAAAATTTTTCTCCAAGCAGAATCATCCCTAGCGCTACCTCTATGACATTCATCAACAAGTATTAAGTCAAAGAAAGAAGGAGCAAATTCCGTGAAAGGATCTTTTACATTTTCATCGTATGAAACTAGTTGTTGATATAATGCCATGTAGATTTCATAAGAAGGATCAAGGTTCTTATTTTGAATCTTTGTCATAACCTTCTTAAATGGTCTAAAATCTTGAACCATCGTTTGGTCTATAAGTACATTTCTATCTGCTAAATATAAAACTTTCTTTTTGGCACCAGATTTTGTTAATCTATGTATAATTTGAAAAGCAGTAAATGTTTTTCCCGTACCAGTTGCCATTACTAGTAACATTCTATTTCTTCCTTGTGCTATAGCTTCAATAGTACGATTTATGGCTATTCTCTGATAGTAACGTGGTTCGTTAGTAAATTTGTCATAATAATATGGTTGTTCTACAATTTTAAGTTGTTCTTCATTGTATGATTTTGAATCACGAACACGAGAGATTAACTCACTTGGAGAAGGGAATGAATCTAATGTAATAGTTTTTTCTTTGCCAGTAATAAAATCATGTTCTACAAAGCAATCTCCATTTGAACTATATGCGAAAGGAATATCTAATATTTCAGCATATTCCATCGCTTGTTGAAGCCCTTGGCCTGCAGGTTTATTATTGTCCTTGGCTTCAACAATGGCAATTGGTTGATTGTCTGCTGAGAAAAGCAGATAATCAGCTTTCTTACCTTCTTTACGGGCATGGAACTTACCTTGGATTAAAACTCTACCAGCAGTAAAGTAATATTCCATTCTAATTTGCTCATTATTCCAACCAGCTGCATTGATAGCAGGAGTGATATAACGCAACTTTATATCTTCTTCTGATAATTGCTTTTTATTTTCCATATTTTACTCAGCATTAATTCTTATAATAATATATTATGAGAAGTTACATTACCCAAATTTTATGGCGTTATAATAACATCAATCTAATTCAGGTAAAAAACTAAATAATATGAAGAGGTGATTCTCTCGTTTTAAGGGTTTTGATGCGGGGGCATCTATAATAATCAGCTTATGCAAATATAGTGAAAGGTGAGGGGAGTACAAAATAAATTATCTTGTTTTTCTGCGCCAAAGTGCATTATACACGATAATTGCTTATTTTCTCTCGCAGAAAAAGAAGAAGAACTGGAAGATATTACGTAGTTTTCTTAGCGTATGTGATTGCAAAGGTACGGCTCAGGTGTATCATTTTGCGGTACAAGAAGAAAGAAAAATCAAAATCCTTTGCTAAAATAACATTTTGTAGTATTTCTACATTACTTTCAATATTTTTAATTCCGACTTGATTCCGACTTAGTGCCAACTTAGTGCTGACTTGGTGCCGATTTGCATTTTCATGAGCACTGTCATGAGCACAAAAAAACAGCACCGAAATTTTCAGTGCTGTGAGGGGAGTAGACAGTTTTGTAAGAAACTCCCAGGCTAAGGTTCAAACTCTGTTCTATGACAGCCGCAACGCCCAGGGAGTTTGTTGCAAAGATATAAATTTCTGGGTACTTTTTCTGTTTTATGGGTACTATTTGTTAGGAATGAGGATTTGAGCCCACTCAGGTATGTTTTCTACATAGACTTTCTCTAAATTGCCATTAGATAATCTAAATTGAATTCTTGCGTCTTCGCCATCAATTGAGTTGTCGTAAACATAAAGTCTATCAACTATCATTGAGGCTTTCATGCAATTCTTTATTGATTTAAAATATCTAGAAACTATTTTCGTAATAGGCACATCGTGACCGCCTTTCATTACTCTATCGGCAATTCGTGCTGCATTAATAGCAGGGTTAGAGGTTGATATAAAGAATAGTCTTACAAAGAAACCTTCTTCTTTTGCTTTGGTTATGAATTTTATTGTGTCTTCTGCAGACATTACTGTCTCAAATACAAAACTTTTTTTCTCATTAATGCAACGCTCTCTCCATTCGGCGCAGTGATCTTCGTTTATGTTTATATACGTGGTGTTGTTTGTACATTCGTTCTGAAGAAGTTTTTGCATAAATAATGTTTTCCCCGCACCATTAGTTCCTGCAATAATAATGAGCTCAGGTCTCTCCTCACCAACAGAGCAAGTGATAGGTTCTGTCATCATCCTTGCATCTTCTTCTACATCTTGGCGCAACTTCTCGAATAATCCCTCCAAGGCCCTTTTATTACTCTCGCGTGCCTCTTCTGCCACTTCTTTCATTATCTGTGCTAACATTTCATCAGTTGGCTCCACATTATAACCAAATCTGTATGAATTCATTTCTTTTTCAGACATATTCCAAAATCTTTTTACAAATATACCATTGTATTTATGAAATATAAAAATACCTCACTAGGTAGTAAAGTTAACTCCCAGGCGAAGGTTCTAAAACTGCTCAAAAACAGCCGCAACGCCCAGGAAGTACACTGTATTATTTATTTTTTAATTTTTTTGCTAGTTCTACACCCTTGGCTGTAAGTCTATACTTTTGGCTTTTACTTTGTTTATCATTTGGGTGTGTAAATTCTATATAACCTTCTTCTATAGCAGGTTTAATATATTTTGTACGGAAATATGTACGGTGTTTTATACCAATTAATAATTGTAAAGAATCTCTATCTATTTCATTGTCTATATGTGATATAAGAGTCCTAATTTCTTTAGAAATATTATTGATATCATGAGCACTATCATGAGCACTATCATGAGCACTATCATAAGCACTATCACATATACTCTTCGGCAAAGTTATACGGATAAAGTTATCTGTAAACTTGAAGCAGTCTTCTCCGTATATACGCAAGATACGTGGAATTCCAGAGCCTAGCGACTCTACTAGATCTAAATCTCTATAAATTCGCATTAATTCTTTGTTGCGTGGAATTGATATACCATTGAAGAACTCTTCTTTTGTGAGAGATTCTGGCAAACGACCTGCAGAAGTAATCTCAAGCCTATCTGGGAAAATCTCAAATTTAGGTGGAACTTCAAACGAATAGTCGTTATGTACGATAGCATTGATGACAGCTTCGCGCAAAGCAACCTTATTCCATAATGGTGTTTCTTTACGCTCCATTGGTGTGATAGTAGCAGCACTTTATTTTCAATATCTAATTTTGCCATGACACTCTTGGTTGCTTTAATGAGAGAGCAGTATCCATACTCATTATTTTCTATTAAATCGCAACGGTCTAAACTTGAATATTTAGCAACTTTTATAGAATTTCCATTCTCATCTGCCAAGAGATAAGCCACGTAGTTATATTGCTCTTCCTTAGCAAGTAACTCTAATGTTCGTTTGAAATTATCATTTAGCATCTTTCCAGATTCATCATAGTAGATGCGTAATTGCTCGAAACGTAAGTCTTGACGATTTGAAACGATGTGTCCAATAGAATTTCTTGTGCGCATAGAGAAAAGTCGGTCAATTTGCTCTTGTGGCATAGGTTCTGCTGAAGAACCAACGCGCTGATAAGCACCTCGTGGTGTCATCCCATACTTTGTTTTAAAATAAGGTTTTTCTATTCCGCTAGCCACAGTAATCTTAATAACTTTATGTCCGTCCCTTTGTTCTTCTGCTATATCAAATAATCCCATTGCAGATGGTGAGATATTGTGCTTAATACGATCTTTTAGTTTAAGCATACAATCATCTATATTTTCCACACCTATTGTTGTGCCATCTTTCATAACTCCGATATAGATGTATCCACCTTTATTATAATTTAGAAATGCTATAACTTCTTTCTCTATATCAAGATCACTTGTTAACTCTGCTTTGTATTCGTAACGATTATTTTCATTCATATTGTTAGTTTTTAAGTAAGATTTTCCCCTTGTTTTTCTACGAAGTTATGGTGAAAAAATGGTTTGACAAAGGAAAAATGGGACTATTTTTCATTTCAAGAAAAAGTTTTGAAATCTAGAACTTTTTAACTAAAAAGCTGGTATGAATTGTTCTGAAATTTGGAATTTTGCGGAGTGGGGCACAAAAAAACAGCACTGAAGATTTTCAGTGCTGTTTGGGGGTTATTGTTTTAGGAATTTATAGTTTTTACCGTTGAGGTTTAGAATGTAGCATCCTTGGGGTAGGGTAGAAATATTGATGCTTGTATTAGACTCGTTTACATTTTGTTTTAATACCACCTTGCCATTTAGATCAATAATAGTGGATTCTGAATTATTGTAAGGTAAATTGTTGATATATAAGTAATTATCTTTTGTGTAAAGGTCAATGTCTAGCGCAGAGCTTGCTTCTATATCTGTGCTAATGTTTGATTGCAACACAAGTCTGGCTCCGTAGTAGGTGACGCGGGTGTTTTCTAGAGCGTAAGATCTGTCTGCTATGCGGCATAGGGTGGCTGGTCTTAGAAACACTCCGCCTCTAAGCACTCTGTAGTGGCCGTATGATGCGCCAATTGGGTTTGTTTGTTCCTCTTCTGAATATGCGCCGTAATAGTCTGAGCACCATTCCATTACGTTGCCGCTCATGTCATATAGTCCCAATTCGTTTGGCTGTTTTTGACCTACTTTTTGGGTGCTTTCTGGTGAGTTTTGCACATACCAAGCCACATCGTTCACGTTATTTGACCCTGCATATTTGTAGCCCATGCTATTGTTGCCACCGCGTGCAGCAAACTCCCATTCTGCTTCTGTAGGCATTCTAAAATATTCGCCTTCGGTTAATTGGTTTGTGTAACGAGCAAAACTATTTAACGCAGTAATAAAGTTTTTTACATCATTGTATGTGATATAATATGCTGGATAGTCGGCGCCCAAACCGCAGCCCTCAAACCACACATTTTCAGATTCTGCATTGGGGGTTTCATACATTAGGCTCTCCCAAAGTGCTTGTGTTATTACATATTCGCCCATGTAAAAGGAAGAAACATTAACGCTGTGCACAGGTTCTTCTATCACACTTGCGTCTGCATCGTAGTTATCACCATTAGGGTCGGTGCTTTGTGCTCCCATATTAAATGTGCCACCTTGCACATATTTCATTTTAAAAGTAATGTCACCCACTGTAAACGTGCGGTCTTGTGCCACAATACCCATACAAACAAACAGCATTATAAGAATTATGTAGCGTATCTTCATAAATAATACTTTGAGTGTTTGATTACAAATATATCATTTATTTGTTAAATTTCTATGTTGATAATATTCTATTTTCTAGATTTTTTGTGAGGGAATATGCCTAACTCAGAAATAATTTAGTAAATTGCGTCGAAAATAGATTTATATGAAACCAATATTTAAAACAGATTTAGCATTAATTGTTCTAGGATTATTGTCATTAATCACAGGAGTAGCAATTCATTTTGCTCATCATTTTTTATCTCATGAAGTATGGCACAATTGGTCAGTTATTCATGTTATCATTAATATTCTTCTATTAATATTTGTAGGTTTTCATGTGAAGCAACATTGGGGATGGTTTAAAGCGCTAGTAAAGAAATCTTCATTTAGAAAGAAAATTTCATTCTTTATTATGATGGCTTTTATCGCTGTAGTTCTTTCAGGGGTGTTCTTATTAGTTTTTTGTGAGGGTCAAGGCACTCATGCTGGTTTGGTGCACTATTATTTGGGTATTATTTTCTCAGTATTGGCAATACTTCATGTTGCTCGTCGTTTCAAAGTTCTTATCAAGGGTATAAAGTCAAAAAAATAAATCCAACAAAAAAGCTGTAACATTTCTGCTACAGCTTTAGTGGAGTTAAGTTATTTCTTAAAAAAATCTAGTACCTTTTCAAATTCCATCTCGAAGTTTGGGGTGAGTACCTCTTTGCCAATGGCATTTTTTATCTCGTCTAGAGGCCAAAATTTGCCTTCATCTACTTCCACAGGGTCTGGAGAGATTGGACCATCATATATGGTGTAGTAGGCGTTTACAAGTTCGTATTCGGTGGTAGAACGATATGGATACACAAATAGTGGCTTAAACTCCGCCTCGGTGATGCCAAGTTCCTCGCGTACCTCGCGTGCAAGCGCCTCAAGGATGGTTTCGCCTGCGTCCACATGCCCGCCCACAGCAGTGTCCCACTTGCCCGGTTGCACATCTTTTAGCATGCTGCGTTTTTGCAAATAAAGTTCGTCTTTGCTGTTGAACACATGCAAATGCACCACAGGATGTAGCCAAAAAGTACCGCTATGACATTCCTTTCTAGTGGCTGTTCCCACCACATTGCCAGCCTCATCCACAAGCGGAAAAAGTTCTTCTTTACTCATCTTTGTTAAAATGCTAATAGTTGTGAATTCAACTATTAGGCGACAAAAACAACACTAATAGTTGAATATTCAAACATTATATAGTAAAAACTATGGCTCCACTAACTGAGAGCATTTGTTATCCTGTACCTTTTTGTATTTTTCTACCATTGGTATAAATTCAGGAAGTTGACGTACGTTTTCTAGGTCTGTATCGTTCATCATTTGATTAAATGAATTATAACCTAATTCTAGTGCTTTGCTTAAACTAGCTAGAGCTTCTTTTGTTTTTCCAATTTGAGCAAGTATGCAAGCCTTATCATAATGAATCCAACTTTGATTTGGTATTGTAGAGATAATGCGGTTAATCCATTCTTCCGCCTCTTTTTCTTTCCCTAATCCTAATAAGGCGTAATGACGAATACTTGACGAATTACATTTTGTGTCAACTTTCAAAATTTCTTCATAATTTGCCTTTGCTAGTTCTTGAGAATTATATTTTTCATGTAGTTTTGCCCTTTTATAATAGGCTAACAAATATGTGTTTTCTTTTTCAATAATAGTATTTAGGTCAACCATAGCTTTTGCGTCATCTCCCAATTTCATATAGGCTGATGCACGTGTATAAAGTACACTAGCTTTAAAACCTCGGCGTTCCAATAAATCTGTACATACTTTAATTTGGTTCTCGTAATCATTTAGCCAGCCATAGATTGTTCTTTTATAATATAGATCATCATCATCTAGTTTGTAGTGAATATTTTCAATCTTATCTAGCATAGCTAATGCTTTTTCTGCACATTTTTCGCTATAATAACAAACAAACTTAGCATGTAATAATCTATAATCAGAACCAAATTTATCAATTATCTTATCAAATTGTTGTAAAGCAAGTGGATAATCTTTACGATAGAATGTAAGTGTAGCTTGTAAGTATAACCAATTAATCTCGTTAGGATATTTCTTTAGTTTCTTTTCTACCATATTTTGAGAATAATTAATATCTAGAAGCAATGTGCTTTCATAGGCATCAAATTCCTCCAATGGTCGTGCTGGATTTTTCTCTATTATATTAATAACTTCATCTATTGCAGTCTGAACTTTACCAAGTCTAGTGTATATTTCTATAAGATCATTTTGTAGTCTTCTATTATTAGGAAATTTCTTTATGTAGGTATTGCATGTTTTTAATGCCTCATTCATTTCTGATTGAAATTTACTGTAATTATTCATATAATAGTATGTGCTTGCACGCCATATTAGTATATCAATTTTATTTTCATATTCGTTTTCGCATAGGTTTTCAAGAGCAGAATTATAATCAGAAATGGCTTTATCATATTGAGTTAATTTATTATAGATATTAGCTCTGAGTACATAAATAGATGAAACGGAACAATCTGTTTCTTCTTTACATTTTTTTATAGCTGCATCAGCCATAATTAATGCCATGTCATAATCTTTAGCACGAACAGATGCAATTGACATTTGACTATAATCTTCTGCTGTATATTTATTCTCTTGTGCTAGTAGATTACTAAAAATAGTAAATAATAAAACGATAAATAAAGTCTTTTTCATAGTTAATATTTAATTATTCTGCACTTACCTTACTTGGGTCTTCTACGGCGTAATATTCGTTCCAATCTTTTAGCACGGCTTGCCAATCTACATTTTCGCCATCGGCAATGGATTCGGCTTGCTCCATGGCTTGCTCGTGTTGTTTCTTTTCAGCGTAGCGAAGTTTCATCTCTTCGATAGTAGCTTCGTCTAGGATATGGATGCGTTTGCGACGTACACATTCGTCTAGTTGCACTGGACCAAACGCTTCGCCTTGCACATTGAAGTCTGATATATTAAAAGAGAAAACAGTACGCAATGTATGACGAATCATTTTTTGCGCACCACGATTGGCTTTCATTTTGCTGCCAAGCAATTTGCGAATAATTCTAATCTCTTTTTCTGAAAATTTATTACGTCCCATAAGAGTTTTTATCCTAATAAATCAATAATTTCCTCTGGAGCTGAGGTTAGTTTTTTCATACCGTTTTCTGTAACAACGAAGCTATTTTCTGTACCCACAGCACCCACTTCAGGGAACACAAATTTAGGTTCCAACGCAATAGTATTGCCCACTTCTAGCACTGCTTTATTTCTGTCGCAAAGCACAGGAAGCTCGTTGATAACAAGACCTATACCGTGACCAACAAACTTAGCTTGTTGTTGCATACCCATATAATGTTTTTCAAAGCCGTGTTTTTTAGCAATAGAAAGTGACAACTGATAAAGTTCTTCGCATGTAACACCTGGTTTACCTTGCTCTGCAATGGCATCTTGAATTTCGATAGATACTTGGTGTGCGTCGTATGCATATTGTGGCAATTTGCCCACAGAATAGGTTCTAGATTGGTCTGAGATGTATCCAGTAAAGTTTCCATTTATGTCCACCATCACGGTTTGACCTTCTTTAAGAACGCCTCCATTGTGACCAAGAGGCAATGAAGGGTGCATGCCAGCTCCGCCAAGAGCAAAGTCGTATGGAGAAGGTGCACAAGCATTCTCACCTGCAAGGATAGAACCCATATAAGCCTCCATTGTGCCACCATAGATACGGAATAGGCCAAGGCAACCAGCAAGACGGAAAAGTTTTTCCACTTCTACGCTAAATTCGTGGTCTGTCATGCCTTTTACATACACAGAAGGCACTTTTCTTAGCACGTCTGATTGTATCTCAGCAGAAAGGCTCAATTGAGCAATTTCCCACTCAGTTTTCACACTTCTTACGAAGCGGATTAGGTTTGAACCATTCACAAGTTCTGCACCTGTGCAAGCTGCAATGCGGTTCCATTCTCCAAAAGAAATTTCATCCCCTTCTACCACAAGTTTTTTAGGCATCTCAATACCAAGACCATCTAAAATTTCTGCTAGTTGTTCTACTTTTCTTATAAAGAACACGTTTTCACCAGTCACGTTGTTTGGTCTGCGTACTAAGTGTACAGTGTTTCCGTTAATATCTATATAGACATAGCCTATGATAATTCTATTACTTGCATAATAGATATTAACAGAAGTGCTTAGTAAGCAAGCGTCTGCGCCCACATTCTTTAGTGCAGAAATTATTTTATTTTTTCTAATATCTAGTTCTTGTACCATAATCTTTTTATTTCAGGTGCAAAGATACACCGAATTTCCCAAACTCACGTTTATTTACTCTTATTTCTATATCTTTGAGGACTTATGCCAGTTTGATTTTTGAAAAATTTGCACAGATATACCTCTGAGGGAAAGTTAAACTTCTCTGCTATTACTTTTAGTGGCATCTTCTCGGCAGAAAGCATCACTTTTAGTTCAGCTATTACATATCTTGAGATTAACTCTTTCACCGTGCTCCCAGTGCCCTCTTCTGTAATCATATAAAGATATTTAGGTGTAATGCAAAGTTTCTCTGCGTAGAACGAAACCTCTCTATTTGTCATACAATATTTAGGCAAAAGGGAAAAAAATTGTTGCAGTAGTTCGCTTTTTCTTTTAGAAAGATTTGCACTCAGATTGTGATTTTTAAGCACTTTATTGTAGAGGTCCATATAGAAAACCCTAAGCAAATGAGTTATAATTTCATTTCTATAAACGTGCTCCTTGTCTGCATAAAACTTATTAAGAACAGAAAAATATTCAGATAAAATAACAGAACTTTCGTCGTCAGGCAGAGAATACACCACATAGTCAGTTAAAAAACTAATAAAATTTGCAGGCATTCTATAGATAATGTCATGAATTAGTTTATCAGAAATAGTGAAAAACGCCACTTTGAAATCTTCACTTTTCGACTCAATTGAAATAATCTGTCCAGGAAAAGCAACAATAATGTCATTTTTCTTGAAATCAACGCTCCTTGCATTTACTTCCATTTTAGAAAACCCTTCTAGACAAATGCACACTAAAGAAAAATCAATCTTATGCAGATTTCTAATAATAGGAAATGAATCTGAACTTAAATTTATCCTAAAATCTTTCATTAATTACTATTTTGATATTCTAAACGCTACAAAATTACAAAAATATCAGGCAAAAATTGGTAAAAAAGGAAATTTTTATAGAAATAAAGAAATATGTTTTATAACATAAAAATAAGAAATTTGTACTCCAATATTTAAACCTAAAATTATGAGATTAAAGAGATTAGAAATTACATTTTTCTTACTAGCAATGTTTTATTTGGGTTTTGCAAATATGGCGTATGCATCCAACTTTGCCCAAGGTAAAACAGAAGAAAAATCAATGACTTTAGATGAGGTATGCCAAATGGCAGTACAAAATAGTAAACATCTAAAGGTGGCACAAGCAGGTGTAGAAACAGCTTCAGCAGCTGTAAAAATGGCAAAAACAGCTTATACACCAGAGGTAAAATTTTCGGCATCAGCCTCTTACATAGGCAATGGTTATATTACCGACCGCAATTGGGGCAATGGCCAAACAGTAGAAATGCCACACTTTGGCAACAATTTTTCTTTTGAAGCTACACAAGTACTCTTTGCAGGTGGTGCAATTTTAAAATCTGTGGAAAAAGCAACTTTAGAGCAGCAGTTAGCCCAACTTTCCCTTACAAAAGGAGAATCCGATATTCGTTTTTTAGTTACGGGGTATTATCTAGAGCTATACAAATTAAATAACCAAAAAGAAGTTTTCCACAAAAATATAGAACAAACAGAAGTCTTAATAGACCAAGTGAAATCTAGGGAAAAAGAAGGTATGGCACTACAAAGCGACGTTACTCGCCACGAACTTAGACTTCAAAATCTAAGACTAGCACTGATAGAACTAAATAATGCCTACAATATTATAAATTATCAGTTGGTTCAAACATTAGACCTACCAGAAAACACACTAATAAAACCAGTTTCAAGTGTGTTGGAAACAGATTTTTCTATGCTCGACGAGACTAATCTAATGAATACTGCCCTAGAAAATAGAACAGAACTAAAAATTGCATCAAAGGAAAAAGAGATAGCCTCAAAAGATGTCCGTTTGGCAAAATCGGATTATTATCCAAACATAGCACTCTTTGCAAACAATCATTACGATGGTCCGATTATGATAGAAGTGCCTGTAATCAATAACAATTTCGATTATTGGATGGTGGGAGTAGGTATCAATTACAACCTTTCTTCACTTTATCGCACGCCAAGAAAAGTACAATTGGCACGCTCTGCAATGAATCTTGCCGAAGAAAAAGAAGCTTTGCAACTAGAAAATGCACGCAATGCTGTCTTTGCTGCATATACTAAGTATAAAGAGGCTTATGAAAAAATCTCAGTACACGAAACGAGCCTTACGCTTGCAGAAGAAAACTATAGAATCATAAACAATAGATACTTAAACGATTTGGTTCTAATTACAGAAATGCTAGATGCTAGCACCACAAAGTTAAATGCAGAACTAGAAGTAGTGAATGCTCGCATAGATATTGTTTATAAATACTACGCGCTTTTAAGAGAACTAGGAATCAATAACAAATAAAATTTATAGATATGAAAAAGAAACAAATGAAGTTAATTTATAACGTGGTGGTTGTAATCTTATTATTAGCCTCTATCACTTGGGTTTTCTCAAAATTTATTCATTTAGGCAATGTGGAGTTTACAGACAACGCACAAGTAAAACAACAAATTGTACCAATAAACACACGTGTGCAAGGTTTTATAAAAGAGATATATTTCACAGATTATCAAGAAGTTAAAAAGGGTGACACTCTGCTTATTATAGAAGATATTGAGTTTCGTCACAGAGTAGCACAGGCAGAGGCAGACTATAAAAATGCACTTATAGCCAAAGAAGTGTTGAGCAAAACTATACGTACTACCGAGAGTAATATTGGTGTTACTGAGGCAGGAATCTCAGAAGCAAAAGTGCGTATGGAAAATGCAGAACGTGAATACAAACGCTATAAAAACCTTTTAGAAGAGAAATCTGTTACTCGCCAACAATTTGATGCTATGAAAACAAATTACGAAGCCGCAAAGGCAAGATACGAGCAAATGTCTCGTCAGAAAGAAAGTACTTCTTTGGTAAAAGACGAGCAAACACTACGCCTTGAGCAGGCAGAAGCAGGAATAAAACTAGCAGAAGTAGCATTAGAACTAGCTAGATTAAATCTTTCATATACCATAATAACTGCACCATGTGATGGTGTAACAGGTAGAAAAAACATAGAAATAGGTCAATTAGTTCAGCCAGGTCAAGCCGTGGTAAACCTAGTTAATGAATCGGAAAAATGGGTAGTGGCAAATTATAAAGAAACCCAAACAGAAAATCTAGCAGTAGGTCAAGAAGTAGAGATAACAGTAGATGCTATTTCGTCAATGATATTCAAGGGAAGAATAGAATCCATTTCTGGAGCTACAGGAGCGAGTTTCTCTATTTTCCCACAAGACAACTCAGCAGGAAATTTCGTGAAAGTAGAGCAACGCATTCCAGTGCGTATAGAGTTTACCGAAGAAAACTCTGCAGAAGATATGGCACTACTTAGAGCAGGTATGAATGTGGAATGTGAAGTAAAATATTAAACATGAGTTCACCACAAAAATACATAATTCAAGATATAAGAGACTTTGTCCCTATTTGGCTTCGCCCGTGGATACTAATCTCATTTCTTCTAGTATTTCAAGTCTCTGGAGGGGTTTATCTGGCGTCTGCAAACGAGATGTCTAGTGGGCTAGCACTTCTCAACGAGGATATTATGATGGCAGGTTATGCTTCACTAATAGGTATGCTATTAGTGTTTGTGATAATGTTGAGGTTAAAATTTAGATTTTCAATAAAAACTTCACTTTTAACCTGTTCATTAGGCATCGCCATTTGCAATATCATCTGTGTAAACACTACAAATGTACCACTACTTGTACTAGTAAGTTTTATATTGGGAATATTTAGAATGTGGGGCACGTTTGCATGCAACACCACAATACAATTGTGGATTACGCCCACACGCGATATGGCAGAATGGTTTTGCTACATCTATTTAGTAGTGCAGGCCTGCATCCAAATCTCTGGACTTGCTACCACATATACAGTTTTCTACACTCAGTGGCAGTATATGCATTACCTTATAATAGGTGCAAGTTTATTGGTGTTTTTACTTACAAAAATCTTATTCAAACACTATCGTTCCATGCCAAAACTACCACTTTTTGGTATCGATTGGTTGGGGGCATTACTATGGTGTTCTGCAGTAATGTGTGCTGTATTTGTTCTTATATATGGAAATTATTATGATTGGTTCTATTCAGATTATATAAAAGCTGCTACAATAGCATGCGTTGTCATAGTCTTATTAAATGTTTGGCGAGCCTCCTTTATACGTCATCCATTTATTAATAACTGCACATGGCTACATAGAAATGTTTGGTTAACATTTTTCTTGTATTTAGGCTTAGACTTATTATTAAGTCCCTCTCATTTATTTGAGTATATTTATACTGCGTCTATTTTGCATTATGATTCCCTTCATATTATAGCTCTAAACTGGGTGGTCCTTCTAGGAATTGTAGCGGGAGCAGTATTCTGTTATATAACATTTGCAAAACTACGTTGGAAATATAAAACCATGACCACAATAGGATTAGGTTTTGTTGTTGCATATCTTATCTTAATGTATTTTACTATAGATTACAACCAAACACAAGGGTCTTTGTTTTTACCAGTGTTATTAAGGGCGTTTGGATATGAGATTATTGCAATAATTTTTATAACATCATTAACACTAGTTCCTTTCCCTTATTTCTTTCAAACCATAGCAATTCAGGGTATGGTAAGTGCATGTTGTGGAGCTCTTTTTGGAGAAGCAATTTTACATCATTTCTTAGATGTAGTACAAAAAGCAAATTTCTCACATTTTTCCTCATTTATTGATGGGGTGGGAGTACAAATAAATAGTTTTACTGAACTTTATCAATCATTACAATTGCATTCATTGCTTGTGAGTATGAAAGAAATTTATGGATTCCTTTCCATAGTGGGTATTTTAACTTTTGTGGCTTGTTTAGTTTATAGAAGTGATTTAAGACCTAATACAATATTCCCAAAATTCAAAACAATAAGAAAATTTCTAAAGAAAGAGTATAGAAATAATTAGAAATTATTTCTATGAATATCAGATAAAGACACAAAAAAAGCAGAACCAATTGGTACTGCTTTTTTTCTTATGAATAAGTTTTGATTATTCTTCGTTTAGAGTTACGCGTTTGAAAGCTGTAGCTGTAAGTGAAGCAGAAACTTGTTTTAAGTAACCTTGTACACTTACTTTAGCGTCTTTGATGAAGTCTTGTTCTAGAAGAGTAGACTCTTTGTAGAATTTGTTAAGACGACCTTCAGCGATTTTGTCAAGCATAGCTTCTGGTTTGCCTTCTTGACGAGCTTTTTCACGACCAACTTCTAATTCAGTTGCAATGATGTTAGCTGGAACTTCAGCGCGGTTTACTGCGATTGGGTTCATAGCTGCAACTTGCATTGCGATTTCACGAGCTACTTGAGCGTCAAGAGCTTCGTTGAATGCTACTACAGTAGCAAGTTTGTTACCTGGGTGGATGTAAGCAACAGTTGCTGCACCGTTAACAACTTCGTAGAAACCTAATTCCATTTTTTCGCCAGTGATACCACTGCGGTCTGTGATTAGGTCTGCGATGCTACGACCGTCGATTTCAAGAGCTAATAAAGATTCTTTATCAGCGATTTTGTTAGCCATAGCTGCATCAAGGATGCTTTGAGTTAAAGCGATGAAGTCAGCGTTTTGTGCTACGAAGTCAGTTTCGCATTTGATAGCTACTACTGCAGCGAATTCGCCGTTAGATGCTGAAAGTACGCAACCTTCAGATGCTTCACGGTCGCTACGTTTAGCTGCGATAGCTTGACCTTTTTTACGAATAATTTCGATAGCTTTATCGAAGTTACCTTCTGCTTCGTTTAAAGCGTTTTTACAATCCATCATTCCAGCTCCGGTCATTGTACGAAGCTTGGAAATATCTGCCATAGTTACTGCCATAATTTTATGCTTCTTCTTTTTCTGCTTCAGATAAGAATTTTTCAGCTACGTTAGCGTTAAGTTCTGCGTTTTCACCACGTTTGATGCGAGCGCGACCGCCTTTAGCTTTCTTTTCTTGTTTATCGTTAGCGTTGTTTTCTTGTTCTTTTTCTTTTTCCATTTTGCGTTCTTTCAAACCTTCACCGATAGCATCAACTACTGCGCTTAAGATGATGTCGATAGATTTAGAAGCGTCGTCATTACCTGGGATAATGTAATCGATGTTTCTTGGGTTTGAGTTTGTATCAACGATACCGAACACTGGTATACCTAAACGGTTAGCTTCTTTCACAGCGATGTGTTCTTTCATAACGTCAACTACGAATAGAGCAGAAGGAAGACGAGTTAGGTCTGCGATACTGCCTAAGTTCTTTTGTAGTTTTTCTCTTTGACGAGCGATTTGTAATTTTTCGCGTTTAGAAAGGTTTTCGAAAGTACCGTCGTTAGACATTTTGTCGATAGTAGTCATTTTTTTAACTGCTTTACGGATAGTAGAGAAGTTAGTTAACATACCACCTGCCCAACGTTCTGTAATATAAGGCATATTTACAGAAGTAGCTTTTTCTGCAATGATTTCTTTAGCTTGTTTTTTAGTAGCTACGAAAAGGATTTTTTTACCTTGTTTAGCTATTTGATAAAGAGCATCAGCAGCTTCGTCTATTTTTACTACAGTTTTGTTAAGATCGATGATGTGGATTCCGTTTTGCTCTGTGAAGATGTAAGGAGCCATCGCAGGATTCCATTTGCGAGTCATGTGACCAAAATGCACTTCAGCATTTAATAGGTCTTGAAAATTTGTTCTTGCCATAATTTTTTAAAAAGTTTGTTTACATTCTTGTTAAAACATATCAACCGTTGGGTAATCTGCCAAAAGAGGCAGAGTCCCAATGGTTTAGATACTAAACAGCTTCCAATAAAAACGTATAAAAAAGATTAACGTTTAGAGAATTGGAATCTTTTACGTGCTTTTGGACGACCTGGTTTTTTACGTTCAACTTCACGTGGGTCACGTGTCATGAAACCTTCAGATTTAAGAGCAGGTTTGTCCTCTGGGTTGATTTTAACCAATGCGCGTGCGATAGCCAAACGAAGAGCTTCAGCTTGACCTTTGTATCCACCACCATTTAGGTTAACTTTGATATCATAATTTTCGGCTACACCCAATTTCACTAGTGGTTGTTTAACCACGAATTGAAGAATAGAGCTTGGGAAATAAACCGCTAAATCTCTTTTGTTGATGGTAATTGTACCCTTTCCTGGGGTTACATAAACGCGAGCTACAGCCGCTTTTCTTCTACCAATTGCATTTGTTACTTCCATAGCTATTATTTAAGTGTATTGATGTCAATAAATTTAGGATTTTGAGCTTCGTGTTTGTGGTCAGCGCCATCATAAACGTACACGTTGCTTAATAACTTGTCACCTAGGCGGTTTTTAGGTAGCATACCTTTTAGCACTTTGTTGAATAAACGTGCTGATCCTTTAGCTTGTAGGCGTAGAGGATTGATGCATTTTTGACCACCAGGATAACCAGTGTAAGTTAAATAACTACGGTCAGTCCATTTGTTGCCGGTCATTTTGATTTTGTCGGCATTAATGATAATCACGTTGTCGCCACAGTCTACGTGAGGAGTGAAGTTAGGTTTGTATTTACCTCTCACAAGTTTAGCGACTTTTGAACAAAAACGACCTAAAATTTGGTCGGTAGCATCAACAACCACCCATTCTTTAGTAACGGTTGCTTTGTTCGCTGATACTGTTTTGTAACTTAATGTATCCACAATTATAATTTTTTTATTCGTTTAACACTGTTATTCTCAAATCAGGGTTGGGCAAGTCTAAAGGCTAAAAAGACATATTTTCCCTGAAAATCAATAACTTATCTTAAAAGGAATAATAATCGGACTGCAAAGATACAAAAAAAGTTTTGAACAGAAAAAAGTTTTCAACAGATTTTTTCAATCCAATCTCCGTTACTCTTAATCAACTCAACCAATTTTTCAACCGCTTCTTCTTGTGGGATGTTTTTCTCGATGCACTCTTTACCTTTATATAAAGAGATTTTGCCACGAGCGGCGCCCACGTAACCGTAGTCGGCATCTGCCATTTCGCCAGGACCGTTTACTATACAGCCCATGATACCTATTTTTAGGTGGGTTTGAGAAGAAGTTTTAGCCTTGATTTGAGCTATAGTTTCTTGTAGGTCAAATAGTGTTCTGCCGCAGCTAGGACATGAGATATACTCAGTTTTGGTTTGTCGAGCGCGAGCGGCTTGTAGTATATTATAGGAAAGTTTTTCTACGTCTTCAGTTGGGAATGCAGGAGCCTCAATGCAGATGCCATCGGCAAGTCCGTCGATGAAAAATGCGCCAAGTTCCATGGCAGCATATAGGCAAAGTTCGTCCCAATCTGTGGTTTCATATTTGCGTTTTAGAATAACAGGTTTGCGGTTTCCTGCTTTATTCAGACGCATTATTTCTAGTCGTCCTTGACCCATTGCGTTAGCGTGGTCTAGGGTGATAACATTAATGCCTTCTGGCAAAACATCACCTGCATTAACCACCACAGGTGCTTTACCGCCACCTATTTCGCCCACGGCTTCGGTGATACGTCTAGAGTATGATTCACCATTAAATAAAGGCTCTTCGCAATCGCAAGTGCTCAAGCCGTCAGCCGCACCATCTTCCAAAGCAGGTGCTTGAGATTTTTTATTTATAAAGTCAACAATGGCTTTTGCCACTGGGATTTCTTTTTCTGGGTCTTCGCTTAGCGACACGCGAATGGTGTCACCAATGCCTTCTTGAAGCAGTGTACCAATACCCACAGCAGATTTTACGCGTCCATCTTCGCCGTCGCCAGCCTCAGTTACACCTAGGTGAAGAGGGAAATTCATACCTTCTTCTTCCATACGACGCACAATTTGACGCACGGTTTGCACCATAATGCGAGTGTTCGACGCTTTCACAGAAATCACCACGTCAGTGAAGTTTTCTGCCTTACAAATGCGTAGAAACTCCATACAACTTTCTGTCATACCCTCTGGAGTGTCGCCATATTGTTGCATCATGCGAGGGTTTAGCGAACCATGGTTTACACCTATTCTTATAGCGGTGCCATGTTCTTTGCAAAGAGCCAAGAATTTTGTAAATTTATCTTGAATAGCCTCAAGAGTATTGGCAAAGTTGCCAGGATTTATTCTTACCTTTTCTATATGAAGAGCAGCTTCTTCTGCCGCAGCAGGGTTGAAGTGCACGTCTGCTACAAGCGGAGTGCTGTAACCTTTTTCACGAAGCACTTTTTTAATTTCTGCAGTGTTTGCAGCTTCTTTTACACCTTGAGTGGTAAGACGAATGATTTCACAACCCACAGCAATAAGTCTTTCAGACTGTGCCACGCACGCTTCTGTGTCTGTGGTAAAGGTGTTTAACATAGACTGAACGCGGATAGGGTTTTCACCACCGATACCCACTTGTCCTACTTGTACTGTGCTACTTGCTCTTCTTTTATAGTTTATCATAGGTAATTTTTTCTGGATAATCTAATGTATAATGTAGTCCACGACTTTCTTTTCTTTCCATAGCATGTTTAATAACTAAATATGCTGTGTTGATAATATTTCTAAGTTCGCAGATTTCACGTGTTACTACCGAACGGTCAAACAAATCTTCTGTTTCTTTGTATAGAATTTCTAGTCGGTCAAACGCTCTTTTTAAACGAAGATTTGAGCGCACAATGCCCACATAATTACTCATAACAGAAGAAACTTCTTTCAAACTTTGAGTAATAAGAATCATTTCTTCGTTTAGCGAGGTGCCATCGTCGTTCCAAAGAGGTACGTCTTCACGAATAGAAACTTCGTCGATTTTTTCAAGCGAGTGTTTAGCGGCAGCGTCGGCATACACGATAGCCTCGATAAGTGAGTTTGAAGCCAAACGGTTTGCCCCGTGAAGCCCTGTGCAAGAACATTCGCCTGCGGCGTAAAGATTTTTAATAGAGGTGCACGCGTTGGTGTCTACCAAAATACCACCACATAGGTAGTGAGCGGCAGGCACCACAGGAATGTAATCTTTTGTAATATCTATGCCCAATGATAAACATTTTTCGTAAATCATAGGGAAGTGTTTCTTTGTTTCTTCGGCATCTTTGTGGGTAACGTCTAGGTAAACGTAGTCACAACCTGCCAGTTTCATCTCGGTGTCGATGCTTCTTGCCACAATGTCGCGAGGAGCAAGTGAACCACGAGAGTCGTATTTGTGCATAAATTCTTTGCCCTTAATGGTTCTAAGTACAGCACCATAACCACGCATAGCCTCAGTGATAAGGAACGATGGTTTTTGTCCTGGGTTATAAAGTGAGGTAGGGTGGAATTGAACAAATTCCATATCTTTTACAAGACCTTTGGCACGATAAACCATAGAAATACCGTCGCCAGTGGCAATAGAAGGGTTGGTAGTGGTTTGATAAATTTGACCAATACCGCCGGTTGCCATCATTGTCATTTTAGATAGGAAAGTATGCACGCGTCGAGTGCGAGGATTTAGCACATACACACCATAACAAGTAATATTTGGAGTAGTGTGTTTTACAAGTTGTCCTAAATGGTGTTGAGTAATAATTTCTATTGCGAAATAACTCTCAAACACTTCTATATTTGGATGTTTTTTGATTCTTTTGATAAGTGAAGACTGAATTTCTGCACCTGTGCTGTCTTTGTGGTGAAGGATACGAAATTCTGAGTGACCGCCCTCTTTGTGTAGGTCGAAGTTTCCTTCTGCATCTTTGTCAAAATCCACACCCCAGTTTACAAGAGCATCAATTTCTTTTGGTGCATTTTCTACTACTTTGCGCACCACTTCCTCGTTGCATATGCCATCGCCCGCAATAAGAGTGTCAGATATATGTTTCTCAAAATTGTCGGTCTCATTGGTTACAGAAGCGATACCGCCCTGGGCGTAATGAGTGTTAGATTCTTCCAATTTGTTTTTACAAAGTATGGCAACCTTACCTTTATGTGCCACTTTTAGGGCGAAACTCATACCTGCTATTCCGCTCCCAACAACGATGAAATCAAACTTGCGTACCATAGCTTATGGATTTAAACATTACACAAAATTAAAGATTTTCATTTAAAAATGTGCATGATTAGCAAATTATTTCCTTTAATGTGAGAATTTTATGTAATTATGTCTAACTTTGTCATAAAATAGAAACATAATGGAAAATATATACGAAAAGTTTTTGCAATCTACTGCAGTGAGTATTGATAGTAGAAATTGTCCAGAAGGGGCTATGTTTATCGGTATTAAAGGAACAAACTTCGATGGCAATTTATTTGTAGAAAAAGCCCTTGAGCAGGGTTGTAAATATGCTATAACAGATAATCCTGAGATAGGCGTGGGCAACCCAAATATTATTCATGTGGAAGATTCGCTTAAAACTCTGCAAGATTTAGCGGCATATCACCGTATGAAATTTAATATTCCTGTGATTGCCATTACAGGCACCAACGGTAAAACCACTTCAAAAGAACTTATTTCTACTGTTTTAAGCAAAGAATATAACACACTTTTCACTCTAGGAAACTTAAATAACCATATTGGTGTGCCTCTTACATTGCTTCGCCTAAACAGAGGTCATAATATTGCTGTGATAGAAATGGGTGCAAACCACCCAAAGGAAATTGAGTTTCTTTGCAAAATTGCTCGTCCAAACTTTGGTATTATAACCAATGTGGGCAAGGCTCACTTAGAAGGTTTCGGAAGTTTCGAGGGAGTGAAGAAAACCAAAGGCGAACTTTATGAGTTTATCCGTGGGGTGGAAGGTAAAATCTTCCTTCATGCCGACAATCCACACCTAACTGCAATGGCGGGTGATATAGAATGTATTAAATATGGTGAGGCAGACGAAAACTTTGTCTCTGGAAATATTGTGTCTTGCACACCTTATATTAATGTAAATCTTCGTCTAAACGGCAATGCCTCTGGCAAGAAACAATCTTACTCAGTGGCAACTCAGCTTATTGGCGACTACAATCTTTCAAATATTCTTTCTGCTGCATGTATTGGTAGATACTTTGGCGTGATGGATGAAGAAATCGTGGCTGCGCTTCGCGAATATACCCCAACCAACAACCGCTCTCAATGCACTAAAACCGAGAGCAACACTCTTATAGTGGATGCCTACAACGCCAACCCAACCAGTATGGATGCTGCGCTAAGAAACTTCTCTAAAATAGAAGCAGCGAGCAAAGCACTTATCCTTGGTGACATGAAAGAACTTGGCGAGGACAGTATTATGGAGCACAACAAGATTCTTGCACTTATCAAGTCGCTTGGCTTTGATAAGGTTTACCTAGTAGGAAGTGAATTTACCTCAGCCGCAGCAGGTGCTCACCTTTGCTTTGAAAATGTAGATGCTCTTAAGGAGTATTTAACTGCAAATCCTATAGCAGGCTGCACAATCCTAATCAAAGGGTCAAACTCTACAAGACTAACGAAAATAGTTGACTCCCTATAACACAAAAAACCTGACCGACGGTCAGGTTTTTTTATCTTTATGTACTAAGAGTTATTTTAGAATGAGGTTCCGCTCTCATAATTGTATGTAGAATGGTGGAATTTTTAGGCGTCCCGAAGTCCGAGTATCCGGAGCTTACTAAACGTAAGTGAGGAATACGAGGACAAGGGCAACGAGAAAATTACCCATTATACATGCAATTATCTACAGAAGTGTTTTTGATAACATAGAGTATATCCCAACATAATCTCGTGAGTACCGTAGTTTTGAGTAACAAGGTTATTCAAATCTAAGCTAAACGCGTAACCAATTTGGAAGTTTTTGATGTTGAATCCGCACATTGGCATAAGTTGCATAGATTGGATATTATTTGGGTTCCAACTGTGACGATAAGATGCTTGTACCCAGTATCCCCAGTAATCTTTTTCTACTTCGTGACCAAATTTTAAGTTAAGGTCCATGCCAAACCAACCATATTGGTTAAATTTAATCATAGCCATTGGTTCTAGATATTTATCTTTTCTAGCTCCTAGGTCGAATGTGTAGCCCCCAAATACGTAACCACTTAGTGGAGCAGGAATTTCCTTGTCTCCAAAGATGTCTGCTTTGTAAGGGATAAGGTTAGTTAACGAAACACCTACGAAACCACCGTAATCTTTATAGTAGATACCGAAGTTCATATTTGGAGACCAACCATTGGTATTGGCAAACGCATCGTCGGTAAGAGCGTCAGACACTAGTGGGTCAAACAATTCGTTGTTTATATAGAAATAGTTTATCTTAAATGATACACCAAAAGAAAGTTGGCGGTCGTATGATTTCTTTTTTGAGAACTGACGACCATTGCTTAGTGGAATATGGTATGCAAATGTCACTTGACCACCAGCGCGGTTTGAGTAACCGTTACGGTCGTGGAATAGATATGCACCTATACCAACGTTGTCCCAAACACGTGTTTTGAAAGACGCAAGTTGAGTCATAGGGAAATCTTTCATACCCACCCATTGCATTCTATTGGTAAGCATAAAATGCGAACAAGGTTCTGCACCTGCTAAAGCAGGATTCACTAAGTAGTAGTTATAGTGGTATTGGTTATAGATAAGTTCTTCTTGCGCGAATAACTTTGTCATCCCCAAAAATACAGCTAATATAACGACAGCTAATTTTTTCATAGTGCAAATATAAGGTTTTTTATTTAATTCAGTATGTTTTATCACGGTTTAGTTTAACGTTTAAGTGTAAAGTGACCAGTGTATTGTTTTCTAATGTCTTCTAAAGTAATTAAATACCAGTAGTCGTCACTTGGCATTGGTTTACCATTGTATTCACCCTTCCAACCGCTAAAATAGCTTCCTAAACCATCATCAACTCCATCTATATTGAAACTTCCTACACGTTGTATAAATATACGTTTACCATGGCGGGTAAATATTTCTACAATATATGAAGAATAAACTTCTAGGTTTTTAATTTCCCATAAATCGTTTACTCCGTCGCCATTTGGTGAGAAATATTTGTCAGGGATAATTTCAATTGGTTCTATTTCAAACATCTTAGAAGATCCACATTTATTAGCATCTAGTACGTAAAGTTGGTTCCAACCAATAGATGCTCTTTTTAGAATTTCTTCTAGTACGTCATAGTCCTTGTCATCTAATGAATATGTATAAGGGCTTTCGCCTTCTGATACGTTTACTGTGATATCTCTTTCACCATTTTCTAGTGTTTTCACATCTATAGTGTTTATCACAGGTAGAGGGTTTACATTTACTTTAACACTGAACTCTTCAGAGCATACACCTTTTTCTATTTCTACGGTATAGGTAATAGTTTCTTCTGGTTTAGTTACACTTGGGGTTGCAATATCTGTTGCTGAGAGGTATGTAGAAGGAGTCCATGTGTAACCATCACCACCGTATGCTTGAAGTGTGGTGCTTTCACCATAGCAAAGGTTGATTTCAGTCATTTCAATGCTTGGAGCATCGTCGCCGTAGATTGTAACTGTAGCTTTACCACCGCAAGATTCTTCGCCTTCTTCTGCAACTATCTCAACTTTAAATACAGTTTTGTCTGTTAGCATTTTTGTTATTTTGTAACTATTGCTGTATTTTAGTTCATCGTCGTCAATTAATTCTTCGTCTCTATACCATTTAAAGTATTCTTTACCAGGTTCTAATTTGTAGCTTGAAATAACGTGATAGTTTAAGTCTTCACCTTTACAAATGTGATATTCTATATTTTTAGAATCGTCAACGTCTTTTGCGTCAGATGTAAGTTCAAATATGTTTTCTGATGAAATAGTGTAAGATTTTTTTTCTGTTTTAGAGCAAGAACCTGCTCCTAGTATAATTTCATATTCTACACTGGTAGCAGATGCAGGAACAGTCTTATCTGCGTATGAATAAGTTGTTGTTCCTGTAGTTAAGTTTTCAGTTTTAATTGTTGTACCGTCACGTTTGATAGTAAGGTTTGTGCTACCTGAAATTTTGGTTAATTCAATTGTAACTCCTGTTGTAGCCAATGCTGTATTACAAGGCACGTTAATTGCACATTCAAAGTTTGGATTGTCTGCAATGTTATATGTAAGTTCTTTTGCAACACTAGGACATGCAGCTGTAGTTTTAGATTCTACATAAAGTTTAATAGTACCAGAGCCTGCTTCTGAAGGTAAGGCATAGAAGTTTTCATCTCCAGATTTAAGTGGAGTAGCATCTTCAGTGCCATCTGCTTTTACATTTTTCCAAGTATAGGTGTAATCTGTAGCAGGAGATGCTACTGGATTTACTTTTGTCACATAGAATGTACGACCTGCTGGGTCTTTACTAATTTCACTTAAGCAACCTTCAATTTTTTCTGGAGAAACTGTTACTTCAATAGTTTTTTTAATTTCTACTTTAACGCTAGCTTTGCTACTAGCTTCGTATGTTGTACTAGCAGAAGGTTTTTGTGTGAATGTTGCGTTGTAAATGTCTGCAACATCTGCAGAAGAAGGTAAATCTACAATTGTTTCTGCATCAGTTAATGGAGTAGTAGCGTTTCCTTTATACCATTTAATTTCACCGTGTTTTGCTATTTCAGTTTTCTTTTCAGCTACAGTTTTACTAGACAAGTCGATTTTAGTGCCATCAACTAGTGTAATAGCAGTAATACGAGTATATAGGTCTAATTTTCCATCTGTTGAAGGACATTCTTTGTAGTCCTTTAATGTTGGAGCTGTACTTTTATTTTTACATGAAATAGTTAATAGTGTGTAGTCGTCTGTCTTTATTGTTTTTCCATAAACATTACAACCTCCTGCTGATCCATTCTTTGCTACATCATTGGCAGTAGCTTCGCTAGAAGCAACGATAGCACGATAATAAGTTTCGCCTTGACCTTGTTTTACTAAAACCTCAGTAAATTCACCAACAGCAGTAAATTTTTTAGCGTTTATGGTATTACCATCTTTATCCTTCACGTTAGTCCAGCTTTTGTCATCTGATAAATTACTGCCTTTTTTAGCCTCTTGTAGTACGAACCATGTATCGTTCATGTAAGATGAATAGTTGTCTAATGCGTTACCTGCATACAATGAAATTGTTTGGTCGGCATTGTCACACACTTCCAGAGTATTAGTTTTTAAAGCATTGTCGGCATAAACCATTACTTTAGGACTACAAACTTTAAACTCGATATCATCAATACCTAAGTCGTTACCCACTACTTCTCCACTTTGTTTATCCAAAATAATATCTGCATCTGCAACGTTGTTGCTTATAGATATTCTAAAATATTTGTAATTACCAGAGTAGAAATTTAGTCTTGCTAGTTTCCATCCTGAGTTGGCTCCAATGTTACCAGATTCGTATGATTTAATAAAATTACCATTGTTTGTACTATTAAGTTCTGAAAAGGTATTATAACCGTAAACTGTCAATTTTACGTTTATTGGTGTTTTTTCTTCGTTACATACATTGGCAATGCGAGCAGTGAATTCGTAGTGTGTATCTGGGCAAAACTCTTTGCTAATACGATAGATAAACATTTCTTCTCGTACAACATCGCAGTTGATAAATAGGAATTTATCGGTGGCAGTAAGAGTTTTATCTTCTGGTACGTATGCAAATGTTTCTGGATTTTTCCACCATTGACCAGCTTCTGATGTGCCATGTACAATAGCATAGTCGTTTTTACCAAGGTCTCCACTTCCAGAGTAATGTGAGTATGAACTACTAGAATATGCTCCTGGGTTAATTTGAGATAATGTAGGATTATTTTTACTAGTATTAAAATTCTCGCTAAATGCTGTTTCGGTTTCCGCTGTTATAGAACAACAAAGTTTTGTGGTGTATGGGAAAGTAAGGCTTCCTGCTGTGATTGTGCCTTTTTCTTCGGTAGGAGCATAAATGATGCTTTGACCAGTGCCAATTTGTTTGGTACCGTCTTTCCAAATGATGCTTCCGCTAAGGCCTATCGCAGTAAACTCAGTTTCTTCGCCTTTACAAATATCGTTACCATTAGAAGATACTATTTTTTGTTCAATATCTCCGACAACTTTAATTTCAGTAATTGTAAATGGAGCATCTTGCTCTCCCCATGCATGAAATTCATAGCTGAACTTTCCGTTAGTACTAGTAATGGTGAAAGAAATATTGTTACTAGTAAAAACGTTGTCACCTGGAGCTTTAATACATATCTTTTTTATTCCAGAAGTAGTAATTGTTACCTTATAGGTATGAGTACCACTTGTTGGTAATCCCGTTACAGTATGAGAATAAACTTTGCTATTTATACCACCTACAAACTTAATACCACCAGTTGATGGGAAAGAAAATTGTTTAGAAGTAACACTTAGAGAGAGAGATTCTTCTCCGTAATATTTAATATTGTCAATTGTTTTTGGACTTGATGAGGATTCAAATTTAGTTCCACCAACAACTTGGTCAGGAACTATTACTGCACCCCACACTTGTGCAGAAGTAAGTAATAAAAATAACGTTAAGAGAATAGTTGATGCTCTTTTTATCATAGTTTTTAGTTTAAGGTTTACAAAATAGGTTTTCAAACGTTGGCTGTAAACGCCAATATTCGCGCAAAATTACTACTTTTTTTGCAAATAATAACAATATTATCACCTAATTAACAGAAAAACAGCCTAAAATATTGTGTTTTCCTTTGTTTTTCTTTAAAAAAGTTATGAAATTATATAAAAAAGTGATTTGCAGCGTGTTTGAAGCAAAGGGGGGTGGCAAAGAGATATCAACAGAAAAACTGCGCTTTGTTGAAAAAATAAATTGGTAAAATGTTAATTCTATTTTTAAAATCAGTATCTTTGGACTTTTGAGTAATAAAATTAACGAATAAAAAATAAACGACTGATGTCTAAACAGATAGAAACACCAATGATGAGGCATTTCTTCGAAATGAAGAACCAAAATCCTGATGCAATTTTGCTTTATCGTTGTGGCGACTTTTACGAAACCTACTGCGACGATGCACTTTTAGCTTCACAAGTGCTGGGCATTACGCTTACCCAACGCGGAAAAGGAACAGAAAATGCCATTTATATGGCTGGTTTCCCATTTCATGCTTTAGATAATTATTTGCCAAAACTTGTGCGTGCGGGATATCGTGTGGCTATCTGTGATCAGCTTGAGGACCCTAAACTTTCTAAAACTAAACTAGTGAAACGTGGCATCACTGAACTAGTTACTCCTGGGGTGTCTTACAACGACAATCTTCTAGATTTTAAACAAAATACTTTCCTTGCTGCAGTGCACTTCAATAAAACAAGTGTGGGTGTGGCATTTTTAGATATTTCTACTGGCGAATTTTTGGCAGGGCAAGGTACTGCGGAGTATGTGTCAAAACTTCTTAGCAGTTTTGCTCCTAAGGAAATACTTTTTGAGCGTGGCAAAAATGAAAGTTTCTACAAACTATACGATGGCAAAACATCTACTTTCACCATGGAAGACTGGGTGTTTTCGCTAGATTCTGCTCAAAAACGTCTGCTTAAGCAGTTTGAAGTTTCTACCCTTAAGGGCTTTGGTATCAACGAATTAAACGATGCTATTGTGGCAGCGGGTGCGGTGCTTTTCTATCTAGACCAAACTCAACACTTCCAAACAAGTCACATTACTCAAATTTCTCGCATTCACTCAGAAAACTTTGTTTGGCTTGATAAATTTACCATTAGAAATCTAGAATTGTTTTCTACAGGTTATGGCGATGGAAAATCTCTGGTGGATGTATTAGACGATACTCGCACTGCTATGGGTGCTCGTCTTCTTCGTCGTTATGTGGCGTTCCCACTTAAAGATGTGGAAGCTATAAACGCACGTTTAAATGTAGTGGATTCTTTCTTTAGAGAACCTGAAATTAAGGAAAACATTCTTTCTTTGCTTTCTGATGTGGGCGACTTGGAACGTTTGGTTTCTAAAATAGCAGTTTTGAGGGTAAATCCACGCGAGGTGGTGCAGCTTAAAGTGGCACTTAATGCAATAGAGCAAATTCAAAGTCTGCTAATTTCGTCTTCTTCAGAAGAACTTATTAAACTTGGCGAAGAACTTGCTCTGCTCACCGAAATAAAAGAAAAAATTCATTCTTGGGTGGAGATAGACCCTCCTGTGGCTGTGAACCGTGGCAGAGTGATACGTGAGGGTGTGGATGCAGAGCTTGATGAATATCGTTCATTAGCGTTTTCTGGCAAGGATTACTTGCTAAAAATGCAACAACGTGAAATAGAAAATACTGGTATTTCTAGCCTTAAGATAGGTTACAACAACGTGTTTGGTTACTACATTGAGGTGAGAAATATGCACAAAGATAATGTGCCAGCGGAGTGGATTAGAAAACAAACTCTTGCTAACGCAGAACGTTTTATTACTCCAGAACTTAAGGAATATGAAGACAAAATTTTGGGTGCAGAGGAAAGAATTCTTTCTATTGAAACTCGCCTTTATATGTCTTTAGTAGAGGAACTTGGAGGTTATATCCGTCCTCTTCAAAAAAATGCAGAGATACTTAGTAAGCTAGACGTGCTTTCAAACTTTGCTTCTATTTCTGCTCGTTATGGTTACAATCGTCCTGCAGTGGAAGATAGCGATGTGCTTGATATTAAAGAAGGACGTCACCCAGTGATTGAACGTCAACTGCCTGTGGGTGAACAATATATCGCCAACGATTTGTATCTAGACACACAGCAGCAACAAATTATAATGATTACTGGGCCAAATATGGCTGGTAAGTCTGCGCTGCTTCGTCAAACTGCGCTTATAGTGCTTATGGCGCAAATAGGTTGTTATGTGCCTGCTGCTTCAGCAAAAGTGGGTATGGTGGACAAAATCTTTACTCGTGTGGGTGCTGGCGACAATATTTCTATGGGTGAAAGTACCTTTATGGTGGAAATGAACGAGGCTGCAAGTATTCTAAATAATATGACAAATCGTAGTTTAGTGCTATTTGACGAACTTGGTCGTGGTACTAGCACATACGACGGCATCTCTATTGCGTGGTCTATAGTGGAATACATTCACGAACACCCATCGGCTTCTGCTCGCACACTGTTTGCTACTCACTATCACGAGTTAAACGAGATGAAAAACAGTTTCTCTCGCATTAGAAACTTCAATGTATCTGTGCAAGAGGTAAACGGCAAAGTTATTTTCCTTCGTAAACTTACCCCTGGCGGTAGCGAACATAGTTTTGGTATTCACGTGGCAAAACTTGCTGGTATGCCAAAGAGCGTGGTGGAACGTGCAAACAAGGTACTTGCCGACCTAGAAGGAGAAAGTTCTCACAAAACAGTATCTAAAAAACTAGATAATATAGCAGAAACACGTTCTGGTTATCAACTTAGTCTGTTCCAATTAGACGACCCAGTGCTTAGCCAAGTGCGTGACGAAATTTTAAGAGTGGATATAAATTCACTTACTCCAATAGATGCTTTAAATAAACTAAACGAAATAAAGAAAATAATAACAGGTAAAAGCAAATGAAAAAGACAGTATTCTTAACTGGTGCCACAGGCAATATGGGGGCAGCAGGTTTAGCAGAACTTCTTAAAAAGAAAGACCTATATAATATAGTGTTGCTTGCTCGTCCTAGCAAGGCTAACAAAGAAAAGTTGGCTTATCTTGAGGGAGAGGAAGCTGTAAAAATAGTTTGGGGCGACCTCTTAAACTACGACGACATTTTAAAATGCGTAACTGGTGCAGACATAGTGCTTCATGTGGGTGGTATGGTATCGCCACAAGCAGACTACTTCCCAAAACGTACTATCAAAACCAATACAGAGGCTGCTAAAAACATTGTGAAAGCTGTGCTTGCTCAGCCAAACAAAGATGAAATAAAAGTGGTTTATATTGGTACTGTGGCTCAAACTTCAGACCGCAACGAACCTATTCACTGGGGACGTACTGGTGACCCTATCTGCATAAGTGTGTATGACCACTATGCAATTTCTAAAACAGAAGCAGAAAAAATCATTGTTGAGTCTGGTATTAAAAACTGGGTGAGCCTTCGCCAAAGTGGTATCCTTTATGGCGCTATTCTTAAAAACTTCGACCCAATTATGTTTCACGTGCCACTTCGTGGTATGCTAGAGTGGGCAACAGTGGAAGATAGTGGTAGATTGCTTGCCAATGTTTGTGCAGACGACGTGCCAGAAGAATTTTGGTGTAATTTCTACAATATTGGTTCTGGTAAAGAATACCGACTTACAAACTATGAGTTTGAATGTTATCTGCTTGATACCATTTCTTGCCCTCGTCCAGAAAAAATCTTTGAACCATATTGGTTTGTTACTCGCAACTTCCACGGTCAATGGTATCTAGACTCAGACAAATTAGAAGAATATCTTCACTTCCGTGCCAACATTCCAGTGGCAGAATATTTCAAAAACTATCTTGGCAAACAAGTGCCTTGGTACTATCATTTAGCTAAGATTTGCCCTCCTATTTTCATTAAATGGGCAATGAAATATATGGCAAATAAAACATTCTGGGGTACTCAATGGTGGATTAAAAATAATGTCCAAGAACGTATTGCTGCTTACTACGGTAGTAAAGAAAAATGGGCTGCTATTCCTCGCAAATGGAAAGATATGGACCTTTCTCGACCTACCGATGAGGCTGTTCATATCGACCACGGCTACGACGAGTTTAAACCACGTACCGAATGGACTATAGAAGACATGCGTCAGGCTGCAGCATTCCGTGGTGGTAAATGTTTGTCTGAAACTATGGTAAAAGGTGATTTCAGAACTCCACTTCGTTGGCAATGTGCCGATGGTCACGAGTTTGAGATGTCGCCAGTTTTAGTGCTTCAAGGTGGTCACTGGTGCCCAGATTGCACTCCAATGCCATGGCGCTACAACCACATTGCAAAAGTAAATCCTTTCTTTGCTCAAGTGTGGACTCCGCTGCATGATGCGAACGAAACAGAGGAATATACTTCAGACATATATCAAGGCTTCCCTGAATAGTTAGAGTTTTTTTTAAGGGTGCTAAATAAAAAATGCTGACCATGTGGTCAGCATTTTTATTTTATAAGGAGTTAAATTAAATTCCGAATGTAGATTTGATGTCTTCTACTCTGTCTAGTTTTTCCCAAGTGAATAGTTCTACCTCTTTGGTGATGGTGCCTCTGTCGGTGGTAACGAAGGTTTTTGTTACCACTTCTGGAGTTCTACCAAGGTGACCGTAAGAAGCGGTTTCTTCATACATTGGGTTTCTAAGTTTCAAATTGTCTTCTATTGCTTTTGGACGTAGGTCGAATAGTTTAGAGATTTGTTGTGCTATTTCGCCGTCGTTCATATTCACTTTTGCAGTGCCGTAGGTGTTTACATAAAGGTTCATTGGCTCTGCCACGCCAATAGCGTATGCCACTTGCACAAGTACTTCGTCTGCAAGGCCTGCTGCCACCATGTTTTTAGCGATGTGACGTGCTGCGTATGCTGCAGAGCGGTCCACTTTTGAAGGGTCTTTGCCAGAGAATGCACCACCACCGTGAGCACCTTTACCGCCGTATGTGTCAACGATAATTTTACGACCTGTTAAGCCAGTGTCGCCGTGAGGACCACCGATAACAAACTTACCTGTAGGGTTTACAAATAGTTTGAAGTCGCTTTTGTTTAGGTTTTGGTAGCGTGTATCTAGGGCAAAAACGCGTGGAAGAAGAATGTTTGCCACGTCGTCTTTAATTTTAGCAAGCATTTCTTCGTCGTTTTCCATAAATTCGTCGTGTTGGGTAGAAACCACGATAGTGTCTATACGTACTGGATTGTTGTTGTCGTCGTATTCTACTGTTACTTGCGACTTAGAGTCTGGACGTAGGTAAGTCATTTCTTTGCCTTCACGTCTGATTGCTGCAAGCTCTTTAAGCAGAGCGTGAGACATATCTAGTGTGATAGGCATAAAGTTTGATGTTTCGTTGCATGCGTAACCAAACATCATACCTTGGTCGCCAGCACCTTGATTGTATGGGTCTTCTCTTTCTACACCGCGGTTGATGTCGGCAGATTGCTCGTGAATAGCAGAGAAAACACCACAAGAGTGTGCTTCAAACATGTATTCGCTCTTGGTGTAACCAATGCGTTTAATCACGTTGCGTGCTACAGTTTGCACATCTACGTATGCAGAAGATTTTACCTCACCTGCTAGCACCACTTGACCTGTGGTAACAAGGGTTTCGCAAGCCACCTTAGATTCTGGTGCTTGTGCTAAGAAGTAGTCTAGAATGGCGTCTGATATTTGGTCTGCCACTTTATCTGGATGTCCTTCAGAAACAGATTCTGATGTAAAAAAGTATGCCATAGTTTCTTTAAAATTTAATTTCAGTTTACAAAGATAAGCAAAAACTCCTAACTCCTAACCCCTAACACCTAACTTTTAGCTGTAAAGCTTACTTATCACCCAAATTTTCAGCCTTGTTGGCACTATTTTCATGATAAAGCAAAGTGTTTTATACATGATATGTGGCACCACTACTGGGCTTGGATTTTCTTGTTTCAAGACTTTTGCAATGGCTTTTGCTATCACTTTAGGCTTCATGCCGTTTTGCTCGTCTTTTTCCATGGTTTGCACTGCAGTGCGCATTGCATCGGTGTATGCAGAACCAGGAAGTTCACTTGCCTCGGTATATTTTCTGCTGGCTGTGAAGTCTGTTTTTACGTCACCTGGAAGAATGCAAGTACATTTTACATTGTATGGCTTCATCTCCATAGAAAGTGCCTGCATTAGGAGCATAATAGCCGATTTACTTGCTGAGTAAAATCCTTGGAATGGGATAGGGGCAATGGCTGCTACAGAAGAAATGGCAATAATTCTACCGTGTTTTTGCTCTCTAAAAACAGGAAGGCAAGCTTGTACTGTATTGAAAACTCCAAAGAAGTTTGTTTCCATTTGGTAGCGTGCTTCTTCAAGCGATGTGTCTTCCACAGAGCCTGCTATGCCGTTGCCAGCATTGCAAATTACTGCAGAGAGTTCGCCTTGTTCTTCAATAATTCTAGACACTGCCACGTCTAGGCTGTTTTTGTCTGTAACGTCGGCACAAAGACCTATAATTCTACCTCCAGAAAATGGGTCTTCTACATTTTCGCTACCTCTGCGAGATGCTGCATAAACAGTATAACCTTGTCGCATAAGGTATTCTGCAGTGGCACGACCAATGCCTGCGCTACCGCCTGTTAGCAAAATTATGTTTCCTAAAATATTCATATAGTAATGAAACAAATTAGATTTGTTTTATGTATGCACGACGACGTTTATATACCTCGTGGTCAAATAATATAAAGTTAGACATGCTCTTCATATTAGTTTCTAATATAGCTGTAACAGATGCATATTTAACTTTATGTTTTTGATAATAAGGTAATTGGTCTGTAAATATAAGTGAGTTAATACCTTTGTTTTGGTAGTCTGGACGCACAGCAATTAGAAGCAAGTCTGCAGATTCGTATGTCTTAGCAGTAAGTGCTTTTAGCATATGGAACCAACCAAATGGGAACAATTTACCTTTGGTTTTTCTTAATTCTTTACTAAGGTTTGGCATAGCCACACCCACACCTACAAGTTCGTCGTTTTCGTTTACTAGTAGGCTCACTAGGTCGAAATTTAGAATAGGGAAGTATAGGTCGCTATAATATTTCTTTTGTTTTTCTGTTAGTGGAGAATAGTTGTAAAGTTGTTTGTATGCTGTGTCGATAAGGTCAAAGAAACTATAACCATAGCGTTTTAGAAGCTCTTTACTGTTTTTCACGTGAGTTGCTTTTACCTTATATCTATCTGTAATAAGATTTGCTACGCGGCTCAATTTTTCAGGAAGCACTTCTGGCACTTTCAAACGAATTTCCACCCAGTCTGCTTCTTTTGTAAGTCCGTAAGCATCGAAGTGTTCCACGTAGTATGGATAGTTGTAAAGCGCAGCCATTAGTGAAAGGTATTCATAACCTTCTAATAGAAGACCTTGGTGATCTAGGTCGGTGAAACCTACAGGACCATTTAGGGCATTCATCCCTTTGCTTTTACCCCAAGCTACCACTGCGTCTAGAAGTGCTTTAGATACTTCTTTGTCGTCGATAAAGTCGAACCAACCAAAACGCACCTTTTTCACATCCCAGTGAGCATTTGCTTGTTTGTTTATAATACCTGCAATACGACCCACAATTTTTCCGTCTTTGTATGCTAGGTAGTAAACAGCTTCGCAAACTTCAAATGCTGGGTTTTTCTTACTGTCTAGAGTATTTAACTCGTCGAAAATTAGAGGAGGGCAAAAATATTCATTGCCTTCAAAAATATCTATCCCAAATTGAACAAATTTCTTTAGTTCTTTGCGGGTTTTAACTTCAGAAATAATTACAGCCATATATTTTTTATTTAGCAGTTAAATCTTTTTTTACTAGTTCTGATGGTCTTTGTTTTAGCACATCTATGGCTTTATAAGGCCATGTTTCTTCCATATCCCAGTTTGGTCTTAGTTGAAGCTTTTTAGGATAATAATAAACCATTTCTGGTTGTTTTTTCTTGTCTAAATTACCAGCATCCCATTTTTTATTGCCATTCTCGTCTATATACATTCTAATATAGTAGGAAGCAGGTGTAATGTCTTCAAAATAAGCTTCTTTGTTTTGCACAGGGCATTCTTTCATAAGCACTTCGCGCTCGGTAAGTAGTTGTACTATGCCGTTAGGAACGTTTTCGTTAAACTTGATATATAGATTTGAATATTCTTCTAGTTTTTTTATTTTTATAGGTTTGTTGAATTTATCTGTAGCCCTATCGTAAATACTTATTACACTAGCAGAGTCCATTTTTAGTTGGTAGCTACCGCCTAGTTCTTTTTTAAATAATAGGTAAAGTTTCTTTTTGCAGATACTATCGTCGAACGCTATTTTGTAGTCAACATTTTTATAAACTGTATCTACTTTTAGTGAAAGACTAATACTGTCTTTTATTACTTCTTTTATTGGTTCGTTGAATACAATTCTGATGGTGTCGTACACTTCTAAACTTCTGTTTAGATTGTGAGTGAAACCAAATGAGTCTTTACCACCTGATTGTTCTTTTTTGCGTTTTGAGGCTTTTGTTTCTCTATGTATTAGGTATAGGGAATCTGTTTGAGAAACATGTTCTCCAACGCTGTCTGTTCTTAAATAGGTAACAGCTATTTGTATGCTGTCGTTTTTGTAAAGTAAACTATCTTTTACCCAAAAAATAAGCGAGTCGGCTCTGCCAGTTCTTTCTTTTAGGAAAGGTTCAGTAAATATGCTGTCGCTTATAAGGCTAACGATAGGTTCTTTCTCTTGTGGCTCAGAGAAAAGAAGTGTAAATGTGTTTCTCTCGTTTCGTTTGTAGCTTTCTAGTCTATGAATAATGTCTTTTTCCTTAAAGGTTTTCAGAATAATTCCTTTTGGGAAATATTCATTGTAGGCATCTAATGTTACCTTTTCGTATTTAGTTTTGGTAGAGTCTGTCCAAAGTGTGTCTACCTTGCCGTGCAAGTGGGCATAAGGGGTAATGGTAGAATCTAGAAATGCAATGTCTGTACCTTTGTTTTGATAAAGGTTTACTCCGCCTGCGTCGTTTATGGCAAATATATTATATGTGCCTTCGGCAACGCCATAAATGGTAAAATCTCCATTGACATCGGTTTTAGTAATCTTTTCAAATTTAATTTTGCTGAAAGCTGTGTCTGAAAGATTGCTATGAATACCTACGGTGTAATTCTTTTTTGCCGCAAATGTTTGAGCGTCAATAACTTTTCCGCTTATCTGCAAAGAATCTACCTTATCTCCTGTAGAGAATGTATAAACATACTCTGCAAAAGGATTCGACTCTGTGTAGTCCACAATACATTTTTTTATTTGTATGGTGTATGTGGTGTTTGGCAGAAGTGAATCTTGAAGTGCAATATTCACTGTTTTACCTAATGCCTTAACTGATGGTAAATTCTTTTGTGGAGGTGAAAATATAATGTTTTGAGTAGGGTTGTTTACAGAGACAAGCTCGTTGAACTCAAGTGTTATAGTTTTTGTAGCAACGTTGGTAGAGCCATTTATTGGGGTGGCTGATACCAATACTGGAGGTTCGGTGTCTTTTGGTCCACCTTGAGGACCAGACCCTCTATTAGCACAAGACTGCAAGGCCAGAAAAAAGATAATCCAGCCTAACAGCAGTATTGTGTATCTTTTAATTAAGTTCAATTAATTATTCAGTAATTTTTTTGAACAAGTTTTTCATGCTTACTTGTTCACCAATAATGTTGTATAGATCGGCAATAGCTACGCGGTCTTGTTTCATAGTGTCTCTATGACGGATAGTAACTGTATTGTCTTCTAATGTTTGGTGGTCTACTGTGATACAGAATGGAGTACCAACAGCGTCTTGACGACGATAACGTTTACCGATAGAATCTTTTTCGTCGTAGCTACATTTGAAATCAAATTTCAAGCTATTGATAATTTCACGAGCTTTTTCTGGAAGACCGTCTTTCTTAACAAGTGGCATCACACAAGCTTTCACTGGAGCTAGCACTGGAGGCAAGTTAAGAACTACACGGCTGTCGCCACCTTCTAGTTTTTCTTCGCAGTATGCAGCAGATAGAATAGAAAGGAACATACGGTCTACACCAATAGATGTTTCGATAACGTATGGAGTGTATGATTGATTTAACTCTGGGTCGAAATATTTAATGTTTTTGCCAGAGAATTTTTCGTGTTGGCTTAAGTCGAAATCGGTACGGCTGTGGATACCTTCCACTTCTTTGAAACCAAATGGCATTTCAAATTCGATGTCGGTAGCTGCGTTAGCATAGTGAGCAAGTTTGTCGTGGTCGTGATAACGATATTTGTGATCACCTAGGCCAAGAGCTTTGTGCCATTTTAAGCGGAAAGATTTCCAGTGTTCAAACCATTTCATTTCTTCGCCTGGGCGAACAAAGAATTGCATTTCCATTTGTTCAAACTCACGCATACGGAAGATGAATTGGCGAGCCACGATTTCGTTACGGAATGCTTTACCAATTTGAGCAATACCGAAAGGAATTTTCATACGACCAGTTTTTTGTACGTTTAGGTAGTTTACGAAAATACCTTGTGCAGTTTCTGGACGAAGATAAATCTTCATAGCACCGTCGGCAGTAGAACCCATTTCTGTAGAGAACATTAGGTTAAATTGACGCACGTCTGTCCAGTTTTTAGTACCGCTAATAGGGCAAACTATTTCATAATCAAGAATGATTTGTTTTAGTTCTTCTAGGTTGTTGTCGTTAAGAGCGTTAGCAAAACGTGTGTGAAGTTCAGTACGTTTTTGTACATATTCTTGTACACGACCGTTGGTTTGGATAAACATTTCTTTGTCGAAGCTTTCGCCAAAACGTTTAGCCGCTTTTTCGCATTCTTTGTCTATTTTTTCGTCATATTTTGCAAGTTGTTCTTCGATAAGAACGTCTGCACGATAACGTTTTTTACTATCACGGTTGTCGATCAATGGGTCGTTGAATGCGTCAACGTGGCCAGAAGCCTTCCATGTGGTTGGGTGCATAAAGATGGCAGCGTCGATACCCACGATGTTCTCGTGAAGAAGCACCATACTGTCCCACCAGTATTTCTTTATATTGTTTTTTAATTCAACACCATTTTGACCATAATCGTACACTGCGCCCACGCCATCATAGATTTCACTTGATGGAAATACGAAGCCATATTCTTTACAGTGTGCTACTAATTTTTTAAAAACATCTTCTTGTGAAGCCATATCTGAAAATTTAGTTAAAAATGAACTGCAAATATAGGTGTTTTTTTCGTGATTTTTTGTAATTTTACACCGAAACTTTAAAATACTACCTAAAAATCACCATATTATGATAGAAAAAGACGAAGAGTTAGAAGAAAGCATGCCTTCTGGGTTGTCAAATAAGAAGATGTTGACGGGCATGTACCAAAACTGGTTCTTAGATTATGCTTCGTATGTAATACTTGATAGAGCAGTGCCTCATATCTACGACGGTCTTAAGCCTGTGCAACGTCGTATCCTACATTCTATGAAGAGAATGGAAGACGGCAGATACAACAAAGTTGCTAATATTGTGGGTCATACCATGCAGTTTCACCCTCACGGCGACAGCTCTATTGGCAACGCTTTGGTTCAACTTGGTCAAAAGAATTATTTAATTGATACTCAAGGTAACTGGGGTAACGTTTTAACTGGCGACAGTGCAGCGGCTCCACGTTATATCGAGGCTCGTTTGAGTCCATTTGCTCTTGAGGTGCTTTATAGCCCCAAAGTAACTGAATGGAAAAAATCTTACGACGGCAGAAACAACGAACCTGTGGTATTCCCTGTAAAATTCCCACTTCTTCTTATTCAGGGCGTGGAAGGTATTGCCGTGGGTCTTCAAACAAAAATTTTGCCACACAACTTCAACGAAGTGGCAGAGGCTGCAATTTCATATCTAAAAGGCGAGGAATTTACTCTATATCCAGACTTCCAAACAGGTGGTTATATGGATGTGAGCAGATATAAAGATGGTTCTTCTGGTGGTAGAGTGAAGGTGCGTGCAAAGATTACAAAAATAGACAACAAAACTCTTTGCATTAGCGAAATTCCATACGGTGTAACCACCGACAAACTTATCGATTCCATCCTTAAAGCCAACGAAAAAGGTAAAATCCAAATTAAAAAGATAGACGACAACACTGCCGAAAATGTAGAAATTATTGTTCATCTTGCACCTGGTCGTTCTTCAGACAAAACAATTGATGCTCTGTATGCGTTTACCTCTTGTGAAGTGAGCATTGCGCCAAACTGTTGTGTGATTTACGATGACAAACCTAATTTCCTAGGAGTGTCTGACGTACTAAAATTCTCTACCGACAACACCCTGCGCATTCTTAAAGAAGAACTTCTTATTCAAAAGGCGGAGGTGCAAGAAAGCATTTTCTACCTATCGCTAGAGAGAATCTTCATTGAAGAAAGAATTTACAAGGAAAAAGGTTTTGAAGAGTCTGCTTCTATGGATGAGGCTATTGACTTTATCGACAAATGTCTAGAACCATTTAAGCCTAAATTTATTCGCCCTGTAGAGAGAGAAGATATCTTGAAACTAATGGAGATAAAGATGGCTCGTATCTTGAAATTCTCTGTTAAAAAGGCGGAAGAAAATATCGCTTCGCTAAACGCAAAACTAAAAGAGCTAAAATACAATATTGAGCATATCACCGATTTCACTATTAACTGGTACAAACACCTAATTGAGAAATATGGTGCTGCATATCCACGTAAAACAGAACTTAGACTATTCGATACCATCGACGCTGTGAAAGTGGTGGAAGCTACCGAAAAACTTTATATCAACAAAGACGAGGGCTTCATTGGCACAGCGCTTAAAAAGGACGAATATGTATGTAACTGTTCCGACATAGATGATATTATCATTTTCTACAAAAATGGTACATTCAAGGTGGTGAAAGTGGCAGAAAAGGTTTATGTGGGTAAAAATATTATCCACGTGAGTGTGTTTAAGAAAAATGATAAACGCACTGTGTATAATATGGTTTATCGCGATGGTAAAGATGGCATAAATTATATTAAACGTTTCTCTGTGACGGGTCTTGTGCGCGACAAAGAATACGACCTAACCATGGGCACAGCGGGTACAAAAGTGCTATACTTCTCTGCAAACCCTAACGGCGAGGCTGAGGTGATAAAGATAAACTTGCGTCCACGTCCAAGAGTGAAGATTTTGGTAATGGAAAAAGATTTCTCAGAAATTGACATTAAAGGTCGTTCTTCTCGTGGTAATATCCTTACTAAAAACGATATTCAAAAAATCACTTGCAAACACAAAGGTGTTTCTACCTTGGGTGGCAGAAAAGTGTGGTTCGACCACGATGTGCTACGTCTAAACTACGACGGCAGAGGTGAACTTCTTGGCGAATTCAATAGCGATGATGAAATCCTTGTAGTGCTAAATAACGGTACATGGTACACCACCAACTTCGACTCGGGCAATCACTACCCAGACAATATCTTCAAGATAGAGAAATTTGACGAAGGCAAGGTGTGGACTGCGGCTCTTTATGATGCCGACCAAAAGAACGCATACTTGAAGCGTTTCTGTTTTGAATCTACATCTAAACCACTATCATATTTAGGTGAAAACCCTAAATCTGTGCTTTATCTGCTTACAGATACTGTTTATCCATACGTTGAGGCAAAACTTACTGGTGCAGATGCCGACAAGGAATTCCCACGCATAGATGCAGAAAGCTTTATTGCAGTGAAAGGCTACAAAGCAAAAGGTAAGAGAATTACCACATTTAAGGTGGCTGAGGTGGTGGAACTAGAACCACTACGCACTCCAGAAGAGGTGGTAGAAGAAGTGCCAGAGGAAGTGGAAGCAGAAGATGGCATTAAGACTGATGAAGAAGGACAAATAAGTTTGTTTTAAATTGTTTTTTAATGAAGGAGATAAAATTAAATAGTTTAGATGATATAAAAGAGGTGGCTCGCACCTTCCTTGCTGAAATAGGCGACAACAAGTTGATAGCTTTTTATGGTCACATGGGCGCGGGCAAAACCACTTTTGTGAAGGCTCTTTGCGAAGAACTTGGAGTGGAAGATGTTGTAAACAGCCCTACATTTGCCATTGTAAACGAATACACAGATAGAGAAGGTGAGAGTGTGTTCCACTTCGACTTTTATAGAATACAATCGCTTGAAGAAGCATTTGGTATTGGCTTCGACAACTATATGGAAAGTGGTTGCTTCTGCTTTATGGAATGGCCAGAAAAGGTAGAAGAAATACTTCCAGAGGAAACCCTTAGAGTAGAAATTTCTGAGGTGGAAGACGGCGCAAGACTTATAAAAATATGCTAAACAAGAAAAAGGCACTTAGAAAGATTATTAAGGTAAGAGTTTCTGCTATTTCTGCCGATGAAAGGAGAAAAAGAGAAGAGATTCTGCATAATAATCTTTTTTCTATGCCCGAATTTTTGTCTGCTTCTAGCGTGATGCTATTTGCAAATCTTCCCGATGAAATCGATACTTTTTCGCTCATAGACAAATGCATTGCCATGGGCAAAAAGGTCTATCTTCCAGTAATTAATGGCGACGACATGACCGCCTGTGAGTTTACTGGCGAGTACCGAGTAGGACGTTATGACATCAAAGAACCAGAAACTCCTAACTCCTCACTTCTAACTCCTAACTCAATGGATTTTATTCTCGTGCCTGGCGTTGCTTTCTCACCAAACGGTTACCGCCTAGGCAGGGGCAAAGGCTACTACGATAAATTCCTTTCAAAATACAGCAACCTCTTCACCGTAGGTGTTTGCTTCCGCGAACAATTCTACCTCGACATCCCCACCGAACCCCACGACATCCCAATGCAAAGGGTATTGGTAATATAAACAACATAAAGCATATACATAAACAATGACTCGCCTACAGTTCTAATGGGATGTAAGCGAGTTCTGTTATATCTTAATGCTCTGCTCCTACAACAGTGTTTTCTAATTTTCCGTCTGCGGAGTAGTATAGTTTAAATGGAATACCAGTGCCTTCATATTTATCTAGTATAAAATTAAAAGCCTCATTTGATACATAATAATGATATCCGCTTATTTCCTTGATAGTTGTTTCCCATGGTTCTCGTGATGACCATCTAGGACATGTAAGATAAACATAATTAATATCTTCGGTTTTACTACTCTCCTTTAAAGTAATTTCCGCCATACATGGCCTGCAATGTACTCCCCAAAGGTCTATAACTATAGGTTTGCCTTTATGTTTTTCTACTATAGCAGAAATTAAGCTATCATTTGGTACATTTGGTGCTTCCTCTATGTAAACAAGACGCTTATTTTCTTTAGCTTCAGGATCTAGCGGAGTTCTATCTTCATAAGAATAAGTTTTACCATTCTCATCTACATATAGTTTAAATGGAATAAGTTCATGTTTGTTTCCATATTGCTTTAGTATATAATTGAAAGATTCATTAGAAATAAAATAATGGTTCCCCTTAATATGATTAATTGTTTTATTCCAGTCTGATTTAGAAGACCAACTGTTTGCGATATAAACGTATGTGGTATCAGCCGATTGATTATTTTTATTTCTTCTCAAATCTAATAAAGAGTAAGGATCTACTGCACTCCAAAAGTAAACAATAGTAGGTCTGCCTTTGTATTTTTGCATCATAGAAGAAAATAACTTGGTGTCAGCAACATTAGGTGTTTCTTCTGCTAATACGCCTTCTGCTCTCTTGTGGGCTTCTATACATTGAGTACGATAATGTTTATAGGCTGCAATACAGAATTCATCGCCTATAAAATCGGCAGCATCTTCTGGCGCGTCTTTCCAAAGATTTTCATCAAATTTATCACAAAGTCGCGCCAACTGAGACATTGAATATACATCTGCAGGATAATCTTTTAAGTCTATTGATGTCTCATTTAAGAATTCATTACAATATGGATAAAATAATGATTTTGGAAGAAAATTTAATTCATTAAATACTTTTTGCAATTCTTCTGATGATATATACTCATGTTTAGCAATCTCTCTTTTGCATAATTCCTTTTTTAAGTAATTATATTTTTCTATTACTCTATATGTATCGTATTTTGCATATTCAACATTGTAAAAACGGATCGTACTTGCTATAGAATCTTTATTAATACATTCAATTATTGAGTCATGCTGATGCATAACCATCTCTATAAATTCTTTTTTATTTAAATCTACATACTTATTTTCTGGAATACCACGCCAATCTCTGACATGAGGGAAAGGTTTGTTTATTGCATTATTAATTGCATTGTAAGCATTGTCAGAATAAACAGCGTAAAGATCTCCATATTGTCCATATGGTTTTGTTATATCAATCCAGATATTGTTTGTTTTGCCAGGTTCAATATAAGCGTCAATATAAGCAGCAGTACTATCTGTTATTGCAAAAGCACAACTAATATTTCCTGTTCCAACCATCTCTGGGAATGAAATAGAGAATGAGTCATTTTCTATTTTCACAGGTTGAATATCAAGATAGTCACATACTGGTAATATAGGATTACCAAACTCTCTCATTATTATTTGTGCAGGGTATTTATAATTCCTACTACAAGTATCTACAATATAACAAACAACTTTGGTGTCGCCAATTTTCTTTTGATAATCGGGGATAATTGTTGCTGTATCGGCATCAATGATTAAAGACTCTGGAATTTGGTAAGTGTATTTACCTTGATTTGTACAAGAAGAAATCAATACCGCGCACAAAGTGCCGATAGTAAATAAAAGTTTTTTCATGATTTTGATTTTTAGTTTGTTTCTAACCTACAAACGTTATAACAGGCATATTATTGCCTGTTGTGAGGTATTTTAAGGAATTTTATAAATTTTCACTCTCCTCGTAAATCTCAAGTGAAAAGGCGGTGCCGTCGAGTACTCCGTAGGTGAAGTTTGTGACCCAGTCGCCTAGGTAAACCACGCGGGAAGTTTTGGTAATCATAAGGTCGAGCATTACGTGGCGGTGGCCAAATATAAAGAAGTCTATTGGTTTGGTTTTTACGTATTCTTTTGCAAAACAAACAAGAAACTCGTTGGCTTCGCCTAGATATTTAGCTTCTTCTTGTTTATGCTTGTATTTTCTATTGTGAGCAGACCAACCAAGTCCGAAGTAATAGTTTATTGAAGGGTGGATAAGGTTGTATATGCGTCTTACCCATTTTGAATGGAAGAAAAAGTGCATAATCTTCACGGCAAGTGGTCTATAACCAGTTCTATGGCCGTGGGCAAGGTAGAACTTTTTGCCGTTGATTTCGGTGATTTCTGCATCATAATGCATTATCATGCCAAACTCTTTCTCAAAATAATCTCCTGTCCAGATGTCGTGATTACCTATGAAATAGTGCATTTCTACACCAGCATCGGCAAGTTCTGCCAACTTTCCAAATAGGCGAGTAAAACCCTTTGGGATGATATTTTTATACTCATACCAAAAGTCGAAAATATCACCCAAAAAGTAGATTGCTTTGGCATCATTTTCTATAGAAGAAAGGAAACGTACAAGTTTTTTCTCTCTTTCTCTATCGTCGTCAAATGCCCTTGCCCCAAGGTGCACGTCGGAAATAAAATATATTTTCTTGTTTTGGCTCATAATTTTCTACAAAAATAAAAGAAAATCTAGATTTTATAGCAAAAAGATGAAAAAAAAATAAGATATTTGCATTATGTTTAGTACTATAGTAGAAGGGATAACTATAGGTTTGTGTACATCTATTCCTGTAGGTCCTATTGCCATATTAATTATCCAGAGAACTTTGCAAAAAGGTCGTTTGCATGGATTCTTTTCTGGACTTGGGGCTGCAACCTCAGATACATTCTATGCGTTGCTAGCCATAGTTGGCTTATCTGTGGTATTATCTTTCATTGAAGAAAATAAACTTATTATTCAAATAGCAGGCAGTGCCATTATGATGATTTTTGGTGTTTATATTTTCTTCCAAAACCCTGCTAAAAACATAGAGAAAAGCAAAGGCGAAAAGTCTTCTTACTGGGTTGATTATATTACTTCGTTTTCACTTACTCTGAGCAATCCGCTTATGATTTTCCTTTACATTGGTCTGTTTGCTCAATATAACTTCGTAACTTCTGAATCTCACTTTATTGAAATTGCAATTGGCATTATTTCTGTGTTTGTAGGTGCAGGTTTATGGTGGTTCTTATTAACATTGCTTGCTAGTATCTTTAGAAAAAGATTCAATATTAGAGGACTTTGGATTCTAAATAAGGCTACTGGTTGTTTAATTTTTGTGATAGCTTTAGTGGCACTAATTAGTTCTATTAGCGGTTTCTCACTATCTGTATGATAACTGTTGTATTCATTCTTTATTTCATTTTCATTATCTATATTACCGTAGGTTTTTTTCGCTTGAAGAAAGAAAAACCATTAGACTCCTATGAAGAAAAAGTTACTGTGGTAATGGCGGTAAGGAATGAAGCCAATACAATCAAAAACTGCTTAAATTGTTTTTTACATCAAACTTATAACAATGTAGAATTTATTATAGTAGATGATAATTCTACCGATGAAACCGTTAGTTTTATACGTTCATCCATTTTATATTCTACTGGTAAACTAAGATTACTATATGCTACTGGCAATGGTAAAAAACGAGCAATAAAACAAGCTATTTCTGAAGCAAAAACTAATATTATACTCACAGCTGATGCTGATGTTTTCTATCCTGCTAAATGGATAGAAACAATGCTTGCCTCTTACATAAATTTTAATACAGACCTAGTGATAGGGCCTGTAAAGATGAGTAAGAATTTCCCTATTCAAAGTATGGAATACTTAAGCATAATGGGTGTAACTGCAGGTAGTGCAGGCAACAAAAATCCACTTATGTGCAATGCTTGTTCATTAGCATTTTCGAAAGAGTGGTATGGTAAATGCGATGTGCTTTTAGATGTGCCATCTGGCGATGATATGTTTTTGCTAGAAAGTACCAAAAAACTCGGTGGAACCGTGCATTCTTGCAATTCGTTAGATGCAGTAGTCACCATTGATGGTAGCAAAAATATAATAGAGTTTTTTCGCCAAAGAGTACGCTGGACATCGAAAGCTCCGCACTATACAGACTATTCTATCATTAGGTCTGGACTTCTTGTTTTCTTGATGCAATGCCTAATGATTTATATTTATATAATGTCTTTCTGGAATCCTATTTTGCTACTTTGGGTGCTTGCAAAATATGTAATAGATATGCTTATTTTGTTGCCAGTGGCAATAAGATTTAAAAAGACATCAGTTTTAAAATATTCACCAATCGTGGCTTTATATTACCCAGTTTATGTGGTATTTACAGCTATGTTATCGTTAATTCCTATAAAATGGAAAAATTAATTTTATTTTTATCTGTTTTACTATTCACCTCTTGTTTGCAACAAACTACAGAGGCAGAAAGTACTTCTATTCCTGAACCTAAAAAGATAGAGTTCAACGCAGATAGTTGTTACAATTATTTGGCAAAACAAGTAGAATTTGGTTATAGAATACCTAGTACAAAAGAGCATAAAGAATGTGGAAAATATTTAGTTTCTACGCTAGAACGTTTTGCTGATACAGTGATTACTCAAGATGTGGTACTTACTGCCTACAACGGCACAAAACTAGAATCTAGAAACATTATAGCCTCTTGGAATCCACAATCTAAAAATAGAATTATGCTTTGCGCTCACTGGGACACCAGACCATTCTGTGATGAAGACCCTAATGCAAGCAACCATAAAAAGCCAGTGCTTGGAGCAAACGACGGAGCTTCTGGAGTGGCTGTGCTTATGGAACTAGCTCGTTGCTTTGCTGCCACAAAACCAAATGTGGCAGTGGATATTATACTTTTCGACTCAGAAGACTATGGCAACTCAAGTGTGGAGCATAGCTATTGCCTTGGTTCACAATATTGGGCACGCAACCCACACACTCCAAACTATAGAGCACGTTTTGGTATACTTTTAGATATGGTAGGTGGAGTAGGTGCAAGATTCGACAAAGACGTAGTGTCTATGCATTTTGCAAGTGATGTGGTAAACGGAGTGTGGAAAACCGCAGCAGACATGGGTTATGCAAGTTTATTTTCAAATGAGATGGGTGGTAGCCTAATAGACGATCACTATTATGTGAATATGCTCTCTGGCATTCCATGTATAGACATTATCGATTACACAAAAGACGAAGGTTTCCCAGTTACATGGCACACAGTGAACGACAACCTTGAAAATATAGACAAAAACGTGCTTAATGCAGTAGGGACAGTGCTTGTTAATTATATATACAACTTAAAATAATATGACTTTAAAAGATTTCCTTTTCAATTTTAAACATGCCATTTTTGCTGGTGCTTGTATTTCTTTTGGCGGAACAGCCTATCTAAAAAGTTGTGCAGCATTTCCAGAAATTGGCGGTTTTATCGGTGCAGTTCTTTTCTCATTTGGTCTTATTGTAGTGGTGCACAACAAACACGTGCTATACACTGGCACAGCAGGATTTGTGACCAAAGATACTTGGCAAATGATTCCTATTTCTATTATAGGAAACCTAGTAGGTTGTGTGTTATTTGGTCTTATAATGAGATATGTGGCGCCTTCGTTGACCGAGGTCGCAGATGGCATCATCAATACTAGACTTGGTAATGGACTTTTCAAAAACTGTCTTCTAGCCATTTTATGTGGTTTCATAATGACAGAAGCTGTATATCACTCAAAATTTAATGGAGGCAAATACCTACCTCTTATCTTTGGTGTGCCACTATTCATTGTTTGTGGATTTGCCCACAGTATAGCAGATATTTATTATTATGCTATGGGTAGTACCGAATTGCTACTAGAAAATGCAGGTCAAATCTTTTGCATTTGGCTTTCTACCATAGTTGGCAACTTTATTGGTTGCAACGTAAGTAACAAAAGACCACTTCTAGCTAAACAATAATGCTATTACCATATTTAGAAAAAGGGCGAGTGGAATGCGGAGTGGACGAGGCAGGCAGAGGCTGTCTTGCAGGACCTGTCTTTGCTGCTGCCGTAATACTTCCAGAAGATTTTGAAAACGAACTTCTCAACGATTCAAAACAACTTACAGAAAAGCAACGTTATGAGTTACGACCAATAATAGAGGAGCAAGCTATCGCTCACGCTGTAGGTATAGTTTTTCCCGATGAAATCGACAAAATTAATATATTGAATGCTTCTTTTCTGGCTATGACAAGAGCCATTGAGGCACTAAACGTGAAACCAGAACATTTGCTTATAGATGGCAACAGATTTAAGAGCAAGCTGCTTATTCCATTCACCACTGTAGTGAAAGGCGACGCCAAAATGATGTCGATTGCTGCTGCTTCTATCCTTGCCAAAACATACCGTGACGACTACATGAACAAAATAGCAGAGGAGTATCCTGCCTACGATTGGCTTGAAAACAAAGGTTACCCAACTGCCAAACACCGCGAAGCCATCGCTCAGCACGGCATCACCCCATATCACCGCCTCACCTTCAAAGGAGTAAAGGAATACAACCCAAACCCCACAGAAATAAGTTTATTTTAAACACAAATGTACTTTATCTGCCTATATATTATGTTATGTTTATGGGAGAAAAACTTCTTGATGAAGAAAAATTGTATTTTTAAATAAAACCAATAAAACATGAAAAAGATAAACCTTATTTTATTTTCAATATTACTTTGTGCATTCAATAGTGTATCATACGCTGAAATAGAATACAATTGGAGAGACTCAGTATGTACGCACGAAGATTATTGGAAAGGAACGTTTAAGGCATCTTATAATTCGCTTCAAGAGGCAGAAGATTCATTATATGTATATTATACCTATACATGGTATGAAAGGTTTACATATTTTGATGAATTCATAGATTTTCTACATAAAGAACCTGCATCAATAGATTATAACTTTGACAAATTATCTCGTAGATTTAAAGATTTAGAGATACATTCTTCTGAGGATGGAAATCTTAGAAGTTACCATTGGAATAATAAAACAGGAGGGAAATGTTATTATTATACAACCGTTTATCAATATCGTAGCAACGATAGTGTATATACAATGGTAGGTTCAATGAGAAGGATACTATCTCATGATACGTCTATTAATGAATTTGCAGATGAAGGTGATGGCATTGTAAGAATACATCAGTTTTATAATACTAAAGGTAAACCTATTTATATAATAGAAACAGACCAACCAGGAGGGTCAAATTATTTAATGTACGGTTTACAGGCAGTGACTATAGAAAATGATAGCATAGTACCATATCCGCTTTTTAGAGATAAACCCCAAAAAATAAGTTGGGAGAAAATCACCGACACCAACATTCACGAAAGCAGTGAGCATATCAATTTTTACCAAGTAAATGAATATTTAAAAGAACATGATGGTGAATATATCACTTGGAAAACTCAATACAATGCAGATACTCGAACTATGCGCATCCCTGTTATTAATGAAGACTTCAAAATAACAGATGATAATTATATCTACGTTTTTGATGGTGATTACTTCTGGTACAAAGGGATAGAAAATTTTTAGAATAAATAAAACCAATGGCGACCCTTTTTTAAAAGAGTCGCCATTAATTTTATCTGGGTAAATTAATTATTCTTGAACTAGTTGTGGTTGAGATTTTAAATCTTCGTAGAAAAGAATATGTGCTGTTTCGTGATAAGGAACCACCCATAAAAGTCCTATGCCTAAAGTAAAGAAGATTGCAAGTAAATACCAACCGATAAAGCTTAAGTCTAGTAGGAATAATCTCCATTTATTGCCATTCATCATTTTCATACTTTCATTGATGCATTCTTCAGCTGTTAGTTCATCGTTGTCCATGCTAATGTATGGAGCTAAGCAGTATGAATATGATTTAATGATACCAGGGATAAAAAGTAATAAGCACCAAAGAAAAATATAAATACTCATTAAGCCTATTACTTTAATAGATTTTAAATAGTCTGCTTTAAATTTTTCTACAAGGCTTGATGAAATTTCGATTTTTCCACCACGCACAAAGCCTAACATTTCTTTTACAAAAAGATATGAAAGTGGAATAGCAACAAATATTTCTGCTAATAGATTTGCAAAAGAAGCTAATTCTTCACTAGCGATAACAAAGCCAAGCGCTGTAGAAATCACTGTGCTAATTAACATAATGATTAAAAACAACAATACGGCGCCTTTCCAATCTGCTTTCAGCATATCCCATGCTGCATTTCTGTACTCAAAATTTTGTTTCATAATTTAGGTTTATTAAAGTTTTTCGCGTGCAAAGGTAGAAAAAAATCACTATATTTGCATAGTACATAAAATTAATAACAAGAAAACACTATAAAAAAGATGAATAACTGGAAAGAAGATGCCCTTTTGGCATCAAGAAAATTAAATCTAATCTCTACAGAAGAAATTAACAAAGTATTACTTGCTTTAGCCGATAAAGCAGAAGAAAAATGTGACGAACTACTAGTGGAAAACCAAAAAGACTTAGCGTCGATGGATAAGTCGAACCCACTTTACGACCGTCTTCTACTTACAAAACAACGTATTTTTGATATTGCATCAGACATAAGAAAAGTATCTTCACTACCTTCTCCTGTGGGCAGAGTGCTTGAAAGCAGAGAACTACCAAACGGCCTAAAACTTACTAAAAAAGCAGTGCCATTTGGTGTAATTGGTATTATTTATGAGGCTCGTCCAAACGTTAGTTTCGACGTGTTCTCTCTTTGTTTTAAAACAGCTAACGTATGTGTGCTAAAAGGTGGTACAGATGCTTATAACTCAAACTTTGCTATTGTAAACCTTATTAAAGAAGTACTTCGTGAACACAATTTAGATGAAAATATGGTTCACCTACTTCCTGCTGGTCGTGAGGCTACAGGCGAACTTCTTAGCGCAGTGGGTTATATCGACCTTATCATTCCTCGTGGTAGTGCAGGTCTTATTAAATATGTGCGTGAAAACTCACAAGTACCTGTAATTGAAACAGGTGCAGGTGTGGTTCACTGCTATTTCGATAAAGACGCCGACCTAGAAAAAGGAAAAGCAATTATAGAAAATGCGAAAACTCGTCGCGTGAGCGTTTGTAATGCACTTGACTGTCTTGTTATTCACAAAGATAGACTAGGCGATCTTGCAGCAATTTGTTCTGGTCTTATCAAAGAAAAAAATGTGGTTATTGAAGCAGACGAATCTGCATATAATGCTCTTAATGGAAACTACCCAGCAGAACTTCTTACCACTGTAAACGAAGAAAGTTTTGGTAAAGAGTTTATGTCTCACAGAATGAGTATTAAAACTGCTGATAGCTTAAAAGATGCTATTGACCACATAAATACGTATAGTTCTAAACACAGCGAAAGCATTGTTACAGAAAACGAAGAATCTGCAGCAGCATTCCTTAAAGAAGTGGATGCTTCATGTGTATATCACAATGCTCCTACAAGCTTCACAGACGGAGGACAATTTGGTATGGGTGCAGAAATAGGTATTAGTACACAAAAACTTCACGCTCGTGGACCTATGGCTCTACCAGAACTTTGTACATATAAATGGTTAATCGTTGGCAATGGCCAAACTCGTTCATAACACCCTAATTAGAATTTAATGAAAGAACTACTATTCGACATTTTCAACCTGCCACTAGAAGACCCTGTTCTTATTTTCTCAGTGGTGCTAGGTATTATATTATTTGCTCCTATTATATTCGACAAAATCAAAATTCCTCACATTGTGGGTATGATTTTAGCAGGTATGATATTAGGACCCAATGGTATCAACTTATTAAGCCACGATAGTAGTTTTGAGTTATTTGGAAACGTAGGAATCCTTTATATCATGTTTGTGGCAGGCATAGACATGGATATGAACGACTTTAAGCAAAACAAAAATAAAAGTATTGTCTTTGGAATTTTTACTTTTATAATACCAATGCTACTTGGTTCTGTAACGGGCTATTATCTGATAAAAGAAATTATCCTTACAGCATCTGATAGCGCAGAGGGCATTATATGGAACTGCGGAGACCCATCAAACAATATCACACTTATAAAACATTGTGGGCTATCTGCAGTGGTGCTTGCCAGTATGTATGCTTCAAATACACTTATTGCATATCCTATTATTACTCGCTTTGGTATCTCTAAACAAAGGTCTGTAAATATCACAGTAGGTGGCACCATGATTACCACTATACTTTCACTTTTAGTGTTGGCTGTGATATTAGAGGTGGTACGCCAAGGTTCTATAGACTATATGTTCTGGATAAAACTTACTGTGGGGTTAAGCATATACTCTGTAATTTTATTTGTTCTTTATCCTATTGTAGGCAGATGGTTTTTCAAAAGATTTAATGACAATATAGTACAATACATCTTTGTACTTGCTATGGTATTCCTTTCATCTTTCTTGGCAAAAATGGCTGGAGTGGAATACATTATTGGTGCGTTTATAGCAGGTGTTACATTAAATAGACTTGTGCCACGTCGTTCTCCACTTATGAACAGAATTGACTTTGTGGGCAACGCTATTTTCATTCCATTCTTCCTTATTAGTGTAGGTATGATAGTAAACTTCAAGGTGATTTTCGACGGTTATCTTACTATTGTTACCGCTATTGTAATGACTGTGGTGGCTACACTTGCCAAATACCTTGCGGCAAAACTCACACAAAAGGTGTATAAGATGGAGCCCGAAGAAGGAACTATGATATTTGGTTTAAGTAATGCGCAAGCCGCTGCTACCCTTGCTGCCGTAACCATTGCATATAATCTAGTAATAGGTACTGCTGCAGATGGTTCTGAAATAAGACTACTATCAGAAGAGATTCTAAATGGTACTATCGTGATGATTTTAGTTACCTGTACCATAAGTTCTATTTTTACTGAAAGGTCTGCTAGAAAACTTGCATTAAAAACCGATTTAGAAACCTCTGAAAACCACTATAACCCAGAAAATCGTATTCTTATACCAGTGGCAAACCCAGAGACTCTAGATAGCCTTATGGAGCTTGCTCTACTTATTAAGGAAAAGAAAGATAAACAACCAGTTTATGCTCTAAAAGTAATAGACGATTTCCAAAATGCAGATAAAATATCTCTAGGTAAAAAACTTCTAGACCGTGCTGCAAATATAGGAGCAGGAGCAGATATTAAGGTAAAACGCATTTCTCGCTATGACCTTAACATTTCTAGTGGTATTTGCAACGTAGTGAAAGAGAAGAATATTTCAGACGTAGCCTTAGGCTTACACAACAAAAGCACTGCATCCGACTCTTTCTTTGGAAATATGACAGACTCAATTTTAGGAGGTGTAAACCGAATGATTTATATCTACAAGTCTG
>JAZKXZ010000001.1:0-105522 GCA_045611845.1 Candidatus Enterocola sp. | reverse complement strand
TATAATAACAGCAATACCACGTTTGTGACATTCGTCAATGAATTGTTTGTAAAGATTTCTTTTGCCATATGCTTTGTCATATGCAAAGAAGTGGTTTGGATTGTAACCCCAACTTTCGTTGCCATCAAATTCTGTAACAGGCATTAACTCAATAGCATTGATACCTAACTTTTCTAGGTAGTCAAGTTTATTGATAACTGCTTGAAGAGATTTAGTATAATAGAAGTCTCTTACTAATAACTCATAGATTACTAAGTCTTTAGATTCTGGAGCTTTGAAGTCTGTTACTTCCCATTCGTATGTTTCTTTTGCTTTAGGACCTTCTAATACAGAGATAAGACCATCTGCTTTTGCTCCTGGGTGTTTAGGAAGTGTTTTATCTAGTCTAGCATCGATATATGTATCATTCCATGGGTCAACAACAACTTCTGTATATGGATCACTAATTTTGATTTTTCCGTCAACTAAATATTGGAAACCATATTTTTTAGTAGGATCTTCTACTGCAAATGTGCGCCAGAATAATCTAGTTGAGTCTTTTGATGCGTCTAGTTTAGATTTTACATCAGCACGATACATTTGGAAGTCTACATTGTAGTCCCAGTCGTTGAAGTCGCCAATGATATAAACGTCTTCGTTTAGTGGAGCACGTAGCACAAGTGTGATAGAGTCGCTGTCTGTGTGGTAGTTGATACCTTCTAGCATACCTGCTGGAACTGGTTTTTCAGTTACTGGAGTAGCAGCGTAGAAGCTGATAGTATCAGAAGCTACGATGATACCGTTTTCTCCTAGGTTTAGTGTGATTTCGTTTGTTCCAGAATTTTCGATTAGATATTCGTATGAAATAGTGTTAGAGCCAGTTTCTTCTTTTACTATTTCACCGTTGATTGCAATATTTAGAATTCCTTTTACAGAAGATTCACCTTTTATGTTAATTACATCTCCGATGGTTACTAACCCTCCTGCAGGAGAGATGATAGCTACAGCTGGTTTTCCAGCATCAAAAAGTTCGTAGAAGATGTCGCCACCACTAGATGTTTTACCTTCTTTAGAGTTGTCTGCAGTACGGAAAACAAATGCTAGTTTTGTAACAACTTCATCATCTGCCAATCCATAGAATTCTTTCAGACCACCTGTAATTTCAAGTCTCCATAAATCTTCAGAAACTTCAGTCAGTTTGTATTTGTCTGTGTTTGTACCCCAAGCAGGAGCATGTGTCCACTGACCATTAGAAGCAGTAGTGATAACACCTGCGTGAGCATAGCAGTTGTCTACTCCAACCATACCACTACCTTGTGTTGCATCGTAATAAACGTAGAAAGTTTCGTTTGTTTCTGATGTTACGAAGGTAGGTTCTGTATAGACTTGTGCCCAAAGAGCCATGCTACACAGCATCGAACTAATAATAAGTAATAATTTTTTCATATATAAATTGATTAAGTAATTGTCGTAACTGCAAATATAGTGAATAAATTTAATTTTTTTAAATATTTAACATAAAAGTATGCTCTAATAGTGTTAAAAAAAATAGGGTGACTAAATGAATAGTCACCCTATTTGTGAGAGGTTTGTACCTTATTTTTTAGCTGCTTTAGCTAGTTTTTTCTTTTCAATATCGTATGCTAGTGGAATAGCAACGAATAGAGTAGAGTATGTACCTATAACAACACCAATCATCATAGCGAATACGAAACCTCTAATAGTTTCACCTCCTAGGCAGAAGATGGTTAGAAGTACGATGAAGGTAGAAAGTGAAGTACTTAATGTACGAGTAAGAGTAGCGTTCATAGCTTCGTTAATTACTTCTTTTCTATCGCGTTTTGGATATAGGCCAACAAGTTCACGTACACGGTCAAATACTACCACGGTGTCGTTCATTGAGTAACCGATAATGGTTAGGATAGCAGCAATGAATGATTGGTCAACTTCTATAGAGAATGGAAGGATGCTATATAGAAGTGAGTAAATACCAAGGATAAATAGTACGTCGTGTGCAAGTGATGCTATAGAACCAACACTATAAGATACATTCTTGAATCGAATGAAGATATAGATGAAGATACCAATCATAGAGAATAGGATAGCCCAGATAGCGTCAGCTTTAATGTCGTCTGCAATAGCAGGACCTACTTTTTGTGAACTTTGTACACCTAAAGTATTTTCTGCGTCAACAGAAGCAAGCACTGCTTTGCCTTCTTCTAGAAGATAGCCTTTTAAGAACATTTCTTTAGAAACTTCATATTGAGCTAGCTCTGGTTGAAGAGCATCGTAGATAAGTTGTTCTACTTCGTCATCGATAGTTTCGCTGTTGTCTGCAATCTTATAGTTGGTAGAGATACGAACTTGGTCGTCTGAACCAATGGTGATAACAGATGTGTGAGCGTCTGTTAGTTTTTCTTCTAGTAGGTTTAGAACATCTTCTGTGTTAACTTTTTCTGCGAAACGAACTACATAGTTTCTACCACCAGTGAAGTCGATACCTTGGTTTAGACCACGGAAACCTAATGAAACACAAGCGATAAGCGCAAATGCAGCAGATAGAATGTAACCTACTTTACGAATCTTAACCCAGTTAACTTTTGTGTTAGCAAATAAGTCTTTAGACATTTTAGTTGTAAATGTCCAGTCTGAGATGCTGTTGTTTTCTACTTTTCTCACATAGAATAGACGAGTTAAGAATACTGCTGTGAAGAATGATGTGATAAGACCTATAATAAGTGTGGTAGCGAAGCCTTTGATAGGACCTGTACCGAAATAGAATAGGATAATACCAGTAAGAGCAGTGGTTAAGTTAGAGTCTACGATAGCTGACATAGCGTTTTTATAACCGTCTTCTACTGCAGATTTGTGTGATTTACCTGCTTTTAATTCTTCTTTAATACGTTCGTAGATAAGCACGTTAGCATCCACTGCCATACCCATGGTTAACACAATACCTGCGATACCAGGAAGGGTAAGCACTGCTTTAAATGAAGCTAGGATACCTACTAGGAAGAATACGTTGATAAGTAGTGCTGCGTCTACTACAAGACCTGGTTTGAATCCGTAGAAGAACATCATGTAAAGCATTACTACAAAGAACGCAATAGCAAATGACATAAGACCTTTTGTGATGGCTTCGTGACCTAGTGATGGACCAACAACGTCTTCTTGAATAATACGAGAAGGTGCTGGCATTTTACCAGATTTAAGCACGTTTGCTAAGTCTTTTGCTTCTTGTGGAGTGAAGTTACCAGAGATTTCTGAACGTCCACCAGTGATTTCGGTATTAACATTTGGGAATGAATATACCATATCGTCTAGGACGATAGCGATGCTACGACCAATGTTTTCTTTAGTTAATTTAGCCCAAGCTTTAGCACCTTCTGGGTTCATTGTCATACTTACAGTAGATCTAGCTGAGATTTGGTCTAAATCGTCGCGAGCATCTGTAATAACGTTACCTTCAAGTGGTGCTTTACCGTCGCGGTCGGTAACTTTGATTGCTACAAGTTCATAGTAAAGTCCTTTTTCGTCAACTGGTTTTACAGTCCAACGGAATGCTAGTTCACGAGGAAGAACTTGTTTAACTTTGTGCATATTTAAGTATTCCATAACAGTAGCAGTGTCTCTAATGCTTACTACACCGATAGCTGGAGTAGGAATTAGTTGACCGTTACTGTTTGAAATCATAAGTTTGCTAAATAGAGGATTTGCTTTTGCAAATTCTTCCATTTGTTTGATGCTGTCGTTGCTTGCAGCCGCGCTTAGTGATTCTAGAGAGTTTGCCTCTTCTGCTTTAACTTCTTCTTTAGCTGCTGGTGCTTCTTTAGATGCAATTGCTTCTGCAATAACAGCGTTAGCTTTTTCTAGGTCGCTGTAGATTTCTGTTAGGTTGAATGTTTCCCAGAATTCTAGGTTTGCAGAACCTTGAAGCAGTTTACGTACACGTTCTGGTTCTTTAATACCTGGAAGTTCAATTAAGATACGACCATTTGTTTCAAGACGTTGGATATTTGGTTGAACCACACCGAAACGGTCGATACGAGTACGAAGTACGTTGAATGAGTTGTCTACTGTAGCTTTAACTTCTTCTTTTAGCACAGAGATAACTTCTTCGTTGGTGCTTTTTAAGTTGATGCGATCTTTAAGTGAGAAAGTTGTAAAGATAGCTGAAAGTCTAGCGTTAGGGTCAAGTTCTGTGTAGGCTTCGCTAAATAGTTCTAAGAAGTCTTTTTGACTGTTTGCTTGACGTTCAATTGCCACTTCCATGGCTTTGTTAAATGTTGCGTCTTTAGAGTTTCCTGCAAGTGTGCGTACGATGTCTGGCACAGAAACTTCTAAGATAACGTTCATACCACCTTTAAGGTCAAGACCTAGGCCAAGTTCCTTTTCGCGGCACTCTTTAAGAGTGTAACCTAACCAAACTTTTTCTGTAGAAAGAGAGTCTAGGTAGTGGTATTCTGCAGTTTTATCACCATTTGCGTATTCTTTAGCTTCATTGTTGTAGTATGAAGTTACTACGTTGAAAGACAAATAGAATAAGCAAACTAGGCTTAATAAAACGGCAAAAGCGGTTATAAATCCTTTGTTTTGCATATTGTAAATTAGTTATTAAATTGTTTTAAGGTTAATTGTTTGGGCTCAGGCCCAAAAAACAAGGTGCGAATATAGTAAATATATTTAGATTCGCCAAATAAAAATTGTATCAAATTATATTAGATAATAAGCATTGCATCGCCGTAGCAACCAAATCTGTAACCTTCTTTAACAGCCACCTCGTATGCATTCATTACGTTTTCGTAACCACCAAACGCAGCTGTCATCATAAGAAGTTGAGACTCTGGTGCATAGAAGTTTGCAACCATAGAATTTGCCACTGTAAAGTCGTATGGAGGGAAGATAAATTTATTTGTCCAACCATCAAAGCTTTTTACGTGACCTTCTGTACATACGGCTGTTTCTAGAGCACGCATCACAGTGGTACCAATAGCACAAATTCTTTTCTTATTGTCTTGTGTGGTATTGATCATATTGCAAGCTTCTTCGCTCACAATAAGTTGTTCAGACTCAGTTTTGTGTTTGGTTAAGTCTTCTACGTCGATTTCGCGGAAATTGCCTAAACTAGCGTGTAGGGTAATGAAGGTGTGATTAATATCATTAATTTCCATTAGTTTTAATAGTTCGCGGCTAAAGTGTAGGGCAGCACTAGGAGCAACCACAGCACCTTCGTTTTTCGCAAAAATAGTTTGATAACGTTCTGCGTCTTCTGGCTCTACATCGCGAGTGATATAGTTTCTTGGAAGTGGAGTTTCACCCATGCTATAAAGCACTTCTTTAAACGAATCGTGGTCTCCGTCGAAAAGGAAACGAAGAGTACGACCACGAGAAGTGGTATTGTCGATTACTTCTGCTACAAGTGAATCGTCTTCGCCAAAATAAAGTTTATTGCCGATACGAATTTTACGAGCAGGATCTACAAGCACGTCCCATAATCTTAATTCTTGATTAAGTTCTCTAAGTAAGAATACTTCGATTTTTGCACCAGTTTTTTCCTTGTTTCCGTATAGTCTAGCAGGGAATACTTTAGTGTCGTTGAAGATAAATAAGTCGTCTTTCCCGAAATAATCAATAATATCGGAAAATTTCTTGTGCTCTATTTCACCTGTATCTTTGTGAAGCACAAGTAAACGAGACTCGTCACGGTATTTTGCAGGATACTGTGCGATTTGTTCTTCTGGTAACTTAAATCTAAATTGTGATAATTTCATTGTATATTATTTAAATGTTTATTACTTTATTAACTCCTAACTCTTTTACAAAGTCTTCGTATTGTTGGCAGTTTTCTACTCTAATGTCGCCAATTTGAGTGCGTCTAAGAGCTGTTAAATGACCACCGCTATTTAAAGCTTCACCAATGTCTCTTGCCAATGCTCTAATGTATGTACCTTTACTACAAACCACTCTCACTACTATTTCTGGCATATTGTATTCCAGAAGTTCTATTTCATCTATAACTAGAGTTTTTGGTTTTAGTTCCACTTCGTCGCCTTTTCTAGCATATTCGTAGGCACGTTTGCCATTGATTTTTATTGCAGAATAGGTAGGTGGAATTTGTTGTATTTCGCCAATGAACTTATTTAGAGTTTCTTTTACAAGTTCCTCTGTAATGTGTTCGGTAGGGTACTCAGCATCTACTTCTGTTTCCAAATCGAAAGAAGGAGTAGTGGCACCAAGTTTGATGGTGGCAATGTATTCCTTGGTTTGATATTGAAAACTTTCAATAAGTTTGGTGTTTTTGCCTGTGCAAAGTATCATTACCCCAGTGGCAAGTGGGTCTAATGTGCCTGCATGTCCTACTTTAAGTTTTTTTACGCCTAAATGACGGCTAAGTACACCTCTCACTCTATTAACAAGATTGAAAGATGTCCATCCTAGTGGCTTGTCGAAATATAAAACTGTATCCACTTCTTTTTAGCTTAATAATAGTGCTAAACCACCAGCGATTAAACAGTATATAGCGAAGTAAATTAGTTTACCTTTTCTTACAATGTTAATCATAAATTTGCATGCAAAGCAACCAGAGATAAATGCAGCAAGGAATCCTAACGCTAGGTTAAGGGTATTGCTGTCCATAGTAACTCCTTCGCTTATCATTCCAATAGTATCTAGTAGGGCTTCGCCTAAAATAGGAACAAGTACCATAAGGAATGAGAATTGTGCCATATTTTCCTTTTTGTTACCTAAAAGAAGACCTGTAGCAATGGTTGTACCAGAGCGTGAAAGACCTGGAAGTACTGCAAATGCCTGACCAATACCTATGATAAATGCATCTAGGTAAGAAATATTTTCTTTTACTCTAGGTTTTGCATAGTATGAGAAGGCAAGTAGAAGTGAAGTAACAATAAGGCAGCAACCTACAATGGTAAGACCACTACCGAAAAGTGATTCAACTTCATCTTTAAAGAAAATACCAACAATGAAAATAGGAATACATGAGATAGCTATTTTAGCGATATATTCTTTTTCTGTGTTCCATGTTTTTGTGAGAAGCCCTTTGAATAGAAATGAAATCTCTTTCCAAAGAATTACTATTGTACTAAATACGGTAGCAACGTGTACAGCAATTGTAAAAGAAAGATTTTCTTCACTTGCTGTGCCAAATAGTGCTTGACCTATTTCTAAGTGGCCACTGCTACTAACAGGTAAAAACTCTGTTAGTCCTTGAATAAGACCTAAAATAATAGCTTCGTACCAATTCATTTTTTATTCTTTTTGTATAAAATAGCAACAATTACTGATAAATAACCAAAGAAAACAATCATAGGACCTATGATAAGTCTTCTTGTAGAGAAAATGTCTGGCTCAAAATTGCCATCGGTAGAAACAGGGCCTACCATCATTAAGACATAACCTATTAATATAATAACAACGCTTATGCTTATAGCAACAAGGTTTTTCTTGCCTAAACGTAGGTTTAGTTTATTTTCTTCTTTCATAAATTAAATGTAATACATATCATCTACTTGCAGACGTAAATAACGTCCCACAGATAGGAATGTGGAAATAGTAGTGATTAGGATACCTGATATTAACATAACTAGGAAAGATATAAGAAGAGAGTTTATACTTTCCATAGATAATAAGTCGCTTAGTTCTGATTGGATAAGGAAAATCATTCCAGAAAGTAGTCCCATTGCAATAAATGAGGAAATAAGTCCTGTGATTGCTCCTTGTGCAAGGAATGGGCGACGAATGAAATTTCCTGTTGCACCTACCAGTTTCATAGTATGGATAATGAAACGTTTGGCATATACGGTTAGTCGTACTGTATTGCTAATAAGTGCATACGAAACTATAAGTAGCAAGATAGAAAGGCCCATGAGAATGGCTGAGATTCTACTTACGTTTTGGTTAATAATTTCTATTAAGTCTTTTTGGTAAATAACTTCTTTAACAAGAGGATATTTATGAAGCTCGGCTTCTATCATAGCTATGCTATCGTTGTTTGCATAGTCTGAATTTAGTCTTAGTTCAATAGAACCTAGCAATGGGTTGTAGCCAAGAAATTCTGTTGGGTCTTGACCTAACTCTTCTGCAAGTTCTTTGGCGGCACGCTCTTTGTCGATGTATTCGGTAGATTTAGCGTAGACTGAGGCATCTATGTTTTTTTGTAGTTTTTGTACGTCTACAAGTTTTGCCTCGTCTTTTAACACTACAGACATAGTTAGGTTTTCGCGTACGTAAACTGATAACTCGCTAGTTAAAAGTAAAATCAAGGTGGTAAGACCAATAAGAAATAGTACCAGTGAGATACTTATTATACTAGTTAGTCTTGAGTTGAATATGTGTGCAACCGAAAGTTGAGATTTGTTGTTCATTTAAGTCCTCTTTTTTTGAAAGTCACAAAGATAATACTTGAAAGAGCCGTTGTCAAGAGTATTGAGCAAATAATTGATAAAATTTTTCCAATATCGTAAGATTTTGGCTCAAAGCGAAACTCAATAGTGTAGTCACCAGCTTTAAGATTCATGGCTCTAAGTAGGTAGTTTGCTCTAAAATATGTGGCTTTTTCGCCATTTATATAGGCATTCCAACCGTCTGGATAATAAATTTCTGAGAAAACAGCAAGCTGGTCTTCTGTGCTAGAGAACTTATAGGTCATTACATTTGGTTCGTAATTGATAAGTTCTATTTTGCCGTTTGCACTGTTGTATTTTTTGTCCGCAGGAGCATTTTCTGTTGATTTGTCCACAATTACAGTGTTTGCAAGTGAGTCAAGTCCTAAAGAAAGCATTTCTTCGTCGGCAGAGTTTACCAAGTTTACATTATCCACTAGCCATGCGTTGCCCATTTTGTATGGGTTTACAATAGGCATAGCCTGTGGTGCATAAATCACATATTTTGTATTAAGCATATTAAGCACAGGGGTTTGTTTGAATGCTTCTTCGGCTTCGGCAAGTGTGCTAATGGTTTTAAGTGAATATGTGAAATTTCTAATTTCTTTAGAAAGGTGTACTTCGATAAGTTCTTGATATCTACGTAGTTTTACAGCGCTATATCCACCCACATTTTTGTGAAAATATGATGGTGCAGAGCTGTTGAAAATATCTACGGTAAGATTTAATACGCGGAAATCTTCTGTTTTGTCTGCTAAAATATATTTGTCTGCATCAGATGCGCTAAATGGTTTGTTGGTAACCTCTTTTTTAACAAAACTTCTTTCGTTTAGGTATCTGTGTGCCACTGGAATCATATCTGCTGCGCAAAGTACGATAAGTGCAATTGATGCCACAATGGTTTTAACTTTACCTTTTACATAGAAGAAAAGTAGTGCTAATGCTAGTGCAATGAAAATAAGTGAACGTAAAGCATCAGCCTGAAGCATTTCCATACGGTCTAGTGGTAGGGTCTGGGTTAAGAAACTATATGTGCTTCCGTATGAGTTGTCTGATGAAGCGCTAAAATCTCCTGCGAGTGAAGGAATTAGTGCAAAAATTAAACATAGACCACCAGTGATACCAGCGCCAATATAAAGTGATTTTAGTTTTTTCTTTGTGTCAACATTTTCATCCATAAGTTCTTTGATGGCTAGGAATGCTAAAATTGCCATGCATAAGCAACTGATGGTAAGTGTCATAGATACGGTGCGGAATTTGTCGTATAAAGGCACGTAGTTTACAAAAAACTCTGTAAATGGCATAAAATTGTGTCCCCATGAAAGCAAAATACCTAAAATGGTGGCAGCAATTAGCCAATAACGTTGTCTGTTTGGCACTATAATACAACCAACTATAAATAGGAAACATACTATTGCGCCAGCATATACAGGGCCAGAAGTAAATGGTTGTGTGCCCCAGTATGTTGGCATAGGTTGTATGTACATTAGTTCCGCAAGGTTTTTAGGGTTGTTAGTGCGTGCAAGTCTTTCTTTATCTGTGCTAGAAAGATCTTTTCCTGTATCTCTAAAACCTGTTAGTTGCCCCATTTTTTGAGCAGTATGGCTGTCTGCATCTAGATATGTGGCAGACGAACCGCCTTTGAAGTCTGGAATAAGCAGTGTAAGGGTCTCGTCTATTCCATAACTCCAAGCTGTGATGTAGTCTATGTCAAGACCATGTTTGTCGCCAGATTCTATTAGAGTAAGCCCATTGCTATCGCCACGCATAGTGTATTTGCTATATTCGGCAGTAGTAAGAAGTCTTGTTGCATTTAGGCCTATGGCCAATACAGCACCTAGGCATAGGAAACCGAAACTAATAAGGAATTTTTTGATTGTTTTTTCTTTAATAGCGAAAACGATTTCTGAAATTCCCAAGATTATAGCTATGAATAGGGTGTAATATATAATTTGAATGTGGTTAGCATAGATGCCTAAACCTAGGAACAAGGCGAGTAGGGTGGCTCCTAGATATGGTTTTTCTTTTTTGAAACCTAAGTATATAGATGCAATAATTGGTGCCATATAGGCAATTGCTATAGCTTTGGTATTATGCCCAGCTACTAGTATAATAAGGTTGTACGACCCAAATGAAAAGGCTATACTACCAGCAATGGCTAGATATGGAGAAAGACCAAAGGCTATTAGAAGTATGTAAAATCCCACTAAATATAGGAATACCTTGTACACAGACCCAGGTAAAAGACGTAGTGTGTCGTCGAGTATTGAAATGACACTGCTATCATCTTTCATACAGATTTGGTAGGTAGGCATTCCAGAAAACATAGAGCCAGTCCAAAGGGTTTGCTCGTCATGTGTAGCATTATAGGTGTTGGCTTCATGAGCCATGCCTACATAACTTTGTGTGTCACCTCCAAAAATTTCTTTGCCTGAAAATACAGGTGAAAGATATGCAAATGTGATTATAAGAAATGAAACGATTGCAATAATGTGTGGGATTGCTTTTTTCATAAAAATAGTGTAAAAAATAGACCCCAAAAATACGATAAATTTTTGACATAATAAAACCCCGAAAGTTTTTTATGAAACTTTCGGGGTATATCGTGTGAAACGATTTTTAATTATTATTCTGCAGGTTTTTCTTCTGCCTTAGCTTCTGGTTTTTGAGGACGTGGAGGACGTGGGGTAAGAACTTTGTGAGAAAGTTTGAACTTACCTGTCTTTTTGTCTATTTCTAGAAGTTTCACGTCGATGTGGTCACCTTCTTTAAGACCTGCTTTTTCCATATCTTCGATACGAGCCCAGCTAATTTCAGAAATGTGAAGTAAACCTTCTTTTCCTGGCATAAATTCTACGAATGCACCGTATGGCATGATAGATTTAACTACAGAATCGTAAGTTTCGCCTACTTCTGGAACAGCCACGATAGCTTTCACTTTGCGTACAGCGCAGTCTAAAGATTCTTTGTTTGTAGCAGCAATCTCTACTAAGCCACATTCGTCTTTTTCTTCGATAGAAATGCTAGCACCACTTTCTGCTTGCATAGCTTGGATAATTTTACCACCAGGGCCAATGATAGCACCAATCATGTCTTTAGGAACATTCATGGTTACGATGCGTGGAGCATGTGGTTTAAGATCTTCGCGTGGTTCAGCGATAGTTTCTTGGATTTTACCAAGAATGTGCATACGACCTTCGCGAGCTTGAGCAAGAGCTCTTTCTAGGATTTCGTAAGATAGACCATCTACTTTAATGTCCATTTGAGTAGCAGTGATACCTTTTTCTGTACCTGTTACTTTGAAGTCCATATCACCTAAGTGGTCTTCGTCACCTAGAATATCTGAAAGTACTGCGTAGTTTGTACCTTTATTTTCTGAGATAAGACCCATAGCAATACCAGAAACTGGTCTCTTAATTTGTACACCTGCGTCCATAAGTGCTAGAGTACCAGCACAAACAGAAGCCATAGATGAAGAACCGTTAGATTCTAGAATATCAGAAACCACGCGTACTACATATGGATAATCGTCTGGAATCATACCTTTAAGTGCACGACATGCTAGGTTACCGTGACCAATTTCACGACGACCAATACCACGTTGAGCACGAGCTTCACCTGTTGAGAATGGAGGGAAGTTGTAGTGAAGTAAGAAACGTTCTTTACCTTGAATTAAAGATTCGTCAATTATTTTTTCATCTTGTTTTGTACCTAAAGTTACAGTACATAAAGATTGAGTTTCACCACGAGTAAAGATAGAAGAACCATGAGGACCAGGAAGATAACCTACTTCAGACCAGATAGGACGAATTTCGGTTGTTTTACGTCCGTCTAGACGGATACCTTCGTCTAGGATAGCACGACGCATAGCTTCTTTTTCTACATCGTGATAGTAGCGGTCGATAAGAGCTGCTTTTTCTTCAAGTTCTTCTTCTGTGAAGTTTGCTTTATATTCTTCGCGAACAGCTTTGAAGTTTTCACCACGAGAATGTTTGTCTGTGTTGCAAGATTTAGCTAGTTCGTAAGTTTTAGCATATGTTTTTTCGCGAACGTCTTTTCTTAACTCTTCATCGTTCACTTCGTGACAATATTCGCGTTTAACTGTTTTACCTACTGCTTCCATAAGTTCAAGTTGAGCTTGGCAGTGAGGTTTGATAGCTTCGTGAGCCACGCGGATAGCATTTAGAAGGTCTGCTTCAGAAACTTCATTCATTTCACCTTCCACCATCATAATGTTGTCAAGTGTAGCAGCCACGATAATATCTAAATCTGCTTTGTCTAGTTGTTCAAATGTTGGGTTAACAACAAATTCACCGTCGATACGAGCTACGCGAACTTCAGAGATAGGACCATTGAATGGAATATCAGACACTGCGATAGCAGCAGAAGCTGCAAGACCAGCAAGTGCATCTGGCATATCAACGCCGTCTGCAGAGTAAAGTGTTACGTTAACAAAAGTGTCTGCGTGATAGTCGTCTGGGAAAAGTGGACGTAGAGCGCGGTCTACAAGACGAGCAGTTAAAATCTCATAATCTGATGCTTTGCCTTCTCTGCGAGTGAAACCGCCTGGGAAGCGACCTGCAGAAGCAAATTTTTCTTTATACTCTACGGTAAGTGGCATAAAGTCTGTGCCTGGAACTGCATCTTGAGCAGAACAAACCGTAGCTAAAAGCATGGTGTTGCCCATGCGAACCATTACAGCACCGTCAGCTTGTTTGGCAAGTTTGCCAGTTTCGATGCTGATTTCTCTTCCATCAGCAAGTGTGATGGTTTTAGTAACTACATTCATAATAAATTCTTTAAAATAAGTCTTAAACTCTTAAAATCAAGCAAAGATAAACAATTATTTTTGTAAATAGCCAACTTAATTTTATTATTTTTGCATTATGGTTAAAATTACAGTACTTTCAGACAACTATTCCAATGCCAAATGTCCAGAATTTTTAACAGAGCATGGGTATTCCTTATATATAGAGTTTCAAGGTTTAAAAATCTTGGTTGACACAGGTGCGTCAGATAATTTTCTTAAAAATGCAGAGAAAATGGGCATTGACATTTCAAAAATTGATATGACAATACTCTCTCATGGGCATCGTGACCATACGGGTGGGTTAAAGCATCTTATATCACAAACTCATTGCCCAATTTATATTTCAGAAAACGTTAGAGATAAAAAGTTTCATTCATGTCGTGGCGACAAAGGACTTAGAAATATTGGCACAGATTTGGAACTTTTGGAAAAATATAATAATCGTTTTAGATATCTGAAGGAAAATTGTTGGATAACTGACGAAATTGCCCTTGTTTGTAACAAAGATTTTGGTTTCCCACAGCCTTACGGCAATAAATTTCTAACATACGAAGAGAATGGGGTGGAGTGTCCTGAAAATTTTAATCACGAAATTCATATCTGTTTCGTGTGTGGTGACGGTCTTGTGATTGTGTCGCCTTGCTCACACGGCGGATTTGGTAATATTGTATCTGCCTGCCGTGAATTTACAGGCATTAATGAGGTGGCAAAATATGTAGGTGGATTGCATATAGTAGAATCAGATCAAGTAGCCGCTGAGGTGGCAGACTTTCTTGCTGTTAAATCTGCCCTTGCTCCAAATGCAGAGATTATTACCTCGCATTGCACTTGCCCCGAGGCGATGGAATTATTTTTGTGATATTGGCACTCGCTTGAAAAAATCAAACAAGTTTGTTTTTTCGCTCGTTTTTATTATCTTTGTGCTTTAAATTTATTTAACAATTTATAGAATATGAAAAAGTTTCTTCAAGATTTTAAAGCCTTTGCAATGAAAGGCAACGTAGTTGATATGGCTGTCGGTGTTATCATCGGTGGTGCATTTGGTAAAATCGTTACTTCTTTAGTAAACGACGTTATTATGCCTCTTATCGGTTTAGCTGTAGGTGGTGTGAACTTTACAGAACTTAAATGGGTTATCCGTGAAGCTTATGTAAACGAAGCGGGTAAAGAAATTGCTGCTGCAACTCTAAACTATGGTAACTTCCTACAAGTAACTTTCGACTTCCTTATCATTGCGCTTTCTATCTTTACAGTTATCCGCATCATTGGTAACTTAAACCGCAAAAAAGAAGCAGAAAAAGCTGCAGAACCAGCTCCAGCTCCAGCACCTGCTCCAGAACCAGAACCAACTAAAGAAGAACTTCTTCTTGCTGAGATTCGCGATTTACTAAAAGCAAAAAAATAATAGAATTCTCAAATAAAGTATTTAGGGCGGTATTTTGCCGCCCTTCTTTAATTCTACACAATGAAATTTTACGTTATTTGGCAAGGTAGAGAAACTGGTATCTTTACAAGTTGGGAGGAATGTAAACCGCATATGGAAGACTATAAAGGTGGTCAATATAAGTCGTTTAAGACGCGTGAAGAGGCTGAACAGGCTTTTCTTCACTCATACTATGCAGCCATAAATAAAGATAAAAAAACTGACGTAAAAAAATCTCCAACACCTCCTTTTATAAAAAATAGTATAGCTGTGGATGCTGCTTGTAGTGGTAATCCTGGCGATATGGAGTATCGTGGGGTTAACGTGTTCAATGGGCAACAATTATTCCTACAAGGAGTGTATAAAGAAGCTACAAACAATATAGGTGAGTTTCTTGCTATTGTGCACGGACTAGCACTTCTTAAAAAACAAAACTCAGATTGGTGTATTTATTCAGATAGTCTTACTGCCATATCTTGGGTGAGAGCAAAACAATGCAAAACAAAACTAGAACGTACAGCAAATAATGCTGAGGTGTTCTTGCGCATAGAAGCAGCCGAAAAATGGCTACAAGAAAACAAATATACTACAAAGATATATAAATGGGATACTAAGGCTTGGGGAGAAATACCTGCAGACTTTGGTAGAAAATAATCCTATTTTAGAGTTTCAAATTCAAATCCTATTTCAGAATTTCCTACAGTACATATGCCAAATTTTCTGTCTTTCATGGCACCTGTAGTAACGTATCTCACATTTTCTATTGTTTTATCATTTTCTATATGAGAGTGGCCAGAAATAACAAGGTTTACATTGTTTTTGGTAAATAAATCGAATAAAACTACTGTTTCTTCTTGTGTGAAGACACCGTTCGTTAGACCTTGATATGTGAAATTGCTGTGAGTAAATACAATGCAGTAGCGGTATTCTTCTCGCCCAGACAACACTTCTTTTAGCCAATTGTATTGACCTGCGCCCAATGTACTACTGCCTGTTTCAAGTGCGATATAAAGGTCTTTGTGGTTTGGTGTAGTTACGGTGAAACTATATGTAGAAGACCCCCATCTGCTAAAATATACATTCCATCCAAAATATTGGTCGTGATTGCCACAAGTGTAATATGCTGGTATTTTTATCCCTTCAGAAAGAGCAGAAAAAGCATAGTCTGCAAATTCTTCTTTACTATTGTAAATGTCGCCATTTAAAATAATGAATTTGCTTTCAGAACTATTGATATAACAAAAAAGTTGAGGTAGAAACACCTCTTCTTGGTGAAGGTGATAATCGCTAGTGGCGATAAATGAATATTCATCAGAATCTACTTCTAGGCATTGTGCAGGGTGGGTTTCATTATAAGCCTTGGAATCGTTGAAACGTTCATCTACAGAGTAGTCAGTCCAACCAAATCGTATTAAATCATACTCGCAAGAAGACATTGCAAGTACAATAAGTGAGTATAATATGTATCTTAGATATTCCATATTAAACCTAGTTTAAGTCTCCATTGATAGTGTTCAAAGTAAATGTTTCCTATACCAGCGCCTCCATAAAGTCCTTCTACAAAGTATGTAAGAAATCGAGGGTAGGCATAACTCATTCTCATGCGAATATGTGGATTTACACTTCTTTCTATGCTTAAATCGTTGAAGTTGCTTATTGCAAAGTCTATGTTATATTGATTGCCTTTTTCCCATACGTATGCTCTAAGGCAATATAAAAAGTCGTTGAATTCAGAATAACGTGTGTTTTGAGAAGCGTAGGTTCTAATTAAATAACCCAATGTAACCTCTACGTGTGGGTGCATATAACTTGCCTGTATATGCCAGATATGTTCTTGGATAGAAGTATTTGTGTGAGGAAGAAATAGATAACCAGTGCGTATTTCAAGAGGAAATTTTGGTATATCGATAAGGTATGCTATTTGCGCTTGTAGGGCTTCAAATCTGTAGCCTGTAGAATTAAGATACATACTAGCACCCACGTTCAAACTACAATTACTATTGTTGTAACCACCCATTACTTCTAAATTACCATGCAAATTGTCTAGGTAATTATCCGCCATAGTGCCAGATACACTAACAAAACCTTGTGCGTAGCAACTAAGCGATATGAAAGCAAGTATAATGGCTAATAGCTTTTTCATTCAATGCGTTGCCAATGTATTTCTGTATCTCGTTTAAACCATGTCATTTGGCGTTTGGCGTAGTGACGAGAGTTTTGTTTAATAAGCTCAATGGCTCTTTCTCTGCTTATTTCGCCATCGAAGTAGGCAAACATTTCTTTAAAGCCTACAGTGTTTAGAGAGTTTAGGTGGCGCAAGTGATATACTTTTCTAGCTTCTTCTTCAAGGCCGTCTGCTATCATTATATCCACGCGTTTGTTTATTCTATCATAAAGTTCTTCGCGTGGTCGCTCAAGACCAATTTTTTCAATCTCGAAGTCTCTCTCTTTTCTTTTGCCAGAAAGGAATGTAGAATATGGTTTGCCTGTGAAAATGCAAACTTCAAGAGCATGCATTACTCTGCGATGGTTTTTAAGGTCTACTTTCTCGTACCACACAGGGTCTAGCTCTTTAAGTTTGGCTGTAAGTCCATCTAAACCTTGCTCTTCGTAGATTTTTTGTGCTTCTGCTCTAGCTTCTGCAGATACAGTAGGAATATCGTCGATGCCATTGCACACTGCATCAATATACATCATAGACCCGCCTGTGAGTAGGAGAGTGTCGTGTGTTTTAAAAAGTTCGTTGATTAGGTTTAAGGCATCTATTTCGTATTGTCCGGCGCTGTAGTCTTCTGTAAGTTCTTTTATGCCTACGAAATAGTGTTTTACTTTAGATTGTTCTTCTAAAGTAGGAGCAGCAGTGCCTATTTCTATGCCTTTGTAGATTTGTCTAGAGTCTGAAGAAATTATAGGGCAACCATAGCGTTGGGCAATTTCTATGCTAAGTGCTGTTTTGCCCACGCCAGTAGGACCCAATAATACTATTAATTTCTTCATTAATATGAGTTAATATCGTCGTCGAAGCTTAAATCGCTAAAGCTTTCGTCGTCAAATTCGTCTTCGTTGAAGCCTTCGTCGCCGTAGAAATTTTCGTCGTCAAATTCAGAAATTGCAGCTTTTTTACCTTTTGCTTTTGGTTCGAAAATATCTTCAATATCTTCAAGCACGTATTGCATAGGAGCAGCACCAAGTGAAGCGGTACATTCTGCAGCATCAATATCTTTGCCAAATTCAATTTCTTTAAGTTCTATAAAGAAAGCTCTATCTGTAAGGTAATCGAATACGTAAAGTAGTTTTTGGTGCTCATCGGTAACTAAATCACCAATAATTGTTTCATTCATTACGTATGAATCTACATCTGAGTCTGTGTCCATTTCAATTAGAGTAATTTCTTGCTCTTTTTCCCAATCATCGTTGCAGATGAAGAAAGAAGTAATGGCACCACCTTCATAATTTACTGAATCTAAAATGGCTTCATGTAGTTCTTGGAAGTTTGCATCAGAACTAATTGAAATCTCTCTCATGAAATCTGGTTCTTCGTCAGAAACCAAAATAAATTTATAAATCATAAATTAACTATTTAGTTGATTTTCTATTTCTTCTACAGTGCGACGGAAACTTTTGTCAGTTTCAATTAAATCTTTAACAGTTTTGCAAGCATGTAGTACTGTAGCATGATTTCTATTGCCTATAATATTACCAATGTTTGTAAGTGAATCTTTTGTATATTTTTTAGCAAAATACATAGCTATTTGACGTGCTTGTACTATTTCACGTTTTCTAGAGTTAGAAGCTAAGTTTTCTACAGTTATGTTAAGTGTATTACATACTAAATCTCTAATAGATTTAACTGTTTGTTCTTTTTCTTCAATGTGAACTATATTGCTAACTACTTTATGAGCTAGGTTTATGTCGATAGGTTGTTGATATACAGTAGAATAAGCTATAAGTGACACTATACTACCTTCTAGGTTACGAATGTTGTCTGTAACTGTTTCTGCAATATAATTTATTACATCTTCTGGAAGTTGTAGGCCATCTCTTTCAGATTTCATCTTTAAGATAGCTTTACGTGTTTCAAGGCTAGGAGATTCAATCTCTGCAGAAAGACCCCATTTAAAACGGCTTAGAAGTCTGTCTTCCATACCTTCTAGGTCTGCTGGCTTTTTATCACATGTAAGGATAAGTTGTTTGCCAGATTGGTGAAGGTGATTGAAGATGTGGAAGAATTGGTTTTGTGTGCTCACTTTTTTACCTTCGCCAAACTCTTGGATGTCGTCTATAATAAGTACGTCAACTGTTTGGTAGAAGTTAAGGAAGTCGTTTACTTGACCATTCTTATTTGCTTCTGTATATTGTTGTTGGAATAGGTTTGCAGACACGTAAAGAACTTTCTTTTGTGGGTGAAGTTCTTTTGTCTTTAAGCCAATAGCATTAACAAGGTGAGTTTTACCAACACCAGATTTACCATAAATAAATAAAGGGTTGAAAATTGTTTTACCAGGTTGGCTTGCAATGTTAATACCTACAGTGCGAGACAAACGGTTACATTCGCCCTCAATGAAATTATTGTATGTTAATTCTGGGTTTAATTGTGAGTCAAATTCAGTAGAATGTTTTTTACGTAAAGTTTTATTTGTTTCTGAACCTGCTAATTGTGTTGTGCCTTTATTCTCATTCTCTTGGTCTATAACAACGCGATAATAAAGTTGAGCAGGAGTAGAGAATACACGCTTGATGGTAGAACATATTAGATCTGAGTATTGAGAATCTATATATTCATAGTAGAATTGGCTAGGTACCTTAATAGTAAATTTGTTATCTTCGAAACTAATAGGCTCAATAGGCTTGAACCAAGTCTCGAATTCATTAATGTCCACATTATCGTTTATAATGTGAAGACATTCCTGCCATTTAATTGTTAAATTATTGTCCATCTCGCGTTGTGTGTATTTTTTTAGTATTTGTTTTAAGTCGGATGCAAAAATGTATTTTTTTTTCTGAAAAAAAAAACAATAATTTTTTTGGAAATTTAGAAAAAAGTATAACTAATTGAAAATAAAAAGGTTAAATTAAAACACTGAAAATGAGCAAGATACATATTTGCAAAAGGTGCGAATGGTATAAACTTGTTGATTTTCAAACGTTTACATAAAAACAAGTTTTTTGTAAAATAAATTTGAAAAAAATAGGTAAGTACTTATAATCAAGCACTTACCTAAATATGTTAAAAAATGTGAAAATTTATTTATTTTTCAGCTTCTACTTTTTTGTCTTCTTTCTTCACTTCTTTCTTTTCTTTTGCACCAAAAACAGAGAAGTGAACATAGCGTTTTGGATTAGCTTTTAAATCCATTAGTAGAGCATTTGCACTATTTACTGTAGAGTCTAAGTTTGTATATAAAGCTTTGTCGTTTAGAAGTGCTCCTATGCTGTTGTCGGTGCTATTAAACTTGTCTGTGGTAGATTTAAGATTTGCAAGTGTAGTTTCAATTGAAACCATTGTTGAGTCCCAATCTACTTTGTCTAGAGATTTAGTTACACCAGAAAGATCGTTGCAAATATATTGAACAGTGTCAATTACACCATCAAGTTTACCTGTGCTACGTTTTAGGTTTGCCATAGTTGCGTCAGCATTTTGAAGTAGGCTCTTCACCTCTGGGCTTTCTACTACGTTTTTAAGTGCCACGATAGTAGAATCGATGCTAGGCACAAGTTGCATAATTGGAGGAAGGATTTGGTCTACGATGCCAGCAATTAAACCATTTTGTGTGCTAGAAAGTAGGGTGTCGCCGGTGCTGTGTACTTCGCTACTTTTACCTAATCTTAATTGGATAGCTTTGTCACCCATTAGACCATTGTCATAAACTTCTGCTACAGTACCTACTGGGATAACTAGTTTTTTATCTACAGTAATTTCTAGTACGATAGGAGCTTCTTTTGTGTAGTCGAAAATAATGTCGCTAACGTGTCCCACTTGGAAGCCGTTTACATATACGTGAGTAGTTTTTACTACGCCATCTACTCTGTCATATTTTGCATAAAAATATGTGTCAGGTTTGAAAATGTTGATACCTTTAAGGTAGTTTAGACCGAAGTATAGCATACCAATAGCAATTACTACTATGATGCCGATTTTCACTTCACGAGAAATAAATTTTTTCTTTTCCATATTATTTAAGTTTGTCTTTTGCTTCTTGAATAGCTTCTGGTGTAGAAACTTTTTTACCTTCTTTATACGCTACTATAAACGCATCTGGGAAGTTTTTTGTAATTTCATTGCGTTTTGTAAACACTGTATTTACGTCGAATGGACCAATTAAGTATTTATAAAGGTTGTTTTCGTTTAAAACCTTTGTAGGTGTATGGCCTTTAAATACTGCATTGTCTAAAGAATAGTTGTTTTTAGAAACTAAATATTGAATGAAAAACTCGTACTCAGAGTTAGCAGTTATTTCTTCTTTCTCCTTTGTCAACTCTCCTTTATTTTCTTCTTTAACTTCTAAATCTTTCTTTGGTTGTGTCACTTCGACAGGCTCAGTGACCTCAGCTTTCAACTCCTCACTATTTGAGTTCCCGCTTTTCTTGTCAAGTTCGTGTTTGTATTCCTTAATGCCGTTGAAGATAGCAGTTGCAAGTTTTACTTGATTTTCGTTGTTGTTAAGGTATTTTTCTTCGTCTTTGTTTGAAATAAAACCAAGCTCTACAAGTACAGATGGCATTGCTGTGGCTCTAAGCACTAGGAAACCAGCTTGACGCACACCGCGGTCGTTGCGTTTGCTTGTGTTTATCATTTTTGTTTGAATGAAATCGGCACAAGTAATACTTCTGTCGGTGTATTGATCTTTCATAAATTCAAACATAATGTATGAATCTACAGAGTTTGGGTCGAAACCTTCGTATTTTGTTTCGTAATCTTCTTCTAGTTTAATTACGGAGTTTTCTAGCATAGCAACTTCCATATTTTCTTTGCTTCTAGATACCCCTAGGGTAAATGTTTCCATACCATTTGCTTTAGTATTTTTAGAAGAATTGGTGTGGATAGAAACAAAAAGGTCTGCTTTATTTCTATTTGCTATGCGAGCACGTTCGTTTAGGTCGACAAAAACGTCTTTGTCGCGTGTATAAATAACTTTAGCGTCTGGAATGTTCTTTTTAATCATATCACCTACAAGTAGAGTGTAGCGTAGGTTTATGTTTTTTTCTTTAGAAAAACTTCCTACAGCACCAGCGTCGTGACCACCGTGACCAGCGTCCAAAACTACAGTAAAAGCATACGTAGGTAGTAAAAATCCTAGAAAAAGGAGAATAGTATATATTTTTTTCATAATAATATAATATTTCACGTTGCAAAAGTAGTTATTTTTTGCCAAAAGATTAAAAATAAGTCTTTAAAAATATATAAAATCACAATTATCTTTTTTATACTTCACTTAAAAATAGTAAATTTGCACCTTATTATATACATAAATAAGAAAAGACTCTGTTTAGAAAATATTTACATATAATCTTACTGCTTCTAGTTTGCTCTGTATCAACTTCGATATTTGCGCAGCAGAAGAAATCTTCTAATGCCATAGAATCAGATATTACCTATAGCGCAAAAGACTCTATTATAATGGTTGGTAGCAATGTTGCTATTCTATATGGCGATGCTGTGGTTAAGTATCAGAGTATGGAACTTAAGGCAGACTATATTAGACTAAGTTTGGATAGTAATATAGTTTATGCCTCTGGTGTAATGGATTCTACAGGTAAATATGTTGGTACTCCTGTGTTTAAAGACGGTTCGGAAGTGATAGAGTCTAAATCTATGAAGTATCATATTAAAACTAAAAAAGGTTTTGTATATGGTACTGTTACAGAACAAGGCGAAGGCTATGTGCAAGCAGAAAAGACCAAGAAGGTGGATGAAGATGTTTATTGTTTGCAAAATGGTAAATATACAACATGTGACAACCACGAACACCCACACTTCTATTTTGCTTTAACAAAGGCAAAAATGAAACAAGGCAAATATATTGTTTCTGGTCCTGCGTATATGGTTATTGAGGATTTACCAACACCTCTTGCACTTCCTTTTGGATATTTCCCTGTGAATCAAACATATTCTTCAGGTATTTTGTTTCCAACATTGGGTGATGAACTTAATAGAGGTTTTTATGCCAAAGGCTTAGGCTATTATTTTGCCATTTGTGACTACATCGACTTAGCAATTACGTCTGATATTTATTCAAAAGGCTCGTGGGGGCTAGCATTGGCATCAAGTTATAAGTGGAGATACAAATTTAGTGGTAAGTTCAACTTGAGTTATATTAGCAATGTTTCTGGCGAGAAATATACACCTTCGTATAAAAAGACAAACAACTTTAGGATTCTTTGGTCGCATACTCAAGACCCTAAAAGTAGTCCATATACAACATTCTCTGCCAGTGTAAACTTTTCTACATCTAGTTATGCACAAAACGACGTGGATAGTTATTACAATCCATCTGTGCTTTCTCAGAATACTAAAAGTTCTACTGTGACTCTTACTCAGAGATTTCCTGAGAGTCCGTTTACACTGTCTATGAGTATGTATGTGAACCAAAGAACATCAGACTCTACTATAAACTTACAACTACCATCACTTAGTTTAAGTATGAGTAGACAATATCCTTTCAAGAGGAAAAAACCTATAGGTAAAGCAAAATGGTATGAAAAGATTGCACTTACCTATAATATGGCTCTTACAAATAGTACCACTGCCAAGGAAAGTGAATTTAAAGATATGCAATATCTTCGCGATTGGAAGGTGGGTATGAAACATACATTACCAATCTCTGCTTCATTTACTTTGTTTAAGTACCTAAATATGAACATTTCAATGAATAACAACTTGAAATGGTACTTCCAAAGAATAGACCAAAGATGGGAAGGTGGAGTAGATGGTGCAGTGGCAAGAGATACAACGTATGGTTTCTATAATATTTACCAAGCAAATGTTTCTGTAGGATTCCAAACTCAGTTGTTTGGTTTTTATACACTGAAAGGGAAAAATGGTAAGAGACTACCTGTCTTTAGACATAAGTTGGTTCCATCTGTAAGTTTCTCGTATAATCCAGATTTTGGACACGAGAGATGGGGTTATTGGGGCTCGTACGAACGTCCTGCTAGCGATGGCACTACACAAACCGTATATTATGACAGATATGCATCTGGCGTTTATGGAGGCTCACCAAGTAGAGGACGGGCTGCGGCAATATCCTTTAGTGTAGCCAATAACTTAGAAATGAAATATTGGGGGGCGAAAGATACCACTGATACAGGTAAAAAAATAACTATTATTGATAACTTTAGTTTTGGTACGTCGTACAACTTTGTGGCAGACTCACTCAATTGGTCAAATGTGAATGCAAACCTAAGGTTGAAATTCTTAGATAAGTTTAGCCTCAATTTGGATATGATATTCGACCCATATACATATCAATTAAATAGTTTTGGCAATCCAGTAAAAGTGAATGTATCACAATTTGAGAAGAATAAAGTGCTATTTAGACTTATGAGCACAGGTACTTCGTTTGGTTACACATTCTCTAATGCTACCTTTAAGCGAAAAGACAAGAAGGTGGAAAAACCAAAAGAAGAAGCATACACTTCAGAACTTGAAAATACTATAGACGGATTGAGCCCACTTGAAGATAATAAGAGTGGAAGAATTATAGAAAAAACAGATAAAGAACTTGGTTATCAAGAATTTAAAGTGCCATGGAGTCTTACTCTAAATTATAGTATAAGATACGGCTACGACAAATTTAATCCAGAAATAATGGAGTATGATAGAAAACTTACCCACAACTTGAGCATTTCTGGTAATATTAAGTTTACACCAACATGGTCGGCAAGTTTTTCAACATACTATGATATAACCAACAATTCTTGGAACTATATGAACTGTTCTATAGCAAAAGATTTGCACTGTTGGCAAATGTCTATTAGTTTTGTGCCTATCGGCAAATACAAAACATACGACTTTATGATTGGTGTGAAATCAACAATGCTTAAAGATTTGAAATACGAAAAAGAAAGTGACACAAGTAATTTAATTAATTGGTATTGACGAACGAGTGAATGCAATGATAAGCTTGCTTAATCATTGCTGAGCGAGGAGGAGATTTTTGAGCGAGCGAATGCGAGGCTCAAAAGATTTTAATATAATAACAACAAACTAATTTATATTATTATGAAAAAGATGTATATTGCAGTAAGTTACGACTTATTTTGTGGTGAACCAGAAGAACTAATGGAAAAAGCAACAGAAAATCAACCTTTCACATTCTATTCTGGTGTAGGTATGGCTCTAGAACGTTTCGAAAACGAAATCTTAGCTACCGAGCTTAACGCAACTTTCGACTTTACTATTCCAACAGAAGAAGCATACGGTGAATACGACGATGAAGCAGTTGTTACACTAGAAAAAGAAATCTTCATGGTAGATGGTAAAATCGACGAAGAACTATTTGTAGAAGGTAACGTGCTTCCACTTCTTGATAGCGAAGGCAACCGTTTCAATGGTTCTGTGGTTTCTTCTGACGAAAAAACTGTAAAAGTAGACCTAAATCACCCTCTAGCAGGTGAAAATCTTCACTTCGTGGGTAAAGTTTTAATCAAACGCGAAGCATCTGACGAGGAAATCGCTAACGCAATGGCTCCAGCATGCTCTGGTTGCGGTGGTGGTTGCTCAGAAGGTAGCTGCTCTTCTTGCTCTTGCGACTGCTCTTGCGAATAATTTTAATATTACAGCGAGCCATGGCTTTTTTTAGTAGTGGCTCGATAAATAAAAAAATATATCATGAATACATTTGGAAATATATTTCGTCTAACTTGTTTTGGGGAATCTCATGGTAGAGCCTTGGGTGGTGTGATAGATGGTTGCCCAGCAGGTGTGGTGGTAGATGAGGCGTTTGTACAAAGTGAACTAGATCGTCGCAGACCAGGTCAGTCTAGTCTTACAACCTCAAGAAATGAGGCAGACAAAGTGGAGTTTCTTTCAGGTATTTTTGAAGGAAAAACTACTGGTACGCCTATAGGTTTTGTTATTTACAACACAAACCAACACTCAAACGACTATGCAAATGTAAAAGATGTATTTCGTCCTTCTCACGCAGACTACACCTATACCGAAAAGTATGGTTTTAGAGACTACAGAGGTGGAGGTAGAAGTTCTGCTAGAGAAACAGCTTGTAGAATGGTGTCTGGTGCGCTTGCCAAACTTATGCTTAAACAAGCAGGTTTCAATATAGAAATTGTGGCTAAAATGACAGAAGTAGGTGGCGAAACAGAAAACATTGAAGAAGTAATTCTTAAAGCAAAAGAAAAAGGTGACACCGTGGGTGGTGTTATCACATGTAATATAAGTGGTGTGCCAGTGGGTTGGGGCGAACCAGTATTTGGTAAACTTCAAGCCAACTTGGCTTCAGCCATGATGTCTATCAATGCTGCAAAAGGTTTTGAATATGGCATGGGATTTGAGATGGCTAAAAAATATGGCTCCGAGGTAAACGATATTTTCACATCTGAAAATGGCAAAATTACCACACTTACCAACAATTCTGGTGGCATACAAGGTGGTATTTCAAATGGTCAGGATATCTACTTTAGAGTAGCATTCAAACCTGTGGCAACACTTCTTACCGAGCAACCAACAGTGGACAAAGAAGGAAACGCCACAATGCTAACAGTGCGTGGACGTCACGACGCTTGCGTGCTTCCTCGTGCAGTGCCTATTGTGGAAGCCATGGCTGCTATGGTACTTGCTGACGCATATTTACAAAACAAATCATCTAGAATATGATAAACTATGCTTTAATAGCAAACAAGTTTGCAGGAACACGCTCTACCAGGAATTTCTGGAAAAAAATGGATGAAAGAGCTGCCAAAGCAGGCATCAAATTTGAATATTTTTTCACAGAAAGAGTGGGGCATGCCAGAGAACTTGCTGCAGATATATTAAAGAAAGGACATACTAGACTAGCCGTAATGGGAGGCGATGGCACATTTAGTGAGGTGATAGACGGCCTAATGAAGTCTGGTGAAGACCTTTCTAAACTTGCTGTTGGTCTTATTCCGTTTGGCACAGGAAATGATTGGGGTAGATATTGGAATTTAGACAGAGATATAGATAAATCTATAAATGTTTTAGCTACAGGCGAGATAGTTAAAGTGGATGTGGGTAGAATAGAGTACAATACAGTCGAAAAGGCTGTTACTCGTTATTTTATCAATGCCTACGGACTTGGTTTCGACGCTAAAGTGCTAGAACTTACAAACTCTCTACAACACACCTTTAAAGGTGCTTCATGGACATACACACTTGCACTTTTCCTTACTTTGTTTAAACAACGTTCGCAAGTGATGGAGTATGAGTTCGAGGGCAAAGAAACTTTTAAAGGTTTAAGTTATACTGCATCTATGGGCAATGGCTGTTATACCGGAGGTGGTATTAAACAAACGCCTGAGGCAAAGCCAAATGATGGTCTTTTGGATATTATGATTGTGGAAAACTTGAATCTTACTAAGATTCTTAAGGCAATAAAATTACTATTTAAAGGAAGACTATTAGAGCATAACTCAGTTCACCTATATAAAGCTAAAAAGATAAAAGTAAAATCAGAAAAACCAATAATTTCAGAGGTAGACGGCATTCTGCAAGAGTTTACAAATGAGATTAATGTGGAGTTGCTACCAAAGCAAATCAACTTTATAACGCACTAACTGTAGTAACTATCAGTTTTCCTTTCTCTTTGCGCGCAATGTGTTTTCCCGTTTTAAAGACGGTGTTTCCCTCGGCATTGAGCATGGTTTTAATGGTGGCAGGATGGAAAGAAAAATCTTTTAAGCACTCATAAAGAAGAGTAAAAGGTTCAGAAAATTTCTGAATCACTTTTAAATCTACAATATAAGAATCATCTGTTGCACTCACGGCAGATGATTTTTCTTTTTCTATTACACCTTTATAAATACTTTCTGCTGCAGCAAAGTTTTCTGCATTACTAAGCATTACAGAGTCGATTTGTGGATTTATCTCCCTTAAAATAGGCATTACAATATTTCTAATCTTGTTGCGAGTATATTCGTTTTCAAGATTTGTGGAATCGGTGATATAGCCAATACCTTGCTCAGAAAGATAGTCTTCAATTTCTTTTCTGTTTACACAAAGAAGCGGACGCACCACAAATTCGTTGCGCGGACGAATGCCACAAATGCCCCTCAATCCTGTGCCACGAAGCATATTAAGTAGAATGGTTTCGATAGAGTCATCGCTATGGTGTGCCACTGCAATGGCTTGCGCATTGTGTTCCTCTCTCACCTTCTCAAACCAAGTATATCTAAGCTCGCGAGCAGCCATTTCTATAGAGAGTTTATTCTCTGCTGCATACTTTTTGGTGTCGAAATGCTTTACCAGAAGTGTTAGGTTTTCTTTTTCACAAAATTCTCTCACAAATTTTTCGTCTCTATCAGATTCTTCGCCTCTTAAGTGAAAGTTGCAATGCGCCACCACACAGTCGAATCCCAACTTATTTAATATATGAAGTAGGAAAATAGAATCTGCTCCACCACTACAAGTAACAATTACTTTTTCTCCTCTTTTTAGTAGGCTTTCTTTATTGATATATGTGAGAATTTTGTTTTTCATACTGCAAAAATAATATTTTAAATTATTTTTTTTGCTTAAAAACTTGATTAAAAAGAAATTATATTATATTTTTGCACAAAACCACTTATTTGTGCAAAAAAATACAAACTAAGTATGCAAAAAACGAAGGCGCTTTTAATAGAATCTGCTAGAAAGGTATTTGCTCGCATCGGCGTGCAACAAGCCACTATGAATGACATTGCCGAAGAGTCAAACAAAGGCAGAAGAACTTTGTATACTTACTTTAAATCTAAAGAAGATGTGTACAATGCAGTGGTAGAACAAGAACTTTCTACATTAATATCTAAACTAGAGTCTGTGCTACATTCTGCACTCACTCCTGATCAGAAAATCATAGAGTTTATCTATATTCACCTAGATACCATCAACGATATTGTAAGAAACAATGGTACTCTGCGTGCCGACTTTTTTAGTGATATTAAAGCTATGGAAATCGCTCGCCGAAGCACAGACTTAATGGAAATAAAGATGCTTCGCGAAATTCTTACAGATGGTGTGGAAAGAGGTTCTTTCTCGATAGAAAGCATTGAAACTGCTACTCTTATGATTTTCTACGCAGTGAAAGGTCTAGAATCTCCATACAACAGACGACACCTTTCAGGAAAAATGAAAAGTAGACGCGACCATATAGCAAAATTTGTACTTAAGGGTCTTAGATAATTAAAATTCTCTATTATCTATATCTGGTTTCTCAATTTCATATAGTTGAGGAACCATTTTTTTATACGATCTATTGCTAGGAGTATCTAGGTATATTTTAAAGTCTTTAACGTAAACAGTATTTCCTGCATATATCATCAAACCAGTGTCTTCGCCTCCTTGTACTAGGTCTGATATATCATTATAATATACAAATGCATCGTTGATATAGTAGTATACAAATTCGCCTTGTTTGTATATCTTAATTTTGGTATAGTCACTCAAATTATATTCTGCATTGTATAGGTCTATAAATGGGAATCCGCATATGGTTTCTCCTATAAGAATATGTTGTTCTCCATCTAGTGATATATAGTGTATATTGGCACCATCTTTATCTGTGTCTGCTTCTCCAAAAAACATACCAGCTAATGCTGTTACATTTGCTTCGTTAGGAACAACTTTAATGTTAGCTTCTATGCAAAGATCATCTAGAGTGTTAACTAAACTAGAAAAAGGCAAAGCATGATTGCCTTTGTATGAAGTGGCTACGAACTCTCCATTTTCAATTCTACTATAAAAATTATCTTGTTTTATGAGAGGGAATTGTGGATCTTTAATATCTAATTGGTAATGTAAATATTGGAATATACCAGAAAAGTTTGGAATAAAAGTGCTCCATTCTGGTGCTTCAGTGGTTTGAGTAAATAATTCCTTTATATAATATTCTTTTCTCATTCCTCTGTAATTGATGTTGCTTCCTCTTTTATTTGGAAGCTCGCCTCCGCACATCATACTTTGCCAGTCGTTGTTTTTAAGAACATTATTAAAGTGATCGCGTCGTAGGAAACCATGTCCCATTTCATGGAATACAACTAGTTCTTTGCGGTCGTCTGCAAGATAACTTTTTGTAAGTCCTTTCCAATATATACTGTCTATTTCTATTTCGATTGGAATTTTATTTATATAGCAAGTTCCGGCTCTATGACCACCTAAATTTGAGAATCTCATAATGAGCCCTTTGTCGTCGAAGTTGTAACCATAATCTTTTGCGTAGGTAAAGAATCGTTGAGCATATATGTCTAGTTCTTCTTCTACTTTGTATGCTCCTGGATCTTCCGCACAGCTAGAAAGTAGTATTAATGATAATAAAAAGATTATGTAGTTTCTCATCCCCTTGTAATTTTAGCGCCAAGTGCGTTAAGTCTTTCATCTATGGCTTCATAGCCACGGTCTATTTGCTCAATATTGTGAATAACGCTCACGCCGTCGGCACTAAGTGCTGCCATAAGTAGTGCAATACCAGCACGAATGTCTGGCGATGTCATTACTGCAGGGCGAAGGTGGAAGTTTTCACCCATACCTATAATAGTGGCTCTGTGTGGGTCGCAAAGTATGATTTGTGCACCCATATCTATAAGTTTATCTACAAAGAATAGACGACTTTCAAACATTTTTTGGTGAATAAGCACGCTACCTTTGGCCTTGGTGGCAAGCACAAGGATGATACTTAAAAGGTCTGGAGTTAGTCCTGGCCATGGAGCATCAGAGATGCTTAAAATAGAACCATCTATATAAGATTCTACTTTAAATACGTCTTGCTCAGGTATGATAATGTCGTCGTTTTCTATAATTAGTTTTATACCTAGTTTTCTGAAACTATCTGGAATAATACCTAGGTTTTTTACAGAAACATTTTTAATTCTAAGCTCTGAGCCTGTCATTGCTGCAATGCCAATGAAACTACCCACTTCAATCATATCTGGTAGCACAGTGTGGTTGCAACCTTTAAGCTCTTTTACGCCTGTAATATAAAGTAGGTTTGAGCCAATGCCTTCTATTTCTGCTCCCATGCTCACTAGCATTTTGCAAAGTTGTTGTAGGTATGGTTCGCAAGCAGCATTGTAAATGGTAGTTTTTCCTTCGGCAAGTACGGCTGCCATAATAATGTTGGCAGTACCAGTTACAGAAGCCTCGTCTAGAAGCATATAAGTGCCTTTAAGTTCTTCGGCTTTTATTCTGTATAGTGAGTTTTCTGCGTCGTATTCAAAAGTAGCACCTAATTTGCTAAAACCTAAAAAGTGTGTGTCTAAGTGGCGTCTGCCAATTTTGTCGCCTCCTGGCTGAGGTAGAATAGCGCTTCTAAAGCGTGATAAAATAGGGCCTAGTAGCATCACAGAGCCTCTCAGCGATGTGCAGCGTTTGTTGTAGTCGGCACTGCCAATGTAGTCTAGGTCTATATTCTCTGCTTTGAAGCTGTATTTGTTTTTGTTGATTTGTTTAACTTCAACGCCCATTTTTTGCATCAAATCTATCAGCTGGATAATGTCTGCTATATGAGGAACGTTGTCCATAATAACTTCCTCTTTAGTTAACAAACATGCGCAAATCACTTGTAGTGCTTCGTTTTTTGCTCCTTGTGGAGTAATTTCTCCACTAAGTTTGTGTCCGCCTTCGATTTTAAATGATGCCATATTATTTCTTAGCTTTAGGTTTGTTTTTGGTATTGTTATTGTTGTTTTTCTTCAAATTGATATTTGAAGGACCTGTTAAATCTTTTCCTTCTTTAAGTCGAAGGTTGTCGCTACTTAAACTTAATCTACCATTTGAAATTTCATATAAGTCGGCAAAGATTTTTTGGTCTTCTACAGAAGAATCCTTATTCCAAACGATGAAACTTTTTTTCATATGGTTTGCAAGAATAGGAATAAGTTTCACTTCGTTTTCTTCGTCTAGGGTATTCACTGCCTCTATAAAACGAGGTAGGATAGTGCCATAGTGACGATGAGAAATTTTTCTGTTAGGATATGGAAGTTTTTCTGGTTTGCTTTGTAGCTTTTCTGCCTTAACAAGTTCGTATGGATAGTCTATGTCTAACTGATAGTTTGACATAATAGCCAAGTGATCCCAAAGTTTGTGTTTGAAATCATTTACGTCTCTAAGGTGTGGAAACAGATTGCCCATAATGTTAATGATAGTGTGGGCGCATCTGGTACGTTCTTCTCTGTCTTCTATGGTCATAGCATACTCTACCATTTGTTGGATATTTCTGCCATACTCAGGAAGAATCAGTTTGTTTTTATTTGTATAGTACTCCATTTTAACTGGTTTTTCTTTTTTTAATGTAGATTTTAACTCCTAACTCCTAACTCCTAACTCCTAACTGGTTCTTTGGAACCGTAACGTGTGCAGCTTTAAGGTAAAATGGCTCAAAGTATGCTACGTCTGCAAAGTCATTTTTCGCAAATGCGTCTTCGGCTAGTGCTATCATACTTGTGGCAAGTGGATACACGTCGTCTAGGAAGATGGCGTTTTCGTGAGTTAAGTATTGTTTGCATTTTGCAGCTCCGTTGCCACAGAAATATACTTTTTTGCTTTGCATAATCTCTGCAAAACTATTTTCGTCGATAATCTCTGGTTGAGTTTCGCGCACTTCGTTTAGCGCTCTGTCGTAAAAACAGCAGTAAACTTCCATGCGGCGAGCATCAATCATTGGGCATATAAGAGCATCTTCTTCAATGCTATATTTTTCTTTTGCGTTTTGTGCAATAATTTTTAGGGTAGGAATGGTAATGAGCTTTAAGTCGCTACCATAACACAAACCTTTTGCAAACGAAGTGCCTATTCTTAGCCCTGTGTATGAACCTGGTCCTATGCTTAATGATACTGCATCTAAATCTTTTGGCTCAATAGCGGCTTCAGCCAACACTCCCTGTACGAAAACTCCAATAAGTTCGCTGTGGTTGTTGCCATTGAAGTTTTCTCTAAAACACTTACATGCTCCGTTCTCCGAAATGCTAACAGAACAAACTGTGGTGGATGTTTCTATGTTTAAAATCTTACTCATAATATCCTCCAAAGATAATACAAAAAAATGAATAAATTCAACTAGTCTTAATATTTTATAATAATGTAACAAAAACTTGTATTTTTTGATATTAGAATGTAATTTTTTTCAGTAACTTTGCCTAATTATAACAAAACTATTGAAATAACTAATAATTTAAAACAAAATAAAATGATTTGGAATCCTACTGTAGAATGCATGGACAGAGAATCTATGCGTAAACTACAATCTGAGAGACTTCGTAAGGTGGTGGAAAGAGTGTACAATAACTGTGAACCTTACAGAAAAAGAATGGAAGAGGCAGGTGTTACCCCTGAAGATATAAACTCAATTGACGATATAGTAAAATTACCGTTTACCTCTAAAAAAGATTTAAGAGATTATTATCCATTTGGCTTATTATCAGCTCCTAAAGAAGAGATTATTCGTATTCACGCTTCTTCTGGTACCACAGGTAAACCTATTGTGGTGGGATATACAAAAAATGATATTGCAAATTGGAATGAAGCAGGTGCACGTTGTCTTTCTGCTTATGGTTTAGGAAAACAAGACGTGATTCAAGTGGCGTATGGTTATGGATTGTTTACAGGTGGTCTTGGTGCTCACGGAGCTTGCGAAACTATTGGTGCGATTACAATTCCTATTTCTGCAGGTAATACAGAAAAACAAATGCTTATGATGCACGACTTACAAGCTACAGCGCTTGCTTGTACTCCTTCATACGCATTGTATTTGGCAGAATCTTTGGAAAAATCTGGTCTCAAAGACAAAATGAACTTAAAAGTTGGCGTATTTGGTGCAGAACCTTGGACAGAACAAATGCGTAAAGAAATTGAAGCAAAACTTGGCATTAAAGCATACGATATTTATGGCTTAACAGAAATTAGTGGTCCTGGTGTGGGTCATGAATGTGAATGCCAATGCGGAACTCACATTTGCGAAGACTTATTCTTCCCAGAAATTATCGACCCAGAGACTGGCGAACGTCTTCCTGATGGTTCTGTTGGTGAACTTGTTTTCACAACTTTAACCAAAGAAGGTATGCCACTAATTCGTTTCCGTACTCGCGACTTAACTCGCTTAATCTATGATAAATGTGAGTGTGGACGTACTTCTGTGCGTATGGAAAAAATCATGGGACGTAGTGATGATATGCTTATTATTCGTGGTGTGAATGTGTTCCCATCTCAAGTGGAAGCTGTTCTTTGCGAAGTAGAAGAGTTTGAACCTCACTTCTTTATTACTGTTGACCGTGTAAACAACACCGATACATTCGACATTAAAGTGGAAGTGAAAGAAGAATATTATACCGACGAAATTAGTGGTATGGTAAAACTTCAAAAGAAACTTGCTGCTAGACTTCAAAGTGTGATTGGTCTTCAACCAAATATTATTTTGGCAGAGCCAAGAAGTATGGAACGTAGCCAAGGTAAAGCAAAAAGAGCATTAGACAAACGTAAATTACAATAAGGAGGATACATTATGACAACATTACAGTTATCAGTTTTTCTAGAAAACAAGACAGGTCGTTTAAACGATGTGGCTAAGGTGTTGGCTGAGGCAGGTATTAATATGACTGCATTCAGTGTGGCAGACAATTCAGATTTCGGAATTTTAAGAGTGTTGGTATCCGACCCTGAAAAAGCAAAACAAGTGCTTAAAGAAAAAGGTTTTGCTGTGAAACTTACTAACGTGTTGGCACTTCGTATAGGTAATTCTGCTGGTACTTTATACGGAATTCTTGACAAACTAGCTGAGTCTAAAGTTTATATTGAGTATATGTATGCTTTCTCAGAAGGCGAACAGGCTAGCGTGGTAATTCGTCCTAACGATATAGACCAAGCCATTGAAATTTTAAAAGCAAATAAAATAGAATTTGTAGCATAATGGATGCATTAACCCTTGCAATGTTGGGGGGCTCTGCGCTATTGGTATTTAGCGTTGTAGCTAGTAAAACGTCTTTTAAAATAGGAATCCCCACACTTATCATTTTCCTAGCTATAGGTATGCTAGTAGGAAGTGATGGGCTTGGTGTGAAATTTGATGATTATTATTTTGCCCATGTATTGGGTACTTTGGCACTTAACTTTATCTTGTTTTCTGGTGGTTTAGATACAAAAATATCTAGTGTAAAACCAGTAGCATCAAAAGGTCTTTCGTTGGCCACTCTAGGTGTGTTCTTAACGGCTCTTTTAGTAGGTGTATTTACATATTATATCACAGATTTTACCTTCCTAGAATCCTTACTTTTGGGTGCAATTGTGTCTTCTACCGATGCTGCGGCAGTGTTCTCTATTTTCCGTACGCAGAAGGCGGGTCTTAAAAGAAAACTAAAAGATGTGATAGAGCTTGAGAGTGCAAGTAATGACCCTATGGCGTACTTCCTAACTATTACTATTATATCTTTAATGCAACAAGGCGATGCAAACTATTGGTTGCTGCTACCAAACTTTGTATTGCAAATGTTTCTTGGTGCAGTGATGGGGGGAGTGTTAGGTTATTTGTTTGTTAAACTAATAAACAATATAAAACTTGATATAAGCGGACTTTATCCTGTGCTATGTATAGGTATTAACCTGTTTGTGTATTCGTTTACAACATACCTTGGTGGTAACGGCTTCTTAGCTATTTACCTGTGTGCATTAGTGCTAGGAAATAGTGTATTAGCACACAAAAAGACAGTGGTAATGTTCTTTGATGGTTTTGCATGGCTTATGCAAGTGGTAATGTTCTTGGCGCTTGGTCTGCTTGTAAATCCTAGTGAAATGTTGCCATATATTGGGGTAGGTTTGGCAGTGTCATTCTTCCTTATGTTGGTGGCTCGTCCACTAGCTTCTGTTATATCTCTTATCCCATTTAAAATGCCATTTAAAGACCAAGTGTTTGTGTCTTGGTGTGGTTTAAGAGGAGCTGTGCCTATTGTGTTTGCTACATATGCTCTGCTTGCAGAATTGCCTGTGGCAAATGGTATTTTTATAATTGTCTTTTTCGTAGTATTAACTTCTATGCTTATCCAAGGTACAACCTTCTTCAAAGTGGGTAAGAAACTTGGTCTAACCAAAAAAGAAGAAGAAGGAAACAAATTTAGTTTCAACGAAGATGGCGATTTTGCCTCTGAACTAAAAGAAGTGTTGCTTGAAAATCCAGAATGCGACGGCAAAAAAATTATGGATTTGAAACTTCCAGATGGTGCGCTAGTAGTGTATGTGAAACGAGGAAAACAATATATTACCCCAACAGGTTCTACAGTGGTGAATATAGGAGATAAAATCCTAATTATGGCAAATGATAGGAAGACTATGGACACTGTGAGATATTTGTTTTCAAAAGAACTTTTAATTGAAGATTTAATCGATGACTAATAAACCTTTAATATTAATAACAAACGATGATGGCATAGAGGCTCGTGGCATTCACTCTCTTGTGGAAGCGGTGCAACATCTTGGCGAGGTGGTAGTGATGGCACCAGATGGTCCTCGCTCAGCTCAGTCTAGTGCCATTACTATGAACACTCCTCTTAGAATTTGGAAACATTTTGAGAAGGATGGTCTTACAATGTATCGTTGCAACGGTACACCTACCGACTGTGTTAAAATAGCCGTATATAATATTTTGGAAAGAAAACCAGATATTATTCTTGCAGGTATTAATCACGGCGACAACACTTCTATTTCTGTAATTTATTCAGGTACAATGGGTGCAGTGCTAGAAGGTTGTGTAGAGGGTGTGCCTTCTATTGGTTTCTCTCTTTGTAGTCACGACCCTAGAGCAGATTTCTCAGAGGCTATGAAGTATGCCTCAATTATCACCGAGAAAGTGTTGCGTGAGGGGCTTCCAAAAGATGTTTGCTTAAATGTAAACTTCCCTGTGGGTGTGAAACTTAAAGGATTTAAAGTGGTGCGTCAGGCAAATGCTCGTTGGCAAGAACGCTATGTAGTGCGTAAGGACCCTAATGATAATACTTATTATTGGCTAACAGGCGAACTACACAACAATGAACCTGAAGCAGAAGATACAGACGAATTTGTAGTAAAAAATGGATATGCTTCTGTGGTGCCTTGCCATGTGGATATGACACACTACGACACCGTAAACAAACTAAAATCTTGGGACTATGAAGGCTAAACTAGACAAGTTTTGGATAGGGTTAGTTACCTGCTTTTTTGCTCCTTTGCTCCTGTTTGTGTGTACTTGGACAGCTATTTCTGGTTCTGATATTGCTGAAGTAGGGGCGTGGATGCGTCAGCCAGTGTTTATGCAGTACTTACTATTCTGTATGCTCCCAGATTTAGTTATGATATTTATGGCGTACAAGTCGGATGCGTTTAATTATTGTCGTGGAGGAGTCTTAGGGCTTGCGCCGTATTTGTGTATGTTGTTTTACTTATATACGTAATATTGATTTTAAACTAATATGAAATATTACCTAATCGCGGGCGAGGCATCGGGCGACCTTCACGGGTCGAAGCTGATGCGAGCACTAAAAGCAAAAGACGCCAATGCCGACTTTAGATATTACGGTGGCGACAAAATGCAGTCGGAAGGCGGCGTTTTAGTCCGTCATTTTCGTGACACCGCGGTGATGGGTTTCATAAATGTACTTCTAAACCTACGCAAAATACTTTCCAATATAGAATTCTGCAAAAAAGACCTAAGAGAGTACGCTCCTGATGTTTTAATTCTTATCGACTATCCTGGATTTAACCTTAAAATTGCAAAGTATGCAAAAGAGGAACTTGGTCTGAGGGTGATTTATTATATTCCACCTAAAATTTGGGCTTGGAAGGAGCATCGTGTGGAGCAGATAAAAAAATATGTGGATGAGGTCTATGCAATATTCCCATTTGAGGTAGATTTCTATGCTCGTCATGGCTACAAGGCCACATACGTGGGCAATCCTTGCGTGGAGTCTATTGTGGGCAGAACTATTACCCCAAAAAAAGAATTCTTAAAGAAAAATGGTCTTGAAGACAAACCTATTATTGCGCTTCTTGCAGGAAGCAGAGCACAAGAGGTGAAATCTTCACTTCCTATTTACAAAGCATTGGTGGGAGAAAAGTTCAAAGACTATCAGTTTGTGCTTGCTGCCACATCTGCTGTGCGTCCAGAACTTTATGCAGATTTAGGTGAACTTAAATTAGTCTTCGACCAAACATACGACCTACTTACACACGCCACTGCAGCAGTGGTAAACTCAGGTACAGCCACACTCGAAACTGCCCTTATTGGCACGCCACAAGTGGTTTGCTACCATGTTGCTTTTGGCAGACTTGCTTACGCAATATTCTCACGTGTGCTTAAAATATCACATGTTTCACTTGTAAACATCATTGCACAACGTGGCGTGGTGCGTGAGCTTCTTGCGCATTTCTTCACTGCAGAAAACACCGCAGCAGAGCTTGAAAAACTCCTTTTCTTAGCCGATTACCGCTCACAAATCCTTTCTGGCTACGCCGAAATCTCCCAAACCCTTGGCACCTCCATAGCCGCCGAAAAAACCGCGGAGTTAATATAAATTGTCTTTTTCATTCGACAATTTTGTATATTTTCTTGTTTTTTTGCTATTATCTCATAAATTTGTTACCTTTGTACTGAAGCTGAAATTAATTGAAGAAGGGACCCTAAGAAGATGTAGTATGAGAATCTTGTTAGGGAATTTTTGTGTTTAAATTTAAATAGTTAATCAATTAATGGAGGCTTGTCTGCGTTAGACGCCCCATTTTAATTTTAATGTTATGAGTAAAAAACTTTCAAAAAGCAACGACACGTTGCAAAGTATTCAAAAATCTATTGAAAATCAAATTGTTCTTTATTCTCCAGATGAGAGTATTAGTCTAGAAGTTCGTTTGGAAAACGAAACAGTGTGGTTAACTCAGGAACAAATAGCCCAATTGTTTGGAGTGAAACGTCCAGCAATAACAAAGCATATTAGAAATATTTATGAAATAGGAGAGTTAGACGAAAATTCAGTATGTTCCATTTTGGAACGAACTGCGTCTGATGGGAAAATATATCTTACTCAGTTTTATAATTTAGATATGATTCTTTCTGTTGGCTATAGGGTAAATAGTAAAAATGCTGTATTATTTAGGAAATGGTCTTCTTCAGTATTAAAGGATTATCTTTTAAATGGTTATGCTTTAAATAATAGACTCTCAACAATTGAAAAGCAATTAAAAGACCATAGTGCGATGTTATCTAATCATCAAGATAAAATAGATTTCTTTGTTCATACTTCTTTGCCTCCTGTTGAAGGAATCTTTCACGATAACCAAATTTACGACGCTCATGTTTTGATGACTAGGTTGGTAAAAGAAGCAAAAATCCGTTTAATTGTGATTGATAACTACGTGGATGACACTGTGTTGACATTGCTGAGTAAGCGTAAGGCTGGCGTGTCTGCAGAAATCTACACGTATAAAGTTTCTCAACAGTTTTCATTGGACTTAGCTAGGCACCATACTCAATATCCGCTAGTTACGGTACATGTGAATAAAAATTGTCATGACCGCTTTCTAATAGTAGATGACACGGTTTATCACATAGGAGCTTCGATAAAAGACCTTGGACAAAAACTTTGTGCAGTAATGAAGATGAATTTCATAACAGCAGAGCAATTAATTAATATGGTAAAATAGCAAATCTGCTGAACATCCTTAATTATTAAAAAATCTTATTAGATATCCTAGTGTAGAGATAATTGCATATCTTTGTGATACTAAACTAAAGATTATGCATAAAAAGTTTCTTATAATTACACTTGTGATGAGTGTGGTGGCTTTTGCCGCTGCTGTGTATTTGTGTGTGGTGGTGCCAGAAACCACAAATTTTGTGTTGGCTGGTGTGATAGCCCTAGCTGCAGTGTTTTTCTACAAACAGATTAAGAATTTTCCAAAGGATAAAGAGTAGATTATGAAAAGAATTCTTCTTGCTTTGTGCTGCTTGGTAAGTGGCATGAGCCTTTTCGCATACACTCATATACCTGCCGATAGTACGGTGGTGAAGGGTGTGCTACCTAACGGACTAACATATTACATCCGTCACAATGATTTTATACCAAATAGAGCAGATTTCCGCATTGTTCAAAAGGTGGGATCTATTCAAGAAAAACCAGAGCAACGTGGTCTTGCACACTTTCTTGAACACATGGCGTTTAATGGAACAAAACATTTTCCAGACAAAATGCTAATCAATTATCTAGAAACCATTGGTGTGCAATTTGGTGGCAATCTTAATGCTAGCACAGGTGTAGATAAAACAATTTATGAGATTATGAATGTGCCAACAGAGCGTGTGGCTACAGTAGATTCTTGTCTTCTTATTCTTCGCGATTGGAGTGATGGTATATTGCTGGAAGGTGAGGCTATAGACAAAGAACGTGGTGTGATAGAGGAAGAGTGGCGCACAAGAAACAACCCTGTGTTACGCCAAATGGAAGAAAATTCATCTATTATTTATGGTAGCGATAAATATGCAGATTGTATGCCAATAGGCAATATGGATGTAGTAAGAAATTGTTCATACGAAACACTTCGTGACTATTATCGCGCTTGGTATAGACCAGACTTGCAAGGTATTATTGTGGTGGGTGATATAGATGTGCAAAAAACAGAAGAGAAAATTAAAGAACTGTTTGCCAGTGCAAAAGTGCCAGAGGGTGCTCCAGAGCGTGTTTATTATCCAGTGTCAGACTATGATGAACCTCGCATTGTAGTGTCTTCAGACTCAGAAATGCCTTATACTTTAATATGGTATTATCAAAAATTGGAAGATTTTGCAGATTCACTTAAAGATACAGAGGAAAATTTTAGAAATGATTTTGTTGCTTATCTTGTGTCTGATATGCTTAGTTCAAGACTTAGTGATATTACAAAAGAAGAACAACCTCCATTTACAAATGCTTATGCAGATTCTTATCCTTTTCTTTTATCTGATAAACAAAAAAGTTTTTGTGTAGAACTGCAAGTGTCCACTGCAGGTGCTGAGGTGGCGTTTAAACGTATGATGGCTGAGGTGGAAAGAATACGTCGTTTTGGTTTTACAGAAACTGAACTAGAACGTGCAAAAAAATCTTATTTAGCACTTGTAGAACAAACATATAATCATAGAAATCAGCACGAAAATGTTTATTATGTATATAAATATATTTCAAACTTCTTGGCCGGAGAAGCTATGCCATCGCTTGAAACAGAATTTGAACTCACAAAGAAAATATCTGAGGAAATTACACTAAATGAAGTTAATGCTTGGGTAAACTCATGGAACAAAAACAATGCTCTTATTTGGTTTTTGGGCTCGGATAAAAAAGAACTTCCTACAGAAGAATTTGTAAAAAACGAGTTGGCTGAGCTTTCAAAAATAGAACTAGCTCCATACGAAGATGTTTCTTTGCCAGAGAGTATAATTCCAGAGGGAAATGCTCCAGCAGGAGGAAAAATCTTAAAGAAAAAGTCGCTTAAAAACGGCGCTATTGAATATAAACTTTCAAATGGGGTGGAGGTATTCTTTAAACAAACCGACTTTAAAGACGATGAAATATTGCTTTCTGCCAAAAGTTTTGGTGGCTTGGTAATGGCAGATTCTTTAAATGCGATAAGTGCTCGAGTTGCTGATGAAGTTTATCTATTAGGTGGTATTGGTACAATGAATAAAATTCAACTTGATAAATTCTTATCAGACAAACGTACTGCGATAAATGCAAATATAGATGAATATACAGAGTCGTTAGGCGGTTATGCTTCTAAAAAGGATATAGATTATTTGTTCCAACTTTTATATGCGCATTTCACTGCTCTAAAATCTGATAATGCTGCATATAACTCATACGTTGAGCGCTTTATTTCTGAATGTAAAGACCGTGAAAAAAATCCATATACAGCCATTAGAGACTCTATAGGTGAAGCAGTCTATGGTAATCATCCTTTGCAAAGAAGATTTAAAGCAGAAGATGTGCAAAATATTGATTATGCAAAATCTTTAGCCTTCTTCAAGGAGCGTTTTTCTAATGCGGCAGACTTTAAATTTACAATTGTGGGCAGCATAGATGAAGCCACTTTGGAATCATATCTTGAAAAATATGTGGCATCGCTTCCTGTTTCTGGTAAACGCGAAAAAGTGAAACGTGCAGAGCCTATGGTTATAACAGGTAATAAGTCTGTTCGTTTCAATAAACAAATGAATGTACCTGCTACCGTGGCATATATTCATAATTTTGTGAAAGTGAATCCTTCTGTAGATAGACTTTCGTATGATATTCTAGAAGCAGTTTTAGACTTAGTTTATACAGAAAAAGTACGTGAAGAGCAGGGAGGTACATACGGCGTAGGTACATACGTGGGTGTGCAAAAGCTTCCTACAAAATATGCAGAAATGGTAATTCAGTTCTCTACAGATGCTTCTAAGATAGATGAACTTTTACCAATTGTATATACTGAGTTTGCAAATTTGGCTAAACAAGGTCCTCGTGAGGCTGATATGCAAAAGGTGAAAGAGCATATAAAAAAGACATATGATGAATATCTAAAAGACAATAACTATTGGATTAATCGTCTTCAAGATTTTCAACTTTTTGGCAAAGATAATGGTGCCACATACCTTAAACGTTTAGATAAAGTATCTGCTAAAGACATACAAAAGGCTGCTAAAGCATTGCTTAACAGTCCTAATTTAAAAGAAATAGTGCAAGTGGGTGTGAGTAAGTAGTCCTATTAGGCTCAAAAAGAGCTAAGGTTTTCTACATATTTTTATGTTAATTTGTGTCGTTTATTTTTAAAAATAGACGACACATTTCTATATTATAGGTATATTAAATTTTAAACAATATAAAAATATGAAAAAAGAAAAAGATACTTATACTCGTTATATGGAGTATAGAGAGAAAAATCGTAGTAAAAGAGCAAGGAAAATCGCCCTTAAAACATGCTTCGTGTATGCGTCTCATTACGTTCCACTTATTGTTATTGCGCTGTCTGTTGTGGTAATAGGTTTGCTATTTGCAGATGTGTTTGCTTTTTGTGGCGCTGAAACTATTTCAGATTTGTGGTTTTATTCTATAGCGGCTCTCTTGGGTGCGAGTATATATTACGCGGTGGTGAGATATTTTACTTCAGATATTGATTTGCTTACATACGACCACCTTCCTTTTACGAGAGATATTCATAAAGAAAGACGCGAGTTTGCGAAATGGTGGGCTAAAAATGGGGTGGATATAAATTATTAATTAACCTATAAAAATATTTGTTATGTGGGAAGAAATAAAAAGATACTTTTGGTGCAAAAAACATGGCTTAAATTATATAAATTGGGGTCTTATTGAACGTAAAGCTGCTTTTAAATTCTATTTCAAAGAAAATTTCATTAAACCAATTAAAATGGTAGCTATTCCATCTCTAACAATAACCGCAATAATTATCATAACATTAAAATTGTGTGGCTACGCCTAAAAGTTGCAGAAGAAAAACAATCTGGAAATAAAATAAATAGGTGATTTCTTGTAAAACTAAACAAAATTGTTTAGTTTTGTGGTATGAAATTAGAACTAGACAAATTAAAAGGTATTCACCCAGGTATACTCGTTGGTCATTTGTTAAAGAAAAACAGTATCAAGAAGAAGGATTTCTCATTATTAGTTAATGAGCATCCTCAAACTTTGAGTGCAATTATACTTGGACGTAGAGCTATGAATACAACTTTATCAATGAAGATAGAGAAAGAATTTGGTTTGTCGGAAGGACTACTTATGTGTATGCAAGTGTATTATGATATAAACTTGTTAAAAAAGAATTCTTTTAAGAAACCTAATTTAGAAATATTTTCTAAAGTTTTGTTTTGGGATACAAAAATAGAAAATATAGATTGGGTGAAACATAAAAAGTATGTAATCCAGAGAGTATTTGCCCGTGGCAACGAACAGGAGATAAATGAAATAATAAGATTTTATGGTAAGGAAACCATAATTAAGCATCTTAATCTTAAGAATAAATTTGAACCAAATGTAAAAATTAACGCTAAAAAATTTTTAAATTATGAAGAAACTACATTACAACACAGTGTCTAAGACATTGATTAAGTGTTTAAAGGAATTGATGAAGGAACCTCTTTTAGAAAATTTTATTCTTGTAGGTGGAACATCTTTATCATTACAATTAGGTCATAGAATATCAATAGATATTGACTTGTTCACAGACTCTCCTTATGGAAGTGTAGATTTTATAGCAATCCAAAAAATGTTAAGAGAAAAATTTAATTTTTGTTTTGGAGAGTGTGGTGATGTTGTCAGTTTTGGTACGTCATATTTAATTGGTGATACAAAAGAAGACTCAGTTAAGCTAGATTTATTCTATACAGAACCATTTATACGTGAGATACAATTGATAGATGGCATAAGAATGGCGTCTTTGGAAGATATAATTGCTATGAAACTACATGTAATGGGTGATGGAGGTAGAAAAAAGGATTTTTGGGATTTAAATGAACTTCTGTCTAAATTTACGCTGAATCAAATGTTAGATTTATATGAGGAAAAATTTCCATATGACTATACTAGAGAAGAAATAATAATAGGGTTAAATGATTTTTCAAAAGCAGATGACGAGCCCAATCCTATATGTTTTAGAAATAAACAGTGGGAGTTAATCAAGTTGGATATGATTGATTTGGTTTCTTAGACCTTCACACCCGCACCGCGCACACCAAATGCCAGTGCGGGTGAATTTTTATATCACTCCTCTAGATTTTAGAAGATTGATTAGGTCTGAAGGTGATTTGTATTGTTTTAGATAGAACATGATGGAATCATTTTACGTAAGAAAAAAAACGACCCGCCGATTTAAGCTTTGTGAAGAGGCTTGGCGGGTTCTCGTGTTGCAAAGAAACAAACTTTTTTAATCTTTACAAAATATCTTTTTAAAAATTTCCAAGAAGTTTCTATGTTTATGGGGGTGGAAAATATAAAACCTCTCGATGTGTAGGAAATCGTAATTATTGTTATGAAAGAATCTCAAGAACGTCAACTAGATATGTTGAAAAGAATTTATGAAACATGTATGCCCCCCTCGACCTGTGTTTAAACCATACCATGATGCTGTACCCGATGGAATGGTGCCTTATATAAGTTGCTCAGACTTATTTGATTACAAGTTTAATATAAGAATAATTCCTCTTGCAGAATTCATTTTGGGTGAAAATGACAAGTTGGAGAATGCAATAATTGTGGCAAGTTACAACTCAATGCAAGAGTTTGTAGCAGACGGATGGGTGTTGGATTAAAATCCAAGAAAATTATCAAAAATAGAAATGCTTCTCCGAACGATTTATGTTTCAATTGACTGATGGCGAGAAAGTTAAACTGGTCACAAATTGTGACCACCTCAAAGATTTGAGATTCTCATATCAAAATCCATATGCTTTTGCAGATAGTTAAATCTAAAAATAAATGTCAAGATATTTGCGTAAAAAACTTGACTTTTGTATATTTGCAGAAAAATAGTTTTTATTATGAAAATAGCTAATGTTGTAAAGGAGAAAATGGCTTCATATGCTAATGGAGAGATTTTTACTGTGTCAGATTTTGGTTTGGAACCAAAGTATGATATGGCATTGGCTAAAACTTTGAGTAGGATGTCACTGAAAGGTGAACTACAAAAAGTTTCTAAAGGGAAATATTACAAGCCACAGAAAACAATACTCGGACAATTAAAGCCAGAAATGACAGAAATAATTAAAGATTTTCTGTTTAGAGATAATGAAGTTATAGGTTATGTTACAGGCATACAGGCTTTTGCTTCGATGGGTTTGACAACACAAATTTCTTCTACAATTTTAATTGGGACTAATGAGTATAGACGCCCAATAAAGCGTGGAGCGTATTTAATTAAATTTTTGCGTCAGAAGAATACCATAACAGAAAGTAATATTGAGTTGTTGCGAATTCTTGATGCAATTAAATATATTAAGGAAATTCCAGCTACATCGCCAGATGAAGTATGTAAAGTTATTATTGAAATTATACGCAATCTAGATGCAGAAAAATTGGATATGTTAGAAAAACTAACATTTGGATATACAGGATATGTAAGAGCTGTAGTTGGTGCTATTTTTGAGCAGTTAGGATTGTATTCTACTGCTATAAGAATGTCGCTAAATGGTCTTACAACCTATAAACTACCCATCACAGAAATTGTCTTACCAAATAAAACTAATTGGAATATATATGAATCTACACGAAGAAACTCAAACATTTAAAGCTGCAATTCAGCTAGCATCGTCTCCTGTCGAAGAAGGAGGATTAGGAATTAATGAAGTATTTCTAGAAAAAGATTATTGGATATGTAGGTCTTTAAAGCAATTATCACGTAGTAAAGCAGTTGATGTTGCGGTGTTTAAAGGCGGTACTTCTTTGTCTAAAGCACATAATCTAGGAGATAGGTTTTCAGAAGATATAGACATTGCCATACTTAATGATAGGAATCTACCTGAAAATCAAACTAAGAAGATCATTCACGAGATAACCAAGGTAATGTCGCAAGGTTTGGTTGAAGTTTTAAAACCAGATACTAGAAAATATTCAAAGTATAGAAAAGTGTATTATGAATATCCAAAAGTGACAGAGAATAATCAGATAGTTTCAGTTAATTCAGGTCAAATATTATTGGAAGTAGTATCTTTCGCAAATCCTTATCCATATCATAAAGTTTTCATTAAAAGCTTTATAACAGAATATTTAGAAAAGTCTGGTAGGATAGATGTAATAGAAAAATTTAATCTAGGTGCTTTTGAAGTTAACGTGTTAGATAAAACGAGAACAGCAACAGAAAAGATTGTTTCATTAGTCCGTCATTCATTGGCAGATGACTATATAACGCAGTTAAAAGCAAAAATCAGGCATTTTTATGATTTGTATTTCTTGTGGAAAGATATAGATTGTAGAAATTATCTTACAAGTGGTGATTTTAAATTGGATTTTAATGCATTATTAGAACATGACCAACAATCTTTCAAAGAACCGATTGGTTGGTCTAATAAAACAATGAAAGATTCACCTCTAGTAAAAGATATAAATGCTGTATGGTCTGAATTGCAGAGTACTTATGTTAAAGAAATGCCAGAATTAGCATATAAAGAAGTGCCAAATGAGAAAGAAATTTTTGAAACTACTTCTACGATTTTTAAATTGTTGAGTTAAAAAACAGCAAGACTGCAAAACTTTATAAAATACTTGCCGTACGCATTTACAGAAAATGGTATTGCGATGCTTAGTAGTGTTTTAAGATCATCTACTCCAATACAGGTAAATATACATATAATGCGTGCATTCGTTTCTATGAGAAGATTCCTTTATGCTAATAGAGATTTGTATAACCGTATAGAAACATTAGAATATAATCAGTTGGTAACACATAAATTGCTCGATGACCATAATGAGAAATTTATTTAATTCTAAATTCTATATGCCGTATCACTTCTTACCTGCATCAATGCTAACGAAATGTTGAATAGGATAGTGTAGGGATTCAATTCTCTCTAGGTTTTAATAAAAAATTATAACAATGTGTCGTTTATTTTTAAAAATAGGCGACACATTTCTATTTTATGACTAGTGGGAGACGATTGGGGCAGTTGATACGATTTGGAGTCTGTGTTACGGTAAGTAAAAATAGGTCCAAAAAGAGTTTTTTGGAGACGTTTATGAGGTAGAGTCAATTTTGCAGAGGAAAATCAATCTCTCTTAATAAGAGATGTTTATTGAATAACAAGAGAAAGGACCAAAAACTAGGCTCAAAAAGGGCTATGGTTATTTAAATGGCATGGTCTATCTTTGTGTAAAAAATAGGAGGAAGCCGAAAATCCTGTTCTAGAGTAGGCAAAAATTATTAAATTTATTTATTATGAAAAAGTATCAAAAAGCAGAGGTTATTGCTAAAAACTTAACAACAGGTTCTTATGCAGCTGGTTGTCCATCTCATGGCACAAGCACTCTAAATGGTGGAAAACCATTTTGCAAAGCTTGTGAACGTTCTTATTAATTGTGACATTTTTTATGAGAGGAGATTTTTTTCTCCTCTCATATTATAGAAATATAGTATATAGACTGATGTATATTAAACAATCAAAAAATACATTTATCCGTACTACAGATAGATATGGATATGTAATTAATCAGTTAACACGTCAAGATAGAAGTTATAATGCGAGTGGAGCTGATTGGTTAAAAGAAATAAATAGGAATCCACAAGATGTAGAAGATATTATTAAAAGATTATGTTCGCTTTATGAAGATGCCAGTTATGAAGTGATTAAAAATGACTTTATGCAGTTTGTGGAGAGTTTAGTTCAAGCAAAATTTGTAGTGATAGGAGAAACTATAGAAGAATTAGATGCTAAAGATGAGGATTTTACATATAATGTAGAATTACCAAAAACACTAGCTGATAACTTTTATCAAGAAACTAAAGAAAAGGTAACTGAAAATACACAAGATTTTTTCTTGGATGAGGTTCAAGATAAACCATTGATTTCTAGTTTGCAATTTGAGCTGTCAAGTAGATGTAACGAACGTTGTATTCATTGTTATATCCCTAATGAAAAGAAAAGCAAAGGCTTTGATATGCCTTTATGTAAAGTAAAAAGTATATTAGATGAATTTGCCGAAATGGGTGGAATTCATGTTACACTTTCTGGTGGAGAGGCCTTTTTGCATAAAGATATTATAGAGATAGCTGAATATTGTCGTGAGAAAGATTTTAAAATTAGTATTCTATCTAATTTGATATCTTTAAAAGATGAACAAATACCTCGACTTAAGGCAGTTAATCTTTCTTTAATTCAGGTTTCATTGTATTCAATGGATCCAGAGATACATGACTTTATTACTACGGTTAAAGGTTCTTTTGATAAAACAATTGCTTCTATAGAGAAATTAGTGGCAGCGGATATACCTATTCAGATTAGTTGTCCTATTATGAAAGCTAATCGCAAAGGTTATGACAAGGTGTTGGAATATGCCAAAAAGTTGAAGGTTAAAGCACAAACAGACTATATTATGATGGCACGTGCAGACCTTGATACTGAGAATTTGGCAAATAGACTTTCTATAGAAGAAACAGAAGAATTACTTCGTGCAATTATTGAAAATGATATACAATATAGAGAAGAGACATTAAAACAGTCGTCTATTTCTGATGAGATAGCATTTGATATAGAAAGATTTAAGAAACAACCTGTTTGTGGTGTTGGTTATGATAATTGTTGTATAACAGCCAATGGAGATGTTTATCCTTGTGCAGGTTGGCAAGATTACGTATTAGGAAATGTTTATAAACAATCACTTCAAGAAATCTGGGAAAATAGCGAAAGAGTAAAAGAACTTAGAAAAATTACCCAAGCATCATTCCCTCAATGTATCGAATGTGAGGCTCGCGATTATTGTGCTCGTTGTTTGGTACGCAATTATAATGAATCAAATGGTGATATGTTTGCTGTAAATCATCATTTCTGCGAAGTTGCCTTTTTGAATAAAAGATTAGTAGAAGAATATAGAGCAAAAGGATTATTGTAATTTAATTAACAATAGAGATAAAATAAAGAATTTAGGCTTTGGTCGTCCAAAAATGACTGAAAATGATGTAGATAAACTTCTTAAAGATCTTTAATGCTTGTAGATTCTCATATTCACGTAGGTCAGTTCTATGATTACTATTTTGCTCCATCGTATATTCATAAGTTGATGGAGCAATTAAATATCCAATATTATGCAGTGTCATCTACTACGATGTGCGATGAAAATTATCCAAAAGTAATAGATGAAATTCACGAATTGATAGAATTAGATGGTAGCAAAGTTTTGCCAGTGATGTGGATTACACCAGAGGGTTTAAAAGGTAATATAGCATGGTTTTTAGAGTCGGATATTAAATGGGCGTGTATAAAACTTCATCCCTTTCTTCATCAAGAGGATTGGCAACCTGATTCGGAAAAATTAATGGAGGTAGTTGAAATTTCGAGAGAATTAAAATTACCTCTTTTAATACATACTGGAAATGAAATTTGTTGTAATGCTGATAAATACGAAGCATTGATTGCAAATAATTCTGATGTCTCTTTTATTCTGGCGCATGGAAGACCTGCAAATAAGATTGTTGGGATATTACAAAGGAATCAGAATGCTTTTGCAGATTCTGCATTTATGCCTTTGCTGCAAATGTCTGATATTTGTAAGGCAGGTTTAAGCAATAAACTTCTTTGGGGTACAGATATGTGTATCCCTAAATATTTTTACCCTAAAGAAGATTTGGAATATTATTATCGGATAAAATTAAATGACTTTAAAGAGGTTTGTTCTACGGAGCAATTTGAGCAAGTAACCTATAAAAATGCAATGAAATTATTCAATCTAAAATAAAATTATTAACCTTTAAAATTAGATATTATGGAAAAAGAATTGTTTGAAGGAGCTGTTGTAGCTGGTAAAGAAAAAATAAAAAAACTACGTAAAAAGCAGTACTTATGTATCTTTGGAATTGTTTATATGGTGTTTTGTATGATACTTCTTCCTGATTCATTAATGTTTGCAATTGGTCTGGTAGTTATTGGTTTTGCAGGGTTTAAGTTTTGGAAATTTAGAAAAGAGTATAATCTACATAAAAAACTATTGGAAACTAATGAGGGTGTACTTAGAGCAATAAATAGTAGTGAAGAAGAGGAATATGATGATCCAAATGTCACTTATTCTGCAGCCGATTTGTTAGGCATTTCGAGTGATGATGAAGACGATGCAGGCGAGGAAGACGAAGAGTCTGACGACGAAGAATTTGAGTTTGATGATGAAGAGTTTGAAGAAGATGATGAAGAAATAATTGAATATGATTTAGGTTTGGATGATTATTTTAAGAAACAAGAAGAGCGCGCAAGAAAATATGATGAAGAGTATGACGGAGTTAAATATTCTGCAGCTGATTTATTAGGAAGTTCAAGTGGAGAAACTACAAAAAAAACAACAAAGAAGTCTAAATCAAAAAAATCTGGTAAGTAATTTGTAAATTAAGTAATATTTTTTACCTTTAGCTACTAAATGTTTATATATGAGCAAAAGAGGTAGTGTATATTATGAAAATGTAAAGCTAGATAGATATCCTACAGGGAATAAATATCAGCATGTTTCAAGACGCTCAGATGGTGTGTATGTGCGAGTCTGGTTTATTGGTGACGATATAGACCCTGATAAAACCTATACAAGAGCATATTGTCAACAACATAAATTAGGACGATTTGCCAATGAACCTAAGAAAAAGTCTAGTTTTTTAGGAACATTGGTAAAAGGTGCTATTCTTGCAAAAGTAGGTGATAAGGTCTTTTGTGATAACGAAAAAGACGGTTTCTTTAAAAAAGCCGTCAAACTTGGTATCGGTATGCATATCGCCAAGAAACTAGATAAGTAATTTCACTCACTCCACTGTATGATTTCTTGATAGATAGGGTCTAACTCTTCTACAGGTAGGTTTAGCAGGGTAGGGAGACCTTGGGAAAGAGAATCTAAAACAGAAATTTGTTCGCTCAGTACTTCGTTGAAGGCTGAGCGTTTTTCATTTGGAAGTTGCAAGTAAATTTCGTTGTAATATTTCAAATAAAAGTCTTTTGCGCCTTTGGCAGATTCGTTGTAAGGCAACTTCTTGATGCGTTGCAAGGTAGTTTGGTACGCAGAGTCTAAATAGGCAGTGGCTTCTGCTTTATAATCGGCTTCTTTGTTGGTTTGCTCGATGCGATGCGCTGTAGGCAAAATGGCAAAAAATGCGATAATAAGCACCAATATACTAGCGCAAACTGCCCATGGCAATGTTCGCTTTATAAATAATGCTCTTTTTAGTTCTCCAATACTTTGATAACGAGCCTCTGGCTCTAGCATGGTGCATTTTTTTACTATCTTTTGGTATTTATTGCCAAAAAGTAATTGTATGATGAGGCCAAGTGAGTATATGTCGGAAGAAGCGCCAGCATAACCTTCGCCCTGCAAAATCTCTGGTGCGGTGAAACCTTCAGAACCACCAATTACGCCTGTGTAACTGCTATCGTAACTAGAAGACAAGCCAAAGTCTATGATGCGTGCATGGCCCAGTTTATTTATAAGAATATTGTCGGGTTTTAAGTCGTTGTGCAGTATGCCGCGGTGGTGTAGGTAATCTACACCGTCTAAAATATCGTGTAGGAGATGCTCAGGGACCGCAGATTTATACTCTCCAAGTGTAACGCCATCTATGTATTCCAACACTATGGCAGGTCCTACAGGAGTGTTTTCTTCAAAGGCAAGCGTAGAAACAATGCAAGCGTGTGATAGAGTTTTTCCCATTTCATATTCACGACGCAATATTTCGCTATGCATGGCATCTTGTATGTGCGTAGTCTTTAAAATCACGTATTTTGTGCCATATCGTGCTTTGAAAAGGCGAAAAATCCTACCTTCACTTATAGTTTCTATTATACTATAGTGATTTGTAGGGTTCTGTGGTTCTATGTCAACTGCTCCTGAATTAATCTTCATAACGCGGGGCAAGTTACAAAAAAAATATGAGATTACAATTTTTCTAGGGTGGTAAGTCCGCTAGTTAGTCCCATTGAGTAGCGTGGACAGTGTTCGCCGCCATGTACCAAGTTGTCCACAAACAGCGGATAATTCTTTAGCATAAGGCTACATTCAAATGTGTCACCTGTTTGTAGGGTGGCATTTACTGCATCAATAGCCTTAAATGTGCGTCCGCCCACGTATTCCACTATACATACCCTGTCTGGCAACCAGCCAATGCGAATTTTGTCGCCAGGGGTTAAGTCTTCTACTTTTATAGACATACCTTGTTTTACAATTTCAGAATCAGAATTTGTCTCTTTTTTTAGAAATGTGCAGAAATTTTTCCAATGCTCATGACCTATATACTTACACATTACGTCGAGTGTGCGAGTAAATACAGTGTCGTATGCAGCGATGCGTCCCCACAATCTGCGCAGAGTGTTTTCTGCAATGTGATTGTTTGTAGTGCGCTCAATGTCGTATGCAAGTAGAGTAAAGTCTGTTCTGCTTTCTATTGGGTGGCCAAATCTTTTCTCTACAGCCTGTTTTAGTGCTACAATTTCTGGTGTATTTGTTTTAATTGCCATAGTGCAAAGGTAAATCTTTTACATTTACAATCAATAAAAAGAGCCAAAAAGGGCAGGCGTGTGTTTAAATAATCTTTAAACTTGCAGGTATCATCTTCACAGAGAATGAGTTGCTGTTGGTGTTAATTGGCTCACCGTCGATGTGAAGATAAGCTCCTACCGCTACATCAAGTATGCAGTCGCCGCAGTCAAAAGTTTCTACAAACTTGTTTTTGTGCATTTGTTTAAAGAACAAACTATATGCCATATAAGGTATGTTGTACCATTTGAATGGTTTAATAATAGTAACAGTAAAAAGTCCATCCATTAGGTTTGCATGTGGGGCGATGTAGGCGTTGTTGCCAAACTGTTTGTTGTTTGCAATGTTCACCACAAATGCCTCGCCATTTTTGCTATTCAAACGAGAACCAAAACTCAAACGATATGAAAGGGGGGTGTAGTCTTTGTATGCTTTTAAGCTTAGTTTTATGTATGTTAAGAAACCACGCACTTTGGTTTGAGCAAACAAGTGACCAATAAGCGCATCAAAACCACTGCCGCAGGTGCAGAAGAATTTTCTGCCCAACACCTCGCCGCAGTCTATGCGATAAGATTTGTTTTCTTTAATCCTTTCGATAATCTTTTTTGTAGAAAGACCAAACATGCCCAAATCGCGTGCCAATCCATTGCCACTACCAGTGCCCACTATGATTAGAGCAGTCTCTGTGCCAACCAGTGCAGACGCAATCTCGTTCACCGTGCCATCTCCACCCACTGCCACTACTAATTCTACTCCGTCGTTTACAGCTTGCTTTGCCAGCTCGGTAGCATGTCCAGCACGTTCGGTCTTAATGCCTTTTATATTAAACTCTTCTTCAAGGGCTAAAACCACTTTCTTTGCTCTTTTTCTAGCGGCGTCTGTGCCCGAAATAGGATTGATTATGATGCGTATGTTCATGTTTGTAGATTTTGGAGTACAATACACAAAGATAATGAAAATATTTTAATAAATGGATAGGGGTCCTGGGTTCGAAAATGCATAAAAAAAGAGAGAACTTCATTTGAAATTCTCTCTTGTGATCCGCCTGGGGCTCGAACCCAGGACCCCAACATTAAAAGTGTTGTGCTCTACCAGCTGAGCTAGCGAATCTCCGCTATTGCTTGAGGTTTTCCTCAATTGCGATGCAAAGGTAGCAACTCTTTTTGAGTTGTGCAAATTTTAGAACAACTTTTTTTGTAAATAATGCGATTTTTATAAAAAAAAGTCCTAAACTGTAAATTTAGGACTCTATCTCGGCAAAATCTCGGGATTTATTTCATAGGTTGGCAGAATTTTTTCTTGCCTTCTTGGCGTGCTTTATGCATGTTTTTGAATAAATCGCCTTTAAATTTTTTACAAGCAGATTGCACTTGAATAAGTTTTTGAGCTGGAATTTCTTTTAGATACAATCCTAAGTATTCTTTTTCTAAACTTTCTAAAGCAATTTTTTTGTCGGCAATTTCATACATTACCTTTTCTGCTTCTTCGTTTGTTTTAATCTCGCTAATAGATTTTTCTAATTCTCTAACTTCTCTTCTTAAGATTCTGTGTTTTTCGTCGTATTCTTTGCTAATTTTAGAATATGCGTCAAGCTCAGTTTCTGTTAAGATTTGTTCGTTTGCGATATACTCAATTTCTAATTGTGTAAAATCTATTTTTTTAGGAGCCTCTTCTTGTGCAAATACGCCTAAAGAAAAAACTAGGCTTATAATAAATAATGTAACTTTTTTCATAACTATATGTTTTTATTTGTTATCGGTTAATAAATAATACATGTCTTCAGCTTCATATTCATCAAGAAGATATTGATAATCATCTTCTGTGAATTCTATTTCAGCCATCATCATTTGCTCGTTTTTAGCTTGTTCAATAATAGGTTGAACTGCTAAATAACTTGTTCCGCATAGGATAGCTACCACAGCAGCTACTTTCATAAGTGGTTTAAATCTATCTACTAGGCTGAATGATTTACCTGCAGGTTTTACTTGAGTTTCAACGGCAGGCTTCACTTCGGCAGCAACAGGAGCTTCTTCTGCTACCATTCCTTCTGGAAGTGGCATTGAGTCAATCAACTTATCCATATTGTTTGCAAAGTCTTCAAAGTAGTTTTCTGGAACTTTGTATGGATTTTTATTGCCAATTTTTTCTAATATGTTATTTTCTGTTTTCATATTCACTATATTTTCGCTAAATTTGACCGATAATTAAACTATAAGTTTAACGTATTGACAAAATATATTTCTCAACCTTCTTCGCCGCAAGGTGATAAGAGGTTTTAAGAGCACTTTCCGATGTGCCCAAAATTTCCGACATTTCGGCATACGGCATCTCGTCAAAGTAGCGCATATTAAACACAAGTCTCTGTTTATCAGGTAGTGTAGCGATGGCTTTTTGTAAAAGTTTTTCAAGTTCATCGCCGTCGAATAGAGGGTCGTTGTTTAAGTGAGACGACAAGTTTGTCTCAAAATCAACACTTTCTCCTGCATGTTTTGTGTATGAGGAGTTTAGATAGTCGATGGTTTCGTTTGTTGCAATACGATATAGCCAAGTAAGAATGTTGGCGTCGCCACGATATTTTAAAATATTTTTCCACGCCTTAATAAAGGTGTTTTGTAGAATATCATTGGCATCGTCGTGCACGGCAACCATCTTTCTGATGTGCCAATAAAGGCGTTGCTGAAAGGTACGAACTATATTTGAGAACGTACTCTTGCAAGTAGCAGGGTCATTTAACAACCTGAAAACTTGCTCATTATCTTTAAAATCGTTCTTGTTCATAATTAGATGCGAAATTAAAACATAAATTTTATTTAAAAAAATTTTATTGAAAAAATGAATGTATATGAGAAAAATACTGTAGAATTTGTTACAGTTGGAGTGGAGTTTTGTGCTTTTGTAGAGAAGGCGAACGAGAAAACTTTTGATACATTTGTGCCTGTGTTACAAAAATTATTGCCATTTTTGTATCTTAAAGCTGCAATGGTGGAAAAACCTATGCCACTTGGCGAGGATGATCTTGGAACTTTTGTTACGGAAGTGGATTATGAAACCATTCGTATGGCAATGTCAAATATTTTAGAAGAAAAAGACGATTTCTACAATGGGGTGGAGTCTACCTCAATTTCTGAATGTGTGGCAGATGTTTATCAAGATATTAAAGATTGTATATCAAATTACAAGACTGGGCAAGAGGATGTTATGAATGACGCGATAGAAAAATGTATCGACAATTTTCAAACATATTGGGGCGCAAGACTTTTAGATGCTTTAAATGCAATACACAAAATATCATATACAGAATTGGAAGAGTTATAATAAGGTGAGATATGCTAAATTTTAGAGAGAGTATTACGAAGGAGGAGATTAATGAACTACCAGTGCTTGAGTATAATGGCAGAAATATTGTTTTGGTAGATAGCTTGCATAAACTTAAAAGCACAATCGAGGTCATTAAAAAAGAAGAATTTGTAGGAATAGACACTGAGACTAAGCCTTCTTTTGAAAAGGGAAAGGTAAACAAGGTGGCGCTATTGCAAATTTCTACAGCAGATACTTGTTATCTAATTAGGCTTAATGTACTTGGAATGCAAAATTCTATTATGGAGTTACTTACGTCTGAAAAACCACTCAAAGTGGGACTTTCGCTTAAAGACGATTATAAGATGCTTGGCAGAAGAAGGAGTTTTAAACCTGCCGGCTTTTTAGACCTTCAGTCTGTGATTGGCAAATTTGGCATAAAAGACCTAAGTCTTCAAAAAATTTATGCTATTATGTTTAATAAGAAAATTTCTAAGGCACAACGTTTAACCAACTGGCAAGCGCCAAATCTTACTTTGGCTCAACAAAAATATGCTGCTGTGGATGCGTGGGCTTGTATGGATATATATAATGTAATAAAAGATGAACTATAAAAAGATATTCTTAAAAAAGGGGAAAGAGTCTTCTCTTGAGCGTTTTCACCCATGGGTGTTTTCTGGTGCAGTGGCATACGCCGACAAAAATATTGCCGAAGGTGAAATAGTAGAGGTGTACACTGCAGACAAAAACTTTATTGCAGTAGGACATTTTCAAATTGGTAGTATCGCTGTGCGCGTTTTAAGTTTTAACCAGCAAGAAATTAATCATGATTTTTGGGTAAAACGTCTTTCTGCAGCTTATCAAATGCGTAAAGACCTTGGTCTTGATTACACTGCTGAGCATTCTTCTTTCCGCCTTGTGCATGGTGAGGGCGATTTTCTACCAGGTCTTATTGTAGACTTTTATGGTTCAACAGCCGTGATGCAAGCTCACTCTGTGGGTATGCACGTGCACAGAAACGAGATTGCTGAGGCTATTGTGGCTATTAGCGAAGGCAAGATTAAAAATGTTTATTACAAATCTGAAACCACACTTCCTTACAAGGCTGATACAGGTGCCGAAAATGGCTATCTAATTGGTTCAGATTCTGATGCTATTGCTCTTGAAAATGGCATAAAATTCTGCATTGACTGGGAACGTGGTCAAAAAACAGGTTTCTTTATCGACCAACGTAGCAATCGTCAACTTCTAGAACAATATTCCGCAGGTCGCAAGGTGCTTAATATGTTCTGTTACACAGGTGGTTTCTCTTGTTATGCAATGCGTGGTGGTGCTGCTTGCGTGCATTCAGTGGATAGTTCTTCAAAGGCCATTGACCTTGTAAACAAAAATATGGAAATGAACTTTCCTGGCGATAAACGTCATGAGGCGTTTGCCCAAGATGCGTTCAAATTCCTAGACAATATGTCTGACGATTATGATTTAATCATCCTTGACCCTCCTGCATTTGCAAAACATCGTGATGCTTTAAGAAATGCCCTTCAAGGTTATAAACGCTTAAATGCCAAGGCTTTTGAAAAAATTAAATCTGGTGGTATTCTGTTTACGTTCTCTTGTTCTCAAGCCGTAAATAAAGATCAATTCCGCTTAGCTGTATTCTCCGCTGCCGCAATGAGTGGACGCAAAGTGCGCATCCTTCATCAAGTAACTCAACCGGTGGACCATCCGATAAATATTTATCATCCGGAGGGGGAGTATCTTAAAGGGTTGGTGTTATACGTAGAATAATATGAAAAAATACACAATAGTAATATTATTCCTAATTCTACCAATCCTGGCTTTTTCGCAAGTAAAACTCGGGGTTGAAGTTTTGCGTGAGGGTGGTTTTGAGTGCCTACGTGGCAAGCGTGTGGGACTAGTGACAAATCCTACGGGGGTGGATAGAGAATTGAAATCTACTGTGGATATACTTTTTGAAGCAGAAGATGTGAATCTTGTGGCGCTTTATGGCCCTGAACATGGAGTAAGGGGTGATGTGTTAGCAGGTGAAAAGGTAAGCGATCAAGTGGATGCAAAAACTGGTTTGCCAGTGCATTCTCTTTATGGCAAAACTCGTAAGCCAACAGCTGAAATGCTAAAGGGAATAGATGTGCTTGTGTATGATATTCAAGATATAGGTTGTCGCTCATATACCTTTATTAGTACTATGGGCAAGGTAATGGAGGCAGCTGCCGAAAATAATATTGAAGTAGTGGTGCTCGACCGCCCAAATCCACTTGGTGGGCTAAAAGTAGAGGGTAGTGGGGTGAGCAAAGGTTATTTTTCTTTTGTTAGCCAATTTGATATTCCTTATATATACGGTCTTACATGTGGCGAACTTGCCCTTTATTTAAACGAAGAAATTAAATGTAAACTAACAGTGGTGCCAATGGAGTGTTGGGAGAGGAATATGCTTTGGGCAGATACTCAGCTTCCTTGGGTGCCTACCTCACCACATATTCCGTCGCCAGAGGCTGCTATTTGTTATCCAGCCACAGGTATAATTGGTGAAATGGGATTCCTTAATATAGGTGTGGGTTATACACTTCCTTTTCAACTTATGGCTGCGCCTTGGGCAAATGCCGTTGCACTTGCAGATACTTTAAATGCCAAAGAACTTCCAGGGGTGGCATTTCGTCCAATTGTTTTCAAACCTCTTTTTGGTGACATGCAAGGTAAATATGTGCAAGGAGTGCAAATTCATATCACCGACTACAATGCTGCACGTGTGTCTGAAGTACAGTTTCATGTAATAGATGCAATGAATAAACTTTATCCGGAACATAAGTTGTTGTCTGACGAAACAAAGAAGAGAAACAATATGTTTGACAAGGTTTGTGGCACAGATTTTATTCGCACAGAATTTTCTAAAAACTACAATGCCTCTGATATTTTGCCTTTTTGGCGCACAGGTGAAGAGGAATTCAAACAAAAATCTTCTAAGTTTTATTTGTACTAAGTTGCATATAATCAATTCGTTTCAGGTATATCTATTGAAATACAAATGTAATAATAAAGATATTTTATAGTTAAATTAATTAAATTTTGTAACTAGTTTATTCTCCACTTAATTCAAAATATTATCTTTGCGCCATAATTTTTTAATACATTTATGAAAAAGATTTTATTTTTATTAGTAGCAGCCGTTGGTATGGTGGGCTGTAAAAGTTATTCTTTTATGGAGCAGACTCCTAGTGTTGATTTGGCTAAGAAATTACCAGCAATGGAATTGAGCTTAGATGAACCAAGTTTTGCTACAGTTACTGGTTATGAAACCACAAAATCAACAAGTAACACTTATGTTGATTATTCAAGTTCATTGAATTTTGGTTATGGAAGCACAAAAACTTCTTCTGTTTCATACGAAAGTACAGATTTGAATAATGTAAAATCATTATTCTACACCAATATGTTTGATAACATATTAAGTAAAGTAGGTGAAAAGAAAGGTAGAGTAGTTTGTCGTCTTGTGACTGGTGATTCTAGAGGTAACTATGGTTTTACAATCCTTAGTGCATGTACACTATGTATTCCAAACCTTTTTGGTATGCCATTTGCATCAAATACAACTGATATGATGGTAGAAATGGACTTTATGGATATGAACAACAATGTTGTGGCATCATACAAATCTAAATCACACAAACTTAAAAAATATGCTGCACTTTATTGGGGTTATGATGATCCATCAGAAGTGACAATTGCAGAAACATTTAAACTTTGTTTAGATGATATCAACAAACAAATTAAAGGTGACTACGAAAATCTAAACGCTATTTATAGCAAATAATTTTAATTTATAAATAAAATAATGAGAGAGGACAGTGGTTTTGTCCTCTCTTTTTTTTGTGCCTATAAAATTTTTATATAATAAAAAAAATGTTATATTTGCATTTGTAACCCTTTAGAAATCAATTACTAATCAAATATTTATGAAAAAACTCACTACACTTTTTGTATTGCTGTTTACGGCATTTAACATGCTTGCAGCAAACATTACCCTGTACTTCGTTGATGAAAGTGGTTGGGGTAATATCCATGCGTACGCATGGAAAAACAGCACCCAAGTTAATCTTGGAGGTTGGCCTGGAAATCCAGCCACACTAGAATCTGAAACTAAAGGTGGAAAAAATGTATATTCTTATACATTCGAAAGCACAGCAGCCGACAGAATTATCTTCAACAATGGTGGCAATGGAGAACAAACTGGTGACTTAACAGTAAATACTTCTAAGCCATATTACTACAGCAGTACATGGAATGCGACCATTACATATGACGCTGCTACTACTACATATTGTATGGCAGGAACGGGTGTTGCTGGCACAAATTGGTGTTGTGGTCAAACATGGTCACCAAGTGGATGTGAACTAACAGATGGAAGCATATCTTTCAGCGCGCTTCCTGCTGGTGAATACAAATTTAAAATCACCAATGGCACATGGAATAGTTCTTGGGGCTACAGTGCCTTAACCTCTACTACAGGATGTGCCGAAGACGCCGATGGCAACGTGGTAATTACACTCACTCAAACAAGTGATGTAAAAATTGATTTCAATTCATCAACTAAAAAAATCACCGTTACAATTACTGAGGTTAGCACTCCTATAGACCCAGACGAGCCAGTAACTCTTACTGCCACAATTGCAGCTATCCGCAGTCGTCTTTCTATTAATACAAACGACTTCACCGACTTCGCTGGTCTTTATGTATCAAAACTTCCTACAGTTGAGGGAGGAACATTAAGTTCATATGCATGGGAGTATTCTACAAATAATACTACTTGGTCTGCATATTCTGATGGCGACGGTGCTTCTTGGGACAACATTCGCCCAAACAAAGCAGGTTACTATCGTTGTGTACTTACATACGAAGTAGGTGGCAATACTCAAACTGTAAATTCAAATACACTACAAATTACAAATAAAGGTGGTTCTTCTGTATCATTTAGCAGTAACCTTCCTGTGGTTTTAGTTCGTACTTCAAAAGATTTCCCTACTCCTCCAAGTGGTTATCCTACCACAGAGCAAGTGGCAGAACTTAAGGCTAAACGCAGTGTGGATGTGAAAATCCTTTGGAACAAAAATGGAGGCAACGTTTCAAACAGCGATATCAACAACAAAGATATGCTTCACTACGACCGCAAGGCACGTATGAACTATCGTGGTTCTTCAAGTTTGAACAACCCTAAGAAAAGTTTTGCCTTTGTAACAGGCGACAAAAACTGTGATTCTAAAAAACTTGGCGAAGTAAAAACTAAGAAATTTGCCATGTTTGATGGCGACTCTCACAAAGACTGGGTGATGTATGCTTCTTATCCAGATGCAACATTTATGCGTAACATTCTTTCATATCACCAATATGCTAAGATGACAGGTCTTTGGGGCGTAAAATGTAGATATGTGGAAATGTACCTAGATGGTGAATACCAAGGTATTTACGTATTTATGGATAAAATGACCCAAGATGAAACACGTATTAATGTAAATGAAGACACTGGTTATATAGTTCGTTTCGACAAAACTGATATGGTTGACAGATATGACGGCTACTCAGGTGCAAATGAAGACTATAAACGTTGTACATTTATCACTTCAAACACTGGTAAAAAAACAATCTCTACATACAATATGCAAGTGGACCAAGCGTTTGAAATTGAATATCCAGAACGCGAAGACATTGCTACATTCGACGACGACGGCAATGTGACCGACGACTCTGCTTGGGAAGCTAAAGTAAACGAAGTGAAGTCTATGTTTGTTGCTATGGAAAATGCAATTCTTGCAAATGACTATGACAAACTAGCTCAAATTATTGATTACGAAAGCTGGGCAGACTGGTTTATTTTCAATGAATTCTCTAGAAATGCTGACGCATATCGTATTTCTTGTGTATTCCAAATCAACTCTGCGTCAGAAAAAATCGTTGCAAACCCAATCTGGGACTACGAACTTGGTTTAGGTAATCAAGACACCAAGACTTCTGGCCTAATGGTAGAAGACCAAACATATTACGACGATGATTTTCCAACTCCATTCTGGTGGACAGGCAAGGGCAAATCTGGTTGCAACGGTATTCTAGGCGACTGCAAATTTAAAGCCATCGTTAAAGAACGTTGGGCAAAACATATTGCAGAAAACGGAGCACTAAACTCTACTGTACTTAATTCAAAAATAGACAGTTTGGCTAACGTGCTTTCACAAGGTGCAGGCACTAGAGAAAAATCTAAATGGAACACATACTCTTCTTCTAGTACATCAACATTAAAATCTTGGATTACAAACAGAACCTCAGCACTTAACAGCATTATAAACGACTGGGATGCATGTCCAGATTTGAAATTTGCTTTAGTAGGTACTATCAATGGTAATAAAATTAGTACATACGCAAATGGTATTAAATTTACCGAACAACAAGATGGTTCTTATACAGCATCTTTCACTGCAACAAGTACAAGCCATTCTTTACAAATTATTACTAGCACTGGTGCTATTTGGGCTCGCAACGACAGTAAAGCGATTGTAAGTACTCACGAAGATAATTCTAGTTATGCAACAATGACTAGTGGTCAAACTGGTGGTTATGCAAATATTACAACGGTAAACAATACTGAATATACATTTACCTTTAAGTTAAATGGAGATGGCGAATCTGGCAAATTAACTTATCTAAAAGGCCAAAGCGTTGGTCCAGAACCTGAACCAGAGCCTGAACCAGACTTTGCAATTTCTGCTATACGTAATAGATTAAGCATTAATACAAACGACTTTACAGACTTTGCTGGTCTTTATGTTGCAGGACTTCCTATCGTGGAAGGTGGCACATTAAGTTCGTACGCATGGCAATATTCTACAGATAATGCCACTTGGTCTGCATACTCAGATGGACAAGGCGCATCTTGGGACAATATTCGTCCAAATAAGGCTGGTTATTATCGTTGCGTAATTACTTATAATGTGGGCGAAGAAACTCAAGAAAAAATATCTAACACTTTACAAATTACAAATGCCGGTGGTTCTGCAGTATCATTTAGCAGTAAACTTCCTGTATTCTTAGTGCGTACAGCCAAAGACTTCCCTACTGCAGGTTATTTAGATAACGATGGTGTGGCAGCACTTAAAGCAAAACGTAGTGTTGATGTTAAGATTCTTTGGAATGAAGAGGGTGGTGCAGTGACTAATGCAGATGTTAACAATGCAGATATGCTTCACTACGACCGCAAAGGACGTATGAATTATCGTGGTTCTTCAAGTCTTCGTAATGATAAGAAAAGTTACGCATTTGTAACTGGCGATAAAAATTGCGACCCTAAAAAATTGGGCGAGGTTAAAACCAAAAAGTTCGGAATGTTTGGTGAAGCTGCGCAAAAAGATTGGGTTCTTTATGCATCTGCTCCAGATGCTACCTATATGCGCAATGTATTGTCATTCCACCAATATGCACAAATGACAGGTCTTTGGGGTGTGAAATGTAGATACGTAGAACTTTATATAGATGGTTCATACAAAGGTATTTACGTGTTTATGGACAAAATTACCCAAGACGAAAACCGTGTTAATGTAAACGAAGATACTGGCTTTATTGTTAAGTTTGACAAAACCGATGAGGTGGATTCATACGATGCATACGCGGGTGCCAATGAGGATTACAAACGTAATACCTTCCTTACATCTAATACAGGTAGAAGACATATTAGCACATATGATCAATATGTAGACCAAGCATTTGAAATTGAATATCCAGAACGTGAGGATTTGGCAGAATTTGACGATGATGGCAATGTGGTAAATGACGCTCCATGGGAGGCAAAAGTAGCTGAAGTGAAGGGTATGTTTACTGCGATGGAAAATGCTATTTTGGCAAATGATTATGATAAACTTGCTACAATTATAGATTATGAGTCATGGGCAGATTGGTTTATTATGAATGAATTCTCTCGTAATGCCGATGCTTATCGTATTTCTTGCGTGTTTACAATCAATGCTTCTGGCGACAAAATAGTAGCAAACCCACTTTGGGATTATGAACTAGGTTGGGGTTATCAAGATACCAAAACATCTGGTTTAATGGTGGAAGATAATCAGTATTATAACGATGACTTCCCAACACCATTCTGGTGGACAGGTAAAGGAAAATCTAATTGCAATGGTATTCTTGGCGACTGCAAGTTTAGAGCAATTGTAAAAGAACGTTGGGCTAAATATATTGCTGCTGATGGTGCGCTTAATTCTACAGTTCTAAATACTAAAATTGATAGTTTAAAAACTGTGTTGAGCGGTAGTTCAAATAATGCATCTGTTAGCACAAGTTCATTAAAATCATGGATTACCAATCGTACTTCTGGTTTAAATTCTGTTATTAGTGCATGGGAAACATGCCCAGTGCCAGAAATTTCAGACCTTGTTGCTCCTGAGTTTACACAAATATACGTAGGTGAAATAGCAAATGGTACTGCAACATTCTCAGTAGAAAATGCTTCGAATGTAGATATTGAATTATCAGGTGATGCAGCATTTAGTATCTTAAGTGAATCTAACGGAGTAGTAGAAATTTCATTTGCTCCTACCGATGCTGGTACATTCAGTGGTACATTAACAATCACTGCAGACGGAGTTGTTTCAGAAACAATCAGTTTCTCTGCTTCTGCAATATTAAAACCAGTAATTTCAAATCTTGTTGCTCCTGAGTTTGCTAAAATCTATGTAGGTGAAACTGTTAATGGTACAGCAACCTTCTCAGTAGCTAATGCTTCAAATGTAGAAGTTGAATTATCAGGTGATGCAGCATTTAGTATCTTAAGTGAATCTAACGGAGTAGTAGAAATTTCATTTGCTCCTACCGATGCTGGTACATTCAGTGGTACATTAACAATCACCGCTGACGCAGTAGTAACAGAAACTATTAATTTCTCTGCTTCTGCAATATTAAAACCAGTGATTTCAAATCTTGTTGCTCCAGAGTTCTCAGTAATATACTCTGACGAACAAGCAACTGGCACAGCAACATACTCTGTTGAAAATGCTAACAACGTAGAAGTAGAACTTACAGGCGACAATGCATTTGCTATCGCAAGTAAATCTAACGGTGCAGTTGAAATCACCTTCACCCCAGATGCTGCAGGTACATTTAATGGCACTCTTACTATTACCGCAGATGGTGTTGTTTCAGAAACAATCAGTTTCTCTGCTTATGCAATATTAAAACCAGTGATTTCAAATCTTGTTGCTCCTGAGTTCTCAGTAATTTACTCTGACGAACAAGCAACTGGCATAGCAACATACTCTGTAGAAAATGCTAACAACGTAGAAGTTGAACTTACAGGTGACAATGCATTTGCTATCGCAAGTAAATCTAACGGTGCAGTTGAAATCACCTTCACCCCAGATGCTGCAGGTACATTTAATGGTACATTAACAATCACTGCAGACGGCGTAGTTTCAGAAACAATCAGTTTCTCTGCTTCTGCAATACTTAAACCAGTAATTTCTAACCTTGTAGCTCCTGAGTTCTCAGTAATTTACTCTGACGAACAAGCAACAGCCACTGCAACATACTCTATTGAAAATGCTAACAACGTAGAAGTAGAACTTACAGGTGATAACGCATTTGCAATCGCAAGTAAATCTAACGGTGCAGTTGAAATCACCTTCACTCCAGATGCTGCAGGCACATTTAGTGGTACATTAACAATCACCGCTGACGCAGTAGTAACAGAAAGCATCAACTTCAGTGCAAGTGCAATACTTAAACCAGTAATTTCTAACCTTGTAGCTCCTGAGTTCTCAGTAATTTACTCTGACGAACAAGCAACTGGCACAGCAACATACTCTGTAGAAAATGCAAACTCTGTAGAAGTAGAACTTACAGGTGATAACGCATTTGCAATTGCAAGTAAATCTAACGGTGCAGTTGAAATCACCTTCACACCAGATGCTGCAGGTACATTTAATGGCACATTAACAATCACTGCAGATGGTGTTGTTTCAGAAACAATCAGTTTCTCTGCTTATGCAATATTAAAACCAGTAATTTCTAACCTATCTGCTCCTGCATTCGAGCAAATCTATGTAGGTGAAAGTGCACAAGGCACCGCAACATTCAATGTAGAAAATGCTTCTAATATTGAAGTAGAACTAAGCGGTGACGCAGCATTTGCAATTGCATCAGAAACTAACAGTTCAGTTGAAATCACCTTCACACCAGATGCTGCAGGTACATTTAATGGCACACTAACAATCACTGCTGATGGTGTAGTAACCGAAAGCATAGACTTCTCTGCTTCTGCAATATTAAAACCAGTGATTTCAAATCTTGTTGCTCCTGAGTTCACAGTAATTTACTCTGACGAACAAGCAACTGGCACAGCAACATACTCAGTAGAAAATGCTAACAACGTAGAAGTAGAACTTACAGGTGATAACGCATTTGCTATTGCAAGTAAATCTAACGATGCAGTTGAAATCACCTTCACACCAGATGCTGCAGGTACATTTAATGGCACACTAACAATCACTGCTGATGGTGTAGTAACCGAAAGCATAGACTTCTCTGCTTCTGCAATATTAAAACCAATGATTTCAAATCTTGTTGCTCCTGAGTTCACAGTAATTTACTCTGACGAACAAGCAACTGGCACAGCAACATACTCTGTTGAAAATGCTACTAACATAGAAGTAGAACTTACAGGAGATAACGCATTTGCAATCGCAAGTAAATCTAACGGTGCAGTTGAAATCACCTTCACCCCAGATGCTGCGGGCACATTTAATGGCATACTAACAATCACAGCAGATGGTGTTGTTTCAGAAACAATCAGTTTCTCTGCTTATGCAATATTAAAACCAGTGATTTCAAATCTTGTTGCTCCTGAGTTCTCAGTAATTTACTCTGACGAACAAGCAACTGGCACAGCAACATACTCTGTTGAAAATGCTAACAACGTAGAAGTAGAACTTACAGGTGATAACGCATTTGCAATCGCAAGAAAATCTAACGGTGCAGTTGAAATCACCTTCACACCAGATGCTGCTGGCACATTTAATGCCACATTAACAATCGCTGCAGATGGTGTAGTAACAGAAAGCATCAACTTCTCTGCAAGTGCAATATTAAAACCAGTAATTTCTAACCTAGTAGCACCTATATTTGAAGAAATCTACGTAGGTGAAACAACAACAGGCACTGCAACATTCTCAGTAGAAAATGCAAACAACGTTGATGTTGAATTATCTGGTGATGCAGCATTTAGCATCTTAAGTGAATCAGATGGTTCAGTTGACATCGTATTTATACCAACAACAGAAGGTACATTTAGTGGTACATTAACTATTACCGCAGATGGTGTAGTAACAGAAAGCATCAACTTCTCTGCAAGTGCAATACTTAAACCAGTAATTTCTAACCTAGTAGCACCTATATTTGGAGAACTTAAAGTAGGTGGATTTGCAGAAGCAACTGCAACATATACAATTGAAAATGCAACAGAAGCAATTGTTGAATTAATAGGTGATGAATCATTCTATATTAAGGAACAATCATTAGGAGAGGTTGTAATAGTATTTGCTCCTGAAACAGTGGGAGAATATAGCGCAACATTGACAATAAAAGTAGGTGAAATCTCAGAAAGTGTTGAATTTACTGCAGTTGCGATAGAAGATATCACAACATCAGTAGAAGAAAATGTAGCACTTAACATCTATGCTAAAGATGGTACAATCTACTCAGACGAAGAATTTACAATTTACAATTTAGCAGGTGTAGATGTAACAAACTTAAATGGTAGCCTACAAGGTGTATATGTAGTTACAACTACCAATGGTAACAAACAAGTGAGTGTGTGGTAATAATCACATACCCACATAAAATAAAAAAGTCTCAACATTAAGTTGAGACTTTTTTATTTATCTTGGAAAGAATTAGATAAGGTTGATGAATAATTCTTTTCCTTCTTCTACTACGTTGATTTTACCTTCACGTAATAACCAACCAAGAGCTGCGTACATATCTTTTTCAGTTAATTTAGTAGCTTTTTTAAGATCTTTACCATTAACTGCTTCAGTTGCAGCGTTTAACACTTGCCATACAGCACCAGCGTTGTTTCCTACTTTTTCAAACATAATTTTTTCTAGTTTAGGGTAATAATTTTGTGCAAAGTTAATATTTTGTTATTATTTATATGTTTTACAGCATATTTAATTATAAAAAGTTAACAATAATTAACATATGCTATTTTTATAAATTAGGATTTTCACAGCTTAAAAGAGAAAAATAGAGTATCTTTGCAACACAAAAAAACGTTGCCTTCTTAGCTCAGTTGGTAGAGCAACTCATTCGTAATGAGTAGGTCGAGGGTTCGAGTCCCTTAGAAGGCTCAAAATATGAGGTTATTAGCTATTGGCTGATAGCCTTTTTCTATTATTACAAAAATATTTCAATTTAACATATTTTAAGGATTGTATAAGCTATAGATTTTACATTTTATAGGAAATTTCTTCTCAGACACCGTATTTTTGGCACGATTTTTGAAGTATAATTTTAAAATTATTTTACATCATTTTTACAATACTTTAGATGTAAATTAAGTATATTTGCAAGTCTAACAAAATAAGTATTTTTAATTTAAAATTTATATAAATGGAAAAAGTAAGTTATGCATTAGGTTTAAGCATTGGCAATAACCTATTAGGTAGTGGAATTAAAGATTTAAACACAGATGAGTTTGTAAAAGCTATTAAAACTGTTATGGCAGGTGAAAAACCAGAAATGTCATACGAAGAAGCTAAACAAGTGTTAGATACTTTCTTCCACGATTTAGCAAACAAAATCAACGAAAAAAACATCCAAGCTGGTAAAGATTTCTTAGCTAAAAATAAAGAACAAGAAGGTGTTGTAGAACTAGCAAGTGGTCTTCAATATCAAATCCTTACTTCTGGCGCAGGTAAAAGCCCTTCTATCACAAATCGCGTGAAATGTCACTACACAGGTATGTTACTAGACGGAACTGTATTCGATAGCTCAGTACAACGTGGTGAACCAGCAGAATTTGGTGTAAATCAAGTAATTGCAGGTTGGACAGAAGCTCTTCAACTTATGAAAGAAGGTGATAAATGGCGTCTATTTATCCCATCTGATATGGCATACGGTGCTCGTGGTGCAGGTAACTCAATTCCTCCTCACGCAACACTTATTTTCGACGTAGAACTTATTGAAGTAAAATAAAATGAAAAAACTTAGTCTAATTTTATTAAGTATTTTTGTTTCCATTTTAGCTGTTGAGGCTAAACCTAAAAAAGCAAAAGAACAAGTAGAGGTGGCTCCAAAGGTAGAACTAACCTCTGAAAACGACTCTGCAAGTTATGCAATGGGTGTGTATATGGGAATTCAATGTGCCAATATGCTTTCTGCACAAAACTACAACATAGATTTGTTTATTAAAGCATTTGAGGCAGCAATTGCTGATGCACCTCTTTTAATGACACCAGAGGAAACTGTAAACTTTCTGAATGCATACGAAAAAAAGGTTAAGGAAAGAGAAAATGCAGATAGAATAAAACTAGGTGAATCTTTTTTAGCTGAAAACGCTAAACGTGAGGGTGTACATACAACAGCTTCTGGTCTTCAGTATCAAGTAGTTAAAATGGGTGAAGGTCCTAAACCAGTTTCTACCGATGTAGTAAAAGTACATTATGAAGGAACATTACTTGATGGAACTAAATTTGATAGTTCTATTGATAGAGGTAAACCAACCGAATTCCCTTTAAATAGAGTAATTAAAGGTTGGACAGAAGGTCTTCAACTTATGCCTGTAGGTTCTAAATTTACATTTTACATCCCTTATCAATTAGCATACGGTACACAAGGTGCAGGAAACCTTATCAAACCATATTCAACACTAATTTTTGAGGTTGAGTTATTAGAAATTATTAAATAAAGATAATATGAAAAAAATTATTTCTTCTTTAGCAGTTCTTTCTGCTATGTTATTAGCAACTTCTTGTACTAATAACGCAAATGTTAATGTTGTTACTTCTGCAGACTCATTAGCTTATGCTGCAGGTGTAATCAATACTGAAGGTCTAATAGATCACGTTACAAATCGTTTAAATATCGATTCTGCTTATATTCCAGAATTATTGGACGGTATTAAAGAAGCTTTTGCATCAGACTCTCCAGCAGAAGAAGCTAAAAGTTTAGGTCGTCAACTTGGTTCTCAAATTAAGAATCAAATTCTTCCTTATATGAATGAAACTATCTATCCTGGTGGTGGTGATTCATTAAATACTGATATTTTCCTTAATGCGTTTATTTCTACACTAGAAGAAAAAGAAACATTAATGGATGTACCTACAGCTGGAGCTTACTTTCAAGCAGAATCTGAAAAAGTAAGAAATGCAAATATGGCTGCAAAATATTCAGATAATAAAGAAGCAGGTATTGCATTCCTAGAAGCAAACAAAGCTGTTGCAGGTGTTCAAGTAACAGAGTCTGGTCTTCAATATAAAGTAGAAAAAATGGGCAAAGGTAAAAAACCAGCTGCTACAGACAGAGTGAAAGTTCACTATCACGGTACTTTAATTGATGGCACAGTATTTGATAGTTCAGTAGATCGTGGCGAACCTATCGTATTTGGTCTAAACCAAGTTATCCCAGGTTGGACAGAAGGTGTACAACTTATGCCTGTAGGTTCTAAATTTACATTCTACATCCCTTACGAACTAGCTTACGGCGACCGCGAAACAGGTGTGATTAAACCTTATTCTGCGTTAGTATTTGAAGTAGAATTATTAGGAATCGAATAAGAGTTTTTTAAGGGTGCTTTTATCGTTGCCCTTGTCTTCGAAATCCTCGAGTACCTTGTGTACACTCCGGTTTCTCAGACTTCGGGGCCTAAAAATCCCACCTTAAAAATTCTCTTATTGTTAGAAATATAATAGATGGTTGACAATTACTTGTCAACCATTTTTATTTTTTGTAATTTTGCGGTATGATTTTACAAGAAAAAGATACTATTTGTGCTGTTTCTACACCTGCGGGAGTGGGTGGGGTAGCAATTATTCGTATTTCAGGACCTGATGCAGTGCGCATTGCAGACTCAGTGCTGTCTATGTCGAAACCACTTGCGGAGAAGAAACCTTATACTGTTTCGTTTGGAAAACTAATGCAGGGCGAGAATGTTTTGGATGAAGTGCTAGTGAGCATTTTCCGTGCACCACATTCGTTTACAGGTGAGGATGTGGTAGAGATTGCTGTGCATGGTTCTGTGTATATTCAACGTGAGGCTATTAAGTTGCTTCTTGCATCTGGTTGTAGAATGGCAGACCATGGCGAGTTTACAAAACGAGCCTTTATGAACGGCAAAATTGACCTTTCTCAAGCAGAGGCGGTAGCCGATGTTATTGCATCGCGCAGTGCGGCTTCTCACAAGGTGGCAGTGAGCCAAATGCGAGGTGGTTTTTCTCGTAAACTACAAATTTTGCGTGCTCAGCTTCTACAGTTTACTTCGCTTATAGAACTTGAATTAGACTTTAGCGAAGAAGATGTAGAGTTTGCCGACAGAAGCCAACTTAAAGCGCTAGCAGCAGAAATTGAGAGTGATATTACACGACTAATTAATTCATTCTCAACTGGTAATGCAGTGAAAAATGGTGTGCCAGTGGCTATTGTGGGTGAAACCAATGCAGGTAAATCTACTTTGCTAAATTTGTTGTTGGGTGATGACAAAGCCATTGTTTCAGATATTCATGGCACAACACGTGATATTATCGAAGATACTACAGATATAGGCGGTGTCCTTTTCCGCTTTATTGATACTGCTGGTATTCGTGAAACTACAGATACAATTGAAAATCTTGGTATTCAACGCAGTTTTAGTGCTATAGAAAAGGCACAAATTGTGCTTTGGATGATAGATTCTACACAGCTAGGTGAACAAATAAAAACACTTGCAGACCGCATAATACCAAATACAGAAGGTAAACAACTTTTCTTGCTTTTCAACAAAGTGGACAAACTTTCTGATGCAGAGCGTGCACAGTTAGATTGTATGTTTGCCGATGTAGATGCTCGTAGATTTTATATTTCAGCTAAGTTTGACCAAGGTATAGATGCAGTGCGTGATGCACTTGTAGATGCTTCTCACGTGGCAGAAATAGAAGAGGGCGACGTGGTTGTAACCAATATGCGTCACTACGAAGCCTTGGTTAAAGCGCACGCAGCCATCCTTAAAGTACAAGAAGGCATGGCAACAGGTCTTTCTGGTGAGTTCTTATCAATGGACCTTCACGACTGTCTCGACGCCCTTGGCAGCATCGTCGGCCAAATATCTTCCGACGAAGTGCTAGGCGAGATATTTAGTAAGTTTTGTATAGGGAAATAGGATTATCATTACTTTGTTACGGGTCTGATGGCCAAGCCAATGAAGCGGCCGCATGACCCCATTTCTCCTAAGGCTGCACCAAAGTTGTACATGTTTGCACAGCAATCTCCTCTTCCGCTTGTTGGGGTTGATGTCCAATATACTCCACAACCATTGGCATCAATTAATTTGGTGCCTTCTTTAGAGCCTGTTGCAGGTAGGAAAATAGTTTGGTTATTGATGGTGCTTGTAAATTCTCTGCCCCAACGACCACCTCTTTGCACATACTTATCGTTGCAATATTCAAGTAGTTCGTTCATTTCTTCTTTGGTAGGCGTACGCCAGCCTTCGCCCCATTTCAGAGTTGCTACATCGTAGGTTTTGTCTCCAGCAATGTCTGTCATTTGCTTGCCGTCGGTTAATGAATTAGCTTCGGTATACGCAGACTTTGTGGTAGTCTCTCCCCAAGCGTAAAGTTTGCCTGCTTGTTCTGCAGAAGTGGCATCTACATTGCATGTAGCCCATTTTGTACCAGAAGGAAGACCTAGGTCTACCCACTCATGATTGCCAAGTGTACCAGTGGTTGCTTGAGCATAAACATTGTTAACTGCCATCGCCAATAATAGTGCAATGACTAAAAATAGATTCTTTTTCATATTTGATTTTGTATTATAAATTCCATTCTTTACGCAGTTTTTCTACTAAAATAGGAACGCCTATGGCGCCTCGTTCTTTGATGTGGGTAAAAGGATTTTCAATTATTGAAGTGTTTGGTGTGCCTGGGTCAACTAGGTAAATTGGCACATTTTCATCGCGTAAATAGTGGACCAATGAGGCGGCAGGGTATATAGCAAGTGATGTACCCACAATAATTAGAATATCCGCTTTTTCTACTATCTGGCTTGCTAACTCAAACATTGGCACACTTTCTCCAAAAAATACAATATGAGGGCGTAGTAGTGCTCCGTCTTTGGCACGTGCATCGAGGCTTTGTTCCCATTCATCAATGTCGTATATAAGGGTGGGGTTCTTCTCGGAGCGTAGTTTCATTAGTTCTCCGTGTAGGTGTAATACGCGTGTAGAGCCAGCTTGTTCATGCAAGTTATCTACATTTTGAGTTATTACACATACATCAGCCCATTGCTCTAGCTCGGCAAGAGCAATATGCCCCTCATTCGGTTTCTTTGTTAAAGACTCTTTGCGGCGCATATTGTAGAATTCGATAACCCTATCTCGATTAAGCATCAACGCCTCTGGAGTACAAACCTCTTCTATGCGATAGTTTGCCCAAAGTCCGTCGGCATCGCGAAAAGTTGCAATTCCGCTATCTGCACTCACACCTGCACCAGTAAACACTACAATTCTTTTCTTGTTGCCCAATTGTGCATTTAACCATGTTTCAAATGCACGAGTTGTTTCTTTAGGGTTAATTTCTTTCATTGTTTTACGTATTAGTAATACAAAATTAAGGTTTTAAAACTAAAATCTAACATATTTTCTCTCTTTTCAAGAGTAAAAACAGTAAATTTGTGCAATTAAGATTAATTGCTAATACGGCAGTGGAAAATAGAAGAGTACAGGTAGATTATATTAGAGCGATTGCCACGGTGGGCGTGGTGTGCATTCATGCGGTGGCAGGTTATTTCTTGTCGGCATACGGGGGCGCTTTGTGGCATGGATTTAATGCGCTTGATGCTCTGTGTAGGTATGCTGTGCCTTTGTTTTTTATGATTTCAGGTTTGTTTCATATAGAAAACAGCCGTTATAAGTTTAGTTCTTTTTTAGCTAAGGCAGTTAAATTATTCTTTGTTTATATGTTTTGGCAACTCATTTATATTGTTGTTGCCGACAAACCGTTTTGCCTTAAAAGCATAATTGCTCCGCATTATCATTTGTGGTTTTTGCCTATGATAGCAGTGATGTATGTGCTCACTCCACTTATTAATAAATGGCTAAGCAAGGTACATTCACTTGCAGTTTATGTGGTGGCATTTATATTGATGGGTGTATATTCGTTGTACACAGGCAATGTGATAAGAAACATAAGCATACTTTCTTTAGTAGGCTGTGCATCGTATTATATGTTGGGATACCAATTGCAAAGAGACTCTAAAGCTCAGACGACCAGCAAGTTGGTATGGGCAGTCATATTCCTAATAAGTTGGATTGCAACAGGGTTAGGAACTTACCTTTTGTCGGATATAAGTGGCGCACCAAACGAGTGCTTGTATTCATACTCAATGCCAAATATTTTGCTTGGTTCTGTGGCTTTGTATATGCTTTTAATGCAGATAAAACCTGTGGAAAACAAACTTCTGCGCGGTGTTATGAACAAAGTTTTAATGCCTTTGTCAAGTTACTCTTTTGGTATATATTTAATACATCCAATATTTATTGCATTACTATTTAACTCTCCATATCTAGAAACTCTCCCAATGGTAAAATGCTTGCTTACCGTTGTAATCTCACTTTTTGCAAGTTTACTTCTAAGTGTACTTATAAGCAAAATTCCTTATCTATCAAAGGTGATTTTGAAGTAGTTTATTTCACGCTCACCCTTGGAATGTCGGTCCAGAGGGTGGTGTAGTGGGGTGATTGGTTGTCGCTTGAAGATTTGATGTGGCCGCTACCTTGCACGGCGAGTTTGATAGTGCCTTTGCCAAATGTTTTGTTTATGGTGTCGAGTACGGTGGTGATTTTGTGCTCGCGCTCGGTGGCTTGGGCGTCTTCAAAAAGCGAGTGCATTATGCATTTGTCTGACACAATTTTTGTGGCAACTACTCCTGCTTTTTTATATCCGTAACCTTTTTTGAAAAGTTCTCTAACAGCTTCTGCTGCTTTACTCACTATGGTGCGTTGCTCCGATGTTGGGGTTACAAAAGATATTAACACGCTGCCGTGTGTTTGTGGCTCGTGTTCTTTAAAACGGTTTGTATAGGCAAAAACAACCATTTCACACACGGCAGATTGTTGTTTGCGAAGCTTTTCAGCCATAGATGCGCTAAAGTTGGCAATTTGTTCTTGAAGCTCTTTTACGTCGTATATTTCAGATGAAAAACTGCGCGACACGCAAATAGATTGTTTTGCCTCAAATCCATCTTCAAAATCTATGCAAGGTATGCCTTGCAGTTCTTTCCAAGTTCTTAACCCCGTGATGCTAAACAAACTGCGCACTCTGCTTTCACTCAACTGAGTGAAGTCGTAGGCAGTGTACACGCCCATAAGTTTTAGTTTGGTAGTGGTGCGTCTGCCTATACCCCAAACATCTTCGATAGGGTATTTGCGTAGCACTTTTTCAATATCCTCAGGGCGATGCATATAGCAACCACCTTTTAGTCGTGGATATTGTTTGCAGAGTTTTGAAGCTATTTTGGCAAGTGTTTTTGTGGGCGCAATGCCTACCGAAACAGGTATAGAAGTCATTTTGTAGCAACGCTTCGAAATAGTTTTGGCATACTTGTCAAAATCTATATTTTCCATACCTCGAAGATCGAGAAACGCCTCGTCTATCGAATACACCTCTATAGAAGGGGCAAATTCCTCAAGTACCCAACGCACACGTTGCGACATATCGCCATAGAGTGCCATATTGCCAGAGAAAACTGCTATTTTATGTTTGTTTACAATATCTCTGATTTTAAAAAGTGGGTCGCCCATTTTAATGCCGAGTGCTTTAGCTTCATTGCTACGCGCCACGGCGCAACCATCATTGTTTGAAAGCACAATGACGGGTTTTCCTTGCAAGTCGGGACGGAATACCCTTTCGCAAGAGGCAAAAAAGTTGTTACAATCGGCTAGGGCAAACATTTTACATTTTCTTAATCACGTAAGTAACCACGCCCCAAATCATAAACTCATTTTCTGGGGTAATTTCAATAGGTTTGTATGCAGAGTTGTTTTCGTTAGCAGGCATAAGACGCACACATTCAGAGTGAATTTCAACACGTTTTACCGTGTATTCGCCATCTATATAGCACACCGCTTTGCAATTGTTGTATGGGTCTATGGCACGGTCAACAATAAGAATATCGCCTTCGTCCATTGCTGCATCTACCATAGATACACCACTTACACGAAAGAAAAAAGTGGATGCCTTGTGTTTTACAAGGAGTTTGATTAGGTCTAAATGCTCACGCATATCTTCGGCAGGAGAGGGGAAGCCGGCTTTCACATCGCCAAGCATTTCACTCTCAAACGACCCTTCTATTTTGTGTGGGATAAAACTTTCCATGGGGTTGGGTAATAAATTTCAGCTTCAAGAAACAAATTTACTGTAATTTTAGAGAATAGGCAACATTATCATCCCAACTTATTTTTCAAAACCTTTTTCACCATCAACTCTGAAACATAATAGGGCTTTTCTGCACACTAAAAAGCTATCGCCATATTCAATTCTTACCTGACCAGAACCTACAACAGCATACTCGTTGTTGTCTGTTTTTCTAATGTCTGGATTGTAATATTCTGTTTCACCACTTAGTCTCATAGTTGCGCCTATGTGAGCATCAACAATTAGAGTTTTTAGATAAGGCATATACAAAATAGGTTTCTTATCTCCCAATCGTTTACTTTTATACCAGCCATGTACATAAAACTCGCAATAAACCATTGGATTATTTTTAGTTCCATATCTACAAGTATATTTTGGAGAATCAAAATATTCAGTTTCGTAATATTCTTCTTCGTTGAGACTTATTACGTTTAGGTAACTAACAAAATGGCTTAAGTTCAGTTTGTCTATTTTTGTTATATCGTCAGGGCTGTCGTCGTATGTAATAGAGAATGGTATATCAAGTGCATCTTCAAGTAATACAACATATCTTAATAAGGAGTCAATAACTGCATCTTCATGATGACTTCCAACTCTTGTAATGAGTGGTCGGATATCGTCTGGAATATCGTTTGGGTCGAAAGGATAAATTGGCTTAATAGGTTTAAGTGAACTTGAATCATCTATAGGATCTACACTACCAGAAGCCAATGTCGTAGGTAAAATATTCGGATTTTTTAGAGTTTTATATACAAACTCTGTAGCATCTATGTTATTCTCTTTAATAAAGTCGTATAGATGCTTAAAAGCATTTGCTTTTTCTTCGTTGGTAAGAGTATTGCCCACAGATAAAGACTGATCCTGTGCATACAACTGAATAAAATCTTCTAGTTCTTTACGTGATGTTGTAAAGAAAGCACAATTGTCACGATGATTGTCTGGAACTTCAATGCCATTTACCGTGTGCGATAAATTTACAAAAAAGTAAGCAGGGTTTGCGTCATTACCAAAATTTACAATGGAGTCTATGCTTTGTTCTATGATTTCTCCATCTTTGAGTATTTCACTATACATTACAGAACCTTCGGTAGGAGTTTGATGTTCTTTTGGTTCTGATTCTAATATATTATCATCTTTTTTGCATCCTACCATACAAGCCATGATTTCTAAACCAAGCATTGTATAAAAAAATCTATTCATATTTATTCATTTTAAATTGCTACAAAAAAATGCTATGAGCGTTTGAGCAAATGTAGCGTTCAACTCAAACGTCATAGCAAATATAAATAAGCAGAATGCTTGTGCGTTTTAAAAAAGATAAATTGAGATTAAGGAAACGAAAAATTAATTTTTTGCAATTCTTCTTAACTAAATATTCTTTTTATTGTCATTTTTTTGTGTGTAACTCTGTTGCAAAATAATTACAATAGTAAAAAAATATAACAATTTAGTTTAGGATTTTCTCAATAATTTCAAAATCGATATTAGCGTTTTCGCCAAGTTTAGTACCACGTTCTTTAAAACGGCGAACTATTTCGTCTAAAATATCTCTTCCAATATTTAGTTCAGAAAATTCTGTGGCAAGATTTAATGATGCAAAAAACTCTTTTGTAGCAGCAATAGTGCTGTCGATACGTTCGTCTTTGCTACCTTCGGTAATACCCCAAACACGTTCGCCATATTGAAGAATTTTATCGGCTTTTTGCTCACGCATCACGTTCATTAGGCGTGGAAGCACCATTACAAGCGTTTGGCCGTGAGTAGTGCCAGTTAGAGCTGTGATTTCATGACCAATCATATGAGTAGCCCAGTCTTGAGGCACACCCATTGCCACAAAACCGTTTAGTCCCATAGTGGCGCACATCATAAAGTTTGACATGGCATCATAATCGCATTGATTTTCTTTTATCTTAGGTGCAATTTCTATGAGTGTTTGAAGGATGCCTTCTGCCCAACGGTCCATAAGTGGAGAACAGTTTGTAATGGTAAGATATTGTTCCATTACGTGTACAAAGGTGTCGGCAATACCACAAGAAACTTGAAACTCAGGTAGGGTAAATGTGCTTTCTGGGTCTAGAATAGAAAACACAGGGTAGGTGTTGTAGAAAGGATATTTCTCGTCTGTGGCAAGATTTGAGATTACTGCGCCTTTGTTCATTTCAGATCCGGTGGCAGGCAGAGTCATTACACTAGCAAAAGGCAGAGTGCCGTTTAAAAGGCTAGGGTTTAAAACAAGTTCCCAAGCATCGGCGTCTATCACTGCAGCGGCTGCAATAAGTTTAGTGCCATCTAGCACGCTACCACCACCCACAGCAAGAATAAATTCTATATTTTCCTTTTTACAAATTTCTACAGCTTTGCGCAGAGTTTCTACTTTTGGATTTGGCTCAATGCCCCAAAATTCAATGTGGTCAAACTCTTGTAGAGCAGTTTTCACTTGGTCGTACACACCATTCTTTTTCACACTGCCACCACCAAAGGTAACCAATATGCGTTTGCCACGAGGAAGTTCCTTGCTAAGTCTTCCTATTTGTCCTTTACCAAAAATAAGTTTGGTAGTATTTTGAAATACAAAGTTGTTCATAAATGTTCTTTTTTTATTATTTTGCTTTAAAAACAAATATACAAAAAAATCATTTATTCGTTACTATTCCAAGAGTTTTCTATATATCCTGTTTTACCATCAACAGTAAATTTAAGTCTTCCAACTCGTTTTACCAACCAATCATCTCCATAATTAACAACTATTTCGCCACCACCTATAACAGGATATTCTTCAGTAGATAATCCTCTAATATCAGGTTGGATATATGTAACATTGCCTTCTAGATGCATAGTGGCTCCAACGTGAATATTTTTGATAATAGTTTTTAAATATGGAACATATAAAATATTTTTTGTATCCCCCTGGCGTTTGCTAGCGTACCAACCTTCTATATTAAATTCGCATTCTACCATAGGACAACCTTTAGTGCCATATCTGCAAGTGTAAATAGGAGATTGGAATGTTTGCGTGTCGTAATAATGTCTTGAATCATGGTCCCCATCATTTATGTAACTTACATATGTGTTTTCGTTGTAAGGGTCTGGACCTTCGGCAACATTCTTTAAACTATCATTTTCGGAATGTATGATGTATGGTAGTATCAAACCATCTCTTAGCAACACGATGTGCGACAAAATAGAGTCTAAAACAGCATTTTCTGTGACACGATAAATAGGTCTTGAAGGTGGATCAGGTAGAATAATTGGTACTTCTGGAAGAACAGGATCATAGTCGTCCGGACCTTTTGCAGGTACAATAGTACCAGATTCTAATGTAGGTTTTAAAATAGAAGGATTTTGCAGAGTCATAGAAACTAGTTGTGCTGCATCAATGTTGTTTTCCATAAGAAAGTTGTAGAAATGGTGGTAAGCAGACTGTTTTTGTTCGTTTGTCATGGGAGCATCACCGCCCAGAGTTTGAGCCTCTGCGTAAATTGAAATAAATTCTTCTAAATCGTTGAATGTTACAGCGTAGAAAGCACTGTTGGTGTTTGTTTGTTCGTTTTCTACAGGAGAATTAAATATTGTGTGAGAAAGATTTACATAAAAATATGCAGGATGTTCTGTATCTCCCAAATTTACAATAGAGTCCACACACAGCTCTATAAGTTGGTTATCTTTAAGTAACTCACTATACACTACAGAACCTTCCGTAGGTGTTTTAGATTCATTTTCTGGCTCAGACATTAAAGCACTATCTTGTTTGCAATCAACCATGGCTACAATTAAAACTAAGCCAATCAATCCTAAATATACTTCTTTCATAATTCATAAATTTTAAATTTGCTACAACAAATGTTAGGACGCTAAATCAATGTAGCGTTGTACTTAGCGCCATAACAAAAATAGAATCATGAATTTCAAGGCAGTTTTAAAATAGATAAATTGAGTTTAAGGAAACGAAAAATTAACCATTAACAAATCTTCTTAACAGCAGAAACTCTCAATCCCCTAATTTCACCTCGCCCACCTGTTGCAAAACAATTACAAACGTCAAAAAAAATAACAGAGGGTCTGACATATTATCTTTGCAAATGTCGTAGTTCAAGATTCATTCCATAAAAAAACCTAAAAATTAAAGGTGTGCGTGTAGAAATAGAGAAACTTTCTTATCTTTGATGCGGAAAATTTAAACAGATTATTATGGAAACAAAAGCAAAAGTATTACAAGTAATGAAAGAAGCAGGCGAAGCCCTAAACGCAGGCAAAATAGCAGAACTTAGTGGCCTAGACCGCAAAGAAGTAGATAAAGCAATGAAAGCCCTTAAAGAAGAAGGAGCAATAGTATCTCCTGTACGTTGCAAATGGGCTCCAGCTCAGTAAATACTTCTCCCCGAAACATATTTACAACCAACTCCAAGTCGCAAGATTTGGAGTTTTTTTGATTCTTATTTGATGGTTATTTGATAAATACCCCAAAAATGACAGTTTTCAGTGAGTTTTGCTTTTACTCTCGCAATATGGCTACAGATTGTGTGTGAATTTGCAAGAAGGGTAGTTGCTACAACCAAGAAATCCACCATGCTTTCCTTGTCTAATAACTAATTGACCTTTGCATCTAGGGCAAATTCTATTATTTACCATATCCTCTTTTTGAGCAACGTTTCTTTGGGTGTTTTGTACATGCTTTTTCCCCTTACGTTTAGTAGTGTCTAATGATGATTTTAATTTATTACAAAGTTCTTTGACCTCATTTTCAGATAAAATCTGCTCTTTGTACCTATTGATAGTCTTTTTGAGGTAATAAAAATTTATAACATCCTCTGTAGTGTAAACTTTAATTTCTGCATTATTATGAAAGACTACAATAGGAAAAAAGTACTTATCAGGTAAATTTAATAAGCGTTTTAACGAAATTATGTGGCCGCGGTTTTGCTTTATTGGATTGTAGAATTTGTATTTGTTTTTGTACATAACTTTAGTCCAATATTCTGCATCTGTAGTACCTAATATCATTCCTGTGTAGTTCTTTGTTTCAATAACAAATATACCATAAGGTGAAATGATGACGTGGTCAATCTGTGTTGTGTACCCGTTGTTATTAAGATAAACATCGTCAAAAACGTGATATTCTCCAGAAAGAAAAGACAGTTTTGTAGATACCTTATATTCTCCAATGAATCCTTTTATTTTAGGTTTCATTACTTTAATTACTATAGTGATGAGTATTAGTAATATAAGTAGTATTAATGCTGTCATTGTGTTATGAGTTTTTATATTACAAAGTTATTAAAAATGAGGGGTTAATCCAACTATACTTCAATTTGTTTTTTTATAATAACCTCTTATGTTTATCATATTTTGACATACCTTTAATGTAATAATCTATGATGTTTATAAATTTTTAAGCAAAAACATATTTATTTAATTTTTTTTCATACCTCTAGTGTCACTATTGTTATGTACAAGTTTATAAAAACAATTGATATTATAAGGAGTATGTGATAATTAACTTTTCATAACTTAATAGATTTTTATCTATTAAGTTAAATTTTAGACTTAATTTTAATATATTTGCATAATATTATAAAGAGTACAAATAACAGAAATATATGAAATATAAAATAATAGATATTTTTTGTGGAATTGGTGGCTTTTCATATGGTTTTGAAATGACTAGAAAATTTGAGACTATATTGGGTATTGATGTGTGGGATGTAGCATTAAAAACTTTTAGTAGAAACCATCCTAAAACAAATGTATTGAAAGGTGATGTCACTCAAATTAATGATGATTATTTCAAAAAATTTAAAGGTAAGGCAGATGTTATTATAGCAGGCCCTCCATGTCAGGGTTTTTCCATGTCAGGTAGAAGAGATGTTTTTGATGTGAGAAATAGTTTGTTCCATGAAGTCATCCGTATAGTAAGAGAGGTAGAACCAAAGGTTGTTGTTATAGAGAATGTAGTTGGTTTATTGTCTATGCAAACACCAGATGGAGTTCCTGTTAGGGACGAAATTATTAGAAATTTAAAAGCCTTGGATTATAATGTAGATTGTAAGGTATTGACAGCATCGGATTTTGGAGTCCCTCAAAATAGAAAGAGAGTGATTTTTATTGCTTCTAAAAAAGGTGATATTTCTTTTCCTGCTCCATCAGTTTCTAAACCAGTAACAGTTGGTGAAGCATTGAGTAATATACCTGAAAATGGTGTTGAGTACGGTGAGGTAGAAAATAAATACCAAAAGTTAATGAAAGGAAGAAAGGATATTCTAAATCATAGTCCAATAAATCATGCACCATTAATAACTAAGCGAATGCATCATATTCCTCAAGGAGGAAATTGGCAAGATATTCCAATTGAATTAGGTCAAGGAGGAGGAAAACATAGTAATAATTATAGACGCTTAAAATGGGATGAGCCATCTATAACAATTAAACATGTATCAAAATCAATGATTATACATCCATTATATGATAGAACCCCGACAATTAGAGAGGTGGCAAGAATTCAATCTTTTGATGATAATTTTGAAATATTGGGCACAATCTATAACCAACACCAACAATTAGCAAATGCTGTTCCTCCATTATTAGGTAAGGCAATAGCCACTAGTGTATATGAAATTTTGAGTAATTATGAAATTAAGAATGATTGATTTATTTTCTGGTATAGGTGGTATTAGAATTGCTTTCGAGGAGAATAAAATAAAATGTGTAGCTAGTTCTGAGATTGACAAATATGCAATAAATACATATTATGAGAATTTTAAAGAAATTCCATTAGGTGATGTCTCACAACTAGGAAAGGCTGATTTTCCTAAATTTGACATAATTACAGCAGGATTTCCATGTCAACCATTTTCATTAGGTGGGTTAAGAAAAGGTTTTGAGGATACAAGAGGAACCTTATTCTTTGAAGTAGCAAGATTAATAAAGGAATGCAAGCCAAAAGCTTTTTTTCTAGAAAACGTGCAGGGTATAGTGAATCACGATGGTGGTAATACATTAAATACTATAGTTAAAGTATTAAGTGAACTTAATTATAATTTTCAATGGAGGGTAATGAACGCTAAAGATTATGGAGTACCACAAAATAGGAATAGATGGTATTGTATAGGGTTTAGAGATGATTTAAATATAAAATTCGAGGATTATAAGGAGGGTAAATTAAAAAAAAATGTATTCTATTTCCCACCAAAGGTAGATTTAAATATAAGTTTGAAAGATATAATATGTGAAGATGTTGATGAAGCATATAATGTATCTCCTATAGCTATAGAAAATATAGATAGATATAAAGATGATTATTTAAGAAAAAATAATTCTGAAAATATATTAATAGCATATGAAGTTCGTTCGTCAAGGTGTAGTTTTAGAAATGATGGTATTTCTCCATGTTTAACAGCAAAAATGGGTACAGGTGGGAATAATGTTCCCATTGTTGTTTCACAAAAAAGGAAATTAAGCGAGATTGAATGTCTTAAGATAATGGGATTTCCATCTTGGTTTAAAATTAAATCAAATCATGCACAATCATATAAACAAATAGGGAATAGTGTTGTCGTTCCTGTTATTTCTATGTTAGCTAAAGAAATGTATAGAGTTATGTCATAATAGTATTTGATTATGAGAAATAATAGAGATATATCTGGTGTGCAAAATGAGAATGAATTTGCAGATTATTTAAATGGCAGATCTTTTGTTACATTAAATGATAATGCTTCTCGGTTTGTGAGGCAACTATATCCTTTAATAGAAGGAAACTCAATAATATCTGCTAAAAAGGTTGGTGGAAAAGGATTGAAGCCAGATGTATTAGTATCTGTTGCTAATGAGGAGTTTAATATAAGCTTAAAAAAAGGAGGGGGGAATTCTGTACATCAAGAAAAAACGTCGTTATTCTTGTTATATTGTAAAGAAAACTTAGGTATGGATGATGTGGTAAGAGATTCATTTAGAGCTTATCTTTATGGTGATGGAACATTGGATGGGAAGGGAGATGTGGAAGATAGAGTTGATGGCGAGGAATTAAAATTAAAATATAGAGATGAAATAAGAATTATTCAAGATTTTCTAATAAAAAATTCAAGAGTTTTAATAGAGAGGTTTCTAGTTTATGGTCGTTTAGGGAGAGAACTTAATATAAAAGCAGATTATCTATATCATGGATTTATTGACAAAGGAGATTGGTGTCCATTGGATGAGACTGTTGATTTTTTGGTGGAAAAAGCAAAAATGTCTAGAGAAAGTACATCTCCATCGTTAGGCCCTTTAACACTACAAACATGGAATAGAAATATTAAAGGCAATCCAGAAACTGAAAGTAGAAGACAATCAATCCAAATTAAATGGGGTGGTGCTATAAAAGAATATATTAATCAAATAAATCTTTTGTATCTTCAGAAACTATCTCAGAATAGAAATCTGAATAGTATAAAAATTATAGGTGATAATTCTCATGGTTTTAGGAATGCAGATGATATATCTAGATATTTAAATGGAATAAGGGTTCGAAATTTAAATAAATCCTTATTAGGTATGATTAATACTATATTCAAAGGTGTTGCGTTAACTGATATTATAGAGTGTAGAAGATTAAAACCATCTTGCAAACCAGACATTCAAATTAAAATAGGGAATACAGTTAAGACGGTTTCTATTTTTGTGGGTTCAGGGAATTCTGTTCACCAAGAGAATTTTATATCATTTTTAAATTTTTGTAGAGAAAAATTACAAATTACTAAAGATGAAGAAGATTCTATTAGGTGGATATTTTATGGCGACTATACATATGATGGAACTGGATCAATAGAAAATAGAATAAGTAATTCAAGAACAATACTCAATGAATTCCCACTTCAGGCCTCAATAGCTCAATCTTTTTTTGATAGAAATAGAAGAGTTATAGCGAGGCGTTTTTTAATCACTGGAAAGGATGAAAGTGGGAATTCTGCAGATTATGTTTTTCATGGAAATATAGAAGATGGCATTTGTGTTTCGTATGAGCACATTCTAGATTATATAGAATCTTATAATGAAAAAAAGGCTGGATTGCTTTCTATTGGACCATTGTCATTCCAGATGTGGAATAGAAACCTTTCTGGTGTTTCAAAAAATGAATACAAAAGGAATTCACTTCAAATCAAGTGGCCATCAATGGATGTCTGTATTAAAGAGGCAATAGAGTATGCAAGATTCTCACAAGAAAAGTTGAAAATCTCTGGAATTAATGCTGAATACGAGTTAGTATATAGTTTAAATAGAAATAGAAATTTACATTATCCTTTATGGCAGATTCTAAATAAAAACTTGAATTTTGATATTACAAGAACATATGCTGTTAGAGTTTCTAAACAGGTTTATAGTCAATTTCTGGGACGAACAATATATCCAAAATCGGATGTCTATTTATGTGAGATAAACGATACTAATGTAGATTTGAAAAATATAGGGTATGCAATAGATGAAGATGTATTGAAAGAGCATGGTATTGCTTATAGTATAATTTACGGTTCTGGTATTAGTTGCAAAATGCCAACTTCAAAGAACTATACGTATGCAAAAATAAGTTCATCTAATTTTGTGAAGATTTTTAATAATGCTATTATAGGTGCTGGAGCGAGTTTTTTTGTAAATATTGATGATCTTAAGCTGAATAAAGAAATATTATCTGGATGGGGTGTTAATGAAAAGGATTTTTTTAACTATATAAAAGAAAATAATTTATGCAATAAAGATACAATTGAAGATTTATCAGTGAATGATTGTAAAATTATAAAGTCTTACTGTATAGGAGAAATAACATATTTACTAAAAACAAATAAAATCTTGGCAAGAATGATATTTATGGGTGAGGGGTTGTATGAAGATCCATATAATGCTAGTTTCTTGTTTGAACAAGGAGTAATGAAAAGAAGTTATATACCGAATATTTTTAATGTAACAACAGGCTCTGGAAGACATAAAGGAATATATACTATAATATTTAAACCTTCTTTGGGTAAGGTTTCAAAACTAAATACAAGTTATGAAGTTGCAAGAGAAGAAGAGTATTTACAAGCAGCAGAAGCAAGATCTAAATATGGTGATGATAATATTATGTAAGATTTATAATTAAATATGAAGTATAGCCTTTAGACTTTTTTTATAAAGCCTTTTATTAGGTCTTGGTGTCGTCCTAAAAAAGCTCATAATGATGTAAATGCAATCATTGTGAGCTTTTGTTTTGTGGTTTAGCGATATCTACATTATCTACATATCCTCCTTAAACAACGATTTGCAATGGCGGTCGAAGTCGCTCAATATTTCTCTATCTTGTATTACTCTAAATTTTTCATATTCATTTAGAGCTTTTTGTTCTGCTTGTTCGTGAGTTACGCTTCCTGCATCTTTAAGAATAGGTTCATCGCCTAGCTCTAAAAATCGAGTAAGGGCGTCTTTCCAATCTGTCATTGTCATAAGTACATGTTTTCTGGCGCGTCTCTCAGCGGTGTCGATAAAAGCACTACTTAGAAGATTTAGAGATTCAACTTCTTTGTCGCTCAGATAATTTTTTGCTACAGTTACATCAGACTTTATTACTCGTCCGTCAGGTGCATTTTTCCAAGTCGTTAGTCCCATGTGTGGACGCTCTGCATCTGCTCTGTCGTAGATGATTTCTGCCGCAGTTTGTTTTGTTACTGCATAGTGCATCATATTTTGTACCGTTTTGAAGAATAGTGTTGTAGTTTCACTATTCTTATCGTAGTCTGCACTACATTCGCTATAAATATCTGTTATCTTTTGATAATATCTGCGTTCAGAAGTACGAATTTCACGAATTCTGTCTAGTAGGTCATCAAAATAATCTGCACCAAAAACATTCTTCCCTTTTAGTCGCTCATCATCTAATACAAAACCTTTAGTGAGATATTCTTTTAAAATTTGTGTTGACCAAATGCGAAATTGTGTTGCTTCGTAGCTATTTACGCGGTAACCGACAGCAATTACTACGTCGAGATTGTACATTAGGACCTCTCTGGAACATTTGTCTGGCTCAATTCGAATTTTTCTAATTGCATCGGACAAATGTATTTCTCCACTTTTTTCAATTTGATCTATATGGTAATTTATTGTAGGAATTGTAACTCCAAATAACTCTGCCATTCTTTGTTGTGACAACCAAAAAGTATTGGTGTCAAAAACTACTTGTACCTGAGTTTTGCCTCGTGCACCTTTGTATAGAAAAATAGTAGATTCTAAACTGCGAACTGCCACATCATCTGTCATTGATGCAGTGAAAAACTCTTGCGCTACCTTTACCATCCCTTTTTTGGGGTCGGCATTCATTGCAATAGCAGTACATGCAGTTTGAGAAAGTTTTACACTTGTAACTTTGCGTATGCCACCATTGCCAAGTTCAGCCATTTCGGTAAACTCTATAAAGTGGTCGCTTATGTGGTAACCTTTTTGAGTAATCCATGATTGAGCTTTTGCTATAACTCGCTCAAAATTCCAATATTTGCCATATCCCATTACTCGCGCTAGTTTTCGCGAGTTCCACCATTCTTTATCCTCTGCATCTACTTCTCTTAGTTGCTCAAAAGGTGATTGTAGTTCTTGAATGTTGTTAGTTTTTTCTAAGTTTTCTGTATTTATTTCCATTGTTTTATAAATGTGTTAAGATGTTTCACAAATTTACATATTATTTTCTGCATTAAGAAAATATTTTTCGGATATTATTCTACTTAAAAATCTTTTCTATAAATTGGTCATATTTCTTCCAAATTTCAAAACAAAACTGACCATTTTTCAGAAATATTTTCGCTATATTCTTTTGATAATCATATAATAATAATTAAATTTGGTCTTGTTTTATAGGCTTGTTTAACACAAAATAAATTTTTCCCATGGAAATCATAAACCTACTACACTACAGTACTCGCGCCGAACTTAGGCGATGGCTTGAGGATAACCACAACAAGGAGAAATGTTGTTGGGTGGTGATGTATCGCAGTAAGAAGCCTGAGTGGCCGGCTATTGCGTACATTGATGTGGTGGAGGAGGCGCTTTGCTTTGGGTGGATTGATAGCACGCTTAAGCGTTTGCCCGATGGGCGACTTGTGCAGCGTTTGTCGCCTCGCCGAAAGAAAAGTCATTGGACGCAACTAAATATTGAGCGTTGCAAAGATCTGGAATCAAGAGGTCTTATGACCGAAGCGGGTAGGAGTGCGTTGCCAAATATTAACTCTATTTCTAACTAAAAATACACTATGCATGGTATTTATTGCTTACCACTGGTGTTTGTGGTGGGTTTACTACTTTTTCTACGTTTGCCTTGCTGAAGCATCTGCACACCTTCGTTGGCAATACCTTTGGATTTCTCGGCTATGTAGCCGCAAGTATTATACTCGGATTTCTATTAATATCCTTGGGTTATTGGCTTGTTTCTAAATTCTAGTTTTACATTACTTCCTTTAGTCTTCCAAATTTCAAAACAAAAGTAAACCTTTTGCGGAACGTTTTGTTCTAGATTTCAAAATATTTATTTAAAATTAAAAATAATTCCCATATTTCTTTGATAATCAGAATATAAGATGTAACTTCGTGATAAGATAAGTCGAAAAATTAGAGTAAAAGTGATATGAAGAAGGTATATAATATATCTTTCCCGAAGGCAAAAAACATAGTGGTTTCTGGCGATATTCATTGGGATTTTAATCTTTTGGTGTATAAACTTTGTGTTCAGTATCAGATGAAGGATACGGTGTTAGTTGTAGCTGGTGATTGTGGTTTTGGTTTTGAGAAGAAGGCCTATTATGAGCAAATGGTAAGACGCAATGCAAAGCGTATGAATGATGCTAATAATTGGATTGTATTTGTTCGTGGCAATCATGACAATCCTGCGTATTTTGATGGTAAGCAGTTTAAGCATAGGCGATTTGTTGCAGTACCAGATTATTCTATTATTTCGGCATGCAAACATACAATTCTTTGTATTGGTGGTGGAATTTCAATCGACCGAAATTATCGCATTGATATGTGGAAAAGGTATTGTGCCAAGCATGGAAAAGATGGACAATCGCAAGATAAACTAGACAAGAATTTTTATTGGTCTGATGAGGTTCCTGTTTATGATGAAGAGATGCTAAATCTGATAAATGAGCAATATGCTGTGGATATTGTAATTTCACATACTGCTCCAGATTTTTGTGAACTGATTACAAAAAGGGGGGTATATTCTTTTGCTACTTGTGATGAAAAATTACTTGAAGATGTGGAAAATGAACGTGCAACAATGACAAAAATCTACAATCATCTAGTGCATGATGTTCATCCGCTTTCTCATTGGTATTACGGACATTTTCATCAATCGTGGCATTCTGATATAGACGGAGTACTATTTAAGATGTTAGATATTATGGAGTTTACTTTGATTAACGAATAAAGTTTTGTAAATACTATGGATTTATTTTGTTATTAGTTTATTATGTATTATATTTGCAGTTGCGAAATGGCTGTTTCGGAAATAGTTGTTTCTTAACTAAATTGAATTTGTATGAGATTTTTTGATAGAAAAGATGAGGTTGCTACACTCAAGGAGATTCTAGAACTCTCAAAGAGTAATGCTCAGTTTACGGTAGTGACAGGTCGTCGTCGTATTGGTAAGACATCTCTTGTGTGGAGAGCATACGAGAGTGAACCAATACTTTATTTCTTTGTTGCTCGCAAGGCAGAGAGTGATTTGTGTATGGATTATATCCAAGAAATTGAAAATAAGTTAGGTATACCTACAATAGGCGGAACAGAGCGATTTCCTGAAATATTTGAGTACTTAATGAAACTCTCTATAGAGCGTCCTATTACGTTGTTTATAGATGAGTTTCAAGAGTTTTTTAAGGTAAACAAGTCTGTATATAGTGATATGCAACGCATTTGGGATATGTATCATACTAAAGCTCATATCAACCTTATTGTATGTGGCTCTATCTTTTCTATGATGACAAAAATCTTCAAGGATAAGAAGGAACCGCTGTACAATCGCCAGACTCGTTTTATGACGATTAGACCATTTGCTCCTGCTGTCTTAAAGGAGATAATGGCAGAATATAATCCTAACTATACAGCTGAGGATTTGTTAGCGTTATATTCGTTTACGGGTGGTGTGGCAAAGTATGTTCAATTGCTTGTTGATGCAGGGGCTACAACTAAAGTGAAGATGCTTAACCACATTATTAAAGCAGATTCTGTGTTTATTGGTGAGGGCAAGGCAATACTTATCGAAGAATTTGGTAAAGACTACGGAGTTTATTTCTCTATTCTTTCGGCTATTGCACGTGGCAAGACATTACGCTCGGAGATAGAGCAGATTGTTGGCAGGGAGATAGGTGGTTATCTTACAAAATTGGAGAAAGAGTATGAGGTAATAACTAAAAACCAACCAATATTTGAGCAAACTTCAACAAAGAATGTTCGCTATACAATTGAAGATAATTTTTTTACCTTCTGGTTCCGTTTTATTTACAAGTATAACTATATGCTTGAAATAGAGAACTACGATGCAGTGAAGACTATCATTAATCGTGACTATGAGACTTTCAGTGGAAAAATGCTTGAACGCTACTTTAAGAGTGTGCTTGTGGAAAGTAAAGCGTACACACGCATTGGAAGTTGGTGGGATAGAAGGGGTAAGAATGAGATTGATATTGTTGCAGAGAACGAATTGAACGACGAGGCAATATTCATCGAGGTAAAGAGAAAAGAGGAGAATTTTGATGCGGAAGTCCTCAATGAGAAAGTTAATGTGTTTACTCGTGCCACAGGCAAGTTTAAGGACTATGCTGTATCGCAAAAAGGCTTGTCGATGACCGATATGTAACAAGATACTATGGATGTTATCAATTTATTGCAGATTTACTCATATTTTGCTATATTTACATTTGGAAATTTGTTGAGTAATTTTAAAACATAAAAACTTAATATTATGAATTTTCTAGGAAATCTTCTTTGGATTATTTTTGGTGGATTGGTGGTGGCTATGGAGTATTTCGCTGCGGGTATTTCACTTTGCCTAACTTTCATTGGTATTCCGTTTGGGGTGCAAATGTTTAAGCTTGGGTTGTTGTCGTTGTTCCCTTTTGGTCAACAAGCGGTGACTCGTCCTGATGGCGCTGGTTGCATTTACTCTATTTTCAACATTGCTTGGATGTGTACTGGAGGTCTTGTAATTGCGCTTACACACCTTGCTTTTGGTATTGTGCTTTGCATCACTATTATAGGAATTCCGTTTGGACGTCAACACTTTAAACTTATGAAGCTTGCACTTTGGCCTTTCGGCAAAGATATTTAATATTAGTAAAATATGGGAAAACAAGAATATATAAAGGCTAATAAGGATTGGCTTTTGGAAAAGGCTAAAGAGGATGGTGTGAAGGCTCTGCCAAAGGGTATTTATTATAAGGTGCTACACTCTGGTAACAACGATGGTAAACATCCTACACCTCGCAGCATTGTAACTGTGCATTACACAGGTTGGACAATAAATGGTAAAAAGTTCGACTCTTCTCGTGCGGGTGTGCCTGTGGCGTTTCGCCTTAGCGAACTTATCGATGGTTGGATTATTGCCATTGGGCAAATGTGCGTGGGCGACAAGTGGGAGATTTATATTCCTGCCGAACTTGGCTATGGTAAATTTTCTCAACCGGGCATTCCTGGTGGGTCAACGTTGATATTTGAGATTGAGTTATTTGGCATCGCATAAAGGTCGCCTAAAAATTCCTCCTTTTAAATTCACTCTTGTATTGCGTTTTACGTTAAATAAAGTGAACTTGTCGGAATTTCCGACAGGTTCATTTTTTATAATTATAGAATTTATATACTTTTACGTTGTAAATTATTAAAAACAAAACATTATGAACATAGGTGATAGAATTCCAGAGGTTTTGGGTAAGGACCAAAACGGAAATGAAATAAAAAGTGCCGATTATAGAGGCAAAAAGATAGTGCTTTATAGTTATCCAAAGGCGAGTACGCCGGGTTGCACCGCAGAGGCTTGTTCGCTTCAGGCGCATAAGGCAGAGCTTGCTGCGGCAGGATACGAGATAATAGGGGTGAGCAAAGACAAAGAGGCAGCGCAAAAGAAATTTGCTGACGCACAAGGGCTAGACTTTCCTCTTATTGCCGACACCGAAACCACGCTTCTACAAACTCTTGGTTGCTGGGGCGAAAAGGTTGCCTGCGGTCGCCGCACCATTGGCACGCTTCGTACCACATACCTTGTAAACGAAGATGGCATCATAGAGAAAATCTTCACTCCAAAGGAAATCAAAACTAAAATTCACGCCGAACAAATTTTAGATTACATCAAAGGGTAAACCACTCCCTCTTAAACTCCATTACTCGCTACTCATTCACAACAAAAATTGTGTCTGTACAGCGAGTTTTTTTATGAATAACCATTTGACTAACAGGTGTGTTCTATGTGAATTTGCACAAAATATTGATGAAATATAATGTGCAAAATGAGAGATAATATGATAATAGATGTGCAAAGAAATCACACTATATTGTGATTTTCTGTGCTTTTTAACCATTTAATTACTACTTTTGTAGTAAAAATCACAGTATATTGTGAAAAATGCTTGTTTTTTCGGAAGAAAATAATATATTTGCATAAAAATCCCAATATATTGTGAATATGAATAAGTTTAGAGAAGAAATTAAGAATCGTAGACGTTTCCTAAAAATTAATCAGCAAGAGTTAGCAGATTTGGCAGGAGTGAGTATTAATACTGTGGTGGCAGTGGAAAGAGGTACAGGTAATCCACAGTTAGATACTCTATTGTCTATTTGTAATGTTTTGGGATTAACATTAGTAACAAAACTAAAAGATTGATTTTATGAGACAATGTGAAGTATATATACATGGCATAAAAGCAGGAATGCTAACAGAAACTGATAATCGTAATTATATTTTTACATACGATAAAGCATATTTGTTGAGTGAAAAGTCTGGTGCTATAAGTCTTACACTTCCTATACAAGAAGAACCTTATAAGTCACCATATCTTTTTTCTGTATTTGCAAATATGCTCTCAGAAGGAGCAAATCGTGAAATACAATCTCAACTTCTTCATATAGATAAAGAGGATGATTTTGGAATTTTATTAGCAACCTGTCAGTATGATACTATAGGAGCTATAACTGTAAAACCTATTTAAATATGAAAAAAATTAATGTTTGCCCATCGACATTACAAGAGGGTTATGAAACCTATTCTCCACAAGCAACAAAATTATTGTTTGATGGTGAGACTGTCTCACATGTTTTTGCAGGACCATCTCCAGAGGCAGAAACTGAAGAGGTAGATGATGTTATTAAAAGTATCGGTAGAATATCTTTATCTGGTGCACAACCTAAATTTTCTGTTCTTTTAGAAAATGGGAAGTTTAAGTATACACAACAGGGAGAGCAAGGTACTTTTATATTAAAACCTAAACCAACTGCTTATCAGATAATAAATAAGGATTATTGTGCGGCAAATGAGCATGTTACAATGCAAATTGCATCACAAGTTTATGGAATAGAAACTGCCGCAAATGCACTCTGTTTTTTTGAAGATGGTACTCCAGCATATATAACACGTAGATTTGATATTCATAGGGGTCAGAAATATAAGCAAGAGGATTTTGCGGCATTAATGGGTTACACAAAAGATAATGCTGGTGCAAATTATAAGTACGATATTGCAAGTTATGAGGAATGTGCAGAGGTTATTCATCGCTACGTTAAGGCGGCCTTGGTAGATATTCGTAAATTTTTTCGCATTATTCTATTCAATTTTTTATCACTTAATGATGATGCTCATTTGAAGAATTTTTCTTTAATAGAACGTAATGGAGAATATCGTTTGTCGCCTGCTTATGATTTAATTAATACTTCATTACAGTTACGTAAACCACAAATTTTTGCTCTTGATAAAGGATTATTTAAAGAAGGAATGGTCTTTACTGATACTCGTACAATCCGTCGCTGCGATTTTGAAGAATTTGGTAAACGTATAGGATTACCAGACAAAGTAGTAAAGCAGGAGATGGAGTTCTTTATGTCTGAAAAACCAATGGTGAAAGAATTGTTAAACCGTTCGTTTTTATCTGAAGAACTTAAACGTGAGTATTATTTAGCATTCGATTTCCGTAGAAAAATATTGAATTTTTAGACTATGAACTTTAAGCAATTTGGACAGAAGGGGAAGCCGGTGCTGGTGTTGGTGCCAGGACTGGGTGTGTCTTATGAAATATTTTTGCCGTTAATTAAGTTGCTTGAGTATAAATTCACAATTGTTGCGGTGCAAGTAGATGGTTTTACCATTGGTGAACAAACAAAGTTTACAAGTGTACTAGATCAGGCTGAGCAATTGAGCAATTATATAAAAGATAATTTCGCCTCACATATTTCTGTGGCGTATGGACTTTCTTTGGGAGGTAAAATTTTATCGCATGTAATGGAGAAAAACGATGTTACTATTGATTATGCCATTATGGATGCAGCTCCGTTATTACTTCTGCCTAAGTGGTTGGTTAGTCCGCTAGCGCATTTGCAAGCGTTTAATGTGTGGAGTTGTTATAAGCATACGTCTTTTTGGCGACGTGTTTTTAACTCACATTATTACGATGTGTTGTTTGACGAATGCAAAAAGATTTACCCATTCTCAGGTAAACGTGCTGTAATTGATGGTTATAAATCTGTTTATACCACACGATTAAACAGTATCTCCGGAAAACAAATTTATTATTGGTATGGAACAAAAGAGGCTTTTGTCGCCAAACCACAAGTGAAACATTTAAAAGCATTGTTTCCACAAGTAAATGTAAAAGTTTCCCCTAAATTAAATCACGGACAATTACTAGTAGATTATCCAGAAGAAGTTGCTCAAAGGATAATATCATTATCTCAACATCACAATGGTGCAAACCCTTATCGAAACGCTTAAGGAACAGGTTTATAAATTTTGTTATAAATAACATTAACTATGCAATTACCACCAAAAATAGGGGAATCTACGGAACAGGAGCGCAGGGAATATGTGCTGCAGCAGTGGGAGTGTATGCACAATTGTGAGCTTTGTGGCAAGTGCAAGGTGCTGCGCGGACGCGATGTGGAGGAGCTTTATGCACCGTATATAAAGGGAGAGTGTTCGTATGTAGATGCTACGTTAAAGTTGAGGGAAATGTAATCATAAAAAGCCCCGAAAGTTAGATAAAAAACTTTCGGGGTTCATTTCATATTGGGTTACCTCTATTTTTATAAACCTAATTTTATTTCAATTCGAATTTCACTTGTACCCTGCTTTCTACTTTGATTTTTTCAAAATTGATGTCTGGCATTTCGCCATCCATAAAGGCTTCTTCTTGATGGCCTGCGGCTTTGCTCATCATTAGGCGAGGGTTGTTGCGCACATTTGTGTAGTCGCTTTCGCTAATATAAATGGCCTTGCCTAGTGGTTGGCCAATGGCATCTGTAAGTGCTTTTGCCTTTTTGTGAGCATCTTTCATTGCCATGGCACGAGTTTCATTTTTATAATCTTCAATCTTGGTGCATTTCACTTGTGCAATGTTTATCTCAGAGATTCCCACTTCTTCAAGAGCAATAAGTGTCTTTGTAGCCTCTTTTGCAGATGAGGTTTTAAGTCTGTAAGTTTTACTTAACTTTACTTCGTTTTTCTTAAATTTATAGTGATGAATGTCGCTAGAAAGGTCCACTACTGTAAGGTCTTTTTTGGTGTCGATGCCCACGCCTTTAAGCGCCTTAATCATATCTTTTTCAAGATTTTCTAGTGTGGTTTTCTTTGAATAATCCTTTTCGTTAATCACTATGTTAAGAATAATTTCGTCTGGGTCAACAAATTTTTCCGCTTTGCCACTTATATCGATATGTGGTCTAGAGTGAATGTCTTGAGCTTGCACTGTAAAAATACCCACCAGCGCAACAAATGCTGTAAATAAAACTAATTTTCTTTTCATAATATATCTGTTTTTTTGTTACTGTTCCTTTGACCATCAAATTTAAGTATAAGTTTAAAAACAACGTATTAATATTTGCTATTATTGCCCTAGAAAACTTGATGTGTACGCTTTATATGCCAGAAAATTATCTTATGCATAATTCTAAATTTGCGGGGTATCGGGGGCTGTTTTAAATTTGTGGGGAAAAGAAAAAAAACATATTTTTGTATATTGACAAATAAAAGAAAAATATGACAGAACTAGAGAAAATGACAGCAAATGTGTTGTACAATTGTGATGCGCCAGAGTATCAGGAGAGTTGGCGCCATGCGGCGTTGGCTTCTGCAAAATTTAATCAGACATCGCCTTTGGAGGATAGAGAAACGGCTGTGAAGGCGATGAAGGAGTTGATGCCAAATGCAAGTGAAGAGGCGTTGGTGATACCGCCTTTTTATTGCGACCACGGTTGGCCAATACATTTAGCGGAGCGTGTATTTATCAATAGAAATTGCGAGTTTCTAGATAGTGGTGGCATTTATATTGGCAAGCATACTATGTTGGGTCCTGGTTGTAAACTGTTTACGCCAAATCATCCTATCGATTACATACAGCGACGTGAGCCCGTAGAAACAGGTTATGCCATTCACATTGGCGAAGATTGCTGGTTGGGCGGCAACGTCACAGTTTGTCCTGGTGTAACCATTGGTAATAGAGTGATTGTTGCTGCTGGCAGTGTGGTAACCAAAGACGTCCCTGACGATGTAATGGTAGCAGGCAACCCTGCAGTAATAAAGAAAAGATTAAGATAATAAAAACAATAAATATAAGATAAAGAGTAAAAAATGCTCAGTGATCACCCCAAAATACACTCCATATGGAAAAAATAATAATAAGACCAGCTGTGCCAGATGATGCAGAGTTTTTGGCTCAGGTGGTGGTGATGGCTATTCGTGACGACGAAATGGTAAAAAGAAACTGCGGTGGAGACAATTATTTAAAAGTTTTGACAGAGGTATGTGCAGCTACTGGCACTCAATATAGTTTTCAAAATGCCTTGGTTGCAGAAACGGTAAGTGGTAAGCTAGCTGGGGCTATAGTGGGATATGACGGGGGACAGCTGGAACCGCTTCGCAAAGCAACTTGGGAAATAATTTCCAACCATACAGGCTTTGTTCCAGAGATTGCAGATGAAACTAATGCGGGAGAATTTTACCTAGACTCTTTAGGTGTAAAATCAGAGTTTAGGGGCATGGGCATTGCTCAAAAACTTATCGATGCAATGTGCAAGAAAGCTTTTGCTCAAGGGCATACAAACGTAGGGCTAATAGTGGATGTAGAAAATCCTAAGGCGGAAGAACTATATAGTAGAATAGGTTTTCGCAGGGTAGGAGATAGAATGTTTTTTACTCACAAAATGTATCACTTGCAAATGAGTGTAAATTGCATTTAAATAACTTGGCTTTGGTAGCGTTAATAGATTTTAAGATTTCGGTAATTTTCTGTATCTTTGTAAGCAGAAAATAAAATATAAACGAATAAACAATGAATTTTAAAAGATTAGCATTATTTGCTCTTGCGCTTGCAGTGTCTTTGGTATCTGCTTTTGCGGTGGAACTAGAAAGATCATACAAAGCGCGCTCTGTAGAAAAACCACAAGAACTAATAGGTGAGGTAGATTTTTATATAGAGTATAGTCCACTTAAAAATCTTACATTATTTGTGGGTGAGGAGTTCTATCTAAATGGAACAGGTATTCCTGAGGCTCCACTTGTGGATATGTCTTACACCTCAATAGGTCTTAATTACAAGCCACACCCAAGAATTGCGCTACTAGGTGCATACGAGTTTCAATATCTTTACGGGGGTGAAATGCGTCACAGATTAAAATTGATGGTTACACCAAACGTGAAAATCAACGATTACCTAACACTTTCTGCACGTGAAAGATTCCAAATGACCTATAGTATGACCGATATGTCTTACCACTGGTTGTTACGTTCAAGATTACGTTTAGATGGTGAGATTCCAAATACTCCACTTTGTGTATACGGTTATATAGAAATGTATAGTCAGTTGAAGAAAAATCCTACAACATACGTGGATACTTTTGCTTACGGTGTAGGTTTAGACTGGGTTGTGGATAAAAACAATATTTTAGGTTTTTATTATGAGTTTTCACACTCAATAGATGCTTATTATCACCTATTAGGTGTAGCTTATGTGCTACAATTCCAAAGTTATGAAAAATAAAGATTAACGATTACGAAAAATAAAGAAAAAGATGATTTTCGGTTTAACTGAAAATCATCTTTTTTTTCTGGCATTTAGACCACTCATTATTCGGTTTTCTGATTCGTTTGGTTGAGGAGTCCAAAATGTTCTGCCCTTTAGTGCATCTGGCAAATATTGTTGTTCCACATAGTGGTTTGGATAGTCGTGTGGATATTTATAATGCTTGCCGTAGCCAAGGCTCTTCATAAGTTTGGTAGGAGCATTTCTAATATCTAGTGGTACTGGCAAATTTCCCGACCTTTTAACTTCTGCAAGTGCTTCATCTATAGCAAGGTAAGCAGAGTTGCTCTTTGCAGATGTGGCAAGATAAACTGTTACTTCTGATAGTATAATTCTAGATTCTGGGAAACCTATTTTATGCACAGCATCGAAGCAAGTATTTGCAAGTAGTAGTGCATTAGGGTTTGCAAGACCAATATCTTCTGCAGCAGAAATAATAAGTCTGCGAGCAATAAATTTAGGGTCTTCGCCGCCATCTATCATTCTTGCAAGCCAATAAAGCGCAGCATCTGGGTCGCTTCCACGAATAGACTTAATAAACGCAGAAATAATATCATAATGCATTTCGCCTTGTTTGTCGTAGGCAAGAAGGTTGGCTTGAAGTTTCGCCTTCACCATTTCGTTGGTCACCTTAATCACTTCGCCTTCTTCGGTGCTAAGTACAAGTTCTAATGCACTAAGAAGTTTTCTTGCATCGCCTCCAGAATAAAGTAGTAACGATTCATATTCCACAAATTCTACTTTCTTTATCTTTAGATACTCGTCTTCTGTGATAGCTTTATTTAGAAGATACTTTAAATCTTCTTCTTCTAGTGGTTTAAGCACATAGATTCTACAACGAGAAAGTAGGGGAGAAATTACCTCGAACGAAGGGTTTTCTGTGGTGGCACCAATAAGCACAAAAGTACCTTTTTCCACAGCTGCAAGAAGCGAGTCTTGTTGAGATTTGCTAAAACGGTGAATCTCGTCGATGAAAAGTATAGGTGCTTTAGGGTTGAAAAGTTTGGTTTTTTCGGCAGTATCTATCACATCGCGCACGTCTTTCACAGAAGAACTCACAGCACTAAGGCTATAGAAAGAACGATTACTTTGCGATGCAATAATTTGAGCTAGTGTGGTTTTACCCACTCCAGGAGGGCCCCAAAGAATAAAAGAAGCCAAGTTGCCAGACTCTATCATTTGTCTTAGCACAGCACCTTCACCCACCAAATGTTTTTGGCCGATGTAGTCTGCAAGTGTGCTCGGACGTAGTCTTTCAGCAAGTGGCTTCATAATATAATTTTAATCCATAAAAACGAAATATACAGCCAAAATCAAGCAACCAAATGCTGCAATGTGATTCCACTGAAGTGTTTCGCCTTTAAATAGAAACATAGTAAAAATAGTGAACACTGTAATAGAGATAACCTCTTGAATTACCTTTAGTTGCATCAGAGTGAAACTACCTCCATTTTCTATAAATCCCATACGGTTTGCTGGCACTTGAAAACTGTATTCAGCCAATGCTAGCAGCCATGATAACAAGATTACCACATATAGTGGTGTGTTGTCTGATAGGACTTTCATTTGTTGCAATTTTAAATGACCATACCAAGCGAAGGTCATAAAAATATTTGAACAAATAAGTAAAAGTATAGTGTAAAAAGCGTTCATTAATAAGTGTTATAATAGTTTAGAACCATCTTTTCTTATAGAAGAAAATAGCACTCAATGCAGTAAATGCAATAGAAATGATTACAGCAATATAGAACATCCAGTTAAAGATGCTAGTGCCTATTTCTAGGTTCATACCAAAGAAACTTGCTATCAATGTAGGCAACATCAGAATAACATTTATACTTGTTAATCTTTTCATCACCATGTTCAAGTTGTTTGAAATCACGGTAGCGTATGTTTCTAGGGTACTATTTAAAATAGTAGCATAAATGTTAGTGGTTTCTAGCGCTTGTTTAGACTCAATTTCCACGTCTTCCACTAGGTCTGGGTCGTAAACCTCTTTAATTCCTCTCATATTTTTTAGTTTATGAGTAAGAATTTCGTTACCACGAAGCGCAGAGGTAAAGTAAACCAGAGTGCGGTCTAGGTTTGAAAGAGTCTTCAAATCGTCGTTTTCTACAGAAGTTTCTAACTCTTTTTCTGCAGATTTAATTAGTGCATTTATGCTCTTTAGGTATTTTAGGAACCATATGCTTGAAGAAAGAAGCAGTCTAAAGACAAAGTTGATATTGTCTGTTTTGCTTATTTTCTTTCTTTTGGTGTATTGGACAAAGTCTGGAATGATGTCGGTTTGATAGAAACAAACTGATACAAAAATGTCGTCCTTAAAAATAATACCAAGTGGCACTGTAGAGAATGTACCGCTAGCGTTGTTTACTTTATAAGGAATACGCATTAGCACCAAGCACCAACCATCTTCTACTTCCACACGTGGACGTTCATCAACGTCCTCGATGTCTTCATAGAATGCCAAAGGCACATCAAGAGTGTTGATTAGGTATGCTTTGTCTTGTGGGGTAGGTTTAATGACGTTTACCCAGCAGTTTGGTTCCCATTTATCACATGGAACCATACCGGCACCATTTCTTAAAAATGTTCTCATATAGGTGTCTCCTATCGTTAAGTTAAGAATAGAGACTACCTAATCTCCATTCTTAAAAGTTAGTATTTTCCGGATGATAATCGTCCATTTTGATTAATGTAGTTAAAATTCGGTTGCAAAAATACAAAAAAAAATGAATATCTATGCATGGATATTCATTTTTTTAGGTTGTCGTTTATATGAATTAATAGTTATGATGTTAGGACCGAGGATGTTAGGACTTAGGAGTTGAAAAAGGCGCCTGCGGCAAAACTCCTATGTCCAAACCCACATCCCTAATTCAAATGCATAAAACACAAAAAAAGAGAAATGATTTCTCATTTCTCTTTTTTCAACTCTCATTTATATTTTACACAAGTTCGCGAATCAACGCTTCACGGTCACCATAAAGCATATCCATAGGAGCAATCTCTGGAAGAGTATATGCACCAGGACGTTGTTTTACCACTGCACGAGCACAGCTCACAAGGATTTGGCTAGTTAAAGCAGGGTTATTAATGGTCATTGTGAATGCGAAACGTTGGCTTTGAGTGCTACCAGAAACACCTTTGCGTTCAATAAGCACGCCATGACCCATATCTTGAAGGTCATCTACGCATGGCACTTGAATTACGTGTGTTTCATCGTGGCTAAAGTAAGAGTCGCTCTTGATAGCAGCAGTAACAGCTTCTAGAGAAGCACCTTCTTCTAGTTCTACGTAAACCATGCGGCGGTGTACGCTAGTGCCTAGAGGAATTGTCATAGAAAGTGCGTTTTTCACGCCTTCTTTGCTACGAGCCACTACTGAGTGTCCCATACTCATACCAGGGCCAAAGTTTGTGTAGGTTAGACCTTTTGGAGCCATAGCTTTAAGTAAAGCACGGATAACAGAGTCTGAACCTGGGTCCCAACCTGCAGATATGATAGCAGCAGAGTTATTTGCTTTAGCCACTGCATCTAGCTTTTGGCTAACTTCCCAAATATCTCCGTGAATATCATAGCTATCCACAGTGCAGATGCCTTTTGCAAGTAGGGTAGCAGAAGTTTCTGGGACACTTCTACTTGGACCACAAAGAATAGCCACTTCTACTTTGCCTAGGTCATCTATATTAGAAACCACTTTTATATTAGCTAGCTCAGCAGGAACATTAGATGCGTCTCTACGAACTACACCTACAAGTTCCATATCTGGAGCAGCTTGCACGGCTTGTAAAGCAAATTTGCCAATATTGCCGTATCCGATAATTGCAACTTTAATCATATTATTTACTTAAATATTGGTGCATTGATGCAGCTGCTTTACGTCCGTCACCCATAGCAAGGATAACAGTAGCACCACCACGCACAATGTCACCACCTGCGAAAATCATTGGAATAGAACTTTGCATATCGTCGTTTACTACGATAGTACCTTTGCGAGATACATCTAAACCGTCGATTGAGCTAGGGATAAGTGGGTTTGGAGATACACCAACACTCACGATTACTGTATCAACATCGATAAGTTCGGTAGCACCTTCAATCGCAACTGGTTTTCTACGACCAGAAGCATCAGCTTCACCTAGTTCCATTTTTTGTAGTAACATTTGTTTAACACGACCTTTTTCGTCACCGATATATTCGATAGGGTTGTGAAGAGTGCGGAATTCAACGCCTTCTTCTTTAGCGTGTTTAACTTCTTCTACACGAGCAGGCATTTCTTCTTCGCTACGGCGATAAACAATCATAGCAAGTTCAGCACCAAGACGTTTAGCTGTACGAACAGAGTCCATAGCAGTGTTACCACCACCGATAACAGCCACACGTTTACCTTTAAGTACTGGAGTATCGAAGTCGTCTTTTGCAGCGCTCATAAGGTTTACACGTGTTAGGTATTCGTTAGAAGACATGATACCGATAAGGTTTTCACCTTTGATGTTCATGAAGTTTGGAAGACCAGCACCAGAAGCAACGAACATACCTTCGAAACCTTGTTCTTTAATATCATCGAAGCTGATAGTTTTACCTACGATACAGTCTTTTACGAAGGTAACACCCATTTTTTCTAGGTTGTTGATTTCTACGTCAACGATATTGTTTGGAAGACGGAATTCTGGAATACCATATTTCAACACACCACCAATTTCGTGAAGAGCTTCAAATACAGTTACGTCGTAACCAAGTTTAGCCATATCACCAGCGAAAGAAAGACCAGCAGGACCTGAACCAACAACTGCTACTTTTTTACCGTTTTTAGCAGCGATTTCTGGCACAGCGATATTACCGCTTTCACGTTCGTAGTCTGCTGCGAAACGTTCTAGGTAACCGATAGCCACTGGAGCTTTACCCATTTTAATGTGGATACATTGGCTTTCGCATTGTTTTTCTTGAGGACAAACACGACCACAAACTGCTGGAAGAGCAGAAGTTTGTTTAAGAACTTTAGCAGCTGCTAAGAATTCGCCGCGTTCGATATTTTTTACGAAAGAAGGGATGTTGATGCTCACAGGACAACCTTGCATACAGCTAGGATTTGGACAGTCTAAACAACGTTTAGCTTCCATTAATGCTTGTTCTACTGTTAAGCCTTGGTTTACTTCTTCTGAGTTGTGGCTACGATATTCACCATCAAGCTCATTCATTTTAACGCGCGCAATCTCGGTGCGTTCTTTATTTTTCATTGATTTGCGAAGCTCGTCACGCCAAGCTGCACTTCTATCTGTTAAATTTTCCATCTCTAAATAATTATTTTAAAGAGTTAATATATGCAGCCATAGCGGCTTGTTCTTGTTCGCGATATGCACCTAGACGCATCATCATTTCGTCGAAATTTACTTGGTGTGCATCAAATTCTGGACCGTCAACGCAAACGAATTTTGTTTCGTCGCCCACAGTTACACGGCATGCACCGCACATACCAGTACCGTCCACCATGATAGTGTTAAGAGATGCTACAGTAGGGATTTCGTATTTTTTAGTTAGTAAAGAAACGAATTTCATCATGATAGCAGGACCGATAGTTACGCACATATCCACTTTTTCGCGGTTGATTACGCTTTCTACACCGTTGGTAACAAGACCTTGAGTACCGTAAGAACCGTCGTCTGTCATAATGATAACTTCGTCAGAGAATTTTCTCATTTCTTCTTCTAGGATGATAAGGTCTTTTGTACGAGCTGCAAGCACAGAGATTACTTTGTTACCTGCTTTTTTAAGTGCTGCAACGATAGGAAGCATTGGAGCTGTACCTACACCACCACATGCACAAACAACTGTACCGAAGTTTTCAATATGAGTAGCTTTACCAAGAGGACCAACCACGTCAGTTACATAGTCACCTACGTTTAGGTTGCATAATTTGGTAGAAGATACACCCATTTTTTGAACTACTAGTGTGATAGTTCCTTTTTCTAAATCTGAACCAGCTATGGTTAGAGGAATACGTTCGCCTTTTTCACCTACGCGTACGATCACGAAGTGACCAGCTCTGCGTGATTTAGCTATTAGAGGAGCTTCGATCTCTAATTTTACTACATTTTCTGAGAAATGCTCTTTACTGATTATTTTATTCATTTTATTTGTCTTTTTTGTAACCTTTTTGGGGTTACAGAATGTTATTTTTATATGCGTAATAACCGATTAATCGAATTAACTCCGATTAATCGGTTAGTTTTTATTTTTGTTTTAGGTTTATCTAAGATTAGATGATACCTTGAGCCATCATAGCTTTAGCAACTTTCATGAAGCCTGCGATGTTAGCACCTTTAACATAGTTGATGTAACCATCTT